>JAJDTL010000002.1 GCA_022827195.1 Caldilineaceae bacterium
GTCTCTTGCCATTTCGGTGGTATGGGGCTATGATACACGCCGTCGGCAGAGATACCTTCAAGTGACTCTTCAGCACCCCAAGACAGGAGAGGTTTTTCGTGTCGTATCACCCGTTACGCATTTTCAGCGGTTCTGCCCACAAGGAGCTGGCCCTGGAGATTGCCGATACTCTTGGGGTGGAACTCGGTCAGGCCACGACTCGCCGTCTGCCGGACAGCGAGATACACGTGATGATCGATGAGGTCGTGCGCGATCAGGACATCTTTCTGGTCCAGTCCTGTTGCCAACCGGTGAATGATCATGTGATGGAGTTGATGCTGTATCTGGACGCATTCCGGCGAGCCAGCGCCCACAGTGTCAGCGTGGTCGTGCCCTATTTTCCGTATGCCCGTCAGGAGCGGATGGCGCATGGCCGTGAGTCGGTCAGCGCGCGGGTGATCGCGAATATGCTGGAGATGATGGGAGCGCATCGCGTAATCTTTGTAGATATCCATGCGAGGGCGATCCAGGGCTTTTTCAACATTCCTGTGGACCCGCTTTCTGCGCTGCCGATCCTGGCGGACTATTTTCGGCAGCCGGAGTGGGAGAACGCGGCCATTGTGAGCCCTGACGTGGGCCGGGCCAGTTTGGCAGGCCGATACGCGCAGCTCCTGAATCTGCCGCTGGTGGTGATGCACAAGCGGCGCACGAGCGTCAGCGTGACGGAAACGACGCACGTTGTCGGTGAGATCGCGGGGATCCGCCCGATCATCATCGACGATATTATGGCCGGCGGCAGCGTTCTCAAGCAGATCGACGCGCTGTATGAAGCGGGCGCGGAGGGTACCGCGGCGTTTGCGGTTACGCACCCTGTGTTGCTGCCCTCTGCATTGGAGCATCTTGAGTCGGACGATCGCATCGCCAAGCTGGTCGTCTCCAACACGCTTCCCGTCCCCCCCGAAAAACGTTCTGACAAGGTGGTCGTTCGGTCGATTGCGCCGATGCTGGCCGATATTATCAATAGCATTCACCAGGGTCGAAGTATATCAAAGAAGCTTATACTCATGTAGAATGGCGTGTCCAGGGTTGCCCGCGTGCCCGGCCAATCGGTACCGGGAGGGCCGGGTAGGCTGAGAGCGGCTGACTGAAGTTGGTCACGGCAGGCGAATCTGTGGCGTCGCAAGTCGGGCCGGACACACATCACAGATTAGGGGTACCTTGAACTTCAGGGGGAACGGAGTAAGGGATACCCGGAGGACCGTAAATGGAGACACTGCAACGTTCCTGGATTGACAGGTCTGATGAAGAAGAGAGCCAAACCTATGACGACACGAGTCTCGATCCGGACATAGTCGAAGATGAAGATATATATGTAGCGTCATACTCGCAGTTGATGTGGTGGCGATTTCGCAAGCACCGGATGGCGGTACTCTCCGGATTTCTGGTAATCATCCTGTATGGGATCGCGGCATTTGCCGAGTTCGTGGCGCCGTACGACCCGGAGCAGTCGTTTGTGCAGTACAAGTTTGTACCGCCGATGAATATACGGATTATCGATGCGGAAGGAAATCTACGCAGGCCGTTTGTATACAAGATTATCCGTGAGCGGGACCCCGAGACTTTGCGCAACATATACAAAGAGGACGAGACGGTAATTCATCCGATTCGTTTCTTTGTGCGCGGAACGGAATATGAGATGTGGGGCCAATTTCCCACGAATTGGCATCTCTACGGGTTGGACGTTCCGCATGAGGAGCAGGGGCTCTTTTTGATGGGCGCTGACCGGCTGGGGCGGGACCTGTTCTCGCGTCTGTGTTACGGGGCGCGAATTTCGCTGACGATTGGTCTGGTGAGCGTGGTAATCAGCCTGGTAATCGGCATTCTGCTCGGCGGCATTTCCGGCTTCTACGGCGGCGCGATTGACAATGCCATTCAGCGGCTGATCGAGTTCATTCGCTCGATTCCGGAGATTCCGCTGATTATGGCGCTGGCTGCGGCTCTGCCGGCGGACTGGCCGGTGGTGCGGCTATACTTTGGCGTAACGATATTGCTTTCGTTCGTGGGCTGGACGGGACTGGCGCGGGTGGTGCGCGGGCGTTTTCTGAGCATGAGAGAAGAGGATTTTGTGATGGCGGCCCGCTTCTGCGGCTCGGGCGAGATGCGCATCATACTGCGTCACATGGTCCCTTCGTTCCTCAGCCACATTATCGCCTCCTTGACATTGGCGATTCCGGGCATTATCCTGTCGGAAACTGGTCTGAGTTTCATTGGGTTGGGCTTAAGGGCGCCGGCAATCAGTTGGGGCGTGTTGTTGCAGGAGGCCCAGAATCTACGGTCGGTCGCGCTTGCGCCATGGGTATTGACCCCTGGTTTGGCGGTGGTACTGGCAGTATTAGCTTTCAATTTTCTCGGAGACGGCATCCGCGATGCCGCCGATCCCTATGCCAAGTAGGTCTGTGAGAAGGTCTTGTTCCTTCCGGAGGCAAGAAAGCCCAGGAATTGAGTAGGGCGTCCAGGAAGTCGGAACTGAATGAAGACTGCTTACACATAAACAGAACGGATTTCACCCATGACAATTTCATCTTCGCAGATAGACAGAGTGGCCGACGCCAGCGGGTCCGCAGAATCCCGGGAGATGCTGCTGGAGGTAAAGGGACTGAAGACGCACTTTTTCCTGGCGCAGGGGATCGTGCGGGCATTGGAGGGCGTAGATTTCACGGTACGTCGCGGCCAGACGGTCGGTCTGGTGGGTGAAAGCGGTTGCGGCAAATCGATTACGGCGCGTTCCATCATGGCAATTGTGCCCTCACCGGGACGTGTGGTCGAGGGGGAAGTCCTCTTCCACCTGCAGAATCAGGAGAACGGGAGCGTCACCGATCAGGTTGTAGATATGACCAAGATCGACGCGATGGGCGCGCAGGCGCGTTTCATTCGCGGCGGTGAGATCTCGATGGTGTTTCAGGAGCCGATGACTTCGCTCAGCCCTGTTCATACGATTGGGAATCAGATCATCGAGGCGATTTTGCTGCACCAAGACGTGGACAAGGAGGAGGCGCGCGCGCAGGCGATCGACGTGCTGAACAAGGTGGGCATGCCGCAGCCGGAACGCACGATAGACCGCTATCCGCATCAGTTGAGCGGCGGTATGCGGCAGCGGGCGATGATTGCGATGGCGCTTTCGTGCCGGCCCAGCTTGTTGATTGCGGACGAGCCGACTACGGCGCTGGACGTGACGACCCAGGCCCAGATTCTGACGCTGATGCGTGAGCTGCAGGATGAGCTGGGGATGGCTATCATCTTTATCACGCACGACCTGGGTGTGATTGCGCAGATGGTCGACTATGTGGTGGTCATGTATCTGGGTGAAGTGGTGGAGATGGCTGACGTCGATACCATTTTCTATGATCCCAAGCATCCGTATACGCAGGCGCTGCTGCGCTCGATCCCGCTGTTGGGACGCAAGTCGGCCCAGGGGATTACCAGCCAGTTGACGGCGATTCGGGGCTCGGTACCGGACCCATATTCGATTCCGGAAGGTTGTCCGTTCCACCCGCGCTGCCGCAAGGCGATTGCCGGCGTGTGCGATACGCGCAATCCACCTTTACTGGAGCTGGAGGGCGGCCATATGGTCCGCTGTGTGCTGTACGAATAGCGGGCCAAATCCGATTATAGATAGGAATCTTTCCTGGAGGTCGCGCATCGCGACCTCTTTGCATTGCGCCACATCCAACCAAGAAAAGAAGACAATTGGAGTAATCGATTTATGAGTACAGAGTTGGACGCTCAGCCGGCCGGGGAATCGAACGAGCCGGAGGCTGAGGGTCAGATTGCCTTGACGCCGGTCTGGCAGGAGTCCGCCCTGCAGGCCGGCTTTGTACATGACTGGCTGGTGGCGGGGCCGGTGGCAACGCCGATTGCGGAGGTTGGCGGTTATACTGGCCCGGACTACAAGAGCCGGATCGTCGCAGATGTAAGAGCTGCAGCCGCGGGAGAAGGAGATGGGCAGGCGGGGGCGCTCCCGGCGTCTGCTGAGAACTTTGCGGGCGCGTTGGAGCGTCACAACTTCGAGGCCGACCGGGATGAAACGAGGTGGCGCGTTGTACGCTGCCTTGACGACCACTTTGTGGACGTGTCCACTTTTCAGCATACGCCCCATTATTTGCAGACGTGGGCCTACTGTGTGCTGGACGTTCCCAGTGCAAGTGATTTGACTTTTGCCCTGACGACAAACGGCCCGGCGGACATCTGGGTGAACGGGGAACTGTGTCACCGGGTGGAGCATTTTCATCACCAGCTGCCGGAAACGGTCTCTTTCCCGGCGAAGTTGAAGGCGGGGCGGAATGAGGTTGGGGTCTGTTTCGAGGCGGTGGCGCTGCGGGAGTGCCCGTATGTGATGGCGCTGCAGGTGACGGACCAGGGGGATGAGGGGAAGTCTCTCGATAGCTACCGTGTGCTGGTGCCCACATCGGTGCGGCCGGCGAGCAGGAGGCAGACGCTGGAGTCGATCTTCGACCAGGCATACCTGGACCGAGACGTATACAGCCGTCATGCGAAGGTGACTGTGAGCTGGCCGGATGGGCAAGGGGTCACCGATGACTTTGCGCTGCGGTTGATGCGCAAGGGCGGGCGCATCTACAGCGAACACCACACGAAGGGCGAAAAGCGGGAAGAGGTGGTGCTGGGGACGGCGTTCCAGTTCCCGCAGGACGACTACGAGGTCTTTCTGTTCCCCAATCCCGAGCATTATTATGTCAATGACCTGCGCGTTGAAAGACGGATCGATGTTCACATCGTCGGCAACAACGAGTATTCCACCGAGCGCTACGGCACGTACCCGCAGAGGCGACGGGAGGCATTGCTAAATGCCGCGAGGCGCGGCGCGGAAGGCAACGTTTTTTCGGAGATCGCGGCGATGGAACTCGGCATGTGGGACAATCTCAATGAGCAGGTGATCCTGGACTGCATCGCTTCGATAAACGAGCGGGCGGATTGCAGCGACTTTGACCTGGTGGGTCTGCTGGGGATGGCGGGCCGCTATATTGAGGAGGAGGGGTTTCCGCAGGCGCTGGTCGAGCCGCTGCAGACCTGTTTTCTCAACTTCCGTTACTGGATGGACCAGCCGGGCGCGGATGCGATGTGCTTCTGGTCGGAGAATCATCAGATCCTCTTTCATACCTGTGAAATTCTGGCGGGGCAATTGTTGCCGGACGAGCTTTTCGCGAATGCCGGTCTGACGGGCAGTGAACACCGCGCCAAGGGTGAGGAGCGGGCACTTTCGTGGCTGCGCAAGCGGGCCGCGGGCGGTTTTCGGGAGTGGGACTCGAATACGTACTTCGAAGAGGACGTGCTGGCCCTCAGTCACCTGGTCGACCTGGCGGAGAACGACGACGTGCGTGAGCTGGCGGCGGTTGTTTTGGACAAGATGTTCTTTGGGCTGGCGGTCAACTCCTTCAAGGGGGTATTCGGCTCCAGCCACGGGCGCACGTATTCACGATTTATCAAGGATGGTTTTCGGGAGCCGACGTCGGGCATCGGGCGGCTGCTGTGGGGCAAGGGGATCTTCAACCGGAGTATCCGGGGGATCGTGAGCCTGGCATGCGCGGTGAACTATCAGCTGCCGCCGGTTATCGAGGCGATTGCGATCGACCCGGCTGACGAGATTTGGAGCCGGGAGCGGCACGCGGGCCAGCTGGAGGCGTGGTGCGACCGGGAAGAGGGCAGCTGGGAGGTGAACAAGGTCACGTACAAGACGCCGGACTACATGCTGTGTTCGGCGCAGGATTACAGGCCGGGCGAATCCGGTTACCAGCAGCATATCTGGCAGGCTACCTTTTCGCCGGAGGCGGTTGTATTCGTTACCCACCCGCCGTGTCTCAGTGAGGACGGCTCTCACCGGCCCAACTTCTGGCATGGGAACGTCGTGCTGCCTCGGGCGGCCCAGTGGAAGGACCTGTTGGTTTCGGTCCACAGGCTGCCGGAGGATGACTGGCTGGGCTTTACGCACGCTTATTTCCCGATTTATGCGTTTGACGGGCACGAGATACGGGAGGGTTGGGCGTGTGCCCGCGTCGGGGACGGTTATCTGGCGATGACTGCGTCAGCGGGTCTGACGCTCACCGAAACGGGCCGGAGCGCGTATCGAGAGTTGCGGTCCTATGGGCAGAACAACATTTGGGTGGTGCAGATGGGGCGGGAGGAAACGGACGGCAGTTTTGCCGAATTCGTGGAGAAGGTGACGGGGCTGGATGTCACGTTCGGGGAGGACAGCGTGCACATGACCAGCTTGCGGGGTGAGAGCATCGACTTTGGCTGGGAAGGGCCTCTGCTGGTCAACGAAAATGAGGAACCGACCAGCGGGTTCCTGCATTTCGACAATCCTTACTCCAGTACTGAATTGGGCTCGGAGAAGATGAGCATCCAGTTTATGGACCTGCTGATGCAGCTTGACTTTTCGTAAGACGAAAAAGACGCAAAGGAAGGTTCCTTTGCGTCTTATGTTTTACACATGCTCCTGATGAAGTGCCGATGTCCACGCCTTAGCAGATTGAGCGGCAATGTCGCTCTAAGATGGGCGCAGTAGTTTCAGATCCTGGCGCAGTTCGTCGAGAGTGTAGCTCGGCGGGGCGCCCCTACGACGCACTTCATCCATGATATCGTAAAGAGACATACTTGCCAGTTCAGCGGCGCGTGCCTTTGTGATTTCGCCGCGTATGCAGGCAGCAATTGCGTCGTCCGCTTTCCACCGCTGAATCGCCTCCGAAAGCATTTTCCTCGCAAGCGCAGTCCGATCTGTTTTCTCTTTGCTGGCAATTTCATCCAGTCCCTGGACAATGTGTTCGGGGACTTGCAGATTCAGTTGACGCACTTTTTCGCTCATAGTGCCTGGATTCTACACCGACTGACGCTGCAGTGCCCAAAGACCGACGACATCGTCAATCGCCTTCTTCGGGGCGGATGATGACCATGTAGCGCATGGGGGCCTGGCTGGTGTTGATGAGGCCGTGCAGCTTGTGCGGGTCGAAGACAACTGCTTCGTTGGCGCGCAGTGGATGGCGTTCGCCGTCGATTTCCAGCGTTCCCTCTCCTTCAATCATATAGAAGGCCTCGAAGCCCCCGTGCCTGTGAGGGGGGTGGGAGCGCTGTCCGGCTTCGACTTCCGAGATGTGGACGCGCAAGGGTTCACCTTCCACGTCGGCGTCGAGAAGATAGCGGGATATTCCCTTCTTTTCAATATCCAGGAACTGCACGGTTCACTTCCTTTCCGCAAAGCCGGTAATATGCTGCGGCTGTTTGCTGGTACTTTTGCGCCAGTTCGTGCTTAGCGGCGCGGGTAGAAGACATCGAGCAGCGGTTCGATGTCGGTATAGTCGTAGCCGTAGGTCTCTTTGAAGCGTTCCTGAATCTGCTCCTCGGCCTTTGAGGGGGAGCGCAGGGGGAAGTCCAGGGGCTGCTTGTTCATGAGGGCGGATTCTGAGGCGGCCAGGGTCATTTCCTGGTCGAGGCGGGCTTCCTGGACGCCGTAGGTGGGTTCGATGTCGTGAAGGACGGCGTTGGCGATGCTCATGAACTGGTCGGCCATGTCGACGCCGCGGCCGTTGTTTTCGCCGACGCCGAGATGGGCGTAGGGGTTCTGCCAGACGATCTCCTGGTCGGGCAGCTGCAGGCTGATGCTTTCAAGGATCTGGCGGCCTTCGACTTCGATGAAGGCGCGCTGGGGTTCGTAGGGGACGCCGCTGGCGCCGCTCTGGTAGGTTGCGGGGTCGGTGAAGTAGACGGTTTCTCCGACGATGGCGCCGCGGGTGCCGTCGATCTGGGAGATGCCGACCATTTTTCGGCCCAGAGAGCGGGCGTGGATGACGTTTGAGTAGATCATGGTGGCGGCGGCGCCGTTCTCGAATTCCAGGAAGCTGGTGGTGCAGTTTTCCTGGGAGTGGTGGCGCTTCATGCGGTCGATGATGGGCACGACGTCGGTCACGTGGGTGATGCCGAGGATCGACTTGGGAGGGCTGTTGGCGAGGAGGCGCAACATGCTCATGCCGTGGTAGCCGCCCTCGTAGAAGATGCGGTAGATGCGGCCGACTTCGCCGATGATACCGGAGTCGATCACTTTGGCCTGGAAGCGGGCCATGGGGACGCGGTGGTAGTTCTCGGCGACCTCCAGTTTGACGTTGTTGCGTTCGGCGGCCTCGATCATCATGTCGGTCATGGGGCGGGTGACGGCGACGGGCGTTTCGACGATAATGTTGATGCCATGCTCTGCGAGGTAGCAGCAGATGGGATGGTGGGCATCGCCGGGGACGACGACGTCGACGACATCCAACTTCTCGCCGGCCACCAGGTCGCGCACGCTGGTGTAGGTGTTGACGCCGTACTCGGCGGCGACTTCGCGCAGGACCTCCTCCTCCTTGTCGCAGACAGCGACGAATTCGAATACGTCATTCAGTCTTGGATAGATTGGCAGGTGCCCACCGCGGCCGCGGCGGCCCAGACCGATCAGGGCCAACTTTAATTTGCGTGGCATCGTTTTCGTTTCCTTTGTCGGTGCGGGGATTGGGTGTTCCGGGTAGGCGAGGTTAGCCGAAGCAGATCCAGCGGACCCAGTTGTCGGCGCGCAGGCTGTGGTCTGTCCAGGGGGCGAGCAGGATGAGGTCGGTGGGGCCGACGGTGGTGCTGTCGCCGTCGATGGTGACGGTGGCCTCGCCCTCGAGGATGTACCAGAAGCGGCGTTCCCCGTGTTTCTCCGGCAGGAATGGGTTGGCGGGCGTTGTGATACGGACGGCGAAGTGGTCGATCTGGTCCTGTTCTTCGCGGATCTCGTAGCCTTTGCGGTTGTTGAGTTCGGGGATGGCGTTGCCTTTGATGATCATGGGTGTGAAACCTGTAGTTTTTAGTAGGCAGTTTTTAGTTTTTAGTCACTGCCGCTGGCGCCCGCTCAATTCGAAAAGCTAACTACGTCGGTTACAGGCTGGCGTAGGGGTCGGCGGCGTCGCGCATGCCGTCGCCCATGAAGTTGAAGGCGGTTACGGCGATGACGACCATGAGGGCGGGGGCGACCATGGTCCAGGGGGCGATGGCGACGGCGCTGATGTTCTGGGCCTCCTGCAGGAGTACGCCCCAGCTGATGGCGGGCGGGCGCAGGCCGAGACCGAGGAAGCTGAGTGCGGTCTCGCTGAGAATCATAGTCGGGATGGCCAGCGTCATGGTGGCGATGATGTGGCTGAGGAAGGAGGGCAGCATATGACGTAGGATGATGCGCATTTCGCCGCTGCCAGAGAAACGCGCGGCCATGACGAACTCCTCCTCGCGCAGTTGCAGGAATTTGCCACGCACGACGCGGGCCATACCGGTCCAGCCGATAAAGGAGAGGATGACAGTAATGCTGAAGTAGACATAGAGGATCGGCCACCCGGGTGGCAGAGCAGCGCTGAGACCCATCCAGAGCGGGATGGAGGGGATCGAACGCAGGAACTCGATGATGCGCTGGATTATATTATCGATAGTGCCGCCGTAGTAGCCTGACAGGCCGCCCAGCAGGATGCCAAGGACGAGGCTGATGACGACGCCGATGAGTCCGATGGATAGGGAGAGGCGGGCGCCGTAAGCAACGCGGGAGAACATGTCGCGGCCAAGACGGTCGGTGCCCAAGAGGAAGAAGCCCTGCTCTTCGTGGGGCACGTCGAGACCGAAAAGCTTGGTGGTCACAGCGACTTCACCCCACAGCTCGTACTCTTCGCCCTTAGGTAAGAAGCGGATGGGATGGATAATCTCCGTGTCCTCGTGGTAGGTATTGCGGAAGGTCTCCGGGTCGCGCTCGCGTATGGTCTGGTAGATGAAGGGCATGCGCCAGTTGCCCTCGGCATCGACAATGTGAATTGGGGTCGGCGGGTGCAACTTGTATTTGACGAACTTGGCCTCCGGGTCGTAAGGCGCCACGAACTCGCTGAAGGCCGCGATCAGATAGAAGATGATTACGACAAAGGTGCTGAAAACGGCGACGCGATGGCGGCGATAACGCCACCAGATGAGCTGCCAAAAGGAGGCGACGGCCATGTTGGCTTCGTCGTCGCGAGTCTCCAGGTAGCGTTCTTCCTCTTCGGGGTCGTCCTGATAGAGGGTCGGTTGTTGTTCCTCAGTGGTCATCGTCTGTTCCGGTCCATTTAAAAGCGCTCAGGTTACGGAGGGTTTATCAATTGGGCACTCGCGCGCGGGCGGCGAAGTATGGGTATGGGAAGACTAGCCCGCCTCTTCCAGGCGGATGCGAGGATCAACCCATGCCAGCAGAAGGTCGGACAGCAGTGTGCCTATCACCGTCAGCACGCTAAGCATCATGATAAAGCTGCCGGCCAGAAACATGTCCTGGTTGATCAGCGCAGTGAATAGCATCGGGCCAGTGGTCTGCAGACTCAGAACGATAGCCACGATGGTTGTGCCAGAAATCAGGTCCGCCAGCGACCAACCCACGGTGCTGAAGAAGGGGTTCAGGGCGACGCGGGTCGGGTACTTCCAGATCAGTCTTGTCTCTTTGACACCTTTGGCGCGCGCGGTTTCGACATAGGGTTTGTTCAACTCGTCGAGCAGATTGGCGCGGGTAATACGGATGCCGTTGGCAGTGCTACCCACGGCCAGGATCACGATAGGGATCCAGACATGGGCGAGAAGATCGAGTAACCGGTCGATGGTCCAGGGCGCGTCCATATATTCCGGACTGAAGAGGCCACCGACGCTCATATCGGAATAGGAAGTCACGAGCCACATGATTACGAGGGCGAGCATGAATTCCGGCAACCCTTTGCCGATAAAATTGAGCGCGGTGACGACGTAGTCGATCACTGAGTATTGATGGGTCGCCGAATAGACCCCCAATGGGATCGACACGAGCCATCCGAAGAGCAGAGTTGTAAATGAAAGAATGAAGGTAAGGCCCAGCCGGTCCCAGATCAGGTCCTCGACCGGTTTCTGGAACAACATCGACTCACCCCAGTCGCCGCGCAGAAGGATGCCGGAGATCCATTTGAGGTACTGGATGTGTTGGGGCTGGCCGAGGCCGTAGCGACGCTCCAGTCTGGCCATCAGGACCTCGTCGACTTCGTCGCCCTGTTCGCGCAGTTGCGCGGCGTAGGTTGTCAGATAATCGCCCGGCGGAAGCTGGATGATGATGAAGGTGACAACCGAGATGACGAAGAGTGTCGGAATCATCACGGCGAAGCGGCCGAGGATGTATGAGAACATGAAGGACCTCGAAGAGAGAGTAGAGAGGAGTGAGGAGAGAGAAGATCATCTCTCCTCACTCTTGTCTCTTCACAACGTTTCTTTACATATGCATTGACGGATCATCCCAATACCAGGTGGCATTGTCGATGATGTGTTCGTAGACGCCGCGGCAGCAGTCCCAGGGGTTGCCGGCGTGGATGCCTTTGAAGCCGTTCTTGACCATGACGAGACGCGGCAACTCGCCGAAGAAGCCGACGGAGGGCAGTTCTTCGGACCAGATTTCAAGGATCTGCTTGAAGAGGTCGGCCTGCGCCTCCTCGCCGGGGGTGGCTCGGATCTGATCCCACAAGTCCCAGATGGTCCAGATCCAGTGGCCGGCGGGCGGCTCCTGGGCGATGGGATTGGAGGGATCGAGCTTCCAGGCGGTCCAAGCGTTGCACCAAGGGCGGTCGTTGATGTTGCGGTGCTTGACCCAGATCTGGGGGTCAGCCAGGGGCACGAGGTTGCGGTCCATGAAGGAGGTCGTGCATTCGACGTCGTTGGACTGGTGGAGCTCGATGCTGAGGGAGCGATCGACGCCGCGGTAGTTGACTTCGAAACCGAGGTCGCCGAGGTAGTCGATGAATGTCTGACTGAGGTCAGAGATTTCAGCGCCGCCCAGCATGGTCCAGCTAATGCGCTCGCCGCTGCCATCCTTCCAGAGACGATAGCCGTCGGAGTCCCTGTCGACGTAGCCGAGGCCGTCGAGCAGAGCATTGGCGGCGTCGGGGTCGTAGTCGAGGTAGGCGTTGCTGAGTTTTTCGTAATGCACGGGCGACTCGACGGGCGGTCCGTACTGCATATTGGTTCCGAAGCCGTCGTAGATCAGTTCCCTAACCTCGTCGCGGTTGAAGCCCAAGGAGACGGCGATGCGGAAGTCGCGTTCCTGGAAGAGTTCGCGGCGGCGGTCGTCGTTGGTGGTCATGTTGAAATGGACACCATAGACGGCGGTCCAGCGCCAGAACTGAATCTTGTAGTCGCCGCTATCCTCATTTTCTTTGAGGACGGTGAGGTCGGTGTTGCGGATATGGCGGGACTGGCAATCGATCTCGCCATTAACGAGCCTCAGCGCGTGGACATCGGAGTCATTGAAGAGGCGGAAGGAGAGGTCGTCGATATAGGGCAACTGGTTGCCGGCTGTGTCCACTGCCCAGAAGTAGGGGTTGCGCGTGCAGTTGACAATCTCTTCGGTGTACTCGCTCTGCAGAGTCCACGGATAGAGCATGGGACTTTCGGGGTTTTCGTGGCGCCCGCTGCGCATGTCGGTGTAGAGTTCCGTCCAGTTGTCGAGGCCGGCGTCGGCGATTTTCTGGTCGAGGGCGGCCTGGTCGTCGGTGTGGTCCGGGTGGAACTGGCTCATGTAGGCGGCAGAGCGGACCGGGCAACTGAGGACGACGCCACCTTCGAGGTGGAAGAGGGCGTTGGGCCCGGCGAACTTGAAGACGACGGTCGTGTCGTCGGGGGCCGTCATTTCGACGGGAACATTTTCGCCTTCGACCGGGCTGGTGAGCCAGCCGGGGAAGACGGGTGTCAGCGTCTCGTTCTTCATTTCTTCTTCAAACCAGAAGACGAAGTCGGCGCTGGTAAAAGGTTCGCCGCTGGACCACTTCATGCCTTCGCGCAGGTTGAAGACGTATTCGGTTGCATCGTCGCTAACCGACCAGGAATCGGCAATCATCGGGTTGACTGTGAGTTCCTGGTTAATCGACAGGATGCCACGGATGATGACCTGGTTGAGGGCGAAGTGGTCGGCCTGGCCGCGGAAGCCGGCGCGCCAGAGGCCGCCATAGTTACCGATGCCATCGAGCCCCTCGAGCACGAGCGGGTTGACGGGTACGCGCTCATCAACGGGCGGCAGTTCGCCGTTGGCGACCATTTCAGCCAGTCGCGGTGCTTCGTTGTACATGGAGTCGGAGGCTGCGGGGGCGGCCTCGGCAGCGGCGGGCGCCTCTTCCATCGGGGCTTCGGCTGCGGGTTCTCCACCTGCGCCGCAGGCGACGAGGACGGTGCCGGCCGTTGCCATCGCTCCGACGCGCATAAACTCACGTCGCGACACATCGGTCTTTGGGAGTTTGAGACTCTTCATTCAACTTTCTCCTTGTTGAAGTACAGGAAATTGAAGAAAGGCGAGTGACCGAAATTGATCACTCGCCAGCAGCCCTTACATGTGGTTTTCCGGATCTTCCCAGTACCAGGTGGCGTTATCGATGATGTGCTCGTAGACGCCGCGGCAGCAGTCCCACGGGTAGCCAGCGTGGATGCCCTTGAAGCCGTTGCGGACGACGACCGGTCGCGGCAGTTCACCGAAGTAGCCGACGGTGGGCAGTTCTCTGCCCCAGATGCGGAGGATCTCTTTGAACAGTTCGTTCTGCTTATCGCCGTCGGCGGTGACGCGGATCTCGTCCCAGATGCGCCAGAGGTCCCACTGCCAGTGGCCGTCGGGGGGCGGTTCGCCGATGGGGTTGTCGGGGTTGACGGACCACATCTGCCAGGCGTTGCCCCAGGGGCGCTCGGTGTTGGCGCGGTTGATCCAGATGACCGGATCGGCGAGAGGAATGAGGTTGCGGTCCATGAAGGTGGTCCTGGCCTCGATGTCGTTGTTACGGTCGAGCTCCTGGGCGAGGGCACGTTCGGCACCGCGATAGTTGATCTCGAAGCCCATGTCAGTGAGGAAGTCGATGAGCATCTGGTCGTTGTCGGTGACCGTAGGACCGCCCAGCATGGTCCAGCGGATACGTTCGCCGCTGCCATCTTTCCAGAGGCGGTACCCATCTGCGTCGCGTTCGACGTAGCCGAGGCCGTCGATGAGGGCGTTGGCCCTGTCGGGGTCATATTCGAGGTGGGCGTTGTTCAGCTCTTCGACGTAGAGCGGTGATTCGACGGGCGGGCCATACTGCATATTGGTGGCGGTGCCGTCGAATACGAGCTCGTTGATGGCGTCGCGGTCGACACCGATGGAGCAGGCGATGCGGAAGTCTCGCGCCTGGAACAGCTCACGCAGGCGGGGTTCTTTGGCGGTCATGTTGAGGTGGAGACCGTAGACGGCGGTGCGGCGCCAGATCTGGAGCTTGTAGTCGCCGGCCTCTTCATTTTCCTTGAGGACGGTAATGTCGGTGTTGCGCACATGGCGGGACTGGCAGTCGATTTCGCCGTTGATGCACCAAAGTGCGTAGACATCCGGGTCGGTGAACTGGCGGAAGGTGAGGTCGTCGATGTAGGGGAGCTGGTTGCCGTCGGTGTCCACAGCCCAGAAGTAGGGATTGCGGGTGGCGGTTACAAGCGGTTCGGTGAAATCGGTACCGACGGTCCAGGGCCAGAGCATCGGCGACTCGGGGTTCTCGTGGCGGCCGCTGCGCTTGTCGACGTAGAGATCGGTCCACAGCTCCAGGTCGGCATCGGCGATCATCTGGTTGAGCCCGTCCGGGTCGTCGGTGTGGTCGGGGTGGAACTGCTTCATGTACTCGGCGGAGCGAACAGGGAACGAGAGGAGGATGCCCCCGCTGTAGTGGAAGAGCGCGTTCGGGCTGGCGAACTTGAAGATGACTGTCGTGTCGTCGGGCGTAGACACCTCCGCAGGCACATTTGCGCCTTCGACGTTGGCGGTCAGCCAAGCGGGGAAGACCGGAGTGAGCTCCTCGTTGTGGACTTCTTCGTCGTACCAGTACCTGATATCGGCCGAGGTGAAGGGCGCGCCGTCGGACCATTTCATGCCTTCACGCAGATTGAAGGTGAACTCGGTGGCGTCGTCGCTGACCGACCAGGACTCGGCGATCATGGGATTGATGGTCAACTCCTGGTTGATCGACAGGGCGCCGCGGATGATGACCTGGTTGACGGCAAAGTGATCGGCCTGGCCGCGACGGCCGGCGCGCCAGAGGCCGCCATAGTTGCCGACGCCGTCGAGCCCTTCAAGCACGAGCGGGGCGACGGGCAGACGCTCGTCGACGGGCGGCAGGTCGCCGTTGGCGACCATCTCGGCCAGCCGCGGGGCCTCGTTGTACATAGACCCTGAATCGGGAGCGGCTTCGGCAGCGGATTCGGCCGGGGCCTCTTCCATCGGCGCCTCGGCTTCGGGCGCGGCATCTCCTGCGCCGCACGCCGCCATGACCGTACCGGCGGTCGCAAATGCGGACAAGCGCACGAATTCCCTGCGCGTTACATCGGTCTTGATTGACTTCAGACCTTTCATTGGATCGTCTCCTTAGGTGGGTACGGATAAGGAAGGTGCTGCCTCACTGCCTGAATTGATAGACCAAATTGTGTCGGTTGAAACTGGCAACGTCTCGGCCCGCCGGAGAAAAGAGGTAGCTCCAGTGTGGGCAGAAGTATACTCTCTGGTAGTGCAAAAACCAAATATTTTTTGGGCACTTCATTGGGGCAGGATTTCCGGTGATACGGCCGGTTCAAACGGTTTGCCGGTCTCCGATCTCCTATGACCTCAACAGATAGAACAGAAACGCAGGGAGGGCGTAAGATGCCGCCGTCAGAATGAGAACTGAGCCGAGAGCGATGACGATACGGCGCAAGAGTTGATTCTGCGGTATCGCTGTGCGGAGATAGTTCTCGACGATGATAACCATGCCCAGGCCGAGAAGGCCCAGCAGGAAGAAGCTAAAGTTATGTACAGCCGACTGCGCCCAGCGATTGACATTAAGGACGTCCATCAAGAGCCGAATGATTGGAGAGATCCTGGAAACCAGATAGAAGGTCAGACCAAAAAAGGCGACCCAACTGACGAAATAGGCAGCGTATTTCGCTCTGATCTCCCAAATGGACCGGGTGTTGAACTCTTCGTGCACCGAGGTCATCCAAACTCTCCAATCGCGGTTTCGCCGGCCAGGGTCAATTCTTCGGCAAAGTTACAGGCTGCCATATGACCGGGAGAAATCTCGCGCAGGGCCGGCGTTTCCTGGCTGCAGCGCCCCTGTACGTAGCGGCAACGCGGGTGAAAGCAGCAGCCGGCCGGCGGGTTGGCAAGGTCGGCCACGTCGCCTTCGAGGACGATAAGGGCCCTCTACCGCCTCATGCGGGGGTCCGGGTTGGGCACTGCCGACAGGAGCGCTTCCGTGTAGGGGTGTAACGGCTGTGCGAAGAACTCCTCGGTTTCGGCCACCGCAACGATAGATAAATGTATACTCGCTGTCATCGTCGCCGGCGATGACACCTTCCACCGCGTAGGTCACAACGCCGTCCCACTGGAGTGCCCAGGCGATCGGATGGATGTAGCTGACGGTGCGGACCAGCCAGAAGGAGTCTGAGCCACCGACTAGCGCGGTATTCCAGGCGCCGCCGGGCTGGCCGATGCCGTCGACGCGCTCGACGACGGCAGGATTTACCGGCAGGCGTTCCGCCAGGGGCGGCAGGTCGCCTTTGCGCACCATCTCCTGGAATTCAGGCGCCTGGTTGGGGCTGACGCCGTCTTCGGCTGCGGCCATCTCCTGCTCGTCGCCGGAGCTTTCGGCAGGAGTAGCTATCAGGCCGGTGCGGCAGGCTCACCGCCGCCTCGTGCAGCCAGAAGGCCCACTGCCTGTACAGCGATCAGCAGGAGTGCCAGAAGGCGGACGGGTCTGATTCTAAGGTGTGTTTGTTGTGTTCGTCCTCTCCTCAAGAACTGTGGATAGTTGATTTGGGGTCGTGAAACCCTTGGATATCTGGCTGTGGTTTCGGCGGCATGAGTATAGCCGCGGTCTGCCCGGTTGTCAATTCAGGGGCAGAAAAGTTGCTGTATGAGCTCTTTCCGATTAGGAACAGGGAGTTTCGGTTTTCTCAAACCCTGAGATCCGTTCAGTTTCTCTTGACTGCTGGTCCCAGGGTTTGCCTTTGTGAATATGACACTGCAGTCGTCTGAACTTCCTTTCTTACGGGTCCGAGGTCCTGTCATTTTAGACGTGAAAGTGGGACATATGTCCCCAATTGTCCCCAAATGTCCCTAAATGTCGCACCATATTTTTCTTTTCGGGAGGGGTGTATCCGGCGGCGGGATTGGCGGAAATGGGCGTGATCCTGGCCCGCTCCCTCGGTTGGATTGGTCATAATGACGGCAGCGTGTCACGTTGTCCGGGCTTTTGCCTTTTGGGACCGAAATCCTCTCGTTGCGACGTGTGATGGCGCCTGTAAGGTGTCCAAAGTCGCCGATTTGCGTTTCTTTTCTCACGGATGTGCGGTCGGTTCTGGTTGTCGTTGGCCGCTATTCTTGACTGTTTTCGTGCATTGTCGCTCGTGTGAGACCGGTTGAAGTCCGGTCGCATTCTTTTACGCGAAATGACGCGCTTTTTTGCCGGCTTGTCGCGCGATTCGGGCAAACATTGCGGCACTTCCGCGGGCATGGCGGGCAGTGGACGGCCGGGGCATTGGACGGGCGCACTTGCGTGTGTTTGCGCGTGATCGGATACATTTCTCGGTTTGGTGAGGGCGCCGGCGCGATCGGGGGCGCAGACGCGTTTTCCGGATGTATGGACCAGTGTAGCGCATATCCGGGTCTTTTGCAGGATTTTAGGAAAAATTGGGTGGTGGGGGGCCGGGCGATGGGCCGCAGGCAGCACAGGAAAGGACTAACCCTACACACGGCGGGGGAAGCAAATCAGGGGGGCGGGACGGAGGTGATTCGTGATTCGTGACTCGTGATTCGTGATTCGTGACTCGTGATTCGTGATTCGTGATTCGAACTGCGGGTGCCGCGCACGCACGGTGGCGTTGCCTCCAGGTCGCTGACACAGGAGCCGGTAACGCGCACATACGGCGGCATCGCTACAGGGGGGCGTTGCGGGGGGAATCCCCCCGCACCAGGGAGGGCCGGAACGGCCCGACCGCCCAACGGCAGTGGATAGTGGTTGGTGGCCTGGCACTGCAGGGGGCGGATTGACTTTGGACCGGTTACGACTAGCTTGCTACTCCAAGCATGGGAATCGGTACCCCTATGCCGGACTGCCCCGCAACACCCTCGTCGCCAGGAATTTGCGTTTTTCCGCCCTTCAGCTACAATGCGATTCTGCCAAATGTACGTAGCTGAAAGCTGTACCAATTGGCTGCAACTGCCAGATGGAAAGACTACCTTCCGAAACTGAATCTGTTTGGGATCTCTTCAAGCAGGCTGGAAAGCAGATCTCCCACTACCTGATCTGGTTTCTCTGTTTTGCGTTAGGGCTTGGTCTCGTACTGCTGCTGCACGAGAACCTGGAGGTGTTGCTATTCCTACGGGTCAACCCGTGGCACCTGCGCGCCTACAAGCTGTGGTCGATCGTCGTCCTGGGCATCGCATTTATCGTATGCATCTTCCTGATCGAGGGCTATCTGCGCCGCTCGCGCAATGAAGGCCGCCTTTTCAGCGCGATATTGAAGGTGCTCTCCATCGAGTTGACGCTCATTGCAGTTTCGGCAGTAACGCTATACTTGAAGAATCTCAGGGATTTTCTACTGTTTTTTTGACGGCACTGCAGGCGCCTGCGCGTGTGCGGGAACCGCATCTTTTCGGCCGTTATACTCTTTATGTTGCAGGAGGTGGCGCCTTGTCACAGAACGACACGCAGGGAGTTGAGGTAATCGAGCAGACAGGGAACGATACGCGACGCCCTCCGCTTCTTGAGGTAACCGACTTGAGGAAGTGGTTTCCGATTCAGAAGGGCTTCTTTTCGCGCACTGTCGGCCAGGTGAAGGCAGTCGACGGGGTCAGCTTTTATGTGCGGCCCGGCGAGACCCTGGGCCTGGTGGGTGAAAGCGGCTGCGGGAAGACGACGACGGGCCGCTTAATCATGCACGCCTTCCCTCCCACTGCCGGCGAAATCATGTTCGACGACCAGGAGCTTGGGAAGGTCAATATTGCATCGGTGGACAAGCAGCAGCTGAAGCGGCTGCGGCGCAACATGCAGATGGTCTTTCAGGACCCCTATTCGTCGCTGAATCCGCGCATGAACCTGCTGCAAAATGTCGGTGAGCCGCTGCTGGTGAACGAGATCGCGAAGGGGCAGGAGCTGGAAGACCGGGTGTCGGAGCTACTGCGCGTGGTGGGGCTGCGGCCGGAGTACCTGAACCGCTACCCGCATGCCTTCAGCGGCGGGCAGCGCCAGCGAATCGGGGTGGCGCGTGCTTTGGCACTCAACCCGCAGTTGATTGTGCTGGACGAGCCGGTTTCTGCACTGGACGTATCGGTGCAGGCGCAGATCCTGAATCTGCTTCAGGACCTGCAAGAGGAGTTCGACCTGACATATCTGTTCATCGCCCACGATCTGAGCGTGGTCGAGCATATCAGCGACCGGGTAGCGGTGATGTATGTGGGGATGCTTGTGGAGAGTGCGCGCACGGAACTGCTCTACCGCAATCCGCTGCATCCATATACCGAAGCCCTGCTGTCATCGGTGCCCAAGCCGGACCCGCGAGACCGGGCCGAACCGATTGTGCTGGAGGGCGACGTGGCCGACCCGGCCAACCCGCCCAGCGGCTGCTACTTCCACCCGCGCTGCCTCTACAACGACAACGACCGCTGTGTAGAGGAGACGCCCGAGCTGCGCGAAATGGAGCAAGGCCACTTCGTTCGCTGCCACTACGCGGGCGAACTGGACTTGGCAGGCGTCTCCTGATCCGCCGAACTGAAATCGGCCGCGGCGCGCCGGCACAGGGGCCGCAGCGTCCCCGAGCTACACGTCCGGCACTGAGGCGGACGGCCCAAACGATAGAAAGTAACCGCTTCCTCTTCCACTCCACACCTTCCCTCGACCAGGCGAACCCGGGAACTCGGGCTCGATTCTGACATACCTTCGCATTCGTGTGACAGCCTTCGTCTTGGCCGGGTAAGCTCGGCGGCGAGTTGCGCGCGCCGCCAAACTCTGTCTTTCAATTGACAGATATTGAGAAATTGCCAGTGATTCTAAGAAAAATTGATTGACACTATTGACAAATTAAGATTTGTGTGTATAATATTGATAGTCAAGGCCCTACAGTTAGAATAATTGAACAAGAGGTTCAGTATGTTTTTAGAGAGGTTAGCGCTGGAAGAGAGTTTGAGGGGGGACAGAATGACCTCGGAGGCCCCGGTCTACCGGCAGCTGCGGCCCTACCGACGCACGCCCGAATGGCAAGTTCGTATTATTTCAGGCCTGGGAAAGTGGATGGTGGCGAAAGGCAACAGCCTGCAAAGGGGCTATCGACACGAGGTCGCCTGCGCGAAACGGCACATTCCCCGTCAAATGGAGCAGACGACATGAATCCACTACCCACTGCCTGTCCGATTTGTCAGGGGAAAGACTTGACCGTCACCGGTTTCTTTTGCCGCGAATGCGACAGCCGGGTCGAGGGGCGTTTTCTCGTCGAGACGCCGTTCGCCGGGCTGACGCGGGAGCAGCTTGCGTTTGCGGCGACCTTCGTGCGGTGCGAGGGCAAGCTGAACCGCATGGAGGAGGAGCTGGCTCTCTCCTATCCGACGCTGCGGGGGCGGTTGCATGCGGTGATCCGGGCCATGGGATATGAGCCGGGCCGCGACGAGCCTCCGGCCCTGGAGGAGAAGGCGCGTCGGCAGATTCTTGAGCAACTTGAGGCCGGTGAAATCAGCTACGAGGCGGCCATGGAGCAGCTGCAGAGCGGATAGAGATTCCGGACCTTACGGGTCGGAAACATGAGGGGGGATGCAAGGGGAACGAAATGAGTGAACAGATGCAGGTGGAACTGGAGTCTCCAAACGTCGGCGTACGGATACGTTGCGCAGGAGACCTGCGGGTCGAGGGCTGGGAACAGTCGCTGATCGAAGTAGACGGCCAGGGAGGTCAGCCGGAGGTAGATGCTGCGACGGAGCAGATCGAGATCGAGGCTGATTCTTCGTGCACCGTGAGGCTGCCGGAGACGATTGAACTGGTGGGCATCGCGGCGGGGGGACAGGCGCACGTAAGCAATCTGCGCGGCGGTGTGGCGCTGGAGCAGGCTGGCGGCGACCTCCTGGTAGAGAATACCGGCAGTGTAACGATCGAAAGCGCTGCTGGCCGGGTGAACCTGGCAAACATCGCCGGCGGGGTGGAGGTGAAGGAGCGGGCGCAGGCCGATCTGTCGGCCGAGAACATCGGCGGGGCGATCTCGATCTGCGAGGCTGCCGGGCGATTGGATTTGCGGAACGTGTCCGCGGTTCGAGCAATGCGGGCGCGCGCCGACGTTAACGTGTTGAATGCAGGGGGGAACGTCATTATTGAAAAGGCGGATGGCGCCGTCGAATTGATCAACGTTGACGGAGCGGCTGCCATCAGCAAGGCACTGGGCCGTGTGTCCCTGCGCGGCGTGCGGGGCAAAGTCGCCTGTAACCGGGTTGACGGGGCACTGTATCTCGTTGAGGTGGGAGAGGTCGCGGTGGAGCGGGTAGAGGGCGATTTGACCGCCGAAAGCGTTCGCGGCGCGTTCGCCTGTAAGAGGGTGGGCGGAAGCGGCACGCTGCGTCAAGTAGGGGGCTCGGTTTCGCTGGGCGGTGTTGGCGGCGATCTGGAGGTCGAGGGGTGCGGCGGCTCGCTTTCGGCCATGTGCGGCGGCAGTGTTCAGCTTGCAACGATATCGGGAAGCGTACGGCTGACTGCAGGGGGAGACATTCGCTGCCGTTTGGCCGAAACGGAGGGAGGATCTTTCAAAGCTGTGTGTGGGGGTTCGCTCACGGTCGAAGGCGGCCCCACGATGGTGGCGCGCGGCCCGGGCGTGCATACATTTCGCGTTGGGGGAGGGAAGAGCAGCTACTCTCTTGTTGCCGGAGGCAGCGTGCAACTCGAATCGGCAGCCATTCTGAAGGGTCTTGGCGAAGAAAAGGGGGTCAGGGGCGCACGGGTTGCCGCACGCGCGCAGCGCCATCTCTCGCAGTCTCTGGGCAGAACGCTGCGAAGGAAAATGCGCGCCGCGGGGAAGAGGGCGGCCGCAGGGGATTGGGGCGATGCCGCCAGCTGGAGCTTCAGTTTTGACACGGATGGAACCGGGTCTGGCACTGCTGCGCGTGACAAGCCGGCACAATCCGAATTCGACGACGCAGATGTGGACATGGACCTGGACGTTGATGTTGACGTTGACGTTGACGCGAAGAGCGAATACGACGGCGAACCGGTCACTGAAGAGGAACGGATCACGGTTCTACGCATGTTGTCGGAGGGCAAGATCACGGCTGCCGAGGCCGAGCAGCTGTTGGATGCTCTGGGCAGCCAGGATTAGGCACAGGACGCCGGTTGAACACCTGCGACCGAATGAAGTATAGAACCGGCCATGATGAGTGACTGGCGATAGAATGCGCCCAAATTGGAAAGTGGAATGACAATAGCAAGAGGCCAAAGGCGGTCTGCCGCCATCGAGATTGAGTCATTGAGCAAGGTATTCCGCCGCCGCAGCGGTGACGAAATTGCAGCGGTTCAAAAGCTTGATCTTGCGGTAGAAGCCGGTCAGGTATTCGGATTTCTGGGCTCGAACGGGGCCGGCAAGACGACGACGCTTAAGATGGCTTGCGGGCTGGTTATTCCCACGACGGGAACCATTCGCCTCAACGGCTATGATCTACCGACTGCGCGCAGCCGGGCGATGCAGCAGATTGGTGCGGTGCTGGAGGGCACGCGCAACGTCTACTGGCGCATGAACGCCTGGCAGAATTTGCTCTACTTCGGGCGCATCAAGGGTGTGTCGTCCAGCAGATGGCTGAAAGCCAGGGCAGAAGAACTGCTACGCGAACTGGATTTGTGGGAACGGCGCAAGGACCCCGTGGGCGAATACAGCAGAGGCATGCAGCAAAAGGTCGCGATTGCGGCCGCGCTGATTGCAGACCCGCCTATCGTGTTGTTGGACGAGCCGACGCTGGGGTTGGACGTGCAGGCGTCGCGCACCGTGCAGGAATGGATCACCCGGCTGGCAAAGGAGCGGGGCAAGACCGTGGTGCTGACGACGCATCAATTGGACATGGCGGAAAACCTGTGCGACCGCGTGGCGATCATGAGCCGAGGGCGGTTGCTGACCCACCGCCCCACGGGGGAACTGCTCGACCTATTCCGGCGGGAGTTTTACCAGTTGCGGCTGCGGGGGACCGTCCCTGCGGAGAAGATCGAGGCCTTTCCCGGTTTCGTCGCATGCCAAGAGAACGGGCATACGGTCCTGTCCGGGGAGATGGGCGCTGAACATTCCGTATTTGACCTGGTTGAACGGGTGCGGCAAGCGGGCCTGGAACTGATTAGCGTTTCCCCCAGCGAACCGAACCTGGAAGAGATATTCATCGAGTTGGTGGAGCGGTCCGAGCGGGCGCCCGCGCCGGCCGACGCCAAGGAGCCACAGGTGGGCAAGGCGCGCGCTACTGACTAGACCCCGGGGTAAGACAATGGTATTGGCGGGAACGGTTCTGGTGAATGAGTGTTACAAGAGGGTCATCGTCGTCTGGTCATATCGTTTCAACTTTCTGATGGAAACGTTCATGATCGGGTTTCTTTTCGTCGGCATCAGCTTTTTTGTTTCGGGCGGCAGCCCCGCGCCCGAGCAGATGGCGCCAGCCCTGCTGGGTTATCTCACCTGGTTCTATGCCGTGTTCGCGATTTCAGACATGAGCCAGGGAATCCGTGAGGAGACACAGACGGGAACTCTGGAGCAGATGTACATGAGTCCGCTACCTTCGGGTATGCTGCTGGCCGGGCGATCGCTGGCTTCGCTGCTCATAAGCAGTGCTATCGTGGTACTGGTCGGTGGCATCCTGATGCTATTGTTGGGCATCCGCATCCCCTTGCGTCTACAGGGGCTCCCCGTATTCGCGCTGACCATCACGGGTCTTTACGGCTTCGCCTTCCTACTGGGCGGGGCAACGCTCATATTCAAGCAGGTAAGTGCCCTGAGCAACCTGCTCACCAACATGCTCTTGTTTTTGAATGGGTCTTTTCTGACTGTTGAGCAGATGCCTGGCTGGCTGGAGAATGCGGCGCGCAGCCTGCCAACGACCCAAGGAATCGATGTGCTGCGCTCGGTGGTCCTGGACGGTCTGCGACTGGCCGAGGTCTGGCAGGACGGCAGCCTGGTGTGGCTGACCGTACAATCGGCACTCTTTCTCTTAGTCGGTTGGACTGTATTCCTTTGGAGTGAGCGCGTGGCCCGCACTCGGGGCTTGTTGGGTCAGTATTAAAGGTCACAAGATTTGAAATCGCGGGCGCGACCGCTCTTGATAGCGCAAGCGTTGAGGAGAACAGTAAATTGCCTACGGCCGAAGAACGGATGAAGGTATTGAAACTGATCGAAGAGGGCAAGATCAGCGCAGACGAAGGCGCGCGCCTGTTGGCCGCGTTGGAAAAGAGCGACAAACAGGCCCGCGGTCGGGGCAGAAAGGCGGGCGCAAACGCAGGGGAAGAGGGGCGCTGGCTGCGTCTGCGTGTTTCCGACACGAGAAGCGGCAAGACCCGCGTCAACATGACGATCCCTCTGGGGCTGGTCAACATGGGGCTGGCGGTGGGTGCACGGTTCGTACCGGACGTAGCTGAATTGGACGTAGAGGAGGTTCGCAACGCGTTGCGCTCCGGCCTTCAGGGCAAGATCCTGGAGGTGCACGATGAGGACGAGTTGGTGGAAATCTTTGTTGAATAGCGTTTGGGGGGTTTGGAAGGCAACAGAATCGGAAATCGTAGACGAATCGTAGGAATTCTGCCGAAGTCGAAACTCGTGCGTAAGTGAGCGGTTTCCGGGCCTGCGGGTCGACGATTTCCAGAGTACAACGGCGACATTTCCGACCGGGTACGCCGCCATCGGCGGATCGAGAATCGCGCGATTGCGGTTGACAGCTAAGTGCGATCAGTCTATACTAAACACAGCCACCCCCCAGGCGCGAAAGGCTCCGAGAAAAGGATGTGAAGCCGAAAGGTGAGCCGTCCGCCGGGCGGACATAGAGTGGTATTTGATAGACAACAGTTGACTCTCAAGGTTGAGCGTGAACGTCGTTCGTACGGGTCGTTGTAGCCGGAATTCAGATCTGGTTTTCAAGACGGCTAGAGCTGTGAACACCTGGGCGCGTGTCATGCCCAGGTGTTATTGATTGGTGTTGGCGCATCAACCGGGAACCAGTGGCTGTACCATTTCGTTTCATCAGTGCTTACCATTCCAAAGAAAGGAAAGCAGAATGGACGCAATTGCCAGCCGTATCATCAAAGCCCGCCAGTACGCAGCCGAACGAGATGAACGTCTGTGGGTCAACAGCCTGCAGGTGAAGATTCACGGCGAGCACTCAGATCACCGCGTCTCCTATGATCAGGGGGACTGGGATTGTGATTGCGAAGAGTTTCAGCGCAGAAGCATCTGCGCGCACGTAATGGCGATGGAAGAGATTCTCGGTCAGGCAGTAGAGCCTGCGATGCTCCCTATCCCCGGGTAGTCAAGGCATAGACGGTCCAATTCGTTAAAACTTTGCATGCCAGGCCTAGCGGCCTGGCATTTCTCTTGGCCGTTCTGCGGCGGTGCAGGTTACGTGCCTCTGTAACCGTCTTGAGAAACCTGGCCGGACTGTCGTGTGCCAACCGTTTTCGGTGCTCCTGAAACATGTGGAATAATTGAGGGACGCCCGACGCGCGTTCGCAAGTCGGCCGCCGTTGTATCCGCAGGACAGGCGGGGGGTGGAGCGAAAAGAGGGATGGATGAAGCGTACAGTGCAACTGCTGATCGGAATCCTGGTCAGCCTTTTCTTTCTCTACCTGGTTGTTCCGGGCCTCCATCTGTCGGAGGTCTGGCAGACTATGGGGCGGGCCAATTACTGGTGGATCGTTCCCGGTGTGGCCGTCTACATGGTGGGGTTGTGGGCGCGAACGTGGCGCTGGCACTATATGCTGCGCCATCTGAAGCGGGTCGATCTTGTCAGGCTATACCCAGTGGTCTGCATTGGCTTTTTCGGCAACAACATTTACCCATTTCGCGCAGGTGAGGTGATACGCGCTTACGTCCTGTGGCAGCGGGAGGAGATCTCCATCAGTTCCAGTCTGGCCACGGTGGTTGTCGAGCGCATCTTTGACGGGTTGGTGCTGCTGCTGTTCGTCTCTCTGGCGCTGCCGTTTGCGCCGATTCCGCCGGCCTTTCGGCAGTTCTTCGTCTTCGCCGCCATTCTGCTCTTGGTCATGACGGCCGCGTTCATCTGGATCGCGGTTAGCCCACGACGATTCGCGACCCTCTACGGCTGGCTTGCAGGGCATCTGCTGCCGCCTCGGATTCGCGCCCGGACCGATGAGCTGTTGGGGCGGTTTATGGAGGGGCTGGGCAGCCTGCGCAGCGGCCGCGGCCTGCTAATGATCTTCGCCACAAGCATCGTTGTCTGGCTGTTGGAGACGGTCAAATACTGGTTTGTGATGCAAGCCTTTTCCTTCAGCGTCAGGTTTTTGGCGCTGATGCTGACCAATGGCATCGTCAACCTGGTGACGATTCTGCCATCTGCGCCCGGTTACATCGGCACGTTCGATGCGCCTGCGATTGAAACGCTCGTCTCCTTCGGGGTAGACGCCCAGTTGGCCGCCAGCTATACAGTTTCACTGCATGCGGCGCTCTGGGCTCCGGTAACTCTGCTCGGCGGGTATTACTTCTGGCGCGAACAGCTGCGCTGGAACGACTTCACAAAGGCGCGGGAACGGGCGGACGAAGCATTGCAGAGGGAAGCGGTCGCGACGAAGTGACACACCGCCCGCCAAACTTCATACTCATATAGCTTATTGCAAAGGGAGCCGGAGCTGATGGAAGCAGAAATCACAACGCGTGGGCAGAACGGCGGCAGCTTACGTAAGGGATCTCTCGACAACGGCATGCAACTCATTCTCAAGGAAAGCCGCACGGCGCCGGTCGCCAGTTTCTGGATCTTCTACCGGGTTGGAAGCCGAAACGAAATGCCCGGTATAACGGGCATCAGCCATTGGGTTGAACACATGCTGTTCAAAGGGACCGAAAAGTACCCGCAAGGCGCCTTTGACAAGGCGGTGGCGCGCGCGGGCGGGGCCTTCAACGGCATGACCTGGCAGGACTGGACAACCTATTTCGAGACCTTTCCGGCGGAGCGGATTGAACTGGCGCTGGACGTGGAAAGCGACCGCATGGCGAATGCGATATTTGATGCCGAGGAGACGGAATCGGAACGCACGGTTATCATCAGCGAGCGGGAGGGCAGCGAGAACAGTTACCGCTGGCTTTTGAACACGGAGATGCAGGCAGCGGCATTTCAGACCCACCCTTACCGACATCCGGTCATCGGTTGGAAGCACGACCTGCTGACGATGGGCCGCAATGATCTTTACGACCATTACCGTACGTTTTACGCGCCGAACAATGCGGTGGCGGTGGCGGTTGGTGATTTCGACAGCGAGCGGATGGCAACGCGCATCGACCAATACTTCGGCGGGCTTGCTGCCGGACCGACCGTGCCGGATATGCGGATGCAGGAAGAGGAGCAGCGGGCTGAACGGCGCATCGTACTGCGGGGCGCGGACCAGACATCCTACTTTGGCCTGGCATTCCACGCACCGGCCGCCCAACACACCGACTTCTTTCCGCTAACCGTGCTGGACAGTATTCTGAGCGGCGCCAAAGGGATGGGGCTGTTCGGCGGCAGCTCGTCGAATCGCAGCAACCGGCTCTACCGGGCGCTGGTTGATACGGAGCTGGCGGTTGGCGTGTCTTCTTCCTTCATGCCGACGATCGATCCCTACTTGTTCGGATTCCATGCCACACTGGCGCAAGGGGTTACGCACCAGCAGGTGGAGGACGCGATCTGGGCCGAGATTCATCGTGTGCAGGAGGAGCCGGTCGCGACGGAAGAACTGGAAAAAGCGATCAAACAGACGAAGGCCCAGTTTGCCTACAGCAGCGAGAGCGTTACGAACCAGGCCTACTGGCTGGGCTTCAGCGAAATGATCGCGGACAGCGACTGGTTCGATGCCTGGCTGGTCAACCTGGAAGCTGTCACGGCCGAAGACGTGCAGCGCGTCTCCCGGACGTGGTTCAGCCGCGGCAAACAGACGGTCGGCTGGTATCTGCCCGAGTAGCGGCCGTCGACCTCAACCGATCGCCGACCGATGTTCCTTTCCCGCCTCCAGTTGGAGCAATTCCGAAACTACAAAAAACTGGACCTTTCTTTCGACGCGCCGGTTGCACTTGTGCAGGGTCGAAACGGCCAGGGCAAGACCAATCTGCTTGAGGCCGTCTATTATCTGGCGACGAGCAAGTCGCGTCATGCCCGAACGGAGCGGGAGGTTGTAAACAGGGCGGCTGCGGAGGATGCGATCCCTTTCGGACGCATTCGCGGCGAAGTCGTGCGGACGGAACAGGCCACGAGGCTGGAGATACTGTTCACGCGGCGGAACGATGGGCTGAACTTCACGAAACAGGCGCGGGTGAACGGCGCACCGCGGCGCAGCATGGACCTGATCGGGCATCTGCGCGCGGTCCTCTTTCTGCCGGAGGATCTCACGCTCATCTCCGGCAGTCCGAGCGAACGCCGGCGATACGTAGACGTCGCCCTCTGTCAGATCGACCGCGGCTACTGCCAAGCTCTTTCTCGCTACCAGAAGGTTGTCACGCAGCGTAACAGCCTGCTCAGGCAACTGCAGGAACAAGGGCAGCCCGACGGTCCGTCGGTCGGTGCTCAACTCGGCTTCTGGGATGATCAGCTGGTCGAGCACGGGACGCAGGTGCTCTCCCGCCGCCACAGTTACCTGGCCGACCTGGCGCCAATCGCCCGCCGGGTTCATGCGGAGCTGACGCAGGAGCAGGAGACGCTGGATCTGCTCTACGTGCCCAGCTTCAATACCGGCCTTTACTCGGACGGCGACTACTTGCGGTTGCGGGATAGCGAGGAGGTGCGGGCTGAAGAGTTGGCGAAAACGGAGGTTGACGCGGCGACGATCAGCGAGCGGTTCCGCGAACGGCTGGAGGACCGCCGCAAGGTGGAATTGAACAGCGGTAACTCGCTCTACGGGCCGCATCGGGACGAAATGATCCTTCTGGTCAACGGCTGGAATTTGCGCACGTTCGGCAGTCGCGGGCAGCAGCGCACGGGGGCGCTGGCGTTGAAGCTGGCAGAGCTGCGGGCGATGGCCGCGGCAACCGGCGAAAGGCCGGTCCTGCTGCTGGACGACGTAATGAGCGAGCTGGATGCGCAGCGGCGGGCCGCCTTGCTCGGCGCGCTGGCGGATGTGCGGCAGGGGATTGTGACGACGACCGACTGGGACCAGTTTTCGCCGGAATTCCGTGGGGAAGCGCAGCAGATTCAGATCGAGGCGGGAAACGCGACACTGGTGCGCAGTGACATGGCGAAGGCCGGCGACGGATTGTGCGCGTCGCCTTGAGCAATGATCGCATGACAGTACGAATTTACTACGAGGACGCTTACCGCACCGGATTTACGGCACAGGTAGTCGAACGGCGAGAGTTCGAGGACCGGCATGCCGTTCGACTGAACAGATCTGCGTTCTATCCTACGTCCGGCAGCCAGCCGCATGATATTGGCCATCTGAACGACACGGCTGTGGTCGACGTTCAGGCGGGGACGGATGGCGCGGTGTTTCATCTGCTGGCGGAGCCTCTGCCGGAAGAGACGACGGGCGTTGTGGGGGAGGTCGATTGGACGCGGCGCTACGATCTTATGCAGCAACATTCGGGGCAGCACCTGCTGTCGCAGGTATTTTACCGGCGGCAGGGGCAGGAGACGGTGGGCGTGCATTTCGGGGAAGGACTGAACACAGTCGACCTGGAAGGCGACCGGCTGACCGAGGAGTCGCTTGCGGCGGCAGAGGTGGGGGTGAACGAACTTATCTGGCAGAACCGGCCTGTTCGCGCCTATTGGGTGATGGAGGCGGAACTGGGCACAGTGCCTTTGCGGCGTGCGCCGAAGGTGGGCGGCAGGGTGCGAATCGTGGAGATCGACAAATTTGACTGGTCGGCGTGTGGGGGTACGCACGTGCGGCGGACGGGCGAGATCGGGCTGATCTCGCTGCTGCGGGCGGAGAGGCATCGGGGCAGGAGCCGTGTGCACTTTGTGTGCGGAAGGCGTGCGCTGGCGGATGCGGCGGGGCGCCGGGGGCTATTGGCGGAGACGGCCGTGCTGTTGGACAGCAGTGTGCAGGATGTGCCCGCGCTGGTAGCGAAGCAGCAGGAGTCGCTGCGCGCTGCGGAAAAGGAGTCCGACGCGCTGCGGGAGGCCCTGGCCCGTTACGAGGCGCGCGAACTGCTGGAGGTAGCTGAAAGCGCCGGCGGGTTGCGTCTGGCGGCGAAGGTCTTGGACGAGGCGCGACCGGCCGACTTGCAACGGCTGGCGCGGGCGCTCGTCGCCGTGGAAGGCGTGGTGGCGCTGCTGGGCTGTGCCCAGGGAGAGAAGGGCACGGTCGTTCTGGCGCGTTCAGGCGATCTGACGTTGCACGCAGGTAACCTGCTACGGGATACGCTGAAACAGTACGACGGCGGTGGGGGCGGGGGACCCGAATTCGCCCAGGGGGGCACGGCGGCGGACAGGCTGGCGGACGTTCTGAACGCTGTTAAGGAAGCGGTGCGGCGCGGCGCTGGCAGCTGAGGAGGGTCAGGTATGAATCTCTTCCATGCAGGTTGCGTACCTTATCGTAGGGCAGGCGACGCCCAGATCTGATTGGGATCACATCAGGGACGGTGCAAAAAGATCGCCCGGCGCTATCGGAGAACCCGATCTGCACTGCGATTACGTCGAAAGGTCTGGAAAGTTTTCGAATGGACAACCGCAAGACCGTGCCCATCCTACCCCTAGAGGCCTACACCGACCAGGAATGGTTCGATCGTGAGCAGGAGCGCATTTTTTCACGCACCTGGGCTTTTGCCGGACTGGCCGAGGACATCACCGAGCCGGGACAGTACGTATCGGTCCAGGCCGGGCTGAACAACATCTTCATCGTGATGGGCGAGGACCGGAAGTTACGCGCCTTTCACAACATCTGCCGTCACCGCGGTACCCAACTGCTGCGGGCCGTTGGCAAGACGCGCAAGGTTATCACCTGCCCCTACCACGACTGGACCTACGACCTTGAGGGCTGCCTGCGCTCGGTACCCGACAGAAGGAACCAGTTTCCCGACCTGGACATGACCTCCCTGGGGCTCAAGAGAGCCTCGGTCGCACGCTGGCGCGGCATGTTGTGGGTACATCCTGACGAAGACGCAGACCCTATCACAGACTGGTTCGGCGGCGTGGAGTCCCGTTTGGGGCCGCACGATATCGACGCACTGGTTGAGTATCACAAGGGACGCACGGAATACACGATCGCGGCAAACTGGAAGATCGTCGTGGAAAACTACATTGACGGCTACCACCTTTCCCATCTGCACTCTGGCACGCTTTCCATGTACGACCACAGTCGCATCGAGTCCGGTTTTGCCGGCCCGCATTTCTATTTCCAGGAGCCGCTCAGTCCCGACTACGCCGCCGAGGTTGAAAAGAATGCCCCACAGCCTCTGGTGATCCCGGCGGAACAGGCCGGCGCGTGGGTACCGATGCTCTTTCCGGGCATCGGCCTGGCGGAAAACGAGGACTCGTGGTCGGTATTTCACGTGACGCCGCTTGCTCCCGACCGAAGCCGCGTCGTCACCCGCACCAAATTGGCTGACGTTTCATTGCTGGCTTTCGCGTCTCAATCGATCCGTTCTTACAACTTCTGGTCGAAGAAGGTCAGGGGCAAGTATGACAGTGACGACGCCGATGATCCTATGGCATCCGGCGACTTCATGCAGGAGGACATCTACGCGTGCGAACAGCAGCAGCGGTCGCTCAAGAGCCCGTTTTTCGAGCACGGTCCGTCTGCTTTGAAAGGTGAGGCTGGCGTGCGGCGACACCAGGAGTTGGTGATGGCCTGGATGGGGAAGGAATAGTGACGGGAGACCAGTGATTTGCGTTGAATAGCTTAAAGGAAACAGCGATGCGACCGCCGGTGAATGAAAGGCCCCCGGCGGTCGCTCTCTGTTGGGGCTATTCTTCGGGGATGAGATGCGATAGCGCGGGCCTCTCGACAGCCGACCTGTGTGCCCGCCAGTGGTCCAAAATCAGGGGGAACTCCCGCTCCATAAAGACGTAGTAATCCCGCATTTCTTCAAGACGTTGACGGCGGGCGGGGGAGGCACCGTCGAGCAGGGCTAGACCCCTTTCGGACAGGCGCCGTAACTCGGTAAACTGTTTTCTCGCCTTTTCTTCCATGATGTGCGACCAGGAATCGGGCACGACGCGGAAATGATCGCGGCGCTGGCCCGGCATGCTGATCCGTTCGATGATGCCCATCTGGATGAGCATACGGGTGCCGGTACTGATGGAGGACTTGCTGGCCTGCAGGGCTTTGGTCAGTTCGTGCATCGTCTGATGCGGGGGCTCGCAGATGAGGAGCCAGCTCAGGATCCTGCCGGCCATGCGGGGCAGGCCGGCCTGTTCCCAGTACAGCCCGAAACTTTCGACATATTCGTGCACATCTTTCGTCGGCGCGGCGTCTTCCGTGATCGGCGGCGTATGTTGTGCGGCGCTCATGTTTCCAGGGCCAATTTTTGTTGCTGACGGCCGATGACGCTGCTGAGAAGGACAAGCAGCGCGGCGGAGATGAGAGCCAGCACTGCGATATCGAGAGCGATTTCGGCGATGCCGGCGCCGTTCTGACTCACTTCAAGCAGGGGGTTCATCAGATAGTAGGTGGGGAAGAGGCGGCCGATCCACTCGGGCACCTGGGGAAATATCTTGAGAATGCCGGGTGCGTAGAGCAGGATACCAGCGCCCTTGACGATTCCCATGAAGGTATCCATATCTTTGGAGACGGAGCCAAGGACTATGCCGAAGGCCGAGGACATCAGGCCGCCGAGGGCGATTACGAGCAGGAGGAGGGCGATCTGGCCGGCGAAGGCGCCGTTTATCAGGAGAATGACTGTGCCCATGATCCCGCTCAGGATGAAGCCCATCAGCGTCTTGGAAAGGTAGACGTCGAGCAGCGAGGTGGGCGTCGAGGTCAAGGCGACCAGCGTTCGATGTTTTTTCTCGTCGAGCAGCGATGCGGCCGGGAAAAAGAGTCCCCCGAGTACGATTGCCATAATAAGAAGTAGGGGCAACAGTCGCTGCGACCAGGTCTGTGTATTAGCGCTGCCTATCTGCTCGGCATTGACGGTGACAGGTAGCTGTTCAATGCTGCGCCCGATTCCCGCGGTCATAGCGCGCGAAATGGCTGATTCCAGGAGCAGGAGATTGCGCACGCCGGCCTCCCCCCAGCGGTATGCGGTAAAATCGACCTCTTTGCTGTCGTCTTCGAGGGCCGCGGCGAAGCCGGCGGACAGGCTGAGGCCGATCTCTTCGCTGCCTCGTCCGACCGCGCTTTGCAGCGCCTCGTCGGAACTGTACATGGTGGTGTTGATGCTGGGATGGTCTAGCAGGGGCCTGGTAAACTTTTCGCTGGCGCTGGGATCGTAGATGCCCAGGCGCGGAGTCTGCGCAAGCAGGTCGCCGAAGACAAGCGCGATGAGAAGGCTGAGGACGACCGGCATCACAAGTACATAGATGACCATGAAGTTGGCTGCGCCGAGGCGCGCGTCTTTGCCCATCAGAACTGCAATTCGCTGAATATCCATCAGAATTTCCTTAATATGGCGGCTGTGCCGACGGCCATCGAACCTACGCCAACCAGGAACAGAATCGCCAGATTGCCGGCTACATCCGCCCAACCGGCGCCGAAGTTGATGATTCGGTGCAGAGAGTCGACGAAGAAATGGGAAGGGATGAGTTCCATCCAGCCGGTAGAGAGGCCGGGCAGGACAACCGAAAAGCCGGGGAACACCATGGGTATGATGAAGACAATCGTCCATCCCATCACCGAAGTATTGTCCCTGGAGATTGCGGCGATAAAAAAGCCCAGGCCGACCATCAGGAAGCTGCCCAGCAATAGTGTTGCCAACAGCAGGAGCGGCGCGGTGCCCAGGATACCCATTACGGCACTCAGGAGCAGTACTTGGCCGAAGGCCAGGATCAACCCCATCAGGGCCTTGCCAACAAAGAATTGGTGCAAGCGCAGGGGTCCGGTGACGAGGGCGCGCGCGGTTCCATTGTCGACGTCGCGGTTGAGGAGAGTCGCCAGACCAAACACCTCTATAATCACAATCATCATCAGCAGAAGGGGCGCGAACCGATCGCGCATTGAGAGAGGCGCGCCGGTCATGTCGTTGCCGAGCACGATCTCGGTCTCATTGAAACGGGCTAGGCTAGCCAGCGTTTCAGGATTCACCGCGTTGGCGACGAGCACCAGCACGTCGTGGAAAATCCGCTTGGCCTCGGCGGGCACGCCGGGAGCATAGTAGGCATTTAGCTCTACCTGCTCTCCTCTGGCCGCGGCGGCGGCCAGGTCTGCTGGAAGGGACAGGCCGACGAAGAAATCGCCGGTCTCTTCGAGCGCGGTCAGCATCTCGGCCTCTGAGTCGAAGATTGTATAGTTGCCCGGGCTATCAACTAGGCGCTGGTAGAGGGGAATCTCCCGATCTTCGATGAAAAAGGCCATGCCCAGGCTTTCGTCTACCTGGCTGGGGAGAAGGAAGTATATGACGAGGTAGAAGACCACGCCTATCGCGGTGACAATGGCAAAGAAGCGATGGCGGAAGAAGAGTTTGATATCGTTGACGACAAGCGTGCCGATCATCCTCGCAACCCCCTGCCGGTGATATCGAAGAAGATATCTTCCAGCGTTGCTTCTTCACTGTGAACGGTGAGAATACGTTCGTTCTTGAAGAGATCGAAGACTGTCTGCGGGGTCTGGTCTTCATCGAGCGTCACTTCGCGCACTTCAATATCGCCGTTGGACTGTTCGACCTCCACTTTGAGTGCGCGCATGCCGAATCGCTGCTTGAGGCGGGCCGGCGTGTCGAGAGCGACGATTTTGCCTTGGTTAATAAATACGACGCGGTCGGAGAGCTTATCGGCCTCGACCATATCGTGCGTTGTCAGGAAGACGGTGGTTCCTTGCTGGGTGGCGTTGCGAATCAGGGCGTGAATCGTCTCGGTGGAGACGGGATCAAGGCCGTCGGTCGGCTCGTCGAGGAAGAGCATCTTGGGGTCGCTGACGAGGGCACGCGCCATCATGAGGCGCTGCTTCATGCCCTTGGAGTAGCTAGCGACATGTTCCTTTTCGCGGCCGCCGAGGCCGACCTTTTCGAGCAGACCCATGGCGTCGAAGCCGTGTACTTTGTAGAGTTTGGCGAAGAGTACGAGGTTTTCGACGGCGCTCATCTGCTCGTAGAGGTTGGTGAATTCAAAGGAGATGCCAATCTTCTGTTGAACCTTTTTGCGCTCCTTAACGATGTCCATGCCAAGGAGGGTGGCTGAGCCAGTCTGGGGCGTTAGCTGGCCGGTCAGCATCTTTACGACGGTGGACTTACCGGCGCCATTGGGGCCGAGGAAGCCGATCACTTCGCCTGCGGCAACGTCGAAGGAGATATCGTCGACAGCGAGGTTGTTGCCGTAGCTGAAACTCAGGTCCTTCACTGAGATGGCGGGTTGTGCCATGCTTTTGCTCCTTGCATCCTGCCGTATCTGCCGGTCGTTTGCGAGTCATAGTCTCGGCAGGTGATGTCGTCAATTGTAGCTTGTTCTGTTTGTTCTGTCAATACCGAACAAACAGAACAAGCTGACAGTTCCCTGACAAATGAGAGAAACTCTGACCGTGCAGGTTGTAGCGCAATTCACGTGTTCCGATTCCGGGGGAAGGACCATGGATATGAGAAGGTAGGCACAGGCTTCCCGTGCGCGGCGAAGGTCGGCAAGTTCTGGAATCCACCTCTGTGACGTATACTCTGCATTGGAGCCACTGAAACCAGTCAAGCGCGGCAGTTCCTGCACTTTGGGGGAACGGTTGAACTTGAGGCGAGAGGAGAAATGCGTGTAATGGAGACTCTTAAACTAAACGACGGCGGTCGTCTGCCGGTGATTGGGCTGGGCACGTGGGACATTGGGGGCGGCCGGACTTCCGACCGTTCGCGTGATGACGAAATGACCGCGCTGATCCGGGACGCTATCGAGATGGGATATACCCACATCGACACGGCGGAGATGTACGGCGCCGGCCATTGCGAGGACCTTGTCGGCCGCGCGCTGCAGAATTTCAACCGGGAGGAGATTTTCGTTACGACGAAGGTGCTGCCGGATAACCTGCGCTACGACGATCTGTTACGGGCGCTGGATGGCAGCCTGGAGCGGCTGCAGACCGACTACGCCGACCTCTATCTGATTCACTGGCCGGATCCGGACGTACCGCTGGAGGAGTCGTTCAGGGCGCTAAACAGGGCCGCTGCCGACGGCAGGATCCGGCGGGTCGGCGTAAGCAACTTCGATGTCCCGCTGCTGCGGCAGGCACAGGAGCTGTGTGCGACGCCGGTGGTGAACGACCAGGTGCGCTACAATCTGCACACGCGCGCGCCGGAGCAAAACGGGCTGTTGCGCTATTGCCAGGAGAACGACGTCGTGCTTACCGCCTATTCGCCGTTGAAGGACGGGGTGTTGCAGAACGGGACGATACAGGCGGTGGCGAGCAAGCACGGCGCCACGGCCGCGCAGGTGGCGATTCGCTGGCTGACGCTCAAGCCGAATGTGGTGACGATCCCGAAATCGAGTAAGCGGACGCGACTGCGGGAGAATCTGGAGGCACTGCAACTGGAGTTGGATGAAGATGACGTGCGACGATTGAACGAGGCCACGGGCAATTAGGTGGAGGGGATATTATGCTTCCAACTGAATCGATCCGCCGGGTGTTGGATGCCGGGCTCGCGAAGGGCGCGGACCTGGCAGAGGTCTACCTGGAGAACAAGGAGAGTCTTTCGCTGACCCTGGACGAGGGCCGTCTGGAGAAGGCGACGCAGGGCAATGACATCGGAGGGGGCGTGCGTGTCTTTTACGGGAACAACGCGGCCTACGCCTACACCGATGATCTCACGCAGGAGTCGCTGATCGAGGCGGCAGGGGTTGCGGCGGCCGCGGCCGAGAACGCAAACAATGCGCAGGTGTGCGCCGACCTGACAAAGGGTGAAAGCCGGGTCGAGTCCCTGATCGAGCGCCCTTTCGACCAGATGTCCACGCAGGAAAAGGCCGGGATTCTGCGGAAGATGGACGCGGTCACGCGACAGCACAGCCCGCATATCGTCAGCGTGCAGTGCGGCTACACGGAGACGCGGCGCCGGGTCTGGGTCTACAATTCCGAGGGCGTTTGGGCGGAGGATGACCGCTCCTTTCTCGAATTTCAGGGACAGGTGGCGGCGCAGAAGGGGGACGTGCGCCAGTCCAGCGCCACCGGGATCGGCGGCCAGGTCGGACTGGAGTTCTTCGACGACCGCGACCCGGTGCAGATGATGCCGGAAGCGGCTGACACGGCGCTGCTGATGTTGGACGCGAGACCGGCGCCTGCCGGTGAGATGCCGGTGGTGATTACCAACGGCTGGGGGGGCGTGCTTTTTCACGAGGCCTGCGGCCACTGTATGGAGGCAGACTTTATCACCAAGGGCGCGTCGGCCTACACCGGGCTGGTGGGTGAGAAGGTGGGGCCGGAATTCCTGACCGCTTACGATGACGGCACGATCCCGGGCCGGCGGGGAACGATGCGCTTCGATGACGAGGGTGTACCGACCAACCGTACGGTGTTGATCGAGAACGGCATTCTGACTGAGTATATGTGGGACCTGACGGAAGCGCGGCGGGCCGGACGCGAGTCGACGGGCAATGGGCGCCGCCAGACGTTCCGGGACATGCCGATGCCGCGAATGACAAACACCTATATCGATGCGGGCCCGCACGACCCCGAGGAGATCATCGCCTCGGTGAAGAAGGGACTGTACGCGAAGCGGCTGGGCGGCGGGCAGGTGGAGATCGGGCGCGGTGACTACGTATTCACCGTTACCGAGGGGTGGCTGATCGAGGATGGCAAGCTCACGGCGCCGGTGCGGGGTGCGACGCTGGTGGGCAATGGTCCGGAGACGCTGCGCCAGATGGACATGATCGGCACAGACATGGCGCTCGATCCCGGCCGGGGGATGTGCGGCAAGGGGCAGTGGGCGCGGGTGAGCGTCGGGCAGCCGACGGTGCGCGTTCCGAAGCTGACAGTCGGCGGGACGGAGTGAGAGGGAAGTGGATAGTGGGTAGTGGGTAGTGCATTGAGGCATGATATCAGCCTCCGCCACTGGGGGTGGGAGCAGGAGCATAAGAGTGAACTATCTTGAATTTGCGAGGGACGTGGTGGCGCGGGCGGTTGAGCGCGGTGTGGAGGCGGAGGCCTATATCAGTGTGGGGCAGAATACGTCGGTCAATGTGGACCGGGGCGAGGTGGAGAAGCTTTCGCAGGCGGGCTCGAAGGGGCTGGGGGTGCGGGTGATCCGGGACGGGAAGATGGGCTATGCCTATACGTCCGACTTCGGGGCGGGCAGCGTTGGGAAGACGATCGAGGCGGCGGTCAGTCTGGCTGACGTGGCGGACGGCGACGAATACCGCTCGCTGCCGGCGCCGCAGCCGCTGCTGGAGGAGGACTTGGATATCTACGACCAGGCGGTCGTGGAGTTGCCGATCGGACGCAAAGTCGAGATGGCCAGGCGGATTGAGAAGGCTGCCTTGCGCTATGATGAGCGCGTCGTGCTGACGAACCGCTGCACGCTGATAAGCCAGCACGGGACGGTGGCGATCGCCAACTCGAAGGAGGTCGCGGGCAGTTACGACAAGAGCTTTATCGGCGGCTTCGTGATGGCGATGGCTGCGGACGAGAATGACAGGTCGGTGGCGTTTGGGTTCGACTTTGGGTCGCGGCTGGCGGACTTCAAGCCGACGGCAATCGGTAAGGATGCGGCGCGCAAGGCGGTGGGGATGTTGGGGGGCAGGCCGGTGCCGACGCAGCGGGCGTCGGTGGTCTACTCACCGATGGCTGCCACCAGCGTTCTTGGCGCGCTATCGCGGGCGTTGGGGGCAGACGCAATGCAGCGCAACCGGTCGTTTCTGGAGGGTAAGATCGGTGAGACGGTGGCGGCGGATACGGTCACCGTGCTGGACAACGGGCGGCTGCCGGGCGGGATCGCGACGCGTCCGTTCGACGATGAGGGGGTGCCGACGGCGGCGACGCGTCTGATCGATGAAGGCGTTTTGCAGACGGCGCTGCATGATCATTACACGGCTACGCGCGACGGCACGGCAAGCTCGACGGGGAACGCCAATCGGCGCTCGCACTCAGCCATGCCGACGCTGGACGCGAGCAATTTCTACTTCCAACCGGGGCAGGAGACGCCGGAGGAGGTGATCGGCGGGGTGGAGCAGGGGCTGTACGTGGAGAGCGTGATGAACACGGCCAGCATTAACCCGATCAGCGGCGACTACTCGATTTCGGCGAAGGGATACTGGATCGAGAATGGCGAGCTGAGCCATCCTGTGAACGAGGTCACGATCGCCCTGCCGATGCAGGAACTGCTGCAAAACGTCAAGGCGGTGGGCAACGATCTGACCTTTGTGCCGATGATGGGTGCGCTGGGGTCGCCGACGATACGGGTGGATGGGGTGATGATTGGGGGGAGTGGGTGAAGGGACGTGCTGAAGGCTGGCCAACAGTAAGGATGAAAGGATTGACGCGGCCGCGACAGGCCGGCTTTCTGAATGTCTTTACATCGCGGACACTGGCTTATGGATTGCCGGTATAGGACGGTGCGACTTGGATGGAAAGCGTGCCGGAGTTCACGGATAGTTGAGGAACCTTTCGCATGCCGACAATTTCGATGTTCTATGGCATAATCATCAGGATGTATTATGCGCCTGACGAACATCCTCCACCGCATTTTCATGTCTATTACGCGGAACATAGTGCCAAGGTAGATATTCGCTCGTGTGAGATTATGGAAGGTCGACTTCCCAGAAAGCAGACCAAGTTGGTCCTGGCATGGGCTGAACTTCATCAGGAAGATCTGTTGGCTGATTGGGCACTCGTAATGAATGGTGAGGAACCGTTCAGAATCCCTCCCTTGAGATGACAGAGAATCGCATGTATCCTGCCGTAGTGTCGGTTGCCTGCAGTGCGGACTATACGCTGGTCGTAACCTTTGATAATGGGGAACAAGGGCTACTGGATATGGAGCCATACCTGGATTTTGGAGTTTTCAGGAAGCTACAGGATCCTGGCGTCTTCAGAACTGTTCATATTTCATTTGACACCATTGCGTGGGACTCCGGTGCGGACCTCGACCCGGAGTTCGTATACAAGAAATGCCGCATCACGGAACGAAGAAGCAAGGAGACTAGCTGAAACGGCATCATCGCCGTGCCAACAGCTAGAAGAATGCAACTGGAAATCCCGGAGCAGCTGCACTCCCCGCTCGTTCTTTCCGAACCCCTTGTCGTCAGACTCACGTTAACCGCTGCTGCTGGAAGCGCAGGATCTCCCGGCACGTAGGCTGCTAGAATGGACAGGCGGGACTCGTTGACGTTCAAAAGAGGCCTGCTCACCCGTCCACCGGAGCGCCGCTCTTGTCCCGCTCGCACGACCCCTATGCAGCATTCCGCATACACGACTACCGGCTGTACGTTATTGGCTGGCTGGTGGCACGGATGGGGACCTACATCCAGAGCATTGCAATCGCGTGGGAGATCTACCAGCGCACGGGAGAGGCACTCTCGCTGGGGTTGGTAGGGCTGGCACAGGCGCTGCCGCTGATGGTGCTGGCGCTGCCGGCGGGGCTGCTGGCGGACCGGTATGAGCGGCGGCGGTTGTCGATCTTCAGCCTGCTGGGGATGACGGCGACGTCGCTGGCGCTGGGCGCGTTTTCGATCGGGGAAGGGCCGGTGCTGTGGATGTATGCACTGCTCTTCCTGGACGCCTGCATGATGACGGTGGGACGGCCGGCGCGGACGGCGCTGCTGCCGCAGCTGGTGCCGGCGGAGGTGTTTCCGAATGCGGTGACGTGGAACACGAGCCTGATGCACATCGCCTCGGTTGCGGGTCCGGCGCTGGGCGGCTTCGTGGTTGCGGTGAGCGTTCCAAGCGCGTATATCATCGCGGCGGCCTCGTCGCTCTGGTTCGTTGTGATTCTGAGCCGTGTCCGGTTCCGGCCACAGGATGAACTGCTTGAGCCTGGCAATCTGGAGACGTTGCTGGGAGGGATCCGCTTTGTGTGGGACAAGCGAATTTTGTTCACGCTGATGGCGCTGGACCTCTTCGCGGTGCTGCTCGGCGGGGCGGTCTACCTGCTTCCGATCTATGCGAAGGAGATCCTTCACGTGGGGGCGACGGGGTTCGGTTACCTGCATGCAGCGCCGGCGGTGGGTGCTTTCTGTATGGCGGTGGCAATGGTCTATCTGCCGCCGATGAAGCGGGCCGGGCGGACGCTGCTGCTGGCGGTGGCAGGATTTGGCGCGGCGACGATCATCTTCGGCTTCTCGCAGAATTTCGCGCTGTCGTGGGCGATGCTCTTCCTGACCGGCGCGTTCGATAACATCAGCATGGTTGTGCGGCAGACGTTGACGCAGCTGCTGACGCCGGACCGGATGCGGGGTCGCGTATCGGCGGTGAGCGGCATCTTTATCGGTGCTTCGAACGAGCTGGGCGGCTTCGAGTCGGGGCTGGTGGCGCAGTGGTTCGGACCGGTGATTTCGGTGGTGAGTGGGGGTATCGGCACGATCCTGGTAGTTGCGGGTACGGCGGCGCTGTCGCCACGGCTGCTGCGGTTAGGTGCTATGCATGAGGCGCGTGCGGAGGAGGAGGGGTAGATGCGTGCGGTAGCTGCCGAAAGGCAGATAGGAGGTACGCGTGACGTTGCCGCCAGCGCCGATAGAGGTTACGTGCCCGGATTGCGGACACAGGTATGTGGACTGGTACCGTCCGTCGATCAATTTGTCGCTGGACGAATCTGATGACGACTACCTGGAGGAGGCGTCAACGACGACCTGTCCGAAGTGCGGGAGCAAGTATGATTTGGGGACGCTGTTTGCGGGGCGGGGTGATGGGTGGGCCGTAAATGGAGGTTTGAACGGAGCACGACGGGGCACAGTTTTCCACATTTCTTCGCACAACCTCTTCATCGGTAGTCGTACGCCCACAGATTTCCACGCTTTGCCAGACTTCCACTTGACAAACCGATCCAGGTTGTGTACTATGTAGTACACATGACATTTGGCAGCTACGTACGAACCATCCGCGAAAGAATACTCAACCAGGACCGCTCCTTCTCGGTGCGCCAGCTGGCGCAGCGAATCGGCGTTGAGCCTTCCTACTTGAGCAAGGTCGAGCGGGACCAGGTCGCGCCGCCGTCGGAGGCCACGATTACGCGTCTGGCCCGGGAGCTGGACGAGGACCCTGACATGTTGCTCGCCATGGCTGGCAAAGTCTCCAGCGACCTGCAGGAGATCATCCGGCGGCGACCGCAGCTGTTCGCGGAACTGTTGCGGCAACTGAGAGATGCGCCTGACGGCGCGATCCAGCATGTTGCCCGCGAGATCCGAGACGGCGATTGGTAAAGGCCGAGAGTCACAGATACATAGTGTCGCAAGGAAAGGACCCAGGAGGAAACAGCCATGATTGAATTGAGAAGAGATAGTCTGATTTTCCGTTTTCCCGAAGTACACAGGGACGCCGAGTGCCGCATCTCCTTCCAGCGCACGCTGCGGATTCCTGACGATAACCGGGAATACTCGTTGCCGCCGGGGCTGGGCCGCTTTCCCCTCAATCTTGTAGACGACTATGCGGACAGTGTGCCGGCGACCTGGGGAACGCACGGAGGCGTCTTCCTGCCGATGTACCAGGCGGAGGCGATGTGGCTCAATTTCGACGGGGATTATCCGATGGCGGTGAAGGTGGCCGCGGGAAAAATCAATGCGGTGACGGGTGAAGGCTGGGAGAACGAGCTTTGCGAAAGTCCTCAGGACTACATTGTGATCCCGGATCAGCCTTGGTTGGATGGGTTCTGCGTCATGAAGGGGATGATTCGCCAGTTTGTGGCGATGCCTCTAGGGGAAGGCTACACGGCCGAGGAGCAGTTGACGGGGGAGGCGGAGCACGGTGGGCTTCAGATCGTGGTCTATCCGATAAAACCTTCCTATTACCAAAGGAGTCTAGATGAGATTGGATTCATAACACATAGCCCACAGATGCAGCAGGCTCCCGGGCGGGAAATGGGACTGGCTCCGGGCGGGCTCATTCGGCAGGAGATTTACGAGGATGAGTATGGGTTCGGGGCATGGGAGACGTCGGTGCGCTCGCGTTGTTACGTTCATATTGTGAACAGTATTCAGTTCTTCAGTGTGACCGGCGCCAACCCGCCGAGCGAGCCGCCCTCGGCCCTCGACTATACGAAGGCCGGACTGCCGTGGTTCGACTACTACGACAGAGACCTTAAGGCCCTGAAAGGCGCGGAGAAGCTGGCGGGGCTGGACAGCGTTGCGGCCAAGATGCTGAAAAAGGGTGAGGGCGTTTTGAAGGACAACGACCCGGTGAAGCCAAAGATCGTTAAGAAGCTGGGCAAAGGGAAGGTGAGAGAAGGCGAATTCTAGCGTACCGGGCGGCATTTGCGCCCGCCATAACTACGCAGCCGTAGGAATCGCTGAACGCGTATTTCACGCGTACAGCACCACCTGCTCTTCCTCGACTTCGACGCGGTATGTTCGTACGCGCAGCTGCGGATCGTACAGCGCCTCGCCGGTCTTGATGTCGAATTCCCACTGGTGCCAGGGACACTTGATGATTTCGCCTTCGCGCGTGTAGGTCATGTCGGTCATGCCATTGGGCAGGACGAGGGGGCGAAGGCGGCCGCGGCAGAGGGGGCCCGTTCTGTGGGGGCAGATGTTGCGGAGGGCGTAGTAGTCGCCTTCCAGGTTAAAGACGCCGATCTCGCGGCCGTTGACGGTCACGATCTTGCGGCCGCCGGGGGGGATTTCGTCGGCGGTTGCGATTACGTGTGCGGGCATCAGTTGAGGCCGTAAAGCTCGGCGGCGGTGTCGTACATGACGCGGGGGCGCAGTTTCTTGTCGAGACTGCGCATGAAGCTTGCCGGTTCTTCCCAGTCCCAGTGGGGGTAGTCGCTGGCGAAGACCATGATTTCGTCGGCGTGGAGCCAGTCGAGGAAGGTTTCGAGGGCACGGCGGTCGGGCGCGTTGGGGAAGGGCTGGGTGCCGAAGCGGATGTGCTGGCGCAGGTATTCGCTGGGCAGGCGCTTGACCCAGGGCGTGTAGTCGCGCAGACTCTTCCAGTCGGCGTCCATGTGCCACATGAGGCCGGGGACCCAGAAGGTGTCGTGTTCGATGAAGAGATACTTGAAGTTGGGGAATTTTTCAAAGACGCCCTCGCAGATGAGGCTGGCGGTGTGGGCCATTGCGATCTGCGGGCGGGCCATGCGCATCTCGAGGTAGTAGGTGGGGTAGCCGGCCGCGGTCGGCGGCGCGGAGAAGCCGGCGCCCTCGCCGCCGAAATGGGTACACATCGGCAGGCCGTGGCGTTCGCAGGCCTCGTAGATCGGGTGATAGATGCGGTTGCCGAACGGGTGCAGGCTGCCGGCCGGCATCAGCACCTGGGCCACAGCGGGATGATCGCCCAGGCGGTCGATCTCGGCCGCGGCCTGTTGTGGGTCGGCGGGGGCGATATGGATCGAGGCACGCAGGCGGTCGTCTTTGGCAACCCATTCGGCCAGCGTCCAATCGTTGAAGGCGCGGCAGTAGGCGGAAGCGTAGTCGACGGTCGGGTGGACCGCCATGCTGTAGGGTCCGCCCTCGCCGGTCAGGACGGCGATGTCGATGCCGTATCTGTCCAGGTGCTTTTCGATGCAGACTTCAGGAACGGTGGTTGGATTCGGTTCGTCTTCGACGCCTTCCCACAGGTCCTGACGCGCACCGCCGCCGGGCATATTGGTATAGCCCAGATACGGGCTCATGGCGCCGAAGTCCTTGATCTGCTCGACAAACTGACGCGGGAGATAGGGAAACAGTGCCTCCACGCCGGGCGTACGATGATGCACGTCGCAGTCGATGATCCGCTGCCGCACAGCGTTCTGTTCGTATGATTTTGCAGACGGGCCGGTTTCTGTCTGCGCCGCCGGCCCGGTCGTTGGCCGCTCCGCTACCAAAGTCGCCATCTTCCTCTCCTTATCGTGTAGAGGGCACAAAGGCCCTGTACCACTATTTCCTCGCTGAAGTGCGCGCGGCGCGCACTTTCTCGTAGGTCTCGGGTCCGGGCGGATAGTATTTGCCCGGAATGACGCCTTCGGCCAGGATGCGCTCTTTGATCATCGTTTCGGCTTCCTCGTGCACTTCGGTCAGCTCGGCGCACTCTTCGGCGAACCAGGAGGGCACGACGACGACGCCGTCGTTGTCGCCGACCAGCACATCGCCGGGCCGGACAAGTGCGCCGCCGCACTGAACGTCGACATTTTCTTCGGCTGGGATGGCGTGGGGCACACCGCCGAGGGGCGTTCGCTCGCGGGCGTAGATGATGAGGCCGTACTCCTCCTGCACCATGATATCGAGGTCGCGTATGCCGCCGTCGGTCACAACGCCGTCGGCGTTGTTCATTTTCAGCTGGAGGGCCTTGACGTCGCCGAAGATGCAGGGGCGGGCGTCTCCCATAACGTCGCAGACGAGGACGTCGCCGGGGCCGCAGCGCGCCATCGCCAAGTATTCGGGTGAGTTTTCACCGATCTGCACCTCGGTCTGCAGGTCGGGCCGGGGCGGCAGATAGCGGAGTGTGCGGGCGCGGGCGGCCATAGGCTGGCCGGGCGTACACGGGCGGACGTTCTCCATGAAGGGAAACGGGACACCGGCATAGAGATGAACCGTATGCCAGACGGTCGCCACCGGCAACTTTTTGAGGCGGTCCAGGATGTGCTGCGGGACTTCGACCGGTGTATAGGAGCGTTCAGACATCGGGTGTCTCCTGTGCAGCGACTGAGTCTTACGAGAATTGGGGCGTAGATCAGCCTGGGTCGTTGGGTGATGGAAATGTATGCTGCGGGCTGCGCCGTGTCCTCGAACAGTTTTCGGATGGCGCGTATATCCGGAACTTCGGTCTTTTGGAACCGAATTGTGCGCGGGTTGGAGCGACAGTTCAAACATCGATCAGGACTGGCACAGATCATACCTGAAAACGGTCGAATCGTCTACAAGCAGGGGCGCCTGTGCGGAGAAGAAATCGTCTGATGCAGTTTAGAAGACGGTGGGCCTTGGTGTAAGATTGAGGGACTCTTCTCACCAGGGAATCTCCCCTCCATGAAAACGCAGGAACTCTCATCAGCAGCGACGGCTCCAGAGCAAGGGGCGGGTTCGCTGTGGGGGCTGCTCATCGGCCTGATGATCCCGGTCGGGATGACCACGTTCAACATGTCGATGTTCAGCGTGGCTTTGCCGACGGTGCGCGACGCGTTCGGCGCGGAAGCGGACCTGACGGCCTGGTTGGTGACCGCGTACAGCCTGCCGTTCGTTATCTTCATGCCGCTCTACGGCAAATTGGGGGACAGCCTGGGCAAGGCGCGGCTCTTCCAGAGCGGCATCGTGCTCTTTTTCATTGGGACGCTGGTCTGCCTGCTGGCGCGCGACCTGCCGCAACTTCTGATTGGGCGCATCCTGCAAGGGACGGGCACGGCCGGCTTTTATCCGCTCTGTATCGCCATTATCGCTGAGCGTTTCCCGCCGTCGCATCAGGGCCGGGCGATGGGCACGTGGAGCTCGGTCGCGCCCGGCGCGGCGTCGCTGGGGCCGCTGTTGGGCGGGTTCGCGGTCAATCAGTTCGGCTGGAACTATGTCTTTGTGCCGAGCCTGCTCGTCGGCGTAGTTGCGCTGTGGGTGGTCTACCGGCAGGTACCGGCGCAGCGGCCTGTCAGCGGGGAGGGGCTGCAGGCGTTCGACTGGCAGGGGGCGGCTTTTCTGGGGGGCACGCTCGTCTTTGCCATGTTCTACCTGTCGAGCCGGACGGTCAGTGGTGTCGAGCCGCTGCGCGATTGGCGATTCCTGGCGGCCGCGATCGCGATGGGCTTCCTGTTCTGGCGGCGGGAGAGCCGGACCGCCAAACCTCTGGTCGATTTTGCTCTCTACAGTTGCAAGAACTTCGGCGTCGCCTCGATGTCGGCGGGCTGCCGCATGATCATCATGCACACGGTCAACTTTTTGTACGTCCTCTACCTGACCGATGTCTACGGGCTGAGCGCAATGACACTGGGCGCATTCTCGACAGTCTTTGCCGTCGCCATCCTGACTACGACGCGGCTGGGCGGGCAGCTTGCGGACCGGATACACTACCGCTGGATCGTGGGCAGCAGTTTTGCGATCCAGTGCGGCGCGCTGGCCGGACTGGCGCTGTTTACGCCGCCGCTGTTCGGCGCGGCGGGGTTGATTTTGGCGCAGGCGCTGGGGGGCGGGCTGGCGCTGGCCGCGCTGCATCGCGCGGCGATGGAGGAGATCCCGGCGGCGGAGAGCGGCGCGGCGGCGGGACTGTACAGTACGGCGCGTTTTGGCGGCGGGGTGATCGGCGCGACGATCGCGGGCGTGGCGCTGCAGCAGGCGCTCAGATTCGCGCCGGGGCCGGGCGAGGCATTTCAGTGGGTTTTCGGAGCGGTTGCTGTGATCAGCCTAGCAAGCGTGCTGGTTGCGTGGAGGCTGCAGCGGTAAAGTTGCTTCTCTCTCAGGGCGGGGGCCTGCCCCAGCCGCCGCCGCCAGGGGTTTCGATGCGCAGTCGCTGGCCGGGCGACATGCGGCGGGTAGCCTTGGAGGAGAGCACTTCTTCGGACCCATCAATGTCGATGAGGAGATTGCGGCCCGGCGAGGCGGGTTCGCCGCCGGCGAGGCCCCAGGGTGCGATGGCGCGGCGCTCGCTGAGGATGGTGGCCGTTGTGGGGCGCAGGATCTCGTATTCGCGCACGATGCCATTGCCGCCGCGATGGAGGCCGGCGCCGCCGCTGCCGCGGCGCAGATGATAGCGGGTCAGGCGCAGCGGGTAGGCCAGCTCGAGGGCTTCGACGGGCGTGTTGAGCGTGTTGCTCATGTGGACGTGCGCGCCGCTGAAGCCGTCGCCGAGCGGATGTGCGCCCATACCGCCTCCGAGCGTCTCGTAGTAGGTCCAGGGAGAGCCGTCGGCGTTCTGGCCGCCCATCGTGCAGTTGTTCATTGTGCCTTGCCCGGCCGCGGCGATCCGATCGGGCAGGGCCTGCGCGAGGGCGCCGAGCACGGCATCGGTGATGCGCTGCGAAGTCTCGACATTGCCGCCGGCGACAGCGGCGGGCGGGCGCGCGTTCACGAGGCAGCCGGGCGGCGCCTCCACCTTCACGGGCGCGAAACAGCCGGCGTTAACCGGCACATCCTCACCCACCAGACAACGCACGACGTAGTAGCAGGCCGAACGGGTCACGCTGAGGGGCGCGTTGAGCGAGCCGTGGATGCTCGGGCAGGTGCCGCTGAAGTCGAAAGTGACCGTCTCACCGCTGACGGAAGCGGTCACGCGGATGGGCGCAGGCGTCGTCTGCCCGTCCACGACCGATTCGATCGGATCCTCGAAGGTGTAGCTGCCTTGCGGCCAGGAACGTATGGCGGCCCGCGTCAGGCGTTCGCTGTAGGCCTGCAGATGGCCGGCGTAGGTCAGCAGTTCATCAATTCCGTGGCGGGCGGCGAGCTCGCGCAGGCGCCGGTCGCCGACGGCGTGGGCCGCGCGTTGGGCCGCCAGATCACCGCGGCGTTCATCGGGCGTGCGCACATTACGCAGTATCAGTTCCAGCACCGGCTCAAGGAGCTCACCGGCCTGATAGAGCAAAATGGGGGGAATGATGATGCCCTCCTGGTACAGTTCGGAGGACAGGGGCAATGAGCCGGGGGACATGCCGCCGACGTCGGCGTGGTGGGCGCGGCTGGCGGCGAAGAAGTGGGGCGTAGCCGGGCGGACTGGAACGGCCGGCTCGTCGAGGAAGACCGGCGAAATCAGGGTGATGTCGGGCAGGTGAGAACCGCCGAAGTAGGGGTCGTTAAGAATAACGACATCGCCCGGCTGCCAGTCGTCGAAGACGGCGAGCGCGGCAGCAACGCTGTCCGGCATGGCGCCCAGGTGGGCGGGAATGTGCGCGGCCTGCGCCACCAGCCGCCCTGAACCGTCAAAGAGTGCGCAAGAGAAGTCGAGGCGCTCTTTGATGTTGGGCGAATAGCTTGTGCGCTGGAGGGTGATGCCCATCTCCTCGGCGATACCGCTGAAACGGTGGCGATAGAGCTCAAGTGTGATGGGGTCGGGCGTCATGGCTCTTTTGCGGGTTTTTCGTTTTCGGTCTTCAGTTTTTCGTTTTCAGTTTTCAGTGGGTGCGTACGGTAGTTTGTGAAGACTGACATGGCCGCTGCCGGCAGGCCGCCACGCGGAAGGCTCAGGTGTGGGCCTCATTTGACTGAGCCCAGGAGAGTACGCGCAGGGCAAACAGGACGGCCACGGCGGCAGCAATGACCCAGATCCAGAAGCGGAAGAACGCGCCGCGCAATGCCCACTGCATGGCGAGTGCGTCGTTAACCGTCTTGGGGTAGAGCAGTTCGTGCCTTTCGTTCACGGCGACGTTGGTAAAGCGCTGCTCGCGGCCATCGGGCCAGAGGACGGTCAACTCGTGGACTGCTTCGTTCTCCTCCAGATCGAAGAGGACGGTGCGGTTGGCGGCGCTGACCTGGCCTTCCAGTGTCTCGAATTCGAGGGTTACGGCGAGCGCGGCGCCGTCCGTGGCGTAGACGTCATCTACGGGAACGGTGAAGGCGACCCAGTTATGGCCTTCGGGGACGTCGGCTACGTAGCGTTCGGCTTCGGGCAGGCCGACCTCGAGCGCGTCGCGCACAGGGATCCAGAGCAGCAAGGCCGCGACCACGAGCGGTAGGATAAAGAGCAAGAGACGTTGGCGGGAAGACAGTGGCAACATCACGCAACTCCATACTGAGAACGAAATTAGCGACCGGCGAGAACTATGATAACACAGGCAAGGCGCAGGCCTAGTCTCAAGAGGTCGCGCGCGCCAGCCACAGATTGCGATGCTCGTCTACTTCGGCCGACCAACCGGGCGCGACCACGGTGGTGGTGTCGAACTGGAAAACGACGGCGGGCCCGTTGAAGCGATGACCGGGCCGCAATAGAGTTCGATCGTAACATGGGCTCTCTTCGGCGCCGGCTGCGGTGAACCAGACCGGCTTTGTGCCCACGCGCGCGGCCAGGGGGTCGTGCGGGCCGAGCGGCTCCTGCGGCAAATTCATGTCAGCACCCGGGCCGATGCCGCGCAGACGGACGGTAACGATCTCGACGGTTTCGGCGGGCATGGCGAAGCCGTAGCGGGCGGCGTGGGCGGCGTGGAACTTTTCAACCGCCTGCCTCACGGAGGCCGCGGCCGGCGTCGGCTCCGGGCTCTCCATCGACAGCGGGACGGACAGTTCGTAGCTTTGGCCGCGGTAGCGCAGGTCGAGCGAGGCTTCGAGGTGCGGGGCTCTGACCCCTTCTGCGGCGAGGACGGACTTGACGCGCTCTTCCAGGGCCGCCATCTTCTGCAGAAGGGGGGCGGGACGTGCGGCCAGGCTTTCTGCTTCGGCCAGGAGTGCCTGCGAGGACTCGTGGACGACGTCGGCGATCAGAAGACCGAGGGCGCTGAGAACGCCGGGGCTGGGGGGGAGGAGGATGCGGGGGATTTCGAGCGCTTCGGCGAGCTCACAGGCGTGGAGCGGACCGGCGCCGCCGTACGGCACGAGGGTGAAGCCGCGCGGGTCGTGGCCGCGTTCGACGGACACGCGGCGCAGCGCCCGTTCCATGCGGGCATTGGCGACCTGTACGACGCCGAGGGCGGCCTCATGAACTGACAGGCCGCCAAGCTGCGCGCCAAGGTCGGCCAGCGAAGTCTCAGCCGCGGCGACGTCGAGCGCCATCGCCCCGCTGCCGCCGAGAAAGTGGCCGGCGTCGAGGCGACCGAGGGCCAGGTTGGCGTCGGTGACGGTGGGCTGGCGGCCGCCGCGGCCATAGCAGACCGGCCCGGGCAGTGCGCCGGCGCTCTCCGGTCCAACGCGCAGGCCGCCGCCGGCGTCGACGCGAGCGAGGCTGCCGCCGCCGGCGCCGACGGTGTGAATGTCGATTATGGGCAGGCGCAGGGGCAGGCCGGCGACTTCGCTCTCGGTCGTACGCGGCACGGCGCCGGGGCAGAGTGCGACGTCGGTGCTGGTGCCGCCCATGTCGAAGGTCATAATCTGGGGGGCGGGCTGATCAGCGGCCAGCTGCGCCAGTCTGAAGGCGCCGACGACACCGCCGGCCGGCCCGCTGAGGACGAGGCGCGCGGGCTCCTTCACGGCCTGGGAAAAGCCGATTGCGCCGCCGTTGGACTGCATCACACGAACGGGAATCCCAGCCAGCGAGGTGGTTAACTGCTCCAGGTAGCTGCCCACCAGCGGCAGCAGATAGGCGTTGATGACGGTGGTTGCGGTGCGCTCGTACTCGCGGTATTCGGGGAGAATGTCGCTGCTGAGGGAGATGAACAAGTGCGGGCAGGCGCGGCGCAATGTCCGTTCGGCGCGACGTTCGTGCCGGGGATTGCGAAAGCTGTACAGGAAGCAGACGGCGAGGCTCTGCGGCCCGGCGTCGGCGATCTTTGAAGCGGTGCGTTCGAGGGCCTCCTCGTCGAGCGGGGTGAGGACATTGCCGCCGGTGTCCAGGCGCTCGATTGCCTCAAAGCGGAGCTCGGCAGGGACAAGTGGATGTGGGCGGCGCTGATGCAGTTCGTAGAGGTGGGGTCGATTCTGGCGGCCAATCTCGATGACATCGATGAAACCGGCTGTGGTCAGCAGGGCGGTGCGCGCGCCGCTGCGTTCCAGCAGGGCGTTTGTGGCGACGGTGGTACCGTGCACGAGTTCGACGTCTTTGTGCGGGGCGCGTTCAGATCTCTCATCGCCCCGGGTGATGCCCAAGTGGGTCAGCCCGGCCAGAATCGCCTGGCTCTGGTCGAGGGGCGGGGTCGCCTCTTTGTGCACGTGCAGGCGGCCGTCTTCCAACATCACGAAGTCGGTAAAGGTCCCGCCGACGTCAATTCCGACCAGAGTCTTGGGCATGGTAGTTGTTCCTGGGCATGGAAGCGAAGTTCAGCATGCTAAACCGTTTCCTTTACGTAACCGAGCGTATCGATTCTCTCAATCTGTCAGAGCTGTCCTGGTTCTTCCGGCTGTTGGACCCATGGTTTGCGTGCGTGTGAATCTGACATAGCGGTCGTCGGGAGCCTTTGTCTTATGGGAACGAGGCCGTCTCGTTTTGGCGTGAAAGGGGGACATATGTCCCCCAAAGTCCCCCAATGTCGTCCAATGTCACCCAGAAAAAAGTTTTCCGGGAGGGGATGTTCTGTTCGTTTTGAGTTTAGAGTTTTGAGTTTTCAGTTTCTTGGTTTTGGTGTACACGATAAGTCTTTTGTTCGGATTGGCGTAGTCCGGTCGCCGGGTGTCCTGACAGGTGGCGCTTGCGATAGCTTAGCGATCCACGAAGGACACGAATTCACACGAAGGGTCGCGTTGCGTCCGGTCAGGTCCGGTGAGGTCCAGTCAAGTCGGGTCTCATCCACTTTTTTCGGCGATTGGAGACGGCAGGCGCGGCCGTCTTCTAACGGCGGTTGAACGGAGTCCGGGTGGTTCCTGCAATGGCTTTGTGCTCTTCGTTATTGGTTTTCAGCTTCTCGTTCCTTGTTGCTTGGGCCGGTTGTGGATAACAGGGTAGCACAATTGAAAGCCATTTGCTCGAATTTCGCGCTTTTATTCTTCGTTTCCCGTCATTTTTGGTCATGAGCAGGTCGTTTTGACCCTTCTTGCGGTGAAAGGGCCGGGCTGTCGTTGCCAGGGTCTGGGCGCTGTCGTTGCCGGTCAGGCTGTCACTCTTGGCGGTGATGGTGCTTGTCGCGCCGGTCATGGTTCCAGTATAGCGTGCACGGCCGGCTTGCGCAGAAGATTCCGGTATTTTGGTCAATTCTTGTTGTCCATCATTATTTTTTCAACGGGGTCCCTTTTCGAACGACGGGCTATCAGAAGGGGGGCCGGCTGGATTCACGGGCGTTTTGCCGGCGCGGCGGTTGGGCAGTAGGTCCGGGATTCGTACGGAAAGCCGTTCGGGTCGGGCATGGGAAGGGAACTGACTGTCTTACCATCTTACGCGGCGAGGATTCGCACGTGGGCCACCCATTTGACCTGGCGGAGTGCGTCGTCGATCTCGCCAGGGACGATGAGTCGGACGAGGCCGTCGGCGCGCGTCAGGGGCCGCCGGTCGCGGGTATGGGCGAGGAGGACCGGGCGGGTCGTGGGCACGGTCAACTCGGCGCGGCTGGCGCGGGTGCCGAAGCCGTCGCCACTAACGACCTCGACCTGCGTCCAGGCGCCGGGCCAGTTCAGTTCGACGAAGTCGCGCAGGCGGACGCCGGTGAAGGAAAACGGGCCGGAAGTGCCGTGCCCGGTGGAGACGATGTAGCAGCGGGGGACTGTGACGGAATCGAGGCTGCGCAACTCGGCGGGGCTGATGCAGCGGGCCGCGCCGTCGGGCAGATGAAGTACCAGGCCGGCATCGGGCGATGGGGGCAGGGGATTGGGCTCGTGCGCGTGGGGGGCGAGCGGGTCGTCGACCGTCACGACTTCGATTCCAGCGAAAAGGTGAGGGGGAAGCCATTCGCACGCGCCAGCGCGTGGGCGGCGGCGATCAGCTTTTCGGCTACGGACTTGGGCCGGGTACAGACCGGGGCTACGCCTTTCGAGTGTGCCTCCCAAGTGACGGTCTCTGCGATTTCTTCGGAGAGAATGAAGATTCGGCGGAGCGTTTCGATGACGAAATCGTAGGGGGTCACGTCGTCGTTGTGGACGAGGATCGTCCAGCCTTCCTCGGTGGACGCGTCGACCAATATGTCGTCCACCGGCTCGGTTTCCCACTCGATGCGAAGGCGGCGTCCTTGAGCCGTAGGATCGTGGAGATTGCAACTTTCGTTCATAGGGCAGAAAGTACCATAGCCGGCGGAAAATGGGCAAGAACCGGGACCAATTTGGGTTCAGGTCGGTGGGCAGTGGGCGGTGGCCAGTGGTCGGTGGCCAGGAGCAGCAGGGGGAGGGCATGGCTCGGTTGCTGCCCGAGGAGAAGGAGTTTGTGCCCTGATGTTGGACTGTACCCGGCCAATTCGGGCGATTTGCCCGCGACATGCGGGCGTGCTATACTGCGCGCGTCCAACGGGTAGTTTAGTGCGAGTTGGGGCGGTTGGCGGCCTGCTTGGGGGTTGGCTGTCGGCCGGATGAAGGCAGGCCATTCGAAGTAGGTCCAACGTGCCGCGCTGCTTTGCAGGCATTTTATGTGCTTGCATCGCGCTTGGAAGAGTATTTTTCATACGCTTTCCTCATTGCGGACGGTTTTGGCAACGAGTCCCGCCGGGCGGAAAGGAGTGTCTGCTCGCCTCCGCCTTCGCGACCGAACAGTTCTGCCGCAGAGAAGGGAGCGCACCCGGCTCACTTGCAACCGCAGCCACGGTCGAGCTTGAGCCTCATCTTCACCAAAGGAGCATAGGACAAATGGCAAGCGTAACCTACGAGCACGTCTACAAGCGCTTCGGCGATGTGGTGGCGGTGAACGATCTCACCATCCACGTCGAAGACAAGGAGTTCCTCGTCTTTGTCGGGCCGTCGGGCTGCGGCAAGACGACCAGTCTGCGTCTTCTGGCGGGGCTGGAGGAGATCACCGAGGGGCAGATTCTGATCGGCGATCGCATCGTCAACGACGTGCCGCCGAAGGACAGGGACATCGCGATGGTGTTCCAGAGCTACGCCCTTTACCCGCACATGAGCGTCTACGACAACATGGCGTTCGGCCTCAAACTGCGCAAGACGCCCAAGGCGGAGATTGAGCGGCGTGTGAAGGAGGCCGGCGGGATTCTGGGCATTGAGCATCTGCTCGACCGCAAGCCGAAGCAGCTTTCGGGCGGACAGCGGCAGCGTGTTGCAGTGGGCCGTGCGATTGTGCGCGAGCCGGCGGTGTTCCTGTTTGACGAGCCGCTATCGAACCTGGACGCCAAGCTGCGCGTCCAGACGCGGGCCGAGATTTCCAAGCTGCACCAGCGCCTGGCGACGACCTTTATCTACGTGACGCACGACCAGGTTGAGGCGATGACGATGGCCTCGCGCATTGCGGTTATGAAGGATGGCGTGTTGCAGCAGGTCGATTCGCCGCAGAACCTGTACGACCACCCGGCGAACATTTTTGTTGCCGGTTTCATCGGCAGCCCGAGCATGAACTTCTTCGACGCCACGCTGGTGGAGAGCGACGGCAAGATGGAGGTCAACGCGGGCGGCTTCCGGCTGGACGTGCCGGAGGAGAAGGCGGCGGAGTGGAAACCGCATTCGGGCAACGAGGTGATCTTCGGCATCCGCCCGGAGGACATTCACTCGAAGGAGTTTGCGCCGCCGCAGATTCTCGAGTCCGACATGGCGGCAAGAGTGGACGTTACCGAGTTGATGGGCAACGAGATCTTCCTCTACTGCCTGTCGTCTGACAACAAGCAGTTCATCTCGCGTGTTGACCCGCGTGTGCGGGTGTCGACGGGTGAGGATATCGAGCTTGCCATCAACATGGCCAACGCGCACATCTTCGATCCCAAGACCGAGTTGACGCTGGCCAGCTAGAGCAGAAGTGATACAAAAAGGAGAGAGGTGTGAGGGGAGAGTACCAGCATCTGCCTTCCTCCTCTCTCTATTTCTTTTGCCGCAGTTCCCCATTCTTGATAAAGCCTCGAAATGAAGAGCAGGCCCGCCCCAACCCCGGCGGCAGGTCGTCTCGGAATGACTTTGTCCCCAGCGTTTTGGGCACCGCTTCGAAGTTCAACCGCAGCTTAACCCCGTTGACGGCGGCGATACCGTTACCTTTTACCGGTAGGACGCGTAGCAGGGCGAGCGCGCTGTCAGGGAATCTGTGTCCGTGCCGGCGAAGCGGTTGCACCCCTCCTCCGCAAAAGGAGTTGTTTGATGGCGTCTCCATTCACTGATTTTGCGTTGATGAGCGATCTGAGCCAGGAGGGCGGCAAGATCGTTCTGCTGGTGATGGACGGTCTGGGCGGGCTGCCGCGGACGCCCGGCGGCAGGACCGAGCTGGAGACGGCGCGCACGCCCAATCTGGACCGGCTGGCCGCGGCCGGATCGCTGGGGCTGAGCGTGCCGGTGCGGCCCGGTGTGGAACCGGGGAGCGGCCCGGCCCATCTGAGCCTGTTCGGCTACGACCCGCTGCGCTACCTGATCGGGCGCGGCGTGCTTGAGGCGCTGGGGATCGGCTTTGCGCTGCAGCCGAACGACCTGGCGGCGCGCGGCAACTTCGCGACGGTCGACGGCGACGGGTTTATCACGGACCGACGGGCGGGGCGCATCCCAACCGAGGCGTGTATCCGCCTGACGGCCAAACTGCGCGAGGCGAGCGCGGGGCTGTTCGATGACTGTGAACTGTTCGTCGAACCGGTGCAGGAGCACCGTTTTGTCTTCGTGCTGCGCGGGGAGGGGCTGGGAGGCGAATTGACGGACACGGACCCGCTGGCAGTGGGAAGGAAGCCGCTGCCGGTGCGCGACGAGAGCGGGAGCGGTGCAGGGGCGCGGGCGGCGGAGCTGGTGAACCGCTGGGTGGCGCATGCGCGGCGGACGCTGGCGGATGAGCCGCGGGCAAACAGCCTGAATCTGCGCGGGCTGGCGCAGGACCCCGGCCTGCCGCAGTTTGGCGACATTTACGGCATGCGGGCAGGGGCGATCGCGGTCTATCCGATGTACCGGGGGGTCGCGAGCCTGGTGGGAATGGAGGCGATCCGGTTCGAGGGCGAGCGGCCGCGCGATGAGATCGACGCGCTGGCAGGCGCGTGGAATAGCTACGACTTTTTCTTCGTCCATATCAAGAAGACCGACAGCTATGGAGAGGACGGCGATTTCGACGGCAAAGTCGCTGAGATCGAGGCCGTTGACGAGCAGATCCCGCGTATCGAGGCTTTGGGACCGGGCGCGCTGATCGTAACCGGGGACCACAGCACACCGGCGGTGCTCGGCAGCCACAGCTGGCATCCCGTGCCAACGCTGCTCTGGAGCCCGCGTGCGATGCCGGATGCGGGGGGGCAGTTCGGCGAGCGAGCTTGCGCGGCGGGACAGCTGGGTGTCTTTCACGCAACGACGCTGATCCCGCAGGCGATGGCGCACGCAGGGCGGCTGAAACGGTTCGGCGCGTGAAACTTCGCAGGCCGGTGGTGCGTAATGTGGGAGCAGCAGATGGGCAATCCTTGAGGGTGGGCGGAAATGGAAGAGATAGAGCCCCTCATAGCCCAGGCCGCGCAGTCCCTGTGCGAGGCCTCTGCGGTTGTCTGCCTGACGGGGGCCGGGGTGAGCGCGGAATCGGGCGTGCCGACTTTTCGCGACGCGCAGAGCGGGTTGTGGAGCCGTTTTGACGCGGCTGAGCTGGCCTCGCCAGAGGGCTTTGAACGGGACCCCGGGTTGGTGTGGCGGTGGTATATGTGGCGGCTGCAGCAGCTGGAGGCGGCCTCGCCCAACCCCGGCCACATCGCGCTTGCCGAACTCGCACGAACCATTGAGAAGTTTGATCTGGTGACGCAAAACGTTGACGACCTGCACGAGCAGGCGGGTAGCGTCGGCGTCGTTCACCTGCACGGCAGTCTGTTCCGTTTTCGCTGCCGGTTGTGCGCGCATCCGCATCGTCTGAGAGAAGCGGAGCGCCGCGCGGCAAATCCGCCGGCGTGCGCGGCCTGCGGCGAGCTGGTGCGGCCGGACGTCGTCTGGTTCGGCGAAGGATTGCCGCTGGATGCTTTGAGAGCTGCTTCGGAGGCGGCGCATGGCAGCGATGTGATGCTGGTTGCGGGCACGAGCGGGCTGGTCTATCCGGCGGCGCAGCTGCCGCTGATTGCGAGGCAGGCCGGAGCAACGATCATCGACATCAACGTTGAACGCAGCCCAATCTCCGACCGCGCCAATCTCTTTTTGCAGGGCAAGAGCGGCGAGGTCCTGCCCCGGCTGGCGAAAGCGCTGCAAGATGCGAAGGCATGAGCATGTGCGTTAGGATGGGCAAAGTTCATGGATAGCGCACGGACGGGGAGAAAGCGATGGAAGCGATCGTTGCGGCGGTCATAGGCATTGTGGTGGGCGGCGCGGCCTGCTGGCTGGTACAGTCATACCGGGCCAAGGGCCGCGAGGCGGGGATAGAAGCGGAGCACAGGGAGACCGTGGCGGAGTTGCGCGGCCAGCTGTCGCAGGCGGAGAGCGCGCAGCAGATCCTGGAGACGGCCAAGGAGCAGTTGAGAGAGACGTTTCAGGCGACGGCCAGCCAGGCGCTGCAGGCGAGCAATTCGCAGTTTCTGGACTTGGCGCAGGAAAACCTGGGCAAGACGCTGGAGGCGGCGAAGGGCGATTTCAAGCAGCGCCACGAGCAGTTTGAGGCGTTGGTGAAGCCGCTGACCCAGAACTATGACAAGCTCAACCCGCAGATAGAGTCGCTGATCCAACAGAGCCAGAGCCTCGCGACGGAAACCGGCAAGCTGTCGAACGCGCTGACAGACAACCGACAAATTGGCAGTTGGGGAGAGGTGCAACTGCGGCGCGTGGTGGAGCTGGCGGGGATGCAGGAATACTGCGACTTTGCCGAGCAGAACACGGGGGCGGATTCACAGATCAGGCCGGACTTGACGGTGCGGCTGCCGGAAGACCGAACGGTGGTGGTGGACGCGAAGGCGTCGACCGCGGCCTATCTTGATGCGCAGCAGTCCGAGGACGAAGCGCAGAGGGATACCTCGTTGAAACGGCACGCCGGCGCGCTGAAATCGCAGGTCGACGAACTTGCGAAGAAGGAATACGGCGCCCAAGTGGAAGGTTCCCTTGACTTTGTAGTGATGTTCGTCCCGGGCGACCAGTTTCTGGCCGCGGCGTTGAGCGCCCAACCGGGGCTGATCGAGTATGCCATGGGCAGACGCGTTGCAATCGCCACGCCCGCGTCGCTGATTTCGTTACTGTGGGCCGTAGCAAACGGCTGGCAGCGGCATCGCATCGCCGAGAGCGCAGAAGAGATACAGAAAGAGGCCGTTGAGCTGCACGGTCGCATGTTGAAGTTCATCGACTACTATCGGGATGTAGGCAAACGTTTGAACAGTGCCGTGGATGCCTTCAACAGGTCGATAGGCTCATTTGACAACCGGGTCATACCCCAGGGACGGAAATTCTCCCAGTTGGCGATCGGCAAAGAGGACGATTTTACGCTGCCCTCGATTGTCGAGAAGCAGGCCAGGGCGTCAAGATATGCCGAGGAGACGCAGCCGCATTTGCCGGAGAACAGCAGCGGTGCATGACTCGACCGGACACTGCGCCCATGCATCTTCCGGCGCCAGATTTCGCCAAGGTGCCGCCCACATGTTAGGTTTGATTGCCTCCGAATTACCCAAGTCCCTCTGCGCGTTCGCGGCGACAGCACGCGAGCAGAAATCATCCCCGATTCATTGCTGCCATCATCTCTCAGAAGACGCGCGTAATTCCACAGCGAAAAGGAGAGAAGAGATGCAACGCAGAACTGACACATTGACGGGAAACAGATCAACTAGCCGCCTACGCGGCTTGAAAGACCTAAAGCGCATCGCGCGGGGAGTGCTTCTCGCGCTGCTGATGCTGATCCTGGTCGCCTGTGGCGCGCCGGCCTACCCTTCTGCAGCGGGGGAGGCAATGCAGGAAAGCGCGGGGCCAAGAAGGCAGGCGGCAGTACGATCCTCCTCGTCAAGCTCGCAATCAATTGCAAGCGCTGCTGCGCCGCAATCAGGGAAGCGCGAACGACGCGGCCGGCAGCCGGACGCGCACTTGCCGCCAGTGGTACCGACGAGCCTGGAGACGACATCGACATTCGGCCTCGATGCAGACGACGCGTCGTGGCGCCGCTCGCTGGCGCTGGCGCGCGAGGGATTCATCCTGGAACCGGATGACGTGCGCGTGGAGGAGTGGCTCAACGCGCTGCGCTGGGACTATCCGCAGCCCGATGACGGGCAGTCGTTCAACCTCGATCTGACGATCACGACCGATCCGCTCGACCCGAATTCCTGGCTGGCGCTGATGGGTCTGAGCGCGGCCGCGCCGCCGGAACGGCCGTCCACGCGGCATATCGCGGTGGTGCTGGACGCGTCCGGCTCGATGAGGGAGGACAACAAGCTGGAGACGGCGCGCACGCTGGTACAGGGGTTAATCGACAATCTTGGCGAGGATGACCGCATCTCGCTGGTGCAGTTCTCAAGCTTTGTATTGGGCGAGTACACGGTGCGGCACGCGGCCCCGGACGATCCGACGCTGGCCGATTCGCTGCGCCGGTTTCGGCCGAATGACAGCACCAACGCTGAGGCCGGCCTGCGCGCGGGCTATGAGCTGGCGCTGGAGGCGCGACGCCTGGACTCGGACGCGCTGTACTACGTTCTCTTCGTCAGCGACGGCGTGGCCAACGTGGGCGACACGCGTGCTGAGGCTATCATCGCCTCCCTGGGCGGGCAGCGGGCCGAGGCCAATCCGATCCGGCTGGTCGCGGTGGGCGTCGGCATCGACAATTATAACGACGAACTCCTGGAGCAGGTGAGCAACGACGGCGACGGCTGGTACCGCTACGTCTACTCGCCCGAGGAGGCGCAGGGAATGATGTGGGAGGAGTCCTTCGAACAGCTCTTCACCACGGCCGCCGACGAGGCGCGCGCCCAGGTCTCCTGGGACCCGTCCACGGTCGAGGAGTGGCGGCTGGTCGGCTATCTCAACCGGGCGAAGTCGAACGAGTCGTTCGAGGATGACGAGGAGGACTTCGCCGAGCTGCACGTCGGACAGGAGAACACCGTCGTCTACCGGCTGAAGCCGCGGGCAGACGCGGCGGGGCCGCTGGGCTCACTCTCATTGCGCTGGCATCACCCGGGCACAGGCGAGCCGCAGACGCAGGAGTGGACGCTCGCGGCGGAATCTCCGATTCGGTGGGAAGATGTTGCGCCGCTGCGCCGCATGGCGCTGCTGGTGGCGCTGGCGGGTGAGAACTCGGCTGAACGGCTGGGAGACGCGCAGGGCCGACGGCGGGCGCTGCAGCAGGAGTTGGGGCGGTTGGGTTCCCTGGCCGAGACGCGGCAGGGGCAGGAGTTCTATGAGGTTCTGATGGCGTCGCTGCCGGATCCGCCGGCCTGGTTCGAGCAGGGTCAGTCATCGCGCGGTGAGTGAGGCTGATACAGTTTGCTGGACGTGACAGGGGGCCTGGTTTCCGTCGCCATTCGTCGGGAACCGAAGTCCCTGCTGCGAGGAGAGAGGACCGGGATCCTCTCTCCTTTTCATTCTTCCTTCGGCTCTTTGCCTCTTCTCCAGCCCCTTTTTCGAAGCCGTTCCGGCGCCAGCTGGACAGTTTGACTACAGTTAAACTTTTGTGAATTGCGGTTACACTTTGCGCGGCCATTGTGCTATGATCAAACTATTTCCCGTAAACCGTACGGGACCAACGGCAGTACGTTTGTGCGTCCCACCCGCTCCTGAGGAAGGTCAATGGAATCTGCGCGGCTCTTCGCTGTTGTCGTCGGCATCAACCTCTATGCAAGCAACATCATCGCCGATTTGGGCGGCTGCGCCAACGATGCCAGGGCGATCTACGGCTTCCTGACACAGCGGCTGAAGGTACCGATCGACAACATCCGTCTGCTGACTTCGACGGGCGTTGAACCTGCCACAAAACTGCCCACGCGACAGAATATCATCGACGGCTGGCGCTGGCTGATCGAGCAGGCCGAAAGCGGGGACCAGCTGTTTTTCCATTACAGCGGCCATGGCTCCCAGACGATCTCGATCGACCCGAATGAGCCGGACGGCTACGACGAGACCCTGGTGCCGTATGACAGCCGCACGGTCGACGAGAACGGTAGGCCGGTCTACGACATAGTGGACAAAGAGCTGGCCGCGCTCATCGCGCTAGCAGAGGGCAAGGGCGCGCTGGTGACGGTCGTCCTGGACTGCTGCCACGCCGGTTCGGGGACGCGCGCGCTTGTTCCGGTGCGCCGGACCGCGGCCGACCGCCGTCTGCGCCCAACGGAAACGCTGCTGCCCGAGGTGGGCCGCACGCAACCGGTGATTGGCCGCCACACGCGCAAGCCGGTCGGCGGGCGACATTGGTCGCGCAAGTTTGGCAACGAACACGTACTGCTGGCGGGCTGCCGCGACGAGGAGATGAGCCACGAGTACCGTTCGCCGACCAATGGCGCCTGGTACGGGGCGATGACCTTCTACCTGCTGCAGAAGCTGCAGGAGCTTCGCCCGGAGATGACGTGGCGGGAGGTCCACGACGCGGTGCAGACGCATGTCCACAATGTGTATGCGCGGCAGCTCCCACAGCTGGAAGGCCCCGGCGAGCGGGCGGTCTTCGGAGACCTGGCGCCGCATGCCGGCTCTTACCTGAACGTGATCGGCGTGCAGGAGGAAGGCGAGGCGGGCAATGACGTGATCATCCGCATCGGCGGCGGCGCGGCGGTCGGACTCACACCGGGCAGCCAGGTGTCGTTGTATCCGGCAGGCAGCGGCCCATTGGAGGGGCGGGAAATTGGCAGCGGAGAGGTTATCGATTCTCGGGTGGACTCGTCCTATGCGCTGATTAAGGGGGTGCGGCAGGCCGCAGTCAGCCTGCCTGCCAGGGTGAAGGTGACGGCTTACGGATATGAGCGGCTGATGTACGAAGTATCTTGCGCGGACCCGTTCCTGCTGGCGGAGCTGACGACAGCGCCGTCCTCGCCCTTTCTGAACGCGGTGGGGCGGAGCAGCCCTTTCACTCGCTTCCATGTAGCGGTTGAGAATGAGGCTTACGTTATCCAGGACGGGAGCGGCACGCAGATCGTGTGGGATACGCCGCCGCGTACGCAGGCGGGCGCGACCAAAACGGCTGCCTACCTGCATCACTTGGCGACCTTCAACAATGTGCGAGAGCTGCGCAATCCTGCGCCGATGGCGCTAATGGACGGGGCGCTGACCGTTGAGGCACAGACGTATTCGCGGGCGAGTCTCACCGCGCCGAAGGACGGCGAGCCTTTGGCACAGGACGGCGTCCTGCCGCCGGGGCGCAAGCTCTGGTTCACGGTTCGGAACGACAGCGCCGAGAACCTCTATGTGACCGTCTTCAGCCTGTCCTCCCATTTCGGCATCCGGCGCGTCTTCCCGGAACGGGCGCCTTATCAGCTGGTTGCGCCGGGGAAGGCGTTCTTCGTAAACGATATCGAGCCTGCAGTAGAGGCCCCCGGCGCGGAATCGGCGACCGAGATCCTAAAGGTGTTCGCCACGCGCGTGCCCACTTCATTCGACGTGCTTGAGATGCCGGACCTGAACGAACCGGCCAGCTCGGAACAGACGCGGGCTTTTGGCCCCCTGGCCGAGTTGATGAACGGCATTCGTTACGACGGGCCGCGGGTCCGTAATTTGCGTGTCAAGCGGGACGATACCCACGACCGCTGGATTACGAAACAGGTTGCGGTTACGGCGCAGAGTAGACAGGAGAAGTGTGTCCTGCCGCAGAAGGCGGAAACGATCGTAGTGGGTACGGACCTGGACATAACAGTTGAGAAACCGGCCGGGCTGACGGGTCATCTCTACGTCGCCAGTCTGAGCCACTTCGCGTGGGATGCGGACGACCCGATATCTCTGCCGCCGGGGTTGAACAATCCTGAAGCAGCTGAGTTTTTCCAGCCTCTGTCATTTACGCACAAGCCCGGAGCGTCGCCAGGTGTGCTGGTGCTGGATACGAAGTCGAATCAGCTGTCGGCGATCAGCGCTGAGACGCCGCTGCGGATTGCGTTGAGTGTTGAGAATGATCCGTCGATTGCGGGCGTTGTGCCGGTGGCATTTGATGGCGAGTACTACTACCTGGTCGGGCATCCGGTGGAAGCGAAGACGGCATCCCAGAATGGGAACAGGCGGCGGATGGCGATGGAGATCACGCATCTGCCGGCGCCTGACATAGGGGTGAGCGGCGCGACTGCGGGGAGCGCGTCGCGCTGGCGGCTGGGGAGGACTGTGCGGCGGCTGGTTTCCGGACTGAAGGAGGAGTGGCGCCGCGCTGAGTTGGCGGTTGACAGCACCGCGGACGCGGAAGAAGAGGAGTTTGGGAGCGAGCCGCCGGTTCGGGACACGAAACATGCGGTGCGCGTGCTGCTGTACAAACTGATCCATCAGAAGCTGCCGCCGGATCTGGGCGTACGCCAGGTGAGCTGTGAGGCGGGAGGAACGCCCATCTACTCAAAGGTGACGCCCGACGATGTGGCGCAGGCGCGCCGCGTCCTGCTCATAACGCACGGATTCGGCAGCAGCACGGAGAAGCTGGTGCAGCGGGCGCTGCCGAACCTGATGAAGATGGATGACTACGACCTGGCGCTGGCGTACGATTTCGAGACGATCAACACGAGCATCCGCGAGAGCGGGCTGCTGATGACGGTACAGCTGCGCCGGCTTGGTTTCGGCACTGAAAAGGGTCCGCCGCTGGACATTTTCTGTCACAGCATGGGAACGCAGGTGGCGCGTGTTTGCGTGGAGATGGAGAGCGGACACCAGTTTGTGGACCGTGTGTTCATGGTCGGCGCGCATAACACGGGCACCGCGCTGGCGGAATCTCACCGTCTGATCCCGTGGCTGGCCACAATTATTCTCAACCAGGCCGGCCTGATGCAGTATGAGCTGCTGGCGCAGCTGCTGGCGATGGGAATCTCGCGCACGATAACCGGGGTGAAGGACCTGGCGCCGAGCGCGGAACTGTATGAGAAGCTCAATGACCCGCGCAATGAGGTGGAAGTGCAGTACTACGTACAGATTGGCGTCAATGCCGAGATGGACGGGCCGGTGGACTGGCGCAAACTGTTCTCGAAGACGGAGTTGACGCGCATTCTGGACAAGGGGCTGGACCAGGTCTTGGGGCCGAATGACCTGCTGGTCGGGGTGGCATCGGCGCGGGGCGTGCGCGGCGGCAACTGGCCCGGGCTACAGGTCGACGTGTTGGGATGCCATCACTTCGAGTACTTTTACGCGGAGGAGTCGCTGGAGGCCCTGCGTCGCCAGTTTGAGCGCCGCCCTCAGGATTCCTGACGCTCGGACAGTTCCGCCCAGCGATTGAAGGCGGATTCCAGCGACGTCTCGAGAGCGTTCAGCTCCGATGACAGGCTCCGCAATTTCTGATAGTCGCTGCCGCTGTCGTTGATGCGCTGCTGCAGGCGCGCCTGCTCCTCCTCCCAAGCGGCGATCTCCTCCTCCAGTCGCGCCAGTTCCTGATGTTCCTGCCAGTTCAATTTGCGGCCTGCGATCGTTGTGCGCGGCCCGGCTTTTTCGCGTCCATTGGTTGCGTGCCGCGGGGCGGGTGCGGGTACGACGCGGGCGGCTCTATTGTCCCGGGCGCGCAGCCGGCGAAAGGTGGCGTAGGGCGCGGGATAGCGTTTGCCCAAAACGCCGTCTTCGAATGGCAGGATGAAGTCGACGGTGCGGTCAAGGAAGTAGCGATCATGGCTGGCAACGATCAGGCAGCCGTTGAATGCGTCCAGAAACTCCTCAAGCACTGTCAGCGTCTGCACGTCGAGGTCGTTGGTTGGCTCGTCGAGGAGCAGCACGTTGGGCTGATGAACGAGGGTGCGGAGGAGGTAAAGGCGGCGGCGCTCACCGCCGCTGAGGCTGCCGATACGTCCCCACTGTGACTGACGCGGGAAAAGAAACCACTCCAACATCTGTGCTGCCTCGAGGCGATTGCCGTCTCGCGCCATGATCAGAGGGGCTTCCTCTTCGATGAATTTGAGCAGGCGCTGCGAGTCGCGCAGATCGCTGGTCTGCTGGTCGTAGTAGCCGAGGCGCACGGTCCTGCCCCAGTCGATTTGACCAGCGTCCGGTTCGACTTTGCCCGCGAGCAGGTCGAGGAATGTGCTTTTGCCGGCGCCGTTGGGCCCGAGAAGGCCGACCCGGTCGCCTGGCTCAAGCGAGAAGTCGATCCCTTTGACCGCGGCCGCGCCGGCGTACAGTTTCGTCAGCCCTTGGGCGGTGAGGACGGTCTTGCCCAAGCGGCGGGTGGCGAGCGCCATCACGACACGGTCGGTGTCCGAGTCGTAGTGGATGCGCTGGAGCTCGGCAACGCGTTGCCGGCGGGCCTTCTGCTTGGTGCCGCGTGCCATCGGCGTGCGCCGTATCCACTCGAGCTCTCGCTTGAGCAGTTTCTGGCGTTGGTGCTCGGCCTGGGCCAGGCGGTCGTGGCGCGCCTGGCGCAACTCTAGATAGCGGCTGTAGTTGCCCTCGTAGGAGACCAGTTGGCGCCTGTCGAGCTCGACGATGCGATCGACGACGCGGTCGAGGAAGTGGCGGTCGTGGGTAACCATGAGCAGCGCGCCGGGCGCGGTGGTGAGATAGGCTTCGAGCCACTCGATTGTGTCTACGTCGATGTGATTGGTCGGCTCGTCGAGGATCAGCAGGTCGGCGCGGTCGATGAGGGCGCGCGCCAGGGCGACGCGCTTGCGCTGGCCACCGCTGAGGGTGGCGACGCGGGCGTCGAAATCGCTGATGCCGAGCTTGGTGAGGACCGACTTGGCATTTGCGGCCGCGGTCCAGCCACCGCTGCGCTCCATTTCCTCTGAGAGCTGAAGAAGCCGCTGCTGCAGGGTGGGGTTGGCCGGTTCCTTCTCCAGGCGCCGGCTCACGCTCTCGTAGTCGCGCAGAAGGCGCATCTGGGGAGAGTCGGAGCGGAACAGCTGGTCGAGGACGGTGGCCTCTTCGTCGAACTGCGGTTCCTGTTGCACCATTTCGACGCGCACGCCGCCCCAGACGGTCATATGGCCGCTGTCGGGGACCTCTTGCCCTGCGATGATACGGAGTAGCGTCGTCTTGCCGCTGCCGTTGACACCGATGAGGGCGATGCGTTCGCCGCGATTGATCGAGAGGTTCACACTGTCGAGCAGCAGGCGTTCGGAGAATTGCTTGGAGACATTTTCGAGGGCGAGGAGGTTCATGCCGCGTTCTGAATCGCAGTCAAGGTTGAGGGATCTTCAAGGGCGCTCGTGTCGCCGGGGTCTTCGCGGAGGTAGGCGGCGCGGATCAGCCGGCGCATTACCTTGGCGTTACGCGTTTTGGGGAGTGCGGCGCAGAATCTGACCTCTTTCGGTCTGAGGGGGCGGCCCAATTCCAGGGAGATGCTTTCTTGCAGGGTGGTGCGCAACAGTTCGCTGGCTTCGATGCCCGGTCTGAGGACAGCGAATACGACGATGTCGTTGTCCTCGAGGGAGGTGGGCACGGCCACAGCCGCGGACTCGGTTACGTCGGGATGTCGATTGACAAGCGTTTCAACCTCAGTCGGGCCGAGCCGCTTGCCGGCGACCTTAATGGTGTCGTCGCTGCGCCCGAGGATATACCAGATGCCGTCCTCGTCGATGGCGCAGAAGTCGCCGTGAACCCACAGCCCGTCAAACCGGTTCCAGTAGGTGTCGAGGTAGCGTTCGTTGTCGCGCCAGAAGCCGCGCGTCATACCGATCCAGGGCTGACGGATGATAAGATCGCCTACTTGCCCGCGTACGGGGTTACCGGCATCGTCGACTACGTCGGCGTCCATGCCCGGGATCGGGCCGCCAAAGCCGGCGGGCTTGAGCGGTTTGAAGAAGCTGCCGGCCAGGATTCCGCCGCTGATTTCGGTGCCGCCGGTATAGTTGAGGATCGGTTTGCGGCTTTCGAGCACATGCTCAAACACCCAGCGCCAGCTGGCGGGGCCCCAGGGGCTTCCGGTGGAGCCGACCGCGCGCAGCGCGGAGAGATCATGCCGCTTGACCGGGTCGCTGCCATGGGGCATCAGGGACCGCACCAGCATTGGCGAGAGCCCGAGATGGGTGATTCCGTGCCTGGCGCACAGCTCCCAAACCCGGTCAACCGAGGGAAAGTCGCCTACGCCGTCGAAGAAGAACATGGTGGCGCCGTTGAGCAGCGTACCGAAAACCAGCCAGGGCCCCATCATCCAGCCCATGTCCGTCATCCAATACATGCGCTCGCCATGCTTCAGATCCATGGCGTGGCGCATATCCTGGGCGGCCTTTATGGGAAATCCGCAGTGGGTATGGAGCGCGCCTTTGGGAAGACCGGTCGTGCCGCTGGTGTAGATGATCATCAACGGGGTCTCTGCTGGCGTGGGAACAGTCTCGGCCTGGGTCGACTGTTGCGGAATCAGTTCATGCCACCAGTGGTCGCGTTGTTGAATCCAGTCGATGCGCGAGGCATCTGACATGGCGGGAAGCCGTTCGCAAACAACGACATGGCGGACGGTTGGAACGTCGGCCAGTGCACGGTCCAGCGTGGTCTTCATTGCCACGGTTCGGCCGCGGCGCAGGAAACCGTTTGCAGTGAATACCGCCTTTGCGTCAGCATCGTTAAGACGGCTGATGATGGCGGAACGGCCGTAGCCGCTGAAGAGTGGCAAGACGATGCCGCCTACTTTGACCACTGCGAGGAAAGCAACAGCCAGTTCCGGGATCATGGGCATGTACAGCCCGACGGCGTCGCCCGGCCCGATGCCGAGACTACGAAGGGCGTTGGCGCAGCGGCAGACCTCGCGGTTGAGCTCGGCGTAGCTAAGCGTAGCGGTCCGGCCTTCCTCGCCTTCCCAGATGAGCGCCGGTTCGGCTGCGGTGTGCGTAGACTGCCACTTGTCGAGGCAGTTGTGGATGATATTCATCTGCCCGTCAAGGCACCATCTGGCGAAGGGTGCGCCGTCTGAGAGGTCGACGATCTGCGAATAGGGTTGCTCAAAGCGAATGTCGAGGTCCTTCATCACCGCGTCCCAAAACCAGCCGATGTCTTCGACGGAGCGGGACATAAGGGCGTCATAGGAATCTATACCATGCCGATCCATGAACCGTTGCAGATTGCTTTGCGCGATCCATTCAGCGTTAGGCTGCCAGGCGACTTCCTGACCGAAGGGAAACGTATTGGTAGACATGATAAGTTGTACGTTGGGTTTGGAATGGCGCAAGCACATTGTCGACGCGAGGCATTATAGCGAACAATTGAGCAAATGAAAACGAGTTAACCGACAAGGGGCGGGATTCAGGCAAAGTCCTGGAGGGCCGACCAGACGGAGAGGACGATGAGCACGAGGCCGGGCCAGCGGAGCAGTCGGGCGGCGTTGCCGATCGACGGCGTACGCCGGGGCAGGAGCCGCTGGGTGAGCAGAGACAGTTCGCCGAGAAGGAGGAGAACTGTCCCCGCGGCCAGCGTGCCGAATAGGGGACGGGTTAGCGCCAGCCCGGTGCCGAGACCGGTCGTCGTAAAGAGCAGGAGCAGGTATACAACGGTCGCGGTTGCGGGCCTGGGTTCAAGGCCGCGCGCCTGCGTCAGCATAGCGCGACAGACCAGCGAGCCTATGGCGAGCCACAAGCACAAGGCGATCCAGCGGGGGCTGTCGAGAGCGGGCTCGAATCGGGCCAATGAAACGATGAATAGGAGGTGGCCGAGGGCGGAGGCGGAGAAGCCGAAGCGCATTCGCATGGGCGTGGCCGGGCCCGCCAGAAGGAGGCCCCCCGAAGCGGCGAAGGTCAACCCTGCTGCGAGGCCGAGCGCGTATCGGGCGCTGTCGGTCCCGGGGCGGGTGAGAAAATAGCCGTACCAGGCCAGAAAAAGCAGGGCAAGTGTAGAGGCTGCATGGACCCAGGGCGGCACGAGACGATCGGCTGTAAGGGATCTGCGGAAGAGGAATCCGCCGACCAGGAGGGCAGCCCAGATGACGAGCAGGACCCAGGCGATGAAGTCGAGTACGGGCATGGGCGCGCTACCTTGTCGGGCGAGGGGAGAGCGAAGGAGAAGCGGGGACCCCCTCCGATTCTCTCATTGGGCGCGGTTGGCAGCGTACCCGAGGAGTTGCGGTTCGGCCCAGACGGCCCAATTCCAGCGGCTGTTGCCGAGGCCATCGGTCATCAGCTGCAGGACGGCAGGCTGTCCGGCCTGGTTCGGCAGATCGGCAACGAAGCGCTCCCAGCTGCATGTCTGCTTCGTATCGCTCCAAACGCGTACGCCGTTGAGAAGAACGCGGAAGGCGCAGAAGTTGTCGTCCTGCATTTGGGCGCCGTCGCGGATGCCGATTGCGAACCGAAGGCGAAGCCGGTCCACCTCGGCGGGAACGCGCAGTTCGTATTCGACGACAGCGCTGCCCTCTACCGGTGGGTGCTGCCACAGGGCAGGCCGTTGCACGAGGCCGCAGCTTGCCGTGTCGAGCCGCACTTCCATCAGGTCGGACGTGCGCGTAGCGCTTTGGCGGGACTCGGGAAAGGCCTCCAGGAGGTCGCATTGCCACACGAGGACAAACTCGTCATCGCCGGCGCCTTCCTCCTCCATGAGACTGTGCCACAGTTCCTCCTGCCACTTGAGATAGCCCACGTATTGGGAAAGCTGCAAGAGCGACTGTTCGTTAAGATCGCGAATACGCCGGATGACCGCGTCCAATGTTTCCTGTTCAGCTTCGTTCATGGTGAGTTTCTGGTATCTGTTGGGCGTACGCCGGGCAAGAGATGGACTGACTAATGCGACCGGTCAGAATGACGCGCTCATCATCGATTCCCAGCGGGAGGCGGCTGTGGGGTTGCTGAGGAGCACGAGGGCGACGTAGGTCGGCTCGAAGGGTCGGCGCAGCAGACTCATGCCGGCTTCGCGCGGGACCATGCTGCCCTTCTTGTGGTTGCAGCGCTTGCAGGCGGTGGTCAGATTGGTCCAGCTATGGTCGCCGCCGCGACAGCGCGGCACCACATGGTCGACGGTGAGACCGTGTTTGCCGGGCGTGTCGCCGCAGTACTGGCAGGTGTATGCGTCGCGCAGGATGACCGCGCCGCGGGTTGGCGGTACAGACCGGTGGGGAAGGCGAACGTAGCGGGTCAGGCGGATGACGAGCGGCTCGGGCAAGGCGTGGTTGGCGCTGTGGAGCATGCGCTCGGTCGCTTCGACCAATTCGGCTTTTTCGCGCAGGAGGAGCACGACCGCCCGCCGGACGGAGACCAGGCTCAATGGTTCGAAAGTTGCGTTCAGCACCAGGACGGAACGGGACATGGGAAAGCTTGTCGCGAGATTCGCGGCGAACGGCAGACGGTGCGGTCGCCGTTCTCGAATGGACAACGGTCAGGATACTTTAAACCAGCGCCACGAAGCGCGTGCGGATGATAACCTCCATGAGGAAGAAACATACGATGGCGAACAGGATTGTCTTAATGTTCTCGTTCTTGAGGCGGCTCAGATACAGATAGGCTGCGGGCAAGGTAATGACGGCGACGACGGCGTAGAGAATATGCACAAAGGCGCGCGCCAGGTTTTCTCCCAGGCCCTGGCTGTAGAGGACCCATCCCAGCAAGAACTCCAGGACCATCAGCAGTTCGCCGATTGCGGCCGCACCGTACCAGCTGCCGTCCAGCGGGCGGGAACGGAACCGAAACCAGAGCGCCCACAGGCCCAGCGCAATGAAAAACAGGATGCCGGTCCTGGCCAAGCCGCGATGAATGTCGCTCAACAACTCCAGCATCGAGAAGATTTGCAACCGGGTCGTGGGCGGGCGTCGGCACTGACCTGCATGAAACGGGCCAGCGACGACGGCTACCGCTGGGGATGGACGCTAAAGTACTGATGCAGCACCGACTCGACCAATCCACCGATCTCATAGGACTCCCAGCCGGGACTGCCCGCGAGGGAGAAGATGCAACCGCCGAGGACATACGAGTCCTGTTGCATCGCCTGGTCGTACCAGACCAGCTGCTCGGCATAGGCGCCCGGCCCCCAGGAGCCGAAGCCGTGCTGTGCCCAGTACTCCTGGAAGTGCTGCCATCCCAAAGCATTTGCAGGCCCTGGACGATTTGTAACGAGGCCGTCGACACCCAATTCAGTCATTACCAGCGGAATTGCCCGGCCGGCAGGTATCAGGAACTGATTGTAGACCTGGCGGTACCGGAGGGTCAGCCAGCCGGTGTCATGCGGTCCCACACCGGGGTAGCGCCCGCGGCCGTCGCGGGTGGTATTGTAGTAGATGGTGGGCGCGGAGTACTCGTGCAGTCCCAACCAGCCGCCATGGGCCTGGGCTTCGGCGACTGCGGGCAGGAAATGGGGCCACATTTCCAGCGGGGGCTGACCCGTGCCGAAGTTGCCGATGACGCTGCGAAGGCCGGCCTGGGCGAGGAGACGCGTGCGTTCAGCCTCGAATTCGGCGAGGCGTTTGAACTCATCCGCGTTGCCTGCAACCGGCTCGTTGTAGGCTTCCCAGCCGTCGAAGTGGCGACGGCGCTCCGGGTGGTCGGCCAAGGGCCAGAGGCGGTTGGCGTAGTCCTGCGCGGCGGCCCTGGCATTGAGGTTGTTCAGTTGCAGCTGGGGCAGGTCGATGCGCCCGATGAGCTTGACCCGCGGGGCGGCCTCTTTTATCTGGCGCGCGAAGTTGAAGTCCAACTCCAACGTTTTGACGACTGCAACGCCGCCGGTGCGCAGAAGATTGAAGACGCTGGGATGATTGCGGGTGATGAACAGCCCCAACTTGCTTGGCGGACCGGGCGGAAAGGGGGTAACGGTCGGCGTTGGGGTGTTGGTCGGGACCGGCGTGTCGGTTGGGACCGGGGTTGCCGTCGGGTCGGGCGGCTGTGGCGTCGCTCTGGCGAGAGCAGAGCGAAATCCTCGCATTTCGACCCAAGGCAAATAACTGTGGTGGGCGTCAGGGGTGGTGGCCGACGCCGATAAGGAGGAGGCGTCAAGCGTTCCGCTGCCGTTCTTGCAGGCGCCCGCGAGCACACCGAGGCCGACAACTGCGGCGCGCAGAAAGCGGCGTCGCGACCAAAGGGGCTGACTTCGACTTCGTGGTGGGGGTTCCGGCGAATCTTGAGAATTCGGTGCGGGACTGTCGTTCCCATTCGTGTGGGAAGAAGGGAAAGGTTTCTCTTTTGACATGGGGATACTATAGCATCGACATCGCAGCAGTTCAAAGTAGAGGGCGCACATTTCTCCGGATTGACGCGGCCTTACGCGCCGCGAATCAGCACTGTTCCGAACCGATCATGTCGTGACCGGGATGGATCCACGGCGTTGAAAACGAAGAAACTTGAGGGTGCGCTTAAACCAGATTATACCGTTTGCCCATCGGAAAGAGTTCGGCTACAATATCGGCAGGGCAATCAACTTATCCGGCGCGGAGAAACCGCCTAGCCAGAGGAGAGAGCCATGGAGAAGTACAAGGTCAGTATTGAATATTGCGTGCAATGAAACTACACGCCCCGAGCCGTCCGTGCGGCGGCCGACCTGTTGGAGAATTTCACGCCGGCGATTGAGAGCCTCAAGATGATCCCGTCGGGCGGCGGGCTTTTCGAGGTGCTTGCCAACGATACGGTAGTGTACAGCAAGAAGGCTGAAGGCCGTCATGCGGAGGAGGGGGAGGTGCTCGGCCTCTTCTCGGAGGCTGTCGGCCTGGAGCCGGCACCTAGAGCATAGGGCTAGTTCGAGCGCGGCGGCCGATTGCGCCGGCGCCTGAACACGCGAAGACGAAGCCCGCTGCAATGATGGTTGCGGCGGGCTTTCTATTGGGGGACCGGCCGGCGCACTGGCGGCCGGCAGTTCGTTCAATCTGCGCAAAGACCGGTCAGGCTGCTCAGAGACCGGTCGGGAGGTCTACGAACTCGAAGTCGACGTTGAATCGCTCGGCCAGATGTGCGCCGAGGGCCTGTACGCCAACAGTTTCGGATGTGTAGTGGCCGCCGTAGAGGAGATTGATGCCTGCGTTGACGGCTTCGTAGTATTGGGAATGGCTGGTCTCGCCGGTGATATAGGCATCGCAGCCGAGGCCGGCCGCGTCGGCGATCTTGTCGGCGCCGAAGCCGCTGAGAATGCCGACCTTTTTGACCAGGGCCGGGCCCTCGGCCTGAACGAGGCGCGGCATCCCCACCCGTTCCCGGTAACGATCTACAAGCTCATCAAAAGGGAGCGGCACTTCGCACTCAGCGAGGACTGCGAGCGGCGTGCCCTTGACGTTGGCCCACCAGTCAGTGACGATCAGGCCGAGACGCCGCGCCAGTTCGGCGTTGTTGCCCCACTGCGGATGTGCGTCGAGTGCAAGGTGGGCGGCATAGAGGTTGAGGTCGTGCTCGACGAAGGCGCGCACGAGGCGGCCGTAGCTGCCTACAAGCGGCTTCGCCCCGCCCCAGAAAATGCCGTGATGCACCAGCATCAGGTCGGCGCTCCGGTCAAGCGCAGCCTGCACGCAGGGTTGGTGCGCGTCGACCAGGCCGATGATCTTGTCAACCTGCGGGCGCCCTTCGATCTGTAAGCCCTGCGGACCGTAGTCGGCGACCTCGTTGATGCGCAGTGTGTCGTCAAGATAGCGGACCAGCTCGTCTCTTTGCATCGACCTTTTCCTCTATTGACGTAAGCAAAACTTGGAAAGCCTGGTTGCGAGTTTTCACTCCTCGCCGTTCCCGTGACCGTCATTCAGTTCTATCTCAGCCTCCGGACTGCGGCGTACGAATTTCCTCACGCCGCGGGCGAATCTGCGCCGGGGGAGAAGCACGCGCCGGCCGCACACCTGGCACAGAAGGCCGATGTCGGCGCCGACGCGCACGATTTCCCACTGATCGCCGCCGCATGGATGGGCCTTGCGCATCTGCACGACATCGCCCGTGTAGAGTTTTTCGTTGATGGCGAGCATGGGGCTGACATCCCCAGGTACCGTATGGTTCCTATGAACTCTTGACTATGCGCCGCGCGGGCCCAGGGGGTCGAGGCGCGACCGGCTAACCGGCAACCGTTGCCGCGGGGCGTGTATCGGCCGTGCTTACGCTGCTGCGCAGGAGCCCGCCGAGTGCCAGCACGAAACTGAGAAGGTAGACGATCCAGCCGAGAACCGGGATCCGCCCCAGAATGACGATCAGCAATGTGCCCAGCAGCAGCAGATAGAAGGGCGCGCGGTCCCCGCCCATCCGTCGCCCGATGGCTTCGCCCAGCCAGTAGCCGGTGAGGAGCGGGCTGAAGAACCAGACCAGAGCGGAGGCAGAGACGAGGAAAACGAACATGGCGACTGCTGGAAGCACGCCCCAGAGAGCAGCGGTGAATAGGACGAGTATGACCGACGCGATAGGAATGAAGATGAGCAGGGCCGCGGCGATCAGGCCGTAAACGCCGGTTTGGAGCGGGTTTGCGCGGATTGCCGCCGCCGGACGGAGCAGCGTGTTGGGCCGGAAACGGAGGAGCAGCCATCCAAGAATGACGACGCCGATGACAATGGCGGCGGTTCTAAGGACCCAACGGATGAAGGCGCCGACAATTGAACCGCCAACGTCTTCGTCGGGTTCCTGGGCTTCAAAGCTGATGTCGCGGGCGATACCGGAGGGGAGTTCGAGCGGCTCGGCAGCGGTGTACTTGAGCTCGCCGCCGATACGAGCGGCATCATCGATATCAAACTCACCGGCCTGGATGTTGGCATCGCCGGCAATCACGCCTGCGAAGTCGAGCGCGCCCATGCCGCCGAAAAAATCGCCTCCGATCGAGCCGGAGATGTCGGCGCCGCCGGCAAAGGCGAAGAGATCACCGCCGACTTCGCCGCTGATGCGGAGCCCTTGCTCGATGGAAGGGAATTCGGCGTCGAAAGAGAAGTCAAAGGGACCTCCTCCACCGGCCACAATGGCATCATCCCCGACCAGCCCGGAGATTTCGACACCGCCAGCCGCGACGCGCAAGTCGTCCAACACAACGCCCGCGACAACGATGCTGCTACCTCCCGCCCAAAGGTCGCCTTCGATGACCCCAGTCGGCCCGATCTCTATATATTGAGCTCCTGCGATCAGGTCTCCCTTTACGATGCCGTTGATGTAAATCTCGTTGGCGCCGACGTATAGATCGTCATCGACTACTTCACCCTGGGAGACCGTGTACACTTCTTCGCCCGCCAGTTCGGCAGAGAGTGCCGCGCTTGAGACGGCAACGGCCAGAAACACAACGAGTGTCAACACAAGCCAGCGGTTGGCGGCTTTTCCTGAGATCATCACATTCGCCCCTTAGGTCTCCCGAAGTCATGCGCTGTAGAACCGAAGAAATCGCTTCGATCGTACACTATGCCATGAATCAGCCCAAGTTTCGCGCTTTGTCAGAGCCGGGGGCAATGGGAAATGTATGCCTCTGCCGTTACGGGATAGGAGGCGAAGTGTCGGGGGCGTTGGCGGCATCAACCGTGATAGACGACGTTGTGGAACAGGTCGGGTTCCTGGTAGGCGCTGGGCGCGGGAAAGGCGCGCGTGTAGCTTTCGTAGCGGGAGAGACGTCGGCGCAGCGGTCTGGGCAGCGCGCGCAATGTGGAGGGGCCGCCGCTGTACTGGCTGGCATGGGCGCGGCTGGCGCGTTCCTTTTGGTCGAGAAAGGCGTCCACGTCGATGCGGGCGTGGATGGGCGTTTCCCAGCCGGCGATCTGGACGAGGTCGACGTCCTCGTTGCGGCCCACTTTGCGGGGGTTGCGGCCGGTCAACTGCATGAATTTGACGATCCAACGCAGCATGCGCTTGTCAAAACAGGTGTAGTAGAGCTTTTGGGGTCGGTGCGGCGGCATTTGTGCGCCTGCCGGGGACGCGGGCGCTGCGATCTCCTGGCCAGCGGCATAGAAGGCAACGGTGGCCGCTTCGCAGCAGCGGACGTGATCGGGATGTCCGTAGCCGCCGTAGGGATCGTGGGTGATCACGACATGGGGCGTCAGACGTCGAATATAGTCGACCAATTCGAGCGCCAGGCTTTGGACCGGCTGCTGCACGAGCGCCCTGGGATGGTCGTTGTCGGGCGAGCCGCGCATGCCGCTGTCGCGGTAAGGCAGATTCCAGATGCTGGTGATGCCGAGATGGACGGCAGCGCGGGCCAGCTCTTCGCTGCGTTCCTGGGCCAGGGTGCGATTGTCCTGGCGGCGGTGGCTTTCGTTGACGGTGCCGGCGTCGCCGTCGGTTGCGATGATGACATGCACCTGCACGCCCTGTGCGGCGTAACGCGCCAGCGTTCCGCCCGGCCCAAAGCTCTCGTCGTCGGGATGGGCAAATACGCCCAAAAGGGTTCGTAGACGGTTCATTTGAAATGGCTTACTCCATTCGTCATTGCAGGCTCAGGCTGATTGTGCCGCAGGCAGCAGCTGCCCATGCGGCTGTGCTCTGGCGCGTAAGAAGCCCCAGATGATGCGGTGCACCAGTTGTTCAACCGGCGCGCGGTCGTCGGTAAAAACGGGCGTGCCGGCGGGTGGCTGCGCGGCCCGGACGCGGGACAGACTCTGCCCGGCAAACTGGCGGAACTCGGGCGGGAGAGATAGGGGCAGCGTGGCGACGTTGGCGGCAAAGGCGGCCTGTGACGTCGGCTGGACGGCGGCGACGACGAGGGAGTTGCCCAGGTCATCGGGCGGCCCCGGTTCGTCCACGACCAGCACAGAGGGAAAGACCTCTGCCAGGGTCGCGGCGAGCGCGTCGACGAGAGCGAAGTCTGTCGCCGAGCGGCCGACGTTTATCGCCAGCACGCCCTGTTCGGTCATATGCGCCCGCGCCAGGCGAAAGAACTCGACCGTGGTGAGGTGGAATGGAATGTAGGGCGGCCGGTAGGCGTCGACCAGGACGATGTCGAAGCGCACGTCGTCCGGCTGCTCCTGAAGCCAGCGCCGACCGTCGGCCGCAACAGCCGTCAGATTGGGTTGGGTCATACCGAAGTAACGGCGCCCGATCTCGATGATCTGGGGGTCGAGCTCGACGCCGACGGTTTCAACGGCACCGTAGACCTGGTTGAAGAGATTGGGCGCTGTTCCGGCGGCGAGGCCTATGACAAGGACCCGCTCGTGGGCTGCTGGCGGGCCTTGGGGACGAAAGAGAGGCGCCAGCAGAAAATAGTCCCAGATGCCGTGGCTGAGCAGGCTGTCGGGATGGTAAACGCTGTGGAGACCAACGCCTTCGTTGAGCTGGAGATGGCGTTCGCTGCCCCATGCCCTCACTACGATATAGTTGTAGAGAGATTCGTCTTCATATAGAATTGGGCTGTCGTTCTGGCTGTCCCATTGGGCGCGCACGCTGCCCGGATCGAGCATTGCCAGCGTCAACGTAGCCCCGAGAGCCAGCAAAGAGAACCCGGAGAGCCGCCGGCTGCGCTTGTTGACCAGCGCGGTCAGGAGGGTGACGGTCAGGAGCCAGCAGGCGAGCAGGTAGAAGCTCCAGCGTGTGCCGTAGACGGGGATCAGCCACAGGACCGGCAGGAAAGTGCCGACAATGCTGCCGCAGGTTGCGATGGCGTAGAGCCGGCCGGCGACGCGTCCCGTCTGCTGCAGGTCGGAGACTGCCAGACGGACGGCCCACGGGCTGACTGCGCCGAGCAGGATGACGGGCAGGCTGAAGAGCAGCAGGACGACGAAGAGCGAGCCCGCGAGCAGACCGGGCAGGTAGTCATTGAGCCCGATGACGGCCAGGCGCAGCACAGGGGGGCTGATGACCGGCGTCAGGGCGACGCCGAGACCGGCCAAAGCGGCGAGGGTGAGAAGACCGCCGAGGCTAGGGAAGCGGTCGGCCAGTTTGCCGCCCAGCCAGGCACCCACGGCCAGGTAGAGCAGGATCAGGCCGATCACTGCCGCCCATACGATCTGGCTGTTGCCGAACCAGGGTTCCAGCAGACGGGCGGCGCTCAGTTCGACGCCCAGGGTGACTGCGCCCGCGGTGAAGACGAGCAGCGAGAGAGATTTCATAGGGGAGCGGTGTCAGACCTGCGGCGACCTCCTCGGAACTGTTTTCACAGTATAGCATATTGAATGCGGCGAAGGAGAGAGGCTGGATGCAGCTGGCCGGCGCGTGTTGGGAAGCGCGAATGGGGACGCGAGCGAGTGCTCCCCGCAACTTCGCTCCTTTCGGAAGAGGGGGTTCGCGATGAGCACTTCAGGCTCACAGAGCGACGCGGCGGCGCCTTCGGCGATCGGCCCGATCGCGCTCTTCGGGTCGGGGGAGACCGCGCCGGGCGCGCACCGCATCCACGAACGGGTGATGCGCCGGCTGGCGGCGCCGGTAGAGGTTGCCATATTGGAGACGCCGGCCGGTTTTGAGCTGAACTCGCCCGCGGTGGCGGGCAAGGTCGGCGCCTACCTTGAGCGCCATTTGCGCAACTATTCTCCCCAGGTTTCGATTGTGCCAGCGCGCAAGCGCGGCACCGATTTCGATCCCGACGACCCCGGGCTGGCAACGGCGCTCTTCGAGAGCGACTATCTCTTTATGGGGCCGGGCAGCCCCTCCTACACGGTGCGGCAGCTGCGCGACAGCTACGCCTGGCATGCGCTGCGCGCGCGTCACCGGCTGGGGGCTGCCATCTGTTTTTCGAGCGCCACGACGGTGGCGTCGGGCCGCTACGCGCTGCCGGTCTACGAGATCTACAAGGTCGGCCAGGACCTGCACTGGATCGACGGCCTCGCCTTTTTCAGCGATTTCGGGCTGCGGTTGAGCGTAGTTCCCCATTGGAACAACAACGACGGCGGGCAGGAGCTGGACACGAGCCGCTGCTACATGGGGCTGCCGCGTTTCGCTGAGCTTTTGGAACTGCTGCCGGCGGACGTGACGGTGCTGGGCATCGACGAGAACACGGGCGTGGTGATTGAGCCGTCTGCTGGCGAGTGTGAGCTTGTGGGCCAGGGCGGCGCGACGGTGCTGTCGACTACAGGGGAGCAGGTTTTTGGCAAGGGTACCCGCTTTCCCGTTACAGCCTTGGGAGATTGGCGAATGCCCGCGTCGGCGCAGGAGGGCATTCCCGATGCGATATGGCAGCGGGCGTGCGCCCTTCAGTCCGCGAGCGATGAGGCGGCGAAGGAGCCGACGCCGCAGTCGATATTAGAGCTGGCGGAGCAGCGTCAGGCTGCGCGTGCCGAGCGAGACTGGGCTGTGGCTGACGCGCTGCGCGATGAGATTGCAGCGCAAGGGTGGCAGGTCCACGACACGCCGGAGGGGCCGCGATTGGAGAGGGTGGCGTAGGTGGGTTCCAGCAGTTGCGCTCCACCTTTGAGTGCTTCGCAACGCCGTCCGGTTAAATTGCGAGCGACTTGCTCAGCGCGGCGGGTGCATCGGCATGACGACGTGGAGGAACTCCTCGTCGCCTAGCCCGACGGGGCGGATTGTGCCGGGGCGGTTAGACTGTGTGGTTTCCAGCACGACCTGTTCTTCGTCGATCTGACTGAGCACGTCGATCAGGAAACGAACGTCGAAGTCGATCTCCAGCTCGTCGCCTTCCACCATTGCATCCAGCTCGTTTTCGCTGTTTCCCTGTTCGGGGCTCGTAGCGGAGAGATGCAGGTTGCCGACACCGCCGTTGTCGCCGGACTCGATCTTGAGGCGCACGATATTGGCGTTGTCGCGGGCGAAGAGCTGCGCGACTCGCGTCGCCTGCAGCAAGGCCTCTTTGCCGACAACGGTACGCGTATTGTTGCTCTTGGGGATGATCGCCCGGTAGTCGGGAAAGCGGTCGGCGATCAGCTGGCTGACGAGATCGACCTGATGGAAGGCGCCGCGGTTTTCGGCCCCTTTACCCCACACACGGAACAGGATCTGATTGCGGGCCTGCGTGACGGTGACCTGGACCGGCCGCTCCTCGTCGGCGTCAACGATAATGCGGCCCAGCTCGCCGAGGTGGCGGGCCGGCACGACCACCGACATATCCTCGGTGAAGGCCTCGTCGACCTCGATGCTGCGCACGCTGAGGCGGTAGCCGTCGGTGGCGGCAAGGGAGAGCCGCTCCTGGGCAAAGGTGACCTCGACGCCGGTGAGGGTCGGGCGGCTCTCGTCGGTGGCCGCTGCGAAAACGACCTGGTCGATCATCTTGGTCAGCCCCGGGGTCTCTAAGGCGATGGTGCGCCCCTCCAGAGTCTCGGCGGCCTCCTCCGGCCCTTCGCCGTTATCGACGGTCGGGATTACAGGAAACTCCTGGGCGTCGATGCCTTTGATGTTTACATCGTAGTTGGCGCTGCGCAGGCGGAGCGTTTGCTTGCTGACCAGCAGCTCCATATCGATCTTGCCGGCCGGCAGGCTATTGACAAACTCGGCCAGCAGGCGGGAGGGGACGGTTATGGCGCCTTCATCGTCGACGGTGGCGCCGACCCAGCAGTTGATGCCGATCTCCAGATTGGTGGCGGCCAGCCGCAGCTGGTTGTCCTTGGCTTCCAGCAGGATATTGCCCAGTACCGGCAGTGTGCTACGGGAAGATACCGCGCGACCGACGATCGAAAGGCCCTTTGACAAATTCTCCTGAAAGCAGCTAACGCGCACGTTTTCCTCCCGTCCGTCAGGAACGTAATCTAAGTCTCGAGTGAATGCCGCAAATATAGCACAGTGGAAAGTTGCGGCCAAACCTCGGCGTGTGGATCAAACCGAAACGGTTGGCGCGGGATCGCAACTCTTGCTGAGGGCTACCCGCGATCGCAAACACAGCCGATCGAAAACAGAGCGGGTGAAAGGGAGTAGGAGTCAGAGCTCGTTTGGCAACCGGTGCTCGGATTCTCTATAATTGAGGCAATCGCAGACGGTGACGAGAAGGCGGGAGCGCTCCAAAGTACGGTGCCCGGGACCTGGGTGCGTTGGGTCGGCGGCAAAGTTCTCGCCACTTTACGCTCCGCAACCATTAAAGCAAAAGCGTGTTATAAGGTATGAAAGGGAACGCTTCGACCGGGGGGGAAAGCAGCGCCAACGGCAGCCAACCGCAATTCTCGGCGACGCAACAGGAGGAGGAGCGGGCGGCTGAAGCGGCCTTGGTGGCGCAGGCGCAGAGAGATCCGCAGGCATTTGGCGAACTGTACGAACGCTATATCGATCGCATCTATTCGTATGTGTATAGCCGGGTGCAGAACGTTCAGGACGCGGAAGACCTGACGGCGCGTATCTTCTACAGGGCATTGGACCGCTTGGACAGGTACGAGGACAGAGGGCTGCCCTTCGGCGCGTGGCTTTTCCGCATTGCCCATAACCTGGTCGCCAACTGGCACCGGGACCAGAGCCGGCGGACCTTTCTTCCGATCGACGGGCTGGTTTTTCCAGGCGAGAGGCGTGACGAACCGGAGGCCACAGTAGAGAGGCGCGAAGGGGAAGAGGCACTGTGGGCGGCGATTGAACGGCTGCCGGAAGAGCGGCGCCGGCTGCTTTTGCACAAGTTCGGCGATCAGTTGACGAATCTGGAGATCGGTGAGTTGATGCAGAAGAGCGAGGGTGCGATCAAATCGCTATACTTCCGCACACTGGCGGCGCTGCGCAAGGATCTGGGCGAACAGCTAGATGACGACGGGGCGTCCCCCGTTCCTGAAGCGGAAAAAGGCGGAGGAACCAATGGAGACCGCGAATAGACTGGCCTGGTGGCGGCAGTTCAGAGTAGGCTTTTTGAGCGGCATCCCCTTTTTGCCATCGGCGCGCGCCGAAACTGAGGCTGAAGCGTCTGATGAAACGAGTGACGAAGCGCTGACGGAGGCAGAGGAGAAGCAGTTGGCGCAGATGGTGTCCTTTCTCGACAGGCTCTTCCCGTTTGTGAAGCCGTCGCCGACGTTTCGCGCGCGCTTGAAGCAGGCTCTGCTGGCTGAGCACCGGCGGCGGCTGGCCAGCGGCGCCGCGGTGACTGCCCCGCAGGAGGGCGGCATCTCCTGGCGCTGGTCGCTGGCCGCGACAGTACCCCTGCTTATCGGCGTGCTGGCCACTATCCTCTGGCGGCGCAGCCACCGCTCTGACGAGCAACTGGCCTCCCTGATCGGCGGACAGTAGAGCGGCACTTCGACTTTCCAAAGCACACCAATTCCCGACTGCGCAGCCGCAAATGCGGCTGCGATTTACTTCACACCGACTTGTGGGAGATTCCGCCGCCCCAGCGGAGACGGCGGTCGGATTTGACGTTTTCTACGGAACAGCGACAGAGCAGGAAAAGCTTCTTTTTCGGTGTTACATCTTTTTCCGTTTGCGCGGGACGCTGCTCACACGGTCCAGCTTCCCTTTGCGCTTGGTTGAGGCCTGGGCGGGCGGCGACTCATTGAGCAGTTGCCCCTGCACCGGTTGATCCTCTGTTTCGCGGGCGCGTTTTGGACTCCCTTCCGCACGAGTATCGCCTGATTTCGCAGACTTTGGGTCATGACCGGTTAAAGCGGAGGGCTGCGGCGTGGAAGCGTTGGCGGCGGGCTTTTTCTGTGCGGTCGAAACGGATGGCTTATCGGGGCGGTTGACGTCGGCTTCGGTCGCGGTTTGCCGTGCGCCATCCCGGGCGGCCCGCTTCGGCGGCTCTGATGTGCGCGCGTTTGACTTGGGCCCGGCTCTTTGCGGCGCGGGCTTTTCCTTATCGGTATAGAGGGCCGGCTTGCCCGCCTCCGGCTTTCGCCGTTTGGGCGCTTCACTGTCCAATGCACGCTTCTTCTTTGGCGCCGGTTTTTTGTCTGCGGTCGAGGCTTTGATCGTCCGCTTGCGGCGTTTGGGCGCCGACTCACTGGTCGCCTGACCATTGCGCGTCGTGGCGCCTTCCACAGGGCGAGCATCAGTTTCACGCTTAGAAGCCCGTTGCCCGGTTGCGCCGCTCACCTTACCATTTGCCTGCGGCGCGTGTTGCGGGGGCGGAGTTTCCAGCGAGACAACGACCGGCGAGACGGCATGCACTGACGCGACGGCGTCGCTCTGCGCCAGGTCGACCGTTTGCGAACCCTGCACACTGCGTCCACTGGACGGGACTTCGTCGAGCGCGACCGGTTTGGCCACGCCACGCCTGGTTACGCAGACGGCGAACGCATGCTCCGGCGTCAGCATGGCGGCGGCGGCCAGCTCGCCGCTGCGCTCGCTGATCTTGTGGGCGATAATGCCGCCGCCGCCGCGGCCCTGGGGGCCGAATTCGCTCATGCGCGTGCGCTTGACAAAACCGGCGGCCGTCGCGGTGAGAAGTTCGCCCTCGGGCGCAACAGGCAGCGCCGCGATCACCTCATCGCCGCGCTTCAGGCTGATGCCGGCGACGCCGCCTGCGGCCCGCCCCATCACGCGCACCAGCTCCTCCGCAAATCGAATCGAGCGGCCCTGGCGGGTGACGAGAACGACCTCGCCGTTGCCGGGCGTCACGAACGCGCAGACGAGCTGGTCTTTGGCCGCCACGCGCATCAGGTCCAGCGCGCCCGTAGGTGTCTGGGCGCATTCGGCCAGGGCGATGCGCTTGACGCTGCCCTGGCGCGTGACGAGAAAGAGGAAGCCCTCGGACGCGTCTTGGGGCAGGGCGAGCATGGCGGCGATGCCGTCGCGCCGGCTATAGCTGGTCAGGTCGGCGAGATGGCGGCGCCCTTCCTGGGGGATCTCATGGATGGCGAGACGGCGGCAGCGTCCGTCGGCGGAAAGGATGTACAGGAGATCGCGCGTATTGGCCGTCAGTAGGGCGAGCGCGGCGTTCTGACCCGCCTGGCGCAGGCCGGCGCGGCTGATGCCGCTGAAGTCCCGGCGGCGCAGCTCGCCGTTGGCGCCCAGGGCGACCCAGACCCTGCGGTCGGGCAGCAGATCGGCGGCGGTGAGCGTGCCCTGTGCGCGTTCGACGATCTGCGTGCGGCGGCGGTCGGCGTGCTGCTCGCGCTGGGCCATAAGCTCATCGCGCACGACGACTAGAATCTTGGCATCGTCGGCCAGCAGCTCCTCCAGGTATGCAATTCGCTGCCTCAGCTCCTTGTGCTCGTCCTGCAGCTGTCTGCGCTCGAGTGCGGTCAGCCGCCGCAAGGGCATGTCCAGAATGGCCTGGGCCTGGGCCTGGGTGAAGCTGAATTCGCTCACGAGGTTGTTGCGCGCCGTATCTACGCGCTGGCTGCGGCGGATCGTCCGAATGACGTCGTCGAGAATGTCGAGCGCTTTGAGCAGCCCTTCGACGATATGGGAACGGGCGCGGGCCTTTTCAAGGTCGAACTCCGAACGGCGGCGGATGATCTTCTGGCGGTGCTCGACGAACAGAACCAGGATCTGCTTGAGCGTGAGTGTGCGCGGCTCGCCGTTCACCAGCGCCAGCAGGGACATACCGAAGGTCTGCTGCATCGGCGTCAGCCGGAGGAGGCGGTCGAGCACCAGCTGCGGCTGCACGTTGCGGGTCAGCTCGATGACGATGCGCATGCCGGCGCGGTCGCTCTCATCGCGCAGGTCGGTGATGCCATCGATCTTGCCGTCGCGCACGAGCAGCGCAATCCGCTCGAGCAAATTGGTCTTGTTGGTCTGGTAGGGCAGATCGGTGACGACGATGCGGCTGCGGCTGCGGCTCATCTCCTCGAAATGGGCCTTTGCCTGCAGGATCAGCCGCCCTCTGCCGGTGGCGTACGCCTGGGTAACGGCGTCGATCTCCTCTTCGCCTTTGCTGCCGCGGCGGAAACGAAAGAGAATGCCGCCGGTGGGAAAGTCGGGCCCCTTGATGTATTTGAGCAGGTCATTGACGCCGATCTCTTCGCGTCTCTCAAAGTGATCGATCAGGTAGACGGTGGCGTCGACGACTTCGGCCAGATTGTGGGGAGGGATGTTGGTCGCCATGCCGACGGCGATACCGTTGGCGCCGTTGACGAGCAGATTGGGCAGGGCGGCCGGCAGGATGCCCGGCTCCTTGAGGGTCGTGTCGAAGTTGTCGCGCCAGTCGACCGTCTCCTTTTCGATGTCGGCCAGCATCAGGTCGCTGATGGTGGCGAGACGGGCTTCGGTATAGCGCATGGCCGCGGCGTTGTCGCCGTCGATCGAGCCGAAGTTGCCCTGGCCGTCGACGAGAGGGTAGCGCAGGCTGAATTCCTGGGCCATGCGCACCATGGCGTCATAGACCGACGTGTCGTTGTGCGGGTGATACTTGCCCAGGACTTCGCCGACGATGCGGGCGCTCTTTTTGTAAGGCTTGTTGCTGGTAATGCCCATGTCGTGCATGGCGTAGAGGATACGCCGATGCACCGGTTTGAGGCCGTCGCGCACGTCGGGCAGGGCGCGGGCAACAATGACGCTCATGGCGTAGTCAAGATACGCCACCTGCATTTCAGCGGTTATATCGACGCCGCGGACGTCTCCAGTCATCTTCGTCGTCTACTCACAAGAATGGGTGTGAAGCGGGAGTTCTATGCCCGCACAGTTCAATGTTCGCATAGGGGCCAGATCACGTCAAAGAGGGCAGGATAGCGAGCAGATGCCGCAATCAGGGTTGCTGCGATAGGGCATGGCTTGGGAGGCCGGGCGCGTCGCGGTGTTCGCGGCGCGCTTACACCTGCTCCAGCTTCAACGCCTGGCGCAGTTCGATGACCCGGTCGCGCAGGGAGGCGGCGCGCTCGAACTCCAGCTTCTGGGCGGCCTCCTGCATCTCCTCTTCCAGGTCGGCGATCTGGCGCACGATCTCATCCGGGGAGAGGGAAGCGAGATCGGGCGCGGCGCCGTCACCGTCGCCGTCGACGACGTAGTCGGCCTGCTCCTCGGACATAACCTTCATGCGGTCGGTCAGATCGCGGATACTCTTGACGATGCTGCGCGGCTCGATGCCGTGCGCCAGGTTGTGGGCCTCCTGGATGCGGCGGCGGCGATTCGTCTCGCCGATGGCGCTCTCCATTGCGTCGGTCGTCTTGTCGGCGTAGAGGATCGCGCGACCCTCGACGTGGCGGGCGGCGCGCCCGATCGTCTGAATGAGCGACGATTCGCTGCGCAGGAAGCCCTGCTTGTCGGCGTCCAGAATTGCCACGAGCGTGACCTCCGGCAGGTCCAGACCTTCGCGCAGCAGGTTAATGCCGACGACCACGTCGTAGACGCCCAGGCGCAGATCGCGCAGGATTTCGACCCGCTCCAGCGTGTCGATTTCACTGTGGAGGTATTGTACTTTGACGCCCAAATCGGCCAGATACTCTGCCAGGTCCTCGGCCATTCGCTTGGTGAGGGTCGTGATCAGCGCGCGCTGGCCGATGGCTACGCGGCGGTGCACCTCGTGGAGCAGGTCTTCGATCTGGCCTTCGGTCGGCCGCACCTCGACGATCGGGTCCAGCAGACCTGTCGGACGGATAATCTGCTCGACCACCTGCGCGGCCTGTGCCATCTCGTAGTCGCCCGGTGTGGCGCTGACGTAGATGACCTGCTTCACGACTTCGGCGAACTCATCGAATTTGAGCGGACGGTTGTCGAGCGCGCTGGGCAGCCGGAAACCATGATCGACCAGTACCTCTTTGCGCGAGCGGTCGCCGGCGTACATGCCGCGAATCTGCGGGATCGTCATGTGGCTCTCGTCGATAATCACCAGCCAGTCGGCCGGAAAGTAGTCGAGCAGGGTCCATGGGCGGCTGCCGGGCGGGCGCCGCGCGAGGTGACGGCTGTAGTTTTCGACGCCGTTGCAGTAGCCGATCTCCTGCAGCATTTCGATATCGTAACGGGTGCGCTGGCCGATGCGCTGGGCCTCGAGCAGCTTGCCCTGGCCCTGCAGCTGCTCGGTCTGCACTTTCAGTTCGGCTTCGATGTCAACGATCGCTTCCTGTACCTGTTCCTGGTGGGTGATGAAGTGCTTGGCCGGAAAGATCTCGACCTCGGGGAAGTCGTCCAGGATCTCACCGGTCAACGTGTCGATTTCGCTGATGCGCTCGACCTCATCGCCCCAGAAGCTCACGCGCAGGGCGTTGTCGCTGTAGGCGGGCTGCACCTCCAGGACGTCGCCGCGCACGCGGAACTTGGCCCGTTGCAGTGCGGTGTCGTTGCGCTCGTAGAAAATGTCGACCAGGTGGCGGAGGACCTGGTTTCTGCGCACCATCTCGCCCACGTTCAGCTTCAGGGCGACCTGGCCGTAGTCCTGGGGACTGCCGAGGCCGTAGATGCAGGAGACTGAGGCGACGATGACGACATCGTTGCGGCTGAAGAGTGCGCTGGTCGCGGCCAGGCGGAGGCGCTCGATCTCCTCGTTGACCTGAGCATCCTTCTCGATATAGGTATCGCTGCGGGGGATGTAGGCCTCAGGCTGGTAGTAGTCGTAGTAGGAAACGAAGTACTCGACCATATTGTTGGGAAGGAACTCACGAAACTCGCTGTAGAGCTGCGCGGCCAGCGTCTTGTTGTGAGCGATGACCAGAGTCGGCTTCTGGATCTCTTCGACGACCTTTGCCATCGTGTAGGTCTTGCCGCTGCCTGTGACGCCGAGCAAGACCTGGTGCCCCATACCCGCGCCGATGCCTGCGGCGAGTTTGGAAAGCGCCTGGGGCTGGTCGCCCATGGGTTCAAAATCGCTGATCACCTGAAATGGCGGCATCTCTGGCTCCGTCGATCGAATCGAACTTTTGTTCGCGATGTACCGGTGATTATACCTGCACTACCTGCTTCTGTCCAGCGAAGGCGGGCTACTCTTCTTGTACACTCCGCCTACAAGAGAGGTTCGAAAGTTGGATCCCAAATCAGGGGATAGCCATGTCAGAACGGGTATGCGCGCTATTGTTTGCCGGGTAGTCGGGCGCGGTGAGCGAGCATCGCCCGAACGTGATCATAGGAGCAGGACACGTCGACCTGATTCATCCCCTTCTGAACGGGGGTTCTTGGCAACGGATTCGATGGTGGCGGGGATGGCGGCGTCCGGCTCTGTGGGCGCGTAGAGGGCCCAATTGCGGGCCCCTCCGCCAGCGCGCGCCGAAATCGACGTTGAGTTCCGTGGTGGCGTCAGCCTGCTGGACGGTAGCGTCGCGCATGTGCGCAGCAGTGGGGCCGATTCTGTCCAGGATTGGCCCAGGAGCGTCCAGATGTGACGCAGAGTGGCTGCGAATTCTTCGGAAATCGGGTATCGGCAGGGTATCGATAGGGTATCGAATGCGCTGTTTTGGCCTGATTGGCCCAACTTTGAAAAAACTTTCTCTCTCCTCGTGACAGGATATTGGCGTGGACTCTCGTAGCAGGATGCGGTCGCGGTCGGTTCCCTGTCGTTTTTGGACTGAAAATGCGCAAAAGGTGTCGTTTTGGTGCAGAAAGTGCGCAATATCGTGTCGGTTGCATGCTTTTCGTGACAGGATACCGAGGCGGGTGGCGGCAGCGCAGGCATGGGCGGCATGGCGCGTCTCGTCCTGCTGAGGGTGGGGGGCGCGGCGGACTGCAGGGTAGTACATTGCCGGTTGGTGCCGGCTGCGCCCGGAGCGATGTTCGCTGGGGGCAGGGTGCGGACGTTCAGTTCAGAGCAGGTCGACATGGCGGGCGGCTTGGGTAAGGTGGGCGGGCAGTTGTGAGATGCGGTGCGTTCGGGTGGAGCCTGGTTGCGTTCAGATTCAACCTTGCAGTATAGCACGTTTCGGAGACTCTTGCAGGGGACGGCGTGAGCGGATTGCGGGACTGCAGTGGTCAGTTGTCAGTAGTCAGTGGTCAGTTGTCAGTTGTCAGGGAGTGAGGGTGGCTCGAACCGTGTGGTACAATGCTTCCTTATGAATCCTGTAACGGTCACGGATCTGACAGCCCATATTAGCGCCCTGTTCGAGACAGACGAGGACCTGAGAGACATCTGGGTTACGGCGGAAGTCGGCAGCTGGAAGAAGGCGGGAAGCGGGCACATCTACTTTAGCCTTAAGGACAGCGGCGCGGTCATTGACGCATTGATGTGGAGAGGCAGTGCGTTTCGCCACACTTGGCTGCCAAGTACTGGAGACCAGGTCCTGGCACATGGATATGTCGGCGTCTATCCCGAGCGCGGCAGGTATCAGTTCTATGTCGACGAACTTCGGCCGGCCGGGCGCGGCCAGTTGTATGCCCGGTTCGAGGCGCTCAAGGAAAAGTTGGCAGCCGAAGGACTGTTCGACGAGGACCGTAAACGGAGGATTCCAGGAGCCCCGCGGCGGGTCGGTGTCGTCACGAGCCCGGAGGCAGCTGCCCTGCAGGACGTGCTGAGAACGCTGGGTCAGCGCTGGCCCCTGGCCGAAGTCATCCTCTTTGCCACTCAGGTGCAGGGCGCAGACGCACACGGTCAGATTGCCGCCGCCCTGGCCGCGGCCGACCGTTTTCCCGAAGCAGCGGGCCAGACAAACGGCACGGCCCCTGAATTCGCTGATCTGCCGCTGCTCCTGGAGGGGCAACGCAATGGTCGCGAGGCAACGATTGGGACCGGCGGGTCGCCTGAAGGCGAACGGCTGGATACGATTCTGCTGGTGCGCGGGGGCGGCTCGATTGAAGATCTTTGGGCTTTCAACGAGGAGAAGGTCGCATATGCGATTGCCGGCTGCGAGACGCCTGTAATCTCCGGCGTCGGACATGAGACCGACTTCACGATTGCTGACTTTACTGCTGACGTGCGTGCGCCCACGCCCACCGCCGCGGCGGTCGCCGCAACACCCGACGGCCAGGAACTCCTCCGGGATATCCGGCAGATCCAACTGCAACTTTTGCGTGATGGCGGCGCTTGCGTGGCGAGTGAAAGACAGGCCTGGGATGCGCTGCGCGTGCGCCTGCAACGGAATGCGCCGCTGCGCCAGATCGACCTCGCCCTCCAGCGGCTGGACGACGCTGAGCTGCGATTGCAGCGCGCAGCGGTGGTGACGCTGCGAAGTCGTCGAGAGCGGCTGTCATCCGGCGCGGCGCGTTTGGAAGGCCTGAACCCCTTGAACGTCTTGTCGCGCGGCTATAGCATGATCCAAAGGGCAGACGGCTCAATCGTCACCGCGCCGGAACAGGCGATATCGGGCGAGCGGCTTCTCGTCACCGCCGCCGGAGGAAAGTACTCAGTCCGCCGCGAGCAGGGGTGAGCTTCAAGCCGCAGCCGTCAGTGCCCCGCGAATCTCCGCGATCGCAGGATCGATCGCCTCGATTTTGCCATACTCCTCGTCCCAAAAGGCCTGACTTGCCATGCGGTCGACGTCGGCGCTGCTGTAGCCGAATCGGGTCCACAGGTCCCGTTTCATATTCTGGAGTCGCGTCTTCTCGCCCGGCCGGTTGAGATCGATCGTCTCGCCCAGCGAGGCGCCCAGGAAGGCGGCCTTAGCCCACATCTCCAGTGTATCTTCGTCAGGCTTGCCGCCATGACGGTCATAGAGTTCGTTACTCACTGAGGGATACCGGTCGTAGCTGTCGGTTGCCACGGTTACAACGTTGTCCTGGGGCCCCAAGCCGAGGTACTTTGCCGTCTTGACCGCGCCGATAATGTTACAGATGCTGCTAGGCCCGAACTTTCCGCGCAGAGCCTGCGCCTCCATTGGGTCAACGCCGATCCGCTCGGCCAACACCTCTGTGCCGGACTGCACTGCTTCCATTCCTTGCACCGTCTCTTCATCGTTTACCAACATCAGTAGATCCGTATTGAAGACATTGTGAATGAGTGTCACCATTTTGTCGCCGATGCCTTCGATGCGGTGCTGCCCCTGACCGCCATTGAACAGTGTTGAACACTGGCGGGGCTCCAAAGCCACGATCTTGGCGTCCGGATAGAGCGACTTCAAGTAGTCGCCGGCTGCAAGCGTGCCGGCGCTGCCCGGCGCGCTGACGAAGGCGGCGACCCGGCCATTGCCGACGTCGCCTGCGGCGCGCGCAGCCGCGTCGCCGGTGACGTGGCGGTGGAAGCGGTAGTTGGGCATCAGCTCAAATTGGGCAAGGACGAAGTAGCAGTCCGGCTTGCTGACGTACTCGTTGTGCGTACGTTCGAGAGTGAGAATAACATCCGACTCCGTGCCGGGTGTCAGGTCGAGTTCGCCGCCGTATTTTCGAATGCGTTCGTACCGCTCCTGGCTCATGGTGTCCGGCATAACGACGATTGCCTGGTAACCTTTCAGAGCGCTCACGTAGGCAGTACCGATGCCGAAGTTTCCTGTGCTGGGCCCGATGATGCTGCGTTCGCCGGGTCGGAGGCCGTCCAGCGCCTCGGCCTCCGCCAAGGTCGTGTAGGCGGGCCCGACCTTCATTGAGCCGCTTGGAAAGTTGCGGCCACTCAAGACGATGATATTGGCCTGGACGCCGGTCAGTTCCTTGGGCAGGACGATGCGCTCAACCTCTGAACCGCCGGTCTTCCAGCAGATGTTGAAGAGGTTTACCGGCGCAAGCTCTTCTTCAGTCAGTGCGTCGGACGCTCTTTTGCGAAGTTCGGCCGGTAGCAGCGCGGGGTCGCGCATCTCCGCGTAGGTTGGGCCAGGTACGATCGATCGTTTCACAGCAGTCTCTCCAGTTCTTTCAGTTTATGCTGATCCTAAAGCCATCGGATCGATAGATGTATCGCGCCAGCGACGTGGGGGAAGGGAGCGGCCGCCGGCGAAGGGAGGGACCGCGTCGAGGGATTCTGCAGCGCTGAGGAATCTGTCGGTATGCCGCAGCAAACGCGAGCCAGCTCTCTTCCACCCTTCCCGGCCCCTCAAGCGACTCTCTGTCCCATTTTGGCAGTTCCCAAGGCGGCAGCCCTTTTGCAAGTTTGATTTAAGACTCGAGCGATTCAGCAACTGCTTCCAGTAGTGGCGGGATGACGACCGGGTCACCCGCTACGCCGGTCGCCGCGGGCACATCCTTCAGGCCGCTGCCCGTATTGATGACTACTACAGTCTCGTGGGACTTCACAAGTCCATGCCTGCGAGCTTCGAAGAGGCCCGCCAGGGCGGCGGCGCCTGCCGGCTCGCCAAATACGCCGCCCTGCCGTGCCAGGGGCAGAATCGCCTGCAGAATCGCCTCGTCCTCCGCCAGGACGAAGGCGCCCCCGCTCTCGCGCACGGCCCGGAGTGCTTTGATCGCATCGCGCGGCGCGTTGACCCCTATCGAGTCAGCTGCGGTTGCGGCAACCACGGTCTGGGGTATTTCCAACCCGTCGCGCCAGGCGTTGTGAATTGCGGCGCTGGCGGTAGACTGTACGCCGAAGATGCGCGGAACGCGTTCGATCCAGCCGAGGCGGTGCAGTTCCCAAAAGCCCTTATACACGCCTCCGATGATCGAGCCGTCGCCGACCGAGATAAAGACTGAATTGGGGGCCTGGAATGAAGATTTGCCCTCTCCGCCGCCGGCCGATCGCGCCGGACCTCTTGCTTGCGCCAGCTGGGCCGCAATCTCGAAACTGACCGTCTTCTTGCCTTCGGTCATGTATGGATTGTATCCAGTATTGCGGTTGTACCATCCAAACTTTTCGCACGCTCTTACACACAGGTCGAAGGCATCGTCGTAAGTGCCGTCAACAGCCAACACGCGGCTGCCGTAAACGAGGAGCTGGGCGACTTTCGCCTCCGGCGCGGTGTGGGGAACGAAAATGACTGTCGCCTGTGCTGCGGACGCGCCCAGCGCGGCCAACGCGGCGGCAGCGTTTCCCGTACTGGCCGCGGCGACGACCACGCGACCTGTCTCACGCGCCCTGGCGAGGGCGATTGCCGAGGCCCGATCCTTCAACGAGGCTGAAGGGTTGCGGCCATCGTCCTTGATGAAAAGTTGGTTGACCCCGACAACGTCTGCCAGTCTTTGTGGGCGAAGCAAGGGCGTATTTCCCACAGGAAGCGGCGGCAGCGATTCGACCCTAACAGGGAGTAGGGGCCACCAGCGCTCGATCGAGCGAGTGGATGCGCCGTCGTTTCCTTCAGCGGTCCATGCCAGCCTTTTGCGTGTAGCAATGATGGAATCGTAGTCATAGACGGCGTCGAGATGTCCCAAGTCGCTGCCGGCATTGGGTCGGCAGGGGCAAACGTATTCCAGCTCTCCCGGGGCATAGTTCTGCCCGCAGCGGAGGCACTGCAGTCCGGTCAGAAAACTCCTGTCATTCGGCTGGGACATTAAACGATTTGCCTTTCGAGAAAGGAGTTCCGCAGGCGATATGGTATAGTAGAAGTCATGGGGCGGTTTGGCAAGTCTAAACTAAGTCCAGAGCGAAGCCATCTGACGACCAGGGAACACTCTGGCAACTTCCTCGGCAGGCCGGTTCGCAATTTTTCGCGTAGAACACTAGCCGTTCGACCGAATTCGGGGACCATTTTTGCGTCGTGTATTCGCAGTCAGGAATTGACGGTCTAATGAGTCGGAATTGGGCCCGCGTGCTTGCCATTGGCGATCTGCTGGCATTTGTGGTGTTTGTCATCCTAGGGCGAATCGTTCATGCCGGTTCGGGGCCGATAGACTGGCTAGCGAATGCGCCGCGCATTGCCGCGCCCTTCCTTTTGGGATGGGTAATCGCGGCGCCGGCTTTTGGCGCCTACGCGCGGGCCACTGCCCCTTGGACAGGTCGTTTCCTTTTGAATTCGGCGTTTACGCTCATAGCAGCCGATCTGATTGCCTTTGCGGTTCGAGGATACTTGTTTTCAGACTCGGTGACAGAGCCGTTTGTCCTAACGGCCTTTGCCTTCACGGCGCTCCTTGTGCTTGGCTGGCGCCTGGTGTTTGCGCGTATCCTGGCCCCAAGGACAGCGCGAGATTCACTGTCGCAAGAGGCTGTTCGCCAATGAGGGCGTCCTTACCGCGGGCACCTCTTTGTCGGCCTGCTGCAGATTTTCCTAACAGCGCGCAGACCTGCTGTGGAAGGTTTGCTGAAACAATTTACCCTGCACAAACGTAGATATTGGCAGACGGTTCGAACTGGAATGTTGTATCGGACTTCCGTCGCTTCTGCAAGTCGGAATAGATCCAGTCGCAAGGGGCCGACCCATCAGGGGCCGTTTCAAAAACAAAGTTTCGAACGGGACCGCTCGAAATGCGAATTGCGTTGTTCAGCGACATCTACAAGCCCCATATTAACGGGGTGGTCAACCATGTTGGCCTGCTGAAAGAACATTTCGATCAGTGGGGCGAACAGGTCTACCTTTTTGTCCCAGAGCAGGACAAGGCGACCAGAGATGAGCACAATGTCATCCGATTGCCCAGCATCCCCATTGCTGACACGGGCTATCATCTATCCGTGCGTGTGGATTCCAGGTGCCGCGATATTTTAAAGCGAATGGATGTCATCCACGTGCACCATCCCTTTATCAGCGGCAGTTTTGGGCTGACTTTCGCCCGCCGCTATGATATTCCGCTCGTCTTTACCAGCCACACAAGGTACGACCTCTACGTTCAGCAATACCTGCCGCTTGTGCCTGAAACGCTGTCGGAGACCGCATTGCACGCCTTCTTCCAGCGTTTCAGCCAGCGCTGCAGCGCGATCATTGCGCCCAGCCGCAGCGCAGCTTCGATCATGCCGTCGTGGGGCATCCAGGGTCGAGTCGTTGTCATTCCCAACGGAATCGATTTGAGCCGGTTCCACAAACCTGATGAGGCGACTTCCCGCGCCGATTACGGCATCCCGGAGCGGGCGGTCGTTGGCGTCTATGTAGGGCGGGTGAGCGGCGAAAAGGCCGTAGACCGCCTTTTGCGCATTTTCGCGGCGCTCAAAGAGGAAGTCCCTGAGCTGCATCTCCTCCTGGTAGGGGGAGGTCCGAGCCTCAGCGAATGCCGCCAACTGGCGCGTGAGCTGCATATGGACGGCCGCGTGACATTTTGCGGACCGGTAACTTACGAGCGCATCGGCGGCGTTCTGAGCATGGCCGACTTCTTCCTGTCTGCGAGCACAAGCGAAGTGCATCCTTTGACCTTCATTGAGGCGGCGGCCGCGGGGCTGCCGTCGATAGGCATCGACTCGCCAGGCGTCGCAGACATGATAGTCGACGGTGAGACCGGATTCCTGACCGCAGACAATGACCTCAGCATCGGACTGCGCATCATGCAGATTGCGCGCGACGCCGAGTTGCGCGCCAAGATGGGACGGGCAGCCGGTCGCTACAGTCAGAGGTACTCTGCTCACAACAACGCCCGCGAAGTGTTGGGACTCTATCAGTCACTTCAAGAAAGTTAGTGCCCCGCTTACAGGAACAGACAGGTCCCGCCGGTTCCGTTTTGGACTCCACAGAGATTGTAAAGTCGTATACTGTTTGCGCAAGACGCAGCGTAGAAAACGGGCATTGCGCATTGGTGACAAGTGTTGTATCATGATTCTGTCACAATATTGTCTGCTTTGCTGGTCAGGAGGACCGGGCTATGCGTTGGGGGCTGCTCCTGAGGGTGCTGGTTACCCTTATTTTTGCCCTGCTGGGATGGGAGTTGGGAAGACAGCTTGCGGGTGTCGATACCCTCAAGAGCCTTACGCTCTCGTCCGCACGCATTATCGTCCCGGCGATTGTCGTCAGCGGACTGATTGGTCTTGTCGCTGCTCCGTGGCTGACATTCAGGCCGGCTCACGCCCTTCGCTCCAGCCTGCGCCAGATCCCAACAGTTCAACTCATGGCTGCCACTGTAGGGTTGGCAGTTGGGTTGACAATCGCCGCGCTCCTGGCCTACCCTCTCTCGCTGCTGCCTAATCCATTCGGGACCATTTTGCCATTCGTCGGCGTTATTGTAATGGGCTATCTTGGCGTAACCATGATGGTGTTGCGCCACCGGGAGATTCTGACCTTCTTCCGTCTTCAGAACGAGAGCCAGAACCAGCGGGATCTGCCTAAGTTGCCGCTCCTCGACAAGGGCAAGGGTGACGGTTTTACGCAGACGATGCTACTGGATACGAGCGTCATTATAGACGGACGTATCGCAGACGTAGCGGATACAGGTTTTCTGTGGGCAGTCCTGGCCGTCCCGCGATTCATCCTCAACGAACTGCAATATATTGCCGACTCGGCCGAGGTACTGCGGCGCAATCGCGGCCGGCGAGGGCTCGAAGTCCTGGACCGCCTGCAGCAGATCGAGAATGTCGAAATCGAGTTTCTCGATCAGGACCCGGTAGAAGCCCAGCATGTCGACGAAAAACTGGTCTACCTGGGAAGAGAGATGGGCGCCGCCATCGTTACGAATGATTACAACCTGAATCGAGTTGCCAAACTTCAAGGTGTGCGTGTCCTAAACATCAACGAATTGGCCAACGCCGTCAAATCGGTCGTCCTCCCCGGCGAAGAGATGAGCATTCACGTAATTCAGGAAGGCAAGGAAGCCAACCAGGGGGTGGGTTACCTTGACGACGGGACCATGGTTGTTGTCGAACAGGGTCGCAGGTCCCTGGGCGCACAGATTTCGGTGCGCGTGACAAAGGTGCTGCAGACCAATGCCGGCCGCCTGATTTTCGCCGTCCCGGAAGAGGTGCAGGAACGCCGCCGCGCCTTCGAATCTGTCCGCTAATTCGACTTTCCGTCCCAAACACCTCACGCGCGTCCCCGCGACGAAACTCCCATGGCGCTAAGCATCTACAATACGCTTTCGAGAAAGCGCGAGCCGTTTCAGACTGCCGAAGAGGGACGGGTGCGCATGTACGTCTGCGGCCCTACCGTGTACGCCGACGCCCACATCGGCCATGCGATGAGCGCAATCGTATTCGACATGATCAGGCGATATCTCGAATACATCGGCTATGAGGTGACTTACGTCACTAACTTTACCGATGTTGATGACAAGATCATCGTCCGCGCCAAGGAAACGGGCCAGGACCCCTTTCAACTGGCGCAGTTCTACACTGACAAGTACCTGATGCACCTCAGCGACCTCAACATCAAGCCGGCCGATACCTACCCGCGCGTGACCAACGAGATCTCAAATATCATCCGGACGATTGGCGAGCTGGGCGAGACCAACTATGCCTACGAAATGGATGGCAGTGTCTACTTTCGCGTTCAAAACGATGATGACTATGGGAAGCTGAGCCGCCGGCGGCAGGAGGACGCGGTTGCGGGAACACGGGTCGATTCGGACGAACGCAAGGAGAATGCGGCCGACTTCGCGCTGTGGAAAGCGGCCAAGGCGGGCGAGCCAGCCTGGGAAAGCCCGTGGGGTCCGGGCCGTCCGGGCTGGCACATCGAATGTTCGGTCATGTGCCTTCATCATCTCGGCGAGACGATCGACATTCACGGGGGCGGCAACGATCTGATTTTCCCCCACCATGAGAACGAGATTGCACAGAGTGAAAGCCTCACCGGCAAGCCATTCGCCCGCTATTGGGTTCACAATGGGATGTTGCAGCTTTCCGGTGAAAAAATGAGCAAGTCGGTAGGAAACCTCGTCACAATCGACGAGTTCCTGCAAAGGTACTCGGCCGACGCGCTCCGGCTGCTGGTCTTCACCGCCCACTATCGCAAGCCGGTTGCGTATACGGAGGAGTCTATCGCGGCCGCGGAGCGAAGCGCGGCCAGGCTGCGAGGTGGATTGCGCCCGGCTAGCGGGACGGTTACCGTGGGGGAGAGCGCCGAAAACCTTAGGGAGACTGCCGAGGCGGCCCGCTCAGGTTTCAGGGTGGCGATGGACGACGACTTGAACACGAGCGCGGCCCTGGCCCAACTCTTTGAACTTGTGCGGGCCATCAACTCGGCACGCGCCGCCGGTGTCTCGGGTCCCTTTTTCCAGGCGGCGCAGGAGACGCTGCGCGAACTGGCCGGCGTGCTGGGACTCTCGCTTTCCGACGCCGGCGAATCCCAGGGCGATTCGCTGGCAGCGAAAGAGTTTATCGATCTGCTCGTCTCGCTGCGGACCGAGCTCCGGCAGGAAAAGCAGTGGGCGCTGGCAGACAAAGTCAGGGAAGGCCTGGCCTCTTTGTCTGTTTATCTTGAAGACACGCCGGATGGCACCGTCTGGCGCTTCGAGGACGCTGGATGAGCGAACTGCTCGTGGGCCGGCACGCGGTGTGGGAGGCCCTGCGTGCGGGCAAACGCCGCTTCTACCGTCTTTGGTTGGAGGGCGTCGCCGAATCTCGTCCCAAAGGGCGACTCGCCGAAATTGTACAGAGGGCCGAAAGCCGCAAAATTCCTCTGCGGTATGTCGAGGGCGGCCTCTTTGACCGCCTGCGACAGAACGAGCTAAATCCGCACGGAGTCGCCCTCGAAACCGGTCCTTTCCCTTACACCGACCTCTATGATCTACTGGACATCGGCAAGAGCAAGGTCGATCCTCTGTTCCTCGTCCTCGACCATCTGGAAGACCCGCGCAATCTTGGTACCCTCTTCCGGAGTTGTGAAGCGTTCGGCGTGGACGGCGTCGTTCTTCCCGAGAGGAGGGCGGCAGGAATTACACCCGCGGTAAGCAATGCTTCATCAGGCGCGGTCGAGCATCTTCCGGTAGCACAGGTCAAGAATATCAATCGAACAATCGACCTGATGAAGGACAGCGACATCTGGACGGTAGGACTGGACATTCAGCCGGGCGCGACCCCGCTTTCTGAGGCCGATCTGGGAGGTCGCCTTGCCGTCGTGGTCGGCAATGAAGGGAAAGGCCTCAGCAGGTTGGCACGTGAGAAGTGCGACTTCTGCGTTACGATACCGATGAAGGGGGCCGTGGACAGCCTCAACGCGGCCATTGCAGGCAGCATCGTTCTCCACAGCGCATACCTGGCGCGAACATCCACAGCCGAGCCGAGCTAGGGTTGAGCTGAAAAAACCACCGAGCAGGTCAAGCAAACGATTCACCTGACGGGCGGAGCTGCACACAGTTGCTGCCCTGTGTATCAGTCGCGTAGCCAGTACTTGGGAGGGCTGCCAAAGACGTCTCCCTCATCGGGCGGCCAGTTCAGCGTCTCTTCAACCTGTTGGGCCAGCGCCAGGTCCTTCTCCGTCAGCCCTCCGACGTCATGCGTGTGCAGAAAGATGTCGACTGAACGGTAGTTGAGAACGAGACGCGGATGGTGGTTGGCTGCCTCGGCCAGAAAGCCAATGGCGTTGGCCACGAATTGTGTAACCCGCCAGTTCGCGGTGCGATACTGACGGTGCAGCTCGCCGTCTTGCACCCCCCATGACGGCAACTCTGCGCTCAATCTCCGGCGGGCCTCCTCTTCGCTGATTCTACTCACTTGCTCCTTCCTCCTTTGGGTCCACGTGCTATAGGCGGGACACAATGCGATAGAGAGCATTGTGCAGCTCTGTTGCCCGGAAGCCAACTGTGTTTCAGGCCTTGCGAAATGCGGCTATGGCGGCGGAACTGTTATATAATGGTGCCAAAATAGTGGGGCTTCACCAACCTCATTTGCGAGTCCAGTCTATTCAGTTTCGTTGGAGACGGGGAATGGCGCGTCGTACGTTACTCAAAACTACGCTATCTGCTGCAATGCTAGCCATGGTCCTGTTCAGCGCATGCGCGCCCGACCCGAGTTTGCAGCTGATTTCGCCGAATATGGTGATTCTGGGAGAAGGCGAAGTCTTTGTGCCGCCTACGCCCACCCCGCGGCCCCGCATCGCCGTACTGACCGATGAAGAGATCTACGCCGGTTTGCCTGACACGATTGCTCCCCTGATGCCGGGTGACTCCGCAGCCGGCGAAGCCCTGACCGTTCCTCACGGTTGCACAGGTTGCCATCAGCTCGACAACAGCCTGGTAGAGATTGCGCCCACCTGGTTTGAGATTGCGGATACGGCGGTTGGGCGGGCCCGACAGACGGGTGAAGCCGGGCCTGCGCTGTACCTCTACACCAGTATCACGGATCCCGACAGCTTTGTCGTCAGTGGATACAACTCAGGCGAAATGCCCCAGACATTCTCTGACGATATGGACGCGCAGGATCTCGCTCACTTGTTGACCTATTTGCTTTCGCTGCGAGCTGAGGCGGCTGTTCAGGAGCAGTAGACTCTCGGTTCTCCACTGAATACTAAAAGCAAGTCTTAAGAGCCGGTCCTTCAGGGGCCGGTTTGTTGTGTACGGTGTCCGAACAGCCCGGGGTGGGGTCAACCGTTGAGAAGCAACCGGCGCAGTTTGCGGATATCCTCGGGCGACGTACGGCAACAGCCGCCGATCAGTTGGGCTCCGGCTGCTTTCCAGGTCGATGCCTCGCCAGCAAAATCGACGACACCGCTGCCGGTCTGCCACTCGCCGTCGACGCTGCCCCAGCAGGCACCGCTGTTGGGGTAACAGACAAGGGGCTTGCGCGTCGCTGCCCGCGCCCTTTTCAACAGCCCTGCCACGTGTTTGGGCGCCGTACAGTTCACACCGGTGGCGACGACGGTTTCGCAGCTGTTAGCCAGCTCCACGCAACGGGCAATTGGCTCACCGCGGCAGACGTGCTCGTCATCGCGGCAGCTGAATCCGATCCAGGCGGGCGTCCCCCTATACTCCGTCAACAGTTCGACCAGCGCCTCTCCCTCCACCAGGCAGGGTATGGTCTCGCAGGCCAGAAGGTTAGGTTCGGCGCCAAGCAGGGCCTCGAGACGAGGCCGGTGCCAGTCAATCAGCGCTTTCTTCGAGAGACCGAAGTCGCCCGTATATTCGGAGCCGTCGGCGAGGAACGCGCCGTAGCTACCGATAGAAGCGGCGACCAGCGGAGGCAGGCGTCGATGGGTTTCGCCTCGATGTTCGGCCGCAGCCAGGAACTGGTCGCGCGCTTCTTTTGCCAGATGCACGCTGCTCTGCAGTAGTTCCACGCCCCGCCTGCGGCTGAGTCCTCTCCGAGTGAATCCCTCAAAGCTGGCCTGGTAACTGGCGCTGATGGCGACATCTGCGCCGGCTTCGAAGTAGTCAAGATGAAGCTGGCGAACCGAGGCGGGGTCTTCGAGCAGAAGACGCGCCGACCAGAGATCGTCCGACAGGTCGGCCCCTCTTCTTTCGAGCTCAGTCGCCAGGCCGCCGTCAAGGATCATGACGCCCTGGCCGATCAGAAACGGCTCCAGGGCGAGATTTCCGCTCATTCCAGCACCGCGGGTGTGTAGCGGCCTGCGCGCATGATCGCCAGTTTCGTGCCGTCGCTCAGGTGGCCGGTGACATCCAGCGTAGGGGTACCGATCATGACGTCCAGGTGCAAATCTGACTTGTTAACGCCGGCGGCCTTCAGCTCATCCGGCGACAGCTCTGCGCCGCCCGCGAGGCCGATCGGATAGGCCTGACCGAAAGCGATGTGGCAAGCGGCGTTCTCGTCGAATAGCGTATTGTAGTATACGAGGCCGCTCTGGAAGATCGGCGACGAAACGTCCACCAGCGCCACTTCGCCCAGAAATCGCGTCCCCTCTACGGCGAAGAACTGTTCGTAGATCTCCTGGCCTTCACCTGCCGAAAACTCGACAACGCGTCCCTCTTCGAAGCGAAAAGTCACCTCGGCCACCTCGCGCCGGAACGGGAAGCTGGGGCGAGAGGTCTTAGTCCTGCCATCGACGCGCAGGCGGTGCGGCGTTGTAAACAGCTCCTCAGTAGGAATGTTTGGCAGGAATACAGGCGTGCCGGCTCTGTCCTCCTCGCCGTTGCCGCCGAATCCGTCGTCTTTCGACGCGCCCAGTCCGCCCACGCCGCCCGCCCAGTTGGGCCGGTCGGTCAATCCTATCGTCAGATCGGTGGACGGCCTGCCGTCTGCGGCGGGCGTGGGATCAAAAAAGTGCAGGGAGCGCACTTGTCTGGCCTGCAACGTCGAGCGCGCCGATTCGAGGCTGTCGAGATGGTCCTGCCACGCTGAAAACGGGTCGCCGGCGTCAAGCCGAATAATGCGGCGAATCTCGTCCCAAAAGCGGTCCAAGGCCTCTTCGGCCGCGAGGTCGGGGAAGACCTTCTGCGCCCAAGCTGGCGTGGGCAGCGAGGCCACGTTCCACTGCTGCTTCATTTCCATCATCGACTCGCGCCAGGGCATCATGGCGCGGTATTCAGCGGTCTGCAGGATGCGTAGTCTCGCCGGGTCAAGCTGGGTCGGAAGCGACGGGTCCTCCTCGCCAACCAGGCTTAGCGCGGCCCAGGCGTCATCCCTGCGCTCCTGGGCCATCTCTTTGAAATAGCCGGGAAGATGCTCCAGGGTCTCCTCTCGGCTCTTGCGAATGCGAATGCTTTGCAGACGCATGTCGTTGTACTCGATCTGAACGTATTTGGCCCCGGCGTCGTAGGCCGCTTCAGCCACCTGAAGTGCAAAGTCGCGATGGATGGGCTCGGTCTTGATCACCAGCGACTGTCCGGCCTGCAGGTTCAGGCCCAAGCGGATCAGGAGTTGAGCATACTGTTCGAGCTCTGCTCTGCGATCTGTCATCGGAATGCTCTTTCCGCGCTGGCCCTGAGACGGCCGCGCGATTTCCTGTAATTGTGTCAGTATGTAAGTGTGTCAACGGGCCGGACTTACAATTGTTTCGTTGCAAGAAAGCCAGCCTGGAAATGGTGCGTATGCGATTGGCCCTAGCCGCCCGCGAACTTGACAAGCCCCGCCCAGCTCAATAGAATATCTTGTGGCAAACGGCCCACTAGCTCAACTGGCAGAGCAGCGGACTCTTAATCCGCGGGTTCGGGGTTCGAATCCCTGGTGGGTCACCTCATTGCGGGCGGACAGTTCGGTGTCCCCCGCATTCTTTTTTGCGATGAAGCAACTAAGCATCGGGTTCGGGCCGTTCACATGCCCAGGAACGCCGGGCCGCTGCCCATTTGCTCCTGCAGTTCGCCCCGACAAAGGGCCGCTCGACAGGAGATTGATCGCGGTTGTCCGCTGGAGGCAAATGCCCCAATATTTCAGGTACGCCGTCAAACCGAGCCTGGTATCGCTACCCCTAAACCCTGCGCAGACCTCTCATTCAGCTGCCCTTTCGGTGGGCGACCCGCTCGCTCCCGACACCAAAAACCCGCTGCGCTCAACCTACGCGACAACGGGTCACGTTTGACCGTCGATTGGGTAGCAAGTCCGCGTGTGCCGGAACGCTTCAGCCACTTTCCGGAGCCGAGCGAAGGCGGACGCTTGTTGCTTTGGCAAGCGCTCTCGCGCTATCGGGTCTCCCGGTAGACCACGTGCTTGCGCAAGACCGGATCAAACTTTCGCAACTCCAGGCGTTTGTCATTATTGCGCCGGTTCTTGCTCGTCAGATACACATGGTGACTCTCCGTGCTGCGCATCCTCACGAGCTGGCGCGGGCCTCTCTTCGCCATAATCTCCTCCAACAAGCTTTCTCTATATAGAAGGGGCAACACGCAGGCGCTGCCCCGGGGACCGAGCGAGGATTGTCCTCGCACCGTCATGGTCCGTACCTGTATCTAGAAGGGGTATTGTAACCGCGGAAGGTCAGCCAAGCAAACTGAGTCACCCCGGAGGCCCGAATTCAGTGGCAATTCGGCGGTCCGGAGAACGGCCCCGGGATAACTACCGGCATTGCTCGCCCGCCAGTTTTCATTACAATGGATGTGGTAAGCAATCGAGGCTACCGACTCACGAAAGGTAAAGAACGATGAACTTTCTCATCTACCCGGCGTTAAGATCCAGCGAGCTTGCGCAGGTGCAGGCGCTTTCTTCCGAGTTGGAGATCGTCAACGCATTGACGGAAGAGGACGCACTGGCTGCGATTCCACAGGCGGTCGGCATGTACGGCGACCTGACCCCGGCCCTGCTGGAGCGGGCCGACAACCTTCGCTGGCTGCAGACGCCGGTTGCGGGCCTGGAACACTACATGTTCCCCGCGCTGGCCGAGAGCGGCATCGTGGTCAGCAATATGGCAAAGATATACGGCGACATGATCGCTGACCACGCCTTCTGTTTCATCCTGATGTTCGCGCGCGGGATTCACTTGTACATGCGCCGCCAAATCAAGGGCGTCTGGCAGAAGGGAACGCCGGTCCATCACCTTGGGGATTGCACGCTCGGCGTCATCGGACTTGGGGGCATCGGCGCGGAGCTGGCCCGCCGCGGCAAGGCACACGACATGCGTGTGATCGCGGTCGACGCCCGGGCCGGCGATACGCCCGGACGTGACCTGGAGCTGGACGCGCTCTGGCCACAGGAGCGGCTGCACGACCTCCTGGCCGAATCGGACTTCGTCGTAAGCTGTGTGCCACAGACGCCAGAGACAGTCGGGCTGATCGGGGCGGAGGAGCTGGCCCGGATGAAGCCGACCGCCTATCTGATCAACATAAGTCGCGGGGTCGTAGTCAAGCTGGACGCCCTCGTCGACGCGCTCGAGGCCGGAGGCGTTGCCGGCGCCGCGCTCGACGTTTACGAGCAGGAGCCGTTGCCGGCCGAACATCCGCTCTGGCAGATGGAGAATGTGATCCTGACGCCCCACGTAGCCGCAGACAATCCCCACGTGCCCCAGCGCCGCATCGATACGCTCTGCGGCAATCTGCGCCGCTACCTGAACGGCGAGCCGCTTCGGAACGTTGTCGACAAGGCAAGGTTGTTCTGAGTCGGAGCGAAGTCAGATGCCCAGGTAGGCCTCGGCAACCTGCGGATCGGAGAGGAGATGTTGGGCGTCGCCGCTAAGGACGATGTGCCCGGTTTCTAGAACATAGCCGCGGTGTGCGACCTGGAGGGCTGCCTGGGCGTTCTGCTCCACCAGCAAGATGGTCGTCCCCTGCGCGTTTATCTCGCGAATTATCTGGAAGATCTGCTGGACAAGGAGAGGCGCCAGACCCATCGACGGCTCATCCAGGAGAAGAATGCTTGGGCGGCTCATCAGCGAACGCCCGATGGCCAGCATCTGCTGCTCTCCGCCGGACAGCGTGCCTCCCGGCTGGCTGAGCCGCTCCTCCAGTCGCGGAAAGAGTTCGAGGACACGCGCCATGTCGCTCCGGATTCCGTCGGCATCCGTGCGGGCAAACGCGCCCATTGCCAGATTCTCCTTGACCGAGAGCCTGGCGAAGATTTTGCGGCCTTCAGGCGACTGCGAGACGCCGAGCCTGGCAACTTCGTGGGCATGAAGGCGGTCGAGACGGATTCCAGGTTCTTGCACGTCGCCGGCGCGTTCGCTTCCACCGTTCTGGCTGCTTTCCAGGTAGATTGCGCCCGACTGCGCGCTAATCACGCCGCTAATCGTGTTGAGCGTTGTCGTTTTGCCGGCCCCATTGGAGCCTATCAGCGTGACGATTTCGCCTTTGTTCACGGTCAAAGAGACGCCCTTGAGCGCGTGAATGTGGCCGTAGAAAGTGTGGACTGAATCTAGAATCAACAACGGTTACCGCTCCCCGGCTGCGACCGGACCCTCCATGGCTACTTCGGGACCCAGATAGGCCTCGACGACTCTTGGGTTTGCCCGCACATCATCGGGCGCGCCGCTGGCGATCTTTTTCCCGTAGTCCAGGACGGTTACGTTCTCGGAAACGCTCATCACCACCTTCATGTCGTGTTCGATCAGAAAGACAGTGATTCCCATCCCGTCGCGCAGCCTGTGCATCAACTCCATCATCCGCTCGGTCTCGCGGGGATTCATGCCGGCCGCCGGTTCGTCGAGAAGAAGCAGCCGCGGGCGGCTTCCCAAAGCGCGCGCAACCTCCAGCAGCCTCTGCTCCCCGTACGGCAGGTTGGTTGAGACGACCTCCTCCTGTCCGCCGAGACCCACGAAATCGAGTAGTTCTCGCCCAGTCTGACGCGCGGCCCGCTCTTCTGCCCGCTGCCGGGTGGTACGCAGGATGGCGCTCCAGTGTGAAGCGTGCAGGCGCAGGTGCTGTCCAACGAGCACGTTTTCTAGCGCAGTCATCCTGCCGAAGAGCCGGATATTCTGGTATGTGCGGGCGATGCCGCGTGCGGTGATCTCGTCCGAACGCAGGCCCACAAGCGACTGGTCCTCGAAGAGAATCTCCCCTTCTTCGGGGCGGTGCAGACCTGTCAGGCAGTTGAACAGCGTGGTCTTGCCCGCCCCATTTGGCCCGATGAGAGAGGCGATCGAACCCGCCTCGATATCGATATCCACTTTGTCTACGGCGACAAGGCCGCCGAAAACCTTGGTGACACCCCGGACAGCGAGAAGGACGGTCATTGCATCGCACCGTCTTGGCCGGCCACAGCCGCCCCGTCGTCGTCTGCCAACTCTTGCACGATCTCCCCATTTGCTTCCGGGCCGATCTGGCTCTCTCCTGCATCCTCCGCGGCGGCCTCAAATCGCCGGCGCGATGACGGCAGAATGCCGGCGGGGCGGACGATCATCATAATCACCAGCAGGGCGGCAAAGGCAACGATGCGGTATTCGTCTACCCCGCGCAGCACTTCGGGAAGCCCCTTGAGTGCGAGCGCGCCGAGAACGATGCCGGCCGGGCTGCCAATGCCCCCCACGATTATCAGCGCCAGTGCGTCTATGGAGACGAAGAGCGAGAAGTTCTCAGGGAATATGTTGATTTGGCGCGCGGCGTACAGCTGCCCGGCCAGTCCGGCAAAGGTGGCACCGATGGCAAATGCGAGCAGTTTCGTGCGCACGAGATGGACGCCCGTGGCCTGGGCGACATCCTCATCTTCCTGCAAAGCGATCCAGGCCCGGCCCAGCCGCGAGTCGTTCAAGCGGACCGCGACAAATGCGATCGCTGCAGAACTTGCGAGGGCCAGCAGAAAGATCCATCCCTGCGAACTGAGCAGTCCGCCGGATACCGCCTCCGGTTCAAGCCCGAAGAGACCCGGCTGCGCGATTTCGAGGATGCCGCGCGGCCCATTGGTCAGCTCGCCCAAATTGAGCATGAAGAGACGGATGATCTCGCCAAAACCGAGCGTAACGATTGCAAGATAGTCGCCTCGCAGGCGAAGTACCGGAATGCCTAGCAGGATGCCGCCGATAGCGGCCGTGATCATGGCCAGAGGAAGCGCCATCCAGTATCCGAGCAGAGGGCTGTCTGCCTGTACGCCAAATCCGGTCAAGAGGCCGCTGATAAAGGGCGAAGAGAACGGGGCTGACACGAAGGCGTAAACATAGGCGCCGATGGCGAAGAAAGCGACATAACCAAGGTCGAGCAGACCCGCATAGCCGACAACGATGTTCAGGCCAAGCCCCATCATGACAAAGATGAAGACGATTCCCATGACCGAATTCTGAAACTGGTCGAGGACAAAAGGCATGATCAGCACGCCGATGCCGAGCAGAACGGAGACGATTAGCCGTTCACGGCCCGGATTCGCAGCCCGCAGGGCGAACAGCCCGCTGCCGGTTGCAACCAGCGTGAACAGCAGGCGGACCGTGCTCCTGTCGGTTCCGAATGCGCCGACGCCGGGCAGCCCCAGCCAGACGACGACAGCCAGTAGCGCGAAAGGAAATGCAATCACCAGCCAGTGCAGCGCCGAGGCGAACGCAGGTCCGGAAAGACGCGCCTTCAATAGGGCTGAACCAGCCGCTTGAGCCGCGTCAGCCTTACCTGCCAGGACGGCAAGCGCGGCCAGTACCCCGCCGCCCGTAAAATAGAGTACGGAGAAGAGGTAGCGCAGCGGAGGCACCTGCGCCTCAGCGACCGCGCCGGGCGACACGCCGAGCAATGCGGCTACGTTTACGGGAACAATCTTGTCAAAGACCGGTTGAATCGCCACGCCGCTTCCCAGAATCGCGGCGAACACGGCGCTCACAGTTGCGATCAGCAGCCCCGTTGTGGCGCCGGCCGCGGCGCCTTGCGCCAATACCAGGCTTGAAAGGCCCCCCCGTGTCTCGGCCCGAGCCTGCACTTGGGCCTGCTGCCCATGGCCAACTTCCCAACCGGGCTTGGGCTGCCCGGCTGTACCGACAAGGGGAACTCTTTCTGAAATGGCCTGTGAAGTACGGCGGAGACGGTACCAGAAGAGGAGCGCGGCCAAAAGGGCGAGGAGAGGCAGGGCGTTGCCACCCGTCCGACCGGGGATGCCGACGAGGATCAGGTAGCTCAGAAGTGCAAAGGTGATGAGCCCGGTCTTGATTGCTGTGGGCACAGTAACGCCTCGGCTCAGGCCTTCTTCTCGCTTAGCACTTCGCCAAAGAGGCCGGACGGACGGAAGATCAGAATCAGGACAAGGAGCGTGAAGGCGATGACATCCTTGTATTCGGTGGGGATGCCCAGGGCGCTCGGTCCAATCGCTTCAATCAGGCCGAGCAAGAGGGCGCCGAACATTGCGCCGGGAATGTTGCCGATGCCGCCCAGAACGGCGGCAGTGAATGCCTTCAAGCCGGGAATGAAGCCGCTGTTGAACTTGACGACCGTGTTGTGAAATCCGAGCATTACGCCGGCCGCACCGGCCAGCGCCGAGCCGAGCATAAACGTCAGCACAATGACTGCATTGACGTCGACGCCCATCAGCGAAGCGGTTGCCCTGTCTTCGGCTACGGCTCTCATTGCCCGTCCCAGCTTCGTCCGCTGAATGATAAAGAAAAGAACCAACATCAACAGGATGGAGGTGAAGAAGATGATGGCGCCGGTGTAGGGGATGAATACATTTCCCAGTCGCAGGCCGCCCGAAATCAGTTCGGGTTTGCGGTAGCTGTGCGGGCTGACACCGAAGATCAGAAGCACCGAATACTGCAGAAACAGAGAGGCGCCGATTGCGCTGATCAGAGGCACCAGCCGCGGCGCCTGGCGCAGCGGGCGGTAGGCCAGCCGTTCCAAGGTGACGCCGATCAGAACGGAGGCTGCCATACCGACCAACATGATGAAGAACAAGGCGACTACGACAACGAGCCAGGGCCCTTCCATCCAGCCACGGGCCTGGGCGAATTGAAGGGCGAAGAAACCGGCGATGCCGCCGATCATCATCACTTCGCCGTGCGCGAAATTGATCATGAAGAGGATGCCGTATACGAGCGTATAGCCCAGTGCGACGAGCGCGTAAACGCCACCCAGGACCAGCCCGTTCAGGGCCTGGGATATCCAGAATGAAGCGGGATAGCCCTCAGCCAACCCGACGGTGATCACCCGCCAAAGTACGACTGCTACAATTGAAAGGCCGAAGGCCCGGATAGCGTATTTCTGGAAGGTGGCCCCATCCAGATTGAAGGGCTGCGCCGAAGTAGCTCGACCTGCCATACACGCCTTCGAGTGGGAAAAGAGGGGGAGAGAGGAGATGGAGGGCGTTCAGGGCTCCTTCTCCTCTCTCGGTAGATTACTCCAAGCCAAAGCCGGAGACCTGGTTGAAGTCGCCGTCTCCTACCTGGAAGATCTGCACACCGCCTGCGCCGCACTCGCCCATGGCGTCGCACATGAGTGAGCCTGTCAGGCCATCGATTGGGCCGACGGAGCGGATGGCTGCAATCAAGGCTTCCCGGTCAATTACGAGGCTACCGTCATCGCCGACCTCGCCCACTTCCATGATGGCGGCGGCGATCAGCTTGACAGAATCGTAGCTCTGGCCGTGGAACGGGCCAAGGTCACCGGCTGCGACACCGTACTTGTCCATGAATTTGGCGTCAAACTCGGCGTTCATCTCTTCGGACTCGGCTCCGGCGACGAAGGAGACGTAGGTGCCTTCGGCGGCTGGGCCAGCCGCGTCGAGATACTGCTGTGTGTAGGCACCGTCAACGCTCATGAAGACCGCGTTTTCGAGCCCGGGTGTCTCGGTCATCTGCTGGGCGATCAGACCCGCCTCGGTCGAGTAGCCGGCAAAGAAGATACCCTCCGGGCCGTCTGCGCCAACTTTGGCCAGCATGGCGCGAAAGTCAGTATCCCCGACCTGCGCGCCTTCGAAACTGGAGACTTCGCCGCCGATTGCCATCAGATGGTTCTGGAAAATCTCAGCCAGGCCCTTGCCGTAGTCGGAGTTGTCATGAACAACCGCGAACTTGGAAAGGCCCAATTCATTCACGACAAAGTTGGCGTCGGTGACGCCCTGCAAGGCGTCGCTCAGCGCAACGCGGTTGCAGACATCGCAGTCCTCCGACGTAATGTCAGGATTGGTAGCGCTGGGGCTGACGAAGGGGATGCGCGCCTCCTGCAAGATCGGCATCAGCCCGAACGTTTCGCCGGAGCAGGTACCGCCCGACACGGCGACGATCGTTTCATCGGCGGCAAATTTGTTGCCCACGTTTGTGCCCTGCGTACCGTCACATGCGCCGTCTTCACCGACCAGCTCGAACATGAAGCCTTCAAAGCCGCCCATCGCGTTGAGATCGTCGATAGCGATTTCGGCGCCATACTGAATGTCCTTGCCCGGGTCCGGAATCGGCCCTGTCAGGGCAAAGGAGCCGCCAATGCGAATCATTCCGCCCGCGGGGATGACAACTTTCCCGCTCATATCTGCGGGCGCGTCCTCCATCTGATCGTCGGCCATGGGCCCTTCCGCAGGCGATGGAGCGGCAACGCAGGCGGCGAGAGCGAGGACTGCAACAAGGATCAAACCGAGAACTGTGAAAGATTTGGACATGTGAACCTCCTTTGAGTTGAACGTGGTCCGCAGGCTGACATAGTTCCGTACATACGCATCCACCTCGAAGACGAGGAATTGCCAGGTGAGCCCGGAGGAAACAGCTGCCGTCCTATCCAACTTCCGATTATATACGAACGATTTACGTTCGGGCAAGACAACCAATTTTTTGCGTCACTGCCTGCCGTATCGGCAAAGCGCGGCCGCTGTGGTATAGTTGCCACGACAGCCAGACTGTCGGCCGCTACTGGCACAGGCAACCGCCTGAGCGTGGAGTGGGCAAAGCAGTTTGGCGTTTCTATGTCCCTATCAGGCGCTAGACCGGAATCTCGCATGAGCCTTCTCGTCGCGAATAAGATTTCCAAGAATTACGGCGACCTCGACGTGCTGGAAAATGTCAGCGTGCGCATCGAGAGTGGTGACCGGATCGGGCTGGTGGGGTCGAACGGGGCGGGCAAGACCAGTCTGCTGAGGGCGCTTGCGCGCATCGATACGGGCTTCACGGGGGACCTCTTTGTCGCCCGTGAAACGCGCGTCGGTTTCCTGGCGCAGGACCCTCCACCGGCCGGCGGCCGCACGCCGTACACCGAGCTGAAGGCCGTATTTGCCGCGCTCCTGGCGCAGGGCGAGCAGATGCGGAGGCTGGAAGCTCGCATGAATGAAGTCGGTCAGGGAGAGGCCGAGCTGGGGCCCCTGCTGGCGAGTTACGGAAAGCAGCAGGAAGCGTTTGAGCGCGCCGGAGGCTATCTGGTCGATCAAAGAATTCACTTTGTTCTGACCGGTCTTGGCCTGGATAGGGCGCTCTGGCACGCGCCGCTTTCCCACCTCAGCGGCGGGCAGAGAACGCGGGTCAGCCTGGGCCGTCTGTTGCTCGAAGAGCCGGACGTGCTTCTGTTGGATGAACCGACAAATCACCTGGACGTCCGCTCGATGGGCTGGCTGGAAGGCGTGCTGACAGGCTGGAAGGGGGCGTTGGTCGTCGTTTCCCACGATCGCTACTTTCTCGACGCGGTCGCGACGAGGATCTGGGATCTTTCCAGCCGCCGGGTGGAGAGCTATCGCGGGAACTACAGCCACTACCGGCAGCAACGGGAAGAGCGCTACGCCCTCTGGCGCAAGGAGTACGAGCGACAGCAGAAATACATCCGCGATACGCAGGAGTTCGTGCGCCGCTATAAGGCAGGCCAGCGCACGAAGGAGGCACAGGGCCGGGAGACGCGGCTGAACAGGTTTATGGAGCAGGAAGCCCTGCCGCCGCCGCCCGCGGAACAGCGGATTCGCCTTCCCTTGCGTTCAAATTCGCGCAGCGGCGACCTCGTGCTCCGCACGCGCAAACTGGTGGCAGGCTATAGGATCGAGCCGCCGGCGGGCGGCGCAGCGCGGGGCAAATCCGATGAAAGTGGGTCGGTAGACGGGCGCCCAACCGTGAATCCTGGTCGCCTCCTGGCAAATGCAGGCGGGGTGGAAGACGGCACGGCATCTGTCGGTCGCGGCCTCCCGAAGCCGCAGGGTCGACTGCGGCCTATGCGGACGCTGGCATCGTCCGATACCCCCGTTCTTGAAGTGCCAGATCTGGACCTGAACCGGGGGCAGGTTGTGGCGCTGATCGGGCCGAATGGCGCCGGCAAGACAACGTTTGTCCGCACGATTCTGGAGGAGTTGGAGCCGCTAACGGGTCGCGTCGAGCTGGGCGCCTCGGTTGAGGTAGGCTATCTCGCGCAGCGGCATACCGGCGCACGCTTCGGCCTGATGCAGAGCAGCCAAACGGTCCTCGATGCACTATTGGAGATAAAGCGTTTGCCTACGGTGCGGGCGCGCACGTTTCTGGGCCAGTTTCTGTTCAGCGGCGACGACGTTTTTCAGACCATCGAAAGCCTTTCGGGCGGAGAACGCAGCCGCGTAGCCTTGGCGCGTCTCATTCTGCAAGGCGCGAATTTCCTGCTGCTGGACGAGCCGACCAATCACCTCGACCTGGACAGCCAGTTAATTCTCCAGGACGCGCTGCGACAGTTCAGCGGAACGATTATGCTTGTTACGCATGATCGGGCGTTGGTTGACGCGCTGGCCACCCAGATCTGGCACGTAGAGAGAGGAGAAAGCGGTCAGCCGGGCAGGATGGAGCTGTTCAAGGGCACGTGGAGGCAGTGGCAGCAAGAGCGTTCAGTTGCCGAGAAAGGTGCGGTGGCGAATCCTGTCGAAACCGGGCAGAGCGAGGCCCAGGCCGAACGAGAGAGGCAGCGCTCCGATCGGCGGCGGCGCCAGCAGGCGGAGCGCCGCGAACAGGCTGCCGCCGAGGCGGAGCAGCGAATCGAACGGCTCGAGAGCAGGCTGGAAACGGTTGAGCGCGCCATGGCGGAGGCGAGCCTGGCCCAGGAGTTGGAACGGCTTCACACCCTCCAGGAAAGTCACCGCTCGCTAACAACACAGTTGGAGACATTGATGGAAGAGTGGGCGGCAATGGCGGTATGACGGGCTTGTCAGCAGGCGACTCCTTCGGCTAAAATAGGGCGGGCGGCATTCACCATAGGAGAAGGACTTTCGAGATGGCGCGCAGATCACTGGTCATCGGGCTAACTGGGAACATCGCTACGGGCAAGAGCACGATTCTCAACTACCTGATTGAGAAGTGTGCGACGATCATCGATGCCGACAAACTGGGCCACCGCGTGATAGAGCCTGGGGGACCGGCCTACGATGCGGTGGTGTGCGCCTTCGGCAAAGGGATTCTGAGGGAGGACGGCACGATTGATCGCAAGAAGCTGGGCAAGATCGTCTTCTCCAATCCGCTGGACCTCGGCCGACTCGAAAAGATCGTCCACCCCAAGATTTTCGAGCTGGGGAAGCAGGAAATCGCCGACAACGACTCCCCCGTGATCATCCTCGAAGCGATCAAACTGTTGGAGGCCGGGTTGATGTCGACGCTCTGCGATGAGATATGGGTCGTCACTTCCAGTTTCGCCACACAGTTCCGACGGTTGCTCGAGATGCGCAAAATGGAGGAGACCGACGCCCGCCGCATGATAGATTTGCAGCCGCCCCAGGCCGCCAAGGTGAACCAGGCCGACCGTGTCATCGACAACGACGGCACGCTGACAGAGCTGCACGCCCAACTCGACGCCATCTGGGACGATCTGAAGAGGCGCTACCCGCGCAGAATGACGACGCTTGCGCGCTAGGACGGTCATGCGCGCAGAAGCCGAGATTCTAGGTGAATTGCCACGTCAGATGGATTTTCTGAGACGGTTCTGGGTCGAGCATACGACAATATCCAACTGGATAGTTCTTGCTGTCGGTTTTGTCGCAATTCTTGTCTACAGTGCTCGCGATGTGGGATTCGGTGGCGGGCAGTGGGCAGCACTCATCGGCGCGACGGTAGGGCTGGCCGGCCTTTGCGCATGGATCATCAGTTGGGAATAGCAATTCATGAGCGAGAAGCGTGACTACTACGAGGTTCTCGGTGTGGACCGAGGCGCGGACGAACGTACGCTCAAGCAGGCCTTCCGTAAACTTGCCCAGCAGTACCACCCCGACGTCAACTCCGATGCCGAAGCCGAGAGCACGTTCAAGGAGATCAACGAGGCATACCAGGTTCTAAACGATCCTCAGAAGCGGGCCGTTTATGACCGCTTCGGCCATTCCGGCCTGGGCGGGTCGGGTGGATTCAGCGACTTCGGCCAGGGCTTCGGCGACCTCGGCAGCATCTTCGAGGAGTTTTTCGGCGGTTTTGGCGGCATGGGTCGGACCAGTCGCCGGGCCCCGCGGCGCGGCGCGGATCTGCGCGTCGACATTACACTAAGTTTCGAAGACGCCGCGTTCGGCACGGAGAAGGAAATTGAAGTGCCTCGCATGGAGGAGTGCGAGTCCTGCGGTGGCAGCGGCGCGGAGCCAGGGACAACTCCCGAGAGATGTCCCACCTGCGGCGGAAGCGGCGAGGTGCAACGTCGGCAGCAGAGCCCCCTTTTCGGAACGATCGTGACCGCCGCGGCCTGCCCACGCTGCAATGGAGAGGGCGAGGTTATCGCCACCGTTTGCAACGTGTGTCGAGGACGCAAGCGCACGCGCGTGACCCGAAAGATAAAGGTAAACGTGCCTGCCGGCGTTGATGAAGGCACGCGCATCAGGCTGGCCGGGGAAGGAGAGGCCGGCTCGCTTGGCGGTCCGCGTGGCAATCTATATGTCCTGATCGGCGTGCAGGACCACCCGGTTTTCGCCCGCGACGAGTTTGATCTCCACATGGAGCTGCCTTTGAGCGTCGCGCAGGCTACGCTTGGCGCATCGGTGGATATTCCAACGCTGGAAGGGGAGTCTTTCGTCCTCGACATCCCGGCAGGCACACAGACCGGCAGGAGATTCCACAAGGCAGGGCTTGGAATCCCGCGGCTCCAGCGCAGCGGCCGGGGGGACCTGATCGTTACCGTGCGCCTTCTGACGCCAACCGATCTGACCGAAGAGCAGGAGATGTTGTTTCGCCAGCTTGCCGAGAGCCTGGGCGAGGAGGTCCACGAACCGAGGCGCGGCTTTTTCGACCGCATTCTGCGCCCCGACTAACCCTGCAGTTCCTCTTTCAGATCTTCACACGCTCAGTCTAGGGGATCCTTGCCGAGGGCAGGGCCCAGGATCTTCTGCCAGGACTGCAGCAGGATTCCGGCAACAATCAAGAGCAAACCGAGCAGGGCTGACAGGTGCGTTGGCTCGTCGAGGAACAGGCGGACGAACAGGAGCGAAAGTGCCGGCGTTAGGTAAAGCAGGTTTGAGACTACAAACGTGTCGGCGTGTTGCAGCGCCTTAAACCAGAACAGGTAGCTGATCCCGTTCACGAGCAGGCCGTTATAAAGGATCCATCCCCAAATGTGAAGCGGGGGCAGAGTTGTGAACCCGACGAAGGCCATCGCGACCCCAGAGCAGAACAGTGCGGCAACGAAGTATACAAATGCGGCGACCGTCAGGTCATAGCCTACCCGTTTTCCCTGTATTGAGAACAGCGCGAAGACGAATGCTCCGCATAAAGCCATCAGATTTCCCGGAAGGCTTGTAACGCTCAACTCCACAAATCGGCCGCGCGTAACAATCACCACGACCCCGAAAAAGCTGGTCGCAACCGCCAGAATCCTGGCCACGGTGAGGCGTTCGCCCAGAAGCGGTACCGCCAGCACCGAAACCATGATCGGCCACGTGTAAGCCAGAATGAACCCCTCGGCCGCCGAAGTTCGAGCAAAGGCGCCGTAGAGAAGAATGTAGTATAGAAAGGCGCCAAGAAAGCCCAGCCAGCCGAGGCTCAAGATGCCGGGAAGACCGTAGCTCTTGAGAGTGGAGATCTTCCCCTGCCCGACCACGAGGGCCGCCAGCGCCAGGACCGAGAAGACCGTGCTCCAGAAGAGCATTTGCAAGTTGTCCAGTTCTTCCAGGATCGTTTTCGAGGCGACGGGGATTGAAGCCCAGAGCAGAATGCAAAGGGCGAGGTTGAAGTAAGAACGCGCAGGCAATGACATCGGGTGTAGTATTCAGTTCGAAAGCGAAATCGACTGACGCACGGCGCCGAAGTATATCGCAAGTGCCATCGCGCCGAGAAATCCCGTGGATTACCACTGAATCGCCATGGAATCCGACGAGCTATTAGAGATCGCGGTCGAAGCTGACGGCGAGGCGGCGGAGGCGGTCGCCGAACTATTCAATCGCTTCAACGGCGGCGACTGGGTCGAGGACAGCCGGGCCGGCGAAGCATCAGGCGGAGGGGCCGTCATAGAGTCTACCCCTCACGACGGTAGCGGCAGGCTGGGATCAGGCCAGTTTCGTCACGTTGTCAAGACCTATCTCAAGCCCGGTGAACGAGGCCGGCGAATACAGTCCAGAATTGAAGAGGGGCTGTGGCATCTGCGTCTGCTCTATCCCATGCCGGAGCCTTCGCTGCGCCGCGTGCGCGAGGAAGACTGGGCGCATGCCTGGAAGAAGCACTTTAAGCCCCTGCGGATCGGGAGGCGCGTTCTGCTGTCGCCGGCTTGGGAGACGCCTGAAATACGGCCCGGTGAACTGGTGGTCCGTCTGGAACCGGGCATGGCGTTTGGCACGGGTCTGCACCCGACGACGCGACTCTGCGTGGCTGCGCTCGAAGATAAGGTCCGACCTAACGAGCCCGTACTGGATGTCGGCACGGGAAGCGGCGTTCTTGCCATCACGGCGGCCCGGCTGGGCGCGCGGCCGGTCTGGGCGACCGATATCGATCCGCTGGCAGTACGCGCGGCGCGCGACAACGCCGCGCGCAACGCGATTCCCTGTTCCGGCGAGACAATGCGGGTTGAACAGGCAAGTGTACCGCCCGGGCAATCCGGTCGTTTCCCTCTGATCGTGGCCAATATCCTGGCTGAAGTCCTGGTCGGCCTGCTGGACGGTGATTGCGGGAACGTGCCGTTGTGTGAGCCGCTTGCGCCCGGAGGGCACCTGATTCTGTCAGGAATCCTGGAAGACAGGGTCGAAATCGTACAATCGGCAGCCGCACGGCATGGCCTGCGCGAGGTCGACCGGCTGCAAGAGGGAGACTGGGTGGCGCTGGTGATGCGCGACTGCAGAGGGGAACGGGAAAGTGGGGGTTGAACAGGCGCACCACCGCTTTTTCATCGAGGGCGAATCGTTAGAGGTCGAAGGCGACATCGACCTGGCGCCGCTGGCACACCAGCTTCGCAACGTCCTGCGACTTTCTCCCGGGAACACGATCACTTTGCTCGACGACAGCGGGGCGGCCTTTCACACCCGCATCGAGGTCCTGGACGGCCAGCGGGCCGCGGGCCTGGTCCTGGCGAGGGCGCCGGTGGAGAGCGAGCCGAAGGTCGAGTTGACGCTCTTCCAGTGCGCGCTGAAGCGAGACAGCTTCGAGTGGGTCCTTCAAAAGGGGGCGGAACTGGGTGTGCGCCGTTTTGTGCCGGTTATCAGCAGCCGAACCGTCGCACGTCCGCGTGGGATTCTGTCCAAAAAGCACGATCGATGGCGCGCGATATTGCGGGAAGCGGCCGAGCAGAGCGGGCGCGGCCGGTTGCCCGTTCTGGCCGAGCCGCAAAGCTGGGGTCAGGCCGTGAAACAGGGCAGCGGGCACCTTCTGATGCCTTGGGAGAGCGCAGGAAGCAGCGCCCCCGGAATCGATATCGGGTTTGCTGACGCAAAGGCGGCATCCTTACTCGTCGGTCCGGAAGGGGGTATCAGCGACGAAGAGGCCGGCACGGCCATCGAGGCCGGCTGGCAGCCGGTGTCGATGGGACCGCGCCTGCTGCGCGCTGAAACCGCCGCGATTGCGGCGGTTACAATCATCATGCATCTGTCCGGCGACCTGGGCTGAATTCGCGTCGAGAGGCAGGAGTTAAACGAGAGCCGTGTCAACGAAGCAAGTAACGGGACCGATTACGATACAGACGCCCGCGCGACTTCACTTTGGCCTTCTCGACCTGAACGGCGGGCTGGGCCGTATCGACGGAGGTATCGGCCTGGCCTTGGAAGAACCGCGCACAGTAGTTTCAGCCAGTCAAGGCCAAGCGGTCGAGGTTGCCTGCCCGATGGACCGGGACTTCGAAGACCGCCTGTGTGCGGCGGCGCGCGCGGTCTGCGAGTCGTATGCATTGCCAGGCGCGTCGGTCAGAGTCCTTGCGCGTGCGAAGCCGCATTCCGGCCTCGGCAGCGCTTCACAGACCTTAGTGGGCGCGGGCATAGCAATATGTGCGCTCTACGGGCGGAAGGCTCCCGCGTCCGAAATTGCCGCGCTGGTCGGGCGTGGAGGTACCTCGGGGATCGGCGTCGGCGCGATCGAGACCGGGGGATTCGTTCTCGACGGCGGTCATCGCTTCCGTCGCGGGCGGGGCAGCAAGGTGGGCTACTCACCCTCTTCGGCATCCGTTGGCGTGTCGCCGCCTCCGGTCTTGGCGCGTTACAGTTTTCCCGACTGGGACGTGCTCATCGTAATTCCACGCGGGGAGGGCGCAAGCGGCGAACGGGAACGGGACCTCTTTGAAGAGGCATGTCCCATTGAAGCCCGGGACGTGGAGAAGATGTCGCGCATTTTGCTTTTGCAGATGCTGCCGGCGCTCTTAGAGGCTGATTTGCTGGCTTTCGGCGCGGCGTTGGAAGCATATCAGAGCTACGGCTTCAAGCGCTTCGAATTCAATACTCAGGGTCCTCTGATTCCTGAATGTGTCGAGTTCCTGCGAGTGAACGGCGGTGTGGGCGTAGGCATGAGCAGTTGGGGACCGTCGCTCCATGCCTTTGGACGCGACCTGTCGGGCTTGCGCTTGAAGGCGAGAGAATGGCTCTCTGCCAGGGGCGGGGGCGAGGTAGTTCTGACGAGAGCGAACAACGAGGGATACAGGCTGATTCCGGCCGGCGAGGCGAAGGCGGGCGCTGCTGCCAGCGGAAGTTCCAGGCGGGAAACCGAAATCGCCTGTCCCAAGTAGCGGCGAAATCGACCTGATGACACTGCTCAAGCTCTGCGGGACCACGAACCGTGAAGACGCGCTTCTCGCCGGACGCGCCGGCGCCGACTTCTGCGGCATCCTGGTGGATGTCGACTGGTCCGAGCGCAGCCTGACCCTGGAGCAGGCCCGTCAGGTCGCCGAGGCGTCTGGTGTGCGCAATGTCATCCTATTGTGCAATCCGAGCGCCGCTTTCGCCCGCGCCGTAGCCGGGACTCTTCGGCCCTACGCCCTCCAGCTTCATTGCCAGGAACCGCCCTCACTGGTGGCCGACCTGAAGAAAACGCTGAATTGCGCAATCTGGAAGACGGTCCACCTGCCCAATTTGGCCGGCCAAGGCGCGCCGCAAGCGTACGAGGCCGCCGGCGCCGACGCGCTCCTGGCGGACTCGGTCGACACCAGTGAATGCTTTGCTCGCCTTGGCGGCACCGGTAAAGTCGGAGACTGGGAGGCGGTCGCTACGCTGATGCAGGAGGTTAGCATTCCCGTTTTCCTGGCAGGCGGGATCGGCCCGGACAACATCGCGGCAGCGGTAGGCACGGTGCAGCCCGACGGTATCGACCTTTGCAGCGGCGTCGAGTCGGCCCGCGGGCGGCGTGATCCGGTGAAAGTCGAGCGGCTGATGCAGACGTTTCGAAAGGCGGCCGGGGCCAAGGGTTAAGTGGGGTGCTTCGGTGGGAAGACCGGGGAACACCGGCGAATCAACCGCCCACAGGCATGCGGCCTGTTCAGCGGCTCATCATGAGCCCACTATCCAGCGGAGACCTTCCAATTCCAGGACTCTCTCTATCGTTCGAGGTCAACACTTTCGCGATGGCGCCGATGCCGCGACGGCCGGTAATCAGCCCCTGGTGCTGAAGCGTCCAAACCGCCATGTTCGCGCCCACGTGAAATCGACTGTTGAAAGACGGCACGATCATCAGGTCGAGCGGTGTCCACATCGAGGAGAACCTGATGCTCGCCAGACGCTCGGCGTCAGCGTTTAGGTCTCGCAGGAAGGCGCTGTTGGGCCGCAACTGCAGCGCGGCCGGCAGGCGGCTTGCGAAGGCGACCCACGTGCCGCGATGGGGCGTTGCTACTGAAAGAAAGCGGCCGGTCCGCTCCAGGCCCCCCATGCGCTGCAAGTAGTAGCGCGCCACGATTCCACCCAGGCTGAAACCGACAAAATTCAACTGCTGGTTGTATGCGAAGTTGCTGCTGATGTAGGTCTTCAGCTGCTGAGCCAGGATCTCGAGGGGCACGCTGCAATCGCTCGGCGCCAACGTCACAGCGTATGAGCGCACGCCCACCTCGCTCAGATGCCGGGCGAGCGGCGCGAACACGGTCGCGTCGTCTTTGTAACCGTGAACCAAAACGGTGGGCGGCTGTTCATCCCGATGCGGGTCGCCGGCGGCGTGGAATCTTAGACCGGTTCCTGCGCCCGAAGGCACAACAGAGCCTTCTCTGACCGATAGTCTTGCCCGCCGGTACTGTTGTCGCAGGCGTTTACGGATGGCTGACATGATCCCTGGCCCGAACGCGGGCTCCTGGGGGGACAACTAACTGGGGCTACTCTATCACACTTTCGGAAGTCCGCTCAAGCGCATTGCCGGGGCAGCCTTTGCTTCAGAAATGTGGACCGATCGGGTAGAATAACCTTGCTCCGACTGGATGGGATCGTACTCCAACAGTGCCCCGCGGCCCGGCCGGCCCGGTCCGCCGTCGGAACCGCACCAATCGACAGACTGGAGGTCTGAAATGAGAAGCGAACTAGCCCCGGGGACACCAGCCCCCACTTTCGAAGCCAGGACTGACGGCGGCGAAACTGTCAATCTGGCCGACTTTCGCGGCCAAAAGGTGATTCTCTACTTTTATCCAAAGGACGACACGCCCGGCTGCACGACGCAGTCCTGTGGCTTTCGCGATGTTCACGTCGAGATCACTGAGAAGAATGCCGTCGTCTTCGGCATCAGCCCCGACGGCGAGGAAAGCCATCAGAAGTTCCGCGCCAAGTTCGACCTGCCGTTCACTTTGCTTGTCGATGAAGATCACTCGATCGCCGAAGCGTACGGCGTCTGGGGCGAGCGGACCATGTACGGGCGCACATTCATGGGCATCCACCGCAGCCACTTTGTCATCGACGAGAACGGCGACTTGCTGGAGACGAGCTACAATGTCGCGCCGGCGGACAGCCCCGCTGCGGCTCTGGCGGCGGTCTCCTGACGCGGGAAGCACTTGTCGCTGATCGCCTCACAGACCGGTTCATATACAGAGTCGGCCTGACAGATCGTTCAGTCGTGCCGCCAGCCCAAGTGGGTCGTGGGCTTGCTTGCGCGGGCTGCTACCACGGAATGCCGCCAGTGCCGACATATGCTCGCCAAAAGCCGAACAGCAGGTAGGCTCCGACTACGACAACGAGGAGAGTGAGAATCGTATTCCACTGGCTGCGTATCCGCTTGTACTCCGCCCAGACTGCCTTCGGTTTGAGCAGGAAGATTACGGCGAGCATAACGAGGACAAGCAGCAGGTATCTGATTTTCACGGATGGACCGTTTCGCTAAGATCCCCGTATGGACATCGCGTGGATATTGGAGCAACTGAGTGCGGCCCCTACGCGGGCGGGGCTATGGCTGGCATCAAGTTTTCTGCTGGCCGGATTTACCTCCGGTCTGGCACGGCTATTCGCCCCGGGCCTGGAGCGAACTGTGCGCGTGGTCCGGTGGGTCTCCCTGCCCTATTTGGGCCTGGTTGTGGGGGATTTGTCCCCCCGCTCGATGGGCGTTTCCTACCTCGACTGGTCGCTGGGCTTACGCGTTGGTCTAGTCGTGCTGGCGGGAATGCTGGCCCTGCTCGTTATCGTCCGCATCTGGCTCCATAGCGAGAGAGGCCTTCCTCCTGGCGAGCGAAGTGCGGGTCCGTTTTCGCTCATGATGTGGATAGAGAGCAGCGCACAGGAGTTCCACTGGTGCTTTCTGCGCGGCGCGTCGCTGGACTTGCTAATTTCCCTTCCGGCGCCGGACCAGGTAGTCCAGTACTGGTCAACATGGCTCGGGGCCGCGCTGGCCGTGCCCGGCGTCATCCTTCATTCGAGGGGCAACTCAAATCGCCTGATTTCGGCGGCAATCCTGTTGTCGACGACCAGCCTTTTCCTGTATACGCGCAACTTTTGGTTGTCGTGGCTGCTTCATGCCAGCATTCGCGCGGTTCTGCAGTGGCGGCAACCGCCGGCACAGCGGCAACCTCGGCCCAATTGATGGATCGGGCAGCATCCTCTACAGGAAGAATCCCACCACCAGCATCAGGGCAAACAGAGCGACCGAAACGACGAGCAGCTGTTTCAGGTCGGTGAAAACACGGCTGTATTCGTTTTTCCAGTCGGCCTGGGCTTTGCTGGTGCCGGCTGGGGCAGGCTGCTGCTGCGGCCCTTCAACAGCCGGTCTTGGCTCGGATCGGGGCGGCTCGGGCTGGCCTTGCTCCAATTCAACTCTCGGCCGCAGGCCGCTGTAACTGCGCGGGTTGGCTCTGCTGGGGCTTGATCGGCGGCGTCTGCTACGACGGGCCATGCTGGATCGTCCTTCACAGGTAGGTCTGGCGTCTCCGAATTTCGGTTCGTTATTATATCCTATGCTGCAAGGCTTCGCCCAATGGAAGGCGGCCCGGGCCTCTTTTTGCTCCCTTGACTTTCACTTATATTTCATTATTATGGTAGATGATGCCGGTGTCTTGATTGCTGGCTTGCTGGTCCGACGCCGGAAAGAGCGGGATTTCAGTCTTGTCCTTGGCAGCCCTTTGCGGGGTAACCGGGAGACTACTACATCCATGCAAACTTCGCTGTTGCCGCAGAAGCCAAGACAGGCGTCAAGGATCGAAACTCCATCGACCAACCCGTGCTGGCCGCGGCGACGTTTCCGATTGAAGCACGGCAGCGGTCGAAGGCGGCCGGGGCCCGTTGTCAACCGCCGCCGCATTGCGGCGCAGTTTTCGGCGACGGGTTCCCGCCGTCCTTTGACCGCACTTGCTGAATGGGTGTTGCCGGCATCTTTTTTGACAGCGTACGGCTGCAGTTTCCGAGCGAAAGGAGCGGATTTGCCCACAAGATGAAGTGCGCTGCTTCATTCACAGGCCTGGCCAGCCTGCCTCTCGGTTTCTCTCGGGGTGTATGTCTTGCAGATGGTTGTCGAGTCGAACGTTATTGCACGATCTTGCACAACTTGAGCTATTCCCAAGGAGGAGTCCCGATGCGAGCCCGTATGCTTGTAGCATATCTGGCAATTGCAGCGGCGGTGCTGCTCGCCGCCTGCGTTGCGCCGACCCCCGCCGCCGAAGCCACCGAGGCGGAGGAGCCTGTCGCCGCGCCGAAGGACCAGCCGGAAACGGAAGTCCTGGCGCCGACAGACTGGTACGATCCTGAGACGCTTGGCGCTACCTGGATTAACCTATGCGCGGATGATCCGCCGCGCTATGGAGGCACTATCGTAAGTACCGCTGCGGCCCGCGGTCTGGAGGGGTCGGGTTGGCTCTCGGATACCAACAACTCCTATATTTTCAACCAGTTGGTTGAGGCCCAGGCAGGCACCTATGCGATCGTTCCGGAACTGGCAGAGAGCTGGGACATTTCGGATGATCTGCACACCTATACGTTCCACCTGAGGCAGGGCGTGCTGTTTCACGACGGAAGCCCATTTACGGCGGAGGACGTGAAGTACACCTATGAGGTATTCGCGCATCCCGAAAGCGCCAGCGGCCAAAGCGGCAGTCTGGCGAACCTTGTAGGCGCGGTGGCGTTCCAAGAGGGCGAGGCCGACGAAATCTCGGGGTTGAAGGTGATCGACGATCACACAATTGAGTTCCATTTCCTCACACCGGAGCCCAACTTCCTGCGCAGCATTCCTCCCAATGACAACATTTTCAGCAAGGCGTCGATCGAGGGGATTCCCTTTTCCGAAGTTGGGACGACGATGGAAGCGATCGGCACGGGCCCGTTCAAGCTGGCCGAACTGGTGCCGGACCAGTACTACGTCCTCGAACGCAACGAAGACTATTGGGCTGGCCGGCCCTACCTGGACCAGATCATTTTCCGTTTCGGGCTGCGCGCCAGCATGGCGACCTGGGTGGCGGCCCTGGAGGCCGGTGAAATTCACGTTGGCGCCCAGGCCAGCGGGACTGAGCGCATCCGCATGGATGAGAACCCGGATATCGCGCTGGTTGGGGCACCCTTCGGGGCAATTTTCATACGGCCCAACCATCTGAACCTGGCGGACATTCGCGTGCGAAAGGCCCTTCTCTACGCGCTGGACCTGGAGGCGATTCAGGACGGCATCTGGGGGAGCGAAGCGATCGTCTACGATTGGTTCATGTTCGATCCGAATCGTGAATGGATGAGCCCGGACATCACCCTCTATCCGTACGACCCGGAGAAGGCCAAGGAGCTTCTGGCCGAGGCCGAGTGGGATGCGGATAGGGAGTTGGACCTTCTCTTCTACTATGGGGACGACATTCACAAGCGCGTCACTGCGGCCATGCAACAGTTTTGGGCGGATGTTGGCGTGAAGGTGAACCCGCAGTATGTTGAAATCCCAACGCTGATTGAGAGGGTCGTGTCGGACGACGACTTCGACTTGCTGTACGGCTGCTGCGCTCCGATGGTGCCGGAGGACTACGCGGCGCGATACCGGTGCGAGGTCGTGCCTCCCCACGGCTCGAATACGCCGCGTTACTGCAACGAGGCGTATGATGAGCTGGCGGTCGCTACGATGACAGAGTTCGATCCCGAGAGGCGAACGGCACTATTCAACGAGATCACCGAGATTGCGACAGATGAGGTAATCGACATGCCGTTCTGGCAGCAGGACCGCCGCATCGCCGTGCGGTCTGACCTGTGCAACTACCGCTTCTTCCTGTCACTGGGGGCCTATGCCGACCAGCTGCCGCACACCTGGTACCTCAAAGAGTAACGGTCGGTCCCGTCAAGGCTTCGCTCTTTGACTACCCGACGGAGCGGGAAAGCCGCTGCAGGCGGCTCCCCTCCCTTCCGGCCTGGCAATTGAGCGGCGTTGGGAGGGAGGGGAGACCAGGCGGTGCAGCGATCCGCCACTAAAGCCGGCGACACTCTATTCGAGGCAAGTAATGCAAACGTATCTGCTGCGGCGCATCGCACTGGCCCTGCCTGTGCTGCTGGGCATCACAGTCGTAACGTTTGCCTTCACGGAATTGGCTCCGGGTGACGCCGTATCCTCCATGGTCCTCTCGCGGTTGGACGAGACCCAGGAATTGCAGCTGGACATGGAGGCCTTGCGGGCCAGTTACGGTCTGGACAAGCCTGCGCCCGTGCGCTACGTGAGCTGGCTGCAGTCGATTCTGACGGGCAACCTGGGGAAGCGGATCATCACGCGCGAGGACGTATCGAAGGCAATTGGACGGCGTCTGCCGGCCACGCTTCAGCTGATGGTGACTTCAGGGCTGATAGCCCTGATCGGAGGAATTGCCTTAGGGATCTTTTCGGCAGTCAGGCAGTACTCCTGGGCGGACTATGTCTTCACCGTGTTCGTGTTCACCGGTATTTCGATTCCCAACTTCTTTGCCGCGATTGTGGTCCTGTACCTCTTTGCCGTGAACATGAGGTGGCTGCCGACCAGCGGCTACTCGACTGTCACCTTGACCGACGCAGGTTTTTTTACCACCTTTTTTGACAGGCTCAAGTACATGGTCCTGCCGGCTGGTGTGCTGGCGATCGAAGGCATGGCGACCTACATGCGCTACACGCGTGCGAGCATGCTGGAGGTACTACGCACCGACTATGTAACCGTGGCGCGCAGCAAAGGTTTGCGGGAGCGGATGGTGATCTACAAACACGCTTTTCGCAACGCTATTCTCCCGGTGATCACGATCGCCGGCCTGCAGATTCCCGGGCTGTTTGGCGGCGCACTGATCATTGAGACAATCTTCGATTGGCCCGGGTTGGGTAGATTGTACCTTGACGGAGTCTCAGCCCGCGACTATCCCCTGATCATGAGTATGGTCCTGTTGTCAGCCGTCCTTATTGTCCTGAGCAATCTTGCGGCGGACCTCGCTTACGCGGTGGCCGACCCGCGCATCCGCTATGAGTAGGACAAAAAGACTTCTGGAAGAGCACAAAGGGCAATCGCCTCGAAAAAAAGGTCATGGCCGTCGAGTCCATTGAAAGTCCCGGCTCCGAGCAAGTTCACAATGCGGTGGCCGCGGCGCTTCCGGAGCGCCGTTTCCAGACACTGCGCCGTTTTGTCAGGCACAGGTTGGCATTGGCGGGGGCAATATACATTGTGATTGTAGTACTCATGTCCTTTCCGCTTGCATCCGTTGTGGCCCCATTGTCCCCGATTCGCGGGAATCTGAGAGAGGTGGGCGTGCCGCCGAGCCGGGACCACCTTCTGGGTACGGATCTGAACGGGAGGGACCTCTGGAGCCGCATCGTGTATGGCGGACGCATATCGATGTCGGTGGGTCTCGTGGCGGTGGCGATCTATCTGAGCATCGGTACTGTGCTGGGCTGTCTGGCCGGCTATTACGGCGGCAAGGTCGACATGATCATCATGCGTCTTACCGACGTCGTGATGTCGTTTCCCACGTTGATCATTCTCATCAGCGTGGTTGCGATCGTCGGCCCCGGTCTGCAAAACACTATGCTGGCGATTGGGCTGATCAACTGGACAAGCATTGCGCGGTTGGTGCGCGGGCAGATTCTGGCCATTCGCGAGATGGACTTCATTACGGCGGCAGAGTCGATTGGCGTGGCAAAGAGCCGCATTATAGTCAAGCATGTTGGGCCCAATATTGTGGCGCCGCTTGTGGTCGCGGCCAGCTTTGGCGTGGCCGGGGCCATTCTCACCGAGGCCGGCCTGAGCTTTTTGGGCCTGGGCGTTCAGGCGCCAACGCCGAGCTGGGGCACGATGATCAACGAAGCAAGATCGATCCACATCATTCAGCACATGGTCTGGCTCTGGATACCGCCAGGCATGATGATTACGACCTGCGTGCTTTCGATCAACTTTATAGGCGACGGACTACGCGACGCACTCGACCCGCGAATGCTGGTGCGCTGACGGGATGAGAGGCCCGGTGCGCCATGGCTGCAACCCTGAGAAAACAAGGGCGGAAAGATCATGATTTCACCACAGCAGAAGGCCCGCTTCGATGTATTTGGCTTCATTCACCTCCGGCAGCAGTTCTCGGCCGAAGAGATGGCGGCTGCCTCCGTGGAAGCGGACAGGCTCTTCTGGGAGCAACGAGGAGGAGGCCCTCCGACAGGCAAGAATGAGGGCATTTTCGACATCGTAGAGAAGAGCGAAGTGTTTACGAACATGCTGGTGGACGACCGAATCTGGGCGACGGTTGAGGCCCTGCTGGGGCCGGGATTCATCTGGAACGGATCGGGAGGCAGCCTGAACAACGAGGGCGTGAATGACAAGGGAATACACCACTGGCACACCGACAGACCCCGCGAGCCCCATGCCAACACGTACAGCTTCCACCTCTACCTGGAAAGGCTCCGGGCTGACACCGGCGCGCTTCGCCTGATACCCGGATCGCACAAGCCGCCTCTCTACGACGAGCTGCTCCCGCTCAATGAGCAGACCGGGGAGACAGCCAGGAAGTTTCTTGGGCTCAGCCCGACCGAAATGCCCGGCGTCGTCATCGAGTCCGATCCCGGCGACATCGTTTTCTTCAGTCAGAAGATCTACCACGGCGTGTATGGAATGCAGCCGGGCCGCCGCTTTCTGAAACTGCGGTTTGCCGGCAAGCTGGAGACTGACGAGCAAATCGCCTCCTTTATGCGCTACAACAGGCGCGGCAGCGTCTATCAGCCGGAAGAGGCGTTTGCAAAGAGCGATCACCCGCGCATCCGCGCCATGGTGGACCCATTGATCGAGCTGGCTGCGCGCACAGAGGCGGAACGGGAGCACTTCGAGGCACTGGGCGCGAGTGAAGACAGATATTGAGCCGACCTACGTGCTCCCATGCGGGACTGATCTGCCGCGTTGCCTTGTTGGAAGCCTGCGGGGAGACTGGAATCGCGGCTTTCTCGGGCCAGATGCTTCTGGTATGCTGGCTACCACATGCAAAATCAGCCCTGCCGGGCAAGGTTGGGCAGAAAGGGCCCGGAATGGCGCAGGGGCCGGTGAGTTGCTCCTGTCTCCTCCGGAGCCGAAGCGACAGCAAGCCACAGCAGTCCCCCACACAACCTTTTACACGTGGAGAAAGCGCGATGACGATTACAGTGCGTTCGACCATCAGCGAAGAGCAGAAGGCCAGCTACGAAGAGGACGGCTATCTGATCATTCGCAATCTACTTTCCGCTGACGAAGTCGGGGCCTGGCGTCGTGTCGTTCGGCAACAGGCGCAGATCAACGCGTACCCGCCCACCCTGAAGTACCCAGAGCCGGCAAAATACACGGTCAGCGGCAACAAGCTGGCTGAACCAGGGATGGCGCCCATGGCCGAACACGCGGGCATGATCGACGCTGTAGAGGGTCTGTTGGGGCAGCCGGCCCATCTTGCCGCGTTCGTCGCCTACGTGCGCACACCGGGCAATAGGGGAGGTCCCGCGCACTGCGACTACAAGCGCTGGCGGCCGGTCGGCTCCTCGATGAACTGGATGTTCGCCATCATTCCGCTCACGGATTTCGACGTTGAGTTCGGCCAGTTTCTGGTCTCTCCCGGCTCGCACAAGCTGACGCAGGTTGTCGATGAGGAGGCGCGAGTTCTGGACCTTCGGGGCCCCGACCCGGAGCAACTGGCCCCCTTCATCGATCCGGAGCTGAGGGCCGGCGACCTGTTGCTGGCGAACCAGCATACGTGGCACCTGGCGCCGACAGGCACGGCGCTGGAAGACCGATGCGGCATTTTCCACAAATTCTGCGCGTCCAATGCGCCACCCGCGGCGGGCTATTATCCGTACAATCCTGCCGCGCTGAGCGCGCTGAGCGACGCCGGCAAACGGCTGATTCCGGTCTGCTTCGACAAGGCGATCACCACAACGCGCCTTCTCATCGAGCGCGCGTCAGGTGGGGAAGCCCAGTTTCTGCTTCTGGGCGACATTGAAGAGGACTGTTGGGACCTGCCTGGGGGCGAGGGATGGGAAGAGGAGGGTACGGGCGGCTGGGATGTGGGCGCGCGGATCGCTGCCCTACAGGCTCTGACGAAAGATCAGATAGGCGTGGACATTCCGTGGATGACCTACGTCGAAGATGTCGAGATGGAGGAGGGCATCTGCCGGGTCTATGCCGTGCTGGACGAAGGGCTGGACTTGGCGTTGCCGGACGGCACGCCCCACCGATGGGTCACGCAAAAAGAGCTGAAATCGAGTCTCGGCGAGGGCCACTATATCTGTCGGACGATAAGGACCTGGCAGAGGGATGATCTGATTCGGGGCAAGGGCAAAGCGTTCCATCAGAGCGACCGGCAGTTCGAGTAGGGCCCGTGTTCGGTCTTGCGGCGACAACAGAACTGAACAGTAGGGATTGAAAGGAGGAAGGCGGCCCGCCTGGCCGGAATCCGGCGGTGTGTGCCAAAAAATAGTTCATGAAGCTGGCAATGTCTTCAGGCTATGGCGATGAATCTCTGAGGCTGGCGCGGCAATTGGGCGCTACGCACGTCGACGCGGGAGGACAGCTCATTGGCAGTTCGGACAGAGGCTACTACGAGTTTCAAGACCTCCTGCTGCTGAGGCAGAAAATCGAGGATGCCGGCCTGAAGTGGGCAGTTCTTGGCGGCGTCCCGCAGGACTGGTGCGACAAGATAAAACTGGGACTTCCCGGCAGAGACGAGCAGATAGAAAACTGGTGCAAGTCGCTGAGAAACATGGGGGCTGCGGGCGTGCCGGTACTGGGCTACTTTTTCTCGCTGCGCTGTCGTGACGGCAACTATGGGTTACGAACCTCCAAGACGACGCGCGGCCGGGGCGGTGCGGTTGTGCCAAGCTTCGACTATGACCTGGTGCGGGGCGCTAGGCAGGACTACTGGGACCCTCCGCTCAGCGAGGAGCTGGACGTGACCGACGATCAGATGTGGGAGAACCTTGCGTACTTCCTCAAGGCCGTTATTCCGGTTGCCGAGGAGGCGGGCGTGAAGATGGCGCTTCACCCTGACGATCCGCCGATTTCGCCGATCGCCGGTGTAGCCCGCATTATGAGGAGCCATGAGGCGCTGAAACGGTTCATCGAGATCGTGCCCAGTGAGTCGAATGGTCTCTGGTTCTGCCAGGGCACCATTTCGGAAATGCCCGGCGACGTACTCGACGCGATCAGATATTTCGGCAGAAGGGACAAGATCTTCTACGTTCACTTCAGAAACGTTACAGGCACTGTTCCGGCTTTCGCCGAAACCTTTCTGGACGAAGGCCATGTCAATGCATTGGAAGCCATGCTCACGTACAAAGAGGTCGGATACGAAGGGGCCCTCATGTACGACCACGTGCCTCGGCTGGACGTTGACGGTGACAAAAACCATGCCTCGGTTGCCTTCGCCGTCGGGTACATGAGAGCGCTGCTTGACACCGTCGATGGGGAGTCCGGGGATCTCCTCCTACGCAACCGCACAGTTGCCGGAGAACGATCGAGAAGTTGAGCAGTAGTGCAGCTTGGGGAGACGGGCATGCTATCAGAACTGGAGATCGGTCAGTTTCGTGCCTTCGGGTATGTCGTCTTGAGAAGCGGCCTCAGCCCGCGCGAAGTCGCCCGTTTGCAAGAGGCGCACGATCGCGTCATTGCGGATGCTCCGGTCAACAACTATTTCGGCGGCGGGGCCGGCACCAGAACGCTCGCACCATTTGTCGAGGCCGATAACGCATTCAGCGAACTCATTGAACATCCAGGCGTGATGGAGGCGATGCGCGACATCTGGGGCACAGAGTGCCTTTACAACGGCGGTAGCGACATGTGGTCCAACTTGGATGACACGCCATGGCACTCCGACGGTGACCCCGGGCGCGAGGTTCTGACGCTGAAGACTGCTTTCTACCTCGATGAACAGGACGCGAGCCAAGGGGCCTTGAACGTGATCCCGGGCAGCCACCATCCGGAATTCTGTGCGGCGGTCTTCCGATCCTGTGGATACTGGGATGAGGGTCGCCCGCGCCTGCGGCTCGATCCCCATAGTGTTCCGGGCGCCGTATCCCTGCAGACGAGACCGGGTGACGTCGTTTTGTGGGACAACCGCCTTTGGCACTCTGCATTCAGGCGCGGCGACGGCCGGCCGCGCCGCACGATGTTCATCGGCTACACGCCCGATCCACTTGACGATTTGCTGGAAATCTCCGCTCTGCGTGCAACCGTTCGCGCCCATCTGAACGAGAAACAGCCGCTCGTTTACAGCAGAGAGATGATGCTGAAGGGCGGGCAAGCGCGGGAAACGATGGCGGAGAGGTTGGAGGCGCTGGGGGTAGCCAACGTGAGGGAGTGAGCTTTTCTTCATGAGCTCAGGGAAACCGAACGGGCAACGCCGAGCTCGGACGGCGCGCCCGCAGAAGACGCCTCTCTTTACCGGCGAATAGCGAAAGTACGGCTACGGCATTGAAGCCGGCGTAAGATCGGGCGAGCAGGGAAAGCAGATGATCGCTTCGACGTCCAGAGATGCCGCGAGCGAGCCGACGTAACCGGGGGGCAGGGGAAGCGGGTAGACTTGCCACGCATCGGGACCCTCTTCAAGGTGAATGTCCGGTGGACGACGACAAGGGGCGGTCGGTCTGGAGGTTGGGGCCGCGGAATGGAACTGAAGGCCACTGCCCTTGCCCTTGGCGACGGCCTCTTTCTCGGTCCAAGAACGAAAGAATGCGTCTGCATTCCCAAGATGGGGATGGGCCACGGCTTGCCCGATTCCGCTACCGGCGTGGCCGACGCCGGCGATCTCTGCAGCCTCGAAACAGGGTCGAATTCGCTCGACGTCAACGCCGATTGGACTGCCGCAGCAGACAGCGAGAACAGCCAATTCCGCTGAATCGGAAAGGTTAAACGAGAGCGGAGGCTCGTGAGATTGATCCAGAGAGGGCTTTCCTTGCGGGCCGTAACGAAACCGGATTTCATGCGGACGCTGGTCCAGGTAGCGGCCCAGGATCTGCCGCATCATCCCTCGGCGCGAGATGAAGTTGCGTGCGACGCAGTGCGAACGGAAGCGGCGGACGCGCCGCCATTCGTCGTCGGACAGCGTTTCTTCGAGTTCTGACAGCTTTTGTTCCTCCACTGTCAAGAGCCAAGACCAGAGGTGAACAACCCCTTCGGCGGGAAAGCCGGGCTTTCCTTCAGACGGGGGTCTAGAGGTCCATATAGTCGCCCTCACGCGACCGCCCTCCGCCCCTTCCACAAAGGCCCTCCATACCTCAACTGCCACCACAGTGCCTGCCCGGCGATGCAGGTCATCATGAGGACCGAGGCGGGAAGCCACAAGGCATCCTTCACCCGCTGCCCGCTGCGCCAGGCGGAAAAGCCGCGCACGGAGATTCCGGCAAAGATAAGTAAGGTAGGCCACCACGGGTGGCCTGGAACGCCGGCGCCGGCGAATCCAGACACAAGAAAGACCCAAGGTGCGAGGAAAGTGAGCCAGTGAAATGTGGTTGCAGCCATCAAGCCGGGAGGGCCTCCGAAACCTGCCAGGATGTTTTTGGCAAAGCCTTCCCGCACGGACTGCCAGTCGCAGTACATGCGGCATGTGACGAGACCGCCAGCCTCGGCCATGCGCAGGCGCAGCCCGGCTCTTTTGGTAAGGCGGGCGAGCCCGACATCCTCAAGGACGTTGTCCCGCACGACGGCGTGCCCACCGACCTGGTTGTAAGCATGTCGACGGAACGCGATGCACTGTCCGTTGGCTGCGGCTAGCTGCGGGAAGGGAAGATGGTGAACGCCATAAACTGGCAGATAGGCGTGAATCGCGTAGGCGATGAGAGGAACGCACAGCCTCTCGCTCCACGTCTCAGTGCGCTGCGTCGGGAAAACTGCGAGCAGATCAGCACCGCGCCGGTCCATTTCGCATAGTAGGACATTGATCGCTGTCTCGTGCCAGCCCACGTCGGCGTCGCAGAAGATGAGTAACTCTTCTTTGGCTTGTGCAGCCAGCTGCTGACAGGCCCATGCCTTGCCCAGCCAGCCCGGAGGGGGTGGACTACCCTGCAGGACACGCAGGCGGCGGTCGCCTGCCGCGCACTCCTGGACCGCCAAAGCAGTTCCATCCTCAGATTGATCGTCCAAAACGAGCAACTCAAAATGTGGATGGGTCTGGCGCAGGAGATCTCGAATTGTTCCTGCAATTTTGCTCGCCTCGTTACGCGCCGGAATCAGCACGGATACCCTGGAGAACGTGTGCGCGTCTGTCTTCCGCAAGACTGGGAGGGCCAGCCAGTTCAGGAGCGAGATCGCCGTCATCGCAGCTAGCCCGCCAGTGACAATGAGCATCAGGAGAATGATCATCAGCGAGTCCAAGGCTTCAGCCCTGGCCGGCACTTCAAGTCCTGGCGGTGCTTCCAGGCGAGAATCAGGAAGTTGCCCAACCAGACTGACAGAGAGGCCTGTCCGGCGTCGAAGGCAACCAGAAAGGCCAGGAGCCCGCACAATGTGAGCATCACTGCCCAGCCGTCGATGGTGAGCAGAAGGTATGCGGCCAGCAGCAGTCCTCCAAGCAGCAGAAGAGTCGGCCAGCCTGTAAGGCCTCCCCAGACGCCGAATGTGACGGCAACCGCTTTGCCGCCACGAAAGCCAAGAAAAACGGTAAAGGCATGTCCCACAATTGCCGCAAGGGCGACTGCTGTCAATGGCCAGATTCCCAATTGGCCGTAGTTACGGGCAAGAACAATGGGAAGCAGTCCCTTAAGCGCATCAAGGAGGATGACGACAATGCCCAGTACGGTTCCCCCGGCACGGATGACGTTGGTGCCGCCGGGGTTGCCATCGCCGAATCGGCGGATCTCCGCGCGCAAGAACAGGCGGCCCAACCACACTGAAAAGGGAATGCTACCGCAGAGATAGGCGCCCGCGATCCAGAGTCCAAAACTCATGCCGGTGTCGCAAGAAGCTTGTGCCAGGCGATGGCAACGAAGATTCCCATGCCCAGAAATCCAGTGGCGGCTGCTCCCGGAAGCCGGAAGAACAGACCGAGGCCGACTGCTTCCAACATCCACACCAGCGAATACACGAGCAGAAGGGACTCGACGGGCAGCGGGTCGAGCAGGACCGTTGCCTCCAAGACTAGTGTGATGCAGAATGCTGTCAAGGTCCAGCCGGCGAAGTTCAAGAGGGGGACGCCGAAATAGATGCCCGGGCTGTCCCACTGCCACAACTGCCAGGAAACCATTTGTGGGTCAAGGTACAGGTCCCAGGCTGTCATGGCCAGTCCGGATACCAGCGAATGCGCCGCGATCCCATGCCAGGAACGTCCGCATGTGGTTCTTCGGCATTGCATCATTGCTTTGCCGACAGCCCATGCGGGAGGCAGCATCATCAGCCAGGCCGCGGGAATGTGGGCCGGAACGCCTCCAATCTGGGGTTGCAGCGCGCTGGTGTAGGCGTAGGCTCCGAATGGCAGACCGGTCCGGACTCCGGCGTATTCCACGATCCACGTCGTGGCGGCAACGAACATGCCGACGCCAAAGACTCTTGGGGCGTTCCAGGCAGTAGTGAGCAGGCCCAGTACGAGCCCGCCTTGGGCCATCGTCGCAAAAGTCAGCGTCAGCGCCAGCACGGGCGGGCTGCCGAAGCGCAGGAAAGCGGGCGTGAGAATCATGAGAACCAGCCACAGCAAGAGCAGCACGCGGTTGACGGGTCCTAACTGCCGCTGCAGATTCGTGAAGACCTTAGCTGTTCGAAAAGAGGCAATCATCGCATGGCTTGGCAGGGACACAGACCGGTCAGGAGCAAATGTCGCCTGAGCCGAACAGAGCGGCCAGCAGACGTACAAGCCAATTGCATCGGGGCGTGCTTTCTTCTGCTGCATCCGGGATTGGCTGCAACTCGTTAACTTCTGCGCCCGCGCTTTCGGGCTGAGCAGGGTAGTCGGGCGACTGTTCAACGGGCGTCCAGTACGCCTTCAACTTGCGAGAGAAGTCCGAGTCGCCGCCCGGCACTTCTCGCTGACCCACGACCAGATTGTACCGGCCGACCGAACCCTCCGAGTGCCAAACAACCACAAGGACTTCGCCATTCACGGGAAAGGTAATCTTCTCTCGCTGCCTCCTCCAATAGGCCGTGCGACTGAAGGGTTCGAAGAAGACGGTCGCCTCGGCCGGTTCTATCAGAATTGCCCCCATCCGGTTTGAAGCGAGGGGCTGCGCGGATTCAGGGAGTTCGGAGAGCTCGCTGTTGTCCAGGCCGGCGGATAGGACGCCAATGTGGGGGGCGAAGCGGTCTTGACCGGGAATCTGGGGGATCGTCAATCCAATCTCAATTGTCTGACCGGCCGTGACGGTAAAAGCGAAGAAATCGACGTCATCGGGCCGGTCCAAGGTCGAGTAGAGAGCCGTCGAAATGACCGGATCGCGGACTCGCATCGGCGACGACGCGGTGGAATCCGGATTCTCGAAGAAGGGCTGGTGCGCAAGGACTATGCGCATTGAAACGACCATGCATAGCAGCGCAAGCAGCGTAGAGATTGCACTTTTCAGGATCATTTGGCTTCCCATACGGTTCTTCCTTTGAACAGGGGCCGTCCGGCGCGCTCGTGACTGAACCGTGATAGCATTAGCGTCACCCCAAAGATGACCATGGCCGTTGTCAGAAGAAAGAAGAGCATCTCTTCGACTGGCAGAACGCCGCCGACCAGAATGCCTGACGACTGCAGTGGGCTTATCGTCCATGTGCCGGCGCGAATTGCAATGGCGTCAGCGATCGAGAAGTAGGCGACGGCCGGAATCAGCGTCGTGAAAATGTGCGCGCGGTAGTGCCAGAGAATGTCAGCCCCAAAACTGAGTTGAATTGCTAACGGGACCGCGGCCCAGACCAACTCCAGGCCGAGATAGGTGCCTGCGACTTGCCGGCTCGCCAAAAGGTAGGCACCGAGTCCCCCCACCAGGCCGACCAGCAGAGTCGACCACAATCGGAAATACGGACGCGGAAGCAGTTCAGGTCCGTTGCGCCCCGTCAGCCGGGCCGCCAACAGAGTCCAGAGTCCGACCAGTATGGTCTGAGCGATGAAAAAGAGATACTCCTCAAGTGGGACAAATCCAATCACAAGACCGCTCACAAGGGCCTTGTCGTACCACCAGACCTGCGTGGCTACCAGGTAGTTATCCCAAGGAGTCGTATAAAGAACTGCCAAGACCGCGTGGCCGGCCAAAACCGGCAAAACCGGCCATGCGCGAAGCGAAGATGGTACCGGCATTCCACGGTTTTGCAAGGTTCGCGTGAATGCGGCTGTCACCAGCAAAGGAACAAGCAAGAATAGGGCAAGAAAGGCCGAATAGGTCATGCAGGGCCCTTGGAGAGAGTCGTCCATTTCGACTCGCGGGCTTGAGAGAACAGTATCATTCGCCCTGGGCGAGACCGTATTCGGCGTCTACAGCGCGCTCTCTTTTCGAGCGCACATGCTCAAGAAAAGTGTCCAACATCTCTGCAATGGGGTTTCCCAATCGGCCTTGAACCGAGATAACGGCCGACCGATAAGCAGTGAGGAATCTCTCGAGCATGTAAATTGGAACATTTCTGTGTTGAAGAAGCGCGCACAGCCAGTCGGCGTCTATCGCGAGCAACGACAGGTCCCCGAGCCGCAGCGCGGCGATGATGTTTCTGGAGAGGAAAGAGTCCACCTGCGCCAACGTTTCCTGTATCTCGTAGGTGGAGATCAACCCCGTCCAGACCTGAGCCAAAATAAGAGGGCGTTTTGAGAAGAAGTCGGTGAGGGCGGCTTCGTACGTTCCTGAAGGGCCACGGTTAGCCGGTGGCGGTGGGCTCGACAGCAGGTGCTCAATCGCGCCGACCGCCTCCAGGAGGTTGGTCCCAAGAAAGTGGCCAGGTATGCGGGCCCGAACTGATTCCGACGCGTTAAAGATTCTTCCGCCGAAGGCGACCGGCACGCCCTGTTTCAGAATCACTTCGCTCATTTCGAGCAGTTTTCCGGCCGAATGCAGTTGCTGCGCCGACAGGACGACCAGGTCGGTTCGTGTCTTCTGGACTGTCTTCTCCAATTCATTCAGCGGGACGTTGCCTCCCAAATTGACGATGCTGAACCCCCTGCGTCTCAGAAAGAGCTGCAGAATCGCGAGCCCCATCGTGTGATGCTCTTCAGGTGGACAGGCCAGAAGCAGCTGGCCGGTCCGGTGTGCAGGTGGAGATGCGCCCAGCAGGATCTCGATCCGCTGCATGGCGAGTCCCGTGGCATAGTGTACCTGGTGCACGGCGGCACGGCAGGCGTGCCAATCTTCTCCCAGCTGGCGCAGAGCGTGACATAGCAGTTCAAGACAGACCGACTCCACTGAAAATCGTGCAAAAGCCTGGCTCAGCGTCTGAATGGCAGCGTTTTCGTCGTAAGCAAGGCAAGCGGCCAGCCAATCTGAACGCGCGGCCGCGACCTGAAGTCTATCGTCCTCGCGCATCTCCACGTCGGAAAGCGACTCTTCAAATGGCCTTCCACCGAATTGGAGCAGATCCGGGGTCTCTCCTGGAACCTGGATTGGGTCTCGACCTGCGTTCACGATTGAGTGCCAGCGCGCAGCAGCTCGGCTGATGCTGAGTCCTTCCGATTTCCGCCGCTTCAGCCAGTGCAGCGTCTCAATATCTCGCCGCGAATAGACGCGATGTCCACCGGCGCTGCGCTCAGGACGCGGAATGCCGTATCGCCGTTCCCAGGCGCGCAACGTCTCCGGCTTGATGCCGGTTTCCTGCACCACTGCCTTGAGGTTGAATGTGGGATCTTGTCCGCTCATAGAGCCTCGTTTTCGCCAATTCTGCACAACAAGCAGAGCAAAGTCACCTGATTATACCGGATTTGTTAAGCTCTTGTCCAGTATTCTGCACAGTTTGCATGCCCGAAGGGGACATTGAGCGCGTATGCCCGTGTGTTTGCCCCGGCGGGCTGCAGCCGCGCAGGCCTATAGTGCCCCAACTCTCGCGCCTGAAACCCTTCTCCACTCTGGACCAACCCTGTTCAAGCCCGACCGGGTGCCGTCTCGACCCACTGCACTTGCCCCGAATCGGTCGATATTTGGCGCGAATCAATCGGGGATCTGCATCAGTCTCAAGCAGATAGGGTTTTCGTTTGCGCCGTCGGCCGGCCGTGCTGTATACTTCCTGGTAACTTGCACAGTCGCATTTGCAGTACCAGCAGTTGCGAATCCACGGGAGCAGTACCTGCCAGGAGGTCCGCTCCTTCTACCCCGTTCGCTGGATGGACCGCCAAGAGCGGGTTCAAACGACCCTGCAGCACTGGCATCAGGTCTTGAACCGGGAGTCAAATCTCTAGTTTCAAAGAGTTTGCACCAAGAAAGCCCCCTTTCGCCCCCCCGGCACTCTCACATCTGAATCCCCCTATAGTGGACTCGGATATCCCCGTTGGGTTCGATTCGACATCTCGCCATGCCAAACAATCTGAAAAGGGATTCGTTCAGGCCTGCTTCCGAACAGGAAACCTTCCCCACCGATCTTGGCACCTGCGCTATCACGCTGGTAAAGGCAGCCTCGAAAGGCGTCGACGAGATCGTTGCGCCCTTTGATCTCAGTTCACTCCACTTCGCGGTCCTGCGGCGATTCCTGCACAAGGATCGCTGGACAAGCACGGAACTGCTCCAGCTGATTCCGGTTGGGGCTCCTCGCATGAGCCGCCTCGTGGCCAAGTTGGTCGATGACCGGTTTCTACGCCGCCGCCGGCTCCGCAACGATCGCCGAGTCGTCGTACTTTCCCTGACCGATGAGGGAAGGAGATTGACCAACGACATCGATAAGCGCATGAGGGAGCTCGAAGATGTTTTGACCGATGGTGTAACGGACGACGACATGGCTACCTTCTTTCGCGTCACCCAGAGAATCCTGACAAATGAGGCCGCCAGGTCGCATGTCCAACCGGTCAGGCGCCGGCCAGCATCTCGTTTGGACGACCTACCGGTACGGTAGTCCGGGCATCGTTGGGCTATTTGTTTTTCAACCGACCCTTCAAAATGAAGAGTTGCGGGGCGCCTTAACGGCACCGGAGAACTCGCGCCAGCTGCCAACTCTTGCGGCCTGCCTCCACGTTATCTTCTGCCACCGATTTCGGCCTCGGCAAGCATCCCTTCGGCGAGAGTTTAGCGCCAGATCTCTTTCCTCAAGACCTGCAGGCTATAGGCAAGACTGCAGCAATGCCCGACTGGGCAGACAGGTGAACGCGCTTCAGTTGTGATACGTTCCCCTTCTGCCCTGAGTCGATGCCCACGTCCGTGGACCAAGTGGAGGGTCAGGCGCGGGTTCATGGTCAAGCGCCTCGGATTTTACAAAAGTTGGGCACAAACTCTAAAATATATTGACACGACCGGACGCGATGGTGTACTCTGTTACAGACAGACGGGAGTCGACCGGTCTTAACTCCCGATTGTCATCGGCAGTGTAGTTGATCCAGGAACAAGGATGCTCGCATGGCAATCAAGATCAGCGAATGGGAGCGTCCCCTCCTTTCGCTCGCAAACGAAGCCAGGATGACGGACGGCCTGGCGCCGATCCCCCAGCAGGCAGACGAGGAAGTCCTCGCGCTTGCCTATGACTTTTGCGAAGAGTTTACGGCGATCAACAGCCGCTCTTTCTCTACGGCCTCGCGTTTCCTTCCCAAGCCCAAGCGTCGCACCGTCCGCGCGCTTTACGCCTTTTGCCGCAGAACGGACGACATCGTTGACAGGCCGGCCAAGGGCCGGGCGAAAGCGGTTCAGCTTAGAGCTGCTCTCGATGCTTGGCGCACGCGTTCCCTGACGACAGTGGTCGAAGCAAACGATCCCATCGTCGCGGCATGGACGGACGCCCGCCTGCGCCATCGCATTCCACAGTCTTTTGCCGAGCAACTTTTCCTGGGTGTTGCAAGGGATATCGACGTCAGCCGTTATGAGACTTTTGAAGAGTTAACCGCCTACTGCTATGGCGTGGCGGCAACGGTAGGATTCATGTGCATGTACATCATCGGCTTCGCCTCTGATGATGCTTTTCCCTACGCGCTCAAGTTGGGCGTTGCCCTGCAGCTGACCAATATATTGCGAGATGTGGGCGAGGACTGGCGAGCCGGCCGTCTCTACCTGCCGCTTGAGGATCTTCACCATTTCGGCCTCACAGAAAGCGATGTCGATGCGGGAATCGTTGACGATCGCTGGCGGGAGTTCATGTGGTTCCAGATCGATCGCACGCGGCGCCTCTATCGAGAGGCCTGGCCCGGCATCTCACTCCTCGACGCTGACGGCCATTTTGCGATCGCTATCGCCGCCGACCTGTATCGAGCGATTTTGGCCGACATTGAGGCGCACGACTACGATGTGTTTTCGCGCAGGGCATGTGTGAGCACCTGGAGCAAGCTGAAGCGCTTGCCCGCCGTCTGGTGGCGAGTCAAGGTCTTGCGTCCTCCCAGGCCGAACGGCGCGGGCTCGTAGCAAGCCTGCCATCCAGTCAGCGTCGCCAACAACACCTCCTCCGATCACACGCCCCTAGAATTGACAGGAAAAGCGCGCGCGGCTAGAATTGCGGCAGTTTCTGGCCGGTTCCGATTTGCCGCACCGTGCGGGCGGCTTTCATAGCGGCATGGATGGACAGTTGCGTTTGTTCCGACCCATTTCCGCCGGGCCCCGACCTGCAGTTGCTAGTTGACCTTTTCCCGAAACCAAACAGCAAGACCAATTGGCGGGAATCTGCCGACCTATGGCTGTAACCCAACAGGTGGCGAACGGTACTGCCACCGGCGCGAGTCACGACACCGACGACCCGATCCTCGAACTGAGGAATCTAAAGACCTACTTCTTCCTCGAACGCGGCGTTGTAAAGGCGGTCGACGGTGTAACCGTTTCCCTCGGCCGAAAGAGGACATTGGGCGTCGTTGGCGAGAGCGGCTGCGGCAAGAGCGTCACCTTCCGTTCCGTGATGCGACTGGTCCAGTCACCGCCGGGCAAGATCGTCGAGGGTGAAATCCTGTTGCACCGCAAGGACGGGGAGACGGTCGACATCGTGCAGCTCGACCCGCGCGGCCGCCGGCTGCGAGACATTCGCGGCGCCGAGATCGCCATGATCTTCCAGGAGCCGATGACCTCGTTGAATCCGCTGCACGCGGTGGGAAGACAGATTTCGGAGTCCGTACTCCTGCATCAGAATCTTTCACGCCGCGCAGCACTTGAGCGAGCCGAAGTGATGCTCAACAGGGTCCACATCGCCGACCCCGGCCGCCGCATTTTCGAATACCCGCACCAGCTCAGCGGGGGCATGCGGCAGCGGGTAATGATAGCACTGGCGCTGAGCTGTAATCCGTCGATCCTGATTGCCGATGAACCGACAACGGCGCTTGATGTGACTGTGCAGGCGCAGATTCTCGACCTGATGCGGGAACTGCAAGATGATTTTGATTCCGCCATCGTCCTCATCACCCATAATCTGGGCGTGGTTTCGCAGATGGCCGATCATGTGGCTGTCATGTACCTCGGTCGCGTCGTCGAATACGCTCCCGTCTACGAAATCTTTCATAACCCCAAGCATCCATACACCGTCGGATTGCTTAACTCGGTGCCCGTTTTAGGACGCAAAGAAGACAAGATGTTGGTTCCGATCAGAGGGATGGTTCCCAGCCCTTCGGACGAAATACGCGGCTGTGCCTTCGCCGATCGCTGCCCGCAGGTGATGGAGATCTGCTGGGAGCAGTCGCCCGAGTTTAAGGAGCATGAGCCCGGACATTCCGTGGCCTGCTGGCTTCACGACTGATGCAGTTTTCGGTTGGAGATGGGATCTCCCGCCGCTCCAGCTCGTGTCAGAGACCCGGCACTACCCGAGAATAGCCGAGGCCTGCATAGAAGGTTGAGAGTCAATTTTCAATTCTTGTCGCTGTGTGTCTCAAACTGGCGCGTGGCGGCAAACACAATTCACCACCGTTCCAAGGAGGAAGATTGATGTCAATTCGACGCAAAAAGACGATTTCCATCGTGCTGTCGCTGCTGATCATCGCTTCGATGATTCTGAGCGCGTGCGGCGGCGGCGACGAGCCCGAACCTGCGGCCGACACGCCGCAGGAAGAGGCCGCGCCGGCTGCTGAAGAGGCGGCGGCCGAAGAGGAAGGGGCCGAAGAGGAGATGATGGAGGTCGATCTCTCCCCGAGCGAGTATCCTGAGCCTCAGCTGATCGTTGGCAGCCGGCCCGTGGCAAAGCTGCCTCTGGACCAGATTGTGGCCTACAAGTCGCTGGATTCCTACAGCGAGCCAGACTGGATCAGCGAGCTGGTGGCGGCGGGTGAGCTGCCTCCGGTCGAAGAGCGTCTGCCGGTTGCACCGCGTGTCATTCTCGAAAGCGGTATGGCAGAGGGCATCGGCGTGTATGGCGGCGTTTGGCGCGACTTCTCGGCCTGCCCGACCGAGGGTTACAACCGGGGCGCGGGGCAGAGTGCCGGCTGGTTCGGCATCGAGGCGGCGGCGTTTGCTTCGCTGCTCAAGTCGGGCCCGATCTTCCGTCGCTCCGATTCGCTGGAGCCGCTGCCGTTCCTGGCGCAGAGCTGGACGTGGAGCGAAGACGGCCATGAGCTGACGATGAACCTGCTTGAGGGCGCGCGCTGGTCGGACGGCCACCCATTCACAACCGAGGACGTGCTATTCACCTGGGAAGACATGATCGTCGACCCCAACGTGCAGTCGCCCAAGGGCGCCTCGGCCTGGATGTTCGGTGACGAGATGACCCAGCTTGAGGTGATTGACGATTACACCTTCAAGTTCGTGTTCCCAGTCGCTTTCCCCGTACAGTCGCTTTTCCAGATGGATGAGGGCGACTTCCACATCTCGCCGGCGCACTACCTTAAGCCGCTGCATCCGAGGTACAACGATGAGATGGACTACGTGGACTTCGAGGCGTCGATGCCGCCGGACAAGATTCCGGTCGTGTTGGGGCCGTTCGTGCCGGTAGAGTACATCACCGACGAGCTGATGATCCTGCGCCGGAACCCCTACTTCTGGTCGGTGGACGAAGCGGGGAACCAGCTGCCGTACCTGGATGAGGTCGTGTTCGAGAAGGGCCCGTCCGGTGTGGGTCGTACGCTGAGCACGCTGGCCGGCACTGCCGATCACTCCAACCTGGAAAACCCGAGCACCTTCATCGAGACGCTGAAACGGGCGGAAGAGGATGACGCGCACTTCTACGTGGAATGGGGTCCGGAGACACTGGGCTTCAGCATCAAGTTCAATCTTTCGACCTCTTTGGGTGTGAACGATGACCGCGATGCGGCGCTGCGCGAGTTGTTCCGCGACGTTCGCTTCCGCAAGGCGTTCAGCTTTGCTCTGGACCGCGACGGCATCTCGCAGTCGATTCTGCGCGGACCGTTCCTGCGCGGCTGGGCCGGCGGTCTGTTCCCCGGCTCTTCCTACTTCGACCGCGACACCGTCTCCTACTTCAACAACAACCCTGAGGCTGCGGCGGCCCTACTGGCCGAACTGGGATTCGAGGACAGCGACGGTGACGGTACGCTGAACTGGCCGACCGACCGGCTGGCAAGCGGCGAAAACCTGGTGATTGCACTCGTCACGAGCGAGGACGCTGAAGAGACGCAGACTGTAGGCGCGGCCGCGGTGACGCTGCTTGGCGACCTGGGTGTGCAGATCAACGTCCGTCCGCTCAACAGTGCGGCGCGCCGCGAGATGAATGAAGCGGGTGAGTGGGAGCTGCGCGTCGACCGCGATAGCCAGGTCTATGCCGTTCCTTTCACGCGCTGCACCGATCTTGCGCCGCTGACGAGGGAGTTCTCCTTCCATCGCGAGGGCTCCGAACCGCGTGAGTTTCTCGACTTTGAGCAGGAGCTGGTCGACATTGTCGAGGCGTTCTGCGCCGAGCCGGACACGAATGTCCGCCTTGAGCAGATGGCCGAGTACAACCGGATCGTGACGGACAATGTCTACTTTGCCGGTGTCTTCGTTGGCCGCTACGGGCTTGCGGCTGCGAAGCGCTTCAACAACGTGCCGGCCGGCATGCCCGTGTTCATGTACCAGTGGACGTGGGACAACGTGATGGCCGAGCAGGTCTGGGTGTCGCCTGACGAGCAGATCGAGCAGATCCGCCCGGGGGTTATCGCGACCTACGATAGCGAATAACGTGTAGATAAGTACAGTGAAAAGAGTGGGGGGCAGTGGCGATCCATTGCTCCTCACTCTTCATTCTTGTACCCGGCGCAGTTTCCAGACTCCTGAATTCCCTTTGCGCGCTCTATGATTGGCTTCATTATTCGCCGCTTTGCCGTCTCGGTTGCCGTAGTATTGGGCATTGCGCTGGTCAGCTTCATTGTGATTCAGCTGCCGCCGGGCGACTACGCCGACGGCTACAAGTCTTTTCTGATCGAACAGGGCGGGGCGACCGAAGCCCAGGCCGAGGAGCAGGCCGAGCTCTTCCGCCGGCGCTACGGTCTGGACAAGCCATTGCCCCTGCAGTTCTTTGTCTGGATCAGGGACATGGTGACGAAGGGCAGCTTCGGCTTCTCCTTCGCCTATAAGCGTGACGTCGGCGAGCTGATCGCCGAACGATTTCCGCGCACGCTGCTCCTGGCGGTGCTGGCACATCTGACTTCAACGATTGTCGGCATTGTGATCGGCATTTTCGTCGCGCCGCGTCAGTATTCGCTGGCCGACAATGTGGCCGCGTTCATTGCCTTCGTGCTCTCTGCGATGCCGCGCTTCTGGATCGCGCTTGCCATCATGTTTTTCCTTGTATTCACGCTGGAGCAAGAGCACGTGACCGCGTTCCACTCGCCACAGTACGTGGTGGTGCCGTGGGCGTTCGGCAGCATGGAGGAGATACGCCTGACGTGGGAAAAGCTGATTGATCTGTTGCAGCACATCTGGCCGGTCGTCTTTATCGCCGGGCTGGGCGGCGTGGCGCGCAACATGCGCGTCATGCGGGGCAATATGCTCGACGAGCTGAACGCGCAGTACGTGACGACGGCCCGTTCGAAGGGGCTGACCGACGGCCAGGTCATGCGCCGCCATGCCGTGCCCAACGCCCTCCACCCGATCATCATGTACCAGGGTACAGTTTTGCCATACATGCTGCAGGGTGAGCTGCAGGCCTCGATCGTGATGGGTCTACCGACGATCGGGACGCTGCTGCTGACTTCGCTGCGCAACGAGGACATTTATATCGCGGCCAGCTGTTTGCTGATTTACGGCGTGTTGCTGGTGGCGGGGAACCTGATCGCGGACATTTCGCTGGCGATATTGGACCCGCGGGTGAGGTTTTCGTAGGATTCTAGCAAGAAGGATGATTCGGCTTAGCGCCGACCAAAATGGAAACACGAGACGTCAACGAAGGCACTCTCACAAAAGACCTGGACTCCGTCTCTGACCAGGAACAGCACGAGTCCTACTTTCAGCTCGTCTGGCAACGGTTTCGGAAGAGCCGGCCGGCCATCGCCGGCGGGCTGATGGTGCTGTCGCTGGTCATTTTGGCCGTTTTCGCCGAATTTTTCGCCCCGGTCGATCCGACCGACGCCAACCTCCAGGACAGCTTCATACCGCCGACGCGCATCCGCCTGATCGACCACGAAGGCAGTTTCCATTTTCGGCCGTTCGTCTACAACCAGGTCGTGACCATTGACCCCAAGACCTTCGAGCCGCTCTGGGAGGAGGACCCCGAGCAGCGCTATGAAATCAGGTTCTTTGTCCGTAGCTGGGAGTGGAAGATCCTGGGGCTGATCCCGACGCGCTGGCACCTGTTCGGCGTGGACGAGGGCGGCAAGATCCATCTGATGGGCACGGAAAAACAGGGAAGAGATCTGTGGGGGCGCGCCTGCACGGCCGGGCGCATCTCCCTGTCGCTCAGCATGTTTGCCACCATTGTCAGCATCGTTGTCGGCGCGGTCGTCGGCATAATCTCCGGCTATTATGGGGGCATCACGGACAACATTATCCAGCGCTTTGTCGAATTTGTAGCCTCCTTTCCCCAGCTTCCGCTGTGGCTGGCGCTTGCAGCCATCATTCCCCGCACCTGGGACTCGCTGCAAGTCTTCATCATCATGGTGATCATCTTCTCACTGCTCTCGTGGACCCTTTTGGCGCGCGAGGTGCGCGGCAAGGTGCTGGCCTATCGCGAAACCGACTTCATTCTGGCGGCCAAGGAGATGGGCGCGTCGGACGCGCGCATCATCTTTCTGCATCTTTTCCCCAACTCTATCAGCCATATCATCGTAGTGCTCACGCTCACGATTCCCCAGATCATCCTGGCGGAGGCGTTCCTCAGCTTCCTGGGCATTGGTATCCAGGAGCCGCTGGTCAGCTGGGGCTTCCTGATGCGCGACGCGCAGAACCTGCAGACGCTGGGCACGCACACCTGGATCATGACGCCGGTCATCTTTATTATCGTGGCCGTGCTGGGATTCAACTTTCTGGGTGACGGCCTGCGCGACGCGGCTGATCCCTACTCGATCGTCTGAGGCACGGCTATACATGGAGCACTGAGTTGGGCGGGCGCAGGAAGTTCCAGGGCGGCTCAAATCTGTCTGGCAAGCTGGCACGCCGGGTATTTATGTTCATTCTCCTTGTTGTTGTGCTGGTCTTGGGTTCCTTCGCCGCTATTTTCGCCTGGCCGCAGCCCGCCACTGCCTCGGTCAGCGGGACCGTCCGCGACACAGATGGGCCGGTCGAAGGCGCGCTCGTGCGCGTGCAGACGACGGGCAACCATACCTACACTGCGGCAGACGGCGGATTCACAATCGAGGGCCTATCCACTGCAGAGAGCGTTACGCTGGTCGCCTGGGCGGAGGGCTATATTTTCGGCTGGACCGAAGCGCGAGGCGGCGATATCGAAGTGGAGATTGCCTTGCACCCGCACAACACGGTCGACAACGCCGTCTACGATTGGGAGCCGTCGTCGAATTGCGGCGAGTGCCATCCGTCTTACACAGAGTGGGAGCGCGACGCCCACAGCCAGGCGGCGGTCAACATTCGATTCCTGACCATGTACAACGGCACCGACGTCGAGGGCAACCGCAGCCGCAACAGCAACTACGACACCGGGCTGCCACGCACGCGCAACCCGGACGATCCCTACTTCGGACCCGGCTTCAAAGTTGACTTTCCCAAGCGCGACGGTAACTGCGCAGCCTGCCACACGCCGATGGCGTCAAAACTGGATGCAGACAACACCTGTGGCTGGAACGGCTGTCACATGCAGGAGACTGAGGATGCCAGCGATGAGCTGCCTGACGGTGTCAGCCCGAATGAGGCCGTCGGCGTGGCGGCGGAGGGCATCTCTTGCGACTTCTGCCACAAGATCGGCGCGGTCAGATTCTACACAGATTCAGTGCTGCCCGACCCCGCGATGCCGGGCATCTTGTCGCTGACGCTGTACCGCCCCAAGTCGGGCGAAGACCTTCTCATGGGCACTGTCGACGACGTATCGCGGCCGAAAGACAGCTTCAACCAGCTGCACGGAGAGAGCGCCTTCTGCGCGGCCTGTCACTATCATGTCAACGACACCACGGAGATCTACAACTCCTACGGCGAGTGGCTGGAAAGCGCCTACAGCGATGCCGAGGACGGCGCAACCTGCCAGAACTGTCACATGCCGACCGCGCCGCGCCTGGCCTCGGGCATGGAGACGCTGGTACAGACCGCCGCCTGGCTCGAAAACGCCAGCGGGCGGACGCTTCCGGCCGGGCTCGGCGAGCTGGCCGAGCGGGCGCAGCGCAGCTACTTTGTCTACCCGGAGAAGGGCGGTCTCTACCGCGAGCTAGACCAGATTCACGTCCACGATATGCCCGGCGCCGACGACGAGCTCTTCCTGCGCAGCGCCATTTCCCTCGAGGTCTCGGCCGATATTGACGACGGCGAGGTGGTCGTGAACGCGCAGGTGACCAATACCGGCGCCGGTCATCACTATCCCACAGGATCGCCTCTGCGGCAGGTGCTGCTGGTCGTGCGCGTGACCGACGGCGACGGCTACGCGCTACGGCTGCTCGAAGGCGACGTGCTGCCCGATTGGGCGGGCGACGCGGCGGGCGAGGCCGGGCAGGGGTTCGTCAAGATCCTGCGAGACACGCTGACGGGAGAGGAGCCTACTTTTTCCCACTGGCGGATGGTGGAGCTTGTATCGGATACGCGCATCCCCGCGCTGGCAACGCGCAGCAGCTCCTACCGCTTCGAGGCGGGTGGGGAAGGCGGCCGGGAGAGCGGCGGGGCGGCGAAGGTGGAGGTTAAGCTGATCTTCCGACGGGCCTTCCAGCAGCTGCAGGCGTGGAAGGGCTGGGAGGATGCCGACATCCTGCTGGCAAGCGAAGTCATCGATTTGGAGGCGGCGCCGGCCGGGCCATGACGCAGACGGACATGGATGATATTCTGCTCGAAGTCAACGAATTGAAACAGTGGTTCCCTATTCGCCAGGGATTGTTGCAGCGGGTCGTCGGGCACGTCAAGGCCGTGGACGGCGTCAGCTTTGTCATCAACCGCAATGAGGCACTGGGTCTGGTGGGCGAGAGCGGCTCGGGCAAGACGACGGTCGGGCGCAGCGTGCTCAGGCTCTACGACCCAACGGCCGGCGAAATCTGGTACACGACGGACGACGGCCGCCGTGTCGACATCGCCAACATCGACCAGGATGAGATGAAGCCGCTGCGCAAAGAGATGCGCATGATCTTCCAGGACCCGTTCAGCTCGCTCAACCCGCGGCTGACGGTGAAGGACCTGATCGGCGAGCCGCTTATCATCCACAAGGAGGCGTCCGGCCGCGCGCTTGAAGACCGTGTCGCCCAGCTTATGCAATCGGTCGGGCTGGACCCCAACTACATGCGGCGCTATCCCCATGAGTTTTCGGGCGGACAGCGGCAGCGCATTGGCTTGGCGCGCACGCTCGCGCTGAGCCCGCGGTTGATCATCGCCGACGAGCCGGTGTCGGCGCTGGACGTGTCGATCCAGGCGCAGGTGCTGAACCTGCTGCAGCAGCTTAAGGATGAACTGGGTTTGACCTACCTGTTCATCGCGCACGATCTTTCGGTGGTCGAGCACATGTGCGATCGTATCGCGGTCATGTACGTGGGGCGGTTGGTCGAGATCGCGAGCTCGGACAGACTGTTGCGGCGGCCGCTGCACCCCTACACGGAGGCGCTGGTTTCGGCGATTCCGCCGGCCGATCCCGAAATAAAGCTGAACCGCATCATTCTGGAGGGCGACATTCCCAGCCCGGCCAACCCGCCGCCCGGCTGCGTATTTCATCCGCGCTGCGTCTACGCGCAGGAGCTGTGTGAGCGCGAGGAGCCGCGACTGGAGGAGATCGAGCCGGGACATTTCGCCAGCTGCCACTATTCGAGTGAGCTAACGCTGCAAGGAATCGGGGAGGCAGAGTGAGCGAAGATTTCGACGGCCGGGGCAGAGTGAATGTCGACGTTGCGCTGCTGGCGTACCTCGTCCCGCTCTTAGGCTCGGCCTATATTCTTTCGTTCCGCAAGGAGGATGAGTTCGGCCGATTTCATGCTGTGCAGGGTTTGACGCTGGTGCTGGCGCTGGTGCTGGCGCCGGCGGCATGGGCGCTGTTCTCGGGCCTGGTGGCGTGGATTCCGTTCGGCGGCGTAGTTGCGGCCTACGTTTTCGCGTTGGTCGTGGCGGTCTACCTGGCAGCGATCGTCTCCTGGTTTGCGGGAATCGTCAACGTATTGCGCGGGCGGCGCGCACCCGTGCCCTTCTTCGGCCGCATTCTGCGCTGAGATGCAGGCCGGTCCCGTTGGGGAGAGGCCGCGGCGGTGCTAGAATTCCATTGGCGGCCGGCGTGAGCGGGTTCCCACCCGCGCCGACCGCTTCAAACTGGAAAACCTGAAGCGAATTGCAGCGAACTCGCAGTCTGGCAAGTGAGGAAAAGAGATGACAAAGATTACCTTCATCGGCGCCGGCAGCTTTGGCTTTACCCGCAAACTGGTCAAGGATGTCTTGACCTTCCCGCTACTCGAGGACGCTACCATCTGCCTGATGGACATCGACCCGGCAAAGCTCGACTACATCGAGCAGGCGGTGCGGCGCATCATACGCGAAGGCGGCTATCCCGCAGCCGTCGAGACCACGCTCAGTCGCGAGGAGGCGCTGGATGGCGCCGACTACGTGATCGTCACCATTCTTGTCGGCCGGACCGACGTGTGGCGCACCGACATCGAGATTCCCAAAGAGTACGGCATCGATACCAACATCGGCGACACGCGCGGCCCCTCCGGCATCTTCCGCGCGATGCGCACGGCGCCCGTCATGCTGGACATCGCGCGCGACATGGAAAGGCTTTGCCCCGGCGCGGTGATGCTCAACTACACAAATCCGATGGTAATCAACTGCCGCGCCATCCAGTCGCAGACCAACATCGTTGCAACCGGCCTCTGCCACAGCGTGCAGGGCACGGCCAATATGCTCGCCCGCTGGATCGGCGCGCCCGACGATGAGATCACATTCACCTGCGCCGGCATCAACCACATGGCCTGGTATACCGAGTTCAACTGGAACGGCGAGGACGCCTATCCGCTTATCCGCCAAGCCATTACAGAGAGGCCCGAAGTCTACAACGAGGAGCAGGTCCGCAATGAGATGTACTTGCACCTCGACTACTATCCGACCGAGTCGAGCGGCCACCATTCGGAGTACAATCCCTGGTTCCGCAAACGGCCGGACCTGATCGAGAAGTATTGCACGCACGGCACCGGCTGGAATCCCGGAGAGTACGCCTACGTCCTCAAGCACTACTCGGGGCGGGAGGAGACCTGGCGCGAGCAGATCATCGAATGGCTGGACAACCCTGCGCCGCTCGACCTGTCGCGCGGCTACGAGTATGCGGCCTACATCATCAATGCGCTGGAGGGTGGCGAGCCGTTCCAATTCAACGGCAACGTACCGAACGGCTCCGGTGAAACGCCCCTTGTGGACAATCTGCCGGTCGGAGCCTGCGTGGAGATTCCCGTCTGGGCAAGCAAGAACGGGCTGGAAAGCGTACGTGTCGGCCCGCTTCCGTCCTCTGTGGCCATGTTAACCGGGCTGAGCGCACAGATAGAGGAGATGTCGGTCGAGGGCATCCTGGAGGGGGACCCGCGCAAGATTTTCCAGGCGATCCTGCACGATCCATTGACGACGGCAGTGCTGACGATGGCCGAGATACGCGACATGGTCAACCAGATGTTCCAGGCCAACATCGAGCATCTGCCGACCTTTTCCACCTACGAGGTCGAGGGCGACCGGCCCATGCGCCTGCTGCCCGAGGCGCGGGCCGAGCCGGCCATGGCCGATTGAACCAACTCATCAGCTGAGAGACAGGAGCGCGTCGTATGTTGTATGAATATCGTATCTACGAGTGTCGCCCCGGCAAGCGCGCCGAGTGGGTGGACTACATGGAAAGCGTCATCATTCCCTTTCAGGTGTCAAAGGGAATGGTCATTGCCGGCTCGTTCGTTGACGAGCAGGATGAGGACCGCTACGTGTGGATGCGCCGTTTCGCCGACGAGGCCGAACGGGAGGCGTTGTACGGGGCTGTGTACGAGTCGAGCGAGTGGATGGACCGGATCGCGCCCCGCATTCCCGAACTTATCAATCGCGAGACGATTAAGGTGATGCGCCTGGTGCCTACTGCCAAGTCGGTTATGCAGTAGCCGAGGCGCTTGTGGGAGGTGTCAGCCCGCGGGTCTGAACTCGCGGCCTGCCATCTTACTGCTGTTGTTGCTGCTGCTGGTCAGCGCGCTGCTTTTCCTCGGAAACCAGCTGCTCTACGTGCTCCCTCGGCGTCCAGTGTCCGTTGTCGAGCAGGTCGGTCGGTATCTCCTCGTCTTCGGTCTCGGAGATGTGGACGCCGACGGTCAGCTCGCTCTTGACATTCCCCTTGTAGACGCCTCTGGTCGGTGGCACGTCGGCGTAATCCCTTCCTATCGCGATGCGCACATGCTTGTCCTCGACACGCGAATTGTTGGTGGGGTCCAGCCCGATCCAGCCGACGGAAGGCAGAAACGCCTCAACCCAGGCATGAGAGGCGCTCGACAGGTCCTGCTCTTTCTTTTTCTCCGGTTCCTGGAAAACGTATCCGCTGATGTAGCGGGCCGGTATTCCCTGCTGCCGCAGGAGCGCGGTCATCACGTGGGTAAAGTCCTGGCAGACGCCGCGGCGGTTTTCCAGCGCGGTGTCGATCGGTGAATCGACCGCGGTGCTCATCGGCGTATACTCGAAGGCGTCGTGAACGTTTTCATTCAGTTGAAGGATGGCGGTCAGCGGGTCCTGGTCGCGGCCAAAACCAATCTCCTCTGAGAACGCCGCGAGGAGGGATGTCGGGCGTGCGTAGTGGCTCGGCGCCAGCCAGTCCCACATCCGCTCTGTGGCTGCCGTCTCATTCAGGGCATCCCATTCCGACCCGGCCAATGCGTCAGGCAAGGGGGGACCTTCCTGTACCATGACAAGGCTTTGTGCACGCAGGATCAGCTCGGCGTGGCTCCTGGGAATGTCGAAATAGTGGATCACATTCTGCACGCAGTCGTCGGTTGTCAGAACCTGGGCGTGCGGGCTGACCGCCAACTGAAAGTTTAGGCAGCGCTGCTGCCGGTCGGTGCGGGGCTGCATCCGCACCTCCATCGTGCTCTCGCTGACCGCAGCTTCATAACGGTAGCGCGTGTGGTGGTGAATTGTGTAGTAGTTCATCGCTCCAGGTATTCTTGGGGGCTGTCAGGCAAACGCCTCTTCGGCCGGATAGTTGATGTATGTATCGTAGAGGGCGTCGTGGATCTGGTCGCATGCGCTCAACACCTCTCCCAGAAACGCAGCCGGACCCACTTCGATCACATCTTCGAGCTGGCTGTATTGCAGATGGGCCTGCAGCTTGCCCGCCATCCGGTTGAGGTCGGCGGCAAGGCGCGTCTCGGTGGCTGCGGCCAACTGTTCAAGCTGTTGCGAAATCTGAGTCACATTGAATCTGACCGAATTGGGCAGATCGGGGCTCAGAAGCAGGAATGAAGTCACCTGGCTGATTTCAGGGCGTGGGTCGTAGACGCGGCAGTAGGGTTCAAAGGAGTTGCATGCGCGCAGGACGCCGATCCCGCTGAGCGGGTCCTCCGTGGCCAGTCTCTTGCCACCGTCGACGCCGAAGTATCGAAAGTGGGCGTCCATGAGGCTGCAAACCGCCTGTACCCGCTCCAGGTGCGAGCCGACCTGAATGAAATGCCAGCCCTCATCGTGCAGAAGCGAAGAGACGGCGAGACCCTGGAAAAGAGAGACGCTGCTTTCGAGCTCGCGAAAGAAGTTGTCGCGTTCGTCGTGCCAGTTGTGATGCCCCTGCCACGAATGCAGCCGCAAATAGAGCCGGTTCATGTGCTCCCAAACCTGGCTGCTCAGTTGGGAGCGCACGAAGCGGGCATTCTGCCGGGCCAAGCTGATGCAACCGGATATGGAATGTGGATTGTCGCCATTGAAGGTGAGATCATGGGCCATTTTCAGGGCGGCCTCGCCGTCCACATACCCTTTCTCGGTCAACGGCGCGGGCTGTCGCAGGGCGGTGAAGAACTGCTGCCAGCCCTTGTCGTTCCCGGCCTGTCTCGGCCGCGCCTGCCCGACCATAAAGTTGAGCCGGACTCTCAGGAGCCGGACTGTGTGTTCGGCCCGCTCCATATAGCGTCCGAGCCAGTACAGACTGTCAGCTGATCGTGAAAGCATGGGCTAAGATTCTCGCTCCTGTCTCTCAGTCATTCTCGAGCACCCAGGTGTCCTTGCTGCCGCCGCCCTGGGACGAGTTGACGACAAGCGACCCTTCGCGCAGCGCGACGCGCGTCAGGCCGCCGGGGACTATGACCGTATCGTCGGGCGAACCGCCGTACAAAATGAACGGGCGCAGGTCGACGTGGCGGGAGACAACGTTGCCGTCGATGTAGCAGGGCGCGCGCGAAAGGCGCAGCGTAGGCTGTGCGATGTAGTTGCGCGGGTCGGCCTGAATCTGCCGGCGGAATTTCTCTCTTTCATCCTTCGTGCTGAAGGGTCCGATGAGCATGCCATAGCCGCCAGACTCGCCGACCGCCTTTACCACCAGCTTGTCCAGGTTTTCGAGAACGTGCGCCCGTTCGTCCTCGCGCGAACACAGATAGGTCTCGACATTCTGCAGAATCGGCTCCTCGCCCAGGTAATATCGGATCATCTCGGGTACGAATGCGTAGACGGCCTTGTCGTCGGCGATTCCAGTACCCATGGCGTTGGCAAGCGTTACGTTGCCCGCGCGATAGGCATTGAAGAGGCCGGGAATGCCTAGCACCGAGTCGGTGCGGAAGTGTAGCGGGTCGGTATACTCATCGTCGACGCGGCGGTAGATGACGTCAACGCGTTGCAGACCGCCGGTCGTGCGCATGTAGACGAAACCGTCGCGGATCAGCAGGTCGGCGCCTTCCACAAGCTCGATTCCCATCATGCGCGCCAGGAATGTGTGTTCAAAGTAGGCGGAGTTAAAGATGCCGGGCGTCAGCAGCACGACGGTCGCGTCGCGCCCCTTGGGCGTCAGCGCCTGGAGCCGTTCCAGAAGCGCCTGCCCGTAGTGGGCGATCGATCGGATTCCGTAGCCGCCGAACATACCTGGGAAGACCTGTGTCATCACCTCCCTGTTGGCGAGCATATAGGAGACGCCGCTGGGAACGCGCAGGTTGTCCTCCAGCACGGCGAATTCTCCGCCGGGCAGGCGGACAAGGTCGGTGCCGACGATTGTGGTGTAGACGTCGTTGGCGACGTGGAGCCCGCGCATCTCCCGCTGGTAGTTCTGGCAACTGTATACCAGATCGAACGGAATGACCCCTTCCTGCAATATGCGGCCCTCATGGTAGACATCGCGCAGGTAAAGATTGATGGCGTGAATCCGCTGAATCAGGCCGCGCTCAATCGTGTCCCACTCCTGGGCGCTGATGATGCGGGGTAGAATGTCATAAGGGAAGATCCGCTCGATGGTCGATTCTTCGCCGTAGACGGTGAAGGTGATGCCCCGGTTCAAAAAGGTCAGGTCGGCTGCTTGCTGACGCTGCGTCAGCTCGTTTGCCTGCAACTCAAGGATACTCTGCAGCAGTTTTCGGTAGGCGTCGCGGGGCCTCCCGTTCATTTGGAACATCTCATCAAAGTAGTCGGTGTCCAGGGCATAGCTGCTGAACAGTGCCAGACCAGGGGGTATTTCAGTTTCCTTTTGCGTTGCCACGCTGGTACCTGCCAGTCCTTGTGAAGCCTTCTGGATTGCTGCCGAATACGCGGGGGGTGGCCTATCTGAACGAATTCACAATTTGTAGCCGTGGTTTGGCAGCGCCGCGCTGATGTAGGCTTACCTCAAAGGAAGGGGGGCCTGTTCGATTGACGAGCGCAGCGTCGTTCGCAATTCTATACCAGAATCGGGAGACTGAAAAGTGCCATAATTAATCCTACTTGCGAATGGTCCCCAATTTCTTACGTGGTCCGGTTCCGCGCTTGTTGTCTACCCGGTTTTCCCTCTTCTTTGGGCGGCGCTGTTGCAGGGGGAATGGCGGGTGCGTTCCATTTCAGGGGATAGCGATGTCGGGCAGTGTTCTGCTCCGCTTTCGCTGGGCAGTCGGGCGCGGGGAGCGATCATCGCCTGGGGGCCAATGCGGGACCAGTCGGTACCCGTCCGTTCCATGCCCGGCGGAACGCGGATTCCGGCCGGGGATAGGAGGGCGGCGGATATGCGGCCTGCGGCCTTTTGAACGAGCTGAGCACCTCGTCGCGGGCCACCTTGCCTGCGCGTGCCGCATTCAGGGTCGAAGTCAGAGGGGGCGACGGTCGCCATTGCTATAGCGATGCGCTAGTGTGCAAAAAGGCGTCCGATTCTGTCCAATAGTGACCCAAGTGGGTCCGGATGTGACGCAAACCGGCTGCAAATACTTCGGAAATCGGGTATCGGCCGGGTATCGATAGGGTATCGAATGCGCTGTTTTGACCAGTTTTGACCAGTTCTAAGATTTTTTCTTCACTTTTCGTGACAGGATATTGGCATGGACTCTCGTAGCAGGATGCGGTCGCGGTCAGTTCGCCGTCGTTTTTGGACTGAAAGTGCGCAAAAGACGGCGTTTTGGTACAGGAAGTGCGCAATGCAGTGACAGTTTCATGCTCTTCGTGACAGGATTCAGAGCCGGGTGCCGGATGCGCCGGCAGGGGCTTCATGGAGCGTTTCGCGTCGCTGCGCTTGGACTGCGCGAAGGACGGCAAGTATGCGCATTGCCGGTTGTTACCGACAGGGCCCGAAGCGATGTCCGCTGGGGGTAGAATCCTAACTTTCAGTGCAGAGCCTGTCGACATGGCGGGCGGGAGCGTGTGTGGAGGCAGCGTGTTCGGGTCGAGCGCGGATGTGTTCGGGCTCGACCTCGCAGTATAGCATGTTTCGGAAACTCTTGCAGGGGACGGCGGGACCGGCTTTCGGCAATGCAATGGGTAGTGGATAGTGGATAGTGGATAGTGGCCAGGGGTCGTTCGTCAGCGTCCGGGAACTGGGGGACCGGGAATGGCTCCGATTCTGCTCTAGGTATGGGAATCGGCACCTCGGCATCGGACTGCACGCCATGACTCGGGGAACGGGCTTCACTTGACAATGCCGCCCTGCTCGCCTTAACATGAAGCCAAACTCCCGCTCTATACGACAGCTGACGGCTGCTCTCGAAGCAAAGGAGCCATCGAATGGCCGACCTATCCTTACGCGGTGTTTTCGCCCCGACGCTGACACCCGTACAAGCCGACCTCACGATCGATCTGCCAGCGTATATCGAATTCTGCAGGCGCCTGCTTGAAGGGGGCTGCCACGGCTTGGTGCTCTTCGGTACCAACAGTGAGGCGACTTCGTTTTGCGCGGCCGAGCGAATGGCTGCGGTTGACGCCGTGATCGAGGCCGGCATCCCGGCCGATCGACTGGTAATCGGGACCGGGGCAGCAGCCATCACCGAGGCGGTTGCGCTGTCCCGCCACGCGGTGCAGGCCGGTTGTCGCGGCGTCCTGACGTTGCCGCCATTCTACTACCCCAATGTTTCCGACAAGGGGCTGTTTCGGTCTTTCGCCGCCATTATCGACGGCGTCAACGACGAGCGGCTGCGAATCTACTTCTATCACATTCCGCAGGTCAGCGGCGTGCCTCTCTCGCCGGCGCTGCTGGCAAGGCTGGCCGAGGCCTATCCGCGCCTCGCGGCCGGTGTGAAGGACAGCTCGGGGGACGTTGATACGCTGCTTGGCCTGCACGCGGTTGCCCGCCAATCCCCGGGTTTCGCCGTATTCTGCGGCACGGAGGGCCTACTGCTGAAGAATATGCAGGGCGGCGGCGGCGGCTGCATCTCGGGCATGGCCAATGTGCTGCCTCATGTGATCCGCGATCTCTACGACAACTGGCAGGCCCCTGACGCCGAAGAGCGACAGGACCGCACAAACTGGATCCGCAACGCGATACTCGACTCCGGTCTCAATATGATTGCGGCGCTGAAGGTGATTGTTGCCGACCAGACGGGCCGCCCCGGATGGAGCCGTGTTCGGCCGCCACTGGTCGACCTGACCGAGGAGGAGCAGGCGCAGCTTCTGGCGAAGCTGTCGCAGCCGGTCGCAGCGTAACAGCATGTCCGAACGTCAACCCGCCCTGAAACTCTTTGAGCCACAAGGAGCGCTAAAGTGTCGCCGCAAATGCGAATCGGCCTGGGACAGTTCAATGAGCTGACCGACGAAAAGCTGGCCTTCATCAAGCAGCTTGGCGCCGATGACTTCCTGATGAATACCCCCAGGCTCCCCGGTGACAAGCAGTGGGAGTACGACGACCTGAAGGCAGCCGCTGACCGGGCAAAGGCGGCCGGCCTGCGATTGATCTGCCTGGAAAACGTGCCCATCTCCTTCTACGACAAGGCGATGCTCGGGTTGCCCGGGCGCGACGAGCAGATTGGGCACATGCAGACCACGGTCCGCAACATGGGCAGGGCCGGCATTCCAATCCTCGGCTACCACTGGATGCCCAACTCTGTCTGGCGCACGCAGGAACCGGCCAGGCTGCGCGGCGGTGCTCGCGGCACACGCTTCAACCTCGCCGAACATGACCCGGAAGAACTGACGCATGGCCGGGTCTTCGACCATGAGGAGATGTGGGCCAACTACGAATACTACCTGGAGCGGCTGCTGCCGGTTGCCGAGGAGGCCGGCGTAACGCTGGCGCTTCACCCGGACGACCCGCCGGTGGAGTCTCTGGGCGGCGTGGCGCGCATCTTCCGCAACTTCGAAGGGTTCAAACGCGCGATCGACCGCTTTGACAGCCCCAACCACGGCCTTGATTTCTGCATGGGCTGCTGGTCGGAGATGAACGGGCACGACTATGTAATCGAGGCCGTGCGCCATTTCGGCGGGCGAGACCGCATCGTCTACGTCCACTTCCGCGACGTGCAGGGGACCGTGCCCAACTTTCACGAGTGTTTCATCAACGAGGGCAATGTCGATCCGTTCGAGGTGATGAAAACGCTGAAAGAGGTGGGATTCACCGGCTTCATGATCACCGACCACGTGCCACAGATGGTCGAAGACACAGACTGGGGCCACCGCGGCAGGGCTTACGCGATCGGCTACATGACGGCCATGCTCGAAATGGTGAACAGGCTGGCGGCGTAGCGTTAAGACAGGACTCTGCCTGTCTCCAGCGTCGAGAACTGACACATGGACTTCGCTCCTCTGGATCCGCAGCAGCTCGAAGACCGTCTCAATCCGCCAAGCGCGCCCGTGCGGATGGTGCTGGACACCGATACCTACAATGAGATCGACGACCAGTTCGCGGTCGTTTACTCGCTGCTCTCCAGCGAACGGATGCGGGTGGAGGCCCTGTACGCTGCGCCGTTCCACAACAGCCGCAGTGCCGAGGCCGGCGACGGCATGGAAAAGAGCTACGACGAGATTCACCGACTCCTGGACCGACTGTCTTTCCTGGACCTACCCCGGTCGGGCTTTGTCCACCGGGGGGCCGAAGAATGGATGCGTGACACGAACGGTCCGGTCGGAAGCGATAGCGCCGCCGACCTGATCGAAAAGGCGCTGGCGTCCCTGCTGGACGACCCCCTCTACGTCGTCGCCATCGGCGCGATCACGAACGTGGCGTCCGCGCTTCTGCTCGAGCCGGCCATCCGGGAGCGCATCGTGGTCGTGTGGCTGGGCGGCCATGCGCGCCACTGGCCCGACACGCGCGAGTTCAACCTGTACCAGGACCCTACCGCCAGCCGAGTCGTCCTCGATTGCGGCGTTCCTCTCGTACGTTTCCCTTGCATGGGCGTCGTCTCGCATTTGCACACGACACTGCCCGAAGTCGCCGCACACGTGAAGGGGAGAGGGGCGATTGGCGACTATCTCTACGAGATCTACCGCGATTATCGCGAGGACCAGTTTGCATACTCGAAGCAAATCTGGGACATCGCGCCAGTCGGATGGCTGGTAAGTCCGGGGTGGGCGCCGATGGAACGGGTCAGCGCGCCGATTCTGACCGAACAGTTGACTTGGGATTTCGACGAGAGCCGTCACAAGGTCGCCTGCGCCCGCTATGTCGACCGGGACAGCATCTTGCGCGACTTATTTTCCAAGCTGGGCAGGGCAGCGGCGGAAGGATAGACGAAGCATGTCTGGGAAACGCTCGGGACGTAATCGCTGATGAGCTTCTCGCTCTCCGTGGATGAAACGGCCGAAGCTTCGCTGCGGCGCATCGTGTACGAGCAGATCGACGGCGCTATTGCCCAGCTTGGGCGCGGCGACGACCTGAACGAAGAGATCCACGAAGCGCGCAAGCACTTCAAGCGCATTCGCGCGGTGCTGCGGCTGGCGCGCGGCGCGCTGCCCGGCAAAACCTACCGCTGCGAGAACGCATTCTTCCGTGACCAGGGCCGCATTTTGTCGCCCGTACGTGACAGTGCGGTCTACCTCGAGACTTTCGATCGATTGCACGGCCGCCACGGCAGGCACATGACCGGCAACGCCCTCACCCGGCTGCGCCACGCCCTGGAAAAGAGTCACCGTTCGCTTTTGGACGGTTTAGCCCGTGATCCGCAACAGCTGGCAGCGATTGTGGATTCCCTCGAGGTAGCGAGATCGCGCGTGGATTCGTGGAGATTCCGCGCCACCGAGACTGCTCCTTTCGCGCCCGGCCTGCAGAGGACATACGCGCGCGGACGGGCCGAGCTGAGAGTTGCCATCAAAAGGCCCACGACCGAAAACTTTCATGCTTTCCGCAAGCGGGTCAAGTATCTCTGGTACCATATGCAGATCCTGAGGCCTGTCTGGCCGGGCCCGGTCGGCGCACTCGCGCGCGAGTGCGACAAGCTAGGCGACCGGTTGGGCGATGAACACGATCTTGCGATGCTGCTGCAGTCAAGCCAGTTACGAAAACTGCAGGAGGAAAGAGGAGACTTGGCCGATTTGCTCAACGTCCTGGCGGACCGAGAGCGGAGCCATATTCGGCGCACTGCCTCGCTACAGGCCGCGCGGATTTACCAGGAAAGGCCGGACCGCTTCGCCGGGCGCATTGCAGCCTACTGGCACGCTAGTCAGAGAGCCAAGTTTCTGAAGGCTGATTTCGGCCCTTAGGACCCGCGACAATGGTAAGCGAGCGACTCTCACAGCAACTTCAGTTCATCCTCGAAATCGACAGATTGAAGGGCGTCCTGCGCCGCTCGCTGCTGCTGGAGAGCAGGCGCAGGGAGAACTCCGCCGAGCACTCCTGGCACCTGGCGATGATGGCCCTCGTCCTGGCCGAACACGCCAACGAGACGGTCAATCTGCTGCACACGCTCAAGCTGCTGCTTATCCACGACGTCGTTGAGATCGACGCAGGCGACACGTACGCCTACGACGACGACAGCCACGACGGCAAGATCGAGAGGGAGAGGACGGCTGCCATCCGCATCTTCGGCCTGCTTCCACCGGACCAGGCGGCGGAGATGACCGCGCTGTGGGAGGAATATGAAGCCCAACAGACGCCCGAGGCGCGTTTTGCGCTTGCGCTCGACCGGTTTATGCCGTTTCTGCACAACTACCACACGGGCGGCATCACCTGGCGCGAGAACAGGGTCACGCGAGCGCAGGTTGAGGACCGCATGTCACCGGTTGGGACCGGCTCGGATGCGCTGGGCGCCGCGGTCGCGGCGGTGGTGGAAGAGGCAACCGCAAGCGGCCTCCTGCCGCGCAGCTGGCCCAACCTATAGGGACCGGCGCGGGCTGGAACGGTACGCTCGTTCGGCGAATTCGATGGCCTCATTCGCGTTGACCAGGCAAGCGTTTTCCGCGTCCGCAGTTTCCGTCCCTGCCCCTTACTGCTCGCAATTGTGAGAAAGCTGCGTCTGCGGCCCCATCCGGAACTCGCCTATTGGGCCGTGTTTTTCGTGCTCCACGCGCTGATCTTTCTGCCGGTCGTGGTGATGGACCGCGAAGAAGGGTCGCTGCTGCCGGCCATCAGCTTCTCCGGGCATTCTTTCGATCAGATTTGGCGCCAGGTCTTCGTCTGGCGAAGCGCGCCGGACCTGCTGCATTTCAACTCGGAGCTTGTGCTCGCCGCGTCGCTGTGGGGAATGTTTCCGCGGCTGCGCAGGACGGGCGTTCGCGTTGGATTCGTTGCCGGCTACCAGATTGTTTTCGGCTACTATCTGTATGAAGGCGCGTCGGTCACCTTTTTCAATTTGGAGCCGGTCTTCTACAGCCAGTTCCGGATGGCGACCGAAGGGTTCGCGTTTTTTCTGCAGAACGCGCGGCTCACCGTTGCGTTTGTGGCCGGGACTGTCGGGCTGATCGCCGCCGGTGCGATGGTTGTGGCGCGGCTGGCGCGCCTGGCACTGCCCTGTCGCAGCCCTTCGCCGGCGACGCGTGCGGTCCTGGCGCTGCTGGCGATTGTCGTTCTTGGGCAGACGGCTTACTACCGCCAGAATACAGCCCGCTCGGGCATGGTATTCAGCAGTCTGGCGGCCAAGCTGGCGCAAAACTTTGCCGAGTCGCGTCGCGTCTATCGCAATGTAAAGCGCTTCGACAGCACGAAGGTCCTGCAGGCGTACGATTACAGCGGTTTCGCGCTGGAGCAACGGCCGTCAATCTACATCATTTTCGTTGAGTCGTACGGAAGCGTTCTCTACAACCGGAGCGATTGGCGGGTCCGATACCGTGAGCTGACGGGAAGGCTGGAAGGAAGGCTGGCCGGCGCCGGCTGGCACGCGGCTTCGGCGCGCAGCCTGGCGCCGACTTGGGGAGGCGGCTCGTGGATGTCCTACACGAGCGCGCTATTCGGTCTGCATGTCGGCTCGGACCCGCAATATTATGCCTTGGTCGACAAGTACCAGCTGGAGGCGTACCCGGACTTGGGCCGGTTCCTCAAAGAGCAGGGCTACCGCTATTACAGATTGACTGCGCTTTCGATGGGACTGCCGAAATCGGCGTGGAGAAAGTACATCGACTTCTTCGGCGTGGACCGGTGGCTGCTCTACGAGGACCTGAATTTCAGCGGGCCGGAGTACGGCTGGGGCCCCGCGCCGCCGGACCAGTTCTCGCTGCAATTCGCGCGTGAGACGATGCGCAGCGAGACTGACGGGCCCTATCTCTTCTTTACAATCACGCAGAATTCGCACTACCCTTGGACGCCGCTGCCCCGGCTGGTCGACGACTGGCGCAGCTTGAACCTGCCGGGCGAGCCGCCGCCGGCGTCGTCCGAGTTGATCGAGCATAGCGAGCGGCGAAGGAACTATTGGAATGCCGTGGCGTACCAGCTGGAGATGCTTACCGACTTCATTTTGAGCGAACCGGATGGAGGGGCGATCTTCGTGCTGGTGGGGGACCACCAGCCGCCGCGCGTCTCGCGCGGCGAGGATGGATGGGACACGCCGTTGCACATCATTGCCAAAAACTCCGATTTCATTGCATCATTTGGTGGGTATGGTTTCGAGGAAGGGCTGGGCGTGTGGGAGCCGGATCCGACGTTCCGGCACGAGGCGTTCTACTCGCTCTTCGTACGGCAACTGCTGGAGGCCTACGGCAGCGGCGGCGCGCTGCCGCCCTACCTGCCCGAGGGCGTGCGGTTTGAGGGGGAGATGCCGCGGCCAGCTGCGCCTGCCCCCTGAAGCCCGTGTCCCGGCAGGAGGGCGGCGGCCGTATGAAACGCGACACATCCGGGTAAAGGCGGACAAATCGTATGGGTTCAAGAGTTTTGATCCTTGTTTTTGCAATTGCGGCGTTGATCGCGGCCGGCTGTGGCGGTCGCGGGCGGCCGTCAACGGATGCCGTGCGGCAGGACGAGTCACTCTCCGGCGAGGCGGCTGCGGCCTTCGGCGGATTGCCTGAGGTCGATCTGAGCGAGAGCCAGGCACTGCGCACATTCCTGATCGACCCGGCCCAATCCAAGGCGGCCTACATTGTGGACGAGGAGTTCTTTGCCGAGGCGACGAGCAAGTATGGGCTGGAAGTCGGCAAGTATAAGGTAGCAGGCGAGACGCAGGATGTGGTCGGTGTGATGCAGCTCGATCCTTCGGGCGCAACGATTGGACCGAACCGGTTCGCCGTCTATCTGCCGACTTTGCAAACGGACCAGAAGCTGCGCGACGGTTGGATCCGGGAGAACGCGCTGGAGTCGGAAAAGTTTCCGCTGGCGATATTAGTCGCCAGAGAAATCGTCAATGCGCCAGAAGGCTATACTGACGGGGCGTGGGCGAGTTTTCAGCTGGAAGGTGAGCTGACGCTGCGCGGGGTGACGCTGGCGTCTGTCTGGGAAGTCAATGCCCGCCTGCAGGACGGCACAATCGAAGGAAACCTTGAATCGCGCATGCGAATGACCGACCTGGGCTTCGAACCGCCTAACTTCGCCAATACGCTCACCGTCCAGGACGAATTCACGGTTCGCATTGAATTTGTCGCTAACGAAGAGTGAGATTCTCCGATGACGCAAGACCTGATTGACGGGCGCAGGCCGGCCCGCGAGCGGCCTTTCGCGCCGGCCGGATACGAGGCCTCCCGGCCCGCGTTCGTAACCCCGATCGGCGACGACGCAATCGCCCGCGCCAGGCGTCTGGCCGCCGGACTAAAGAGGCAGCTCCAATCATCCAGCCAGCCGCCGCCGGTCGTCGAAGCAGCTTACCTACTGGACGAAAGCCGCAGCGCCGACTGCCCGCTGCTCGAACGGGTGCGGATTCTGGGGCTGCTGGCCTCCGTGCTCGACCAGTATTTTGCCGAGCAAGCGCCTGACTTGATTGATTCAACTAGGCAGGAGATAGCCGTCCAATTGGACGGGCTGTTGGAGCAGGCCCTTTTGGAGCTCAACCTATCAATACTCCCGGACCTGAAGCGAGAATTCGGTATTGTCATCGGTGATGCCAAATCGCTGGAAACGCGGCAGCGAAACCACGTGCGCCGCTTCTTTCGCCAGCAGCTCTACCCGATGCTGACACCGCTGGCCGTTGACCCAGGGCATCCGTTTCCGTTCATCAGCTCGCACAGTATAAACATCCTCGTTCATCTCAGCAGCCCGGATGTCAGATTCGGACCGCTCTCCTACGCGCGCATCAAGGTGCCGCAGCTCATGTCCCGCTTTGTCGAAGTGCCCTCGGAGGCGGGAGAGCGGCTGTACATCTGGAGTGAAGATGCGGTCGCGGGGTTTCTTGACGAACTTTTCCCGGGGATGCGGATTGAGAACGCGTTTCTGTTTCGGGTCCTGCGGGCTTCGAACGCGGCGCCCTCGGGAGACGAATTGGAGGCCCGGAGCCGCGGCCAGCGCCACCAGCAGCTTGCCTCGCCGGTGGTCCGTCTCGAATACGAGGCAGCCATGCCCGATTCGGTAATAGAGTGGCTTGCCTCCCATCTGTCTGTGCCGGCTACGTACTGTTTCCGCAGCGACGGTCCGCTGGCAATGCTTCAATTGGTTGATTTGGCCAATCTCGCGCAGGCGGGGAATTGACAGCCAGCCGGCACTGTGCTAACTTTGCCAGCATATTTGATCGGTATGGCCGCGACTGGGGACCATGTCCGTCAGCCCGCTCTTTCAGAGAGTTGCCGGCCGCTGCGAGGCAACAGGCGGCAAACGGTTCAGCGCCCCATAGGCCTCCGGCAGGAAATGGCCGGACGGACCGCCCCGTTATAGGCGCAATGAGGTAGATGCCCCGCCTGTCTTCGTCGAAAGCGAGCGGCGTCTGCGAACTCAGGTGGCAACACGGGTCCTCTCGTCCTGAACAGGCGAGGGGACTTTCTTGTCGCGGCAGATGCGGGTCTGCGCGGCGACCCTCTTACCTTGCAGGAGCATGAAATGCTAGACATTCGATGGATGCGCGAAAACCGGCAAGCACTGGCCGAGGCGATGGTTAAGCTGAACGACCAGGAGGCGCCCTGGGAACTGGCCCTGACTTTGGACGAAAGGCGGCGCGAGCTGCTGCAACGGGGCGAAAAGCTGCGGGAAGAACGTAACAGCGGCTCAAGGCAGATAGGTGCGCTATTCCGTGACAAGAGGACGGAAGAGGCCGGCGCGTTGAAGGAGAGAATGAGCGAGATTGGCGCGGAAATCGCGCAGATCGACGAAAGACTTCGCGCCGTCGAGACCGAGTTTCGCGACGCCATGATGCGCATTCCCAATCCGCCCGAGCCGGACGTGCCGGTTGCGCCCGACGAAGAGGGCAACGTAGTCCTCTCGCAGTGGGGCGAGCTACCGCAGTTCGACTTTACGCCGCAGGCCCATTGGGATTTGGGCCCGCAATTGGACATCATCGACTTCGAGCGCGGGGTTGCCGCTTCGGGCAGCCGCTTCTACTTTCTCAAGGGTGCGGGGGCGCGCCTGCAGCGGGTCCTTTCGAACTGGTTTCTGGACGTGCACATCAATGAGCACGGCTACACCGAACTCTATCCGCCTATGATGGTGCGGGGCCATGCCATGGAGGGCACTGGCAACCTGCCCAAGTTCGGCGACAACCTCTATCGAGACGCCGAAGAGGACTACTGGTTCATTCCAACGGCAGAAGTATCGGTTACCAATCTGCACCGCGACGAGATTCTGGAGCCGGGTGTGCTTCCCCTGTACTACGTCGCGTCCACGCCCTGCTTCCGGCGTGAAAAGATGTCGGCGGGCCAGGACGTGCGCGGCATCAAACGAGTACACCAGTTTCAGAAGGTAGAGATGGTCAAATTCGTGGAGCCCTCGACCGGCCGCGATGAACTGGAATCGCTCACGCAGGCGGCGGAGGTACTTCTCCAGCGGCTCGAACTTCCCTACCGGCGCGTCGCCATCGCCACCGGCGACCTGTCTTTCGTGGCGTCGATAAAGTATGACCTGGAAGTGTGGGCCGCCGGATGCCGGGAATGGCTGGAAGTCAGCTCCTGCTCTCTCTTCCGAGATTTTCAGGCGCGCCGGGCGAACATCCGCTACCGACCGCGCGACGGTGCGCGGCCCGAATTCGTTTACACGCTGAACGGTTCCGGGCTGGCGCTGCCGCGAGTCATCATCGCACTTCTGGAAAACAACCAGCGCGCGGACGGCAGCGTCCTATTGCCCGAGGTGCTGCAACCCTTCCTTGGCGGGGGGACGGAGATTTCTCGGCCCGGCGGGGCCGCGGCATAGGCGGTTGCGCCCTCAGGCCCGTCCCATTTGACACTGTGCCGTCGCGGCGTATATACTGACGCGGTCAATGGCTGAAAAGTCCGGGGCTGGGAGGGATGGCCGAGAGGACGAAGGCGGTTGTCTTGAAAACAACTGTGGCAGCAATGTCACCGGGGGTTCGAATCCCTCTCCCTCCGCCTTTATCAGCCGACGAGAGAATTCGGGGAGGTCGCATAGCCTGGTCGAGTGCGCCCGCCTGCTAAGTGGGTAGGGGCAGCAATGTCCCTCGAGGGTTCAAATCCCTCCCTCCCCGCCATATGCGCCAGTAGCTCAGTGGATTAGAGCGTCGCCCTGCGGAGGCGAAGGTCGCAGGTTCGAGTCCTGCCTGGCGCGCCACTTCAGTGAAGCTCCCAGAGCCTGCATTTGGGCCTTGCGTTACCTTCCACCATTGACAGCCCCATCGAAATTCGTCAACCGAATGGCTTGTCAACCGGCAGGCGTGCATGGGCCGCTTCTGTGCTTCGATCGTGTCCGCCGCCGACCAGCCATCTGCGAGTCCGGATTTTTTTGCCATGCGGTTTTGCCGGCCTGCCGGCGCGGCGTTGCGAATTCTCCTTTCTAAGAAACTTTTGGGAACCCAAAAATGGAAATGAACTCTGCCGAACTCCTGAAACGGCTGGGCGAGGGTGAGTCGATCGCTTCGCTGTGTGCAACAGCCGGCATCACGCGGGTCCAATTCGACAACTGGTGGCGAGCCCAGTCACGAAGCCGGGTCCCCGATCCTGAGGGCCGCCTGACAGAGGGGGTGAGCGCCAAGACGCGCGTCGCCCGCAATCGCTGGGGTATTCCCCACGTTCAGGCACAGAACGATGAAGACCTCTTCTTCGCATTCGGATACGCCATGGCACAGGACCGCCTATTCCAACTCGACTATTTGCGGCGCAAGGGCCACGGCCGCCTGGCTGAAATCCTGGGGCCGGACGGCCTGGCGCTCGACACAGTCGCCCGCACTGTCGGGCTCAACCGCTTTGCCGGCCGCGAGTGGAAGGAGACGCCGGCAGAGACGCGCGCGCTGTTGCAGAGGTTCAGCGACGGGGTCAACGCGTTGATGTCCATGTCGCACGACAATCTGCCGATCGAGTTCTCACTGTTGGACTACGAGCCCGAACCCTGGTCGCCCGTGGACTGCCTGGCCATCGCGGCCGAGTTTCGCTACTACCTGACCGTGCGCTTCCCCGTGATCGTCGGGCCTGAGCTGGCGCAGCGGGCGCTGAACAACGAGGGCCTGTACCGTGCGTTTCTCAGGGGGGAGGCCGACGAAGAGAGTATTATTCCCGCGGGCGCGTATCCGGCCAGCGCGCATGGCACAGTCCCCGTTGGCGCCAGCGTCGGCGACCCGCACGAGGGCGAAGGCAGCAACAACTGGGTTGTCAGCGGGGCCCGAACGAAGTCCGGACTGCCAATGGTGGCCAGCGACCCACACATCGCCTTCGCGGCCGTTTCGTGCTGGTACGAGGTGCAGCTGACTGGAGGTTCGTTCGACGTGGTCGGGATGGCGTATGCCGGCATGCCGGCCGTGATGTTCGGCCGCAACCGCCGCGTCGCCTGGGGGATAACCAACAACATCTGCTCGCAGCGCGACCTCTACCAGGAGCGGGCCGACGCGCAGCATCCGGGCTGCTTTCTCTTCGACGGCGCGTGGGAGGCGGAGAAGAGGATTGTTGAGACGATCGAAGTGCGGGGCGGGCGACCGATCGAGAAAACGGTCCGCTTCTCGCGCAACGGCCCGATTGTCGACGAAATCCTGCCTGCCGAGGCCGCAGGCACGGGCCCGGTATCGCTGCGCTGGCTCGGCCAGACATACTGCGGATGGCTCCCTTCGCTGCTGGGCATCGACCGTGCCGGCTCGGTCGCCGAGTTTCGCGAAGCAACGCGCACTTGGCGCGTGCCCACCTGGAGTCTTGTCGTCGCCGACGTGGAAGGAGAGATTGGCTACCAGGCCGTCGGCGGGATCCCGGTTCGAAGTGAGTGGAAGCGCGGATACAGGCCCGGTTGGGACCCCGCCCACGAGTGGCAAGGTCTGATCCCATTCGAGCAGATGCCCCGTCTCGAAGACCCGGCGCGCGGCTGGATCGCCACTGCCAACAATCGCGTCGCCGCGGACGATTTCCCCTACCCGCTGTCGGGCACGTGGGCCACGGGCCATAGGGCGCGGCGCATCCGCCAGATGATCGAGGCGCGCGGCAGTTTTGACAGAGACGCATTCGCCGAGATGCAGCGGGACACACGCACACTGCGCGCAGACGAGGCCCTACCGGCCCTGCTTCCGCTCCTGGCGAACAGCGGCGATCCCCGCCTCCAGGATGCCGGCCGCTGGCTGGAGGGCTGGGACCACAATATGGCGCCCGATTCGGTGGCGGCTTCCATCTTTGAGGTATTCTTCCACTGCTGGAGTCACCGCGTGGCGGCGGAGCGGTTCGAGGGCGAGCTGGCCGCGGCGCTTGCAGGGTCGTGCGGGGGGCTTGCAGCCTCGCTGCTGCACGATGATGAGGCAGGCTGGTTCGGCGATGCAGAACGCGAGACGGCGATCCTCGACGCGCTGCGCGCCGCCCTCGCGGACCTCGAAGACCGCCTAGGCAAAGATAAGTCGGCCTGGATGTGGGGTGCACTTCACAAGGTACAGCTGCGTCACGTTCTGTCGGGCCGCGGCGACCTGGGCGAACTGCTCGATCGGGGCGGCTTGCCGGTCGGCGGGAGCGGCGTGACCGTTTGTAATACCGGGTTCGATCCCAACTGGGGCGCGCTGATGGGCGCGAATTACCGGCTAATCAGCGATATGGGCGAGAACGGGATGTGGGCGGTGGAGTCACAAGGGCAGTCGGGCCATCCCGGCTCCGACCATTACTGCGATCAGCTCACAGAGTGGCTTGAAGGCCGCTACCACTTCCTGGCCTTTGACACAGGCAGGGAGTCTGACGGCGACGCAAGAGTACTGACGATAGAGCCTGCAGGTCAGACAAGTGATTATACAGGTAGTATAGCCAGGTAGTATAGCGTAGAGGCGGGCCTTCGCGGCCGACCGGTCGGGGTGAGGTGTGGGTTTCTGCGTCCTTGCCGCGGCGCGGACGGAGACAATCAGGATGCGGACGGCGTCCCGTCCACGCCGGCGGCGCGAACATGGCGGTGAATCTGATCGCTGAAGCGGTACTCGCTGTTGTCCTGCGGCTTGTACCCGATCACCTTGCGTGCATTGACGATGCTCCAGAAGGCCTGTGAGTTGCCGCTGATTCCGTAGAAGACCTGGAACGGCACGCCCTCTTCGTCATCGATGCACTCGGTCTCGATGCTCTTGATGAAGAGCTGCTGAATATCTCGCTGGCTGATGTAGACGGCCAGCCCCCTGCGCATCCGCCGCAGGTCACCCGGCTCGATCCTTTCGAGGTCATCCTCCCTCGGTCCGCCGATGCGAACCTGGACATTCTCCAGCGGGCGGCTTTCTGTTTCTTCGCCCTGGAGACCGTGGTACTGCATCCGGCCGACTGCGAACACGAATCCCAGGTGCTCGTACGTCTCCTTTGCCCAGCCGTAGAAGTTGTCGGAGAACGGCCGCATCTCGGGCGTGACCACGTCCCACCTCTTGTCGAGAATCAGGCGCTCGTAGTAGTCGGCGGCGTGGTTTGAGCTGGCGACGACCACCCTGCGCACGCCCTCCTCCTGGGAAGTCTGGTAGACATTGAAGGCCATCTCCACGTTGGACAGCTCGGCGTAGAAGTCCTGGACCGCGTCCGACTTGTCATCGGCCTGGGTGAAGCCCAAATGAACAACGGCATCCGCGCCGCGGAAGTGGTGGCGATAGCTGTCCCGGTTGCGTTCGGTCAGGTCGGCGATCTGGACGCCTTCTACGGTGTTGCCTTCGCGGTCCTCCGTTCGCACGTCCAGGAGCGTCAGATCGTAGCGCTCCCGGAAGGCTGGCAGCAGCAAGCTAGCTATGTATCCCGATGCGCCGGTGATTACGACTTTTCTCTTTGTGTTCATTTCGCGGTCCACATTTTGCTGATGGTCTCTCTGTGTTCGGCGTAGTGGCCAAACGTATTGCCTGCGATCCGCCACAGGATCGGCGTGTGGCCGTCGGGCCTGTTGTCCTGCGGCTGAAAGTCATCGTAGGGCCGCACCAGGTCCTCGTCGCTCAAGCCGGCAACTGCAGCCAGCGCATCTTCGTGGGCGGCGCGCAGTTCAGCAAGTATGGTAGGGAGCGGGAGGTCGCGGTTGTTCGCGTAGATCATCTCGTTCATTCGTTCGATGCCCGCCGTGTGGGGCGCGGCACCGCCCGGGAGACCCATCGGAGGGTAACGCGGCTGCTTTCGCACAAGAGCAGCCAGCCCCCTGGCCCATGCCGCGAGGTGGGCCAGCTCGTCCTTGACCGACCAGCCGCCTGTGCCCGGCTCGGTCATCTGCTCCTCGCTGAGGGGGGCAAGCGCTCGCTGCAGGGCCTCCCACTCTTCTTCGATCCTGTCTATGACTTCTCTCACGGTGGGCGGGGGTCCATCGGCTATTTCGGCCAATGCGACATTCCTCCTGCTCCGGCGACCCGCGGGAGATTGATGCGCCGACCTGCATGGGATACCGGTTCAATTTCTTGCCGTTGCCGGCACTTATTCACCTTCGAAACCAAGCGTTTCGATTGCCGACTCCATCTGCTCGACGGCCTGCGATTGCCGCCAGAATGCAGTCCCTTTTGGCGAGGATTCAGCCGCGGTTGAGAGTCTTCAGCACATCCTGCCGGTGCTCGGCGTAGTGGCCATAGGAGATTCCGCCGATCTGGTAGAGGATCGGTTCGTCATCGTCCAGTTCTCCATCCTGCGGTTGAAATTCGCTATAGGTCTTCATCAGGTCATCGTCGCTCAGTGCGGAGACCGCGGCCAGCAGGTCCAGGTGGGCCGCGAGCGCCTCGTCCAAGACCTTCTCAAGCGGGATATCCCGCCTGTTTTCGAAGATAATCTGGTTCAGGCGGTCGAGGTCCAGTGAAAACGGGTCGACTTCGGGAGGCAGACCCATTGCAGGGTAACGGGGCTGCTTGCGCAGGAGGGCAGCCACGCCTCGCGTCCAGGCCGAGAGATGCGCCAGCTCGTCCTTGGCCGACCAGCCGCCGGCGCCCGGCGCGGTCATCTGACCCACGCCAAGAGGGGATATCACCTGCTGCAGGGCCGCCCACTCCCTTTCGATTCTGTGGGCCAGTTCTCTGACATCTGGGGGCGGATCTTCGACTGTGCCAATGAAGTCAGTTTCCATAAATCTACGCGGCTTGCGACCGCAGGCCAGACTACGTGGAAGAATCGAAGCGAATGTGCGTGCGGCGGGCCAGTGATTACTCCGTTGCGGCTAACCTGACGTTTCCGCGGCGGCTGTGGGCGTCGGCACCGGCTGCGGAGCCTCCTGCGTTGAGACGCCGCTGACCTCCATCATTCGTTCCAGGACTTGCTGGAGCGCATCCAGCTCGGCGCCGTAGGCGGCCCAATTGCCGGCCATCAAGGCGTTCTGTGCCAGGCTATAGCGTGAGTTCGCCTCGAGAATCAGCTCTTCCAATGTAGAGCCGCCCAGGTCCACCTTCTCTGCCGGCGCTGACTCGGGAGGCAGGACGGAAGTCGTGCGGCCGCCGGCGCTCAGGGCCAGCTCGGCAAGTTTTTCATCCGAGAGTACGTCCCGCCCAAACTGCTCGGCAAGAGCAAGACCCAGATTCTCCGCCATGATGACACGTTCGGAGGTGGCGAGTATGACCCGCTTCAACTCGGGGATCTTGCCTGTGGCCGCCTGTAGATAGAGCGGTTCCACGTACAGAAGGCTCTCCCCAATCGGGATCACCAGTAGGTTGCCTCGAATCACCTGGCTGCCCTGCTGGTTCCACAGGCTGAGCTGCGAACTGATGACAGGGTCCTGATCGATCCGCGCCTCGATCTGCTTCGGCCCGAATACCAGCGAGTCCTTGCCGAAGCGGTAGACGAGCATTTCGCCGTATTTGGCCGGGTCGTTCTGTGCAGCCAGCCATGAGATCATGTTCTCGCGGTTGGCCGGTGTGAAGGGCAGGATCTGAATAAAGTCGAGGTCGCTGTTGCCCGGCAGCTGCATCAGCACATAGTAGGGCTCCATAGGGCGGGACTGATTGTCGAAGATTTCTTCCGGCCAGGCCCAAACGTCCTCGCGGTTGTAAAAGTCGGTCGGCTCGGTCATCTGATAGGTGCGGAATACACCGGCCTGAATGCTGAAGAGGTCGTTAGGATAACGGATATGCGCTCTCAGATCGTCCGGCATCTCGTCGAAGGAGGTGAAGAGGTCGGGGAAGATGCGGGCATACGCGGCGGCAATCGGTTCGTCCGGCTCGACAACATAAAAGTTCATGTCGCCGGTGTAGGCGTCGATAATCACCTTGACCGGATTGCGAATGTAGTTGAAGCCGGGCGGAAGGGTCCTTGTCCCGACGTCGGTCGGCTCGCTGTAGGGAAATCGTCCGCTGACCGTGTAGGCGTCGAGGAACCAGTAGAGATGTCCGTCATCGCCGACGACGATGTAGGGATCTGAGTCGAAGCGCAGGAAAGGGGCAACCTCCTGTGTGCGCAAAAGGATGTTGCGACGCCAAAGAAGCTCACTCTCGGAATTGAGCTCCTGGCTGATGAAGAGATTGATGTCTGCGAACTGAATGGCAAAGGCCAACCTGGGGAGAAATCCCCCGATATTGATGCCCGTGTCACCTTCGAAGGTAGTGAAGACGTTGCCGCCCTCACCGCGCGGATAATCGAACTCCTCGGTCTCCGTCTTGACGATAACGTAGTCATTGGTCCTTTCGCCGAAGTAGATTTGGGGTCGCGTCACCTCCAATATGCCCTGAACGGGCAGGTCCTTCAGCACAAATGTCGGCAGGCCGTCAGGTGTAATCTCAGCAACCGGCGATGCCGCGACACCATACCCATGCGTGTAGACCAGCTTGCGATTGACCCACGTTTGCGCGGGCTGCTCCAGCTGGTCCGGTATCAGCTCGCGGGCCGACAACATCAGCTGCCTCCGCTCTCCTTCGACGTCGTAGCGGTCGATGTCGATGTCGGTAAACTGATACTGTTGCCGCAAAGCCTGTACCTGGTTGTAGGTCTGGAGCAGCGGGCGGTAGTCCCACAGGCGGATGTTGCGAATCGTGTCCGGCTGGCTCAGAAGTTCGTCGGCGGTCAGCTCGCTGGCTGCGTCGAAATTCTCGTCGACGATATTGTCCAACCCGAACGCCGCGCGCGTGAATTCGATGTTATGGGCGATGTATTCGCGTTCGCGCGTGAACTCGTTCGGGTTAACCTGGAACCTCTGTACCAGGTTGGGATATACGTTTCCGGCCAGTGCGGAGATTGCGACCCAACCGACGATAACAACGACAATCGCCCGCCACGCCTGGCGCAGGAATACGTTTACCAGCAGAAGGATGGCGGCGATGATTGTCACGAACACCAGAATGGTAAAGGCCGGGAGCTGTGCGTGAACGTCGGTATACCCGGCGCCGAAGACGGCGCCGCGGGCACTGTAGACCAGCTCGAGCGCGTCCAGCCGGTAGCGCCAGGCGATCAGCAGCAGGATCAGGGCGCCCAGCAGGCTGAGGTGGGCGCGCACTGCGGCCGGCGCATTCCAGCCGCGCCAGCCGATGCCACTTGCCAGGGCCGTGGCGATCAGCGTAATCACTGTGGCGGTCATCAGCCAGCCGCGCAGGAACTGCCAGATCGGCAACGTGAAGAGGAAGAAACTGACGTCGCGCCCGAATATTGGGTCGGCCCGGCCGAACGGCTGCTGGTTGTAGAAAAGCAGCAGCTCCTCCCAGGCCGAAGATGCGCCGGTGCCCATGAAGAAGGCGAAGAAGGCGCCGACCAGCACAATGATCGGCGTCAGCCGCACGCCGATCGACTGAATTACCTCCATTACCGGCGTCTCGGCCAGCCCCTGGGGATTCAGACGTCGGGCCACCATCACGTTCACCACGAAGAACAGCCAAAACCCGACAGCCCCGACTGCGAACAGGCCCAGTGAAGCAATAATGCGCGTAAAGAAGACCGAGGTCAGCGCAAGGCTGTCGTACCAGAGCCAGTCGGTATAGAATCCCAGCACAGTGTTGAACAGGATCAGCGCGAGGAACGGCAGCAGCAGCCACCACAACAGGCGCCCTCCGCCGCCCTGCCCGCCGTTGCCGCCGCCGCGACGCGGCGCGGCCGGCCCCGGCGGGCCGTTGTCTTCCTGCAGTAGCTCCTCTTCGATCTGCTCCCAGTCGTCCTCGTCCAGACTCTCCAGCAGTTCGTTAAACGGATTGCGTTCAGCCATACGCCGTCCTTGTCAATTGAGCGGGACCGGTCCAGGGCCAATTCGAGCCAACTCAGCCCTCGCGCGCCTGGTCGGTGTCCCGATGCACCTCGCCGTTGCCGGCGCACTTGCTGACCATTATACCAGAAGTAGGCGGGATGCACGGGTTCCCTGTGCGCCGAAAACGGAAGGCACGTCTGGCCGCCCGCCAGCAAGCTCGTTCGTCTCCGGCGCGCGTTCAACTGTGCTATACTAGCTTCAATGCGCCACTTCAGGATCCTTCTCCAGCGATGAATCCGACGTTCGATCTCGTCCCCTTTGCCACACTGCCCTGCCAGCAGTCACTCTTAGGGGCGCTCGTTCCAGTCCTGGCCGAATTAGACGCAATCGACGCAATCCTGCTTTCCGGTTCGCTGGCGCGTCAGGACGCCGACGACTGGAGCAGCGTTGACATTTGCCTCATGTGGAAAACGGGCGAGCAGGGCGCGACGACCCTGGAGCGGTGCGACGAGCTAAAGGATGCGCTGGATCGAGCAGTAGGGAGGGAAGGTTATCAGCTCGGGCTCGCAACCCGGAAGGAGGGCGTCGACTGCCTGCTGGGCATCACCCTGGCGGGCGGCAGCGATTTCGGTCGTGAAGGTCAGGGCGTGGCGAGCGGTGTGATCTTCAGATTCTGCTGGGAGGCGTCAATATCAGAGAGCGATCTTTGGGTCCGCTCTGGTCCTGTCCGCCCAATCTACCTATCCCAGCGGCTTTCGCCTGAAGTGCGGGCCTCTCTGAAGAGGGGTGCATATCATTATGGCACGCCAGATTCGCACTTGATAGGGGAACAGCTAGGCCAGTTCTGGCTGTTGCTGGCGCAACTGCCCACAATCCTGGAGCGCCGTGAAGATCTCGCCGCACACACCTTACTTGGTGAGACGCGCTCGCTCTTGCTTGACCTGGTCGTGGCCCTGAACGGGGCCACCCGCCCCACTTCAACCGCGCGCGTCAATCGCTTCCTGGGGCCGGACCAGCAGCAGGCATTCGAGAAGAGCCTGGGGATGGGGCGGATCTCCTCCGGCGCGACATCGCCGAAACTAAACTGGATCGGTCAGGCCGTCGCGTTGATAGTCCTCTACCGCTGGTACGCCCCGCAACTTTGCGAGATCTTCTGCGCGCCGTACCCCCAACAGGCCGAAGACACCGTCCTCGATCTGATGCGCTCCCGGCTCGATGGCTGGCCTGCAGTGATAGAGACCGGCTGAACCGTGCCAGGGGCTCGCCAGGGTCTCAGATGGCCGAGTCTAAGGGTGGCTGCGGCCACGCCTCCAGCTAATGTTCGCTGCCAATATCACTCGTCCTCGGCGCGGCGCACGTAGATGGGATTGCTGAAAATCCAGCCTCGCAACTTTCCCCAGCGATGCTTCCAGACCTCGACACGGTAAACGCTCGGATCGCGTACGTCGTAGGAGATTGCGTTGGCATGTCCTTGGGCGATGACGCGACCGTTGCGCAGCAGACGGATTTGGGCCTGGCGCGGCGCGCGTACTTGCAAACGGAGACAGCTCCCTGCCGGCAACGTGACCGTGTCTCCCATTATCGCGACCGTTTTTTGGGCCACGGCCCCCGCTTCCACCTCCGCCCAGAAGCGAAAGCCCTGCGTAGGCCCGACCAGGTCGTACCCGACCCAGCAGTGCCCCTGCCGCAATCCATCCAGGACCAGCTCACGATCGTGCCGCACATTCTCATGGCGAAAGTCGGAGTCGGCCTCTTCCGCCTGACCAAGGAAGGGGACCCTGGTCAGTACATGGGTATTCAGCGCGCGGGCGCACTCCTCGTAAGTCATGAAGCGGCGGCTGATTGGCCCTCTGCGGAGGACGACTGCGTGTACGTCGGTCCCGCCAAGGGCGACAATCGGGCGATCCTGCATCAATTCATCCCACTTTTGCAGCGTGGCCGGCAACGGGCCAAAGGTGAAGCAGTGGGGAAGGACCGCCACAAGGATGGCCCGGAGGTAACTGGTGGTAAAGCCGCGGAAGCTGGACAGGTAGTTCCACAGCTCGATGCCGCAGTAGCCGGTAACCTCCCAGTTGCGCCAGGGATAGGTATCCGAAAACAGTCTTGTTCCCTGTTCGATCGGATGGGCGAGGAATGCGAGCGCGTTCTGCTGACGCACGGCGTCGATCAGCTGCTGCGGGTCCTTTGCCTGGCCGCTGACGTCGGTCTCGACGCCCAGGCAGAGCATGTGGTTGCCCGATTCCTTCCGCTCAGTGTCGTGGACCTCCTGGCCGACGAGCGTGAGGACCCCGCGGCGGTACCCCTCCTCCTCTTCCCGCACCAGCACATTGTGGTCCGTTACGAAGACAAAGTCCAGGCCCCCGCGCACTGCCCCGTCGATCAGTTCGTCGAAAGACCCACTACCGTCGCTGTGGGTCGTGTGCATATGGATATTGCCGAAGTATTCGTGTACGTGGTCGTCGGGACCTGTCCGGGCCATAGTCTTCCTCTTCAAGTCCTGTGCAAGGTAGGCGCCTATTCCGCTTCCACCCAGGCAAAGGCCCTATTGCATCATCCTCGGGAACCTGTCTGTTCGCGTCAGGGGAGCTTCGGCTTAGGGTGTTGGCCCTCTGCCAAATCCTGCGCCCGCCTCACCTCTTCATCGGCGATGCGCTCCTCCAATGCCTTGCGTGCTTCGTATCTCTTTCGCTCCTGCGAGAGCCAGCGCCGCGGCTCAGAGGGATCGACTACAGGGCGAGCCGAAATCAGGAATCCGGTATGGCCGACCATGCTGTCGTCGGGGCGGAGCCGGTCAGGCACCGGCTTGTACTTGCGTACAAGAATCTCTTCCACGCCAATGTCGGCAAAGCCGCCTTTCTCGAGCTCGGCCAGCAGCTGAGTGACCTGGTTGGTGGTCGGGACCAGCGCGGCAAAGAAGGATCCCGGCCGCAGCGCGGTGTGCGCTTTGTCGACGAAAAGCCAGGGCGTACGCACGTCGAGAACCAGGGCGTCGACGCTGGTCTGCGCAAAGCCGTCCAGGATCGACGCGTGGTACAGTTCGACATATTGCAGCAGGCCCATCTGGGTCAGATTCCTGCGCGCCACACTGAGGTGCTCTTCGCGAATCTCGTAGGAGTAGACCCGGCCGGTCGGCGCCACCGCCCAGGCAAGTGCGATCGCAAGCGCGCCGCTGCCCGTTCCCGCCTCGATCACCCGCGAGCCGGCCCGCAGGCTCAGCCGTTGCACTATCATGGCCGCGTCCTTCGGGTAGATAATCTGCGTGTTGCGCTTTATGCGCGTCATCCGGTCGTCGAGCGAGGGTTCCAGCAGCAGCAACGCGTGCCCCAAATGGCTCTGCACCGTTGTGCCGTATGGCAGGTTCAGCAGGTCGTCGTGCCTGGTCGTGCCCAAATGGGAGTGAAACTGGCGGCCCGGCTCGAGCCGCAAGACGTTCCGCTTTCCTCCAGCGCTGACAAGCAGCACAAGATCGCCGGCCTTCGTCAGATTCGCGGCGCTTTCAAATGGGGCAGCTTCATTGCCCCTTCCCGCAGTTATGTTAGAACCGCCGCTATCTTCGCCGGCCTCGCTTGCAGGCGACTCTTCCTTGAATCGGGCTTGCGCTGTCACCTATTTTTGCCTCACAACTCTTCGCCCCGCAATCATCTGTTTCTGCGCGCCATGCTCCGGCGTCCGGCGAGCGAACATAAACAGCCTCGATGCTCCAGACAGATTATAGACACATGGAAGCCGGTTCGGCAAGGGAGTGCAGGTTGCGGCCCGCCTGCTATCGATTGCCCCGAATCTCGGCTTGCCGCTACCTGCCCGCCTCGATCGACTCAAGTGGGGGAACGGCAATTGACACACTTTATTGGCATGTGTACAATTCGATTGAAGATGGCGCAGGCGATTCGGCGTCCAAACAGATCGCGGATCGCTGTGTTCAGCCGGTTCGATCGCCGGCCCTGCCAATGCAATCGAGGGGACAGCTGAAAGGGCCTTCAGTCCCTTCCTTCTCCATGTCCTTGTTCTGGCGCCCCGACCTGGTACAGCGGGAAAAGTCATTCAGATTTTACTGACACAAAAGCAGTGCGGCGCCCAGGTAGGCCGCAGCTCTTAACTGGATTCTCTTCATCGGGAGTCCACTTCAACCACCAGGAGGTCTCGCATGAAGAATCGCGTCACATTTTGGGCTGTGCTCTTGCTTGTCGTCGCGCTCGTGTTTTCAGGCTGCACGCCCCGCGTCGGCGCCGGCTCCGTCGTCGAAAGAGACCCTAATACGCTTTTCGTTGACCTGCCGGCTCTGGTTGTCGATTACGATTCCGACGGCACCGCTTCGGTCGGCGGCCTGACGCACATGGACATCGGCAACACGGAGGCCCCCGGCGGTGTCGTCCTGCCGGCTGGAATCAGACTGGGCCTCGCGACCGCGCTCTACGGCATGTCGCTCGACCCAACCTGGGTCCAATACTTCACAGCCGCCAACATCCAACACCTGCAGGTGAACAACGGCCCGGAGGGTATCTTTCTCATGGTGAACGGGCGCCAGATTCCCTCTCTCGTCTGGGATGGAGGTTCGCTCGTGGCAACTTCCGATGCGATCGACGCAGTCGGTCTTGGCGTTCCCGCGCTCAACAAAGTGCTGCCGCTGGTGCGTAACTTCGGCCTCGGTCTCGTTCTGCGATTCCCCGTGGCCGAGGGAACCGAGTTGCTCCCATTGACAGGGCAGCCTGAAAGCGAAGAAGCAATTCGGGCGCGAGAGACCCAGGCGCAGATGGCAGAGCTGATTGGCGGCCTGCCGGCGATTGACCTCCCCATCGTCTACCATGCCGATGGCAGCTTCACCCTTGCCGAACTGACCGACACCGAGTGGTCCGCACTGACGCTCGTGCCCTTCTGGGCCTTCCGCCTCTCTCCTGCGATTATCTCCAGCCTGTCGGAAGCCGGAATCTCGGTCATCACCCTGCAGACCAACAAGGAAGGAATCCACATCGGCGTCAACGACATCGCCCTTCCTTACTTGTCCTGGGGCAGCGGAGAGGTGCAGAATATCCTCGCGATTGTGAAGGAGTCCGGCCTGCTGGAGACGGTTGAGGCGTTGTTCCCCGGCGGAAGCATTTACGAAGTGGTTGGCCTCGTGGAGAGCATGCTGCCACTGATACAGATGACCGATGTCAACGTCACCGTCTTTCTGCCGGGCTCTCAGATGGGCAATTGAGTCACTTTTGGGCGCTCCGGCCGGTTCGAGGCGCCTGCTATCACGGGGCGAGTGGGCTGGTGTACCTTTAAGAGCAGGCGTAGTGGACCTACGCCTGCTCTTTTCATTTGCCTCTTTTGAGATTATGTCGCAGACGTCGCCGGCAGCCAGTCACTGTGAATCCCGCATCCAGCCGTTGACCGTACCTACCGCGTTTCGGTAATTTTGCTCAGCCCGCGCGGATGGTCGGGATCGAAATCGCGGGCGAGAGCAAGGTAGAGGGCAAGTAGCTGCCCGGGCACGACGGCCAGAAGCGGCGAAAGCCAGTCTGGTACGGGTGGAAAAGGAAAGCGGGAGCGGCCAGTTTCGAGGATGGCTTCGTCGCTGCTGACGCACAGGAGCTCGGCTCTGAGACCGCGCAGCTGCTCGACAAGGGCGCGCATTTCCGGCGCGAGGATGCCGCTCGAAGCAACGACAATCGCCGAAAATCCAGGCTCGATCAGGCTCACCGGGCCGTGGAGGAAGTCGGCGCTGCTGTATGGTTCGGCCAGTGTATAGGTCAACTCTTTCAGCTTCAGCGCGATCTCAAAGGTAGTCGAATAGTTATACCCCCTGCCTACGACGACACAGTTGCGCATGTATCGATAGCGTTCGGCCAGGCGTTCGACGTCCCCGTTCATTGCCAGAGTCTGGCGCATGAGAGATGGCGCCTGCTGAAGCGTTTCGATGCGATCCGCATCTCCCGCCAGGTGCGCCGACAAGAGGCCGACGGCGAAGAGCTGCGCCGTGTACGTCTTGGTCGCCGCGATCGACCGCTCCCGTCCGGCTCCCAGCGAGACGACATGATCGGCCTGCTGCGCCAAAGGAGACGCCTCCGAGTTTGTTATCGCAGCCGTCATGTGGCCCTGGCGTTTGCCCTCTGCCAGAACGCTGACGATGTCTGGACTCTGGCCGCTCTGGCTGATTCCGAGTACGAGGGTGCCCGGAGCGAAGAGAGGAGGGCGTTGGTACAGAGTGAAGAGGCTGGGGGTGGTCAGCATCACCGGCAGCCGGTTGTTGGCCCCCAGCAGATACTGGGCATAGCGCGCTGCGTTGTCACTCGTGCCCCTGGCGGCAATTACGATCTGGCGAATGTCGGCAACGCGCATGCCGGCGACCAGTTCGTCCAGCGCGCCCTGCCCGTCCTGCCAAAAGCGCGCGATCACATCCGGCTGCTCCTGTATTTCCTGGAATAGAATCGGGTCCGAGCCCATTGTCGCCACCTTTTGGTCCGCTGGACGAAGTTCCCGTAGAGTATAACACCCTCCTGACCGATATCATGTCCTGTGAACTGCCTTAGACGAGGATCACTACAATGTACGAGCTTCCCGAAGATATCAAGATGCTGCGCGAGCTAGCGATCGAGTTTACCGCCCGAGAAATCATCCCGCGCGCCGAGCACTACGATCAGTCCGACGAGTGGCCTTGGGACATCTTCCAAAAGGCCCGCGAGGTCGGTCTCGTCAACCTCAATATTCCGGAGGAGTACGGAGGCATGGGCGCCACTGCGCTCGAGGAGTGCGTGATTTCGGAGGCGATGGCCTACGGCTGCTCCGGCATTCAGACCGCGCTGATGCTGAATCAACTGGCCATACTGCCGCTTCTGATTGCCGGCAGCGACGAGCAGAAGCGGCGCTACCTGCCCTGGATCGCTGACGAAGGCAAGGTCGCCGCCTACTGCATGACCGAGCCCGACGCCGGTTCAGACGTAGCCGGGATCAAGACCACGGCCGTTCGCCGCGGCGACACATACTTGCTCAACGGTCTCAAGACCTGGATTACCGACGGTCCTGTCGCCAGCTTCTTCGCGGTTTTCGCCAAGACCGATCCCGAAGCCGCCCACAAGGGGATGAGCTGCTTCATTGTCGAACGGGACTGGCCGGGCGTGAGCACAGGGCAGCCGCTCAAAAAGATGGGACAGCAGGCCGCCCAGGCCTGCCAGGTCTTTTTTGAGAATGTCGAGGTACCGGTCGCCAACCGGTTGGGCGAGGAGGGCGATGGCTTCAGGATCGCAATGCAGGCTTTCGACATCAGCCGCCCGGGCGTTGCCACGGCGGCGGTCGGCGTTTCCTGGCGCGCGCTGGACGAGGCGGTCGCATACGCCGGCGAACGCACCGCATTCGGACAGCCCATCGCCCATTTCCAGGGCGTAGGCTTTATGCTGGCCGACATGGCGATTCGCGTCGAAGCCGGCCGCCTGCTCGCCTACAAGGCCGCCTGGGAGGTCGACCAGGGCGTCCGCAACACCATGTCGGCCTCGATCGCCAAGGCCTACTGCGCCGAGGCCGCCATGAAAAATGCGACCGACGCCGTGCAGGTCTTTGGCGGCAACGGCTACAGCCGCGAATATCCGGTTGAGAAACTGATGCGCGACGCCAAGATCTATCAGATCTACGAAGGCACGACCCAGATCCAGCAGATGGTCATCTCGCGTGAACTGTACCGCAACCGTTAGTGGCCGCGCCCGCGGTTGCGAAATCCCTAGCAGCGCCTGCCTTTGCACATTCTATTCTTTGTCTTGCGCAGGACCAGGCTACTGACTTCCGGCCGCTGATCAATGCAGTTGCTAGCCGTCATTGCCATCGGTCGCGGTGGGCCTGCAAGGGGCGACTCCACACTCAGCGCTGCCGCGGCGGCACAGAGCTGGCCAGCGCCGGACCGCAGGCGCGGCCAATGGCCGTTGGATGGTCGGTCCCGTCTGCCCTACGAGAAGGCTCAAGCGGCTTGAAAGTCCGCGCTGCGCGGCCGCACAGAAACGATCACCTGATATATACCTACCAAGCGGCGGCAGTATCGGCCGACCGGGAGATTCCCTTCCAAGTAAGGGTGCGCTTGCCTTGTCAAACAGAGGCTCTCTTTCGTTGACAATACAGGCAAAAGAAAGTAGAATAAGGGACGGTTGCCTGCTTCTTTCACCCAATAGCCGGCGCGGTCGCGCGTCTGTCAGGGACGGGCAATCATTTGCCACTATGAACGGGAAAAAGAGATGAAGTTGGCTTCCCTTTGCGGGGATGATGACCAGCGCTGCGAGGAGGATTCATGGCTGATTATACGACCGACAGAATACGAAACGTTACAATTCTTGGGCACGGCAGTTCGGGCAAGACCTCGCTCGCCGAAGCGCTTCTTTTCAACGAGGGAGGCTCGAATCGGCTTGGACGCGTTGAGGACGGCTCGACCGTTTCAGATTGGGACGCAGAGGAGCAGCGCCGAGGCATCTCGATCAATCTCGCCATCGTCCCTGTAGAATCCCAGAACACCAGGCTGACTCTGATCGACACGCCGGGCTATCTCGACTTTGTCGGCGAGGTGATTAGCGGCCTGGCCGTCTCAGAAGCCGGTCTCGTCTTGATCGACTCCGTAGCCGGCGTCGAAGTCGGCACCGAGCTCGCCTGGGAGCAGCTCGATGCCGCCCAGAAGCCCCGCCTGATCTTCATCAACAAGATGGACCGCGAGAACGCCAATTTCGAACGCGCACTAGGGAGCATCAACGAGGCCTTCTCAGGCACAATCCTTCCCTTCCAATTGCCGATCGGGGCAGGAGAGAGCTTTGAAGGCGTAGTCAATCTGGTCGACATGAAGGCCTATCTCGGCGCCGATGCCACTGTCGCCGATATCCCGGCCGGCTTGGAAGACGCCGCTGAGGAGGCCCGCCAGGCCCTGATAGACGCCGCTGCCGAGACAGACGACGAGCTGATCATGAAGTACCTGGAAGGGGAAGAGCTGACCGAAGACGAGGTCCGCCAGGGTCTGCGACAGGGCGTCAGAGAGGGCCAGATCATCCCCGTCTTCTGCGGCAGCGCCATAGCCAATATCGGGCTCCGCAGCCTCGTACGCGCGCTCATCAGCTACGTGCCCTCTCCGGTTGACGTCGCCTCGCCGGCCGCCAATGGGGAAGAGGAAGAGATCGAGCTGGCGGCCGCGGCCGACGGCCCGGTAGCCGCCTACGTGTTCAAAACCATCGTTGACCGCTACGTCGGTCGCATGAACTACGTACGCGTCGTTTCCGGTACACTTGCGGCCGATTCGCAGGTGACGATTCAGCGCACCGGCAAGAGTGAAAAACTTCAGAACCTTTTTCGAGTCTGCGGCAAGGAGTTGGAGGCGGCCGCTGCGCTCGTTGCCGGAGAGATCGGCGTCGTCACCAAAATGGAGGACCTGAGCACCTCCGATACGCTGGCAGAAGAGAAGCTCACCATCGCGCCGCCCGAGTATCCAAAGCCGCTCTACTCGGTCTCCGTCATGCCTGCGACCAAGGCGGACAGCGCCAAGATGGGCCAGGGTTTGCAGGCCCTGGCCGAGGAGAACCCCACGCTGCAGGTCGAATACGTCTACGCCACCAAGCAGAACATCCTGCAGGGCATGGGCGACACCCACATCGACGTCGCCATCCGCAGCCTTGACAACAAATTCGGCGTCAAGGTCGAGACGGCCATGCCAAAGGTCCCCTACCAGGAGACCGTGACCCGCACCGCCAGCGCCCGTTATCGGCACAAGAAACAGACCGGCGGGGCAGGGCAGTTCGCCGACGTCGAGCTGCGCGTTGAACCGCTCGACCGCGGTGACGGTTTCTCCTACGACAGTGAGGTATTCGGCGGTTCGATTCCCAGTGTCTTCATACCCTCCATCGAGAAGGGAATCCGCCAGATTCTCGAACAGGGCGTGATCGCAGGCTTTCCCATCGTCGACGTCAAGGCCATTGTTTTCGACGGCAAGCACCACCCCGTCGACTCCAAGGACATTGCTTTCCAGACAGCCGGACGCGAGGTCTTCAAGATTGCCATGCAGGAGGCCCGACCCGTGCTGCTCGAGCCCATTTACAGCATGAGGGTGACCGTTCCCGACGAGTTCATGGGCGACGTCATGGGAGACCTCAACAACCGCCGCGGCCGCGTACAGGGGATGGAGAATCGTAACAACCGCGCCATCATCAACGCCGAAATCCCACTGGCCGAGATTCTGCGCTACGGCACCGATCTTCGCTCCATGACGCAGGGGCGGGGCATTTACACGATCGAATTCGAACGCTACGAGCCCGTCCCAGGCCACCTTGCCGATCATGTCATTACGCAGAGCAAGGAGGAAGAGGCCGAGCAGGAGTAGAAGGCGCGGTACAAACGTCCCAGCGGCCCGATCGGCCACCTACTTGCTCAGGCGAGGGATGGCAGGTTCTCGTACCGAGCTACGCCTTTTGCAAGAATGACAGGATCGCGGGACTTAGCTGCCATTCCAAATTGAACTATACTGGCTGAGTCTGCAAATGCCGGCGTTGACCGTCGGCGTTTTCATGCAACGCCCGAAAAAGGCACAAGCCGCACAGGAGCGCAATTCGTGCCTCAGTCTTTGCCACTGTTTTTCCTGCAACTCATTTATGCCATAAGCGCCTTCGGGCTGGCAGCCTACGGGCTGCAAGCGTTCATCCTCACCTTGTTGCGCCTTCGCGCCGACCGCTTAACGGCTGCTGATTCTACTATTGCGTCGGGCGACTGCGGGGGCTCTTCCGATGACGGAAAGACCGACTGGCCTTCCGTGACAGTGCAGCTGCCCGTCTATAACGAACTCCACGTCGTCGGCCGCCTGATTGACGCCTGCGCCCGTATCGATTATCCCCCAGACCGCCTGCAGATCCAGGTGCTGGACGATTCGGACGACGATACCACCACACTTGCCATGAGCCGCGCTGCCTACTGGCAGCGCAAAGGGACCGACGTGCAGGTCGTGCGTCGCTCCAGCAGGCGCGGCTACAAGGCCGGCGCCTTGCAGGAAGGGCTCGCATCGACCGCGGGCGAGTTTGTCGCCGTATTTGACGCCGACTTCGCCCCCCGGCCGGGCTTCTTGCGGCGCACGATCCCAGTCTTTTTGGCGCCCAGCGGCGCTGAAGTCGGCTTTGTGCAGACGCGCTGGGCCCACCTGAATCCAGCGTATTCGGCACTGACCAGGGCACAAGCCCTGGCCCTCGACGGGCACTTCGTCGTCGAGCAGGCAGCCCGCAATTCGACCGGCCTGCCCTTCGGATTCAACGGCTCTGCCGGCGTGTGGCGCCGCGCCTGCATCGAAGATGCCGCGGTCGGCGGCTGGCAGGCCGATACGCTATGCGAGGACCTGGACCTGAGCTACCGCGCCCAGATGGCCGGCTGGCGCGGCCTCTATCTCGACGACGTCGAGGCGCCCGCCGAACTACCCCCACAACTACTGGCCTTTAAGCGGCAGCAGTTCCGCTGGGCAAAAGGTAGCGTCGCCACGCTCCGCAAGCTTGGTGCCTGCATCTGGCAGGGCAGCTGGCCGCTCTACAAGCGCATCGCCGCGCTCGTCCACCTGGGCGGCTATCTAATCCACCCGCTGCTGCTGCTGCTGCTCCTCGTCTCCCCGGTCCTGATCCTGCTCGGGAGCCAACCCTTCTGGCCACTGGCCTATCTAAGCCTGGTCTCCATCGGCCCGCCCGCGCTCTACGCCCTGGCGCAGCACAGGTTGCATCCCCGCGATTGGCCCCGCCGTTGGGCCTTTCTGCCTATCCTCATGCTACTGGGCATGGGACTCTCGCTCAGCAACTCCGTGGCCGCGTTCCAGGCCCTGTTGGGGCGTACCGGCGCCTTTCTGCGGACGCCTAAGTTTCGTGTCGAGACCGGCGAACGCGCTTTCAGACCCGGTGGCCGCGCAACGGCAGGAACCTGGCAGCGGAGCGGCTACGCGCTGGGGCTGGAACCGGTAGTCGGCGGCGAACTCTTTCTTGCTGCCTACGCTTGCGCCGGCTGCTTCGTCGTTGCCGCCGGCGGCCATTGGTGGAGCCTACCCTTCCTCGCTCTCTATGCCGGAGGCTACTCGCTGGTCGCCTTCGTCGGGCTCTACGAGTCTTGGCTGGCGCGCCATGGCAAGAAAGCCCGCGGCCAATCCGCCTCCCGCCTATTCCGCGCCAAGAATCTTGTCAAATCCTGATAGCGCCTGTACAATTGCGCTATGCAGCACATGGGGCCTGCCCGCCGCGGCCGAAGCAAGACGCGGCTCGTTGCAGTGACCCACTTGGGATCCGTTGCCCGTTCGCACGGAGGTTTTTGCGGTGGCCAAGCGAAGCTACGACGATATTTCCTGGCTTGAGGACCCGAAGGACGTGATCGTTCTCGCCAATCGCAGCGGCAAGAACTACATTCTCGACCTCCCGACAGGCCACTACAGGCTGGACGCCGGACGCCGCATGAGAACGTTGCGTTCGATTCTCGAAATCGTTCAGATTCGCGACCTTGTAGCCGGCGGTCAACTTGCCGTTGAAGAGTAACTGCTTTCGCATGCAGGTGGGCGCTGCAATCTTGCCGGCGAGTCCGAGTGGCCTGTCTGCGTTGACAACGGCCAGGGTACGGCCTATGCGTCCTTCCAACAGGTGAGTAAACGTGTCGACATTCCTTCTCATTGACGGGCACTCGCAGGCATTTCGCGCCTACTTCGGGGTCAGAGTTCCGATGAGCACCGCCCGCGGCGAGTCGACCGGAGCAGTGTTCGGTTTTGTCAGCAAGCTGTTCAGCGTGCTGAGGGACTACCGGCCCGACGGCGTGGCCGTCGCATTTGACAAGGGCGACACATGGCGGCACGCGGAGTTCACCGAATACAAAGCGACGCGCGACGCGATGCCCGACGACATGCGCCCACAGATGGACCGCATCGAGCAGGTCCTGGATGCGCTGCGCATCCCAACCGTGTCGCTCGAAGACTACGAGGCCGACGACGTGCTCGGCGCGCTGGCGCAACAGGCCGCCGCGGCCGGACACGACGTATTGATTCTCACCGGCGACCGCGACCTTTTCCAGTTGGCTTCCGATCGCGTCCGCATCCTCTACACCTCCGGCGGGCCCTCGCCGACCACTTCGGCCTACGGCGCAGCGGAGGTCGCCGGTCGCTATGGCGGCCTCACACCGGAACAGTTCGTGGAGATGAAGGCGCTGGTCGGCGACAGCTCGGATAACATCCCCGGTGCGCCGGGTGTCGGCGAGAAGACTGCGATCGGCTACCTTCAGAAGTACGGCTCGCTCGACGTTCTCTACGAGCACATCGACGAAATCCGCGGCCCCAAAAGGCAGCAGAACCTGCGTGGGGCCGAGCAGGAGGTACGGCGCAACAAGAGGTTGATGACCATAGTCTGCGACCTCAACGTCACCTTCGACGCCGATACCTTCCGCCTCGCCGGATATGACAGGTCAGCGGTGGAAAGCCTCTTTGCCGAGCTGGAGTTCAACCGCCTTCAGCGCGAGCTCGACGAACTGGGCGAGATCACCTTGGCAGGCGCCACAGATGGCGGACCGCAACTGCAGTCAGGGCTCTTTCCCGATGCCGCTCAGGCAGATTCCGCGCCCGTGCTGCTCCCCGACGCGCCCGGCAAGGCTAGCGATGCGCATCCTTACCTCTGTGTTCAGGACCAGGCCGGGCTTGACAATGTGGTCGAGGCCCTCGAAGGGGCGGAGATCCTCTCTTTCGACGTCGAGACCACCGGCACCGACCCGATGACCGCCGACCTCGTCGGCCTGGGAATCGCCTGGGCTAAAGGCGAGGGCTGCTACATTCCGGTCGCCCACGATGGGGGCAAACAACTGCCCTGGGACCTTGTCAAGAAAACGATTCAACCTTACTTTGCCCGTGCCGACCTGCCCAAGGTGGCCCACAACGGCAAGTATGACCTCGTCGTCTGCCGCCGCCACGGGCTCGAAGTCAACGGCCCGATCCACGACACCCTGACCGCTGCCTGGCTGCTGGACTCCGGCAGCCGCTCCCTCGGCCTCAAGGCCCAGGCGCAGGCGGTGCTCAACTGGACGATGACCGACATCTCGGCGCTAATCGGCAGCGGCCGCAACCAGATTTCGATCGGGCAGGTAGAAATCGGAGAGGTCACTGGCTACTGCGGCGCTGACGTTGACGCAACCATCCAGCTTTGGGACGCGCTCTCGCCAGAGCTGCACGAAGCCGGGATGTGGGAGCTCTACAGCTGTATCGAGCTGCCGTTGCTGCCGGTCCTTGCCGATATGGAGATGGCCGGCATTCAGGTCGATTCAGATTTTCTCGCTGAGATGTCCGTCAGGCTCGTAGCACGCCTAGGGCAGATCGACGAACGGCTCAAGCAGATCGTTGGGCGCGACTTCAATCTGCGCAGCACGCGGCAGCTCAGCGAGGTCATGTTCAGCGAGATGGGATTCCCGTCCAAGGGACTGAAAAAGACGCGCACCGGATTCGTCAGCACCGCGGCCGGTGAGCTGGAGAAGCTGAGAAATCTGACCGCCAAGCTGTCGTCCGACCAGGGGGAGTTTCTGACGCTTCTGTTTGAGCAACGCCAGCTGGAAAAGCTGCGCGGCACTTACGTCGACACGCTCGGCGACATGGTCAACGAACAGACAGGCCGCATTCATACCAGTTACAGCCAGACCGGCTCCTCGACAGGCCGGCTCAGCAGCAACAACCCGAACCTGCAGAACATACCCATCCGCACCGAGCGAGGACGCGAAGTGCGAAAGGCCTTTGAGGCCGCGGAGGGCAAACTGCTGCTGGCGGCCGACTACAGCCAGGTTGAGCTCCGCATTCTGGCCCACATGGTGCAGGAGCAGCCGCTGCTCGACGCATTTCGCCAGGGGCAGGACATTCACGCGGTCACGGCGTCGCGTCTGTTCGGCGTGCCGCTCGACCAGGTCTCCTACGACCAGCGCGGCATGGGCAAGACGATCAACTTCGCCACGATCTACGGCGTCAGCGCCTTCGGTCTCAGCAGCCGCACCGACATGGGACCGGCCGAAGCGCAGGAGTTTCTCGATCAGTACTTCGCTACCTATCCCTGCGTGCGCGAATATATCGACGAGACCATCCACAGGGCCAACACCGACGGCTATGTAACGACGCTTTTGGGGCGCAGGCGCCGTTTCGACGAACTCAAGGGGCGGCTGCCTTTCAACCAGAGACAGGCGCTAGAACGCCAGGCAATAAACGCGCCGATCCAGGGCACGGCCGCCGACATCACCAAGATCGCCATGTGCCGCCTCCATCGGCGGTTGCGCGATGAGGGCGTGGTAGCCAAGATGCTCCTGCAAGTCCACGACGAGCTGGTGCTGGAACTCCCACACTCCGAATTGGGTACGGTCGCGCCGATCGTGCGCGATGTCATGGAATCGGCCTACCGCCTGGATGTTCCCCTCGTGGTGGATGTCGAAGCGGGCCCAAACTGGTACGAAATGGAGGAGATGCCGCTTTCCGAGGCACAGCCTCACTGAACAGGCGCAACCGGGTACGGCCCGGATGGTTGTGGGCTTGTGTAAGGCTGGCCTATTCGAGACGGCGAGGTGAGACATCGAAGATGATTCGAGATCAGATTCGGCAGGCGTTTATCGATGCCGTCGCCGCGGCGCAGGCTTGCGGCGATTTGCCCGCGATCGACACACCCCAGGTTGAAATTCAACGCCCCAATCAACCGGAACACGGCGACTACAGCTCCAACGTCGCCCTGCTCGCTGCTTCGTCAGTAAGAAAGTCGACAGGCGGCAAGGTCAACCCGCGTCAGATCGCCCAGTCTATCGTCGACCACCTCGCTCGCGGCGAGTCGGGCGGCAACGGCCGTGCCGACGCCATAGGCAGCGTCGAGCTCGCCGGCCCAGGATTCATCAACATACGCCTCAGCCAGCGCTGGCTGCAGCACCAGGTCCCGGCCATCGTCGCGGCCGGCGCCGATTTTGGCGCTATCGACAAGGGAGTGGGGCAACGCTGGCAGGTCGAATATGTCAGCGCCAATCCGACCGGTCCTCTCCACTACGGCGGCGGGCGAAACGCCGTGCTGGGAGACACACTCGCCAACCTTTTGGAAGCCGCCGGATACGAGGTCCAGCGGGAGTTCTACGTCAACGACAGCGGCACCCAGTTCCAGCTCTTCATCGAAAGCCTCTACGCCTGCTACCTGCAGCGCTGTCAACAGGAAAGCGGAAGCCCCGGCCCCAGCGCAGAGATTCCCGAAGACGGCTACCACGGCGCCTATCTCCACGACTATGCGCGCATGGTCTGGGAACGCGAAGGCGATCGCATTCTCAAGTTGGAAAGTGAGGCCGCCATTGCATCAATGCGCGACATCGGGCGCGAGATCGTCCTGCGCGATCTCGAGAGTGAGCTGCAGGCGTTGGGGGTAACATTCGACCGCTGGTTCAGCGAGCGCAGCCTTTACGACGAGGGTCTGGTCGATAGCCTTCTGAAGCAGCTCGCGGCCGACGGCGAAGTGATTGAGAGAGACGGAGCCCGGTGGTTTGTCGCCAGCAAGTATCCGGGCAACGAAAAAGACGAAGTGGTCGTCCGCTCCAACGGCGCCCCTACATACTTTGCCAGCGACATCGCCTATCACTACGATAAGTTTGTGCGCCGCAAATTCGACAGGGTTATAAACGTCTGGGCCGTCGACCACCAGGGTCACGTCCCGCGCATGGCGGCAGTGATGCGCGCTCTTGACGTCGACCCGGGGAGCCTGGTCATTCTGCTCTACAACCTGGTCAAACTGATTCGCGACGGCAGTGAGGTCAAGATGAGCAAGCGTTCGGGCGACCTGCTAACCGTACGCGAAGTTGTGGAAGAGGTCGGGTCGGACGCCGTGCGATTCATGCTTCTGACCACCAGCCCGGAGCGCAGCGTAGAATTCGACATGAGCCTGGCCGTCCAGCGCAAGAACGAGAACCGCGTTTACTACGTCCAGTACGGTCATGCCCGCATCTGTTCGCTCCTGGACAAGGCCGCACAGAGCGGATTCGAGATCCCTGAAGCTCAGACGGGCGACGCCGCCGACACCGTGTCGCTACTTTCCCATCCTGCCGAGCTAAGCCTGATTCGCAAGATGCTTGAGATGGAGGAGCAGATCGAGCTCGCGGTAGAGCGGCTCTCGCCCCACAATCTTACCTATTTTGCCGAGGACCTGACCAAGGCCTTCAGCGCCTTCTATGAGAACTGCCAGGTGCTGCATTCGGACGTACCGCCCGAACTGGCACGCGCCAGGCTACTGCTGAGCCTTGCCGCCCGGACCGCCCTCGCGCGTGTCCTCCGCCTGATGGGCATGACCGCCCCGGAGACGATGTGACGATTGCACCCGGCCAATCCTGCCCGGTCGGGAGACTGTTCCCGCCGAGAGAGGGGCTAAATGTCAGGTGAGTTCCGTGTTTTGGTCAGCGACAAGCTTTCGAAGAAGGGGCTGCAACCGCTTCTGCAGGACGGGCGCGTCTGCGTCGACATCCGTACCGACCTCGCTCCGGCGGTGTTGGAAGCCCAGATTTCCGAATACGATGCCTTGCTCGTCCGCAGCAGCACGCAGGTTAGCGCTGAACTTATTCAGGCCGGCACGCGGCTTCAGGCGATTGGACGCGCGGGCACCGGCGTCGACAATATCGACGTCGACGCGGCCACCCGCGCAGGCGTAACCGTCGTCAACACGCCGACGGGGAACACCGTCGCGGCAGCCGAGCACACCGTCGCCATGCTGATGGCCATGGCCCGCAATCTGCCCCAGGCAGAGCGCGACATCCGCGCCGGGCAGTGGAACCGCAGCCGCTTCGTCGGCACCGAGGTGCGCGACAAGACGCTCGGCATCATTGGCTTGGGCCGAATCGCGCAGGAGGTGCTCCAGGTTGCGCTCAGCCTGGGCATGCGGGTCATGGCGCATGATCCGTTCGTCAGCGATGAGTACGCCTCCCAGCGCGGCGTGACCCTGCTCTCGCTTGACGAACTGTTGCCGCAGGTCGACTTCCTTACCGTGCACGTGCCCCTCACCGACGCCACGCACAACATGATCGACGGCGCGCGCCTGCGGCAGCTCAAACCGGGCGCACGCGTTCTCAATGTCGCCCGCGGAGGCATCATCGACGAATGCGCCCTCGCCGCGGCTGTAGAGGACGGATACGTCGCCGGCGCAGCGCTCGACGTCTTCGAGCACGAACCTTTGCCGGCGGACAGCCCTTTGCGAAACAACGACAAGATAATCCTCACGCCCCACCTCGGCGCGAGTACGGTTGAAGCAATGGACCGCGTCGCCGAGGAGGTGGCCCTCCAGGTCCTGGACATTCTCAACGGTCGGCCCGCCCGATACGCTGTGAATGCGCCGATCGTGCCTCCCACTGCACTGAGGACTGTAGTCCCCTACATCGACCTGGCGGAACGAATGGGCCGCTTCTTACGTCAAATAGATGAACAGGGTATCACCCGATTGGAGATAACCGGGCACGGGCCAGTGACCGCTTTCGACATGGCCTATATCGTTGCCTCTGCAATTCGGGGCCTTTTGTCGGGCGTAGTTGAAGAGCGCGTCAATCTGGTAAACGCCGAGCTTCTGGCCAAGATTCGCGGCATCGAGATAGTGCAGCGAAAGATGCCGGATCACGAACGCTATACGAGCATGATCACGTTGCGCTTGACCAGTGCCAGTGGTGTGAACAAAGTGCTGGGCACTGTCCTGCTCGACGAACCGACAATCGTCGCAATCAACGACCTTTGGGTGGAGTTTCCGGCCGAAGGCAACCTGCTGCTGGCATCACATACCGATCGACCCGGCATCATAGGCAAAGTGGGCACATTGCTGGGCCGTTCGGATGTCAATATCAGTTTCATGCACGTGGGCCGCCGCGCACCGCGCGGCGAAGCAATCATGGTCTTGGGCACGGACGAGCAGACGCCGGTCGCGGTCCTGAACGAGTTGGCGGGAATACAGGACATTCGCTGGCTGAAGGCTGTTGAGCTGTGCGAAGAGTTATGAGAAGAGATCCCTCAATATCAGACTCTTTCTGGAACAATTCGGAGAACCTCGGAGAAGAGCTCAGGAACAGGTCCTCAGGTTGCCGCAGCCTGCAAGCGGCTGCATTCGGCGAAGCCGGCAACAGTGCAGAGATTTCCGGCAGTTCGCCAGGTCTGACAGGCGGCGGAGGTTCTCTGTCCCGTCCTCTTCTTGCCCTCGTCACACTCAGCCTGGTCTGGGCAGGCCCGATTCTCGCTTGCGGCAGCTTTCAGCCTCGCCCGACGCCGTCACCGCCACCGGTGGTCGCAACCTCAACACCGCTTTCTCCCGCAGCCGTTCAGGCGCCCGCCACACCTGTGCCAACCCAACCTCCCCCGCCCACCGCAACTTCCTTGCCATCGCCAACCCCGACCATCGCCGTCCAAAACCCGCTTAGTGTCGGTGACCAGGCGCGCATCGTGGCCGACACTGGCCTCAACATCCGCGAGCAGCCCAGTACCAGCGCCCCCGTCATCGTCCTTCTCGCCCGGGGCAAGCGGTTGCTTGTTCTGGAGGGCCCAGCGGCCTCGGACGGCTTTATCTGGTGGAAAGTGGATGACAATCAGGGCAATATTGGCTGGATAGCGAGCGGCGACGGCAGAGAGGAGTGGATTTCGCCCCAGGTTGGTGAGCCCCGCCCCGTCAACCGTTCCCCCATTGTTGGCGACCGCGTCGTCGTCACTCTCGTTGGAGAGCTGAGCGTACGCGCGCTTCCCGGCGTCAGTTCGCCCCTGGTCGCCCGCGCCCGCACCAACCAGCAGTTCAACGTAGTGGCCGGTCCCCAGTCGGCCGACAACTACTTCTGGTATCAGATCCGTTCCGACGACGGAGGCGTCGAAGGCTGGGCGGCCGACGGGAGGGACGGAGAGCGCTGGCTCACGCCCCTGGAGTAAACGCTTTGCGGGAGAAGGTCAGGCCGGTTGCAGGCCCAGCCGCCGCAGAGCGGTTTCGAGCACAAGGACAGCCTGCCAGAACTCGTCCAGGGCAATGTGCTCGTTCGGCGCGTGGTCCAGACTGCTGTCGCCCGGCCCGTACGCTGCAATTGGGCACTGCCACGCCGGGCCGACTACGTTCATGTCGCTTGTTCCGCTCTTGCTGACAAATCGAGGTCGGTCGGGCGTCAATTCACGGATCGCGGCGAGGAAACTGCGCACAAGCGCGTTCCGGCGGTCGCCGCGCCAGGCAGGTTCCTGGCCGTGAACGGTAAACTCGAGCTGCGAATCTCCGTGGCCGAACTGAAATCGCTGCAAACCACCGTCCTTGCCCTCGACGTAGGGCCGGCGAGGCAACTGTGAGCGACCACCGGTGCGCGCTTGCGCCCAATGCCACACCTCTTCCAAAAACGCGTCGACCTCGAAGTCAAGCGGCAGACGCAGCCCGATCTTTATCCTCACGCGATCGAGCATCGCTTCGTCTGTCTGCGTGTTTATGTCGCGCAGACTGGGCAATAGCTGGTCGAAGGTCTTGGGTCTGTCGCGGTTGAATTTCTCCGCGCGGTCGCGCACCATATTCCACAGGTCGACCGCCAGCGTGGCTACGCCCGGATGGGGTCCGGCCGAGTGTGCCATCGGCTGGGCGGCCTCCATCTCAAGCAGCAGCCTTCCCTTGTAGCCGAGCGTGATGCGCGCCACACCGCTCGGCTCGCCGATTACGCAGTAATCTGGCGCTGGCTCGCACGCGCCGTCAAATCGATCGCGAATGAAGCGGGCGCCCTTGCTCGTCGCAGCCTCCTCCTCGACCGCGCCGACGACGACAATGCGAATATTGCTATTGCGCGCCCACTCCGTCCCCAGGCGCGCGGCGGCGGAGGCGAACGTTACGAGCGGACCCTTGGCGTCGACAGTTCCCCGGCCATGGAGGACAGAACCGTCGTCGCGCTCTTCAACGCGCACGGGGATCTCCCCGTACACAGTGTCGATATGTCCGAGGAGTACCACGGTCCGAGCCGCGTCAATGGGGCCAATCTCGCCAACTGCGTTGCCTGCAGCGTCAACCTCGCACCTTTCGTATCCAAGCGAGCGCATCGACTCGACCAGAAACCGGCTTGCCGCAAGCTCGCGGCCGCTCAATGACGGAATCTCAACCAGCCTGGTAAGTAGAGCCTCCGCGTCGGCCCGGGAAACCTGGCGCGTTGTCGCGCCGGAAGAAGCCGGACAGTCCGTCAAGATCAGCTCTCCAGGTCGTCCAGCAGGTCGCCCAACTCCCGCTCCCAGACGTCATCGAGCGGCATAAAGGGGTTCTCGGTAAACTCCTCCTCCAACTTCTGCATATAGGCGTGAACGTCAAGTTGAGGTGCCTGGCGCGCCAGTTCTTCCATCTGCTCCTCCATCGACGTCGTCAGCTCGTCGCTCTGGATCCGCAGCTCCGAAAGATCGATGCCCAGGTGGAACATGAAGTCTGCCCGGCGCAATATGTCGTACCAGGCCTTGACGTCGTCTTCGATGCGTACGCTCTGCGCGGGCAACATCACCTGCCCAAAGTCATAGGCCGGCACGAAGCCGTGGAAGCAGATGTATTCGACGTTTCTCTGACCGGCATGGTAGGCGAGATAGGAGCCGATCGTTGTGCCGCCTTCGTAGTTCGAGAACCGCACTGCGTACTCCTCCATCTCCTTGCGCATCGCCTCCATGCTGAAAACACAGGAGATGTCCCGGTCCTTGTTGAATGGCATGGCCCCGTATACACCACCGACGGCCACGATCCTTTTGACATCCAATGCCTCTGCGATATCGAGAAAGGCCTCGGCGTATTCCTCTTCGTTGACGTGAGGCTCCTCGCCGAGAAAAATCACGAGCCCCTTTTCGCCGAATTCCGCATAGTGCAGCTCCGACTTGATAACGCGCATCTCCTGCACGACACCCTCTTTTGTATGCACTTCGGGCCGCAGCAGGTGATGCGCCCCCGGCATCTGGAAGAGAAAGAATCGATCGCGGCTAATCTCGCCGATCTTGCGCGCTTCAAACTTCTGGATCAGGTAGGCGGGGAGCCCCGAGGAGATCGAACCGGCGTCGGCCCACTGGTGCCAGCCGGCGATCATGATCTTCTCTTTTTCCGTCGGCGTCTCCCACAGGTGAACTCGCTCGTCCATTTTGTGACCTCGATTTCGCTGCATGAATTGCGCGAACAGTATGGTTCACTGTCGCTGCAATCGGAAGACGATCACCGGCGGGATCTCGCTGAAGTTCGGGCCCCAGCCAAGCTCGTGTCTGCCAGGCGGATGCGTAGCGGGAAACGCCCGCTCCTCAATTCCGTTCATCACAAATCCAGCCTTCAGGCCAACGTTCAGCAACATGTCGAGCGGGCGGTGAAAGTACGGCTGAGGCGTCGGCTGCCCGCGCAACGCCAGTCCACGCTGCATCGATGGCGTCATATAGCGGCTCACGCGTACACCGTAGGTCGTGATGAGCTCGCCGTCCCGATCTTCGAACTCAGAGTAACGTGTGGCGTCCGCCTGGTTAAAGCAGGGGTGCACCATTGAAAAAACGAAGCAGCCGCCCGGCTTCAGCAGCGAATACAGATTGCGGAAGAGCGGCTCGATCTCGGCCATATCAAACAGTGCCATATTGCAGAGGGCGCTGTCGAATCTTTCCTGTCCCAGCGCCAGCAATCCCTGTTCGTCGCCGGCGTCGAGCACGCGGAACTCGATCTTCCCGTCAGCGGCTGACGTGCGACGCTTTGCCCTTGCTATCATCCCCTCCGCCAGATCAAATGCGACAACCCGCGCGCCCAAGCGGCCCAGCCTTCTGCTGGTCAGCCCGTTGCCGCAGGCTATGTCCAACACATTTTGTCCCGGCTCAACAGCTAGAAACTTTTCTGTGACCGGCCAGCACAGCACGTTCACAAAGTCATTGCCTTCACCCATGTACTCGTCCCAGTAGGCCGAGTTTTCATTCCAGACCCGCTCGACTTCGTCACGGAATTCGGCAAAAGCTGTTGTATCGTTCGCCCTCACACCGGCCGCCTGCGCGTCGCCGGCCCCAGCTGGAACAGTCCGCTCGCGTCCGTTAGACTCGGTCACCCGTTCGCTCCTGTGGGCTTTCAGGCCGTCGCGACCGCAATCTTTCGGCGACTCGGTCTTCCGACGACCTTCCGCAACATTCTACCACACTCCGCGGCGCACCGAACACAGGTTGTCGACCCATCACTCGCTTGTGTGTCTCTGTCAAGGTGGGTTGAAAGACGGTCCCTATCTGCCCGTTCAACCATTCAAACTCTTCTCTACGGTTCGAATCTGCAGAGTCGGGCACCCGCCGATTCCGCCGAGAGCCGGTACCAGAGGCCGTGCCGCAGAAAGCAATTGGGCTGGCCGGGCCTGGCCCCTTCAGTCCACCAGCTCCATCAGGTCGAATACCGGACCGTGGACGCAGGCGCGCGTAAAGCCTCCCCTGCCAGTCGGGACGACACAGACCAGACAGGCTCCTACGCCGCAAGCCAGGTCGGCCTTCACCAGAACCTGGACGAAACTGCTGTCTGTGCGGATTCTGCTTTGCCCGGTCACATGGCGGAGTTCACCGAATCGAGAGGCCGGCACGCCGGCGCAGATCAGATCGGCCCAGGCGGCTGTCTGTCGGAGCTGCTCCAACCATTCAGGCTCATCGGTTGCCGTCCGCACCTCCACCTGCACGGGCAGCCATGGAATCAGCGCTGCCAATTCGTTTTCGCTGCCGGCCCGCAATAGGATTGTCGCGCGCCCACCTTGGTCAAGTGACTGTTCGCACAAGGAGTACAGTTGCCAGAACCACGCCGGGTCGTCGGCAACGTCTACCGCGATAAGCAGGTTATGCGGTTCAGTGGGGACCGGGAAACCGTTGCCGAACGGCCCCAAGAGATTGAGTGGGTCGCCCGGTCGGCGTCTTGTCAGCCAAAGAAGGGCAGGATCCATGCCGACTCGGTCCGGGATTTCATCCGCTGTGTCTTGCCGCGGTACAGCCTGGCCAATGCCCGGGTAGACCCGCCAGAAGTCCCCCTGATCCCTCACTTGGCGGCTGCAAACGGACAGCGGCCGCCGCAAATAGAGCGACCAGTCACAGTCCCGCTCAAGGCCAACATCGTTGCTGCAGCGCGCCAGGAAATACCGCCCCGCGCTGTTCAGCGTCGGCGGTAGCGCTCCTTGAGGTAGGCGTAACTCGAAGGGCAACCCCGGTTCGACTGCTTCTGTGAACTGCCCCACAAGCGGACGAGGCGACCCCGCTCCCATCTCTCCCGGTCTCATACGAAATCACTCTGCGCCCGGCATGACGACACCGGTGGCAGGGGAACTCTTCTGGCGGCTTTTCATCCAATCGTCGGACTTCACTTATTCGTCTCTCTCGGGCGTTTCAGCTTCTTCCCGCTCTACGTGCCCCTGTTCAGAGCGTCTTTTGCGGGGAAACGGCCGTTTCTTGACCAGAGGCCCGGGCTCGATGATAGCAAAGATAACGACAACTACGATCCCACCGATCGCGATAGCGGCCAAGACCTGCCAAAAGAGAGCGCCGAGGGCGCCTGGCTCGACCCAAACATTTACGAAATGGGACATTTCAATGACCGCTCGCTTCTCCAGAACGACACGTCATCCACGCTCCCAGCTGGAACCATCAGCAGGCGTTCGTCTTCCGGCGGGTTCCTGGGAGCGCCGTGATTCTATGGTACAATCTGGTCAGTTCCTGCCTGGCAGCCGTGCCGGCTGGCTTGAACTGGATGCCAACCCAGGCGCGTCGCCCCGGTCGGACCGACCGAAGTCTGCGCTTTTCCTGGCTGAACCATTGCCGGCGCAGTCCTGGCCCATTTTGACATAACTGACTGCCAGCAGCCAATCGTATCGTGGTCACTGAGACACCACCCAACATGGGCAGGTCCACGGGCTTGCCGCTTCGCCACCTGCTTCGGCGCGTCCTTGCCCGGCTCCTGAACCGAAATATTCCGGCCTCCCGACGCATCGAACTGCGCAGCGGCTGGCCCCTTTACTTCGTGCCCCTGCTGCTCTTCATGCAGTTGCTCGGTCCGAGCCCCGTTTGGATTGCGCTTCTGGTTTCCCTGGTTACTGTCTACGCAGTCAGCTACATATGGTTGCGCGTCCAGGTCCCGCACATCTTCTTTGAACGGCGGCGCGAGGGTTCGATGCTGGTCGTGGGCGATGCGCTCCAGGAGCGTTTCCTGCTGAGAAACGACAGCCAGCTGCCATTGCACTGGCTGGAGTTCGCCGACGGCTCGCGGCTCCCAGGCTACAACCCGCGCCAGGTCGTCAGCTGCGGCCCCGGTAGCAGCTACCAGTGGCGGGCTGAAGCCCAGTGCGGTCAGAGAGGCGTCTTTCGGCTTGGGCCCTTCGTTTTAAGGACAGGCGATCCGTTCGGATTTTTCAGTCTGGAGATGGCGTATGCGGAGTCCGAAACGATTCTTGTATTTCCCCGCGTGGCGCTTATGCCTGCGCTCGATCTGCCCAGGGGGAACCTCTCAGGGCGGGACCGCCGCCGCAAGGCCTATAGCGGGTCTGAACGCGCGCCGGTCGTAAGGGCCTATCGACCAGGCGATAGCCTGCGTCATGTTCACTGGCCGAGCAGCGCCAGGCAGGGCGAACTGATCGTAACTGAAGTAGAGACCGAGCCGAGCGGCGACCTGTGGATCGTGCTGGACGTCAACCGGCGCGTTCAATCGGGTGAAGCGTCGACCAGCACGCTCGAAACAGGCATTGTCCTAGCAGCCAGTGCGGCAGCCGAATATCTCGGCGGAGGCGAACGACGCTCCGTCGGCCTCCTTACGTCGCCGGCGCGCCGGTCCGGCTGGGAAGCGGATGCGCTGGCAGGCGCTTCGCCCGCATTCGGGCTGGAGGGTCTTGCTGCAGAGGGCGGCAATGGCGATATCCAGGAGTTCGGCGCAGGCGAGCCGGACTCCCATCTTGTGGCCGTGCCTCCTATGCCCGGCAAGGGTCAGGTCTGGCGAATTCTGGCTGCACTTGCGCCAGTTCAGGCCGGCGATCTGTCGCTGGACCAGATGCTGCACCGCAGCCGCGGTGTTTTCAGCGCGGGGCAGACTGTCCTGGTTGTCACCCCGGACGCTGGCTACGATGGCGCTGACTGGGCCGCTGAACTGCTTCATCTGCGGCGCGGCGGCGTTTCGTCAAGCGTTCTCGCGGTGACGCCGCCCTCCGGGCAAGGCGACTTGCCCGCGACTGAATTCCTTGAAGAGAATGGCGAGGTGGAGAATCAGGCGAACAGTCCGCTGGAACCGTTCCCTTCTCAGGCTGAGGAGACGGGACCCCTTCTATCGCCCGCGGTGCTCGACGAAAGCCAGTCGCATTTGGCCGAAATCCTGACACGATACGAAATTCCGGTCCAGTTTATCGCGGCGGGGACCGCCTTGACGCCCGCGCTCACATACCGCCGCAGGCGCACGGTCCTCCGCACCACGCCCTCCGGAGGCGTCGTTGCCCACGAAATCGAGGAGGATGTCGGGTGAGCGCGGCAACGGAGGTCAATGACCAGCACGTCGTCATGCGTCTGCTTCAAAGGGCGGCGCAGCGTTTCCGGCCCCCACTTGGATGGCAGGTATTTGCGGTGACGCTCTTGCTGGCGGTCCTGCCGCCGCTGGCGGTCCGCGAAGCCCGCTGGATCGACCTGCGCCGCATCCAGGTGGTCCTGGAATGGGTACCTGTGATCAGCCTCATTTCGGGCTGGTGGCTGGTCAACCTCATGCGCGGCTGGTCGGCCCGCCGCCTGCCAGAGACGATGCATAACTCCAGCCAGGGCGCGCCTGAAGCGTCGCTGCGTCTTCCAGGCCGGCTTGGCAAGACCCTAGTCGTCCTTGGCTGCTTCGCCGGGACCCTGCTCTGGACCACTCTCGGCGTTTTAACCGTTGCACAGGTGCTTGTACATTGGATTCCCGGCCCCATTGATCTGTGGCGGGCGGTTGCCGCCGGCGATCCGCTTTCGCTGGCAACCGGCGCGCAGGCGGACGTGTCTGCCCTGGTCTGGCGTTACAGCGACTGGCTGCAGGGCGTTCAGGCAGGCGGAGCCTACCAGGACAACTTTGTCTTTCTCACATTTTTCGGCGTCATTCTTTGGCTGCTTGGCGGGGCCTGCGCGCTGCTTGTCCATTCCACCCGCAACGGCCTGATCGTGGGCGCTCCGGTCCTGTGGGTGCTGGCAACGCTCCTCTTTTACGGCCGGCAGGGACGGCAGCTCATCCTCGTTGGCATGGTCACGACCCTGCTCCTGCATGTCCTCCTCGATCAGAAGCGACTGGAACGGATCTGGACTGGCCGCAATACTGACTTCAGCCCGATGCTGATAACCGATCGCCTGCTCTCGGTCTTCGCCGTCGCAGTACCCATGGTGCTTGTGGCCGGATTTATGCCGAACGTCGTGATCCGACCGGTCGCCTACAAGGTCTACCAGACGATGACACCGGTCTACGACTCGGTGGACAATGTGACCGAGCGGATGTTTCCCGATCTGAAGGGGGGCAGACGCGGCATGGGCCGCCTCAGCAGCGGACTGCCAAACCGCTTCCTGCTTGAAGGCGGCTCTGAGCTCGGTCAGTTTGAGGTGATGCGCGTCTCCACGAACTATCCCTTCGGTCCGGTGACTGAACTGGGGCAGACGCCCCCCCGCCTCTATATGCGGCGCGGCACATATTCCGACTACAACGGCCGCGGCTGGAGCAACACCAAACAGAAAAGGGATGCTTCGTTCGAGGCAAATCGCGCCTGGCGAGCGGAAGAAGACTGGCCGGGGCGGGTGGCGCTTGTACAGAGAGTGCGGCTTACGGCACCGACCGCGGTCCTGCCCGCAGCCGGCGAACCGTCCGAATTCCTCATGGACTACGAACTGGAGCGGCGTTCCGTGGACGACCTGGTCTCCGTCTGGTCCGGCGTAGGCCCGGTTGACCGCTTTGATGTCGTGTCCTACGTACCAGCGATGTCAGCCGACCGGCTGCGCGCCTTGCCCGCGTGGGACGGGGCTCCGCTGCCGCTGGCGCAGGAGCTCGGCATCCATCTGCACGTCTCCGAAAGCGTAACAATGCGCACACGGCGGCTGGCGGAGCAACTGGCCGCCGGAAAGAACGGCCCATTTGAAATCGCCGAGGGAATCGAAGCTTACCTGCGTACAATAACTTACAATCTCGAAGTCCCGCCGCCGCCGCCCGAAACCGACGTTGCCGACTTCTTTCTCTTTGACCTGCAGGAGGGCTACTGCGATTACTACACGACGGCATTTGCCGTTCTGGCGCGACTGAACCGCCTGCCAACCCGCTTTGCAACCGGACATATCGGCGGCTACTGGGAATTGGAGACTGGGGAATGGACGATTACTGAGGCCGAAGCCCATTCGTGGCCGGAAGTCTATTTCCCTGAGGTTGGGTGGGTGCCATTTGAGCCGACCGCCGGGCGGCCTTCACTCAGGCGGGAGAACGTCCTTCAGCCTGTTTCCAATCGCGTGCCGGATACCCAATCGGCGGCAGATGAAGAGGCGGCCCCGGCTCAGGATTGGAACTGGAGCTGGCAGGCGCTCTTCTGGCTGCTGCCGCTGGCCGCGCTGCTCTTCGCTGCCTGGACCTGGCTTGAGCGCAGACCGCAGGACCCCTGGCCTGGACTGCTCAGATGGGGCCGGCGCATTGGGCGTCCACACTTGTCGACCGAGACGGAGCTGGAGTACGGGCGCGGACTCACGACCCATCTCAGGGATTACGAGAGCGAACCTGAGCGGCGTCGACGGCTGAGCAGAAACGTCCTCGGGCTGACAGACGCAATCAGCCAGGAACGCTACGGAAACCTGCCGACGCGCGCCGGCGCACTGGGGCGTGCAATCGAACTGTGGCGGGCAATTCGCCGCGACATTCGCCGCCTTCCCTGGTAGTCGCCCCTACCGTAGCCGGCGCGGCAGGCACCCTACCACTTTTCATCGTTCTCTTCCTCCAAATCGACTTCCCGTTCGAGCAGGGACAGGTCCGCGGCGAGGTCGTCCGGGTCCGGAGCCGCATGCCTCTGCCACAGCTCAGCTGCCGCCCGACTCGCGTCGGCCCGGATTCCGTAGCGCGCGAAGTACCGGCATACCCTAGCGATGTCTCTGTACAGAATCGACCGCGCGCTGTAATTTGAATGCGCGTTGACTACCTGCGGAAAGTCGATGAATGTCATCTCTCCCCGCCAGTAGAGGATGTTGTAGGCCGACAGGTCGCCGTGGACCAGCCCATTCTCCAGCATGACGGCGATGCTTTCCAGTACCTGTTCAAAGACTATGGAGGCCTCTTCGGCTTCCAGGCTGACCTCGTGAAGAGTCGGCGCAGCCCGCCCCGCGTCTCCAATGTAGGCCATCAGGATTGCATTCTCTCCGACGCCGTATGGCTCAGGAACAGGTACGCCGGCGCTGTGCAGAGTCTGCAGGGCGGTATACTCGTACATCAGCCAGGATGTATGCCGCACCTCGACACCGAATAGGCTCTTCTTCCCGACTGCACGCGCGACGCGCAGATCACGCGGGTTCACGCTTTTTGGCCGCCCGTCCTCGGAAGTCAGCAGATGCCGCCCTTCACGGTAAATGGCGTCGTTACGCAGGTTTCGAAACTTGCGCGGGCGGTAGACCTTGGCCGCGATCCACTCCAGGCCCAGTGAAGTGTGGGCGCGGCAGCGATAGACGTTTGCCTCCTTGCCGCCCTTCACCAGCGCGTTCACGTCCACTATCTGGTCCTGCGAATAGAAGGGCTGCAACGACTCTCTGAGGAAGCCGCCCTCATAGCGCGTCGGCGTGTAGGTCGTGTCCCACACACTTTCCAGACCTGCGACCTCGGCCACAGTCTCGACCTCTGCCCTGTGCTCCTCGAATCGCTGCCGCTCATTCCTGGGAGGTCGGCGGGCCCGATGCTCCTTCTCGTGCGGAAGTCCGAATCGTTTCGAGTAGAAAGCCAGCTCCTCTTCCTCCTCGTCCCAGCGTCTGTCTGCCTTCCGGTCTGCCGCCCGCAACGGGTCGTTCTCCTCTTCGCTGGCCTCGTCGAGCCATTCAGCTGCGTCCAAATCAGTGGTCTTCCTTCTGTAGAGCATAGCCGTCCTTGTGTGTCGCGTTCGCCCTTCGCATCGTCCTTGATCGAAGGAAAGGAGGTGCGGAAGGGCGGCTCGATTGGCTGACATTTGCGTAGCGCGGCCAGGATCTGCGGACAGCCGGGTTCTGCCGGCGGGAATCTTCGGCCCTTACGACAGTTTCCGGTGTCTGAGGTGTACAAGAGGCCGCGAGATGGAAACCACCTACAGCCTGTCGTTCGAGAAGGAGGGTTTTCGCGGAGTTAAACAGCGAGCAAAAGTGCTATCACCCATCACGAAGCAAAACGATGGGACTGTCTGGACTCAACCGGCTACTTAAACTCCCCCTGCAGGCGGCTGCCACATCCGTTCTTCATGCGTTCCTCAAAGGTTGACATTGGAAGCCTCCTTTCCCGCTGGGTCGCGGACTACGTGTAACGGACCGACGCTACCCGGCACATCGCCGGACGTCGGAGCTACTTTAGCACGTCATTCGCCTACAGGCAAGCGCCCTTCAACCGGCCTGCATCTCAACGAGTCGCCCGTCAGGGTCGCGCACATAGGCCGACCGGCCCCAAGGGTAGTCGGTTGGCTCGATTGCGTCGGAGAGTTGGCTCAGGCCGCTCTCGGACCACATGTCGTCGAGTCCTTTGACACCTATAGCAAAGTGGTCCTCGTTCGGCGGCTCCAAACTGTCGACTTTGTATTCAGGGTCAGGCGGCACGCGGTGATGGATTAGAATATGCAGGCCGTCCAGCTGAAAGAGGGCCATCTGATCCGAACTGAAGGAGGGCTCGCCCCCAAGTAGCCGCACGTAGAATGCCGTCAGCGCGGGCACATCATCGGTAAAGAGCGCAAGTTCAACCAGTTGACGCATGGCACGAAGCTCCAATGCTTGGAAATGTAGGAACGCTGCGGGTCTAGCGAAGTTCAAGGAGAATCTCCTTGAGGGAGGGGAATCGGGCCAGGAGCGCGGCGAACTCCGCCGCGTCCGGCATTGAGAAGTCTTCTGCGCTGTACGCCGGCGCCAGTGAACAGGCCATCAGTGCCCACTCTCCTCCGGGCCGCAGACGGGCCCCGAACCAGCTCTTGGCCGGCACCACCGCCTGCACAGTTTGGCCTTGCATAATGTTGTGTCCCAGTTCGATTTTCGCATAGACATCATCAGATCGAAACTCAAACAGATCCACCGGATCGCCCAGGTAAAAGTGCCACATCTCATCCGTCACCAGCCGGTGAAGGCGCGATTTTGAATCGACCGTCAAGAGGTAGTAGATGACGGACGATACCGACCTGTTTGAGCCGATCTCGGGCGGCAGTACATTCGCGGGCAGCTGCAGTTCGCCCGTGTAAGTCTCTCGAAAGTAGCCGCCCTCGACCGGCAGAGGTGCGAGGTCGAGCAGTCGAATGACATCTGCGGCCGTGAGCCCGTGTCTCGCCATAATCGTTCAGAACGATGGAGCGACCTGCACGCCGCCATCGACGGCGATTGTGACGCCGGTAATCCAGCGGGCAAGGGGCGAGGCCAGAAAGAGACAGGCGTCGGCGATGTCCTCCGGCGTGCCCAGCCGCGCCAGCGGAACGCGTTCCAGCCAGCGACCCACGCCATCAGGCCAGTCCGCCTCCAAGCCGGGACGGCCGATCAGTCCCGGCGCCACCGCGTTGACCCGGATTCCGTGCCCGGCCAGTTCCAGGGCGGCACTGTGCGTGTACTGCTCGACACCCGCCTTGGCCGCGCTGTAATGGCTGTGAGAGAAGGCGGTCGACGTGGCTTCGATCGAGGAGATGTTGATGATCGCCCCGCCGCCTCCGGCCTCTTCTCCCTGTTGTCGAAGTTCGAGCATCGCCCGCGCCGCCCGCTGCGTACAGAGATGCGTCCCTGTCAGATTGGCCGCCAGGACGTTCTCCCACTCGCTGATTTCCATTTCCAGGAGCGGCGAAAGCGGATAGATGCCGGCGTTGTTGACCAGCACGTCCAGCCGACCCCATTGCGCGACAGTCCGATGAATCAGCCGGTCGACATTGCCGGCAAGACGCAAATCGGCCTGCACCGCCAGCGCATCGCCGCCTTTCGCCCGCACTTGGTCCGCCACTTCCAGGGCATCGCGTTCGGCCTGAGAGTAGCCGATCACAACGGAAGCGCCAGCCTCTCCAAAGCGCCGCGCGATTCCTGCTCCGATTCCCCGGCTGCCGCCGGTGACAAGCACGGCCCTGCCTGTGAAGTTAAGCGCATTCGGTAAGTCGGGCGTTCTCATGTGCTGTCAGACTGCCAGATTCGCTGTCTCGGTCACTCTTCGAGGTTGCTTTCAATCATATTACAGGGCCCGGCGGGTTTCAAGTAGAGAGAACTAAGCTCATAGTGGATTGTGGATTGCGAATAGTGGATAGTGGATAGTGAATAGTGAATAGTGAATAGTGGATAGTGGTCAGTTGTCAGTGGCCAGGAACTGCAGGGAACGGGGGGCGCGGGTCTAAGGCGCGATCGGCTGGCGATGCGCGCGCGAGGTGGCAGCGTTTCCGCTGCGCGTGTGCGACAGGTTGGAGTCGCGCACGCACGGTGGCATTAACTCCCGGATTCTGACACACGAGCCGGCAACGCGCACGCACGGTGGCATATTCCCAGGGGGGGCGTTGCGGGGGGAGTCCCCCCGCCCTAGGGAGGGCCGGTGCGGCCCGACCGCCCATACGGCACCAGATCGTGGTTATGAAGCGCTGGGGCCCGGTATCATTCGGCTGCTATCCGACACATTGGTATCCGTCCCCAGATTCGGACTGCACCCGCATCAAGCCATTCATCGGCATCTGCCGCGGTAATTGGAGGGAAAAAACCTCAGGAGCTCCGGCATTCCATGGGGGAGGACCTGGAAGAAGGGGCCGGCGGGGCAAAGGGCATTGCAATGGAGCCTTGGGGCCCGTTCATGAGTGCATCAGCCTAATCCCGTACGATTTCGCGAAGCGTTAACTCTCAACTGTTCCTGGAGGATTCCATGCTCTCACTCGCACAAAAGCGTGAGTTTCACGAACAAGGTTTCATAAAGGTCTCCGGCGCTGTACCTAAAGTGATGTTCGACACCGCCCTGCGCGCAGTCAACCATTCCATCGGTTCGGTTGGCTTGGGCGGCGAAGACATGGAAAACAACCGGTCGGCCTTTTTCCGCGCGGAGCTATTGGAGGCGCCGGTAATCCTCGACCTCTTCAACAGGACGCCGGTTATCGACATTGCCGAGGAACCGATGGGTAAGGGAAACGTCTTGCCCATGGTCACGGCAAAGCCATATCCGCGCTTCCCGCTCCCTCCCGGCGAAGATTCGCCCGAACCGCGCGGCCACATCGACGGCATCGGCAGCGGCACCAACGGCATGGCCAAGGGGGTATACCGCAGGCGTTTCACAGCTTTCGCCGTCGTCTACCTCGCCGACCTGCTGGAAGCCAACGCCGGAAACTTTACCGTCTGGCCCAAGTCCCACCGCGCATACCAGGACTATTTCAAGGAGGTGGGCCACGAGGTCCTGGCAAACGGGATGCCCAGGATTGAATTGCCGGAAGGCCCTGTGATGGTAACGGGAAAGGCCGGAGACCTGATCCTTGCTCACCGCCAGGTATTGCATACAGGCGGACCAAACGCTTCGCCGAATGTGCGGCACGCGGTCATAGCCCGGCTGCGGCACAAGGACGTCGCCGAAATCAACTACGACGCTTACACGGATATCTGGCGGGAGTGGCCGGGCATGTCGGAGGTCGTTCTCGGTCAGGCGGAGGCCGGTTAGGACGGACGATCCTGGCTTGCCCAAAGGCGGCAGGCTGCGGGGTGCCTTCGCTCGCGAACCGTTTAGGGCGGGTAGGCCCCACCCTGGATCGCATCCTCGCGCGCGTCCTCCAGAATGGTCTGGATCTCCTCGACTCGGATGCGCGTGCCAGTCTTGAGGAATAGCCGCCGCAACACAGATGTGAAGCCGCGCTGCATTTCGTCCGGAATAACAAGCGAAAGGGGCGGACGGATCGCATCGGCGCCGCGTACAATTTGACCGCCCTTGACCGCGGCCTCCGAAATCAGTTCATCGTCTAGACCCTGGTGCACCGGCACATAGCCGGCGTTGCCATCGTCCTCGCCCAACTGCCTCAGCTGCAGCTCCTGCGCCTCCGTAGACCCCATGTAGCCCACAAACACGCCAGCCGCGACAGGGTTCAACGCGCCGGCGGGGACGACATAGCCGAACACGACCGAAACCTCGCCTGTCGCGACGCTCGCGTCGATCTGGGGGAACTGGAAGAAGTCCAGCTCGGTCGCAAAGGCCGGCGGAAGTTCGCCCGCGCTGAAGTGAGGGGCGAGCGCCATGACGGCCTTCTCCCTGTTCAGAGGATTGGCCGAATCGCCGCGCACGAGAGCCGTCATGCTGGACAGGTCGCTTGTGCTGCCCGGCGTCTCGATAAAGTAGCCGCGCTCCAGCATCGACAGCCACAGCTCCCAGACGCGGGCAACGCGCTCGTCGTGATAGCTTACGCGCCCGGCCATGAGCTCGGCGTGGAACTCCGGCCCGTTCAGTCGCATACTAAGGTAACCTGAATTCGGAGTAAATGAGCACCTTATCAAGCTGGTAGAATAGAAGTTCGCCAACCAAAATTCGCCAGCATAGAAAGGTGCTCAGAGATGAGTATACTCAAACTGTTCTGTCATGTCGATGACTTCTGTCAGTGG
>JAJDTL010000026.1 GCA_022827195.1 Caldilineaceae bacterium
CATCTCCTCCGCCCCGCGTATAAATTTCGCCTTCGCTTCTTCTCGTTTCATCATTCCACCCCTCTCTCCATTTCCCTTTCCTTTTCCCTCATTTCAGTCTACCCTTCTTACACCTCTACAAAAATCTGGGATGCACCCATACGCGCCGGAAATTTTACATAACAATCTGGCATAGGGTAGAATCGTGGGCAGCGCACGGCGCGACGATTCTTTCAGCGGTCAGTTTTGGTCTTCGATTGCGCGCTGCAGTGCAGGCGAACATCTGAAGACTGGAAACTGAAATGGAAGGTGAAGAATTGGGCAATACGCAGACCAAAGAGGCCTATCCGATCGCGGTAGAGAATTTCGGGCTAACGTCTCTGGATGAGTTGATCGGCGATCTGGTCGTCTACCGCAAATTGGAGCCGCTCACGCGCCAGATCCCCGGCCTGAAGTCGGCCCGCTATCGACTCGGGTTGCCCAATGACGTCGTTCCCCGCAAGCAGGATACCTCCTATGCCCAGGTCGCATTGTGGATCCTTGAGCAGGCGCAGAAGCGGCGCGCGGCAACAGTCGAAGAGTTGCTCTTTATCGGCGACACGCTTTCCGGTGACGGAAACACATTTCAGGTGATGCGCTCGCTGCGCTCGGCTGATGAACCCCTCCCGGATGACGAGGAGCCGCTCAACGGCGGCGTGCCTGCGATCCCCAGCGCCTGCTTCATCGGCAACGAAAAGGCCAGCGAGCCGGAGCAGTTCAGCGCCGATGAAGAGACCGGAATGTTCGAGGCCAATCGCTGGAGCCAGCTGGTGGACTGGATCCGGTGGGCGCAGAAGAACGGCTTGCGGCTAGGTGAAAACACCGCTGTCGTTCTCGACCTGGACAAAACGGCCATCGGCGCCCGCGGGCGCAACAACCGCGCCATCGACGTCGCCCGCCTGAAGGGCCTCTACCGCACGGTCGGCGGCCTGCTTGGCGACAAGTTCAATGCCAAGCGCTTTACCCAGCACTATGAGCACCTCAACCGCGCCCGCTACCATCATCTGACCGGCGATAACCAGGACTATCTGGCCTACATCTGCCTCGTGCTCAATAATGACGGGCTCGATTGCACCGACCTGCTTGAGCGCATCGAAAGCGGTGCCGTGCAAACTTTCGAGCAGTTTGTTCGCTATGCCGAGGTCTGCATTGCCGGCGGTGGGCGCGTCAGTGAAGCGATGCGCCAGGCCCACGAAGCCGTCAACACCGCGGTTTCGCAAGGGGACCCGACCCCGTTCAAACAGTTCCGCCGCGAAGAGTTTCTCGCCACGCTTGAGCATATGAACAATCTGGCCGATGACGTGCCGGCGGAAGAGCGCTTCCACCAGGAGATTTGCATCACGCAAGAGGTGCGCGAGGCGGTCCTGTGGTTGAAGGAGCGGGGCTGCCTGATTATCAGCTTCAGCGACAAGCCGGACGAGTCCTCGATTCCCCACCACTCCCGGCACCGGGGCAAACAGCCCATTCACAAAGCGATAACGCACGCGACCGGCGTCAGCATCGCAGACAGGCTGCGAAGTCTGTGAGCGCGGCATAGCCTGGGACGCGCCGCGCGTACCTGCAAAGCGGCGGCGTGCAAAACACTGGTCTCCGGCTTACTGAATCAGGCGACCTTCCTCTGCTACACTGGGTGCACAATCTGTACACTCCGCCGGTGCAGCCTTATTTGGGCGACTGTTTCAGGGATTTTCCACCATGATGAACAACGAGAGAAGACCGGACGGCGAGCGGCCGCCGGATGAGAACCCGAATGACCGTTACCGCCAGATGGTTCGACGCAGCTGGCTTTGGATACTGCTTGCGATCCTGCTTTTCTTCGCCTACCGCCTTTTCATCAACCCACCGAACGCCGCTGACAATCTCCTTGGGCTGAATCAGGTCGCCGAATACGTGCGCAACGGCTCCGTACAACGCATCGTGGTGCAGGGCGACGACGTAATCGTAGAGATCTCCGACAGCGAACGCCGCCGCAGCCGCAAAGAGTCGGGCGAGAGCTTGCTCGACTCACTTAAGACTTTCGGCGTGACCGCAGATCAGTTGGCCGCAATCCCGATAGACGTGGAGCGCGCGCCAAATAGCGGCGCCTTTTTCAACTGGCTGATTATGTTGCTGCCGATGATCCTGATCTTCGGCTTCTTCATCTTCATCATGCGCCAGGCCGGCGCGGGCGGGCAGAACCGCGCCATGCAGTTCGGGCGCAGCCGCGCCAAAAAGATGGAGGAGGCAGACCGCCCGACCGTCACCTTCGAGGATGTCGCAGGTTCGGAGGAGTCCAAGCAGGAGCTGCAGGAGGTCGTGGAGTTTCTCAAGGAGCCGGAGAAGTTTGCAGCACTCGGCGCGCGCATCCCCAAGGGCGTGCTTATGGTCGGTTCGCCGGGGACAGGCAAGACGCTGCTGGCCAAGGCGGTGGCGGGCGAGGCCGGCGCGCCCTTTTTCAGCATCAGCGGCTCCGAATTCGTCGAGATGTTCGTCGGTGTCGGCGCCAGCCGTGTGCGCGACCTCTTCGAGCAGGCCAAGAAGAACGCGCCCTGCATCATCTTTATCGACGAGATTGACGCGGTCGGCCGTCATCGCGGCGCGGGCATGGGCGGCGGCAACGACGAACGCGAGCAGACGCTCAACCAGATTCTGGTCGAGATGGACGGCTTCGACAGCGACACGACAGTGATCGTGATCGCCGCCACCAACCGCCCCGATATTCTCGATCCGGCCCTGCTGCGCCCGGGGCGCTTCGACCGCAAGATCGTGGTGGACAGACCGGACCGGCGCGGCCGCGAGGCTATTCTACACATCCATGCGCGCGGCAAGCCGCTGGGGCCGGACGTCGATCTGAGCAGCATCGCCAAGCGGACGCCTGGGATGGTAGGAGCCAATTTAGAAAACCTACTCAATGAGGCGGCGATTTTGGCAGCCCGCCGCGACAAGCGCGCCATTGGCATGGCCGAACTGGTGGAGTCGATTGAACGAGTTAGGATGGGTCCAGAGCGCAAAGGCCAGGTGCTTAGCGATGAAGAGCGGCGCGTGATCGCCTACCACGAAGCAGGCCACGCGGTGGTGCATGCAATGCTTGAACATGCGGATCCGGTGGAGAGAATCAGCATCGTCAGCCGCGGCCAAGCGCTGGGCTATGCATTGCCACTTCCGGACGATGATCGGCAGTTCAAGAGCCTGGCCGAGTACGAAGACGATCTAGCAGGGTGGTTGGGCGGTCGCGCGGCAGAAGAGTTAATTTTCGACGAGGTCACCACTGGCGCGGAAGGCGATCTGAAGCAGGTGACAAAGATGGCCAAGGATATGGTTACTCGCTTTGGCATGAGCAAGGAATTGGGCCCCATACAGCTGGTTCAGGGTGGAACGAATCCGTTCTTAGGCATGGAGTTGGGAGAACGGCGCTCCTACAGTGAAGATCTGGCGCGCGCTATCGACCGCGAAATGCGACGCATTGTGGAGACTGCCTACTCACGGGCGAAGGAAGTCCTGACCACACATCGGGACAAACTGCACCTTATCGCAGAGACACTTCTGGAACAAGAAGTCTTGGAAAGAAACGAGTTCGAGAAGCTGATTTTCAGCAGCTGACAGCTGGTGACATACGGCTTGTACGGGGTTTCCTACAATCACCTGTCCAATGACGCCGCGATCGCGGCGGCAACGCGAGCGTTGTTGCGCAGCAGCGCCAGGTTTGCGCGCAGGCTGCGGTCGCCGGTCAGGTAGGCGATGCGCCGCAGCAGGTAGGGCGTCACCTCGGCTGAGCGCAGACCCGCGGCCTCGCTGTCGGCCAGCGCCCGCTCGATCAAGGGTTCGATGGCCGCCAGGGGAATTTCGTCCTTTTCCGGTACGGGGACTGCCACGAGCAGCCCTCCCGCCAGTTCCAGCGTCCGTTTTGCCCGCCAGATCTCCGCCACCTCCTCGGGAGAGTCGCAACGCAGATCGACCGGCAGCCCGCTGTCGCGGCTGTAGAACGCCGGGAACGCCTCCGTGCCGTAGCCGATTACGGTCACACCGTGCGTCTCCAGATATTCGAGGGTGGCCGGCAGGTCCAGCAGGGCCTTGGCGCCGGCGCAGACGACGATGACCGGTGTCTGGGCCAGTTCCTGCAGGTCGGCGCTGACGTCGGCGCTCATGCCAGGCGCCGTACTGCGGTGAACGCCGCCGATGCCGCCGGTGGCGAACAGCTCGATGCCGGCGCGGTGGGCGATCCAGATGGTGGCGGCGACCGTTGTGGCGCCGTCGAGTTTGCGGGCGGCGACGACCGGCAGGTCGCGACGGCTGACTTTGCGCACGTCGGCAGCGGTCGCCAGCCGTTCGATCTGCTCCTCGCCGAGGCCGGCAATCAGCTCTCCGCCGATCACGCCGACCGTGGCCGGCTCCGCTCCGTGGCGACGGATGATCTCCTCCATCTCCCGCGCGAGCTTCAGGTTGTCGGGGTAAGGCAGGCCGTGGCTGATGACCGTCGATTCCAGTGCGACACGTTTCATTGGTGGAGTTTTCAGTTCTTCGTTTTCAGTTTCTGGTTTTTGGAGAGTTCGCTCCAGATTCTCTGTTATCGGCAAGAATGTGTCAATTCGGTGGTCGGTGGTCCGTGGAATCCAGCAGGAGTAGGCTATGACGAACAGAGAACAGGCATTGGCTGGGAAGGTGGCCTTGGTGACCGGCGCGGGGCGCGGCATCGGGCGGGCGATTGCGATCGCCTATGCCGGGGCAGGTGCGGCCGTCTGCTGCGCGGCGCGCACGCGCGCGCAGGTCGAGGCGGTGGCTGCTGAAGTCGAGGCGGGCGGCGGGCAGGCGCTGGCCGCCGCCACCGACGTGGCCGATGCATCGTCGGTCGAGCGTGCAGTTGCGGCGACCGCAGCCCGTTTCGGCGGTCTCGATATTCTCGTTATCAATGCCGGCATTTCTCCGCCGAAGAGCGAGGTGGCCGCCATCGATGCGGCCGTGTGGAGCGAGACGATCGCGATCAATCTGACCGGCGCCTACCTCTGCGCCCGGGCGGCCATCCCCCACCTGAGGGCGCGCGGCGGCGGCAAGATCATCACGATCGGCTCGGGCATGGGCCATCGCGGCGCAGCAGACTCTTCCGCCTACTGCGTCTCCAAGGCGGGTCTGTGGATGTTTACGCGCGTCCTCGGAATGGAGCTGCGCGGCGACAACATCAGCGTCAACGAACTGATACCGGGGCCGGTGAACACGGCGATGACACCCGCTTCCCCGACGGGCGAGCCGGGAATTCCGGACGGCGAGTGGTTCAAGGAGCCGGAGGAGGTCGCGCCGCTGGCGCTCTTCCTCGCTACCGCGCCCGACGGCGGCCCTACGGCCCAGAGCTTCAGCCTGATGCGTCGCGACGGGTAGTGTCCGCGGCGCGTGATCACCATTGCGCCCTATTCTCGCTCCCGCTCGATTCTCGGCAGTAGTGCGATCACGCCTCCGTCATCGTGGAAAATGTAGATGACGCCCTCGTCTGCCACTAGACTGGCAATCGAGCCGCCTTCGGTCTGGAAGCACCAGAGCTGCTCCCCCGTCATTGCGTCCTCGGGGCCAACGAGACCCTCGTAAGTTCTCTAGAAGACTGCGTCATCCTCCGCCACGGGAAGAAAGTCACTGCCCCGGCCTGCACGGACGCCCCAGAGCGGGACTCCGGTTTTGGCGTCTATCGCGAGGAGCGTTCCGTCATGTCGATAGTTTCTGTCAGTGGGTGGAGAAACGGGAGAATGCCGTACTGTTATGTGTGACTAGCAAGCGAGGGCCGACCCTGCGGTTGAGCTTGCATGAAGTTATGTCGCCTGTTAGGGAATGCGGCTATTGCAATCATGGCGTAAACGCGGCCATTACTGGAGCCGAAGAACACCTTGCCGTCCGCACCCGCTGGAGAGGATAAAACGACGCCGTCCGTAAGTTAGCGCCACTGAAGAACGTCCGTCGCTGCGTTGAGCACATACAGGTCGCCGTCAAACGAATCGTCATAGGCCACGACGTCAACGACAGCGGGCGAGGAGTCGACCGCGCCATCGGTCAAGTGACGCTACAGCTGTTCTCCTGAGTCCGCGTCCAGCGCGCAGATGCGGCCGTCATTCGATCCGACACAAATACCCCCGTTGGCCGCCGCCGGCGTCGATTCGACGCTGTCCCCTGTCTTGTCGTTCCGTACCTGCTCGGTCGTCACGTACAGCGGCGGCGCGACCATCGCCGGCTTCGCTCAGGGCAGCGCCACCCACGAGCGGTCGGCGGCGGCGGTGTACATTGCCTCCATCACCGCGCTGCGGTAGGCGGCTTCGCGCGCGCCCACCAGTGGGACGGCCGATTTCGCGGACGGGTCCTCCGCGACCAGCGCGTTGAGGAAGAGGTCGAAAGCGTGCGGCCAGGCCGCGGGCAGGTCGGTCCACGGCGACTGCCCGTCGGCGCCGTCGAGATTGGCGCAGGTAAGGTAGAGGTCGCTGCGGTTGCGGATGTAGGCGTGGCCCTCGGTGCCGCTGATCTCGGCCGTGACCGGTTCGGCAACGTCGACCCAGGCCGCGGCCAGCGAACCGATCGCGCCGCTGCTGAAACGGAAAAGGGCCTCGCCGGTCTCGTCGCAGTCGGGACCGTACTTGTCCAAGACCACCTGCAGCGTCGCGGTTACCCGCGCGACGTCGCCCAGCATCCACAGCATCAGGTCGAGCGCGTGCGTGCCAAGGTCGCCGAAAGCGCCGACGCCGGCCTGCTTCACATCGGTCATCCACAGCCACTGCGGCGTGAAGATGTCGCGCAGTGCCCCGCTGTGACAGCTGACAAAGCGGGCGCGCGTGATCTGCCCAAGGACGCCCCTGGCGACCAGTTCCCTGAGGCGTTGATGCGCTGGAATGCCGCGCTGGAAGTACCCGGTCTGGAAGAGGACGCCGGCCTGCTCGATCGCATCGGCCATGCGGTATGCGTCCCCGGCGCCCATACCCAGCGGCTTTTCCACGAACAGATGCTTGCCCGCCGCGGCCCCGGCGAGCACCAGCGTCTCGTGCCGGTCGGTCTCGGAGCAGATGATTACGCCCTCAATCGAACCGTCTTTCCAGATCGAGTCGAGGCCGGCTACGACGGGCGCGTTGAGCTGCGCCGCGCAGCTTTCAGCGCGGGCTGGATCATGGTCCCAGACCGCGACCGTTTTGACATCGTCGCGAGCCTGCAGCCGCCTGATAAATCCTGGCGTGTGGATGTGGGCGCAGCCGACCAGTGCGATAGTTGTCATATGCAAATTCTCCAGTTGGATTCAGGGTAGGGATAGGGCGTCAAACAGTGTAACGGATCCACTGTCGATCGGCTAACGAGCGACTTCCATTCGTTTGCCGGGCGCAGGCGCGCATGATAGCATCAGCCCTGCAGCGCGGAGCCCGTGCAGCGCGCTGGCAGCGGCGACAATCACATGTGCGAAAGAGGTGAAATCAGTGGCTGACAGCCGTCCGCTCCTGGCGATAACACTGGGAGACCCGGCCGGGATCGGGCCGGAGGTCATTCTGAAGGCCCTGCAGCACGGGGAGGTTTTTGCCAGCTGCCGTCCGCTTGTCATCGGCGACCGTCAGGTGCTGGCCAGGGCCGCAGAATGGCTCGGAACCGATCCCCGCTTCGAGGTCATCGCCGGTCCCGCGGTCGAGGGCAGCTATCTGGCTGACACCGTCCCCCTGCTGGACCTGGCGAACGTCGAGCTGGTGGAGGCGCCGGTCGGGCAGGTGAGCGCGGGCGCGGGCCGGGCCGCGGTCGAGTATGTGCAGCGCGCCTGTGACATGGCGCTGGCCGGGCAGGCGGCCGCGGTCGTGACCGCGCCGCTGAACAAGGAGGCGATGCACCGCGCCGGCTTCCTCTACCCCGGCCACACAGAGCTTCTGGCCGAGCGAACCGGCGCCGAGCGCGTCTCGATATTGCTGGTGGGTCCGAATCTGCGCGTCGTGCACGTGAGCACGCACGTCTCGCTGGAGGAGGCGATCCGCCGCGTCACGCCGCCGCGCGTGCTCGAGGTGATCGAGCTGGCGCACCACGCCTGCCAGGCGCTCGGCATCGGCGCGCCGCGCATCGCGGTCGCCGGGCTGAACCCCCACGCAAGCGAAAACGGGCTCTTCGGCGCGCAGGAAGAGACGCAGATCCAGCCTGCCATCGAATCCGCGCGGGCGCGCGGCTGGACGGTCTCCGATCCGCAGCCGCCCGACACCGTCTTTCTGCGCACCACCCGCGGCGAGTTCGACATCGTCGTCGCCATGTACCACGACCAGGGCCACATTCCGATGAAGCTGCTCGCCTTCGATAGCGGCGTCAACGTAAGCATCGGTCTGCCGATCCTGCGCACCTCGGTCGATCACGGCACGGCGTTCGATATCGCGGGGACAGGGCAGGCCAGCGAGGAGAGCATGCTGGCCGCCATCCGCGTCGCAGTCCAGATGGCCGCGGCGCGCGACCGCCTCTAGGACTCGAATACCTGTCCCAGCCTCCGGATCCCCTCTTGGATCTCCGCGACGCCGTAGTGGGCAAAGCAAAGCCGCAAGCAGTTGCTCTGGCCGCCGACGCTGGAGCAGCGCCGGCCGGGCAGGAACCCGACCCTGGCGGCGGCCGTTCTCTCCAGCAGCACACTCGTGTCGACCGGTTCGGCGCAGGTCAGCCAGAAGAAGAAGCCGCCGCCGGGCACGCGCCACGCCGCGCGCGCGCCGATCTCGCGTCGCAGCGCCGCGTCCATCGCTTCGACCCGCTCCCGGTATGTGCGGCGCAGGCCGTCCAGGTACGCCCTCTGTCCGCCCCCTTCCAGCGCCACCCGCACCAGGTTCGATGTGAACTGGTTGAGTCCGCCTCCGCTGTCCGCCAGCCCGCTCAGGGCAAAGCGCTGCGCCCGCTCCGGCGCCGTCTGTACCCATCCCAGCCGCAGGCCCGGCGCCAGGATCTTCGAGAATGAGCCGATCGATAGCACGCGCCCGCTGTCTGCATGCGCGGCAAAGGGCGGCGGCGGCGGCGTCCCGAAATCGAGCAGATGGTAGACCTCGTCGGCGACGATGAGGAAGTCGTGCGCCTCGGCCAGCGCCAGCAGCGCCTGGCGGCGGCCGCGTGAAAGGGTACGCCCGGTCGGATTCTGGTAGGCGGGGATTGTGTAGAGGAAGACCGGCCGGTGGCGGGTCAACGCCTCTTCCACCGCCGCCGGTACCAGCCCGTCTTCATCGGTCGCGATCGGAACGGCATTCAGCCGGTGGTCCTCCTGCAGAATGCGCAGGGCGAGGAAGTAGCTGGGCTCTTCGACGAAAACTGTGTCGCCGGGGCGGGCGAAAAAAGTGCAGATCAGGTCCAGCGCCTGCGAGGCGCCCGCGGTGGTCATCAACTGCTGCGGCTGTACTTCGCCGCCGTAGCCCTGGCTTAGGAAATCGGCCAGCGCCCAGCGGAAGCGGCCGTCCCCCTGGGGGAAACCGTAGTTGAGCAGCTCGGTATCGCCCTCGGCGAAACGGGTGGCCGCGACCTGTCTTATCAGCGCGTGGGGAAGGAGATCAAAGTCCGGCTGGCCGATACCAAAATTGATACTGTCGACGCTGCGATTGACCTGCGTTGAGCGGTCATACATGGCGCGGAAGATGGCGCGCGGCAGGTGGGGTGCGGCGACCGCTACGCGTGAACAGCATGCTGGCGTGCATCCGTTGCGGCCGCGGCAAAACGGCGCGGCCTACACATTTTCGTCCAACAGTTTGATGCGTTTGCTGCCAATGACCGAAATTGTCTCCCGGTCCAGCAGCTTGATGCGCTTGCGGCCGATCTCGATCAGCCCCTGCGACTTGAGATCGTTGAGGACCTGTGTGGCCGTCTCCCGGTATGTGCCAACGCTCTCCGCCAGGTCCTGGTGCGTCAGGCCGGTCACCACGTCCGAATCCTGTTCGTCGGAGAGGCGCAGCAGCAGGTTGGCCAGCCGCGCGGGGATGCCCTTGAAAGCCATGTTTTCCAGGCTCTCCTCGGCCTCCTGCAGCCGCCGTCCCGTGATTTCGAGGATGCGCAGCGCGACCTGCGGTTTGCTGAGGATCAGCCGCTCCAGGTCCGTGCGGCTCATGATGCAGATCAGGCAGTCATCGACGGCTTCGGCGAAGGTGTTGTGCATCTTCGTGCCAAGCAGCGCCATCTCACCGAACAGCGTGTGCGGGCCGAGCGTCGTGATCACCAGCTTCTTGCCCTCCGGGCTGATGCGGTAGAGCTGAACCCGCCCCTCCTTGAGGATGAACAACACTTCGCCCGGCTCCTCCGGCCGGTAAAAGACCCGTCCCTTCTGCACCGTGCTCATCGTCGTGATCCGGTTCAACTCTTCCATCTCTTTCGATGTCAGATCCTGAAAGACCATCAGCTCGGAGAGATATTTCATCTTCTCCGCTGGGTGCAGCACAGTGGGCATTTTCGTGATCGTCATTTTGCGTCTCTGTGACTGATTTCAGTTGAGAGTGGAACCATAATTATACGCGTCGCGGCGAAATTATCAACCTTTTTTGCCGCTCCCAATCCGGTCTGCTAAAATGCCGCCATGAAATGGCGTGCTCGTCGGCCAGCTTCGCAAAAGCCCGGTTCTTCTGCGCCCCTCTCCGGCAGGGGCGTATTTCGTGTTGCCGCCCGCCGCAGATTTGTCCCGAAATGGACCACCAGCATCCTGTTCAGCATGCTGGTGCTGGCCCTGCTGCATCTGTTCAATCAGATCCTTCTGCAGGAACCGGCTGTCTCGGCAGGCGAGCCGCGTTCAGCGCAGGCGTCCACTCTCGAAGCGACCCCGACGCCGGATAGTGACTCGCCCAAAGGGGCCGAAATCGCCGCCACCCTCGAGGCCGCCATCAAGGCAAACGCAGAAGAGACTGCGCAAGCAGGCGTGACCAATGGGGCGACGGCCACTCCATTGCCGTCCGCAGGGCTTCAGGGACAGATCGTCGGCGGGGAGACGGCCGCGTCCGACGCCTGGCCGTGGATCGTCGCCATCCGCGCCTTCACCGAACCCGACTCCTACACCTTCTGCGGCGGCTCGCTCGTCGCTCCCAGTTGGGTGTTGACCGCCGCACACTGCTTCGTAAATGCCGCGCCCGAGCAGCTCACGGTGACCGTCGGCGTCCACAGGCTCGGCAGCGGACAGGGCCACCGCTTCGAGGTCGACCGCATCCTCCTTCACCCCAGCTACGGTTATGACTTTGCGCACGATTTTGCCCACGACCTCGCTCTGCTGCATCTCGCGCAGCCGGCAGAGGCCGAACAGGTCGCGTTCCTGTCGCCTGAAGACCTTGACCTGGCCGCGCCGGGTACCCTGTCGACCGTAATCGGCTGGGGCGCGCTCTCCGAAGACAGCGCCGAAGGCCTCCTCTCCTACGACCTGCAACAGGTGGAGCTGCCGATCGTCTCCGAGGATGATTGCATCGATGCGATGGGCAGAATGATCAACGAGAATCTTCTATGCGCCGGTTACAGCAAAGGGGGTAAAGATGCCTGCCACGGCGACAGCGGCAGTCCCCTTGTCGTGGCGGACGGCGAAGGCGGCTGGCAGCTGGCCGGGATTGTCAGCTTCGGCATCGGCTGCGCGCGGCCGGAGTTCTACGGCGTCTACACCCGCGTCAGCCAATACCACGACTGGATTCTGGCCCAGACAAGCGAAGAGGAAACGGCCGAGGAGCGAGAGCCGACCGTGATTATGCTGCCCGCCGTCTTCAACAGCGAGGCAGTCCTCAGGCTGCCCGGCATTCACAACGGTCTGCAATCCACGCCAACGCCGCAGACGAGGACCATCGTCGCGCAGCCGGCGCCCGTGCCCGACGGACTTATTCGCAGAGCGCGCGTGCCGGTCCTGATGTATCACTACGTCAGTGTGCCCCCGCCCGGCGCCGACATCTACCGGCGCGACCTGTCGGTGGCCCCTGACCTGTTTAGAAGCCATCTTCAGACCCTCGCCGACGCCGGCTACACCACCGTCAGCATGTACGATCTCGTCGAACATCTCAACCAGGGCGCGCCTCTGCCAGAAAAACCGATTATACTCACCTTCGACGACGGCTATCGCGACAACTACCAGAACGCATTTCCCCTGCTGCAGGAGTTCGGCATGACGGCGATGTTCTTCGTCGTGACCGACTATATCGACGCGCAGAATCCAGTCTACATGTCCTGGGATATGGCGCGCGAAATGCAGGCCGCCGGCATGTTCATCGAGTCCCACGGGCGCAACCATGCCAGCTTGCGCAACCGCACCGACAGTTATCTTGTCTGGCAGGCGCTAGGCAGTGCCGAGACAATCGAATACGAGCTCGGCGTGCGGCCTCGATTCGTCTCCTACCCGTTTGGGCGCTACGATAACAGCACGATTCGCGTTTTCGAGAGCGCCGGCTACTGGGGCGGCGTGACGATCGAAGGCGGCGCCACCCACACGACCGGCAATCTCTTCCAGCTGAAACGCGTGCGCATGCGCGGCACAACCTCCCCGGCCGAGCTGCTGCGTCTGCTGTCGTTGAACTGGTGACGGCGGCAGTCGCCGGTTTCAATCGTTCGGTCTCCTTTGCAGCGGTAAGGGGACTGTGGGCAGGAGGCTACTCTGGACGCAGACCTTCCGGCAGGCGGTCTGCGTCGACAACCAGGGCGGCCAGCGCGCGCAGATTCATCAAGTCCTTACCGTCGCCGTCCTCTTTTTTGGGCGTCTCCAGCAGCATCGGCACGCCGTCCCAACGTATATCGTTGAGAATGTGACGGAAGCCCTCCGCGCCGACGAAACCTTCGCCGATGTGGGCATGCCGGTCCTTGCGGCTGCCGTGGTCGTTGGCGCTATCGTTGAAGTGCCAGCAACCGACGCTATCGATGCCGACCGTCTCCTCGATCTCCGCCATCATCGCCTCGTAACCCTTTTCCGTGCGAAAATCGTAGCCCGCGGCCAGCGCGTGACAGGTGTCGAGGCAGACGCCCACCCGCTCCTTCACTTCCACCAGCGCAATGATCTGCGCCAACTGTGCGAAGGTGTAGCCCAGCGTGGTCCCCTGTCCCGCCATCAATTCCAGCAGCGTGACCACGTCGGCGCATTCGGGCAACTGCGCGTGGATGCGGTTGAGCGCGTCCGCAATCCGCTGCAACCCGGCCTCTTCGCCGCTGCCCGTATGCGCGCCCGGATGCAGCACGACGTGGCCAATGCCGTAGGCGTGGGCCCGCTGCAGCTCATCGGCGAACGCGGCGACGCTCTTCTCCCACAGGTCGTCTTTGGGCGAGGCCAGGTTGATGAGATAGGAAGCGTGACTGACAGCGAATCCGACCCCCCTGGAGGGCATCTGTTCATTCCAGCGCGAGACGTCATCTTCGCTCACCTTTGGTCCGCTCCACTGACGATTGCTCTTCATGAAGACCTGTACAGCATTGCTGTGGACGGCCTCGGCCGCATCCAGCGCGTTGCTCACGCCACCGGCGATCGACATGTGTGCGCCCAGTTTTAGTCCTGACATCGAGTGCCTCCGCTCTTAAAAATGAAATGGCTGCAGAATGAAATGGCTGCCCGCCCCTCGGTTCGCGCAGCCCACTTTGTCTCTCCTTGCAGCTTTCTGCTATTCTACCCAATGGATCGAATGGCGGTCAAAGAAGCGGGGGGAGTGTGCCCCGCATGGCAACCCGTCCGACCGTTAGGCATCGCCGCCAATGTGGTCCGAGAGGAACGAGTGTGATACACGAATCCGTCCATGAAGTGCGCCGCGATCTGAAGGCAGCGGCCGACATCGACGACCGCGGGCGCGTCGACCTGCTCGACGCGGAAAGAGTGCGCGCCGTTCACATCGACACGCTTGTACGTGATGCGGTCTTCGGCACATTTGCGGTGAAGGCATTCAGCCGCTGGCTCATTTGGGAGTTGGGCCAGTTGATGGGCGCGTGCCCGGCCAGCATCCACGAGCTCTATATGGCGAGGGCCGCGGACGCCTGGTCAAACCGCACCATTCCGGCAATGAATATGCGTTTCGCCACCTACGAGGCCGGTCGCGCCGCCTACCGCGCCGCGCAGCGGACTCAAACGGGCGCCTTCATCTTCGAGATCGCCCGCAGCGAAATGGGTTACACCTTCCAGGAGCCGGCCGAGTTCGCAACCGTGCTCATTGCCGCCGCAATCAAAGAGGGCTACAGCGGCCCGATTTTCATCCAGGGCGACCACTTTCAGGTCGACGGCAAAAAGTACAAGACCGACCCGGACGCCGCGCTGCACGAGGTGAAGGCGCTGGCCAAGAAGGCCGTGGCGGCCGGTTACTGGAACATAGACATCGACACGAGCACGCTCGTCACGCTCGAGCAGCCCTCGCTCGACGCGCAGCAGCGTGAAAACTACCTGCGTTCGGCCCAGCTCACCAAGTTCATCCGCGACCTGGAGCCGGAAGGTGTCACCATCAGCCTCGGCGGCGAGATCGGAGAGGTCGGCGAGAAGAACTCGACCGTGCCCGAGCTGGACGCCTACGTCGACGGCTACAAGGTCGCGCTGGCCGAGCTGGGCGACTACGCCGGTCTAAGCAAGATCAGCGTAGCCACCGGCACGACGCATGGCGGTATTCTGCTGCCCGACGGCAGCCAGGCCGACGTCGCGGTCGACTTCGAGACGCTGCGCGACCTGGGCGAGCGCGCCCGCTTCCACGGTTCCGGCGGCGCGGTCCAACACGGCGCCAGCACGCTGCCGACTGAGATGTTCAGCAAGTTCCCCGAGACGCAGACGATCGAGATTCATCTGGCCACCGGCTTTATGAACACCTTCTTCGACCACCCCGGCTTTCCCGAGCCGCTGCGCGCCCAAATGCACGCCCATCTCGACTCGCACCACGCCGACGAGCGCGGCACCAGCGATACCGATCTTGTCTTCTACTTGAAGACGCGCAAGAAGGCGCTGGGGCCGTTCAAGCCGGAGTTGTGGTCGCTGCCGCCTGAGCAATCCGAAGACATTTTTGCCGCGGTGGAGGACCACTACGCCTTCTTCTACGAAAAGCTGAATGTCGCCGGCACGCGAAGGCTGGTGGACCAGATCGTCACACCTGTTGCCCACCATAAACCAATGCCGGTACTCACCCGCGGCGCGGGCGACGATCAAGGGCTCGCCGACTGACTGGCGGCCACCGACAACCGGCCACCGGCCACTGGCCACTGCCGTATGCTGCTCGCACTGGATGTCGCCTCCTCGATCTGCACGGTGGTCCTGTTCGACCCCGCGAGCGACTCGGTGCTGGCGGAACGCGTCTGGCGCACGCGGCGGCGCCAGACCGAGGAGACGCTGCCGGCGGTATCGCGGATGATGGAGCAGGCCGGCGTCGACATTGACGCGATCGACGCGGTCGCCGTCACCACCGGGCCCGGGAGCTTCACCGGTGTGCGCATCGGCATCAGCGCGGTCAAAGGGATTGTGCTGGGACTGCCGCAGCCTCCCCGCGTCGTCGGTCTGCCGGTGCTGAGCGTCACCGCGGCCCGTTTTGCACCGCTCGCCGCGGGTGCAGGCGCAGCGGTCTGGCCCGTGCTGCAGGCCGGACGCGGCCGCTTCAATTGGGCACCAGCGCCGCTCGATGACCCGCTCTGGCTGCCGCCCGTTTCGGAGCACCGCGCCGGGCAAGCTGACGAGCTTGCTGCTGCGCTGCGCACGGAAAATCGCCCCGTTTGGCTCGCGGGCGAACTGACTGATGACCTCCGTCAGGCAGTGCAAGGTCTGCATAGCGTGCGCTGTATCGACCCTTCCCCCGATTTCGATCTGTCGGCTGATGGCCGCGGCTCCGCCCTTACCGCGCAGTTCGGCTCGATGGAGTCGCGCGGTGAGTCGCTGGTCCGACTCGCGCTGCGCCACCTGCGCGCCGGCTCAACTGCGCTCACGACGCCCTTGCAACCGCTCTATCTGCTTCCCCCCCGTTGACAGCAGTTGTCAGATGCTGGTCGTCAGTGACCAGCACATTTGTTCCCTTACGTAACGATTATGTCCATCACTGAGGAGGGGGCGGCTCTGCCCGGCTATGAGGGAGAGACTGACCCGCGCGACGCGGTCCAGCGGCCCCGTGCGTTGGAGATCGGTCCGCTGACCCTGGCCGATCTGGCCGCGGTGATGGCCCTTGAGGCGGTCAGCTTTCCGTCTCCCTGGTCGCTGGCCACCTACCACAGCGAGCTGACCCGCAACCGGCGCAGCCGCTATCTCAAGGTCTCCCCCGTTCCCGGAACCAATCCCCCCGCGTTGCCCGCGCTGATCGCCCAGGGCGGCTTCATGCGCTTCGGCGCCGAGATGCACATCGTCACCATTGCAGTGCAGCCGGACTGGCGCGGCCGTTCGATCGGCGAGTGGCTGCTGTTGGCGCTGCTGGCGCTGGGCCGCGAGGAGGGCGCGCGTACCGCCACGCTGGAGGTGCGCGTCAGCAACCAGGTCGCGCTGCGGCTCTACCGCAAACTGAGTTTTGCCGAGGTTGGCTACCGCCGCCGCTACTACCCGGACAGAGAGGACGCGCGCATCCTGGAGCTGGCAGACCTGCACACGCAGCACGTGTGGTCGCCGCTGCGGGAACGATTCGAACGGCTGTCGTCGCTGATGCGCCGCGCGTAGACTGTGCCTCGGGAGGTATAGGCAGGGCCCAAAAAGAACGAGCGCACCTACCAACCCCGACTCCAACTTCGTGAATGCGTCACGAAAGTCGAGTCTACTGCATCGGGGGGTGAGCTGTTGAAAACAGTTCGAAATATCATAGCGGTCGCGGCGTTTGTCATGATCGGCGTTCTGATCGGCCTCGCGCTCGGCGGTCAGGGTGACGGCGATGGGGCCATAGAGTTGTCGGAGTCGCGGACTACACCGACGGCGGTCCGGGGCACAGCGGTAAGGGCTACAGTCACGGCTACGGCCACCGGCACGCCGGCGCCCAAGCATACGCCGGTGGCCGCATGCCCCCCGGCACCCACGTGCACGCCGCCACCCACACCTACGCCCACAGCGACGGAAACGCCGACGCCAACACCGACGCCCACGCAACTTCCCCCATCAGCCGTCAGGCCGGCAAGGGTAACCGTCTTTACCAACCTGCCGGAGGAGGCCGTGTGGGGCCTGGTCGTGCGGGTGGCTGACGGCGATACGCTGACCATGCGCTTCGAGGACGGGGTGGAGGAGAGGGTTCGGCTGCTGGACGTGGATACGCCGGAGACGGTGCATCCGAACCGGCCTGAGGAGTGCTTCGGCGCGCAGGCGTCGGAATCCACCAAGACGCTGCTGGGGCAGCAAATCGGCATCGAGGCGATGGGCCGAGACCGGTTCGACCGTGTGCTCGCCTATGTGTGGGTGGAGACGGACGAGGGGTCCGTGTTGTGGAACCTGCGGCTGCTGGAGGAGGGGCTGGCGGTCTACAACGACTATGGCAACCCGGGCAAGTACGCAGACATGTCGCGGGAGGCGGCCGAGAACGCGCTGCTGGCCGGCGTCGGGCTCTGGTCGGCCTGCACGCTCACATTTGACCCGACGCCAACGCCCACGTCGCATCCGACGCCTGTCCGGACGGGATCGGGGCAGGACGCGCAGGTTGGCTGCCCGCAGGGCTGCGTGAGCCAGCCCGACCCGTCGTGCAATATCAAGGGCAATGTGAACAAGAGGAACGATACGAAGATCTACCATATTGATGGGGAATCGCCCTCTTACGCGCGGGTGAACATGAAAGCGGACGAAGGCGACCTCTGGTTCTGCACCGTGGAGGAGGCGGTGGCCAACGGCTTCCGCGCGCCGAGAAACTAGATCGGTTCGGTTATCGGCGTGCACCGTCGTTTCAAAATGACATTGCGACGGGCCGAGAGGGAGAATTTTCTGCTCGTGCGTTTTAAGTCGGTGTGACTGCCGCCGATTATGGCGATCGTACTGGTTGCTGTCGGTTGTGCAGCGGGCCTTTACGGATACCCCAACTATGATCCGAATTGGCCAACGATAGAGCCTGTCGCCTAGGGGGTCGCGAATGCAGGCGCCTATAAAGGGCATCATTACGCTTTCGATGCGGCCAGCGGAAACCTTTTCTGGTACGACAACCTTGGCGGCCCGATTCCTGTGGGTCAGGCAGTCGTAGGCGGCGTGGTCTACGCGGCGACAAGCGTTGGCCTGCTCGCGTTGCGCTCCGTGGCCGGCGAGTTGGCCCCCGTCTTCCATAGGCAGACGAATCCCCTATATAGTTCCCGAATCATATCTCGGCCTCGCCCTCCCCAGCCAGATTTGCGCGACTTTCCCCGTTTTATCCTACCTGCTATCATAGGCGTACCGTGCCATACCTGTCTACTATCGTCTCGGGAAGGGTGCATCCCAGATTTTTGTAGAGGTGTAAGAAGGGTAGACTGAAATGAGGGAAAAGGAAAGGGAAATGGAGAGAGGGGTGGAATGATGAAACGAGAAGAAGCGAAGGCGAAATTTATACGCGGGGCGGAGGAGATGT
>JAJDTL010000041.1 GCA_022827195.1 Caldilineaceae bacterium
CAAAACGACACCTTTTGCGCATTTTCAGTCCAAGAACGACAGGGAACCGACCGCGACCGCATCCTGCTACGAGAGTCCACGCCAATATCCTGTCACGAGGAGAGAGAAAGTTTTTTCAAAGTTGGGCCAATCAGGCCAAAACAGCGCATTCGATACCCTATCGATACCCTGTCGATACCCGGTTTCCGAAAAAATCGCAGCCCCTCTGCGTCTCATCTGGACGCTCCTGGGCCAATCCTGGACAGAATCGGCCCCACTGCTGCGCACATGTGCGACGCTACCGTCCAGGAGACCGACGCCACCACTGACTTCGACCCTGACTTCGACCCTGATTCAGGCACGCGCAGGCGAAGTGGCCCCCGTCGAAGTCCTTATCTCGCCCAAAGGGCCGGCAGCCTCCAAATTATGCGTGATTGCGGTTGTGCGTGGTAAGGAGAGAGTATTTCCACCAAGGGTCACGAAGGGATACGGAGGCGCACCAACAAGGAAAGGGGTGCGTTAGCGTCGCGGCGAATGTGCGCCAGGCCGGGAAGCGGACGGGGCTGGGGGGCGCCAAGGGTCTCCCGACGCGGCCGCGCGTCAGCCGTCGCTGACCTCCACCGGGTACTCCTGAAGCTGGACGACGCGAATGTCCTCGACCGCGCCCGCTTCGTCCTGGTTGTATACGACGTAGAGGGGCGCTTCCATCTCCGCCAGCAGGCCGGCCGCCTGCTCGGGAACCGGGTCACCGGCGGCCTGATAGTAGCCAAAAAGGCCCGGCCTTACTTCGTCGAAAGAGACGGCGCTACGCAGGGCGTCGACGTCGGCGTCGGGCCAGTGCGGCTCCATGCGAAAGGCGCGAATGACCGGCGCGTCGTCGAACTCGAGCGAGCAGATCAGGTAGTACGTTTCGGGATAGTGGGCGTTCCAGGCGTCGGTTGCCGAAGGGTAGGCGACCGAAACGGGGTGCGAGTGGTAGATGGCGACCATCTCGTCGCCGGCCTCTTCAAACTCGAACTGCTTCAGGAGCGTCTGCGGATCGACGTCATAGTTGTCGATCCTGTCCTCAGCCAGGTTGCGGGCGCGGTAAAGCTGCGCGGCCCGGCCTTCGCGGCCGCGCAGGATTCCGCAGATCTCCTCCGGTTTTCCTTCACGGGCGTGGGCGATGATCCCATCGTAGACGGTGCGCGTCAGCTGGACGGCGGTCATGCGGGGCTCCTGTGGCAGACTGAGGGCGGGACGGCGTTTGCTGTGTAGCGCATGGGCTGGTGAGACGCGTGGGCATCATACAACCGGATGCGAGGAATCTGCCAAATCCCGACCTGCTGCGCCGTCGTCGCCGCCTGCCGGGCGCTGCAGCCGAGCAGTCGCGGGGAAATTGAAAAAGCGCAATCGCTATGTTACGATCCTGCCGATCTTGCGGAGCCTTCCGTCGACCGATTTGAGGAGGTGCAATCGGGGCGGAGAGGGGGGAAGGGACGGTCCCATGTTTGATCCGGATAGCGGCGGATTTCCTGAAGACGGGCAGAGTCGCGCGGCGGCTGCGTTCCAGGATTGGGATGACCGCCGGCTGCTGAATGCAGTGGATACGGTACTGCGGCGGCTCTATCGCGCCTGGTCGGAGCTGGACGCGCCGACGCGGGGCCGGCTGGACCGGCTGCGCACGGCGACGGCGGACGCAGCCGGCGACAGCGGCATCAGCGCGTGGGAGCGCCGCGCGGTCCTGGTGCGGTTTCTCGAAGATCTGGCGGTCGTTGACGCCGCGTTCGAAGTCGTGCGCGAAGCAGTGGCAGAGGGCGGGGCGGGCGCCGCCGTCGGGAACGCTACGCCGCGGGGGATCAACTATCTGGAGTCGGTCAATCTATTGCGGGTGATGCGCGATGAACCGGCCCACTACATACCGCGCACGGCCGGTAGGCCGCCGCGTACTGGGCCACCGCGTTCTGGACCGGCACAGCCCGCCGCGCAGCCGCGTACCGGCGGGCGCGGGGAGAAGGCTGCGGAGGCCCCGCAGCGGCGCACGTCGCCGCCGCCAACGGGCGAGTTCAGAGGCGGCCCGCAAGTGCAGCTCTATACCTATGTGGACTTTCCGCTGACGATCTCGAATCGTTCAGACGTCAAATACCCGCTGGTGGTGCAGCTGGTGCGCGACCGTCCGCGTGAGAGCCGGGGCGAGGGCGAGGTCAACATCAGTTTTGCAGATGAGATCGAGTATGTCGATGTGGTGGTTCGTGCGCCGGCATTTGAAGAGGTTAGCGGCTACGGCGCGGGTGCACGCGACGGTCCGGCATTCCGGCGCACGATCGCCGTCCCGCGGGACGCGGACTCTCAGCCTGCGGTCTTTCTGCTGCAGCTGGCCGACGATCGCACCGGGCCGCAATGGGTCTCGGTCGACTTCTATCATCGAGGGCGCAACGCCGGTTCGTTGACCTTGGAGGTCGAGGTTGCCGGCTTTCAGTTCTGGCGCGGGCGCACGCGGCGGGCCGAGCTGGCCAGCGACGATGAAGACGGTGGTCCGGTCGCGTTCGGGCCGGCCTCGGTCGTGCGCGCGGTCGACGGGGTTACGATTCCCCAGGGGGCCTCGCTGCCGGCCGCGGACGTCGAGCTGCGGGTCGTGCGCGACGCGGACGGCCGAACGCTGCACTTTCATCTGCATTCGCAGAAGGCGCCGGCTCTGGATGGGCGCGGGGCCGGTTCGGTCGTCTTCAGTGAGCTGTCCAGCCCGGGTCCTTTTTTTGAACGGCTGGTCGACCGGTTGAGCTCCTTTGCCGCGCGGGCCGGCGCCGATCTGCCCGGCGATGAGGCAATGCGCATGGAGGATGAGGTTGCGGACATCGGCGTCGAGCTCTATGAGCTGCTCTTCCCCGAAGCGCTGCGGCAGCTCTACTGGGAGTTGAAGGCACTGCGCGAGGCAGGGGTGGTGAGGAACCTGCTCATTGTGAGCGACGAGCCCTGGATTCCGTGGGAGCTGGTCAAGCCCTTCGACACGGCTGAGGGCCGCGACGTGGAGGACGACCACCTCGCCGCGGCTTGGCAGATGAGCCGCTGGCTGTCGGGCGCGGCCGTGCCGTCGGACCTGGATATCCGGGCGGCGCGGCTGGTAGTGCCGATGTTCGACCTCGACTTCGTCTGGAAGGAGATCGAGTATTTCGACAGCCTGGCCGCGCGGCAGATCGAGGTGCTGCCGCCGATTTCGACGCGGGCCGAGTTCCTGGAGGCTGCGGAGAAGGGCGGCGAACAGCTCTATCACTTTGCCACCCACGCCAACTTCAACCAGGCCTTCGTGGACGAGTCGCCGATTGTTCTGCAGGGCGATCCGCTGTTTCCCAGCGATCTGACGCGGCGCAGAGCGCGCGGCATGAGGCGGGAGAGGCCGCTCGTCTTTTTGAACACCTGCCACGGCGCGCGCGTCGGATTCAACCTGACCGGCCTGGGCGGGTGGGCGCAGCGCCTGGTCGACCAGCTCGGGGTGACCGCGTTCGTGGGTGCGCTGTGGGAGGTGAACGACGAACTGGCGTCGAGGTTTGCGCACGCCTTCTACGAGGAGCTCTGGGCGGGAAAGACGCTGGGCGAAGCATTCCACTCGGCGCGGCAGCGTGTGCGGGCGCTGCAGAGCGGGAACCCGACCTGGCTGGCGTATACGTTGTACGGCGACCCCAACAGCCGCATCGTCTGGACTGCCGGCGCGGGCGGCCGCGCGGCGGCTGTGCGCGGCTGATACCAACTCCCCATTGTCACTGCGAAAGATACAACAATGACCACGCCGATGCGGCGGCAGTATCTGCAACTGAAGAGCCAGTACCCCGGCTGCATCCTCTTTTTCCGGCTGGGCGACTTCTACGAAACGTTCGACCGCGACGCGGAGATCGTGGCCGAGGTGTGCGACGTGGCGTTGACGAGCCGGCCGTTGGGAGGCAATGAGCGTGCGCCCCTGGCCGGCGTGCCGTATCACAGCGTCGAGGCCCACCTGGCGCGCCTGGTGGAGGCGGGATACAAGGTGGCGGTCGCGGAGCAGGTCAGCGAGCCTGGCCGCGGGCTGGTCGAGCGCGAGGTCCAGCAGGTCGTCACAAAGGGAACGGTTGACGAGCCGTCGATGCTGGCGGAGGACTGCAACAACTATCTGGCGGCAGTACTGTTCAACGCGCAGGGCGACGCGGCGGGCATCGCCTACTGCGACATTACGACGGGAGCCTTCGCGGCCGCGCAGATCGGGGGCAGGGACCGCGCGGACGTCGAGCGCCGCGTGGAGGAGGAGCTGGGCCGGTTGCAGCCCAGCGAGCTGATAACCTCTGCGCGGCATGGGGAGGATAGCGCGCCGGCCGCGCCGGTCAACGGCACGGATACGCTGGTCTCGCAGGTCGAGCCGTGGCAGGTGGAGGAGGAGACGGCGCGCCGGGCGCTGCAGCAGCATCTGGGCGTGAGCAGCCTGGACGGATTCGGGCTGCAGGAGAAGCCGCAGGCGGTGCGGGCAGCGGCCGCGGTTCTTGCCTATCTGAAGGAGATGCAGCCGAGCGCGCTCTCGCAGCTGGACCGTCTGCAGAGCTATAGTATCGGCGACTTCATGGCGCTGGACGCGTCGACGCGCCGCAATCTGGAGCTTACCGAAACGATGCGCGGCGGCGAGCTCAATGGCAGTCTGCTGGGCGTGCTGGACGGGACTCTGACGCCGATGGGAGGGCGGCTGCTGCGCCTGCGGCTGGGTCGCCCGCTGCTCGACATCGCCCGCATCAACGAACGGCTGGACGCGGTGCAGACGATGGTGGAGGAGACGGACCTACGGCTGCAGGCACGCGATGCGTTGCGCGGCATGGGTGACGTGGAGCGGTGGATCAACCGCATTGCACAGGGCAAGGCGTTGCCGCGCGACCTGGTGGGCGTGCGCGAGGCGCTGCGGCGGGCGCCGCGTCTACGCGACCTCCTGTTGACGGCGCAGGAAAGCGCTGTGAAGCGGGCGGGCGATGCCGCGTTTCTCGAGCAGATGCTGGCGCGACTGCCGGACAGACTCGCCGAGCTGGATCTGCTGGAGCGGGCGGTCGCAGACGAGCCCTCGGCCACGCTGGCGAACCCGGGCATCATCAGGGCGGGCTACAGCGAGGAACTGGACGCGATCGTCGAGAACAGCCGGCACGCCAAGGATTGGGTCGCCTCGCTCGAGCAGGTCGAACGGGGGCGGCTGGGGATCAAGAGCCTGAAGGTGGGCTACAACAAGGTCTTCGGCTACTACATAGAAGTAACGAACAAGCACGCGGACAAGGTGCCGGAGGAGTACATCCGCAAGCAGACGCTGACGAACGCCGAGCGCTACATCACACCCGAGCTGAAGGAGTACGAGGCGCTGATCCTGAACGCGGACGAGCGGCGGCTGGCGCTGGAGCAGGAGCTCTTTCGCGCCCTGTGCGGGGAGCTGGCGGCGGGAGGAGACAGGATCCGCGGCATTGCAGAGGGGGCGGCCCAGTTGGACGTGTATGCGGCGCTGGCGGAGGTGGCGCTGCGGCGGGGCTACTGCCGGCCGCAGATCGAGGAGGGCGCGGAGATAACGGTCGCGGCCGGCCGGCATCCGGTTGTAGAGGAGACGTTTGACGAGCCGTTTGTGCCGAACGACACGCGTCTCTCGTCGGGCGAGCTGGTCCATGTGTTGACGGGGCCGAATATGTCGGGCAAGTCGACCTATCTGCGGCAGACCGCGTTGATCACTCTGATGGCGCAGGTAGGCTCCTTCGTGCCGGCGGCCGCGGCCCGCGTCGGGGTTGTCGACCGCATTTTCACGCGCATCGGCGCCAGCGACGAGCTGCACCGCGGCCAATCGACCTTCATGGTCGAGATGATCGAGACGGCAAATATCCTCAACCATGCGACCGAGCGCAGCCTGCTGATCCTGGATGAAATTGGCCGCGGCACGAGCACCTACGACGGCTTGGCGATCGCGTGGGCGGTTATCGAACACATCCATAACGCCCCTGCGCTGCGGGCGAAGACGCTTTTCGCGACGCACTACCATGAGCTGACCGATCTGGCGGAGAGACTGCCGCAGGTGGTGAACTACCACGTGGCGGTCGACGACAGCGGCGACGAGGTCGTCTTTTTGCGGCGCATACTGCCGGGCAAGGCGGACCGCTCTTACGGCGTGCACGTGGCACAGATGGCGGGCCTGCCGCGGGCTGTCGTGCGGCGGGCCGAGGAGATCCTGTTCGACCTGGAGGCGTCGGGCGCGGCCGGGCCGGCGACCCTGCTGGACCTGGCGCCGGGGCGCAAGCAGAAGGCGGCGATGCAGGTGGGGCTCTTTGCCAGCGAACACCCGGCGGTGGAGTCGCTCCGTTCGCTCGAGGTCGACGCGCTGTCGCCGCTGGACGCGCTCAACCGGCTCTATGAGCTGCGGCAGCTGGTGGAGAAGAGCTGACGCGGTTCCGGCAGCTCCTGCTGTGCGCGCGCAAGACGAGGCGCGCTTTCCCCCTGTAGCAACCCCCTCGAACCACAGACAGGAGGTCCCGTGTACACACGCTACTCGAAGATCGCGTTCGTCTGGGCGATCGCGCTTTACGTCCTGCTTGTGGTCTTCAACAATCTGACCGACTACGGCTCCAACTATCAGTTTGTCGCCCATGTCCTCGCTATGGACACGACATTCCCCGACAACCGGGGGATGTGGCGGGCCATCGACAGCGCCTTCGCGCATCACCTTTTCTACTGGGTGATCATTGTGTCGGAGGCTGCAGTTACGGCGCTGTGTCTGTGGGGCGGGTGGCGGCTGTTCAAGGCGCGAGGGGAGGCGGACGGCTTCAACCAGGTCAAGGGGACCGCCATTGCGGGCCTGACGCTGGGCATCGTGCTGTGGTTCACCGGATTCATTGCAATCGGCGGTGAGTGGTTCCTGATGTGGCAGTCCGATGTGTGGGATGGACGGCAGGCCGCGTTCCGGCTGGTGGTCATTCTTGGGCTGGCGCTGCTCTACCTTGTTCGGCCCGAAGGCGATAGCGATGCCTGACGCCTCGCCGCGGCATGGAGGGGCGGCAAAGTGCCCAAAAGGGTGTTTGGCCCCTCTACTGAGAATTCGACGCGAGGTTTCGGGCAAGAAGGTCTGAAATCTCTCCGTTTTCCGTTTCGATCCACATTTGTTCGCCGTCGCTGCGGATATTGACGCGGCCGTGCTTGTCGTTGCGCAGAATGATCTGCCCCTGCAGACGGTCGAGCAGGTCGGGGTCGGGGTGGCCGTAGCGGTTGTCGGCGCCGACCTGGATGACGGCGACGGCCGACCCGACGGCTTCTAAGAATTCGGGCCCGGTGCTGGCATCGCTGCCGTGATGGCCCACTTTGAGTACCTGCGCGGCGAGGGGCTGGCCCGTACGCAGGAGCTGCTCTTCGCTGGCATGGCCGCTGTCGCCGGTCAGGAGGAGAGTGAAGTCGCCATAGACGAGTTTGAGCACGAGTGAGCGCTCGTTCTTGTCGTCCTCTTCCCAGCCGCGCAGCTCCGCTTCAGGCGGCGGCCACAGCGCCCACAGGGAGACGCCGTCGCCCAGGTCCAGCCAGCCGCCCATTTGCAGTCCAATGACCTGCACGTTCTTGGTTCCGAGCGCGTCGAGCCAGGGCTCTGTGTGTTCGTGGCCGAGTGTATTGGCGCTGATGATGGCGCGCCCAAGGCTGAACCGCTGCGGCAGACCGATCTGGGCGGCGATGTGGTCGGCGTCGGGGTGGGTAACGACGGCGCGGTCGACGTGGCGGTCCCAGAAGGGCATGACCGCGCCGAGCTGGGCGAAGAGCTGCTGGCTGTCCTGGCCGCCGTCGATGACGAGCTGGCGGCCGCTGGGCGTCTGGATGAAGATGCCGTCGCCCTGGCCGATATCGAGGAAGTGGACGTGCAACTGGCCGTCGGGCTGGGTCAGCGCGAGCCACCAGATGAGGACGGCGGCGAGCGTGGAGATGCCGTAGGCCCAGGAGGGCATCGACTGCAGCAGCTGCGCCAGCCGGCGGCTGTGGGAGGCTTGCCTGCGCGCGGCGCCGGCGGCAGAGATGAAACCGACAGCGATCCGGTTGAGCGTGCGCTTCAGGGGCTGGCGCCAGTAGAGCGCGAGGACCGCGGCATAGGTAAGGGCCATGTGTTCGGAGGCAAACCAGCCGATCTCCATGCCGGCGCCGGGCAGGGCGGCGTTCGAAGCGACGATCGCCACAGTCCACCAGAGGCAGACGAAGGGGACCCAGAGCAGGATCTGGGCGATCTGTTCGAGTCCGAGCAGCCCGGCAATCAGCCCCGAGCCGCCGGCGATCATGATCAGCGGTTGGACCGGCGCGATCAGGAGGTTGGTGATTGGGCTGATCCAGCTGAGGCGCTCGAAGTAGTGCAGGATCAGCGGTAGGGTGGTCACACTGGCAGCTATGGTCATGAGCAGGCTGTCGCGAATAAGGTCCCGGATCGAGTTGGGGACGAGGAATTCAGGCCGGCCGGCAGCGGCGACGGGCGCGGCGCCGCGGCGCAACCGGGCGGTGAGCGCGTGCCCGAGATTCTGGGCGCGATCGGTAAGCGGGGGGCCGACGAGGATCAGACCGGCGGTGGCCGCGCCGCTGAGCTGGAAGCCGACGTCCCAGAGCGTAAGCGGATTCAACAGTGTCATCGCCCAACAGGCCGCGCCCAGGCTCACCAGCGCGGTGCTCTGGCGGCCGAGAACGGTGGCGATGACAAAGAGCCCGCCCATCAGCGCGGCGCGCGTGACCGCGGCATCGCCGCCGACCAGGAGGGTGTAGAAGACAAGGCCGGCGAGAGTCGGCCAAAGGGCCGCGCGCCGTCCGAACAGCTTGATGCCGAGCGACATGAGAAGGCCGGAGACGAGCGCGACATTGCTGCCGCTGATGACGATGACATGACTGGTTCCGGTGAGGTTGAACTGTTCGTACAGGTCGTCTGGGATGCCCGCCTCAATGCCGAGCAGCATCCCGTTGGCGAGGGCAGCGTACGGCTCGGGCAGCCTGCGGTTGAGCAGGGCCTCGCCGCGGGCGCGCAGGCGATAGATGTGCCGCAAGAGAGGGCCGCCGCGCGGCTGACCCGGCAGCGGCTCCACCTGTGGCCGCCGCATCAGGCTGTGGACCTGCTTGCGCGCGAGGTAGGCGCGATAGTCGAAGCCGTCGAAGACGGGCGGCTCTATCAGCTGGCCGGAGACGCGCACCATTTCACCGTAGCGAAAGGGATGGCGGCTGGTGGTCAGCAGGCGGACGCGGCCGTCCACCGGTTGCGGGACGCCGTCGAGCCAGATGGCGCTCGCCTCGACGTCGAGCCGCTGGCGACCGTCCCTACTGAGAGGATAGCCGGCTACGAAACCGCTGATAGCCACCGTAGACCGATTGGAGCCTTCGCTGGGAGCGTTATGGTAGGCCAGATCGGAGGGCTGAAGACAGGGAAAGGGCGGACGGGAGGCGAGCCGGAGAGTCCCGCACAGGGCGGCGAGCAGGATTGCTCCGCACAGCCAGGGGGAAGGCGCGGCGCGCGGCGGGGCAAAGCCGGCAGAAACGGGCCAGCGCAGCGGGGTCCCGGCCCTGGCCGGGACGGCCGCGTCGAGCCACAGGCAGATTGGGATAGGCGCGAGGGCCGCGATCCAGTACAGGTCGCTGATGCCGCAGCCGAACCACGTCCGCTGCCAGAGAATGTGGCCGGCGGCGATGCCGACATGATAGGCTACGGCAAGATAGAGCAGTTTCAATGGACCAGGCTGACCCGGGGGCTGGTATAACCTAGAATCACAAGGAGAGACGCGGCGGTATGATACCGCAAAACGGGGAATCTTGGCAGTCGGGGGACGCATCGTTGAAAGCAGGGGCGGTTTTTGTCTCAACTGATCTTATGGTATAACTGATCGGAATCAGTATTCCAGTGAAAAACCGGAATTCCTCGTACCAAAGCAGGTACTTCAACAAGCTTCCAACGCGTCGGGAAATCAACACGTGAATCCATTGAGGAGGTCGTTCTTTGCAAGCTATTGATTATGTAGCACCAAACAGTGTGGACGAGGCGGTATCGGCCCTGGCTGCCGGGGGCGACACGGCGAGGCCGCTCAGCGGCGGCACCGACCTGATCGCGCAGCTGCAGGAAGGGCGCAGTGATTTGGACACGATCGTTGACGTTAAGCGGATTCCCGAGTTGACGGCGATCTCGATCGGCGGCGATGGGTTGACACTGGGCGCGGCCGCGTCGTGTCACAGCATCAACAATACGCAGGCGATCCGGGACGCGTATCCGGCTCTGATCGATTCCACGCATCTGATCGGTGGCACGCAGATTCAAGGCCGGGCCAGCCTCGGCGGCAATCTATGCAACTCTTCACCTGCTGCCGATTCGATTCCCAATCTGATTGCACACAGCGTGATCTGCCACATTGCCGGGCCGAATGGACGGCGCACGGTTGCGGTCGAGGATTTCTGCACGGCGCCGGGCCGCAATGTGCTCGAGAGAGGCGAGTTTCTGGTCGCACTGGAGTTTCCAAAGCCGCCGGCCAACTTCGGCGCCGCCTATCTGCGCTTCATTCCCCGCAACGAGATGGACATCGCGGTTGTCGGCGCGGGGTCATCGGTCGTCCTGAGCGACGACGGTGGGACGATCGAGTCGGCGCGGGTTTCGCTGGGCGCGGTTGCGCCAACGCCGCTGTTTGTGCAGGAGGCGGGCGAGGCGCTGGCCGGTCAGCCCGTTTCGGAGGAGACGCTGGCGAGGGCAGCCGAGCTGGCTAAGGAGGCGGCGCGGCCCATCAGCGACATGCGCGGGACGATCCCGCAGCGGAAGCACCTTTCGGCTGTGCTGACACAGCGCACGCTGCGGATTGCGATCGACCGGGCGCGGGGCACAAAAACTGTTGACGAACTGGGGAGATTGAACGGACATGGCTAAGAAGATCGCTGTAGAGACTACCATCAACGGGGAAGAGTCGATCTTCCTGTGCGAACCGCGCCAGACGCTGCTGGAGGCGCTGCGGGACAACCTGGGGCTCATCGGCAGCAAAGAGGGCTGCGGCAACGGCAACTGCGGCGCGTGCAACGTGCTGCTGGACGGTGTCCTGGTCAACTCCTGCCTGGTGCTGGCGCCGGAGATCGAGGGGCGCGACGTGGTGACGATCGAAGGCATCGCCGTCGACGGCGAGCTGCACCCGCTGCAGCAGAAGTTCCTGGAGCATGCTTCGCTGCAGTGCGGCATCTGCACGCCCGGGTTCATTGTCTCTGCCAAGGCGCTGTTGGACGAGAACCCTGACCCTGATGAGCATGACGTGCGCCTGTGGCTGGCCGGAAATCTTTGCCGCTGCACGGGGTATGACAAGATCGTGCGGGCGGTCCTGGACGTTGCCGAGGGCGACGCATAGAGGCGAGGAGAAAACGGCATGGCGAATACAAATCCGAACGGATCCGGTGGGCCCGCGGCCAACGGACAGAACGGCTACAAGGTGATCGGCACGCGTCCCGTTAGGCCGGACGGCGTGGACAAGGTTACGGGCCGCGCGGTCTACGCCGCGGACGTGCAGATGACGGGGCTGCTGCATGGCTTTGTGCTGCGCAGCCCGCATGCGCACGCCTACATTCGCTCGATCAATACAAGCAAGGCGGAGGCGCTGCCGGGCGTGCGTGCGGTTGTTACTGCGGCCGACCTGCCGGCGGCCGAGGACAAGATAGAGGACCTGGGCGAGGGCGCCGTAAACCTCAAGCATTTGAGCGACAACGTCCTTGCCGATGAGAAGGCACTCTATCACGGGCACGCGGTGGCGGGCGTGGCGGCAGTCAATCCGCATATCGCGCGCGAGGCGGCGGAGCTGATCGAGGTCGAGTATGAGCTGCTGCCGCCGGTCATGACGGTGGATGACGCGCTGGCCGACGACGCGCCGATTTTGCTGGAATCGCTGCGCACCGATTCTATGGGTGATATCGGTTCTGAGCAGACCAACCTGGCCTCCTTCTTCCGCCATCAGCGCGGAGACCTGGACGCCGGTTTCGCCGCGGCGGAACATGTAGTGGATCGCACGTACCGCACCGAGACGGTGCACCAGGGGTACATTGAGCCGCACGCGGCGACTGCGCTGCACAGCGCGGACGGCCAGATTACGATCTGGACGAGCACGCAGGGCTCGTTCGCGGTGCGCGGGCAGGTGTGCGAAATACTGAAGATCCCCGTCTCCCGTCTGAAGGTGGTGCCGACCGAGATCGGCGGTGGATTCGGCGGCAAGATCAACGTCTACGTCGAGCCGGTGGCGGTCTTGCTGTCGGAGAAGGCCGGCCATGAGCCGGTGAAGATTGTGATGAGCCGCGCCGACGTGCTGGCGGCGACCGGACCGACTTCGGGCTCGAACATTCGCGTCAAGATGGGCGCGGACGCCGGCGGCAAGATTACCGCGGCGCTGGCCGAGCTATACTACGAGGCCGGGGCGTACCCGGGTTCTCCGGTCGGGGCTGCAGCCAACGTGAGCCTGGCGCCGTATGCGCTCGAGAATATGCAGGTGGACGGATACGATATCGTCGTCAACCGGCCGCGCAGCGCGGCCTACCGTGCGCCCGGCGGCACTAACGTTGCATTTGCCGTTGAGAGCGTCGTCGATGAGCTGGCGGAGAAGCTGGGCATGGACCCGGCGGAGTTCCGGATTCTGAACGGAGCGAAGGAGAATGACCGCCGTCCCGACGGCCTGCAGTACGCGCGCATCGGTCAGATTGAGACGGTCGAGGCGATCCGAGACTCGGAGCACTACCGGTCGTCGCTGGAAGGCAAGTACCGCGGCCGCGGCATCGCTTCCGGTTATTGGAACAACTGGGGCGGCCAGTCGAGTGCGACCGCGGTGCTGAACCCGGACGGCACGGTCAACCTGAATGAGGCGTCGACCGACATCGGCGGGACGCGGGCGTCGATTGCGATGCAGCTGGCCGAGGCGATGGACATTGGCTACGAGCAGGTTAAGGCGCGCGTGGTGGACACCGACACGGTCTCGTACAACGACGTGACCGGTGGCAGCCGCACGACCTACTCGACCGGGCTGGCGGCCTACAACCTGGGTCAGCAGCTCAAAGAGGAGATGAAGCGCCGCCTGGCCGACCAATGGGATGTGGCGGCCGCGGATATCAGCTACGAGGACGGCGTTTTCGCGGCTGGAAGCGAGAGCATGCCGTTTGCCGAGGCGGCCGGCGTGGTGCAGCGTGAGGAGCCGTTGATGGCGAGCTCGACCGTGCATCCGCAGGACTTCGGTCCCGGATTCTCGACACAGTTGGTCGATATAGAGATCGATGCTGAGACGGGCAAGATCACGATCCTGCGCTACACGATCGCGCAGGACGTGGGCAAGGCGATCCACCCGTCGTACGTGGAAGGGCAGATGCAGGGCGGCGTGGCGCAGGGGATCGGCTGGGCGATCAACGAGGAGTATATTTACGACGACGAGGGCCATCTGCTCAACGCCAGCCTGCTCGACTACCGCATGCCGACGGCGCTTGACCTGCCGATGATCGAGACGATCATGGTGGAGGTGCCGCACCCGGCGCACCCGTACGGCGTGCGCGGCGTGGGCGAGGTGAATATCGTGCCGCCTGCTGGGGCAATCGCCAACGCGGTCTACGACGCAACCGGCGTGCGCATGGACAAGCTGCCGATCTCGCCGGCCAATCTGCTGGAAGCGATGTGGGCCAAAGAGTCGGAGACGGCGGCTGAGCCCGTTCCCGGGGACGACTGAGCGTGGCGCAGGTCTGGATTCCCCCGCTGATGCGTTCGCTGACCGGCGGTCAACAGATCGTCGAAGCTGAGGGCGCAACGGTGCGGGAACTGGTGGCGGCGCTGGATGAGCTCTATCCCGGCGTGGCCGAGCGGATCATCGACGAAGGGCGCATCCGGCCCGGTTGGACGGTCGCCGTGGACGGCGCGGTGCAGAATCGCGGTCTGCGCGCGGCGGTGAGGCCGGAGAGCGAGGTGCATTTCGTGCCGTCGATGGCAGGCGGCCGGGCGTCGACGCTGTAACTGAAGAACTTCGTCAAAGTCTGCCCTTGGTCGCGTGCATGCGGCCAAGGGCAGTTTGCTATCCTGCGGGCGAGAAGGCGCGGCCCTACGCGGCGAGGCGGGCTGCAGCGCTCGCGTTTTCGGTTCTCCAACGCCAATCAATTGCCTATATGGTCGCCAATCGAAACGAGGATTTTTCGCTCAGCCCCCCAGAACAGAAGGCAGACGACGGTATCGGGCTGCAGTGGCCTGGAAAGCGGCTGCGGGTCGATGCTTCGCGGCCCGACGCGCATACATTGGAAGAGTACCGACCGACCGGGGGGCCGGCCGGATGTGAGCAGGCTGATGCTGCCGGTAGGGGCGGTCTGCTCCTTTACGGTGACAATTTCGATGGTCTCTCGTGGCTGCTCGCGAACGGCTACAGCGGCAGCGTGCGCCTGGTCTACATGGACCCGCCCTACAATTCGAACCGAACGTACCGTAGCCGCGTGCGACTGCGCGGCAAAGGGCAGCCTACGATCGGCGAGCAGACTGTATACGAGGACGTCTGGCAGACAGGCGAATACCTGCAGTTCGTGGCCGACAGGTTGCTCCTCTTGCGCGAGCTGCTGCACGAAGACGGGACGCTGTGGCTGCACTGCGATCATCGCATGCAGGCGCATCTGCTGCTGCTGCTGGAGGAGATCTTTGGCGGCGGGTGTCATCTGAATACAGTGTTCTGGCGCAGCCAGACGATGCGCGGGGCCAAGGTGCATGCGCGCTACTTTCCGCGCAGCGCGCAGGCAATCCACATATTTCGCCGTCGGAAGGAGGGGCAGCCGGTGTGGCAGGCGCCGACGCGTGAGACTGAACTGACCGAGTCGGAGGCGACGGCGCGCTATATGCGGGACGGGCGCGGCTTTTTCCGCACGTCGGACCCGGGGACGTACAGTTTCGAAAGGCTGGCGGCGCTCGACGCGGAGGGGAGGCTGTACGCGCCGTATGGCGGGGAGGTGGTTGTCGACAGGGCGTCGCGCCGGGTGTATGCCTCGAGCGGCGGCAACCTCGGCGTAAAGTACTACCTGGATCAGAGGGGTCGCGATCGATACATTGTGACGCGAGCCGTGGACAATCTCTGGGATGACCTTGCGGGGCTCGGGACGGTGCCGGGCGAGGATGAGAACTATCCTACGCAGAAGACGGAGCGGCTCTTGCAGCGAGTATTGGAGACGGCGACGCGCCCCGGAGACCTGGTGCTCGATCCCTTTGTCGGGGCGGGCACAACTGCTGCCGTTGCGCAGAGGATGGGGCGCGCATGGATTGGCTGCGACAGCACCTGGCGGGCCGTACGGACGGCTGCGGGCCGTATCGGCCGATCTGCGCAGCCCTCGGAAATTGAGGAAAGCGAATATCCGGCAGCGCGTGGGGGCGGCTATCGAATTCTCCAAGTTGGCGATGCAGGCACCGACCCGGGCCGTGGCTCTCCGGAGACCGAACGCGATGGCGCAAGATCACGCCTGAGTATCGCATGGGACGGCGGACGCTTGGCGGTCCGGATCGAGCAGTACCAAAGTTCATGCGTGGCGCGGCTGGCGGCGGCGTCGAACGCGGCGCTGCCGCAGGACTGGCGCGCGCAGGTGCGCGCGGTCCTGATCGACCCGGATTACGACGGCAGGACCTTCCGGCCGGAGGTGGTGGACGCGCCGGCGGGCAGGAAAGTCCTGGTTGCGGGCAGCTACCTGTGCGGACCCACGGACTGCCGCGGCCGGCATGGCAGCACGGCCGCCGGTGAGCGTTCAGTCGCCGTTCTCATTGCGGATGTCGCGGGTGGGGAACATCTGGTACTGAGTACGATCGGGCAACCGTCATGCAGCGACGAAAGAGAGACACGGGGACCCGTACTGGGGCATTGAAAGAGGCGCACTCCCGATTGAAGTGCGAAGGACGCCGCGCGAGTTGTGGCAGCGAGAAATGGTATAATTGAGCCGTCATGGCCATTGAGATTCTCTCCCAGGATGTAGCAGCGAAAATCGCCGCGGGCGAGGTGGTCGAGCGGCCGGCCAACGTCGCCAAGGAGCTGATTGAGAACAGCCTCGATTCCGGCGCGAGCGAGGTGCGGGTCGAGATCAGGGAGGGCGGCCGGCGGCTGCTGCGCGTGAGCGACGATGGACACGGAATCCCCGCGGCTGAGCTTGAGCTGGCGGTCGCGCGACACGCCACCAGCAAGCTGCGCCGCGCGGCGGACCTGGACGCGATCGAGACGCTCGGCTTTCGCGGTGAGGCGCTCTACAGCATAGCTGCGGTCAGCCGCATGACGCTCGGCAGCCGGGCGCGGGGTGCTGACGCGGGTGCGGAAATGCTCGTCGAAGGCGGCAGCGTCCAACACATCAGGTCTGCCGGTCTGCCGGTCGGAACGGTTGTCACGGTCGAGAATATCTTTTTCAACATGCCCGCGCGGCGCAAGTTCCTGCGGCGGCCGGCGACTGAGGCCGGTCACTTGGCGGCGATCGTGCAGCGCTATGCGCTGGCGTATCCCGCTTGCCGGTTCCACTATGTGAACGAAGGAAAGCTGGTGTTTTCCACTGACGGCAGCGGGCGTGTGATCGACGTATTGACGAAGATTTATGGGCGTGAGAGCGCGCAGCAGCTGATCGGCGTCGGCGGCATGCAGGAGGGCAGCAGCACTTCCGGCGGGTCTTCGGGTCGGATGCCGGACGGCGACGGCGAAGAGGAAGTCAGTTTCATGCCCGAGACGCCGCCTTCCGCGGCGGGTTCGCGAGCCTGGATCGGTGTGGCCGGCTACGTAAGCCTGCCGTCATTGACGCGGGCCAGCCGCGCCCAGATCGACCTGTTCGTCAACCGGCGCTATGTCGAGGACCGCGCTCTGACGCACGCGGTTGTGCAGGCGTATCACACGCTGCTTCCGGGCGGGCGCTTTCCGCTGGCCGCGCTCTTCGTCGAGCTGGAGGCAGCCGCGGTAGACGTGAACGTGCACCCGCGCAAGACGGAGGTGCGTTTCGCCGATGCACGCGCGGTCTATTCGGCTGTCCAACGGGCGGTGCGGCGGGCGGTGGTCGAGGGCGCGGGCGTGCCGGATCTGCCTTCTCCCCGGGCTGACTCGCAGGCGCTTGCGGGCGCAGACCAGTCAGGCTGGGCCGCGCGGCGCCGGTCGATTCTCGATGCAGGGGCCGGCCGCCAGCCGGTGATGCCGGTCGGCCTGCCGTACGATCGCTTGCCCGAAACGGAACCGTTGCCCGAGCTCCCCGGCACACAGCCGGACAGCGGCGGCCCGGCAGCCGTCCAGGAAGACGAACGCGGCGCGCCGACCGAACCCGACCAGGGCTTGCCCCCGTTGCGGGTAGTGGGGCAGGCGGGGGCGATGTATGTGATTGCAGAAGGGCCGGAAGGGCTGTACCTGATCGATCAGCACGCCGCGCACGAACGGATCCTGTACGAGAAATTTATGGCCCAGCGCGATCGGTCCGGCGGCCCCGTAACCGCGCGCCAGGGTCTGTTGGAGCCGATTACGCTGCATGTTGGCGATCGACGCGCCGGGCTCGTCGCGCAGCATCTCTCCGAGCTGAACGCAGTTGGATTCAGCGTCGAGCATTTCGGCGGCGATACCTTTCTGGTGCGCGCCGTTCCGAGCGCGCTTTCGCACGAGGACTGCGAACGCGTGCTGGACGAGATTGTACAGGGGCTGGCCGAGAACCGGGACCTGGTGGGGGAGGAGCTTGAGGCGCGACTGGTGAAGATGGTGTGCAAACGGGCTTCGATCAAAGCGGGTCAGATCCTGAGCGACATCGAGATGAAGGAGCTGGTGCGCCAGCTGGAGCGGTGCGCTGCGCCGCGCACGTGCCCGCACGGGCGTCCCACGATGCTTCAGCTGCGCGCGGGTGAGCTGGAACGGGCTTTCAAGCGGACGTAGCTCGCGTCATCCGCCATCGCTCGCAAGGCGGGCGCTGACCAGCCTGTTCAGGCTTACGCCCTGTCCGGCGGCGCGCAGGGCTAGCGCCCGGTGCGTTTCGGGGGCCACGCGGACGAGGAACTTGCCGCTGTAGGCGCGGTCTGCGAGCGGCTACGGCGGCTCTTCTCCCTGCGCGTGCATATCGGCGACACAGCTGGCAACAAGGCGCCGGATACCGGAAAAGGACTCTTCGGGTGAGGGTGCCAGCCAGCTAAGCGAGGGAAATTCAGCGCACAACCCAACATCTTCGCCATCTTCGCTGTACCAGGAAACTCTATAGGCATAGTGGTCTTTCAGTCCAGTCCCTCCAGCTTCCTGATGGCCTTCACATTCTGCCGTACCTGATTGGCTTTCGCCTTACCCATGTCACTCTGGATATTCACTCTTGGATCCCCTGGCCAGGGCGTCTTATGGATTCGGTGGCTACGACCCTTTTGACGAGGTTGGCCTAAGTATCGGTCACAGATCTTTGCTAACTCGGCGAACCTTACACGCCTCGGATTTCAGGCAAGCCTTTGCAGAATCTCTTGCGTGCGTACCCAACGTTTCAATAATGCGAATCGTAACACCCGGTGCCAAGCGAAAGACCCCTTTGCTTTCGTTCACTCCTGTCCTGCTATGACTGAGTGCAATCTCGTCAGGCGGCACAGTTGAGGCCCGGCAATTCAGGTGAAGCGTACTCCTGGAATTTCGATGACATGTGGGCACAAAAAATGGGGTGTCGGTTTAGGGAGGCCGTGTTTGTCTGTGCTATACTCGAAGATGGCGCGCTCCCCTCGAAGATGTTCATGGCCGGGTGGAATCGCGCCTGTTTCGCGGTGAGCGGATGCGCATCAGATACACGGAATGAATGCGGTGCTCGAATTCGCTGACCCGAACACGCTCGCGCAGGTCGTAGACGTCGTCTGCTTTGCCGTCGGCGCATGGCTGGGGAGCTGGTTTCCGGACATCGACCGGATCGCGGTTCTGCGTTTGCGGCACAGGTCCACGGTCACACACGGTTGCGCGGGGCCGGCGCTGGCGATAGTCGCGGGGCATGTTGCCGCCAACGAGTGGGCCGGCTGGGTGGCGGCTGGCTTCGCGGCGGGCGTGGGGCTGCACCTTGCGTTCGATCTGTTTCCGGGGAAGTGGCGCGGGTTCGCGCTGGTCGACGTGCCAAGATTAGGGCGCTGCACCAAGACGGTGTCCGTCGCCTGGTTGTTCGCCAACGTGTTTGTGTGCGCGGGACTGGCTGTGTGGACGGTTCCGGCGCTCGATACGTTCAGTTTCGTCGCCTGCGTTGCGGTGCTGGGGGTTCTGTATTTCTACGGTGTTTTCAAAAAGAGTGAGCACTTCGCGGCCGGGCCGCTGCTGACGCTGTTGTCGCTGGGGGCAGACGCGCTTTGAGCAGCTGGGAAAGCGGGAAGACAGAGACAAGAGGTAGAGCAAGATGACATTGACCGTAAATACGAGGCCACTTGAGAATCGGCAGCTTGCGATGACGATCGAGGTCGCCGAAGAACGAATCGATCAGGAGATGCGCAAGGCGGCGCGCAAGATCGCCGGGCAGGTGCGCATCCCTGGATTTCGCAAGGGTCGGGTCCCCTTTCATATATTGCTTCAGTTTGTGGGCCGGGAGGCGATTATCGGCGAGTTTGTCGACGAATTGGGTCAGCAGGTCTACAAGGAGGCGATTGAGCAGGAAGGCCTGGAGCCCTACTTTGTGGGAAGTCTCGACGACGTGGACATAGAGGAACAGGTCCGCTTTCACATGACCGTGCCGCTGTCGCCGGAGGTTAAGCTGGGCGAGTATCGCAGCCTGCGGGTGGAGGAGGAAGAGATCGAGGCCGATGAGGAGGCGGTCCAGGAGCGCATTCTGGCGATTCTGGAGCAGAACTCCGACTATGTCGAGGTCGACCGCCCAAGCCAGTACGGCGACCTGATGACGATCGACGTGCGGGGCGTGGTTCTGGACGATGCCGGCAACGAGACCGACACGGTCGTCTTCGACGAGGAGGACTGGGACGTTACACCGGACGAGGAGAACCCGATGGAGCCTGCCGGTCTCGACGCGGCGCTGCAGGGGCTGTCGACCGGCGAGGAGAAGAGCTTTGAACTGGCGTGGCCGGAGGACAGCCCGAGTATGTATGCGGGCAGCACGGTGCGATTCGGCGTGAAGGTCCACAAGATTCAGTCTTACGAGGCGCCGCCCGAGATGACGGATGAGATTGCGCAGAACGTTGGGCCCGACTTTGAGACCGCGTCCGACCTGCTCGAAAGCATTCGCGAAGATGTGCTTGAGCAGGCGGAGCAGAGGGCTGAAGGCGAATTCACGCAGAAGGTGCTCGAAGGGCTGGTGGAGATGAGCGAAATCGACTATCCACCGGTGGCTGTGGAGCTGGAGATAGACCGGGCCGTTCGAAATAACGATATGTACGTGCGTCAAATGGGGTTGCAAGGGCTGGAGCAGTTCCTCGAGTTGACGAATCAGACGATTGAAGAGTACCGAGAATCGCTGCGCGAAAACGCGGAGATATCGCTGCGCAACGAGCTTGCGTTGGGGGAGTTTGCACAGATCGAGAGTCTCAAGGTCAGCGACGAGGAGTTCGAGGCGCACATTGGCGCCGTGGCCGGCCCGCTGCCGGAGGACGCCGACGAGGAGACCGCGACGGCGCGCGCCGACATGCTGGAGATGATGCGGGGCGAAAACAGCCGTCCGATGATCGACAGCGAGATTCTGAAAGGCAAGTCGATCAATATGTTGCTGTCGATCGCACGCGGGGAGGATGTGCCGCAGGCGGCCGCAGAAGAAGCGGCCGGCGATGAAGAGGCTGAGACGGACGGGTCCGATGACAGTGAACAGGCGGCCCTAGCGGTCGAGGCAAGAGAGTCCGCAAGCGAGGACGCGGAGAATGAAGAGGCAGCCTGAAGTTGGGCTCGGCGAAAAGAGGAGAGAAGTGGGCGAAACGGGCGGATCCTACATTCCCGTGCGGTCGCATCGCATAAATTAGGGAATGGAGCGGCCGGCGAGCGCGGGAGGGCACGGCGCGGCCGCCCTGAGTCGAGGATATAGGTTTCGTCAAAACGCACTGCAACAGGGAGATTCAGATGTTTCCTTTCATGGACAGCAAGTTTTCGTCGCAAGACCTTCGGTCTGCCGGCGGTCCGGAAGCGGCCGGTGGCGTAGCGCCGTCGAACATCATTCCGATGGTGATTGAGAACACGGGGCGGGGTGAGCGGGCCTACGACATTTACAGTCTGCTGCTGAAGGAGCGGATCATCTTTCTCGGTATGCCGCTGTCGGACCAGGTGGCCAACCTGATCGTGGCGCAGCTTCTCTACCTGAATTCGGAGGACCCGAACCAGCCGATTCAGATGTATATCAACAGCCCGGGCGGGCTGATCTACGCCGGTCTGGCGATCTACGACACGATGAAGATGATCCCGGCGCCTGTGCATACGGTCGCCGTCGGCGTGACCGCAAGCATGGGCACTGTGCTGCTCTGTTCGGGCGCGAAGGGCAAACGCTACGCTCTGCCGCACGCGACGATTCACATGCATCCTGCCGGTGGCGGTGCGCAGGGCTACACCGAGGACGTGCGCATCGCTCTGCGCGAGCAGGAACGGCTCCAGACGCAGCTCTTCCACATTGTGGCGCAGCAGACGGGTCACGTCTGGCAGGATATCGAAGAGATGTTCCAGCGCGACCGCTGGATGAACGCGATCGAAGCGAAAGAGTACGGGCTGGTTGACGACGTTCTCGGCGACAGCAGCGACATCGTTTCGGTCGTGGACGGTCAGCTGAAAGTGCCGAATCCGAACGGGACGGAAGCGGTCGCCGAGGAGGCCGGTGGGGACGGCGAAGGGACCGAGGAAGGGGAGTGAGGGGCCCGGCAACGCGCCAGAGGCTTCGCAGTGTCACGCCGGGACAATGAGGCGGGTCCCTTTCCCCGTTGCTGAGCCTGCCCGTGCGAACGCCGGATCCTTACTGGAGATGGGATAGAAATGACCGCATGCTCCTTTTGCGGCCGAGAGGAATCCGAGGTTGAACGGCTGATTGCCGGCAATGACGGCGTCCACATCTGCGACGAGTGTATCCGGCTCGGCGTTGAGATCCTGGAAGAAGAAGGGCTGGGCCAGGGGGCCGCGCCGGGCGGATCGGCGGGAGCGAGGCCCAAGCGCGTTCCAAGCCCGCGCGAGATCGTGTCGCACCTGGACCAGTTTGTAATCGGGCAGGAGCGGGCGAAGAAGGTCCTGTCGGTGGCGGTCTACAATCACTATAAGCGCGTTTTTGGCAGCGGCGCGTCGGGCGCCAGGCAGCAGGAGACTGCGCGCGCGGAGGCCGTGGCAGGCGATGACGAGGAGGCCGCCGGCGAGCTGAGTCGCATTGCGCGCCGGAGCGCCGAGGCGGCAGACGGTGAGGAAGAGCAGGTCGAGCTGGCCAAGAGCAATGTACTCTTGATCGGCCCGACCGGCAGCGGCAAGACGCTGATGGCGCAGATGCTGGCCACGCTGTTGGACGTGCCGTTCACAATCGCCGACGCCACGAGTCTGACCGAGGCCGGGTATGTGGGTGAGGACGTCGAGAGCGTGCTGGTGGGGCTGTTGCAGGCGGCTGACTGGGACGCGGACCGCGCCGCGTTCGGGATCGTCTATCTCGACGAGATCGACAAGATTGCGCGCAAAGCGGGCGACAACCCGAGTATCACGCGCGACGTCAGCGGCGAGGGCGTGCAACAGGCGCTGCTGAAGATCGTCGAAGGCACGACCGTCAATGTGCCGCCCAGTTCCGGGCGCAAACATCCGCAGCAGGAGTTCATCCCGCTGGACACGCGCAACGTGCTCTTCATTCTTGGGGGGGCATTTGTAGGCATGGCGGAGATGGTGCGCAGGCGGATGCGGCGGCGGGCCGGGCTGGGCTTTGTGGCTGACGAAACGGCGCAGGACCTCTCGCTGCGCGTTGTCGAGGATGAGAAGCATGAGGAGCTGCCCTTGCCGGAGGGGCTCAGCCAGCGGCAGCGGGAGTTGAAGATTCGCGGCCTGGAGAAGGAGGGGCGGGACGAGAGCCGGCTGTTCCAAATGGTGATGCCGGACGATCTCCTGAACTACGGGCTGATACCGGAGTTTGTCGGGCGTGTGCCGGTTGTCGTCAGTCTTGAGGCGTTGGACCGGGAGGCGCTGGTCGAGATCCTGACGCGGCCGAGGAACAGCATTGTGCGCCAGTTCAAACGGCTGTTCGCGATGGACGAAGTGCAGCTGGAGTTCGAGCCGGAGTCGCTGGCCGCGGCGGCGACCGAAGCCTTTTTGCGGCGCACGGGCGCAAGGGGACTGCGGTCGATCGTAGAAGAGGCGCTGCTGGACGTGATGTACGAGATTCCCGGCCGCGATGAGATCGCGCGCTGCGTTGTACGGCGGGACGTATTCGAAGAAGGGGCGATGCCCCGGCTTTACAACCGCCAGGGCCAGCAGGTCCGGCTCAATACGGAAGAGGCGCTCGACGAGGCGGCCTGAGCGCTACCCCGCACTTTCCCCACCCGGCGGCCGGGCGGCGGAAGAGAACCCACAAGTTAGCTCAAATTCGTATAGCGAACAGAAGGCGGGCAGTCCTATGTGGATGCCGGGCTTTCCGCCTGCGCGCGCAGGGCGTCCGTTATTCTGCGGTCGGGTACGGAGAATGCGTGTCGTTCAGCTTCATCGAGCGTTGTCCAGCGCCATTCCTGGTAGCCGACGGCGCGCGGCGTTCCGCGGTGGATGCGGGCGTGGAAGGCGTGCAGTGTCATGCGGAAGTGGGTGAATGCGTGCTGAACTGTGGTCAGCGGCCCTGTGACGTCGATGGCCAGATCGAGTTTTTCGCAAAGGGCGCGCCGCAGGCAGGCCTGCAGGTCCTGGTCTTCCGGCTCGCACCTGGCGCTCGGGAGCGACCATAGGCCGCCGAGAAGGCCCTCATTGGGGCGACGGGCGATCAAGAACGGGGAGTCGCCAGGTGCGTCCTGCCAGATGACGGCTGCGGCGAAGTCGACGTGGGGCGTCTGCTTGCGGGGCGCGCGGACCGGGCGCAAGTCCTGTACGCCGCGCGCGTGGGCCCTGCAGCAGGACTGCAGGGGGCAGTCCCGGCAGAGAGGGTTGCGGGGCCGGCAGAGAAGCGCGCCCAGCTCCATCATGGCCTCGTTTACGGCCGCGGGCTGCGGGCCGGCCTCGACCAGATCGCGGGCGAGGGACGAGATTTTCTTCTGCGCAGGCGTTGAGTCGATGCGGTCGTCGATGTCCCAAAGGCGGCTGAGGACGCGTCGGACGTTGCCGTCGATCGCCGGCTCGGGCAGCCCGTAGGCCAGGCTGAGGATGGCGCCGGCCGTGTAATCGCCGATGCCGGGCAGCCGCAGGAGCTCGCGGCGGGTGCGGGGCAGCTTGCCGGCGTGCTCGCGGGCGAGAATTTGGGCGGCCCTGTGCAGATTTCTGGCGCGGCTGTAGTAGCCGAGCCCTTCCCACAGTTTGAGGACCTCCTGCTGGTCGGCCCGGACAAGGCTCTCCAATGTCGGGAAGCGGGCCATCCAGTGGTTGAAATAGTCGACGACAACGGCCAGCCGGGTCTGCTGGGCCATAATTTCGCTGACCCAGACTGAATACGGATCGCGGGCGCCGGGCGGTGCGTCGCGCCATGGCAGTGCGCGCTGCCCCCGCACGTGCCAGGCAATCAGGCGGTCGGCAACGAGGCGGAACATCCGACTCAAAAGTAGGGCTATGCGTCGCGTTCGCCGGCGGCTACGCCGGCAGTATCAACTGTCCGGCCGCCCATGTCCGCCAGGATGGCGGGGTCGTCGCGCAGCAGGTGGACAAGGAGGCTGACCGCGTTGCGGGCGTCGTTGTAGTCGGCGACCTGCGAAGGGGTGTGAATGTAGCGGCAGGGGACGGAGATGGTGCCGGCGGGTACGCCGGCGCGGCTGATCTGCACGGCGGACGCGTCGGTCGAGCCGAATTCGAGGACTTCCAGCTGGTAGGGAATGTCGTGGTCCCGCGCGGTGTTTTCGAGCCAGCGGCGCACGGTGGGATGGGCGATCATGCGCCGGTCCATGATCTTGATAGCGGGGCCTTTGCCGAGGGCCACTTCCATTGGCGTCGCCTGCGGGAAGTCGCCGGTGGCGGTCACGTCGATTGCCAGCACGATTTCGGGGTCCAGTCCGTAGCCGGCGGTTGTTGCGCCGCGTGCGCCGACCTCTTCCTGCACGGTAAAGACGGCGAGAATTTCGTGCGGGGTCGTTTCAAGCTCGCGCAGGGCCTGGACCAGGATCGCGCAGCCGATGCGATCGTCGAGATTGGGGGCGAAGAGGCGGTCCCCGACCGCGCCGAAGGCGCTGCGGAAAGCGGCCGTATCGCCGACCTGCACGCGGGCGTCCTCTTTGCTGCTGGCGCCGACGTCGAGGAACAGCTTATCGGTCGTCGGGCGTTCGCGCGCGATAGGGGAGCCCTCCATGCCGAACGCGCCTTCGACGCCGTTGGCGAAGTGAACGCGGCTGCCGATGAGCGCATTGGTCAGGACGCCGCCGATTGTGGTGAAGCGGCAGAATCCCTGCGCGTCGACATGGGTTACCATCACGCCGATCTCGTCCATGTGGGCGGCGAGCATTATGCGCTTGCCGTTGGCAGAGCTGGTGGTCGGGCCTTTGCGCGCGATCAGGTTGCCGAACCTGTCGGTCTCTATCGAGTCGACTATGCCGTTCAGCAGGCGGCTGATGGCCTCGCGAATACGCTCTTCGTGGCCGGTGGGCCCATAGACCGAGCACAGCTCTTCGATCAGCGTTCTCATTTCTCGCTCCCAGCGGCCTCCAGCGGCCGCGCCAAAGAACCGGCGAGGGCATGTTTCATCAGTTCAATCGTGTTTTCTACATCGGCTGGGTCCATCAGCGCGGCGGGCGTGTGGATGTAGCGGCAAGGCACGGCTACGGCCACGGAAGGCACGCCTGAACGGGCGAGATGGATGGCGCCGACGTCGGTGCCGCCGACGCCGGGCTGCTTGATCTGATAGGGGATGTTGTGCGCATCCGCGGTCTGCGTCAGGATGCGCACCAGCCGCCGGTCTGCATGGGCGCTGCGATCCATGACGGAGACGGCGGGGCCTTTGCCCAGCTCGGTGGTCGGGCTGACGTCTTCCTCGCGGGGCAGGTCGTCGGCGACAGTGCCCTCGAGGGCGACGGCCAGATCCGGTTCGACCGCGTAGGCGGCGACGCGTGCGCCGCGCAGGCCGATCTCCTCCTGGACGGTGAAGGCGCCCACGAGCTGGCAGGGAAAGTCCTCTTGCAGGAGCTGGGCCAGGATGTAGCAGCCGACGCGATCATCGAAGGCCTTGCCTTTGAGCAGCCGCCCGAACTGTTCGTAGTCGCTCTCGAAGGTGATCATGTCGCCGGCCTGGATGCCGCCGGCGCCGCCGGTGTCGATCAGCAGATCGGCGATCGGCGCGACGCGACTGCCGGCGCGAGCGGCGTGCGGCGCGCGCATGATGACGCCGGGCACGGCGTCGGCACCGATGCGGACGCGCTTGCCGGGCAGAATGCGCGGGTCGAGGCCGCCGATACTGCGAAACTTGACTGTGCCGTCCGAGTTGCAGCGCATGACGATGGCGCCCACCTCATCCATATGCGCGGCAAGCAGCACGCGCTGGCCTGGCGGGTCTTGCGGACCGGCTTTGCGGGCGATCAGATTGCCGATCGAGTCTACTGCAATTTCGTCAACGTGCGGGGCTACATATTCGCGCAAGATGGCGCGCACTTCGCCCTCGTGGCCGGCGACGCCGCGGGCGATTGACAATCTTTCGAGCAGCTCATTCATGGCCGCCGTCCTCGTGGTCGAGCGCGAGCGCGGCCAGGTCATCGGGCAGGTCGCAGACCGCCTCAGCAAGCAAACGGGCGCTGCGTTCGATGTCCTTGAGGGCGACCGTTTCGGCCGGCGTGTGCATGTTGCGGACGGGTACGGAGATGAGGGCGGTGGGGATGCCGGACTGGGAGACCTGCATGGCCCAGGCGTCGGTGCCGGAATGGCCGGGAAGGACCTCGTCGGTATAGGGGATCTCGTTGCGCTCGGCGCTCTCGACCAGCTGGGTTCGCAGCTTCGGGTGCAGATTGGGGCCGAGGCCGATGGCCGGCCCGCTGCCCAGCGGGAATGACTCCTCGGGGGTGGCGCCGGGCTGTTCGGCGAAGGTTACGTCGAGCGCGATGCCGAGGTCCGGCGCCAGGTCAAAGGCTGCGGTGGTTGCGCCGCGCAGGCCGATCTCCTCCTGCACGGTGATCACGGCGTAGATGTCCCACTGGTGCGACCGGCCCTGCATGAGTCGGAGGGCGGCCAGCAGAACGACGATCGAGACGCGGTTGTCTAGCGCTTTGCCGCAGGCGCGTCCCTTGGCCATCTTTTCGGCGCTGCGGCGGACCGAGACGAAATCTCCGACCGAAACTGTTCGGGCGAGTTCGCCGGCGGGCAGGCCGACGTCTATGAACAGCTGCTTCTGCGTGAAGGGCTTTTCTCGCTCTTCGGGGGTGAGGACATGGGGGGGACGGCTGGCGATCAGCCCGGGCAGGTCCTCCCGAGCGTGGACTGTAACCTCCTGGGCGGGCAGAGCAGCGAGATCGACGCCGCCGACTGTGGCGAAGCGAAGAAAACCGCCGTCCAGCTTGGTTATGATCAAGCCGATTTCGTCCATGTGCGCGGCCAACATGACCCGCCCTGCCGGCGGACGCTTACCCTTCTTCAGGCCGACGAGATTGCCCATTGTGTCGACATGCATCTCATCGACGAGGGGCGCCAGATGCGCGGCGACCGCGGCCCGAATGGCCTGCTCCCGTCCACTGACGCCGGGCGTCTCGCTCAATTCTTTGAGGAGGTTGAAGAGTTCGGTTTCCGCGGGGTGGGCGTGATCGGTCACTATCCGGAAGGTACCATAGTGGGGCCGCACTGACCGAAGAGGAGAGGCATAAAGAAGATCAGCGCCACGACAAGCCAGACCCAGATGGGCATGCCGAGAAACATGATGCGGCGCTTGGGTTTCTTTTCTACCGGTCGCGGCAGGACGGTCTGGCAGCGCCAGCAGACATCCTTGTCGTCGGGGTTCCAGGTGCCGCAGTTGGTGCAGTCGGCCATACGGCTTTCCCGTGTCAGGCTGGTTGACGATGGCGGGGTCATGCTATCACACAAGGGGGGCATGGGCAAACGGTGGGCGACAGATCGGGGGCGCTGAACGGGGCGATTCGGCGTCTGCAAGGGGAGTGCCGGAAAGAGAAAATCCCGCCGTCGGCAGCGGGAACTGGTGTGTAAGTACCCCGTAGGGGAGTCGAACCCCTGTCTCCACCTTGAGAGGGTGGTGTCCTGGGCCTCTAGACGAACGGGGCGCGTTTTCTCGATGGCGCAAGCGGGAACAGTATACGAAGGGAAGGACACTAAGTCAAGTCTGCAACCCGGCGCGTGCAGACCGGATTTGGGGTGGAAGTCTTCTGGCGGGGAACAGATGTCAGCGCCAGCCGAGATTGTCTGCCGTCTTTGGCAGAGGCAGAGGGTAGGCAGTTGGCCTTCCCATACCGCTGCCGGGGCGTTCACTTGCCAGGGGGCGGCGCCCTGGGCCGGCGTGGACGCGTGGTGTACGGTCCAGTCTACCTCCCTGAAGACGGGGGGGCGGCCATGGGCACTTCGGCCAGGGGACCGGGGTGGCATTGATTGATTCGACCCCGTAGTCTGTCTGCTAAAACCGGCGCAGCAGTGGAGTCTGACTGCACCGGGGCTATATTGCAAGCGGTGAATGCAACCAACGAACAGGCCAAACCCTGAACGAAGCACTGCGCCAGGCGTTCATCGACCAGGAAAAAACTATGGAGTTTATCCTGGGGGACGCCCTTCCGCAGCGCCTCCTTCTCTCCTCTCGGCTTGACAGGCCGCTTCATCTCCTCCCTTGGTCCGCGCTGTTCGACGCAGCGCTTGACGCAGCGCTTGATGCAGGGGTTGGACAGCGGGCACACTTCGAGCTTGGCCCGACGCAGACTTACTCCCTTCGAATATTTCTGGGAAACTGACACGATCTTTCCACAAAGAGAGCGTCAAAATACATGAAAATGACATTTAAGGCTGGTAAACTTTGGCGTGTGTGGTGCAGTAGGTCGGTCCGAAGGGTGAGCATGCAATAGTATCTGGCGGGGGCGATGCTGGTTCTCAGACAGCAAAGGCCCGGCGTCGTTCTGTTTTCTGCCGAATACTGCAGTTGCCGTTTGCAGGTGCGAACCGAGTAGGCATGTATTCCGTTTTCACCTGATTGCTTGCAGTTGTCTTTCTTTCAAGGACCAGCAGCGCATCGCCGATATGAGGCTTGCAGACAACGCCACCTGCGAGGTCCCGCTCGACGACGCCCGGACCCAGCTCGACTTCGGCCGCGCAGAAATGAACGAGCACACCGATACAACCGGCCCCCAACACCCGCGCAAGGCCCGGCCCGAGCGCAGAACGCCGACCCTTGAACCGGATATCGGGACCGTCAGCTGAATCCAGTCCCCACCCGGCCAGCCCCCTGTGCGCCGCCAGGCGTCAAAACCCGGGCAGTGAGCGCAGTCAGTCGCATCACCCTCCTGAGATACAGGCCCGTGGAACGGAGGGCGGCCGGTCTTACACAGGAGCACAGGACCCATGAACAAACCCATTCCACCCACCCTGTTCAATATCGTTACCATCGCGGCGATGCTGCTCGCACTGTTCCAGCTGTTGACGGAGCCGGCACTACGTACGACACCAACGATGGTCGAGGCCATTCAGGTCCTCGAGGAGATCGTCGAACAGGGCGCGCCGGGCGGAGAAATGGGCCAGAGGCTGAGCGCACGCCTTGTGACCGACCAGGAGCAACGCCAGTGGTTTGTCAATGGCATGATAGCCGCCATCTTTGTCGCAATCGTCTCCAATGTCGTTGCCAACTCTCTGGGCAGAGGAAGACAGCGCGCAAATGCTGCCCGAATCCGTGATCTTGAAGCAGAGTTGCGCAACGCGATAGGACCAAAGGAGAACGCGGAATGAAAGGTATATTCGGCCAACCTGTAATTTTCAACATACTCACGATCATCGCGATGATGCTTTCCCTGTTTCAAATGGTGATGGTGTCGCAGAGAACCGCGACCTCAGAGGCAGTCTCCCTCTTTGAGGAGCTCGCTGTAGAAAATGAAACGGTGGATGCAACCCTGAGCGTCCGCCTGGAAGCTGAACGGCAGCAGCGGCTGCGCTTGGCCAACTTCATCCTTATAACAATGATGGTCGCCATCCTGGCCAATGTCGTTGCCAACTACATCGGCCGCGGACGACATTTCTCCAACACCGCCCGAATCCGTGAGCTGGAAGCCGAGCTGCGCGGTATGCAAAGAAGAGTGTGAACGGACTGTGCAGCTGACCAGAACGCGACCGTCCCGGCCAGCCCCCTGTGCGCGCAAGCGTTAACCTGGGTCCGCGCGGGGTATCGCGTCTGTCTACCCGATGCCCGAGGAACGGGGAGCGGCCGGGCTTGAAGAGAGCGCCGGATGGAAGCATTCCAAGGCCCCGCACTCGTTGCCGGCGAAACATGCCGCCTGTCCGGCCTCTACCGTGCCCGCTGCCACTCTGCCCTGCTGCTCGAGCTGGACGAAGGCGCCGTTTTCCCGCCCTGCAAAGGCGGCAGTTGCGAGCATACCGCCGTGTGGCTATATGTCTGCTCACCGTGAGGAAAGCATATCGGCAACAAGAACAGCCATGGAGACGGTGAACGGGTAGCGCAGGCCGCCTTTATGGCGCTGGCGCTCTTCTTCATGGCCTGGATTGTACTCACACTGGCGACGCGGGGCGACGCTTCCGCCCCGCTGCCCACGCCGGCTGTCGCGGCGTATGCGTCCTTCACGCCGCCCCCGCAATCCGCGCCCCCAGGCAACACACCAATACCGGCTGGCCGCCCAACCCCGGTCCCCGCGCCCACACAACCGCCACAGCCTCTCGCCAGGCTCACAACAGGACTGAACCTGCGCAGCGGACCCGGCACCGGCTACGCTATCGTCGGCGCCGGATACGCCGGCGACACCTTTCTCATCACCGGCCGCAACCGGGCCGGCGACTGGTGGCGCATCCGGACCGCAGCCGGCCCCGCCTGGATCTACGGCCCCTACGCCCACTTCGCCGCAGGCCATGGCGCAAACGTTGCCGTCATTGCCGCGCCGCCGACGCCGACGCCCGCCCACTAACGCCCACGGCAACGCCCGCGCCGCAGCGCGCCTAGCCCGACCCCGCCTTCCCGGTGCTCTCTCTGTTAAGCCGTATGCTGAATCTGGCCGCCGGCCCGCTGGCCCGGCGCGATGTCCGTCCTGGTTCGATGGAGGAGAAAGAAGAGGGAGGGAGGGGAGGGAAGGGTGAATCTCTCCCTATTCCCTCTGAGGGAGAGATTCACTGGGCCTTCTGCCTCCTACCAGCTGATGTGGGTCACTACGTTGTTGTCGCTTACCGAGAAGACGTAGGGCTTGTTGGTGTCGTACTCGGTGTCGGGATAGTAGGTGCTCACTTGCAGACGGTTCGACCCGTCAGTCTTGTACTCGACTGTAACCGACTTGCCGGTCATTGGGTTGGTGCCGCTGAACAGCTGCACAGCGGGGGAGCCGGCAGACGGGCGCGTGATGATGGGGCCAGCGGCCGAGCTGCCGTCCGCGCCGATGTGGTAGTACTGGAAGCTGTTGGTGCCTTGGAGGGGGCAGAGCTGGGCCGGGGTGGCGGCGTGGGTGACGATGCAGTCGGCTTCCTGGTGGTGGCCGTCGCTGCCGTCGCCGTCTGAGTGGCCGCCGCCGTCGTCATGGCTGTGGCGGTTCTTATACTGTTCGGGCGTGTAATCCGAGCACGCGACGTGGACGTGTGTACCGTCGTCGAAAACACACCAATCTCCGGCAAAGACGGTCGCCGGGCTTACGAGGCCGGCGATGAGGACTGCGAGTGCTGCGGAAAGACGTACCTTCATCATGATAGTGTCTCCTATGTTTCCCCGGATGCACGAGTGAGCCGGTTTCCGGTTCTAAATTGAAGACGCCGCGCACGCGGGGTATGTTTCGCTTTACCACACAAATGACATAGAACAGAGCGAATTGACACAATATTGACACCAGTAAGATGGAAGACGTCGACTGCAGCCGGTTGGCGCAAGTGCTTGCCCACTTTGCCAACTGGGCAGAGCTGGGCCGGTGTGGCCGTGTGGCGGACGGTGAAGCCGGTGCAGCCGGCCTCCCTGAAGACCGAGGTCGTGGCCGGCCTGATTGCCTGCACTTGGCAATCGAAGAGGTCATCTCTCCATCTCTCTGACAAAGATATGGCATTCTTGCCGGCCCCAATCCAACTCCGAATTCGGGTTACATTAGATCCTTTACCCGGCTGGTGGAGATGTGTCAGAGGGGCGTTGCGGGTGGAGTCCCCCCGCACAAGGGAAGGCCGGAACGGTCCGACCGTCCAAACGGCAGTGGCCGGTCGCCAGTGGTCAGTAGCCGGGAACTGCCGGGGCGCGGATATGACTCGGCTGCTGCACGAGGCATGGGAATCTGCACCCCAGTTTTGGTCTGCGCCCAACCCGGTGAACTTGATCATCGCACGCGCCACCCCTATAATGGTGGCGTCACCGGCCATCCGCGCGGATGGGCCGGGGCAAAGCTGTCGGAGAAGGGCGACTCCCCACGTCATTGCCCTCCGACCAAATGCGGGTTCGAACCCCGCCCGTTCGCGGGAGCGGCCGCCAGATGCGCGGTTGCAGGCGATCGGCAGACGAGAAGGAGGGTACTATGTTGTCGACCCCCAGCCAGATTTCACGCGCCCTGGACAGGGTGTTGCACAAAGTGACCCAGCCGGCGCGCTACACGGGCGGCGAGCTGAACAGCGTCGTAAAGGATTGGGATGACGCTGCCATCAGCGGCCGGATCGCGCTGGCCTTCCCCGACATCTACGAGTTGGGCGGGTCGAACCTGGGTCTGATGGTGCTCTATGATCTGATCAACAGGCGGGAGGACCTGCTGGCCGAGCGGGTCTACTGCCCGTGGAGCGACTTTGAAGAAGAGATGCGGCGCGAAGGTATCCCTTTGTTTGGGTTGGAGACGCGTCATCCCGTTGTCAGCTTCGACATCCTCGCGTTCTCGCTCCCCTATGAACAGCTCTACACCAACGTTCTGACAATGCTCGAACTGGCGCAAGTCCCGCTGCGCGCGGCGGACCGCGACGGTGCGGATCCGCTGGTGATCGCGGGCGGGTCGGGCTGTTACAATCCAGAGCCGATGAGCGCTTTTTTTGACGCGATGGTCATCGGCGAGGGCGAAGAGGTGATCTTCGAGGTCATCGAGGCACACGCTGCGTGGAAGCGGGCGGTCGGAGACGGGCGGGGGCCGACCGGGCAGGCCCGCCGGCGGCTGTGGGAGATGCTGGCGGAGATTCCCGGCGTCTACGTACCTGCACTCTACGAAGCGAGCTACGCCGCCGACGGCACGATCGCAGGGATACGCCCGACGAACGGGCAGGCGCCGGCATCGGTCATGAAACGGGTGGTGACGGTGATGCCGCCGCCGGTGACGAAGTTCATCGTGCCTTTCATCAACGTGGTCCACAACCGGGCCGCGATCGAGATCATGCGCGGCTGCACACGCGGCTGCCGCTTCTGCCAGGCCGGCATGATTTTTCGTCCGGTGCGCGAGCGCCCGGTGGAGGAGGTCCTGGCCGCGGTGGACGAGATGATCGCCGAGTGCGGCTTCGAGGAGGTCAGCTTTCTCAGCCTCAGCAGCAGCGACTACACCTATGTCGAGGAGTTGGTGCGGCAGACGGTCGAGCGGCACGGGGAGAGGCGGCTGTCGGTCGGCCTGCCGAGCCTGCGGATAGAGAGTTTCAGTGTCGACCTGATGGAGCTGCTTGAGAAGGGGCGGCGGCGCTCCGGCTTTACGTTCGCGCCGGAGGCGGCGACCGACCGGCTGCGCGATATCATCAACAAGCCGATCGGGGACGAGGACCTGTTGCGGACGGCGGAGGAGGTGTACAGCCGAGGCTGGAAGACGATCAAGATGTACTTCATGATCGGCCATCCAACGCAGACGCTGGCCGACGTGCAAGCGATCGCCGACCTTTCCAAGCGGGTGCTGGCGGTTGGCCGTCGGGTGCTGGGCAACAAGGCGAACGTGCGCATCGGCGTGAGCACGCTGGTGCCGAAGCCGCACACGCCGTTCCAGTGGGTGCCGATGGCGGAAGAGGAGACGATCAGGGAGCAGATCCGGCTCTTGCAGCGGGAGCTGAAGGGGCCGGGCATCCATTTTACCTGGAATGACCCGCGCGAGACATTGGTCGAGGCGTTTCTGACGCGCGGCGACCGCAAGCTGTGCGATGTGATCGAGCGGGCCTGGCAGTTGGGCGCGAAGCTGGACGCGTGGGGCGAGCATTTCCGATTCGACCTGTGGCAGCGCGCCTTCGATGAATGCGAGTTGGAGATGGACTGGTTCGCGCGGCGCCAGCGGCCCGTAGACGAGATGCTGCCTTGGGAGCATATTTCGGCGGGGCTGACCAAGGAGTTTTTGGCGCAGGAGTATCTGCACACGTATGCCGGCGGCGTGGTAGACGATTGCCGCGAGCACTGCTTCTCCTGCGGCATCCTGGGCTATTTCAAGGAGCAACGGCGGGAGGCGCCCGACGAGGCCTGGTGCTGCCCGCCGCTGGGCAAGGACAAGGCGCGCCAGCCGGTCGACGTCGTGCCGGTCCCGCTCTATTTCAACGAGGAGATGAACGGGGAGGGCGTCGGGCTGCCGGCCGGTTCGGGCGTGGACGAGGCGCTGATCCTGGAGCTGAGCGAAGCGAAAGGGCAGTTCGACGAGCGCGTGCCGCAGCGGCGGCACGGCACGGTCAGCCAGCGCATTGTCGAGGCGGAGGTCGCATGACGCAAACCGTCGATCAGCCGCTACCGCCCGCCATGGCGAAGGCGCCCGCGCGGCAGCGGGTGCGATTCACATATGAAAAGGGCGAGGCGATCAAGTTTATCGGCCACCAGGACGAGATGCGCCTGTGGGAGCGCACGTTGCGCCGGGCCGATTTGCCGCTTCTGTACAAGCAGGGCTTCAACCCGCAGCCGCATATCCAGTTCGCGGCGCCGCTGGGGCTTGGGATGACGGGCGTACAGGAGCTGCTCGACGTGACCTTCAGCCCGCCGCTGCCGCTAGAGGAATTGGTGGCGCGCATTCGCCACAAACTTCCGCCGGGCGTGCGCCTCTTGGATGGCAGGGAGGTGCCGCTGAAGACTGCGTCACCGCAATCGCTGACGATCGGGGCCGACTATACGATCCTGATCTTCGCCGAGCCGGACGAGGTGAACGAGGCGGAGCTGCGGGCCAGGCTTGACGCGTTCCTGGCCGGGAGTGCGTGCTGGCGCGAGAGGGAGCGGCACGGTCAGCGTTACAGCTACAATTTGCGCCCGCTGGTCTTTGTGCTGCGCTACTCGGGTTACGACGAGGCGGCGGGCGAGCATCGCATATTTCTGCGCGTGCAGATGCGGGCCGGTGCGACGGGCCGCCCCGATGAGCTGGTCGACGCGCTCGGATTCGACGACTACGCACGCACGCTCCGGCGCGAGCGCATCTATTTCGCGGACAGCGAGTCAGACGTTGCGGTCTTTGCCGCGTACCCGGTTGTTTCGCAGGAAGAGATTTCGCCGGAAAGGCCCAAGCCGCGCCGCAAGGGGCGGAAGCGCCGTCGTACGGCGGGCCGAAAGAACGATGGCGATCGAAAGAATAACCAGCCGTTCGCGCAAAAGGCGGCTGACGAGTTTGATTGACCCTCTCTTTGTGGCCAGACGTCCTCGCCCGAAACGGGCCCTGGCACTCCTGCTTTTCCCTCTTACTTCATTTTCCCTGCCAGGCGTTGCCTGGCGCCGCAGTTGCCACTTTCTACAACCGTACATGAATCGCCCGCGAACGGGCCGAATTGAGTCCGTTTGGGCGGTGCCACGTATAGTAAGCTGAATCTAAAGTCGGAATTGTTCGATTGGATCAGCTATGGGCCGTTCTGAGGAAATGGGGACCGCAGGGCTCATCGCCCTGCCTTTCCTGCTGCTGCCCGCTGGCATCTGGCTCGGTACGACCGCGGCAGAGCAGCTGCCGGTGCTGGAATGGTGGTGGGTTGTGCGCTGGGCGCTGCGGGCCGTATACGTGGGCGGGGCGATTCTGGGTTGGCGTTTGGGACGTCCTCTCTGGTTCTACCCGTGGTTGGGCTTCGCCGTATATGAGGCGGTGGCGACGCTCTCGTGGTCTACCCCATATCTCTTGAGCGGCCTCGGGGACCGGGAAAATTGGGCCGGCACATCCATCCTGGTCTTCGCGCTCTTTCTACTCCCCTTCGCCCCCTACTTTGCAGCTGTGTCCTGGGTCGGCTGGCGGCGTTCGCAACGTCTCCTGGCCGCCTACACCGTCTTTCCCCACGCTGCGTTGACCCTTCCGCTCTTCTTCTTCGTCGACGAAATGGCAATGCCGGACTTCGCCTGGGTGGGGACACTCCTGTCGGCCGCCGCCGCTGCCGTGTCTGCTGTTCTTTTCTGGCTCGCGCCACCGGCGGTTTCGAGCGCTCATGGAAACGGAGTGCGCGCGGCCGTGCTCTTTGGCGGTGTGCTTGTTTGTCAGCTGTTCAATGCGATCGGCTTTGGCATCGAGTCTGGCGGCATGGCCGGTTCTCTTTTGATGTTGATCCCGTTGACCGGCCTGGGCTGGCTCATCTTGAGTGGGTCGCTGCTCCTGCCGCCGATATTGCGTCGGCTGGTTCGCCCGTTGAGAGCTGAAAGAGGCATCTCCATCCTTTCACATTGGAGCGGACAGCTACTATCCGGGCCTCCTGCGGTCATGCAGCGCTTTGTCGGTGCAAAAGGCCTATTGCAAACTGTGAAGAATGGAGATGGTTCTTTTCTAGGAGACATTCAAATGAGCGAAGAAACTACTGCGGCAGTTGTATCCGAACCGCGCAGGAGTCATGGGCCGAACCTGGACTACGTCTACAAGCTGTCGATCGTGGTTTTGGCGGCGCTGGCGGTCATCCTCATGGCGCTCTACGTCAGCAGGGCGGCGGTCTACAAGATTCACGAATTCGAGCGCGGGCTGCACCTGCGCGGCGGGCGCTTTCTGGGCGTGCAGACGCCCGGCTGGCACGCGCAGATCCCGTTGGTCGACACGGTGATAATCGTTAAGGTTATCGAGAGGCTGGGTTACGTCGAGCGCATTCCGGCGATGACTTCGGACAACGTGACGATGGACGTCTCGCTGCAGTATACCTACCGCGTGACCAACCCGGAACGGTTTGCGCTGGCGGTGGACGACCCGGAGCGCATTGTTTTCGAGTTTGTGCAGGGCCGACTGCGCGACGTGATCAACACGAAGGCGATGACCGGGGTGATGAACCAGCGCAGCGAGATGAACCTGGAGATGATGCAGGTGTTGAAGGAGAAGGAGGACCAGTACGGGGTGGAGTTCATTACGGTGCAGATCCAGAGCGCGTCACCGCCGGCGGAGGTGCTGTCTGCGATCAAGGACCGGATGGTGGCGGGGCAGCTGCAGGAGCAGGCCGAGGCGGAAGCGGCGCAGCAGCGCATCGCGGCCGACGCCCAATTCTACGCGGCGCAGAAGCGGGCCGACGCCGACGCGTACCGGATCACGGCGACGGCCGCGGCGGAGGCCGAACAGATCCGGCTTACGACCGAGGCGCAGCAGCTGGCCGTGCGCGCCATACTGGGCGAGCTGGAGGGCAAGGGCGCGCTGGCGGAGAGGTATATCGACTATCTAATCGCCGGTGAGCTGAAGGAGAACAGCAAGTGGATCCTCGGCACGAGGGCGGAGCCGGTGCTTGAGCTGCGGCCGGATGTGGGAGAGTGACCGATGCGACGGGTCCTCTTACTGGTCGGGGCGGTTCTGCTACTGGCAATGCTGCAGGGAACGGTACGGCGGGGACTGGCCGATACGCGATTTCACGACGAGCTGATCGAGAAACGCATCTACGCATACCGTGACTGGCAGAGTACGGGGGTGCGGGTCAACCAGGGCGACCTTGTCGAAATTGAGGCCTGGGGCGAGTGGCTGTACACGCCGGAAGAGTATCACGGGCCGAAAGGGCACGCTGAATTTCCTGCACCCGGATTCTACCCGATTCCCCGCGGGCCGGGCGGCGCGTTGATTGGGCGCATCGGCGAACACGGACAGCGCTTTTCAGTCGGCGAGCGTGCAACACTGCAAGCGCGGGAGCACGGCATCCTCTACCTGCGCATCAACGACGACGTGTTGAGCGATAACGACGGCTGGGTCGCGGCACAGATCGACGTGACGCAGAAGGCGGATACGCTGCCCTGAGCTCAATGCGTAGACTGGCGGGGAGCGCAAACGGAGAATTCCTCTCCTCGACTGTTACTCCTCATCCTCGCCATAGCTGTGGCCAGACATGATCGCCCGCAGTTCGGCGGCGGTGGAGGCGTTCTGCAGGCGGCCGATGCGGTCGGCTTCGCCGTCCAGCAGCTGCTTGACGTTGCTGAGGACACTCTCCATCTTGTCGGCGGGAAACTTGCAGGCGCCGTTCTCATCCATGTGGACGATTTCGCCAGGGGCCACGTCCATGCCGGCGACGTGCACAGGCGCGTTGACCGAGTGAACGGCCATATCGCCGTGGCCCGGTGTGACGCCGCTGAGCAGATACTGGAAGCCCATCGGTCGGATCTCGTCGATGTCGCGCGACGGTCCGTTGGAGATGCAGCCAAGGCAGCCGATTGCCTTCAGGGCCGCGGTCATGTTGCCGCCGGCCAGCCCCACTTTGCCGGCGATTTGAGGCGGGAACTTCTGTTCCAGAACAAGAATCGTCGGCTTGGGGGAAGCTTCCAAAGCGTCCAACACGTCCATGAAGGAGAGGCGGTTGAAGTTGGGGTCGGGCAACCCGTAGACGCAGGTGACGGCATAGCCTGCGAGGGCCCCCATTTCCGGGTACATGCAGCGGATCGTCTGGTCGGTATACCAGTTCTCGGTCCAGGGGTTGTATAGGCCGAGGCAGAGCGGATCATTGGGATAGGTGGCAACAACATTGGTGATTGAAGGTGTATCGACAGTTTTGAGCTCTTCCAGGATCGCTTGCGGGTTCATACTTTGTTCCTCGTGTGGTTGGTCTTGGACGGGGTAGGGTTTGCTAGCGGTTATTTGCCTGCGAAGCAATGAACTCGCAGATTCTTTCCATCGCCGGTCTGAGCACATCCATTCCGGGCGCGTAACAGATGCGGATCGAGCCTTCGCCGCCGTTGCCGAATGCGCTGCCGGGCGCGACCGCGACGTGCGTTTTCTGCAGAAGATCGAGGGCGAACTGGTACGAGTCGTCGACGCCGTCTAGCTGCGGGAAGAGATAGAAGGCGCCTTCCGGCTCCGGCAGGTTGACGCCGGGCGCGGCGCGCAAGAGGCTGGCTGCAAAGTCGCGCCGCTCCTGAAACTCCTCGACCATGGCCGCGATGTCATCCTCGCCCTGGGCGATGGCGGCCTCGCCGCCGCGCTGGACCATGGTCGGCGCGTGGGAGACGATGAACTCATTGAGCTGGGCGGCCTTCTGCACGAAATCGGCGCGGCCCACCATCCAGCCGAGGCGCCAGCCGGTCATCCGGTAGGTCTTGGAGAAGGAGTTGACGACGATGACGGCGTCGGCTCGGGTGCAGAGCTGGAGGATTGAAGGGGCTCGCTGTCCGGCGTAGGGCGGAGCCTGCCCCTGACCGCTGTCCGCGGCGGTGCGTTGGCTGCCACCGTAGTAGATGCGTTCGTAGACTTCGTCGGCCAGGAGCCAGAGGCCGTGGTCGCGGGCGAAGTCGAGCAGCGTCTGCTGTTCGGCGACGGTCGCGGTCCAGCCGAGGGGATTCGAGGGCGAGGCGTAAAGGAGCAGGCGTGTGCGCGGGGTCAGCGCGGCCTCGAGTGCGTCGAGGTCGGGGGTGAAACGGCGGCCAAGGCGCGCCATGGGGATCTCAACGGCGCGGCCGCCGAACATCTCGACCATGGCAGAGCCGTTTGGCCAGTTCGGGCTGAGAACGAGCGCCTCATCGCCCGGATCGATGACGCATTTGATGGCGAGGTTGAGCGCCTGCACGCCGCCGGCGGCGATCTGGATTTCGGTGGCGTCGACGTTGACGGCGTGGAGCCGCCTGGTCAGGCCGGCGATTGCCTCTCGGAGCGACGGCAGACCCTGGTTGGCGGTGTAGAATGTCCAGCCCTCCTGCGCGGCCCGAGTCACCGCCTCGATCACATAGGGCGGCGTGGGCAGGGTAGACTCTCCGAACTGGAGGAAAAGCACGTCCTCCATGCTGAAGGCGACGTCGGCCAGGGCGCGGATGCGGGAGACGGGGACGCGTTGGGCAGAGGGCGCGAGACGGGCGGAAGGCATGGCTGGACACCTATTGGCAGGCGGACGAAGCCGCGGCGCGCAAAGACTGGGTTCTACGCGATTCGTTTAGTCCTGCAGCAGCGCGCGTGCGATCTCTTCCCATTCTTCGGGCAGAGGCGCGCTGCTGGCGGGTCGACTGGCGCGGCGATACCAGTGGTCGGCGTTGGGCAGGTCGCCTTCCACGCGGTGTAGATAGGCATGCACCCAGGCCGAGCCGTTGCCGTCGGGCTGGCCCTGGAGCGCGTCGTGGGCGCCGTCCCAGTCATCGCCGGCCTCCATCCATAGGGCGGTCAGCGGCGCGCCGATTCCGGTGGGCGGGGCGTCTCCGGACAGGCTGGCTTTGAATTCGTCGAAGGTCATGTCGTTCTCCTGGCTGGGGTTGTTGTCTTCGGTAGCGGCGTTCCCTGCACCTACTCCGGCACAACCGCGATGCAGTCGGCCGAGATCAGAGTGCCGGGCAGTTGGCAGCCGAGCGTGGTACGGGCGGGGTAGGGCTTGGTGACGTACCTCTGGTAGACCTCGTTCATCTCGGCAAAGTCGCTGAGATCGGCCAGATAGACGCCTACCTTGGTCACATGCTCCCATGAGGTGCCAGCCGCCTCCAGCAGGATTGTGAGGTTATCGAAGACTCGGGCGGCCTGCTCTCGGAACCCGCCTTCGATCCGTTTGCCGGTGGCGGGGTCGAGCGGTCCCTGGCTTGCGATGTATGCGACCGGGCCGTCGGCGACGATGCCCTGGGAATAGATGCCGGCGGGCTTGGCGCCCTTGTCGGTGTAGACTTCCTTACGCATTCGAGCTGTCTCCCCGTCCCTGCTCTGTGCAATGGATGGTCGGCCATAGGGGCGCCAAACCGGAGTTGGATTCGATCACTTTGGTTGCGCGGCCTGAATCTTCGGCGGCCACTGGCTCTTGATGAAGGAAAGCACGGCCCAGATCTCGGCGTCGCTGAGCTGCTCTTCGAACCCTATCATTGTGCTCTTGTATCCGCGACCTACTACGGCCGTCGTACCATACTTGGTGACGTCGAAGAGCAACTGGTCAGGGTGGTGCCACGTGTGGCCGCTGGCGTCGTGGGGCGGGGCCGGCAAGAAGCCGTTTTCGTCGCGCCGGCGCCAGTTGGCCTGCCCTTCAAGATCGACGCCGTGGCAGGAAGCGCAGTAATGCTGGTAGAGAATATCTCCCTGCGCGACCAGCAGAGGATCAGATGCGTCCGCGGCCTGTACGGAAGGGTCAACCTCCGGAGCAGGCTCCTCGGTTGGGGGCGGCGTGGCGGTCGGTATGGCTGCGGCACGATTCGACGGCGGATCGCCTGGCGAGGCCTGGGCGCCTTCTCCGTCGCCGGCTGCATTGCATGCCAGAAGGGCGACTGCCATCACAAGCATTGCTGCGAACAACAGGGCGCCTCGTGCCATCTCTAGTCTCCCAGAGCATCGCGCAGCAGCCGCAGCCAGTTGCCGTGACAGATGGCGGCGATGTCTGCGTCGGCGTAGCCGTGTGCCTGCAGCAGTTCGGGGATGCGCTGCAGGTCGGCGATTGTGTCGAGGTCGGCGGGAGACTGCTCGCGACCGAATCCGCCGTCAAGGTCGGTGCCAATCGCGATGTTGCCGGCATTGCCGGCCAGCTCGCAGATGTGGTCGACATGGGGGATGATGTCTTCCAGCATGATGTCGAAGTTCCAGTCCTGGCCCGCCTTCCACTTCGTGGACACCATCCAGACGTCGAACGACATACCGATGACGCCGTTGCGTTCGATAATCGCGCGCAGCTGCTCGTCGCTGAACTGGCGCTGGTGGGGGACGACGGCGCGGCAATTGTTGTGGCTGGCGAGGACGGGGCCGCCGAAGATCTCAAGGGCCTGCCAGAAGGCCTGGTCGGACAGGTGTGTGAGGTCGAGCATTATGCCCAATCGTTCCATCTCGCGCAGGAGATCCGGTCCCATGTCGCCGAGGCCGAGTTCGGTGCCGGTGCCGCCGGCGTAGCGGCAGGGGCCGTAGTGGGCGGGGCCAATTGCGCGCAGCCCGGCGTTGTACCAAGCCTCGACGTGTTTGGGGGAAAGGATCGGATCGGCCCCTTCCATAGAGAGGAGAAATCCCAAGGGAGGCTCGTCGCCACCGGCCTGATCAAAGGCGGCCCAGTCGCGCCAGTGGCCGTCTAGCTGGGCGCGATTGGTGATGATGCGCACGATTCCCTGTTCTTCCAGCGCGCGATAGTAGGCCAGGTGCCCCTGGGCGATGGCGCAGGCCTGGGTGGGATGGTCGTAGTCGATATTGGGGGCCGGGCGCCCGGTCGAACGGGCGATGGCCGTGGCGAGTGAGAGCGCAATCCTTCCCTGGCGCATTTCGGGGAAGGCGACGGTGCCCACGCCCATCCCTTTGCCGCTTTCCCCTTTTTCGGTTGCGCGAATCGTATAGACCGAACGCGTCAGATCGCGATTGCCCTGGAGCGCATTCATGGCCAGGTCGAGGTGGGCGTCTATCAGAAGCATGGGGAGCTCCGGCGCTCAAAAGAGATAAAGGGAGAACGGGGCTGGGCATCCCGCCAGAAGAAGGCCCAACTGTTGCCGCATTCTGGCGGCACCGCCGGGCGCGGCGTTCAACAATCGCGCACGTACGTCTAGGCGGCGCCGGTCAGTTCGGCGGGCATCTGCAGCTGTCGTTCGGCCTGCAGGCCGTCCGGGTTGAGCACAGAGACACCGTTTTCACCGCCGGCATAGATGCGGCCCTCGACTTCCATCAGACAGAGGGCCGGCTGGCTGCCGCCGACCGGCGACCAGGCGATGCCGTCGTCCGAGCGCCACAACTGGGTGTCGTCGCTCAGTAACCAGTTGACCGGATTGTCACCGGCAGGCGCGGAGGCGACGGCGATCAGGGCATTCACCTGCTCGGGCGCGCCTTCTACGGCGGCGAAGGTGCGCCCGCCGTCGGTCGACTGCCAGAGCCCGTCGGTTTCGGTGCCGGCGAGGACCTGGCCGCTGCAGTGCACGTCCGGCGCGACCGCTACGGTCTGATAGGCGGCGTCGGCAGAGCTGCTGCGTTTCCACCCGAGGCCGGCGTTGGGGGAGCGGTAGATGCCCTCCTCGGTCCCGGCGAAGACGATCTGCCAGCGGGGCCAGGCGTCCTCGTCCATTGGCGGGGCCCAGGCGAGCGTGAGGATGGTGAGGTTTTGCAGTCCGAAATTGGTCGGCATCCAGCGGAGGCCGCGGTCGCGGCTGCGCAGGACGCCGTCGCCTTCGCTGCCCGCGAGGATCACGCCGGAGTCGTCGTAGTCGGGCGCGGCGGAGAAGGTGAGGATTGCGGCTTCGGCGCCTTCGCGCCAGGCGGCCTGCCACTGCTCCGCCGAGTCCAGGAGGTAGGCGATGCCGAAAGGGGCGCCGCCGGTGAAGATGCGGTCATCAAGGGCGCAGGCGGCGGTCAGTCTTTCCATGGGCTGGGGCGTAGGCGTCAATTCGTCTTCGCCCAGTGTAAAGAGCCCATAGGGGCCGGCAGCCCATACACTGCCGGCGTATTCTGAAAGGGAAAGGATTATCGACATGATTGCTCTTTACTTGGCGTGATTGGATAGCCCGTCGGCGTAATTCTGGTTGACTTCAGCCTGCAGCTCCAAGAGTTAACCCGGTCTGCTCGTGCGTTGCCTGGCGACAGCGAACGGCTTACGGTTCCATGCTTTGGGTTGGATCCTTGTGGTAGACGATCGTGTTGGTGCCGAGGGCCATGAGGGCGCCGCTGACGGCGGTCTCGAGGACAGCCGACTGGACGCCGGTGACGTCGATGAGCCCTGACTCGCGGGCGTCGACGATTTCCTTGCCGACGACGTCGTAGGCGTAGCCCGGGCCGGCCTCCTCGAGGTATATGGCAGCGACGGATGGAGATTCGATGCCTGCATTCTTGACGATCTGCAGGAAAGGAGCGTCCAGTGCGTCGCGCAGGACTTTGACACCGAAGTTCTCGTCGCCCTCCAGCTCCAGGTCGTCGAGCGCGCGGCGGGCGTGGACGAATGCAGCGCCGCCGCCGGGTAGGACGCCGGTCTTGTGTGCGAGCGACACGGCGGTGAGGGCCCGCTCCGACAGCCCGGAGAGGATGTCGCGTTCCTGTTTGAGGTTGGTGCCCACTTTGAGCACGCCCATACCGCCGGTGAGGGCGGCCAGCCTGTTTATGATTTCGGAACGCTCGTCATCGTCGACGCGCAGGCCTTCGAGACGGAGGCGCAGCTGGTCAACCGTTTCCTGGACCGCGGCGGTACGGCCCTGGTAGGGCTGCAGCTGCATTGTTTTGCGGTCGACCTGCACGCGCAGCGCCTCGCCCAGGTCGGCCTCGGTTGCCTTGGCGGCGTAGGCGTAGTAGTTGCGGCCGAGGATTGTGGCGCCGGTGAGCGTGGTCAGGTCGCGGAAGGCCATGCGGCGCGAGTCGCCGATCTCCTTCATCTGGACGCCGAGGATCGAGATCTTCTTCTTTTCCTCGGTCTGATTGCGCACCATGACGTGGAGCGCTTCTTCCTTGAAATGGGAGCCGATGATTATAAGCGACTTTTTGCCGGTCTTCAGGGCGGCCTCGATCAGCCCGATCGTTTCGTCGGCCTCGGACATCGTGTCATCGACCAGCGCAATGGTGGAGTCGCCGTAGACGGCCCATTTGCGGATCGGGTCTGTGTAAAGATGGAAGCTGGCGATTTCGGCTTTGTAGTTGGCGCCGGCGTGGTATTCGCGTGCCAGGTATGGGGAGACGTATTTTTCGACGGAGACGCGCGCGTCGGCGCCGAGGAGGTAGCTCAGCTCGCCGATGGTAGCAGCCAGATCATGGTCTTTGACGACGGTGAGGGCGACAAGGGCGAGGTCGTCTTCGGTCTCGACCGGGATGGCTATCTTTTCGAGGTGATCGCGCACCGCTGCGGTGGCGGCGCGCAGGCCAATCTCCAGCTCGCGGTAGCCGATTCCGGCGGTCATCATCTTGAGCGTCTGGTGATAGATTTTCCGGGTGAGGAGGGCGGTTGCCGTGCCGCCGTCGCCGACCTGGCCGGCAATGCGCCAGATGATGTGGCGCATCAGCATGGCGCCGACGTCGATGAGAGGGTCGCCGAGGCTGAGGATGCGGCGCACGGCGGTGGCGGCGTCATCCAGCAACTCGGGCCCGCGCGTGCCGTCCCGTTCGTTGATGACATGCCCCCCGACCGGCCCGAGGGTCGGGGCCAGCAGATCGGCGATGGCATTGATGCCGTTGCTCAGATTCTCGTGGGTCTCTTCCGGGCCGGCGACCGCAGCCCTGTGATGTTTGATCTGTTCCAACTTTGCACCTCGACAATCTGATGAATGCTGATTGGTGTGAAGTTGCCCAATAATCGGTTGGCCGTGCAGTTGGCTGTCAAACTGATCAGGCCCACAGGTGCGCGTATTTGAGGCCGCTGCCGGTATTGAACAGGACGACGGTTTCATCGCCTCCCAGCCAGCCCGATTCCAGCAGCTGAATCTGGGCGGCGAGCGTGGCCGCGCCCTCGGGACAGGGGAAGACGCCGGTGCACCGTCCGATCCGTTTGGCCTCATGCAGCATCACTTCGTCCTCGACGGCGACGGCGGTGCCGCCGCTCTCGCGCACGGCCCGGAGCATCAGAAAGTCGCCGACGGCAGAAGGTACGCGCAGGCCGTCGGCGAGCGAGCGCGCTCCCTCCCACGGTTCGGCAAACTCGGTCCCCTGCTCCATGGCACGCACGATCGGCGCGCAGCCGGTGCTCTGGACGCTGACCATGCGGGGCCGCTCGCCGCCGATCAGGCCGAGCTGCTCCATTTCGTCGAAGGCTTTCCACATGCCCACGAGGCCTGTCCCGCCGCCGGTCGGATAGAAGATAACGTCGGGCAGCTGCCAGCCGAGCTGTTCCCAGATCTCGTAGCCCATCGTCTTCTTGCCTTCGATGCGGTAGGGCTCTTTGAGGGTACTGACGTCGAACCAGCCGTGCTGCGCGACCTTCTCGCGCACCTTGGCGCCGCAGTCGGTGATCAGGCCGTCGACAAGGGTGACCTCGGCGCCCAGGTTGCTGCACTCGACGCGAAATGCGGACGGCACGTCCTGCGGCATGTAGACGTGTGCGGGCAGCCCTACTTTGGCGGCATAGGCGCTCAACGCGCCGGCTGCGTTGCCGGCGCTGGGGATGGCCAGCTCCGTCGCGCCCAGTTCGAAGGCGCGGCCGACAGCCATCACCAGGCCGCGGGCCTTGAAGCTGCCGGTGGGGTTGAGGGATTCGTCCTTTATCAGCGTATTGGGGCAGCCGATCTCTTCGCCGAGCGCCTGGGCGTGTAAGAGGGGCGTCCAGCCTTCGCCGAGCCTGATCTGCGCGGCGCGCGTCTGAATCGGAAGCACTTCTTCGTAGCGCCACAACGAGGATTCCCGTTTGGCCAGCGAGTCGCGCGTCAGGGTCCGGGCCGCTTCGGTCAGGTCGTAGCGGGCCAGCAGCGGTTTCTCGCAGGCCGGGCACAGGTTCATAAGCCGGTCCGCTTGGTACTCTTCGCCGCAGCGGCCGCAGGAGAGGTGTGTGAGTGTCGAACGGGTTGCAGTCATAGGAACTGCCAAATAAGGTGAGCGGACGCCCGTCCGCAGGGAGAGCACCGGAAACGATCCGATTCGGGACATGGAAAGCGGCAGCGGCATGTCGGCGCCGGTTGCCCGCTCAATTGTACTGCGCTTCCGACGACAAGGCAAAATTGACCACGATTCATGCCGTCGTCATAATTGACATCGCAGCGACTGCACGCTTAGTTCCACTGACCGGAATTGCAGGAGGAAAAAATTGGGGAAGTCCGAAACGATTTCGGTGCGCATCCGTAAAGTATCATGAGGCTGTACAATGGAAACAATTGTAGAGGCGCAGAATCTGCGCAAGACTTATAGACGCGCCGACGGCACAAGCATTGAGGCGGTCAAAGGCGTGAGGCTGGCGATTCGGCGAGGCGAGATTTTCAGCCTGCTCGGTCCGAACGGCGCGGGCAAGACGACGACGATCTCGATGATCAGCGGGCTGGTGGCGCCGACTGAGGGGGACGCCGTCATCGGCGGACACTCGATCACGAAGCAGCCGATGGCGGCCAAGCGGCTGATGGGCTTCGTGCCGCAAGAAATCGCGCTCTATCCCGATCTCAGCGCGCGCCAGAACCTGCTCTTCTTCGGCCGAATGTACGGGCTGGGCGGCAAGGCGCTCAGCCGGCGCGTCGACGAGCTGCTGGCTTTCATGGAGCTGCACGAGCGGCGGAACGATCGCGTCGACACCTTTTCCGGCGGCATGAAACGCCGCGTCAATATCGCCGTCGGGCTGTTGCACAAACCGCAGCTGATCTACATGGACGAACCGACGGTCGGCATCGACCCGCAGAGCCGGCGCCGCATCCTCGACACGGTCAAGCAACTGCGCGACGAAGACGGCATGACGGTGCTTTACACGACGCACTTGATGGAGGAGGCGCAGGAGCTGAGCGACCGCGTCGGCATCATGGACCACGGAGAGATCATCGCCATGGGGACGCAGTCGGAGCTGACGCAGCAGGTGGGCGAAGAGGACCGGCTGGAGTTCACAGTCGTAGGTGCGGCTGCAGAAGGGACGCCGGCGCGCGTCCGCGATGAGGTCGCCCTGGTCACACGGGTTCTCTACGATGCACCCGAGCAAGCCGGCGACGGGTCCGGCGAGTCTGCGTCCGGGCGTCTGACCGTCTTTGCCGAGCAGGGCCGCACGGCACTACCTCTCATCATACAGGCCCTCCACTCCGCCGGCCTGGAAGTCCAGTCGGTGGCGGTGCGCGAGCCGGACCTCGAAGCGGTCTTCCTGGCCCTGACCGGGCGCGAGCTGCGGGACTAGCTACCGGACATTAGTTCTCGAGGCCCTCAACGAGCGGAAAACCTTTCCTGCAGATTCTCCAACCTCTGATTGATGCGCAAGATCCTCGCAATTGCCGGCAAAGAACTGTACATCTTCTTCCGCGATCGCAATCTGATTCTGCTCTCGTTCGCAACGCCGCTGGTGTTGTCGACGATCATCGGGCTGGCGTTTGGGGGAGGCGGCGGGTCGGACAGCCCTGAATTCGCAGAGATCGCGGTGGCGGTGGTCAACCTGGACGAAGCCGTCGATGTTCGGGAAGTGATGGGCCTACCCGATCAGTTCCCTGATGCCGGCTCGCTGCCGTTTGACTTCGCAGATGTCACGATTCCGTTTGGGGATTCCCAAGTCACACTGGCTTCGCTGTTGGAGAGCGGTTCGGCGCTCAACTTTGGCGATCAGATCGCTGGAATACTCCTATCGCGGCCGGTTGGGAACGCCGACTCTGCCGGCGGCGCCGGACTGGATTTTGGCGAAGTCGAGTGCAGATTGCTGGGCGATGGCGAAGGGGAGGAGTCTGCGACTTTCGCAGCCGGGGGCACGCTGGACGACCTGCTCGACGCTTCTCCGGTTGCAGACCCTGACACGGCGCGCGCCGGGGTCGACAGCGGTGAGTACGCTGCCGCGGTGATAATTCCACCGGACTTCAGCCGGGGGATGCTCCCCCGGTTCCTCCTGGACGGTGAGGGAAGGGTGCGCGCCGAGCTGGGCAATCCAGCCGGGACCGTGGAGGTATACGGCAACGACGGCCGTCCGATCTCGGCGCGAGTTGTTCACGCCATTGCAACGGGTATCGTCAACCAGTTTATGCGCGTGAGCGTCGCGCTGAGCGCCACGGTGGAAACATCGGCCAATGTCGTTCTTGACAGTGACGTTCTCGACAATATCGCTCTTGCCAATATCGACACCGGCGCTGTCGACGTCAGCAATTTGGACCTGAGCGGCATCGACCTGCCGGCGGCGCTGGCTTCAATTCAGGGCCTTGATGCGTCGGTACTTGAGCCCTTGTTCTGCCTGATCAAACCGGGTGCGAGTAACATTTCTGTCAACCGTCAGCCGTTGGATGCGCTGCAAGAGGCGCCAACGTTTGCTCGACTGATCGTCCCGATCGGTGCGTCGCAGGCGGTCTTCTTCGCTCTCTTCACAGGTGTGTTCGGCATCCACTCCATCTACGAGGAGCGGCGCAATTGGACGCTGCAGAGGGTGATTGTTTCGCCGACGCCGCGTTTCTATTTGCTTGTGGGCAAGGTGGCAGGGAACCTGGTGACGGTTCTCCTGCAGATTCTGATCCTGCTGGCAGCGCTGACCGTGGTGGCGACGATCGTCATCGGCGAGACAGCGATGATCTGGGGGACGAACGGGGGGGCCGTTCTCGCGGTCGTGGCGGCGCTGGCGCTGTGCGTATCGGGCGTGGGCGTCTTCCTGGTCGGGCTGGCGCGGACCCCGGAGCAGGTTGTGATGTTCGGGCCGCTCATCAACATTGGGCTGGCCGTCCTTGGGGGCGCGTTCGGTTTCTCGCTGCCGGAACAGGCGGCGCAGTTCTCGCTGATATACTGGGGTGTAGACGCGTTTATCAAGCTGGCCAGCGGGCAGACCGACATCGCGCTCAATCTGCTGGTGCTGGTGGCGCAGGGACTCGTCCTGTTTCTCGTGGGAATGTGGCTCTTCAAGCGCAGACTGGACCTATAACGTCCAAACGGCGGTTTTCGCCTGGCAGTTGCGCCTGCAATTGAAGACTGGCAACAGTTGGTACTCCTAGTGACTATGCGACCAATTCTGACGATCGTCTTGAACGACCTGCGCATCTTTTTCTCGCAACGGGGCAACTTGGTCGGGCTGCTGGTGATTCCGGTCCTGCTTACGGTCGTCATTGGCTGGAGTCTGGGGCAGTTCGTCGGTGGCGGAGAGCCCCGACTGCGGGTTGACCTTATCGACCTGGACGGGAGCGGTTTGTCGGCACGTCTGATAGACGAGCTGCGCGCGACCAACGATGCTCTGGTTCTGTGCCCGCTTGACAACGACGCCGATGACTATTGCAGGCTGGAGGGCGAAGCACTGGACCTCGAACGCGCGGTCGAACGGGCGCGTAGGGGCAGAACCGAGGCGCTGATCGTCATCCCCGCCGGCTACGCGGCCGCGCTAGAGAAATTCGAGCAAGCAGGTATCGACTACTATTCGAGTTCGGACCCGTTACAGCCGGACGCGGTCCTGCAGGGCCTGGATGCGGTGCTGCAACGCGTCAACAGCGCGTCGATGACGGCCGGCGTAGCGGGGGCACTGTTGGACAACCTGACCGCCGGGCTAGGCCTGCCTGCTTTCAACGAGGCGGTGCGGACGGAGTTCCTGGACGGGCTCTACCGAAACGCAGAGCAGAAATTGATCGAGATGCCGGCGGCGGTAAGATTCGAGACCGGGGAAGGGGAGGCGGGCCTCGATGCCTCCGACAACGGGTTCAACCAGTCGGCGCCGGGGATGGGATCGCTGTACGTCATGTTCACCGTACTGGGGGGGATGGCGGTCCTGCTGCGCGAGCGGAAGCAGTGGACGCTGCAACGTTTGATGGCGCTGCCTCTCTCGCGGGGGCAGATTCTCGGAAGCAAGATTGTGGTCTACTTTGTGCTGGGCATGATCCAATATATGATCGTTTTTGTCGTCGGCTGGATCGCGGGGATGGAATTTGGGGACGATCTGCCGGCGCTGTTTGCGGTCATGGCAGCCTTCGTTCTGTGCATCACCGCGCTGACCTTCGCGCTGGCTCCCTGGATCAAGAGCGAGGGCCAGGCCAGCGGCTTTGTTCTGCTGTTATCGCTTTCGCTTGCGCCACTGGGCGGTGCGTGGTGGCCGCTGGAGATTGTGCCCGACTTCATGCGGACGCTTGGGCATCTGTCGCCTGTTGCCTGGGCGATGGACGGCTTCCATGATCTGATCTGGTACAGCGGCGGCTTTGGCGACGTCCTTCCGGAGGTCGGCGTTCTGCTGGCGGCCGCGGTTGTTCTGTTTGCTGTCGGTATTCGAGGGTTCAGCTTTGAGTAAGTGACCAAAATACAGCGTCCATGAGCGCGCCGGCTGGTCGTGCAAGCAATCGTTTTTCCTGCTAAAGTTGCAGCGACTGGAAACGAGTATAGAGGCATCTGTTCGGAGTGAAGTCCAATGACAACGCTAGAGAAAGTTCGAGAGCTGATTCCGGACATGACAGCGGCAGAGAAATCAGAGTTGCTGCAACTGATTGCCCGAGACATTGGCGGCGTGTTTCCGGGCATAGAGAGTTTGCCCGGGGTAATGGGCGGGGAACCTTGTGTTGTTCGCACGCGAATCCCTGTGTGGCTGCTGGTCCAGGGCCGAACTCTCGGAATAAGCGAATCGGAGATACTCGGCGCCTATCCCACCCTGCGCGCCGAAGACCTCGCCAACGCCTGGTCCTACTATCGAGCAAACAGGGACGAAGTTGATCGCCAGATCGCCGACAACGAGATGTCATAGCAATGGCGCGTTTGTATGCAGACGAGAACCTTCCGTTGCCCGTTGTCGAAGAACTGCGCGAGTCAGGGCATGACGTTCTGACAATTCAAGAGGACGGAAAGGCCAATCAGAGTCTTCCCGATGAAGTTGTACTTTCAGTCGCAAAGGAGTTCAACCGGGCCGTCCTGACTTTGAATCGCAGACATTTCGTTCGGCTGCACTTTGAGTCGTCGCTGTACAGCGGCATCGTCTCGCGCACATTCGATCCTGACTTCGAAAGTCTGGCCGGGCGCATCCATGATGTTATCGCGAATCAGTCCTCCCTGGACGGTGAGTTGATTCGAGTCAATCGACGAGCAAGCTGAATGAGCCTCCTTCCCGGAAAGTCTTCGAAGTCGCCAGCAGGCGACGGGGATTCCGCGCATCGGCCGTCCGGCCGCTATGCGGCTGCAGGCGTGGACATCAATGCGGGCAGGAAGGCGGTTGAGCTGATGCAGGCTGCGGTGCAGGCGACGCACACCCCGAACGTGGTGGCTGAGGCCGACGGTTTCGGCGGCCTGTTCGCGTTGAACGATCTGCCGCCGCAGCCGCTGCTGGTGGCTTCGACGGATGGCGTCGGCACGAAGGTCAAACTGGCGGCGGCGCACGGTCGCTGGCAGGGTGTCGGCGCGGACATTGTCAACCATTGTCTCAATGACATCCTCGTGCAGGGCGCGAGGCCGCTCTTCTTCCTCGACTATATCGCGGTTGACAAGCTTGTGCCGGAAAACGTCGCTGCAATCGTCACGGGTGCGGCCGAAGCGTGCGCGGCGGCGGGCTGCGCGCTCCTTGGCGGCGAGACAGCTGAGATGCCGGACGTCTACGCGGCCGGCTCGTGCGACGTGGCCGGTACGATCGTTGGCCTGGTCGACCGGCAGGCGCTGCTGCCGCGGAGGCCGGCGATGCGGCCAGGCGACCTGCTCATCGGGCTACCGAGCAGCGGTCCGCATACGAACGGCTTTTCGCTCATCCGCCGCGTCATCGAGGGCAGGGACCTGCGGATGCTCCTGGAGGACGGAGCGTTGATGCTCGATGCGCTGCTTGCGCCCCACCGTTCCTATCTGCCGGCCGTGCAGTCACTCGAGAAGGCTGAAGTCGAGCTCAAGGGGCTGGCGCATATTACCGGCGGCGGCCTGGTGGACAACCTGCCACGGATCCTGCCTCCGGGCTTGCGGGCGCGGGTCGACTGCCGGAGCTGGGACGTGCCTCCCGTTTTTCGCCGCCTGCAGGCGTGGAGCGGGATGGACGGCGTCGAGGCCTTCCGGGTCTTTAACATGGGCATCGGAATGGTCGTCGTTGCCGCGGCGGAGGAGGGGAGACGGGCCTTACGCGTGCTCCCGGGCGCGGCGGTGATCGGTGCGCTGGGCGAAAGCGACGGGTCTGAGCCCGATGTAACATTGGACGGCTTGTTGTCGGAGATTGGCATTCAATAGTCTCTGGGCGGCTTGTGGGGGACAGGAAGAGGTCCTCCTGCTACGCAACCGGATTGCACGAGGAGAGCGAATGACTTCCGAACTGGTCCAACTTTCCCTCGACGGCCCCATCGCAACGGTCGTCCTCAATCGCGAAGAAAAGCTGAACGCGCTCAATTCCGAGATGCTGGCGGCGCTGGAGGAGTATGCCGATGTGTTGGACCGCAGCCAGGATGTACGCGTCGTGCTGATGACGGGTACGGGCAGGGCCTTCTGTGTCGGCGCGGACATTATTGAGTGGAGCGATCTGACGCCGCTGGAGATGGGGCGGCGCTGGATTCGCGACGGGCACCGCATTTTCGCCCGCTACGCGCGCCTGCCGCAGCCGGTGATCGCGGTGCTCAACGGCTACACGTTCGGCGGCGGGCTGGAGCTGGCGCTGGCGGCGGACCTGCGGCTGGCCGCGGCGGGTGCGCAACTCTCATTCCCGGAGGTGAAGCTTGGGATCATCCCCGGCTGGGGCGGGACGCAGCGATTGGGGCAACTGGTCGGGCCGAGCCGGGCCAAGCAGATGATTTTCAGCGGAGAGCGTGTGGATGCTGAGGTGGCGGAACGGTGGGGCCTGGTGAATGAGATCGTGCCGGGAGAGCAACTGGCGCAACGAGCGCGCGAGCTTGCCGAAGCGATTGCGGCCAATGGCCCGGTTGCGGTGCAGATGTCGAAGCAGCTCATTGACGCTGCGGCGGCGGACAGAGGGGAAGGCGGGGCGGTTATGGAAAGCCTTGCGGGAAGCCTGGCCTCCTACACTGCCGACGCGCAGGAAGGAGTTTCCGCCTTTCGTCAGCGCCGGGCGCCGCGATTCAGCGGGCGCTGAGGCCCGGCCATCAGGTTCCTCCGCGCCGCTTGCGCTGCGCTAGCAGTCTTGGATTCTCTTGCCGCAGTGAGGGCAGATTGCTGGAGAGTTCCGCTCATCGCTCAACTCCTCCATGAAGCCGGATCCCAGTATCGCTGCGGGCAGTGCGAAAAGGCCGATGCCGACGATGGCAATCACGCCGGCCAGGAATCGCCCGGCCGCGGTGACAGGAAAGACGTCGCCGTAGCCGACGGTCGTCAAGGTTATGATGCTCCACCACATCGCCGTTGGGATGCTGGCGAACTCTTCGGGCTGAGCTTCGTGTTCAGCGAAAAACATAAGCGATGATGTCATGACCAGCAGCACGAACAGCACGGAAACTACCGCCAACAGTTCGCCGCGTTTGGTCTGGATGACCCCGCCAAGCGTCTGCAGGCTGGAGAAGTAGCGGCTCAGGCGGACGATGCGCGCCAGAAGGCGTACGACGCGCAGGAAGCGCAAGTCAAGCCCGCGCAAGTTTACAAAAAAGACGAGGAATACGGGCATGACTGCCAATAGGTCGATGAGCGCAAGCGGAGAAATGATGTAGCGCAGGCGGCCCCAAAGTGGATGCGAGTACTTCGAATCTTCCGTGCAGGACCATACCCGCAGCAAATATTCGACCGAGAAGACCCCCACCGATATGAGTTCGAAAAGGTGAAAGGCGCGCGGCGAGATCTGAAACAGCTCTTCGACCGTGCTTACGATCAACGCGACGACGTTCAGCGAAATCAGCGCGACGAGAAATATATCGAAAATCTCACTCGCCCGGTTGCCTTCCTCGGCCTCCTCGATTATTTCGTAGACCTTTTTTTTCAGCGAAGCCATCGGACCGGGTGAAACAATGGCGCGAGATCCTGTTCAGATTCAGTTCGTTGGCCGGGGCGCGGCTCGTCAAAGAGGGCAATGGAGCGAAGCGGGGAGCAATCCACAAGGGGTGGCGCTGTGGTGGGCGAGGAGGGACTTGAACCCCCGGCCTCACGGATGTGAACCGTGCGCTCTAACCAGCTGAGCTACTCGCCCGGGTGGGGCCGGCAACGTCGCATTGGTGCCGGCAGAACCACCGCCGAGTATATCATCGTCAGCGTATTTTGTAAATCCTGGGCGATACAGCAAAATGATGCGGGCGTTGCTACTGCTTCGCGGTATGGGTAGAAGCAGAACTGACTTTGGTAAGCCGTCGCGCACTCATCAGCCCGGCACTTTCACCGGCACAATCACCGGCATACGCAGATCATGGCCCGATCCCATCGCCGCAGCCGCTGGCTTAACCGAATCTTTTTTGCCCTGGTGATTGCCGCTGGACTCTATGGCTGGTTCTACGGGGCCAGAAATTGGCGTCCGGATGCATCGGCAATTGAAATTGCCTCCTTGGCGGGCGGTGCGGACTGGACCGACCTTGTCGCCGGTGTCCTGGAGGACGCCATTCAGATCTTTCAGGAGATCACCAGCCAGCCCCGGCGCTGATTTTTGCCAACGCTCCTAGCCCCCTCCTGCCGCGCGGCCCTCCGGCGTATGCATGCACAGCAGGCCATCTTTGGCGTTCAGATAGCGGCACAGCTCAATGTAGGCCGGCCGGAAATTTGGCGCCCCGCAACAGGGACTTGGCTCCATGATGCCCCACCAATATTGCTCCTCATCCTGGGGATTGCCATCGCTGAGCCATTCGAGATTGGGCATCGTGATCAGGCTCATGAGACCGATCCAGGGGCGCCAGTTTTCCTCGGCCCACGTGAAGGCGCGCTTTAGATATTCCGCCTGAACGTCCAGATCGATTCCTGCGTCGGCCCCGTGCCATTTGTATTTGGGGTTGACCTGGTCGGTTGTCCAGCCAAACTCCAACAGCACGATCTGTTTTTCAGCGTCGCCATGCCTTTCCATGATGGCGCGTATATCCTCCACGTGGCGAAAGCTGAAGAAACGATGCCCGCCAAACTGCTGGTCCGACTCTGCGACTTCCGGACCCAGTTCCGGCGGGGCGGCAAACCCCACGCCGTGAACGCCCAATACGTCGAAGTAGCCGTCGCTGCTATCCCCCATCGCCTCATACATGCGTTCATAGTAGAGAACATCGGGCATGGCGCTATCATTGTTGTCGCCAGTTGGTGCCATGCCGGCGCTGATGACGAGGGCGTTCGGATTCGCCTGCTTGATGGCATCGTAGGCTTTGCCAAGGAAGAAGACGTATTCGGCGGGGTTCGGCCGCTTGTGCCCCCATTCGCGGCTCAGATTGGGCTCGTTCCAGATCTGGTAAGCCTGGATGCAGCCTACCGCGCCCGGCTTGCAGCTGTAGCGGCTGGCGAGGGCGAAGACGTAGTCGGCGAAGTGGTCGGCGTTTTCGGGGGGAAGACCAGCCCAAAAATCTCTCTTATTCGGATCGATTGAGACGCGGGCAAGTAGCTTGAGATTGGTGTCGTTTACCTGCTGCACGACGCGATCTGAGAACGACCAGTCGAGATGGCCCTTTCCGAACCCTTCGATTGTCTCCCAGGCAAAGGTCTGCTTGACCCAGTGAAAGCCTGCTTCGCCGATCAGATTCAGGTCCCTACTCGCAACTTCGGGCCGCCACCAGAGAAAGGCCTGTGTACCGAAGTCGGGGCTCTCCATCGTGGCCGGCAGGAAACCGCCTTCATCGGGCTGTTCACTTTCGCTGCCTGGCGTAGCCGTCTCTTGCGGCTGGGGTGTAGGTGTTGGCGGATTGGGCGTATCGGTGGGGGGCGGGGGGACTGGCGTGTCAGTGGGCGCTGCGCTCGTTTCACCCATTGCGGTGGGCGTTGCGGTCGGTTCTTCGCTGTCTTCCGTACAGGCGGCCAGCCAAAAGAGGACGCAGACAGAGATTGCGATAAGCAGAAGTCGGTGCAGGGATCTTCTCATTGCTCAGCAGTTCTGGACTATAAATGACTTGAGTGTCGGTCGGGTATGGGCCGCGTGTGCATTCGAGATTGGGTGAATCTTGCCGGCAGGTCGCAACGGACGAAATCAGAATCGGGCGCGGGCAGCGAAGACGGCGTCTGACTTCTCCGTAAAGTTCAGCCGTTGCTATCCGTGCCCCGGGGTCACCTCACCATTGTAAGCGAAAGAAAATTAAACTGGAAATCCCCATTCGATTTCGCTTTCCAATCGTTTTGCTGGATTCTGGCGTGGCCAGGGGCGGATGGGAAGGAGGATGGGGAGAGTCTACGCGGAGGTAAAGATTGCCCCTCAAATCTCATTCCCGTTGGCCTCACCTGTTGGCCGTCAGCGTGTGATTTCCCATGCCAGATGTTGAATTTCAGGTAGAATCAGCTTGTCCATTGCCAGTTTGACGGCGTTGGTCGATCCGGGCACGCTGACGACGGCGCAACCGCGATAGGTGCCGGCGGTGGCGCGGCTGAGCATGGCGGCCGCGCCGACCTCGTCGTAGCTGAGCATGCGAAAGATCTCACCGAAGCCAGGCAGCTCCTTTTCCAACGCCCGCGAGAGCACATCGTAGGTGCGATCGCGCTTACTGACGCCTGTTCCGCCATTGAAGACGATCACCTGCGCGCCGCTTTGGCTGAACGCCTCGAGCGCGGCGGCCACTTGATCGGGTTCGTCGTGCACGATGCGGTAGGCAACGACCCGGTGGCCGCCCTCCTCAGCCATCTGGCGGATTGCCTGGCCGCTGCGGTCGGTTTCCGGCGTGCGGGTATCGGAAACGGTCACGACCGCAAAGGCGATGCTTCCCTTTTCCTCTTCCGCCTGCCGTCTGTGCTCCTCTGCGCTTTGTGAGTTGCTCATATTCTCCCTTTGCACCTGCGAGCCGGGTGCCCCAGCGCTATTCGGTGCGGTGTGCGGCGGTCCCGCGCGGATTCTCGAAGGCGTCGATCCATTGCTGTCGCCACTCTTGTATGTCATGCATTACTGTGCTCGGTTTGCTGGGAGAGCGGACGACGAATTCCGGGTGGGCGGTGCGTCCCGTGTGATGCCCCGCGGTCTGGTAGCGTAGATCGAGAGACCAGCGGCACTTGTCGGACCGGTTGGGGGTGGAGCGGTGGGGCGTAAAGCGTGACAGGAAAATCACATCTCCCTTGGCGCAGTCCAGCGATCGCGGATCGACGTCCTGCAACAGGTCAGGCATTACATTCGTCGCAATGGTCGTGCCGCCTTCGGCCTGGTGACGAAGATAGCCATCGCGGTGGACGCCCGGCAGGGCCTCCATGCATCCCATTTCGGATGTGGCATCTCCCAGCGGCAGCCAGCAGGTGACGATATTGGACCCTTCTGCTTCAGGCATCATTACGCCGGCATCCTGATGCCAGGGTACGACGTAAAGGGATGGCCCGGTATTAGGATCGAAGCGTTCTGGTGGCTTGGCGCGCAGGTGCTGGATCGGATTGCAGACGATTTCCGGCCCTGTAAACGATTGGACCGCATCCAGCAGCTTCGGGTTGTGCAGGAAATCGAACATCGCACGACCGCGCGCGTGCATTATGTCCATCTCTTCATCCATCCGCTTGCTCTGGCCATAGAGCAATCCAAACCGCGTCTCAAAGGGCTGGTCTTCGTGCAGGTCGGTGATCTCCTCCTCGGCGAACAGCTCCCGTGCGCGGGCGTCGACCCAATCGCAAAGTTCATCGATCAGCGGCCGCAGGTCTTCGTCTTCGAGTAGTCCGCGCGCGATGATAGAGCCATCACGGTTAAAGGAATCGATCTGCTTCCTGCTCAGAGACATGATCTTTCTCCAGTCCGTCTCGATTGCCGGCCGTTCGTGCTACTGATTTCCCGCTTCGTTCGATCCGATGGGAAACTCGGCAGGCAGCGTCTCGGCCATCTGCTCTTCATCGAACCCGCACAGAGGATGCCCGAATCCACTCAGGCTTCTGCCGTCGGCTTGAACGTCGAAGATTATATTGTCATCGGCGCTCGCGCTCACGCCGGCTGGAATGTGATCGAGGCGGAGCGTATCACGCACCTTCCAGGCGACGATGTGATCGGCGCAAGATGTATCGCCGCTGATGCCCAGCGCGCCCAGGAGACTGCCGGTCTCGCTGTACAACGGAAGTCCACCCCCGGCCCGGCTCCATCCGCCCGGTCTCAGTCCCACCATCGGGTCCTCCGTCTGTCCGAAGAAGGCGGCGTCGCCACCGTAGGCTACAGAGGTATCGAGGGGAATGCTGTCATGTAGGCCATAGAGGTTTCCGCCGGACTGGGTTGCTGAATGAAGATTGCTGGTTGAGAAGGCCAGACGAGGAAGGCTGAAGGCGTTGGCGGTGTTGGCCTTCTGCGCCGAGAGAGCGCGGCCCCCCGGCCACTGCGAACCCCGGTTGGCTCCTGAGAAGGTAATGACACAGGCGACGCCGTCGCGGTCGACTACTGTCGCCCACACGTGGTTGCCGAGGCCGCCGTTGTTCCCACCCCCCACGATCGTTGTAAGCGCGCTGGTTACGGCGTCATGGTCGGGGAGGTTTTCGCAGCCGGCAACGAAATCGGGTTCCTGGAGGTTCCGGGTGGCGCTCTCGACGAAGCGAATTGTGGGCGCGTCCAGGTTTGCGACATTGTCGAAGCGCACGACTGCGCCGCGGCCCGGCACGCCGACGCTGGATCCGTTGATGGTGACGTAGGCGTTGCCGTTCACGTCGAAGTCGACCGACGTGGGAAATGGCAGCCCGGTAATTATGTCCCGCGAAGTCTCCCCCGGTCCGACGCGGAGTACGGCGCCGCTGTTCGGAATGGGGCCTTCGTCGGTAAAGATGCCGAAGCGGACTGCATAGAGCTCGCCGTCAGGGCCGGTGCGAAGGTCGGTCAGCATCGTCAGGTCGGTGGCATAGTCCTCGACCCGGCCGGAGTTTGGATCTACGACGACGACCTTGGCGGACCCCGGCAGGAAGGGAAAGCCTGGCAGGAGTGAAACATAGATGCGGCCATCTGCTCCGAATGTTACGCCCGTTGGGACCGGATCCGATTCAAGCGCGCCGCCGCGATAGGGATTGGGAAGCGGGCCGGGAATGCCTTCAAAAACGGCGACAACTTCGGCCGTGCGGTTGACCACGTCAACGCGCACCAAGGTGTTCGCGCCCGCCTCGGCGACATAAAGCAAGCCATCCGGCCCGGCTGCCAGGCCGTAAGGATGGGACTCCAGAACGTAGCCATCCGGATTCTGTTCCTTTTCCAGTCGCCACAGCGGGAAAACTTCCAGGACCGATCCTTGCAGGATGCGCAGGACCGCCGCTGTATCCGGGAGTGCTTCTTCGCTGGCAACCCCTTGCCAGACGCCGGCCGTGGCATACATCTCGTTGTTGAGTAACGCCAGGCGGGCGCCGCCGACGATATCGCTGCCAAGAAAGATCGAAGGCAGGGTCGCCACAAGCTGTGGCTGACCGCCCAGTGTCACGCGGATAACGCGCGCGGTATTGCCATAGGTCGCCCTGATGATTTCGTTGGTGTTGGGATCCAGGCCGCCGACCTCGACTTCCCTGTCGCCGCCCAATCCGACGTCGATGACCCAGATGCTGCCGTCATCAATGGCCAGAACGCCTTGCGGTCCATTCAGACCGTCCACAATTACGGTGCCGCCGCTCTCCCTTTCCTGTGCGGTCACGATTTCAGTCGCGATCCACGGTACCGAAACGAGGGAAACCACCAATACTACATATATGGAGATACGGATGGCTTTCAAATGGCTCCTCCTCTCGTCTGCTGCGCTCAATCGGCTTCGCGTTCTTCGTCTGAGGCGTTCCGTTGGGATGGGTTGCAGGAGTTGGTCGATTAAGTGGCGGCAGCCCAGTGCAGGAGATACACCTGCACGCGTCAACTATTGGCCCGCCAGGTAGACGATGAGGGCCTCCAGATCTTTATCGGAAATGTGACGGTAAGTCGGCATGCGGTGCTGCGACAACGCAAAGCCCTCGACAAAGTAGACGTCGGGTTCAACGATGCTTTCGTGCAGGTAGGCGTAAATGTCTGTTGCCGCGCCTCTATAGGCGGGATCCTCGATTCGTGCAGCGGCCAGGTCGGCCATGCCGTCGTGAGACGGGCCGAAGATGCCGCGCGTTCCTGCGGTGTCGAGCTGGTGGCAGACGCCGCAGTACTGCTCCTTGTAGACGGCCAGACCGCGCACGGTAAGCGCTTCCAACTCTTCCTGCGTCAGGTCGGCAAAATCGGCCGCGCTGAAGGCGCCGCGCGGTTCAGCTTGACGAAGCATGAGCGCGACACGCACGAACCAGGAGACGCGCACGACATCTCCCGGCCGAAGCGCCCGCTCGGCGAGCGTTGGATTCACTCTTTTCAAGTCGAGCGCACCGATTCCGGTTTCGGCCGCGATACGTTCCCAGGTGTCGCCCGGCTGAACGACGTACGTGCCCTGCTCGCTGGAAGGCGGCTCGACAGAGGTACGAGCCAGCGTGTCGGCCGCGGCCGTCACCAGTTCAGACGGCAAACGGGTAATGGTTATCTTGTCGCCTGCCTGGATATCGAGGCCGCGCAGCGACCACAACTCAAAGTTGTCCAGCAGCAGGTCGAGATATGTAAGCGAAAAGGTACCTGCGATGTTTTCCCAAGTGTCGCCGTCCTCAACCGTGTACAAGGTCGGCGGGACCATGTCAGCCGCGGCAAGGCCCGGGATGACCATCTGGTCGCCGGGCCGGATCCCTTCGCCTCGAAGGTGCCACAGTTCCAGGTTAACCTCTTTGAGACGGTCCGCGGTCGAGTAAAACCTGCCCGCGATAAGTTCCCAGAATTCGCCGATTCGCACGGTGTAAACGTAGGCGTGCGGGTCGTCCACTCTGAAGGCCTTGGCCATGCCAACGTCGGAAACCGGCGGGGACGCGTCGCTGCGTATGCCGGCGGGTGACCGTTCCTTCCTTTGAGGAGCCGCCCGAATGGCTTGGCGGGCGCCGTCGGGAGGCGTTTCGGTTGGCTCGGCCTCTGTTCTGAATCCCGTTCCTAGGTGTGCACTTGCCACCGGCTCGCCGGCAGCCGAGCCGTCCAGCTGGACGCGATAAACTAGGAAAATGGCGACCAAAATGATGGCCGACAACACGCTGCGCGGTATCAGGTTGTTGTGAGTGCCGGTTCGGAAAGGACGAGCGTACGTTCCAGGTTTCTCTTCGGGATTTCTCATTACCGGCGATTCTGTCTGTGAATTTGGAGAGACAAAAAAAGAAGAGAGGTTGGAGAGCAAGGGGCTCACTCCAAGCACGCCTCTCTTCATTTGATCGACGTCTATTCTATTGTATCCCTATCAACCGCAATCGAAAAGTAGCGATCTACAAATAGCCGGAACGTGCGCCGACCCGCGCCAAAGACGGCCTTGCGGGTGGGTCATTCGGCGCGTCCTTGGTCATCGTTTTCGGCGGCCGGTTTGGGGAGGGCCTGGTCCTTGGCAAATACTGTCAACGTGTCGGGCTCGCCGTCGACGGCGACAGTCCATGCAGCCATCCAGCCGGTTACGTCGCCGGCGGATACGGCATACCAGCTGCTGTCTTCCAGCCGGCCGAAAACGCGAAGGCCCTGCTGGTTGTTGAGAAGTCTCTGAACCGGCGCGTCGACCTCGGGCCGCTCTCGCAGGTTTACCGACGGATGCAGGAGCCTGCCGGGCAGCGCCTTGGGCGGCCTGGGCGTTGCAGTCGGAAAGTTGCTCTCCAGCGGCGGGTAGGAACTGACGAGCGCGAGGGCGGTCGCAGTCGCCTGCGCGGTGACGGGAACCACGCGATTTGCCGGGAATAGTAGTGCCGCGACGGTCGCCGTTATGAGGCCGCAGATGACCAGGAGTGGCCATCCTCTCCAGGCGCGGTGAATGTGCTGCTTCGACGGCCTGAAGGCCGGACCTTTGTAGATTGGGCCGATCTGCGGCGGCGCGTTTCGCACGTCGGCTCGCTTGAAATTGGAGAAGATTTCGGCCAGCGCGGCGTCATATGCCGGGTCAATGCGCCACTCGTTGAGGCGGGGACTGTAGGCGCGTCCGGATTCGGGGATGGCGTTGCAGAGCGCGTTATGAATGGCGGTGAAATCGGCTGCCCACCCAACGCGAATGTAGAGAGAACCGTTTTCGAGTCGCTGATAGGACAGCCAGGCGTCGGGGGGCCCGATGCGCTTGCGGGCCTGTTCCAGGTCCTCATCGGTCAAAGGATGATGTTGCTCCTCCTGCAAATCCTCGTCGTGGCTCCAGCGTTTCAGAGGATTGGAGAGCTGGCGATAGGCCTCATTCAGGCGGACCAGAATTGGGTCGGTCGGTTCCGTCCCTGCGACAAGCGCGACATCGTTGAGGTGCTCTCCCGTGTGCAGGCGGACTTGGCGCCGGTAGGCGGCGTCTAGCACTTCCTGTGTGGCGTTACGGTTTACGCCCAGAATCTGATAGAAGTTCTCGCTGGTTTTGTCTGCCACTGCCGACCGCCGGTCTATCGACTGACGCCTTCGGAGAAGCCGCCGCTTGCTACCAGTGCGGCCACTTCTTCCAACTCAAAGAGTCCCATGTCGCCCGGTATCGTGTACTTGATCGCCGCGGCGGCTGCGCCCCAGCGCAGCGCGTCCGACAGCCAGTCGTCGCCGTCGCGGCGCAGGTAGCGGTAGAGGACGCCTGCGGTGAAGGCGTCACCGGCGCCGATTCGCCCCACGCTGCCGCCGCCCGGGAAGATCGCCTGGCGGACCGGATGGCAACCGGGCTCAGCCGCGATCGAGCCTTCCGCCCCCAGGGTGAGTATGACCGTTGTGCCCGGAAACTCGCGCTGGATCGCGGCGAGTGCGTCCTCAGGGGTGATCGAATCGGGCAAGCTGTAATGGGTCTGGGCATCGCGGATCGGGGCGAAGAGAATGTCCGAGGCGGCGGCGAAGGGTTGACAGCCGCGGCGGGACTGCTGGGGTGTCCACAGTTTTGCGCGGTAATTGATGTCGAAGCTGACGGTCCATCCTGCCTCTTTTGCGAGCTGCAGAGCTTTGGTGGCGGTGGCCGCGGCGCTCTCGCTGATGGCGAGCGTGATTCCGGTCAAATGTAGATGGCGGCCGCTTGAGGTTGTAAAAAGCTGGCCCGGCAACTCGGCTGGGGTCATGCGGCTGGCGGCTGAGTTGGCGCGGTCGTAGATGATTGAAGTGGGGCGGGCGCCGTCGCCGAACTCGACGAAGAACAGGCCGAGCCGGTCCTCTTCCGTCCAGATGATGTGTGAAGTGTCCACACCGTGGCCCATCAGCGTGCGCGCGAGCCGCCGTCCCAATGGGTTGTCCGGCAGGCGGGAGATCCAGGCGGTTCGAACGCCAAGCCGGGCCAGTGCGACGGCAGTGTTCGATTCGGTGCCGCCCGCCTCCAGCTCGAAATAGGCAGCCTGCTCGATACGCAGATGGCCCGGCGGCGCCATTCGAAGCAGCGTTTCGCCCAGTGTTACGACATCGTATCCGCTCATACAGCGAGGCGTTCCCTCAAAGCGGCAGGCGGCCGAAGGCCGGGCCTGCCCGAAATTACTTCAATGCGGCGCTTATCATCGCTCTTAGACAAAGGCCCGACGCGGCCGGCGGAATTCCGACCGTCTTTGCGTCTGGTACGACCGCCGGCGGCCATGTATGGACCGTGTCGGCGCAGAGCGTCGAGCGTCCAATGTCGACCCGGCAAGCACCGCTGCGCCGCCGTGACTCTCTTTTATCCAACTACAAACAGTTCGTCGGTGTCAAACCTGTCGGAGAGCAGGCGGGGACTGCCGGAGGTAATCTGGAATACATCCTGGATCTGGTATCCGTAGAAGCGCGGCTCCAGGACGACGATCATGCCTTCTTGCAGCTCGCGTTCGTCGCCTGCCACGAGCATCGGGTCCTCGTGTACCCAGATGCCCATGTTGTGGCCCAGGAGGGCGCGATGATGCCAGATATTCAGTTCTTCCTGCAGCGATTTGCAGCGGTAATAGATGTCGCGCGCCGGTGTGCCGGGCCGCAACAGCTCCTCGGCCGTCTCGCGGTGAATCTCAAGGATCTGGCGGTAGATCGTCGCCTGCTCCGCATCGGGAGGTCCGACAACCGCGACACGGGACTGGTTGGCGTAGTAGCCGTCGAAGGCGGCCAGAAAGTCAGTGCAGATGATCTGGCCGCGTTCAATCGGATCATCGCTCCAGCGATGGATGACAAACCCTTCCTGGCCCGCCTGCAGGATGCCGTCGGCGGAGCTGGCGCCGCGCCGGAGCAGGGCGAGTATCAGGCGGTCCTGGACCTCTTTCTCCGTTTCGCCCACCTTGATGGACTGAAAGGTCTCGATGAAGGCGTCGTCCATGAGGTCGGCATTGCGCTTCATCAGGGCCGCCTCCTGCGGCGTCTTGATGGCGCGCACGGCTTCGAACTGCCGGTCCCAGGCGACGAAAACGGCCTGCGGCAACAGCGCCTGCAGTTCATCGTAGAAGGCGGCGGAGAAGTACTCCTTTTCGATGCCGATCTTTCCTTGGGCAGCGCCTTTTTCCCGCAGCACCGCGGCCAGCTCCTCCATTGGTGAGTCGAGGTACTCGGCGTAGACACGGATGTCCTCTACCCTGGCGCGCTCGCGCGTAACCCGTTCTTCGTTTCCGCCGACGATCAAGGTCGGCCGGCCTACGGGCGTAAAGACGGCGATGCCGTTGCGCGGGCCTGATGGGCGCTGATGGATAGCATGGCTGAGGGCCATCGGGTAGCCGGTCGTGTAGAAGATGCTCTTGGGATGAAGGCAGACGAGGGCGTCAACGCCGCTCTCCAGCAGCGTGGCCTCAAACAGCGGTCTGTTCATCAGTTCGTTTGCGTTGGCCACGGGGCGCTTCTTCCTTTCAGGCCAGGCCGGCCTCTTCTGTGGGTACGCCGTCGCGCAATACCTGCAAGCCGTCTACAAAATAGTTTACTCCGGTCGTCATCAGGTCGAGATGCGCGGGCGCCTTGTGCGACATGCCGAAAAGCGGGTTGTAATTCATTCCGAACGCAGTGATGATGCAGCCCCAGGCACTGTGCGAATAGGTGACGCCGCCGGGCCGGGCGCGCAGCGCGGCGCGGTGGTCGAGGCCAATATTGGTGTGGATGAACATGTACATTTCGGGGTCGTTGAATGACTTGAGCCAGGCGTCGAGCCGCCTTCCTTCGCGATTGCTTGTGTCGATGTCGACGATGTAGCCCTTCTCGATCTCCAGCTTGACGACATCCTCCAACATCTTTGATAACGAGCCGAAGCTGTCGAATGCCTCCTGGGCGCCGTTGACGTAGAGCACGCCGCTGGCGGAGCCCTCCTCGCCCATGTATGCGATGCCCCCCGCCAGGCTGCCGATCCGCCCCGGCCGGTCGCAGTCGCCGCCGTGCCGCAAAACAGGATACTGCGCGGGGTCGCCGCGCTTGAAACTGAAGTCTGTGCCCAGCTCCGAGGTGATGCGGACCTCGCTCGCATCGTTGAGCAGCTCGGTTACGCGTTTGGTCCGCTCGATGACGCGTTCGTCGGGCGGCGTACGCAGGTGCTCCTCCCGTCCGCCGTACCAGGTCATGCGGCCTTCGCCCGTCGCTCGGATCTTGCGGATCACCCGCGCGCGCGACTCGCTGTACGACCACGGCCAGGTCGTGAGCTGGTGGATGAAGTCTGCTTCGAGCATGGCCTTTTCGACGACTTCGGGAACGTCGCTGAAAGGTTTTCCGCGGCGCTGGCACATGGCGACGATCGCCTCTGCGCCCAGCGAGGAAGCCACACTCAAGTACGCGTTGATCGCCCTCTCATCGGTGCCGGAGTCGGCGGCAATGAGCACGGTTTCTCCCGGGCTGATGTTGCACCGTCTATACCAGGCGCCGGCCAGGGCGTAGAAATCGGCGTATCGGTGGTCCATGGTTCTTTCTCCTTCCACGGCGGTTCAGATGTAGTCGGTACAGTCATGCCAACCTGAAATCTAGGCTGTACGCAACACTGACTTAAGAGAGAATGCCCCTGGAAAACGCGAGCCTGAGCCGCGCTGTCAACCGGCTAACTGTGGAAGTCGGGCTGTTCGGGCAAAACATGCCCCTCCACTTCCGTCCAGGCGGAGCCGGTGCCGGGTCTGCGGTTGTGCGCCCGCAGGCCCGAACTGCGGGTGAACTCGCCATCGACGATGATGGGGCTCTCGTCAAAAAAGACGGTTGCTCCAGTCAGATGAATTTCGATGTGGCCGTTGGCGCGGAATACGCCGAGATCACCCCGGTTGGAGGAAAAACTGATGCCAAAGCCCAAAAGAAGACCGGCGTAGTTGAAGTGGACCGACAAATTGTCGAGATTTTCAAGCCTGATGCGGTGGTCTACGCCGATGTTGAAGTGGTCGATATAGTAGACGGCCGGGTCCTCCCAGGAGCGGAACCAGTCATCGAGGAAGATGCCGTGCTCGGTGTCGCGGGCGATGGAGATGATGCGGCCGCGGTCGATTTCCATGCGGACCGGCTCGCGGACCATGCTCGAGTGACCATGCGGGCCGGGGCACTTGGTCACGTAGGCGCCCTGGAACATAAGCGTGCCGGAGACGACCTCGTACATGGGTGGATGTTCACCCTTAGCGATCGCCATGCGCGACTCGAGGCTCAGGGGCGAGTAGTTCGTCTGCCCTTCGGCGGTGTTCATCAGCTGTTTCTTCGGGTCGCCGCGTTCCATGATGAGGTTGGTTCCCAGGTTCGAGGTGACGCGGATCATGCCGACGTCGTGAAGCAGCCGGTCGATGATCTTGCTGCGCTTGATGATATCTTCGTTGCCGGGCAGGAGGGCGAGGAAGTGTCCTTCGGCCTGGGGCTTGCCTTCCCACATGGCAAACTTCTTTCCTGTTTTGCGCATGTGGCCGCGCACGCGCTCCGAGGAGACATTGTAGAACCAGCCCTGGGACATCACCGAGTAGGTGAAATCCACGTTGTAGATCGCGTTTTCTATGATCGGTGGCAGTTCCCAGTTGAAAGGCTGCTGGCGCGCGCGAAATGTCATCACCGTCACGTCTGCGCCGTGGGCGACTGCCGCGGCGTAGACGGCATCCAGCAGCGGCTGATGTGTGTAAGTGTCGGCGATAATCAAGGTCCGATCACCCGCCTTGAGGCCGGCGTATTCGAGCCGATGGCTGGCCGCCTCGAACATTTCAACGGTTCTTTCCTTCATCTCTTTCTCCTTCCCGTCCGATGTGTTGCAGGGTTGCTGCGGCTTTAGCGACCGGCGCCAGAAGAGCCGGCGTATGCGTGTTCCTCGTCGGCCCGCGTCGGATCGCCGTCGCTCTCCTCTTTGGGCGTCAGCCGACGACGAACATCTCGTCGGTATTGAACTTGTCTGAGAGCAGGACAGGCGAATCGTCGGTCACCAGGAACGTGTCCTGGATGTGGTAGCCGTAGAAACGCGGCTCCAGCACGACGACCATACCCTTCTTGAGCGGTCTCGTGTCACCCGCCACGAGCATCGGGTCTTCGTGCGTCCAGATGCCCATGTTGTGGCCCAGTAGGGCTCTGTGATGCCAGAGGCCGGCCTTTTCCTGTTCCCGCTGGCAGAAGAAGAAGACGTCGCAAGCGCGCGTGCCCGGCCGAAACAGTGTCTCAGCGGCGCGGAAATGAATGTCCCGAATTGTCTGATAGATCTGCTTCTGCTCGGCGCTGGGCGGCCCCACGACGGCGACTCGCGACTGGTTGGCGTTGTAGCCGTCGAGGTTAATCGTATAGTCAGTACAGACTATCTGGCCGCGCTCGATCGGGTCGTTGGTGCGGCTGTGGACGACGAACCCTTCCTGCCCGGCCTGCAGGATGCCGCCGGAGGCTCTCGCGGCCGCGCCGCGCCGGAGCGCACCGGAGATCAGCCGGTCCTGCGCCTCTTTTTCCCGATCGCCCACGCGTATCGACTCAAACATCTCCAGGAACAGTTCATCGAGAATGTCGGCGTTGCGCTTCAAGATTTCGAGCTCTGCCGGTGTCTTGATTGCGCGCACTTCGTCGAACTGCTCGTCCCAGGGGACGAAGGCGGCGTTTGGCAAGTGTGCCTGGAGGGCAACGTAAAATGCAGCCGAAAAGTACTCCATTTCGAGCCCGATTTTCCCGCTGGAGGCCCCCTTTTCCCGGAGTACGTCGGCCAGCTGGTCCATCGGTGAATCGACGTATTCGCTGTAGACGCGGATATCGGCAATCCAGGTTGTATCGCGCGTTACCCGTTCCTCGTTGCCGCCCACGATCAGGGTCGGCTCGCCGCCCGGCGTAAAGACGGCGATGCCGCTGCGCGGCCCGGAAGGGCGCTGGTGGATGGCGTGGCTGAGCGCCATGGGGTAGCCGGTCGTGTAGAAGAGGTTCTTGGGATGGAGGCAGACGACGGCATCGACGCCGCTCTCCGCGAGAGTCGTTTCGAAGAGGGGTTCGTTGAGAAGTTTCTTGGCTTTGGGCATTGGAAGCACTTCTCCCGGAATTGTCTACGTGCGCTTGAAGATGAGATCCTTGCAGCTACTGCGACAGAGAACGGTGGAACAAAAGGTGGCAGCGAATTTCTCTTCTCAATACTTCGGGTCCAGCACGATGCGAAGCCAGTCGCCGAGATAGGTGATGCCGAGGACGGTGAAGACGATGGCCATGCCCGGAAAGATGGAGAGCCAGGGCGCCTGCCAGATATAGACGCGGCCGTCGCTGATCATGCCGCCCCATGTGGGCGTCGGCGGCTGGACGCCGAGGCCGAGGAAGCTGAGTGCCGATTCAGCCAGAATCATCTGTCCGATCTGGATGTTGGCGACGGCGATGACAGGCGTCACCACGTGGGGCAGGATGTGGCGAAAGATGATGCGGTAGTCGGGCGCGCCGACCGAGCGTGAGGCGAGGATGAAGTCGGTCTGTTTCACTGAGAGCGTCGTGCCGCGTACAAGCCGCGCGAAGATTACCCAGCCGCTGATCGTCAGGACGAGCAACACGTTGCCGAAACTCGGTCCCAGAATGGCAATGATGGCAATGGCCAGCAGTACGCTGGGAAAGGCGAGCTGAGCGTCGGCAATGCCCATGATGAGCGTCTCAAACCTGCCCTCCAGGTAGCCGGACAGCAGCCCGAGGACGACGCCGAAGAGGCCGGCCAGGAGTACCGCGCAGATGCCGACGATCAGGGAGACGCGCGCGCCGTAGAAGATTCTGCTGAGCAGATCGCGGCCCAGGTTGTCCGCGCCCAACGGGAACTCGGCGCTGCCTTCCTCGGACCAGGCGGGTGGACTCAGGCGGATCTTGGAGTCCTGCAGCGTGGGGTCGTGCGGCGAGATAAGCGGTGCCAGGAGGGCGACAAAGATAACCAGAGCGGTCATCGTAATCCCGAGTGAATGCAGGACATGTTGTCTCGCCCAGGAAAGGACAAAGGCAAAGCCCTTCCGGCGGGACAAACGCCTTTCGGGGAAAACGTCTTCTGCAGTTCGCTCAAAGGCCATTCCGTCGCTCCTGCCTCTACCCGTAGCGAATTCGTGGATCGAGAAACGCATAAAGGAGATCGACGATCAGGTTGGCCAGAACGATCCAGAGGGCGAAAACGACGACCGACGCCTGCACGAGAGGGAAGTCCCGCGCGGAGACCGCCTGGACGGCCAGCCTGCCCACGCCGGGCCAGGAGAAGACCGACTCCGTAATCACCGAGCCTCCGAGAAGCCGCCCGAATGTAAGACCCACCATCGTCACAACAGGGATCAGCGTATTGCGAAAGGCATGCCGCATGTTGATCGTGTACGGCTGCAAGCCCTTGGCGCGGGCGGTGCGGATATAATCTTCGCGTAGAACGTCGAGCATACCTGAGCGGACGAGCAGTACGATCTGTGCCAGGAAAGCGGTCGACAGCGTAATTGCGGGCAGAACGAGGTGGCGCAGCTCGCCTTTGCCCGAGGTAGGCAGCACCTTCAAGTTGACCGCGAAAACGAGGATGAGCATGATGCCGAGCCAGAAGCTGGGCATGGCGCGGCCTACAACGCCCAGGCTGAGGCCGAGGGCATCGATGAGGCTGCCTTCGCGAATGGCTGAGACAACGCCCAGCGGGATCCCCACGACCAGCGCAAAGAGCAGCGCTGCGAGCGCCAATTGGAAAGTAGCCGGAAAGAACTCCAGGACGAGATTAATTGCCGGCAGGCCGTACTGCCATGAATTGCCGAATTCGCCGCGCACGGCACGCGCCAGAAACTTCAGGTACTGAATGTGCAGCGGCTGGTCGAACCCCAATGCCGTGCGCAGCGAGATAACCTCGGACATCGGCGCCTCGGGCGGCAACATGATGGTGGCGGGGTCGCCGCTGATGCTGAGCAGAGCGAAAACGGCCAGCGAGAGGCCGAACAGCACGAGAAATGATCGCAGCACCCTTTTGACTACATAGTCCCGCATTGGGAAGGCCTGCTCCTGGAAATGCCTTCAGGCTGACGGCGAGAGGTGGAGGCCGGTCGACATTGCGCCGGCACGTTCGCCAAAGGCGGGGCAGTCGACGCCGGGGCAGAGACCGAACTGTGTCGTTCCTGCGACCCCGCGCGGCTGGCCCCGCCTCACGAGCTACCGGTCACGAATTCTAAAGCAGTGTCTTCGAGGGGAGGAGACTTTACGACTCCTCGACCGTCATTCCGATCAGGTGCACGCGGTTGTCCGGCGTCGGCACGAAATTTTTGACCTTGGCTGAATGCCCAAAGATGTCGGGCGCCTCGAACAGGTAGACGACCGGGCAATAGTCATGCAGCCAGGTGTGAATGTCGTGCAGAATCGTCTCGCGCTTGGCCTGGTCGAACTCGGCGCGCTGTGCGAAGAGCATCGTTTCCAGCTCGTCCTCGCAGACCTGGGCGCGGCGCTCGGAGCACTCGTACATCTTGAGCGTGTTCTCCGGGTCCATTGTCGGATACCAGTTGCGGCCGGTGTAAAAGACGGGGGCCGACTGGTCGGAGTAGACCTTGTCGATGAATGCCGACCACTCGAAGAGCTGCATCTCCAGGTTTATGCCGACTTTGGCGTATTCGCCCACCATCCACTCCGAGACCTCCTTCTGCTTGGAGTAGCGGCCCTGCGCCGAGTCGAAGTCCATCGTGAAGCCGTCCGGATAGCCGGCCTCCGCCAGAAGCTCCATCGCCTTGTCCGGGTCGTAGGGGAAGGCCTCGAGATTGGGATTGTAGCCAAAGCAGCTCGGCCCGACGATCTGGCCGTCGAGCGGGGCGGCATATCCACCCATAATGTCGTTGACCAGGGAATCCTTGTCGAGGGCGTAGTTCATGGCCTGGCGCACGAGCTTGTCGTTGATCGGGCTTTCGAGCGGGTGGCCGGGGTTGCTGCCTGTCTTCATGGTGAGGTTCATCGCCTGGCCGATCGGGATCCAGGAGATCTGGAGGCCGGCCTCGGTCAGCCGCTGCGCGTCATCGGGCGGGACGTTGTAGGCCATGTCGATTTCATTGGCCTGCAGCGCGGCGACGCGGGTCGCGTCTTCCGAGAATGGCTTGAAGATAAGCTCGTCGATCGTCGCCTGTTCGCCCCAGTAGTCCGGGTTCCGTTCGAGGACGATGTGCTGCCCCTTGCGCCATTCGACGAAGCGGTAGGGCCCCAGCCCGACCGGGTTTTCGCCGTAGCCTTCGAGGCCAACGTCCTGGTAGTAGGCGGGCGGCGCCACCTGCAGGTACATCATGATGAGGGGCGTAAAGGCAAAGGGAATGTTGGTCTTGACGTTGAGCGTGTACTTGTCGACGACCTCAACGCCTTCGTACTTCGAGATAAGCAGCGAGCGGAACGATGTCCTCGTCGTCTCGCCCGTCAGACGGTATTCAATGTTCCAGGCGGCTGCTTCCGCGTCCCAGGGCTCCCCGTTGTTGAAGGTGATGCCCTCGCGCAGTTTGAACTCCCAGGTCGTCTGGTCGTCGAGTACCCGATAGTCAGTGATCAGCATCGGCTTGAGGCCCTTGCGCGAGCCGTCAGCGTTGAACTGGGCCTCCATCCCAGTGTCCCACATGGCATAGTAGACCGAGGTTGCCGGCGCAACGGCCCTTTCGAGGACGTTCATTCCCGGCACGTCGCCACCGATGCCCATGGTCAGGGTTGTCTTCTTGCTGACGACGGCTGGGGCGTCCATCGGCTGGCCTGCCGGCGCGGCGCCGGGAACGCAGCCTGCGGCCAGAACAGCGAGGCCGCCCGCCGCACCGGTCTTCAGGACCTGCCGCCGATCCACCTTCGTGTCCCAGAGCGAAGAGCGAGTTTTTTCTACCACTTTGATTCCTCCTTTACCCTTGTGTGACCAATTGTTCAACCCAACGATGATTACTGCCGCGCCGTCATCAGACAAATCTGTCATCAGACAAAGCGGAGTGAAGCCTGAACGTTGTTGAGTGCGGCAATTGCGCCGAGGCAAGCAAGGTACGTCGTGCTGGGGTTATCGGGATGCGGCAGGTTACGCAGGGTGAGTTGTGCTTCGCCGAAATCTCCTTTTATCAACAGCGTGTGCGTTGTGCGCGGGATGTTGGGATCGGCGACAACGCGAACACGCGTCCGTTCGAATCCAAGGCCGGCCAGGCTGGCGGATGCGGCGATGTTGGTCGATTTGGGGAAGGTGAGGCAGGCCTCGGTGGCGGAACCGTCGAAAACGGTCAGAGGCGCGTCGAGGTCGTCGACATCGATCCCGTGCTCGACGAGGTAGGGCTGTCCGGTCAGGGCCGCCGGGCGCTTCGTGCTTGTCATCACCACTTCCTCCAGGCTGCCCAAAGCGTGGCTGGCGCGCAGCACATCCAGGCAGCCCAGCGCGCCGGAAGAGATGTAGATTGTCGCGCCCGTCTGTTCTGCCAACCCGAACAGCTCTATTCGGAAGACGGAATCGGCCAGTGCGCCGACACTCATGGGCAGCAATTCGGTGCCTGCGGCCACAACCGCCCGGCCATGGGCGATCAGCGCCTGGTGTCCCGCCGCTTCGAGGACAAGACTCGGTTCGAGGGCGAGGAGTTCCTCGACTTGCTGGACGACGGGAACGCCGGCCTGTTGCGCACGATCGGTGATTTCGTTGGTGGCGATGTCGAGGATTCCAGCCAGCCTGACGCCGGGAAGTTCCTCATTCAAGACCGCCGAGGCGACCGCGCCGCCAATGGCGCCGCAGCCGATGATGCCCAGTTTGAGCATACTTCACGCGCTCCTTGCCTTGTTGCTTTTGTCGCCGAAGAGCTGTTCCAAAAGGTTGCCTGGCCGTCTGCTGGCGGTTTGTCGGCGTGAAGGCAGCGCCTCCGCGTGCCCTTGTCGCCAGGGCTGCCGCTCGCGCCATGCAGGACGCGCCCCTCGTTGCGGGGAGCCTCTTCGTCGAGTAACCCAACCAATTCTGAGTCGGTTATGTTGTACGGTGTAATGGTAAAGAATGGACCGCATCCCGCCTGTTGGACCAGCCCATAGTCATCGTCTTGCAGACCCGCGACAGTCAACCAGGAGAGGAAGGCGAATGTCCGGTTTCAGGCATTATATGCAGCCTTACATTGCTGTCAAGCGAGCAAAAACCAGCCCTGGGTATGACCGGAGGGGAAAGGTGAGCTTCTCGCGCAAAGGTCCATAAGGATTGCTGGATTTCGGCTTTAGCGGGTTACGACTATGCCCGGATACAGACAGCTTCTTCCACTGCAGCCGAAAGCAATCCAAGGGAGGCCCTGCGCGTGAATTCGTGTCAATTCGTGGATCATTCTGAGAGGTAGGGAGAGCTGAAGCTTCCGGTCTCATTGGGGAAGCAGGTCATAAGGAAATATATGCCCAAACAGTGCCAAACGGTCCCAAACGCGCCCGCCGGTCCTCTCCCCTCCACCCGACTTTCCCAAGAGCCCTGCAAATGCCCCGGAAATGCGCTACACTGGTCCTTACAACCGGAAAACGCGCCCGCGACCCCGATCGCGCCTGAACCCTTACCTTATTTCGCGTCAAGAATACGACCTGCCTTTACACTGCCTGACACGCGCGAAAATGCGCGCAAACAGTCCAAATATTGCGGCCAGCGATAAACAGGAGCGACCGCACATCGGTGAGCAAAAAAGTGAAGACCGCCGACTTCAGCCGACATTAGCCGACATGAGCCGACATAAGTCCACCCTTCGCATCAAATCGAGAGGGTATCGGTCAACAGAGGCAAGAGCCCGGAAACCGTGCGACCCTGTAATCATCATGCCAATCCAACCGAGGGGTCCGGCCGGGATCGCGTCCATTTCTGCCAATTCCGCCGCCGGAAACCACCCTCCCGAAAAGAAAAAAAAGTGCGACATTTGGGGACATTTGGGGACTTATGGGGACATATGTCCCACTTTTACGCCAAAACGAGAGGGATTCGGTCCCATTGGGCAGAGGCGCCGCACGACCGCCATTTCAGTAAGGCAGCCATGCAAGTTGTGTGACCGGCGGAGAAACGAACCACGATCGATCTGCGAGGTTGAGAGAGTTGGAACGCTCGGTTTCTCTGGGGAGTTCGTCTAGCACATCGCGCGCGCCGTGCGCACCGAGGACGCAAATCTTCGGGCCTGCTCGGACAGCGCGCGCCACTCGCCGTTTTCGACCCACTCTTTGCGCACGAGAGCGCTGCCCACACCGACGGCTATGGCGCCGGCGCGGATGAAGTCGCCGCAGTTCTCTAGGTCGACGCCGCCTGTCGGCATCAGGTTGAGGTGAGGCAGGGGCGCGAGCAGGTCTTTGAAGTAACCGGGACCCAGTTTGGTGGCAGGAAACACTTTGACGACGGCCGCGCCGGCTTTCCAGGCGGTCTGAATCTCAGTGGGTGTGAATGCGCCCGGCATGGCGGGCACATCGCGCTCTACGCACAGCTCGAGCGTGGGCAGATCGAGGATGGGCGCGACGATGAAGTTCGCACCGCGGGCGATTGCCGCGGCGCCCATGTCCGGGTTGAGCACGGAACCCATGCCCAGCGCGGCCGCGCCGTCGGAGAAAGCGGGAATCTCCCGCCGCAGGAGGCTGAGCGCATCGAGCGCGCCGGGGCTCGTCATCGTCAACTCAATCGTCTTCACGCCGCCGTCGAGCAACGCCTGCGCCATGGCAGCGGCGCGGGAGAGATCGGGCAAGCGGACGACCGGCACGACGCCGCCCTCTTCGAGCAGTTCGAGGGTACGTTGTGAAGGTTTCACGCTGGTCCTCACAGGGGGTGTTCTAAAGTCGTCGCACGCAATCAATTATAGGGCAGCGCCAATCCACGGCAAACGGCGCGGGCAGGGCGATATTTTCGACTTTACAACGCTCAAATATCATTATATAATTGCTGGTATGGTCACAATATCATATTAGGACATGGAGATCGGGTCCTGTCTGATTTCTCGGCCTCTCAAGGCAATTCCCATCCGATTCGGGTTGACTTTGGGACTTAGAGGGTCACTGTGGCTGAACCCATCATTCAGCTCAAGCGCAACAGCCTCCACGGGGAACTGGCCAGTCGACTGGAGGACCTGATCGTATCCGCTCACTGGGGAGTCGGTCAGACGCTTCCTTCTGAACGCGATATGGCTGAACAGTTTGGCTTGTCCAGGTCGGTTGTGCGCGACGCGATGCGCATTCTGGCGGCCAAGGGTCTTGTCAACATTAGGCAAGGTGTCGGCGCCGTCGTCACTCAGGATGGCAGACTTGCATTTGTAGAGTTGCTCGATCTCCTGCTGCGGCGGGGGAGCTACACCCATCAGCAGCTTCTTCATGCGCGTGAATTCCTGGAAGCGAGCGCGGCAGCGGCAACCGCACTCAATTCGACTGTCGCCGATCGTAGGCGAATTCAGGACAGCCTGGAAAGGTACAGAGAGGCGATCGTTACGCGACAGCATCCTGACCAGGTCGACATAGTCCACGCCGAATTCCACACCAGCCTTGTGCAGGCGACTGGCAATCCGGTTCTCATGGACCTGATCAGTCCGATGGTGGAGATTTCCACCGCAGTAACCCGTCCCCTGATCGGCCACCGCGACCAATGGGACGACTACCTCTACCATCAAGCAATTCATGACGCCATTGCCAGGGGCGATGCCGAGGGTAGCCGCCTGGCCGTTCATCGCCATATGGAACTCTCAGCTGCACACCTGATGCGGTCCGGGCTGCTGTCTTGAGGCGAGGCATTGGAAGTCGAAGGCAGGCAGGAGGATCGCCATGCGTGTGAAGAGCAGGCGGAAGCGGTACCGAGCGACGAAAGGAGTCTGCGCATGAGTCTCATTCGCCATGTGGCATTGCGCACCAGAGACATGGAGCGTTCAAGGTTCTTCTACGAAGAGATTCTGGGGCTGAAGTTTCTGCGTTACCTGGGCGACGGCTGCTATCTCACCGACGGAACGGTGAACCTGACCTTCATTCAATATGACGGGGAGCCGCCGCGCCCTCCGCTGGCCTACGCAGGTGAGTACATCCATCTGGGACTGTTTGTAAAGGACCTGGCCGAGATTTATCAGCGCCTGAACGCCGAGGGCTTCACGATTCTGCGTGAAGACATTAAGACCGAAATGGAGTTTGACTACTCGCATGTGCCGGAAGGCTCTTTCAAGGTGGCCGACCCCGACGGGAATGTCATCGACATAACCGAACGTGAAGATGAGTGGGACGGCGTGCGTCTGTAGTCGCTAACGGGAATCCGGAGACAATGACCATGGCCCCAACTGCAGGCATCTGCGTCGTCATGCCGGAGGACGGCAATCAGCAGGACCTCAAAGATTTCACGCCAGCCGGCTTCAGTCTCGACTTTCAACTTACGCCGGTTCCGCCCGGAGAGGCAACGGTCTCAATGCTATGGCGGATGGCAGAGGACAGGGAAATCGAGGATGCGGCGCTCCTCGGAGCCCGCCAGCAGCCCGCCTGCATCTCCTATGCCTGTACGGCAGCCAGCTTTGTGAGAGGCAAGGGCGGCGATGAGGATATCAACCGCAGGATTACGGCTGCCACAGGCATTCCTGCGACCTCGACGTCAACCTCCTTGCTGCGCGCCTTGCGCGCCCTGAACGTCGAACGGCTGGCTGTGGCAACGCCTTATCTGGACGAGCTGAATGAGCGACTGGATCTCTTCCTGGAAGCGCACGGCTTTCGAGTCGTCTCCATGCTGGGACTGAACGCGAAGGTAATTCAGGATGTAACGCCCCAGGAAATCGTCCAGCTTGCGCGCGACTGCGATTCAGCGGATGCGGAGGCCGTATTCGTCAGTTGTACAACCATGAAGACGGCACCATACGTCGCTGAGTTGGAAGAAACGTTGCAAAAGCCTGTCCTCTCGGCGAACCAGGTTTCGATCTGGGATGCGGTGCAGTTGACGGGAATACAGCCCGCGATGCCGGCTCGCGGCCGTCTGTTCGAACTCGAGGCCAGCCCGAAATAGCCTGCATGCGAAGCCAAGATGAAACCGGGGCGCAACCGGCGCCAATTCACATCACTCTTCACACCAGGAAGGACCGTCATGGAAATTCAACGTGAACTTGCCTTTTCGCAGGAGGAGTACGACGCCCGCCTGGCCAGGGTTAAAACGCAGATGGCCGCGGAAGAGATTGAGGTGCTTCTCGTCCACACGCCGGCCAACCAGTGCTACCTGACCGGATTTCAAACGCTCAATCTTTACGACTACTCCTGCCTGGTCATTCCCATTGACGGGCCGCCCTTCGTGCAGGTGCTGGAAATGGAGGAAGGCAACGTCCGCTTGACATCGCAGATTGAGGAAATCGTCGTGTATACATCTGTGGAGGATCCGGTCGCGATGACGCAGGATCTGTTGAAGGGGCGGGGCCTGTTCAATCGGCGTGGCGGCCGCGAGGCCGACACGCCGTTCCTGACGCCGCGCCGTTATGCAGCGCTGAACCAGGTCATTCCCAACGTAATAGACGCTTCCGACCTGGTGAAGAAGATCCGCCTCATCAAGTCGCCGGCTGAGATCGACCACGTTCGACAAGCGGCGCGCCTGACCGAAGCCGGGATGCAGGCCGGCTTGGACGCCATCGGCGAGGGTGCAACCGACCAGGATGTGGCGCGCGCCTGCTACGCGTCCATGATTGGGGGCGGCAGCGAATACATGTGCATCGATCCAATCGTAACAACGGGCAGACGTTCAGGTATTCCCCACTCGACCCACAAGCGGCAGGTTGTGCAGCCGGGCGACAATATCTTTATCGAGATTGGCGCCTGCATCGAGCGCTACAGCGGGCCCATCATGCGTACAGCCGTATTGGGTTCGCCGAGCGACAACGTGCAGAGAACGGCCGAAGCCTGTTTCACTGCGCTTGACGATGCGATGGCGGCGATGAAACCGGGCGCCAGCGGCGACGAGGTCGCGCGCGCGGGCTGGGTGGGCATAGACCGGGACCGTTCAGAGATATTCTTCCACGGTGTGGTCGCCTACTCAATCGGCCTGGGCTTCCCGCCGAATTGGGGCGACTACCGTCTCTATCTGACCAAAGGGCAGGATACGCTTCTTGAAGCAGGCATGCTCTTCCACCTGCCGATCGCGTTGCGCGATGTTGGCAACTACTGCGTCGGTTTCAGCGAAACGGTGGTCGTCACCGAAAGCGGCTGCGAGCAGCTAACGCAGTTTGAAAGGCAACTGTTCCGTTGCTGATGGAGGTCAGACCACTTTGAACCTTAAGACACTTTCTTCTGAGATCGGCATCAGCAAGTGGGAACTGGATACGCCGGCCCTTCTCGTCGATCTGGACCTGATGGAAGGGAATATCGACCGCATGGCCGGTTACATGAAAAAGGCCGGCGTGGACTGGCGCCCCCACACCAAGGGGATCAAGGTCCCCGCGATTGCCCACAAGGCGGTAGCTGCCGGCGCGATCGGCGTTACCTGTGCCAAGCTGGGCGAAGCAGAGGTGATGGCGGCCGCAGGCATTGGAGATATTCTGATCGCCAACCAGATTGTGGGGGCGGCAAAGATCGCCCGGCTTGTCAGCCTCTGCCGCCACGCCGATGTGATCGTGTGCGCCGACGATGCGGGCAACGTGGCGGAGCTTGGGGCTGCTGCCGCGGCCAAAGGGGTGACCCTACGGGTCGTTGTCGAAGTGAACGTCGGGCTGGATCGCTGCGGCGTGGAACCCGGCGAGGCCGCAGTTGCCCTTTCCCGCCAAATCGCAGGCACACCGGGGTTGGACTATGACGGCGTTATGGGCTGGGAAGGTCATGCCTCGGTTATTAAAGACCCGGTTGAGAAGGAAGAGGCCTGCCGCGCCTGCGTAGAGTTGCTGGTACGCAACGCCGAACTGTGCGCGGCCGCAGGGCTGCCGGTCCCGATCGTCACCTGCGCAGGAACGGCCACCTATAAGATTAGCGCTCACGTGGCCGGCGTAACCGAGATTCAGGCGGGCGGCGGCATTTTCACCGACATCGCCTATAAGAGCTGGGGAGCGGACGACCTTGACTGCTCGCTAACTGTTCTGGCTACGGTAACCAGCCGTGCGGCTCCGGCGCGGGCGGTGATTGATGCCGGGCGCAAGACGATGTTCTCATCGGTTGCATTGCCCCAGGCAAAGGGGATTGAGGGAGTAGGTACCCCCGTCTTTTCGGCAGAGCACGGCTCCGTCGATCTGAGCGGAGATGCGCGCCGGCTGAAGGTGGGCGACAAGATCGAGTTTATCGTCGGATACGGCGACGATACCGTCTATCTGCATGATGTTCTCTACGGCGTCCGTAATGACCGGGTGGAGGCCGCCTGGCCGATAGAGGGCCGCGGGAAACTGCGCTGAGAGCAGGCATATGATCGTCGACTGCCATACGCATCTGATGACCGAGGAGCAGTGGGGCCCAATCTTCGCGGCCGAATACCACAAGGTCGCTGACCGTAACCGGTCGCTCAGCCTGGGCGTAACTGCCGAGGAGCACTGGCAGGCCTGTGCGGGTGCAGATCGCGTCATCGTCTTCGGCCTCAACGCGCGTTATCTTCAGATAGAGACGCCCAATGAGCAGATTGCCGGTTATGTAGCTTCGCATCCGGAGAAGCTGATCGGGTTTGTGGCGTTGGACCCGGCCGCCCCTGACGTTCTGGATGAGCTGGAGAGAGGGGTTCAGGACCTCAAACTGCGGGGCATCAAGGTGGGTCCCATGTACCAGGACGTCGATCCGTTGGATGAACGATTCCACGAGATTTACCGGCGTGCTGAGAAGGAAGGCCTGCCAATCCTGTTTCATATGGCGACCTCGTTCCCGGCAGCGGCCCGTCTGCGGTATGCCAATCCGATTCGACTTGACGAGGTCGGCATACGCTACCCCGAACTCAGGGTGATCATCGCGCACATGGGCATGCCCTGGTTCGATGACACGATTCAGACAATTCGCAAGCACCCCCATTTCTACGCCGACACGTCAATAGGCGATAAGCCATGGTGGCTCTACAACGCGCTGGTGGCGTTCCACGAATGGGGCGTGATGCACAAGCTACTGCTCGGTTCCGACTTCCCTGTCCTGACTCTGGAGGAGCAGATCGCAGCGTTCCGGCGCGTTAACGCCGTGGTCGAAGGGACCGGGCTGCCCAGGGTCCCCGATATCCAGATCGACGAGATAATCCACCGCGATACGCTGGCGCTTCTGGGGCTGACGTGAGAATCGGCCTCGGTCGGCAACGATGTGAATAGAGCGGAAAGGAGGTGTTCAGGGACAAGATAGTCGTACGAATTCCTGGCTGCTGCTATACGTTCTGAACCGTATCCGCTGGAGTGCCACTCAAGGAGGACGAGACATGGCTAGGCAGGAAGTTCGCCAAGGTAAGAGAGAGCGGGGAGGCTTGTTGGATGCCTCACAGACGCGTCGTGATTTCTTGCGGACGATCGGATTGGGCGCAGCCGCCGTGGGGGCCACGTCCTTGGCCGCCGCATGTGCACCGGTTGCAGCGCCCGCCGCCGAATCGATGGAAGGCGGGGAAGCGGCAAGCAGCGTGCTGCGGGTCGCCTTCGGCGGTCCTTCAGAGCAGATGCGCGCCGGCGCTTTCAACAATCCCTTTCCTCGTCCCTGGGTCTCTCTCACACGCAACAAGCTGGTCCGCCAGGGCGTAAATCTGGACCTGGAGGGTGACCTGTTGGAGGGCTGGGAGGCGAGCGCGGACGGCAAGTCCTATACTCTTCACGTGCGTCCCGGCGTGAAGTGGCATGACGGAGAGGCGTTCAGCGCCAGAGACGTAGAGTTCTTTTTGCGGCGAGTGGTGGACAAACAGGCCAGCTTTGCGGTGGCCGGCTTCCTGGTCGTAAAGGGGGCGCAAGGCAAGTACGAAGGCGACCCCGACGCCCTGGCGTCGGATTCGCTGGAGGGCGTGGAGATTGTCGACGACCTCACCGTAAGCGTAGACCTGGAGACGCCCTACACGCCGTTTCCCAGTGAGCTTGCCCACTGGGGCGCCGGCCTGGGCGGGCCGGAGCACCTCTTGAGGGACGTGGCGCCCGAGGACATTCCAAGCCACAGCGTTTCAACCTCTCAGCCTGTTGGCACGGGCCCCTTCAAGTTCGCCGACTTCCAGCCTAATGAGTACATCGAACTGCATCGGAACGACGACTACCACCGCGGGCGGCCGGGTATCGAGAAGATCTTCTCGGTGGGCGGCAATGAGGACACGCTGACGCTGATGATGCAGAACGGCGAGCTGGACCTCTGGCAGATCAATCTGAGCGGGATCTCGATCGAGACGCTGCAGGCCGTCCTGGAGATGCCTCACATCGAGATCGTGGACTTCGGCAGTGCCAACTACCATGCCTGGGAAGTCTGCGTCGATCCCGACGTATGCGATCCGTGGGTCGGCCCGAAGGAGCTGCGCCAGGCCATGCTCTACTCCCTCGACCGTGAGGCGCTGAACAAGACATTCCTCGGCGGCCTTGGGGGGATCATTAACACGCATCCAATGCCGGCCGGCTGCTGGCAGGACGCTCCCGACCTGAACGAGTACCCGTACGACCCGGATAAGGCCCGCGAGCTGCTGGCGCAGATCAACTGGGACGCCGACAGGGAGGTTTTGGCGACCCTGCCGACCGGACGCGGTTTTCGCGTGCGGCTGGCGGAGGCGTGTCAGCAGATGTGGGCCGAAGTCGGCCTGAATGTCAAACTGCAGCAGGTCGAGTCGGGCATCTCCCAGTTCAAGGATCCCGGCATCTACGGAATCGTACAGAGCGGTATGGAGTCCGGCCTGGATCCCAACTACATGTTCACGTACTACTCTCACGTGCTGCCGCCGGAGTGCTGCAATCACCCGCGCTTTGTCAATGACGAGGCGATCGGCTACTTGCAGACCGGTCAGCAGGAGTTCGAGAGGGACAAGCGGCAGGATGCCTACCACGGACTGCAGCGGCTTCTCAACGACGAGCTGCCTCGCCTGTGGCTCTTCAAGGTGCCGATGCTCTTCGCCAAGAGCAGGAAGCTGCAGAATGTGCACATGACGCCTCACTACGGGTCCTACAGCTGGGATCCGGTCGTCAACGCAGAAGAGTGGACCTTGGAACGCTAGCAGAAAGAGGGCGGGGCATTCGTCACGAATGCCCCGCCCCCGGTTGTCCGGGCGACCCGGCTGGCGCGAAAGAAACGGCGGGATGAGGCGAGCGTGCTGTTTCTGTGGCAAGGCATCGGTATGCTCGTTTGCATGCCTGATCGATCCGGGATTCACTCATGCAACGGTACATTGTTCGTCGCCTCCTGGTGACGATTCCCATCCTGTTCGGCATCACGGTCATCAATTTTCTCGTGATGAACGCCGCGCCGGGCGACCCGGTCTCAAACGCGTTGATTGTGGGCGCGCCCGGACAGTCGATAGGTGATCCGGAGGCGCAGCGGGAGTTGCTGGGCCTTAACAGGCCGCTGCCCGTTCGCTATGTCTTGTGGCTCAAGGAACTCTTGCAGGGCAACATGGGGGAGTCGCTCGTGACTCGCCGCCCAGTCCTGACGATGATCGGCGAGCGCGTCGGGCCGACAGTCCAGTTGTCGGCGCTGGCGCTCTTTCTTTCGTTCGCGATCGCCGTGCCGGTGGGGATTATTTCGGCGGTCAAGCAGTATTCCTGGCTGGACTATGCGGTGACGGTGGCGACCTTTATCTCGGCCAGCATACCGGGTTTCTTCTTCGCCATCCTTGCTATATACATATTTGCCCTTACGCTGGGCTGGCTTCCGATATCGGGGACACAGACGATTGGCCAGCCCTGGTCATTGGGGGACTACCTGTGGCATATGATCTTGCCGGCGAGTGTACTGGCGCTGCCAGGCAGCGCGTCGCTCGCGCGGTACGCCCGCAGCCAGATGCTGGACACGATCCGGCAGGACTATCTGGCGACGGCGCGCGCCAAAGGGCTGCGCAGAGCCTACATTCTGGCGCGTCATGCGTTGCCGAATGCTATTCTGCCCCTGATTACCCTGGCCGCGCTCGATGTGCCGACCCTTTTCAGCGGAGCTGTGATTGCCGAGACGATTTTCCGCTGGCCGGGCATGGGCCAGCTGGGCGTTTCCTCCGCGTTTGCACGCGATTACACGGTGCTCATGGGGTTGGGCGTGATAAGCGCGACGCTGATCGTTTTCAGCAACCTGGTAGCAGACATATTGTACGCTGCTTTGGATCCACGGATTCGATATGACTGACGAAACCGCGCACGCCGGACCGGCCGGCGACGGTCAGGAGCGGGCAGACACCGACGGAGAGACCGGAGTCGACGCTGTGTCGTTGCCGGCAGGCGAGGCGCGCCGGCGGGGGCCGTCGCCGTTTGCCGGCCGGGAGGCGATCTCGCCGGGAGCAATGGCCTGGCGGCGGTTCCGCCGTCACAAGCTGGCAGTTATCGGCGCCTGTGCTTTGGCTGTAATCGTGATTGTCGCGGTCTTTGCGCCGGTCATTGCCCCTCACGACCCCAATTCGATAGACCTGAATCTGTCCTATGTTACTCCCAGCGGCGCCCACCTGCTGGGTACGGACATCAGCGGCCGCGACCTGTTAAGCCGGCTGATCTTCGCCTCGCGCATATCGGTTTCGGTCGGGTTGGTCTCCGTTTCGATATACGTGGCAATCGCGATTGCCATCGGAGGGATTTCAGGATACTACGGCGGCCTGGTCGACAGCATTCTGATGCGGTTCACTGATACGATGCTGTCCTTCCCCACCCTGATGATGATTTTCATCGTCGTGTCGATCCTGGGTCCCAGTATCTTCAACGTAATGCTCGTCATCGGGGTCTTTGGCTGGCCGGGGCTGGCGCGGGTTATACGCGGGCAGTTCCTGCAGATTCGGGGCATGGACTACGTGCTGAGCGCGCGCTCGGTTGGTGTGCACAGTTCACGCATCATACTAAGACACATTCTCCCCAACGCGATCGGCCCTGTGATCGTGTGGGCCACCTTCGGCATGGCCGGCGCCATCATGTTCGAAGCATCGCTTAGCTTCCTTGGCCTGGGTGTCCAGCCGCCGCAGGCGAGTTGGGGCAACATGCTGGTGGACGCCCAACGCCTCAAGATCATTCGGGACCTGCCCTGGGTCTGGGTCCCACCCGGGCTGGCGGTGGTGATCATGGTGCTGAGCATCAACTTCATGGGCGACGGCCTGCGCGACGCGTTGGATCCGCGCACGTTACTTTGAGAGGAAAAGCGCAGACATGGCAGCTGGAAATCGATATCGCGCCGGGATCATCGGCTGTGGGCGGTCGGGCAATCTTCATGCCCGAGCCTACAAAAAGATAGAGAACATCGAGCTGGTCGCCTGCGCCAATCGAGGAGAAGGCAAGCTTCAAGAGTTCGCCGACCGCTGGGCGATTCCGGGCCGGTACGGCGACCTGGAGGAGATGCTGCAGGTGGAGTCTCTGGATCTGGTGAGCATCTGCACCAAGGACGACCAGCACGTCGGGCCGCTTCTGCGCACGGCGGCCGCCCGGCCCAAGGGCATCTTCTGCGAAAAACCACTGGCAACAACGCTGAGCGAAGTGGATTCCATGCTGGAAGCCTGTCGCGCCGGCGGAACAAAACTTTCGGTGAGTCATTCGATGCGTTTCGAGCAGAACTTTGTCCTTGCCAAGGAGTTGGGCGCGAGCGGCGAGTTGGGGGCCCTGCGGGAGATCCACTTTGTCGGCTATGGAATGGCCGGAGACATGCGCGGGCTGCTCCACGAAGACCACTGCATCGACTTTCTCCGCTTCTGTGCCGGAGAACCGCAATGGGTGTTCTGCTATCCCGACGGAACGCAGGATCAACCGGGGCTGGCGGGTTCAATTCAATTCGAGGGAGAGGTGGCGGCCCGCGTTTCGTTCGGCGGCCGGCGGGAATATGCGACATTTCAGGTTGTCCTCGAGTGCAGCCGCGGCCGGGTTGACGCCGTCCTGGGCCCTGATCCGGCCGGCTCGGTCGACCTGCTCCAGAACGACTGCTGGGAGCCGTCCCTGCGCGTCTGGCGGGCGAAGGAGGGAGGGCTGGCCGGCTATCGCGATGGGGAGCTGCTGAAGACGGTACGCAACGACCCCTGGGAGTTGGGTCTGCGTGAGTTGGTCCGCTGCATTGAAGAGGACGGTGAGAGCGTGTCGAGCGGGGCCGATTCACGGAAGACGGTGCAACTTATCCTGGCAGTGCTGGATTCCGCCAATGAACAGAGGAAAGTGATCGTTGGTCGGGAGGATTCCTGATGCGGGTACGAGCTGCGGTTGTCGGCGTAGGGCACATGGCACAGAGTCATCTGCCCAACCTGGCCCAATTCGAGGACGTTGACCTCGTGGCGCTGTGCGACGTCAGCGAAGAGCGTCTCCATGCGACCGCCCGGCAATACAACGTACCGAGCGTCTACACCGAGCTCACACAGCTGCTGGATGGCGAACGTCTGGACTGTGTCTTTATCATCACGCCGGAGTGGCTACACGCCGTACAGAGCATCGAATGTCTGCGTCGCGGCTTGGACGTTTTCTGCGAGAAGCCGCCCTCGCACAATGTGGAAGAGTCGAAGCGAATGGCGGAAGAAGCCGGAATTTCCGGCAAAATGCTCGCGCTTGGCTTCAACCGGCGCTACAGAGTAACCGCGATCAAGGAGGCGTTTTCCGAAAATCCGCCGCAGATGTGCGTCGCTGAGTTCATCCGTCCTGTCGACGAGTACCGTCCGTTGATCAACGGCAGCATTCACGCGCTGGATACATTGATCTATATCTGTGGAGAGCCGCGGTCCGCGGCGGCCGTTGCCACCTACAGCGACCCGGAAAAGCATGAATGCATCGCTGCTTCGATCGAGTTCGCCAACGGCGCGCTGGCCACGCTGGCGTCGGGCTACGGGACGCAGACCTCGGCTGAACGACTGAGCGTTTACGGGCACGGAGTGGCCGCCTGGTGGTCCGGAAACAGCGTGACGGTCCGCCGCGGGCAAGCGAGCGAGAGCTTCGAGATTGGTGACAGCGTTAGCCTGGAAGATCGACATTTCATCGACTGCGTAAAGGGGGAGGCCGAGCCGATTGCGACGATAGACGATGCCGTGGTGACAATGGAATGGGCGCATCGCATACTGGCCGCAGCCGGTATAAACATTTCGCAGGCCCCGCGCACCGGTCGCGGCTACCTGCAATGGTGCCCGTACTGTGGCGCGGACATAGTGGCTTACGAAGAGCAGTGTGTTTCCTGCGGGCGAGAGCTGGGTGCCTGGTCGATTCCTATCGAAGCCATGGTGGAGTGATGGCACCAAACGCGGCTCGCGAATCGCCGCCGCCGAGGACGCCTGCGAGAGCTGACCAGAATGTGAAGGGACGGCAACGTACGAAGCAACTGTTTGAGCGTCAGGGGAGGCGCGATTATGACATTCCGTGAGCTGGAGCGTGTGGTCGTTCACAAGAATCCCCATGCTTATTCCTCATGGCCCGACGTCACGATTCTAAAAGACGGCGACTGGATCATTGCCTTTTCGCAAGCCATGAGCCGGCATCAGGTCACCCATCGGGACCCCACCTTCCACAATCTCCTCGTTAGGTCTACCGATCAGGGAAGATCATGGAGCCGGTTTCCCCAGGGGGTGCCCGGGTATGATTTCTTTGGGATCGACTGCATCGCGGTCACTGAGTTATCCAATGGAGACCTGCTCGCCCACACAGTGCGAGATGATTTCGTAACGGCTGACGCGGCGGAAAGAGTGGGCAAGTATGCCCAATATCAGCGCCGGGAGCCATTCCCTTGGGCTTTTCGCCGCATCGGGAGCTACGTCATCCGTTCTGTCGACGGCGGTTTCACCTGGCAGGAGCCGGTCCTGGTGGATGTTTCTCCTTTCTCCACCGGTTTCTCCCCGCGAGCGATTGTTGAACTGGGCGATGGCACACTCTTGCTACCCCAATCCGAGGAGCACTACGACCCCCCGCAAGCATTTGTCGTCAGGTCGCGTGACGGTGGAAGGAAGTGGGGGGACGTCTCCCTTGTGGCCCGGGACGAACATGTTGGATTTTGGGAGCCGGCCTATCTGGCGCTGCCCGGCGGCAAGATCATCGCCATGCTCAGGACGCATGAAGAGGGAGACTACCACCTCTATCAGAGTGATTCGTATGATGCCGGCTATACCTGGACGCAGCCCGTCCGAACACCGATGTGGGGCTATCCTGCTCACATGTTGACGTTGCAAGACGGGCGTGTGCTGTGCGCCTATGGCCGCCGCCGGCCACCATTCGGCATTCGCGCTTGTCTGAGCGGCGACGATGGTCAAAGTTGGGACATTGATAACGAGCTGGTCATTCGCGATGATTTTCCGAACTCCGACCTTGGCTACCCGACGTCCGTTCAATTGGCAGATGGGACGATTTTTACCACGTATTACGGTCAAGTCGACGGCGTGACGAGCATTTACGGCAGTTTCTATTCTATCTGAAAAGGAGGATAGAGAGATGAAGACTGAGCGTGCAGCTGCGTTGAGGAGAGCCGGCAGAGGGAAGGTTATCAGCCGGCGAGGATTCCTGCGCGTGTCCGCGGGGACTACCGTTGTGGCAGGCCTGGCCGCATGTGCGCCTGCCGCAGCACCGTCATCGACCGGGGCGCCGGCCGAAGCGCCGGCTGCTCCCGAACAGGAGATGCACGATCTGATCTACTGGAACGACCTGACGGGGCCGGACGGTGAAATCCAGCAGGCGCTCGTGGACCGTTACAATGATGGGCCGGGCAAGGAGGCCGGCGTACAGATCACGTTTGAGATCTATCCCGGCGACACTCTGTTCACCAAGAACATGGCCGCGTATGGCGCCGGCAATCCCATCGACATCCTGCGGGCCAGCGCGCCGCAGACGAACTTAATGGTGGGCAATCAGATGTTGGTGCCCCTGGACGATGTCATGACCGAGGCAGGATTGGACTGGGGTGATTTCTATCCCAGCCCCCTCGAAGCCTTTACCATCGACGGCAGCCGCTACAGCATTCCGCAGGAGGTCAGCAACTACACGATCTTTTTCAACACAGATCAGGCCGAAGCGGCCGGCCTGGACGTGGAGAACTTCCCCTCGGATCGCGACGAGTTCATCGATTGGGTGCAGGCCGTTACCGAGCGCGATGGCGATCAGTACGATGTTGTTGGCCTGGTCATTCCCGGCTCGGGCGGCCTTCCGTTTCGATGGTGGTTTCAGCTGGTCTACCAATTCGGCGGTTCGTTGCTGACTGAGGACTACTCGCAAGCCAGCTTCAACAATGACGCAGGCGGCAGCGCCTGTCAGTTTATCCTGGACTGTTTCGATACCTACAAGATATCGAGCAGAGACATCCTGGATGCGCGCAGGGCGTTCATGTCGCTCTACGGCTCGATCATTCAGGACGGCGCCTGGATGTCGCCCGCCTTTGCTGAACAGGAGGGTCTGAGCTTCGACTCCGCGCTGGTGCCGGTTATCGGCAACGAACTGTTCAGCTACGCCATCACGATGGCAGGGGTGATCATCCGCCACGATCCTGAAGAGGCCGGGCGCGTCGAGGCCTGCGCCCATTTCCTCAAGTGGATGTCGGATGACCCGACCTGGAACATCGAGGTGCCCACTGTGCCCGTGCGGCAGTCGATCGGCGAGATGGAAGAGCTGCAGGAGATCCCGTATATGAAGCCCTTCATCGACCTGGTGCCCTATGGGATTGAGGCGCCGCCGATTGCGGCATTTGGCGAGATCCGCGGCCGCATCGTCGAGATTCTTGACTCGGTGTGGGCCACAGACCTATCGGTAACGGACGGTCTGGCCCGGGCGGAAGAGCAGGTAAACGACATTCTTGCCGGCTGACCGCCAGCGCGCAGTTAACGTGTTGCCGGTCCTGGCTGGGCAGGCAATACGCAACCTGGTCGAACTGACTCAACAGGGTGCGACGAATGACTGGAGCAGCTACCCCGAGAGCCGCTGAAGGAAGTGGCCGGCTGAAGTTGGCCGGTCACTGGCTTCGGGCGCGGCTGCGCCTGCAGGAAAAGTCGGAAAACACGGCCTATCTTTTTCTCCTCCCATATCTGCTCTTCTTCGTAGCCTTTGGTTTCCTGCCCGTTTTCCTGGGCTTTTTTGTCAGTCTGACCGACTGGAGCGTGGTCGGGGACTATCAATGGTTGGGCCTGCGTAACTACATCAAGTGGGTAGGAGACAGCCATCTTGTCAAAGTCACCTTGAACACGCTGCGTTACACTATGCTGAGTGTTCCCAGTGTTGCAGCCGTCAGCCTGGCGATGGCGCTCTATGTTAACAAGAAGCTGGCGGGCTATGTATTTTCCAGGATAGTCTTTTTTGCACCCTACGTGGTCGCGGTCACGGTTACCGCCCTGCTCTGGAAGTGGATTCTCGAGACCGATTTCGGCGTGCTGAACTACTATCTCATGCAGCTCGGCATTCCCGCCATCCCCTGGCTGACAACGGTTCGTTGGGCCATGGTGGCGCTCGTCATCACCAAGCTTTGGTGGGATGCCGGTTTCAGCATGGTCATTTTCCTGGCCGGTTTGCAGGATATTCCGGCCGACCTGTACGAAGCCGCCCGCATTGACGGCGGCAATAGCTGGCGCGTTTTTTGGCACATCACGTTTCCTCTGCTGCGACCGGTCACGAGCCTTGTGATCACGTTGAATCTGATCATGTGCATGCAGACCTTCGGCACCATGTTCCTGATGACGGAGGGGGGTCCGGCCGGTTCGACTACGACCGTGGTCTATGAGATATACCAACAGAGTTTCGCCCAGTTCAAGATGGGTCACGGTTCCGCATTATCCTTCTTGCTCTTTCTTGCAATTCTTGCGATGACCCTTCTCTTGTTCAGGCTATTTCCGGAGCGGGTGGATGTTGACTAGCTGGGATAGGACACAATGTTCTTTCGGATTCTGGGAAGGCGCGTAACGCCGGGCATCCTGACGCTCTGGCTGATTGGCATGACCATTTCGGTACTTTGGGGCATGCCGCTGGTCTGGATGGTTTCCACCTCGCTGAAGCCTGAAGGGCAGATCATGCGCTACCCGATCGAGTGGCTTCCCCGACAAGTCAGCTGGGAAAACTACCAGATCGTCTTCAACTATCCTGTCCTGCGATGGTTCTGGAACAGCCTCTTTGTCGCTGTGGCTACGACAGCGCTGGTCGTCTTATTCAGCGCCATGGCCGGCTATGCCCTGGCCAGGATGAGGTTTTGGGGGCGCGGCTTTGTTTTCGGTGTGATTCTTTCCTCTCGCATGATCCCCGGCGCCGTTGCCCTCATACCCCTCTATCTGATTATTGCCAGGTTTCGACTGCTCGACACATACCTGGCGCTGATAATGCCGGCTGTGGCCAGCACGCTGGGCGTGTACCTGTTTCGACAGTTTTTCTTTTCACTGCCCCGCGAATTGGAGGACGCCGCCCTGATCGATGGATGCGGGCGCTTTGGCCTGTTCTTCAGGATCGCGCTTCCACTGGCCATTCCCGCCCTCCTGACGGTCTCCATCATTACATTTGTCGCCAGCTGGAACGATTTCCTGTGGCCTCTTCTGGTCACGAGCACCGACACCGCAACTACCATGCCGGTTGGTATGATGAAGTTCAACCCTCGCACCGCGGGCATCAGGCGGATGACGTATGGTGTAGCCATGGCAGGCGTTACAATCCAAAGTCTGCCTACATTGGTCCTCTTCTTTCTCTTGCAAAGACATTTCGTGCAGGGCGTTACGCGGACCGGCCTGAGAGGATGAGGTGAGAGCAAAGAAGCCCCAACCTGAATTCGGAGCAAATGAGCACCTCATCAAGCTGGTAGAATAGAAGTTCGCCAACCAGAATTCTCCAGCATAGAAAGGTGCTCGGAGATGAGATTACGCAAACTGTTCTGTCATGTCGATGACTTCTGTCAGTAGTTGGTTGCAAGGGAGAATGCCAAGCTGTTCGGTGTGACGCGCAGGCGAGGACCGGCCCCACGGCTGAGCTTGCGTGACGTGATGACGATTCTGATTCACTTCCACCAGTCGTATTGTCGAGATTTCAAGGGCCTGTTATATGCAGCAGGTATGTGAGCATATGCTCAGTGAATTCACATCTCTGGTCAGTCGTGCGCGTTTTGCGGAGTTGCTTCCATCAGCCCTGCCGGCAATGTGACTCTATCTGCGTAAGCGCTTCGTGATTGAGACCATCGTTGTCCAGCTTAAGAATATCCTGATGATCGAACACACCCGTCACCGCAGCACTACCAACTTTATCGTCAATCTTGTCGCCGGGCTGATTGCCTACACATGGCAACCCTTGAAGCCTTCCCTCCATCTCTCTGACAGAGCCTTGGCTCACTTGCCTGCCCTTATCTAACTCCGAACTCGGGATAAATGGATTTCGCGAGAAGACAGGCTGGCGGGACCGGCTCGCGGCTCACCCCACCCGGTACTGCTTGAGCAGTTCGTAGTTGGGAGTGATGCCCAGCCCGGGGCGGTCGGGCGCGTCTACGTTGCCGTCGGCGTCGAGCACCATGGTCTCTTCGAAGATCTGCATGCGCAGCGGGTCGACCGTCTCGCGGTAGAACTCGAGGATCAGGCCGTTGGCGATTGCGCAGACGAGGTGGATGTGCACCTCCTGCGCGCCGTGGGGCGCGATGACCAGGTCTTCGGCCGCGGTGAGCGCGGCGACCTGCATGAACTCGGTGATTCCGCCCAGGATCTGCGCGTCGGCGTTGAGAATGGCGGCGGCTTCGCGTTCGATCAGGTCGCGGAAGCCGTAGCGGGTATATTCGTTCTCGCCGGTGGCAATCGGAATCGAGGTCGCGCGTGCGATACGTGCGTGGCCGCGGTAGTCGTCGGGCGCGACCGGCTCTTCAAACCAGAACGGTTCAAATTTCTCGATCTTGCGCGCAAGTTCGATCGCCTCGTGCGCGGTGTAGGCGTTATTGGCGTCGACGAGCAGCTTGATATCGGGCCCAATCGTGTCGCGCACGACCCGCACGCGCTCGACGTCTTCGTTGATGGGCACGCCGCCGACTTTCATCTTGATCGCTTTGGCGCCCAGCGTCAGGTTCTCTTCCATCTCTTCGGCCAGCTCGTGCAGCCCCTTGCCCTCCTCGTAGTAACCTCCGGCGATGTAGGCGGGGATGCTGTCGCGATAACCGCCGAGAAGCTGGTAGACAGGCCGGTCCACCGCCTTGCCGATGAGGTCCCACAGAGCGATGTCGATGGCGCTGATCACGCGCGTCGACAGCCCGCGCCGCCCGACCAATTTCGGCAACCACATGTCCTCCCAGATGCGGCGGTAGTTGAAGGGATCCTCGCCGATGACGACCGGTTTGAAGTAGTCGATGAGCGTTGTCGTCAGGTCGCTGCCCTGCCCTGATGCGGTCCCGCCGCCCCAGCCGACGCCGGTGACGCCCTCGTCGGTGTGTATGTGGACGAGATTGAGGCTGACGTCGACGTATGTGTATTTGCCGTTGCTGATCGGTTTCGGGCGCGGCCAGGCGTAGCGCTCGACGGTCATATCGGTAATCTTCATGGCTGTTTCCCTTTCGCCGGGCGGTTGCCCGCGGCGGATTATGGCGGACTGCGGAGAATGTACATCACCTTATACGCCGAAACGGATCGGATAACAAGAATCGCGCTGGCCCTTTTCAAGCATGCCCAGGCGGAACAGAATGATGGCATGACGCGTTCAACACTTTGCTGGCAGCGGATAGCCGGTCCCGGGGTGCCTCCCAAAAACGGGGCGTGCCAATTCCCATACCTCGTCCAGCAACCAAGTCATACCCACCCCCTGCAGTTCCCGACCACTGGCCACTGCCCACTGACCACTGGCCACTGCCCACCGGCCACTGCCCTTGGACGGTCGGGCCGTTCCGGCCCTCCCTTGTGCGGGGGGACACCCCCCGCAATGCCCCCCTGTAGCTATGCCACCGTGCGTGCTCGTCCCCGGCTGGTTCGAAAGCGACCGGGAAGTGATGCCACCATGTGTGCGCGGTTCCAGCTGCTCCGTGATGCCAGCGTGGAGGACGCCACCGTGCGCGTGTCGCCGGCCACTCGCGCGTGCGACCGGCACATCCTCTCCCCTGCGTTTCCTGGCCACTACCCACTGTCCACTGCAGTGCCGTAATCCGGTCCCGCCGTTCCCTGCATGAGTTTCCGAAACGTGCTATACTGCAAGGTCGAGCCCGAAAACAACCAGGCTGGATCCGAACGCGCCGCATCACACACCTGCCCGCCCACCATGCCCAGGCCGCAAACTATGTCGACCTGCTCCGAACCGAACGTCCGAATCCTGCCCCAGGCGAACTTCGCTCCGGGCTCTGCCGGTAACGACTCGAAATGCGCAGAACTGCCGTCCGCCGCGCCGCCCACCCACAGTGTTATGACACCCGCCATGCTGCCCATGCCGGCGCCGCCGGCACACGGCTCTGTATCCTGTCACAAGAAGCGCGCAGTAGTCACTGTTTTGCGCACTTTCGGCACTCAAAACGACATATTTTGCGCGTTTACACGACAAAGACGGCCGGGAAACGACAGCCACCGTATCCTGTTACGAGAGTCCAAGTCCATATCCTGTCACGAGAAGACCGAAAAATTTTTCAAAGTTAGACCAAACAGGCCAAAACAAGCAGTTCGATACCCTATCGATACCCTGTCGATACCCGATTTCCCAGAAATTCGCAGCCACTTTACGTCACAATACGACGCTCTCGGGCCAATTCTGGACAGAGTCGGCCCCATTTTTGCACACATCCGCGGCTTCACCGACAAGGAGACTGACGCCACCATTGTAATCAACGCCGATTTTGGGACGCGCAGGCGAAGTGCCCCGCAATAAGGTCCCCTACTCGCCCAAAAGACCGGACACCACCGTCGAATAGGTCGTCGAGACCCCCTCTCAGCAACGGATGAATCGAGAAGGCATGTCACTGTTCAATGATGACGCTCAAGCGATGCCCGCTATCCGCGTCTGATTACCTAACGGGGAGCTGGCGCGAAATCGCCATCTGACATTCTTCTCCCCTGATCTGGGATGCACCCGGTTGCGCCGATCTTTAGACACGCCGGCCCCTGTTTGTTAAACTGAGGGAAGCCGCGCGCCGGATTCGGGGCAGACTCGCTCCACTCCGTCAAACAAAGATTCGCAGGCGCTCGCGACCAATCGAAAGGAACGTTCATGAAGATATTGGTTACCGGCGGCACGGGCCGGATCGGCGCCAACCTCGTTACGCGGCTGCTGGCCAAGGGGCACGAGATTCGCTGCTTTGTCTACCCCGGCGATGCCGGCCGCGCCGGCAAATTGGATGCGTTCGCCCGCGTGGAGACGGTTACGGGCGATCTGAGAAACCTGGAGGACGTGCGGCAAGCGGTCAAGGGCGTGGACGCGATATACCACCTGGCGGCGGCGTTCGGCGGCCCGTTCGACAACCGGCAGTACCTGGACATCAACGCGATGGGCACGCTCAATCTGCTGGAGAGCGTGCGCGCGGAGTCCCCCAACCTACACCGCTTCGTTTACGCCTGCAGCGAGGCGGTCTACTGGAAGCTGGAGGAGTACGGCCGCTACTTCGAGGAGCCGATTCGCGAGGAGATGGTGGCGCGTTATCACCAGATGCCCTACTTCCTGACCAAGTGGATCGGGGAGGAGCTGGCGATGGCCTACTACCACCAGTACGGTGTGCCGGCGACCTCGTTTCGTTTTGCCACGGTGCTGGAACCGAGCGAATTCTTCAACGAGGCCGGTCTGCCGACGCGCCTGGCCTTAAGCACAGAGGTTGAACGCTACGAGTCGATGTCCAGCGATGACGCGGATACCCAGGCGATGCTCGACGACTTGAGAGCGCAGTGGACGGGCGAGGACCAGCTCCTGCTGAGCCGCAATCCAAACGGTGTGCCGCATAAGCAACCGTTTTGCGACGTGCGCGACATTGCCCTCGGCTTGATACTGGGCATCGAGCGGCAGGAGGCAGTGGGTGAGGAGTTCAATCTGGGAGGCGCGGTCGTCATCGACTGGGGGGAGGCGGTGCCTTGGCTGGCCGAACGCTACGGGACCGGTTACGCGGACGCACGTCTGCCCTCGGCGAACCACTTCACCCTCGACCAGACAAAGATTCAGACGCGTCTCGGCTATGAGCCGCAACACGACTTCAAGAGTGTTGTCGAGACCGCCGAGGCGATCCGACGTGGGGAGGAGACGGATGTCGTTCCTACAGGCGTGCGCTACGCGGAGGCCTAGTGGACTGCTCGGTATGGGAGTTGCTCAGGCGGGCGCTTGCGCCAAGTTTCGGGGAGGATAGTTGATGGACGGTTCCAGAATCAGGTCGATCGAGTGGGGTACGCTTGTGGGCCGGCGTCCGCGGACCGCCGGCTGTAACTCGCGCATCGCCATCCACGGGCAGGAGGTCCAGGTTCAACTCGCAAGAGTCACCACGGATGACGGGTCATCCGGTTTTGGTCCCTGTCGCCCCTTCTCCGAGGCGGAGGCTTTCCCGTTTCTCGGGATGTGCCTGGGGGATTTGATCGACCGCAAGCGCGGAGCCGCCGACAGGACCGGCAAGCTCGAGTTCCCGTTGTGGGACCTGTTGGGCCAGCGCGAAGGCCGGCCGGTCTACCGGTTGCTGGCGGAAGTTGCTGGCAAGACGGTCCCCGAGTCGCTGCGAGTGCGCTGCTATGACACTTCGCTCTACATCGACGACCTGCATCTGGCGACGGACGGGGCTGGCGCGGCGCTGATCGCCGCGGAAGCGTCTTACGGCTATGAGCACGGCCACCGTTCGTTCAAGATCAAAGTGGGTCGCGGCGCACGGCACATGCCGTTGGTCGAAGGCAATCGTCGCGACGTGGCGGTAATCCGGGCGGTGCGCGAGGCGGTCGGTGCAGAGGCTACAATTCTGATCGATGCCAATAACGGATACAATCTCAACATCGCTAAGCAGATTCTGAGCGAGACCGCTGATTGCAATGTTTTCTGGCTGGAGGAAGCTTTCCACGAGGACGGCGCGCTGTACGAGGATCTTCACGCCTGGATCGAGCGCGAAGGGCTGGGCGTCAACATTGCCGACGGCGAGGGTCTGGCCTCGCCCATGTTGCTGGACTATGCCCGCGACGGCTTCGTCGATATCATACAGTACGACATTTTCAGCCACGGCATGACGAACTGGCTGGAGACCGGCGCGCTGCTGGACGGCTGGAACGTGCGGACCGCGCCGCATCACTATGGGCGCCACGTGGGCAACTACGTTTCGGGCCACCTGGCGGCAGCGGTCGACGGCTTCCTGTTCGTCGAATGGGACGAGGTGACGACGCCGGGGCTGGACAGGTCAGCGTACCGGGTCGAGGAGGGGCAGGTGCTGGTTCCGGACGCGCCAGGATTTGGGTTGAAGCTGGACGAAGAGCTTTTTCAACAGGCCGTCACGGCGAACGGTTTTGTCGTCGAAGCCAGTTAGCGGTCACCGCAACAACCTTTCGGCAGGCAGACGGCGGCTGACGGGAAAAACGGGACGAACAATGAGTGAAGCGCCTTCGATGCAGGAAACGATCCGCAGGTTGAACGATTTCTGGGCTGCGCGCGGCTGTCTGATCTGGCAGCCCCACAGCGAAAAGCTGGGCGCGGGTACGATGAACCCGGCGACGGTGCTGCGCGTGCTCGGACCGGAGCCGTGGAACGTCGCCTACGTGGAGCCTTCCTTCCGAGCTGATGATGGCCGCTACGCCGAGAACCCGAACCGGATGCAGATGCACACCCAGTACCAGGTCATCCTCAAGCCCGACCCGGGCAATCCGCAGGAGCTCTACCTGAGCAGCCTGGAGGCGATCGGTCTGGAGCGGGCGCGGCACGACATACGCTTTGTGGAGGACAATTGGGAGTCGCCGGCGCTGGGCGCGTGGGGTCTCGGCTGGGAGGTCTGGCTGGACGGGCAGGAGATCACGCAGTTCACCTATTTTCAGCAGGCGGGCGGGGTCAGCCTGGACCCAGTGAGCGTGGAGATTACCTACGGGCTTGAGCGGATCGTCATGTACCTGCAACGGCGCAGCGAGGTCTGGTCGATAGATTTCGACGGCGTGCACACATACGGAGATATCTACCGCCGGCAGGAAATCGAGCACTGCATCTACAACTTTGAACTGGCAGATGTCGAGCGGCAGAGGGCGATGTGCGACCTCTACAGCGCCGAGGCCGAGGCCTGCATCGAACGGGGACTCGTAGCCCCGGCACATGACTACGTGTTGCGCCAGAGTCAGGCCTTTAACATCCTGGACACGCGCGGCGCGATCGGCGTGACCGAGCGGGCAAAGTTCTTCGCGGCCATGCGGAGCCAGGCGCGCCGAATTTCAGAGCTGTACCTGGAGCAGAGGCAGCGCGAGGAGTATCCGTGGCTGGCGAACGGCGAGGCGCCCATACGGCGTGCGGAAGAGCAGGCGAAGAAGGCGGTTCAAGCCTCCGCCCCGGCCAGCGGGCCGCAGTCTCTGCTGATCGAATTGGGCAGCGAGGAGCTGCCTCCCGCCGACGTCCAGACAGGCATTGCGCAGATGGAGTTGCGGCTGCGCGAGCTGCTGACGGAGGCAAGGCTTACCCACGGGGGCCTCTCGGTTACCGGTACGCCCCGCCGGCTTGTGGCGTACGTGCAGGCGCTGGCACCTCGTCAGCAGGAAGAGATCCTCGAACGCCGCGGCCCGCCGGCCGAACGCGCTTTTGACAGCGACGGCCAGCCGACCAAGGCGGCGATAGGCTTCGCGCGCGGGCAAGGTGTGCAGCCATCGGAGCTGGAGGTGCGCGACAACTATGTGTACGCGGTGAGCAGGCTGGAGGGCGAGCCGACCGCGTCAGTGCTTCCCCAACTCATAAAGGAACTGCTTGACGGTGTGCAGTGGGGCAGGACGATGCGGTGGAATGGCAGCAATAAGAGTTATCCGAGACCGTTGCGCTGGATCGTCGCGCTCTACGGCGCGGAGGTCGTGCCAGTGTCGTGGGCGCAGGTGAGGAGCGGGCGGGTCAGTCGCGGTGCACGCTTTCGCGACGCGCGCGCCGGCCTGGCGACGGGCGAGTTCACCTCGTTCTCGATTGCGGATGCCGACAGCTATTTTGAGACCGTGGCGGCGCAGGGGATCCTCCTGGACCGGGAGGCGCGCCGCGAGCGGATCGGGGCAGCCGTGAGAGAGGAGGTCGCACGTGCCGGGGGATTCCATGACTCGACTGCGGAGGGCGACCTGCTGGACGAAGTAACTGACCTGGTGGAGGCGCCGCAGGCCATTCTCGGCACGTTTGAGTCGCGCTTCCTGAGCCTACCGCAGCCGATCCTGACGGCGGTGATGAAGAAGCATCAGAGGTACTTTCCGGTCCTGGCGCAGGGGGAGGACGGTATGAGCGACGGCTCGCTTCTGCCCTTCTTTGTCACCATCGCCAACGCCGATGAGCTAGCCAACCCGGACGTCGTACGGGAGGGGAACGAGGGAGTTATTCGTGCCCGGTACGCTGACGCCGAGTTCTTTTTTCGACAGGATACAGGCAGACCGCTAGACAGCTTTACGTCGCGTCTTGGCACGCTCACCTTTCACACCAAACTCGGCTCGATGTTGGAGAAAGTGGCGCGACTGGAGGTGCTGGCGCCCCAGGTCGCCGGCCTTCTGGGCAGCGAAGAGGATGTCGTCGAAACGGCGCGCGAGGCCGCCCCGCTGTGCAAGTCGGACCTGGTGACGTCGATGGTTGTGGAGATGACAAGTTTGCAAGGCGTGATGGGGGAGATCTACGCGCGCAGGGGCGGTGTGCAGCCGGCGGTGGCGCAGGCGATCCGGGAGCACTATCTGCCCCGCTTTGACGGTGACGCCATCCCTGAGAGCGATGCGGGTCTTGTCTTGAGCCTGGCGGACAAGCTGGACAGCCTGGTTGGGCTGTTCGGCGCAGGCGTAACGCCGAGCGGCAGCGCGGACCCTTTTGGCCTGCGCCGCGCCGCGCTGGGGATCGTGAACGCATTGACCCTGGGCAAGCGGAGATTCGATCTGACGGTGGCCCTGGAATTGGCGGCCGCGCGCTATGACGGCCTGCTGTCTGACACAGCCGTATCCGGCGCAATCGGGTTCATCGTCCGGCGGCTGGACGGGCGGCTGCGCGAGAGCGGCTACGCGCCCGATGTTGTGGACGCAGTGCTGGCTGCGCGGGGGGACGATCCCTTCGCGGCCGTAGTGGCAGTGCAACATCTCGCGGCGGCGGTCGCTTCACCAGGGTGGGAGGAGTCCTTCACGGCATTTTCCCGCTGCGCCCGCATCGTGCGCGGCATTGACCGCGAGCTGCCCCTGAATCCTTCTGCTTATCAGGTTGACGAGGAGCGCGCTTTGCACAGAGTCTACACAGGCGCGGCCGCAGAACTGGACAGTGCGGACGACGCCTCTGAAGCATTGGGGCCGGTTCTGGCCGCCATTGCTCCGCCGATCAACCGTTTCTTTGACGCGGTGTTGGTGAACGCCGAGCAGGAGGACGTGCGCTTGGCGCGACAAGCGCTCGTGCAGCGAATCGCCCGCTTGTCGACCCGGGTGGCCGATCTCAGCCTTCTGCAGGGATTCTGATCGCCTGTGTTCCGAACAGAGGGATGATGATATAGTATGGTGGAACTGGCGCAGGACTGGCAACTGCAAACGCGACAACCAAGAACCATATCAGCCTGAGCGCATCGCACGCGGCGCGATTCAGTGCAGATTAGTGCAGGAGGGAAAATGATGGAGACGAGCTACCTGGCAGGCAAAAAAGTAGGCGAGGGGCAGATCGAGGCCTGGACAGAGGAGTTTTACCGCGAAGGCTGCCTGTTTCTGCGCAACGTGCTGCCGCCGGACTGGACGGCTGAACTGCGAGCCGACCTTGAATTTGCCTTGCGGGAGAACCCCAACGGCCTGAACAATCAGAGTCACCGCGCGCATCTGGCCCATCGTCTCTTCGAGACCAGCGCCGCCAATCTCCGCCTGTTCGCCATGGAGCCGATGATTTCGCTTGCCGAGGCGATTATTGGGCCGGACTGCCATGTGATACACAATAACTCCTTTATCTCCCCGCCGGGCGGCGGATTGGAGGGCTGGCACCAGGACGACCGTCCGCACTATATCGTCACCGATGGCGAGCCGCCGGCCAACGTGCACCTGCCTGTCCTCTTTTTTACCGCTAACTACTACCTGACCGATGTGACCGAAATCGAGCACGGCGGCACGGAGACAGTACCGCGCTCGCATCTGTTTGGAGTCAGTCCGCCGCGGCAGCTTGATGGCACCGAGTGGGAAGACGGCATTCAGTACAATCTTGGGCCGGCTGGCAGCGTCGTTCTCTTCAACAATCAGGTCTGGCACCAGGGCGGTGCCAACCGCAGCCAGCGCGTCCGCTACATAACGCAGGTCACTTACGGGCGGCGCATAATCGGCCACAAGTACTATCCTTTCATGAACTACTCGATGCCTGAGCACGTCTATGACGGCGCGGATGAGAGGCTGCGGCGGGTCCTCGGCTTCTTGCCCCATGGGTCCTACGGGTAACTAGGGGCTGGCGGCGAAGGGCCGGCGAATTCTCCATCGATTGGACGGAGCTATCAGAGAGCGAAATTGAGGGGAATCGCAGGCAAGCGGGTATTCATTACCGCGGGCGCGGGAGGCATCGGGCGCGCTATCGCCGACGGCTTCCTGCAGGCCGGCGCACGCGTGCACGTTTGCGACGTGGATGAAGCGGCACTAGCTGAAATGACTGGCGCGTGCGATGGGCTGTCCGTCTCGCGCGCCGACGTGGCCGAGTGGGAGGAGCTTCGAGCGGCGTTTGGCGAGGCGGCCATGGCGCTGGGCGGGCTTGACGTTCTGGTGAACAATGCCGGCATTCCCGGCCCGACCGCAAGCGCCGAGGAGATCTTGCCGACGGACTGGCAACGCACGATCGATGTGAATCTGAATGGGGCGTTTTACGGTGCCCGCCTCGCAATTCCCCTCTTGAAAGCGAGCGGCGGCGGGTCCATCGTCAATATTTCCTCTACGGCCGGACAGCATGGCTACCCACTGAGAACACCATATGCCGCCTCCAAGTGGGGGCTGATCGGCCTGACCAAGACGCTGGCAATGGAGCTGGGGTCGTACGGGATTCGGGTGAATGCGATCTGTCCGGGTGCGGTCGATGGCGCGCGCATAGAAGGCGTCATCGAAGCCAAGGCGGCGGCGCGCGGCGTAAGCGCGAGTGAGATCCGTGCAGCCTATCTCGGCAAGAGCTCGCTGGGTACGCTCATTGACGCCGATGACGTCGCTGAGACGGTCCTCTTTCTCTGTTCCGCGGGTGGCGCACGCATCTCCGGCCAGGCGCTGGCGGTGGACGGCCATACAGAGACGCTGCGCATGTGAGTGGGGCCAGAGTCCACAGTGCCGCGGCCTTGCATACAGACAGTTCCAAACATCCCTTTTTGGCAGGCGCCGCGAGGTCCTTCCAAGTGGCGCCGCGCCACCGGCCACAGGATTGCTCTACGGTCAGGGCTGTGTTACATTTAGTGAATTATTTCGCAACCGGCAACTGGTTGCGCGGGCAAAGACGACGTCCGCGTTGCGCCAGTGTCGGCCTCGTGTGTTTCGTCCGCAGCGCGGCATAACGATGCGTATGCGGAGACTGCCCGGTCATGTTGAGAGAAGGCGGCTACGCGGTGGCGAGCGACGCAAGAGTGCAGGAAAAGGCTTCAATACCCGATATTGTGATCGGCCGGCTGCCTGTCTACCTGCGGACACTACGCTTGTTGGCGGACGATGGCCGGGAGGTAACCTCCAGCCAGGAGTTGGGCGAGCACCTGGGCATCAGCTCCGCGCAGATTCGCAAAGACCTGAGCCACTTCGGTGAGTTTGGCAAGCAGGGCACAGGATACAATATCGATTTCTTGTGCCAGCAGTTGCAGAAGATCCTGAACGTTGACCGCATCTGGCCTGTGATTTTGGTGGGGGCGGGATCGCTGGGCACGGCGATCGCAAACTACCAGGAATTCGAATCGAGCGGCTTTCGCATTGTCGCGGTGATGGACGAAGACCCGCAGAAGATCGGGAAGCCCATTGGCCAGGGTTTGCAGATCGGGGATTTCGCCGACCTCGGCAGGAGTGTCGCCGATTCTGGGGCACAGATAGCGGTGATGGCCGTTCCCGCGCATGCGGCCCAGCGGGTGGCCAACGAGCTGGTCGAAGCCGGGCTGAACAGCATTCTCTGTTACGCCCCAATTACCTTGTCGGCCCCGTCGCATGTGCGGGTTGAGTACATCGACCCGGTTGTACATTTCCAGCACATGACCTACTACCTGAGATGATCGATCCAGCGCGATGCGGGCAGGACACTGCGTCAAAGTGGACACTTACGCGGCAGTCCCTGCTGCCTTGGGTAGAGTCTGGGCGTCCTGCGGAGCTTGCGGAGGAGTAGAATCCGCCTTTCCTCGTCCAGGTCCGGTACTTCAACCGGCGCGAAGCGGACTGTATCACCTCCCAGCAGCTCGATCGCATTGCGCGCCTCGATGAATTCTTCTGACGCGTTCGGACCCTTATACACAACCGCCAATCCCTCCCGTCGGGCGAACGGCAGAAGGTACTCGGCCAGGGTGTTCAGCCGCGCTACTGCTCTGGCGGCAACCAGATCGAACTGGCCGCGATAGTGCGGCAGATGGCCCAACTCCTCGGCTCTGCCCTGGACGAGCCGAACGTTCTGCAGGCCCAATGCGTCGACAACTTCGCCGAGAAAGCGGATCTTCTTGGACGTGCCGTCAACTAGAGTGAGTTTCAGGCTGGGCCAGGCGATCTTCAGCGGCAGTCCTGGGAAGCCGGCGCCGGTACCTATGTCGACGCAGGACAGCGGCTGACGCGGGGGCAGAGGCGCCCCGATCTCCTCTGCGATGAGTGGAAGGCCGACCAGGCAGTCGAGGAAATGCTTTGTTTGGACGCCCTCAATGTCGGCGATAGCGGTCAGATTCATCTTTTCGTTCCACTCGGCAAGCAGGGCGGCGTAGGCCCTGAACTGGTCGATCTGATTGCGAGCGAGTGGTATGCGCAGGGCGTCTGCCCCGGCGATCAATGTCTGCATGAGGGCATTCTAGCACAGGAGGCGGGGTGGTGAAGAGAGTCCGATACGCGGCGGCTGGCGGCGTGGTCGTGCAGAGGGATGTATTGCAGGACCTTCCGGCGGCGGAGACCCATCTGCTTCTGCTGGACCGGCCCCGCCGGGCGGAGGTTCGGTTGCCCAAGGGGCATATCGATCCGGGCGAAAGCGCGGAGGAGGCTGCTCTGCGGGAAACGTGCGAAGAGTCCGGCTACTGCGACCTGGATGTTTTGGCCGACCTGGGGCGGCGAACGGTCGAATTCGAATACAAGGGCAGGCACTACGAGCGCGACGACCATTACTTTCTGATGCGTCTCCTGTCTGCGCGGCAGATTGCTCGACCGGCCAGTGACGCCAGGCAGTTCAGGGTAGTGTGGGCGCCCCTTTCAGAGGCGTGCGGACGATTGACCTTTGAGATTGAGCAGCTCTTTGCCCAAGACGCCGTGGTTGCGCTGCGCAATTTGCCCGGTTTGTGAAAGCTGGATGGAAGCAAAAACCGGGAAAACGGTGTTCCCGGTTTGGCATCCCAACTCAAATGTCAGTTGCTGGTAGGCGCTGGCGGCGCTCCTGGATTCAGGAGCGCCAGCCGCGCGCCAACTGGACGCGCGCAGCCGGGCTGCCTCAAAGCAGCCCGCACTGCTACTTGCGCCGATATGTAATGCGTCCTCTTGTCAGATCGTAAGGGCTCATATCGACTCTCACTTTGTCGCCGAGGAAGACACGGATGTAGTTTCTTCGCATCTTGCCGGACAAGTAGGCAAGTACAACGTGTCCGTTTTCGAGCTCCACCCGAAACTGGGCATTGGGCAGTGCCTCGACGACTTTACCTTCCAGTGTGAGAATTTCTTCAGCCATAGTCTTCCGTCGTTGGGCGGCAACCAACTTGCCTGCTGCTTGTCGGGTCTCTTAGCGGAAGGAACGGGCCGCGTTGCGCCGGGCCTTCCTGATGGCCTTCTGCTTGTTGATGCGGCGGACTTCGCTCTTGGACGTAAACCAGCGCTTCTGCCGCACGATGGGCAAGATGCGGGCCTCGGCAACCGACTTGCGGAAGCGACGCATCAGGCTCTCCTGGGACTCGCCGGGTCTCAGTTCAACGCTTATCGCACTCACCCCCTTCAGAAGGTTTCCTTGAATCTAGCAAAGCAAGCCTGCCAGCCCAATTGATTCAAAAGACTGGCAGGTTCCGACATTATAGACGATGAATCACCTGGATTGCAAACTTTGGCCTATTCATCTTTGATTGATTCCCTTTGCTGGGCCCCATCTGCGGTTGGGACGCCCTGGACGCCCGAATCTTCGGTCTCAGCGGCGGATTCCGAGTCGTTGGTCGCGTCTGCCTCGAAAACAGGTTCAGCAGAGGCTTCAGGCTCGTCGGTCGAATCCGCCCCGGCTGCCGGTTCTGCGGGGGCTTCGGGCTCGTTGGTCGCGTCTGCCTCGACCAAAGGTTCAGCAGAGGATTCAGGCTCGTCGGTCGAATCTGCCCCGGCTGCTGGTTCTGCGGGGGCTTCAGGTTCGTCCGTTGAATCTGCCTCAGCCGCATTCGCGGGGGAGGGTTCCGGCTCTTGAGTGGTGGCCGAGGTGGCTTCAGGATCGGTCTGAAATTCGGGCTCCGTAACAGCTTCGGAGGTGGCATCCGGTTCGCCGTCGGATTCCGCCTCAGCTACGGTTGCTGCGGGGGCTTCCGGCCCTTCCGAGGCGTCCCCGCCTTCCTTGGCAGATGCCGCAGCAGCGAAGTTCTCAGCTTCGGACTCCAGCAATGCCTGCCCTACGACCTCATCTGCCTGCCGCCGGCTCAAACCGATGCGTTGCCGGTCGGGATGGATGCGCAGAATCTTGACCGGGACGCGGTCGCCGCTGCTGACCATTTTCAGGGGTTCGGCGACCGTAATGTCGGCCAGCTCGCTGATGTGAATCAGCCCTTCGATACCGGGTTCCAGTTGGGCGAAGGCGCCGAAATCGATGACGCGCGTGATGGTGACCAGGATTGTTTCGTTCAGCTTGTAGCGTTCTTCGATGCTTTCCCAGGGATTGGACAGCAGCCGTTTGCGGCTGAGCGCGATGCGGCTGCGTTCCGGGTCGAGGCGCAGGATTTCGACCTGGATGCGTTCGCCGACTCGCAGCACGTCGCGGGGGTGGCTGACCGGGGTCCAGCCGATTTCGCTGACGTGGAGAAGGCCGTCGGCGCCGCCGATATCGACGAAGGCGCCGAACGGACGCAGGCTGCGCACCTCGCCTTCGATGACTGCGCCTACCGTAAGTTCCTCGAACAGCTGTGCTTTGCGGCTGGCCCGGTATTCGCGTTCGGCCAGGCGGTAGGAGAGCACAAGCCGCCGCCGCTGCCGTTCCACTTCGATGACTTTGACCGGCAGTTCCTGTCCGACAATAAGCTGAAGCCGCTCATTGCGCTGTTCTTCGTTCATATTGCGCGGCAGACCGACGACATGCGAAGCGGGAATAAAGCCTCGCAAGTGGTCGAAGTCGGCCAGGAGACCGCCCTTATTGAAGCCGACGACCTTGCGGACTGTGATTTCACCGCTCTCGAGCATTGATTCGGCGACAAGCCAGTCTTTCTTTTGCAAGGCGTCGGCGATGCTCAGCACGAGCATGCCTTCGTTTGTCGTGAGTTTGCTAACGACCACGGGCACGGTTTCACCCTCAAGCATTGTGTCCACATATTCGGGTTCGAGCCGGTTCAAGTCCGACTGTGGCACAATGCCATCGCGCTTGGCGCCAATGTTCACCAGCAGTTCGTTCGGGCGTACTTCGACGACAATGCCTTCCCGAAGATCACCGCGCTCAGGAAGGCTAAGGTCTTCTTCTTCGGCCAGATACTGTTCAAAGAGCATCTCATCGGACTGCTGCTCTTCACCGGCATCCTCACCGGTTTGAACTTCAGCTTCGTCGCCAATCTGATTTGACTCTTGCATCATCGCATTGTCCACCTGTAGGTTGGAGATAGGAATGCAGCAGAACACGGCAGGCCGCACGGTGCAGACCTGAGCAAAAAGCATATTTAATCATTATAGCGACCTATTTTGGTACAGTCAAGGGGGGAAATTTCCCCCTTTGTACAGGTTTTTCGTTGGAAGAGCGCGCGGAATCGGGAGAAGAGTGCCGTGGGACGGGGAGATCATGTCTGCTTTGCATCGCTCCGTCCAGCATGCGATTCTCCGTTTGCGGACTCATTGCGGTCCTGCAGCCGGGAAAGCGCGCCGCGAATCTGGGTCCAGGCCCGTTTCAGGAGGGGGACGGCGTCTGCATTTGTGCTGCGGCGGGCGAATTCAACGCGCACGAATGCGGCGGTCAGCCGGGCAACGGCCTCTTCATCTTCGATATCGATCTCGTTGTCGAGGCGGGCCTGGAAGCGGTGGGGCGTCTCACCGGGGCGCCGGCGGAGGCCGTGCTCGGCCGCGTTTTCCAGGGTGGAGCGGTAGAAGTATTTTACTTGCTCATCGGGAGGCAGGCGGCCAAGGGTAAGGTCATCCAGCCAGCGGCGCAGGCGCGAGCGTCCAGGTCTGCTCTTGTCCGGGGTCGCCGGCTGCAACGCACGTGAGCGCCATTCGTTGAAGGCCGCGCCGATCTGTTGCCAGCCGCGCAAGAAGTGGCGCAACCAGGCCAGCAACAGATGAAAGTTTACGCCCCGCCCCTGGAGGTAGATGTACGTGGCGTAGCCGAGCAGGAGGGCCATGATGACCCAGAAGATCGTGCCTCCCAGCCAGGGCGGCGCCTCGGGGGGTTGGGCTTGGTCCAGCTGGGGTGGTTCGATTTGGGGTGGCGGGGGCGGAGTCTCTTCGGCGGGCTCCTCGCCTTCGCCAAAGAGAAGAGATATCAGCCCGATCAGCAGTCCCAGTATCATGAAAACAAAGGTGGACAGTGCCCGGAACAGGAGACCAAGCAACTGCGCCAGCCGGAACGTCCCGCCCAGCGGCATAAGGAACGCGACAGCGGCTACGACAAGCAGCAGGCCGAATGCGTAGAACGGCCAGTTGCGCGTGATCGAGGCTTCGCTGGGCAGCTTTGCCAGTTTCCAGCGGGCTCTTAAGGAGGCGAGATGTCCGAAGGTCAGCAGAAGGAGGCCAAGCAGAAAGTAGACGATGGCTGCGCCGATGACACCTCCTGCGATTTCCTGGCGCACAAGTGCGAAGAAACCGTTGGCGCCCATGCCGACCTGGCTGGCTGCGGTCAGCAGGATGAGGACCATTCCTCCCATCGCCCAGCGTTCGCTGAAACGGCGGACGAGGGCGCGACGGTCGCTCTGGATGCGATGATCGTCGCCGCTGACCGGTCTGGAGGCAGCCTCCAGGTCGATCAGTTCATCCGCCTGCAACCCCATCGCCAGGAAATCGTTGGTCACCAGAATGGCCATACCCCATGCGATCAGGATGAGGAATGCATTGACGACGAAGTGCAGCGTCAGAACGACGCCGAATGGCTGCAGGAACAGCGAGGCCAGGTCGGGAAAGCCCTCGACCGAGGCCCAAAGCGCGACGCGGGCGAAAGAGAGAATCAGCCCGAGTTCGGCCAGCCGGAATGAAAAGGTTCGCCGCTGCCGCTGAGACGGTTGCACTAGAATCGTGGTCGTGTAGCCGCCGATGAGGGCCGAGCCGATAGAAGTGATGCGGAGGATGACGATATAGGCGGGTGGGAGGCCGGGCGCGATGTGTTGGATGAATGAGGTCATCGCCACGAGGATGCAGCCGACCAGCGCCGCGATAATGGCGGGACGCAGCAGCGAATCCTGCCAGGCATGGTCGAAGGTTGATGTCGGGCCGTTTGTCTGTGTCATCCTTCGTGAGGCTGCTTTTGCAGGCTGAGCAAGTCCGATTCCCAGACGACCTGATGGGCGGTGACGCCGAGTGCGTCCGCCTGCTTCTGGACGCGATTGAATTGCGGTTGGAGCGTGCAAACAAGGGCGAAGACGTTGAGCCCGCGTCGATACATACCATGGAGGACCCAGATTAAGTCTTCGGTCAGGCGGGGCGTGACGACCAGCAGGGTCGAGCCCCATCCGAGGTGCGCGACGCGGTGAGGGAGCCAGGTAGACAATGCGATTGGGGAGCTCGGTTCCGCGGCCGACAAGGTCGCTTGGCTCGGACTCGCTGACGCGCCGTTGCGGCGGGGCGGCGGGTCCGGCTCCGACTTGCGCATATCGCGCAGCTGGATGCGTGCCAGAATCTCGAGGATTCCCATCAGATGACCGCGCCCGCTGCGGGCGGGAACGGCAAGGACTTCGACGCCGGAATGGGGGTCTTCTCCGTTGCTGATGAATCCGACTTCCTGCCGCTGGTCGGCGACATGGCTGGCGAGGGACGCGGCCAGGACGATGGCCCATTCGCTGCCGCTGTACTCCTCGCGGTAGGGGAATCCGCTGCGGTCCAGGTCGAGCACAACCGTGGAGTTGAGGGCCATCGAGGGTTGGTATTTTTTGACAAGCAGAGCGTCTTCATGTGCGCTGGCGCGCCAGTGGATGTGGCGCATGCTGTCGCCGGTTGCGTAGGGACGCACGCCGGACATGCGAGTTGGGTCCTGGAAGAGACGTTGCGGGCTGCGCATGTCGCCGAAAGGCAGGAGGCTGGGCAGCCCCAGGTCGGCAAGAGAGTAGACTTTCGGGTAGACAGTCAAGAAATGCGGGTCAGTTTCTTGCCAGGAGGACTCGGCGAATCCAAACAGGTCGCCGGTGTGGAGACTGAGTGGTCCGATTTCATAGTAGCCGCGGCGGTGGCAGTGGAGCTGGAATCGGCGCTGGGTCAGGGATCGTCCCCCGACGCTGATCACGGTTGTGTAATGCTCGACTGCTTTGAGGTCGATGGGGATGTTTTCGCTGAGCCGCAGCCAGGGGATTGGCAGGCGGCTGAGGTTGTGGAAGTTGATGTCGCTGCGGATAGATTCGCCGGCAAAGGCCTTGGCCGGCATGCGCCGTGAGATCGTCAGGTTGCGCAGGCTGCGCCCCGTCCACCAGTGGCTGATCAGCCAAACGCCGCCTACGACGTAGAACAGGTAGTAGATCCAATCGAGCCTCAAGAAAACCGCGAGTAGAAAGAGGAATAGCAGGAGGAAGAAGAGGTCGAACAATCGTCTACTCCGGCACTGCGGCGGATGGGGGGCGTGGTGTCATCTCTTCTATCTCGTCACCCAGTTTGAGGGAGGTCTCCTCCAGTAGTTCGGTGATGATCTGCTCGGCCGATCGTCCGCGCAGGGCCGCGTCGGACCGCACGATGCAGCGATGCGGCAGCGCCAGCGGAGCAAGGGCCTGAACGTCATCCGGCAGTGCGTAATCGCGGCCGCGCAGGGCTGCCCTGGCCTGCGCGCCGCGGTAGAGTGCCAGGGACCCGCGCGGGCTGGCGCCGAGCGCGAGGTCTGCGTGATTTCGGGTCGCCTGGACGAGTGCGACGATATAGTCACGGATGCTTTCGGCGACGGTTATGTTCCAGATCTGTTCGGACAGTTCTGGCAACTTGTGCCCGTCCACGATCGCGGTGAGGTTTTCGATAGGATGGCGGTGTCCGAGATTGATCAGCATCTCTGACTCTTCGCCGTCCGTCAGATAGCCGAGACTGAGTTTGAAGAGGAAGCGGTCAAGCTGGGCTTCGGGCAGGGGGAAGGTACCCTCATACTCGACTGGATTCTGGGTGGCGATGACCATGAAAGGGCGAGGCAGGGGGCGGGTGACGCCGTCGGCGGTTATCTGCTGCTCGCCCATGCATTCCAGCAGCGCGGCTTGTGTACGCGGGGTAGCGCGGTTGATCTCGTCGGCGAGGAGGATGTGGGTGAAGGCGGGGCCGGCGATGAACTGGAACCGGCGCGTCTCCTGGTTGAAGATGCTGGTGCCCGTGATGTCGCTGGGTAGCAGGTCCGGCGTGCACTGCAGGCGGCGGAAATCGACGCCGAGGCTTACGGCAAGCGCGCGCGCCATCATCGTTTTGCCGACGCCGGGCACGTCTTCGAGCAGGACATGACCCTCGCACAGCAAAGCGATCAACAGGTTCTCGATCACCTCTTCTTTGCCGACGATTACGCCGCCCACGTTTTCAAGGACGCCGCGCGTGAAATCCTGTGCGTTTTGCATGCAGTTCCTTTGCTGGTGAACCGGGGCGGGCACCTCAGCCCCACCTCCATCCGGCGAAGAGACTGTGGGTTTTCGCCGGACTGGATTCGAGCCAACAATGTCCAATCCGGTCGTGCAATCCAGACGGGCAGACGGTGCGCCGGCCAATTGTGTGCGCTGGTCTATTGTGTGCGCTGGCCAATTGTGTGCGCCGATTGTAACCCATTTTCGCGGCCAGGGCGAACCGTTTGGGGCGAGGCCGCGTGCCGGTGTAATCGGGGGCGACAGAATCCGGTGAAATCTTTGACCAGACAACGGCTCTGTGCTATCGTCATCATCCGAAGGTTACGGTTGTTTGCCCCCGTAGCTCAGAGGATAGAGCAGAGGTTTCCTAAACCTTTGGCCGTAGGTTCGACTCCTACCGGGGGCGCACATCAGGGGTCTTCCACAGACCGACAAGCAGAATTGTGAGGAGAAACGGCCTCCCTCCTCACCTTCTTCCGTTGTATTGCAATTCAAAAGAAAGACAGGTCAGGTCTGCGTTGTGAGCGGGTAGAGGTCCCGGCCGAGGCGGTGGAATGGAAGGTCGCTCAGCCTGTGGACGCTTGGCTCGGCTACGAGGTATATCGCGCCCGCCCATGACTCGAAACCGGCGCGAAAGTGGCCGCTTGACTTGACGCTGATATAGCGCATTTGGCGCGGGTCGAGGCCGAGAGTGCGCGCAAACGCGGTATCGAAAGGCTGCTCGCGCAGGCTCACCAGCAGAACGTGGATGCCTTCCTGGACGATGTGGGCGGAGGGTCCCATATTGCCGCTCAGGCCGGCGTACATCGGCCCGTCATATTGGAACGCGCCGTCAGACAGCGCGACAATCTCCGCGTCCATCGACACTGGCGTACCTTGCAGGGGCGACGATTTCGCGCCGACTTCCAGTTTCAGGCGTGCGCCCACGCCGGCCAAGTGGCATTGCCCCACGGCTTCGGGGTCGACGATATAGAGAATGCAGGCATCCTGCAAGTCCATCTCGATAAATGTGCGCAAGACGCCGGTGCTGTCGCCCGGTGAGCCGCCGCCGGGGTTGTCATACATGTCGGCCAGAACAACGGGGAACTGTCCGGAGGCGTGCGCTTTCTCCAGCGCGACCCGTGCGGGCGGCATCTCCAGCTGCCACTGCTCGCGGCGGGCGTAGATCCATTGGGCCAGCCGGTCGGCGCAAGCCTGGGCAAGGACCAGGTCGTTGTCGGCAACGATGTAAACTGAGGCCCCCATGTCGGGCACATCGGCCAGGAAGAAGCAGGTGGCGATCGAGCCGCAGACGACGCCTGGCTGGCTTTCGATGCGATGGAGCTCGGCGATGGCGTCGCGCATGGGCGGGTGAGCGGTTATCTGGTTCAGGCCCCAGACCATGGGAATCTGATGGAGTGCCATGGTCGGGCGGAGGCCTTCGCGGACAATTCGGACCAGCACGTCGGCGCATTCGCGGCCGCGCGGCGCCATATCGACCTCGGGATAGGTCTCGCGGCCGATCAGGACGTCTGCCATCGACACCATCCGCTGCGAAACATTGGAGTGAATGTCGAGTTGAGCCAGGACCGGGACATCAGGTCCGACAGTTTCTCGGACCGCGGTGAGGATGTGGCCCTCGGCGTCGGCCAAGCCGTCGGGCGCGTCGAGATCTCCGACAGCCATCGAGCCGTGCAGTTCGAGCAGGACGCCGTCCAACGGCAGCGCGTCGGCTATTCCTTGCAGCATTTTGCCAAGGATCTCGTCATACAGGGGTCTGGGGGTCGGCGCGCTGGGCTGAGGCGAGGCGAATAGGGTCGGAATCAGATCGAAGCCATGGGCATCCGCGCCGGCGATGAAACCGCCGATTGGGGTATTCGTACTTCTGAAGGCGTGCGGGATGGCTTCGCCTTCGAGGAGGAAGCGTTCCTCGTAGCTCCGGCGCGTCGTCTTCACGGGCGTGAAGGTGCTGCTTTCGTGGCTGATTCCGCCGATGGCAACTCTCATGTCAACGCTTGCTCCCTGGCGCTTATCCCTGAGTTCATTTCACATCTCGATTCAATAGGAATGGCGGTCTCGGCCCATTTCAGTTGTCAGCGGCCGGTTCGGGCAGCACAAGTCCATGGACGAAACCGCCGTCGACGCGCAGAATTGTGCCGGTAACGTAGTCGGCGTCGTCGCTGCTGAGGTAGGCGGCGGCTTTGCCGATGTCCTCGGGCAGGCCCATCCGCCCCCAGGGGATGCGGCGACCGCCCTCGGCAATGTCCGTTTCGCTGTAGTGTTTGCGTTCGCCGGGCGTGTCGATCCAGCCGGGGTTGATTACGTTCACATTTATGCGGTCTGCGGCCAGTTCGGCGGCCATGGTGCGGGCGAGGTGGTTGATGGCCGCTTTGGACATATTGTAGGCGCTGCTGGCGGGGAAGGCGATCTCCTCGTGGATCGAGCTGATGATAACGATCTTGCCGCGGCTGCGTCCGAGCTGCGGCTGTCTCAGCATCTGCTGCGCGGCCAGCTGGCAGGTGTGGAATACGCCGAACTGCGTGACCTCGAACGTGCGCATCATGTTCTCCCATTTGGCCTCGACGACAGTCTCGCGCACGGAGACAGCCGCGTTGGCCACGGCTACGTCAACGCGGCCGAACTGTTCGACCGCGGCTTCGAACATGGCTGCGATGGCGTGGCGGTCGGCTACGTCGGCCTGCCAGACGAGAGCTTCGCCGCCCAGCTGGCGGATCTGATCGGCCGCGCTCTCGGCTTCAGCTTTGTGAGAGCGGTAGTTCACGACCACATTCGCGCCCTCCTCGGCCAGGCAGAGGGCGATACCGCGCCCGATTCCGAGCGATGCCCCGGTGACCAGGGCAGTCTTTCCTTCAAAGCGTTTCATTATTCAAGCTCCGTCTTCTTGCATTTGATAGCGCGAAATTTTCTGAGCTCTGTTTCGTCCTCGTTTCGCGACATGGCGGCATTCCCGGCGAACTGTCGCTTTGTTCAAACGAACCAGTAGGCGTACAGTTGCGCCTGCCACAGGAGGAAGCGCAGGCGGACCGTCCTTCCTGACAGTGGGGACAGATCTCGTTGGGTGCGCCAGCGTACAGGCTCGTCAATGCTGTCGATGATTGCGGGGATGCAATCGTCCTTGGTAAAGCCCTCTAAGGGCTGTCCATCCGAGGCGTCGAGCACTTCGGTCAGTACGCGCCCGCGCCAGGAGTCTGTGTTGATACGCAGCTCATTACCATTGACGACGAAGGGTCGCGTCAGAACCGAACCCCATTCGACGCCGCCTTTAAGTGATACGAAGCCGTCGAGCCGCAGCCGGGCCAGACAGAGTGCGCTGGCATCGAGGTAACGGCGATTGAGCACTTCTTCGACGAGCAGGTAGCGGTAGCGGAAACCCATGTAGTAGAACCACAGCTCGTTGTTGCGGCGGAGCGGTCGATTGGTGATCAGGATCTGCCCGGTGTCGTAGGTCTCGCCGTCGCTTATGGGCGAGAGCTCGAGGAAGGGCGCGCGATCGGCGACGCGCGCCCAGTCGCGCAGGTTGCGGCTGGACGCCAGTTCGACCGACTTGCGGCTGTCGACGTTTTCGTATAGCGGGGCGTGCATCCCGGACCAATGGTGCATAACGGGCGTTGCCAGGTAGAGACCTTCGTAGGGAAAGATAGGAAAGTTGTAGACGTCGGTGCGCCATTCTTCAGGGCGGTTCACTACAGGAGAGAGATAGGCCGGGTCGTCGAAGAATTGCTGCAGGCGCGCGTTGCCGTTCTCCTGGTCGATTTGGTCGGCGTGAAAGATCAATCCGTGCTCCTCCCAGTCAGCGAAGTCGCCGCTGGTCAGGAGATGCCAGGAACGGCCGTAGGGTCCAGCCCGCTTGACTGCGGCTATATAGCGTCGGCTATTCTCGTCGTAGGTCAGGTGCGACTCGTCCTGGCTGGGAAGAGAGGGGATGTCAAGCGTGTCCCAGTTCAGCATGTCGGCGGAGGCCATCGAGCGCAGTTCGCCTGTGCCGTAGCGCAGCCCTTTGAAGCGCCGCGCCGGATCCGGGTCGTGGGGGTCGTAGATGGGGCCTTGCAGCATTCCCCTGGCGCTGGGGATGATGTTGTTTTCGCCGCCGACCGGCGTTCCCCGCCAGTCCAGCCCCGGATAGTCGTACAGGCCGAGAGCCGGCTTTTCCCAGTTGACGCCATCCTGCGACGTTGCGAAACAGGCGAAGCTCTCGGTATTGGCGACCGCCCCGGTCGGATCAAGGCTAACCTGGGGATCCATCCCTTCGGCTCTGGTCAGGTAGATCATCTTGAAGAGACCTTCGTCCGGCAGCCAGACGGGCGACGTGCGTACCTGGATTGCGTTGTTTTCCCAGCGGAATTCGGGTCGAATGACGACATTGGCGCGCTCTTTGCGCGGCTGGTGGAGCTTGCGCGCGAGGTTGTCGATGGCTTCGACTTCGTGGTCGTCGATGAAGAGGTGCTTCATGTCAGTTCCTCTGGGCAAGTGGGTCCGCTCAATCAAAGCTGGCGGCAGATGGTCCAATTGTGTTCGTTCTGCTCAAAAGTGTCCTTCGTCGCGCAACATGTAGAGCTGGGAGGCGCGGTCGACCAGAGGCAGTTCCACGGGGCAGTTGCCCTGGCGCTGTGATTCGTAGATTGCCATGACCATTTCGAGCGATGCTACGCCGTCTTCGCCGTTGGAGCTAGGTTCGCCGCCATTCTCGATACAGTGCACCAGCTCCTCAACAGCCAGCAGGATCGAGCTCGCCTCCTCTGTGGCAGGGAAGGGCTGCTGTTCAAGCGTAAACCACTCGATGCGGGGGTCGGGTTCATTGAGGCGGTCGGTCGTATCGACGCCGAGCAGCCACTGGTTGCCGGAGTATTCGAGGCTGAGGACGCCCTCCGTGCCCTGCAGCTCGATGCCGAAGCGGGCGTAGCGGGTCAGCTCGTTGGCCATGCAGACGGCGCTGACCCCGGAATGGAAGCTGAAGATCGCTTCGCTGATATCTTCGACGCGGAACTCATGGCGGTGGCGGCGGTGAGCGGTTGCAACGACCGATTTCACGTCGCCGGCGTATATACGGAAGAGGTCGAAGGTGTGGACGGCGTCGTGGATGAGGGGGCCTTCTTCATCGGCCGTCCAGGCCGGGTAGGGTTTGACGCCCTGGCAGATTCCGAACATCGAGATCAGGTCGCCGATGGCGCCGTCGTCGAGCATTTCCTTGGCTTGGATGAATACCGGGTTCCAGCGGCGGGAGTGGTTCACCGAAAGCACGCAGCCGGAAGCGCGGCAGGCGGCGACGATGGCGTCTCCGTCCTCGAGGCTGAGCGCGAGGGGCTTTTCACAGAGGATGCCCTTTGCGCCGGCGTCGACCGCGGCCTCGACGATGTCTCGGTGCAGTCCCGGATGGGTGGCGACGCAGACGATTTCGAGCTTTTCCCTTGCGAACATCTCGCGGTAGTCGAGGTAGAGGGCGTCGACGTCCCACATGTTTCCGAACTGCTGCAGATGCTCGTTGCCGCGGCTGGCGCCGGCGGCGAGCTCGGTCTGCGAGCAGACTGCAAGCGCGCCGGCGTGGGTGAGGGGCGTAGGCGGGTCAGTCTCCCAAAGGGTGCCGATGCGGCCGCATCCGACTAAACCAGCGCGGTAGGTATTCATGGGTTTCCTTTCTGTGGGCTGTTGTCTGCATTGTTCGCTGCTTTTGAAGCAGCAAACATCTGTGCATTGTACCCGAATCCAGGAGAATTTCCGTTTTTTGTGACGGGTTTTAGGAAGTATGGGACATAGCCTTCGCCGTCTATAGTTGGCTGGCAACGAACCTGCATCATACCCGTGAGATTCGTCGGCGGAATGGCCAGCGGTAGCGCAGCTTCTGGCGTTCGCTGTAGCCCTCGTCCCCCGGCGCGGGCGCGTGCACGCGTCCGAAGGCGAGCCAGCCCAAGGCGAGGAAGAGCACGCTGAGGAGGAAGATGGAGCTGTGGGGCGCGCCCAGCCGTAGCAGTCCTATCGTGATCAATGGCGCGACAAGGCCGCGCAACCCGACAACCGTAGACTGCAGTGCGGCGTACTCAGTTACCCGCTCCGGATCGGCCAGCTGGATGCCGGCGCTGATCCGTCCCATTTCGAAACCGGCCATGCCCAGCCCGCGCGCGATCGCGGAGGGCAGCAGCATCCACAGACTCTGGGCCGACATGTAGGTGAGAGGTGTGACGATTGAAATTGCGCAGATGGCGCGTACGACGAACAGCCCGCCGCGCCGGTCGATCGTACGGCCCCATAGCAGATAGCTCAGGAACCATGAGAGCGACTCGATCAGTCCCAGAAGGCCGATTTCCGAGTAGGAAAGCTGCAGGCGGTCCACCTGCACGAGCGGGTAGAGCGGCCACGACATCATTCCGCCCAACCCGAAAAGGGAGTAGCAAAACAGATAGGTGGCAAAGTTTCGGTCCGTGCGTACGATTTGCCATAGTTCTGCGAAAGTTTTGGTCTGCCGGGGCGGTAGCTCCCCTTCGTCAACATCCATGCGGGTGAAGAGATAAGTAGCCAGGATGCCGAAGATCGCGCCGATGGGAAAGAGGACCTGGTAGCCCACCTTGTCCAGCGCCCAGCCGGCCAGGGGCGTGACGAGTAGAATGACCGAGACCCTTCCCATGCGCACAGTTGACATCACCTTGCCCCGGCCGCTTTCGGGATAGATTTTCTGGATGACGCGCGTATAGGCCGGGATGACAAACGCCTCCGACAGCCAGAAGAGGATGCCGATAGCCATTAGCGGCACGACCCCGGTTATGAAGGCCGTGAGCAGGAAGAGCGAACGTCCCAACAGCCAGCAGAAGATGATGATGTTTACGGTGCGGCGGCGGCGCATCAACACGATGCTGAAGGAGGTGAAGACCGAGCCGACGAAGAGGAGCGCCGTATATATCGCCAGCATATCGACCGTGGCGCCCAATCGGCGCAGAACGACCTGGGTGAAGGGGATGATCATGGCGTAGAAGGCGCCGTAAGCCAGCGACATCGAGAGCTCGACGTGCATGACGCGGCGCACCGGGGGCGCCAGCGAGCCGGCCAAAGCTGTTTCCAGCCAGGCGGCCGATTTTCTCAAAATGTCAACTGTAAACATCTGGATCCAGCCTCAAGCGGGCCCATACCCGGCTTCATGTACGAATCACGTTCTGAATGTTCTGTTCTCTGTCCGGAACAGGCCCCACGGTGCAAGAGGAACCGCATTCTTGCTCTGGAATATCCAGCGCGCCGGCGTGTGCGTGTGCCCGGGCTGGTCCGGCAAAGTTCAGCGGCCGAGCCCAGCCAAAAAGGGCGGCGCGGAAAATAAGCGTACGGTAACACAGCGGATGACAGAAGACAACCGCGAACAGGAATGAAGTACAGTCACTTTTGGGGTGGGAATGGTATGGCGGGGCACTCTTGCCAGCGGTTGCTGGGATTGTCTGTCGGCATTGGCAGATTCAGAGGGCAGGCACAGGTCCGGCCGTCCAGCGGCAGTGGTCAGTTGGCAGTGGTCAGTTGGTAGCGGTCAGTGGGCGGGGACTGCAGGGGGCGGGCAAGACTCGGTTGCAAGGCGAGGGATAGGAATCCGGACCCCAATTCTGGACTGCACCTCTGCATTCCCGCTGAATTGACATTGAGTCCGTTTACCGTTAGCCTTGTCGGTGGCTGTCGGGGCAATGTTGTACGGCCGGCGGCCGCAGCAAACCACTCAAAGTTGATCACTCTTGATGTTGCCAACAATGCCTGCAAAGACCCAAATGAGCCCCACGGCCCACGCGTGTGTACAGCGACGTCTGCGGTTGCTGCTGCCGCTCTTGATGGTTGCCATCTCCGGCTGCTTTTCGCCGGTGCGTGCGGTGCCTACGCCGACTCCCTGGCCCACGCCTGTACTGTCTGAACAGGAGAGCTATCAGGTTGCCCGCGGCAGGGTCGAGGACCGCTTTCAGTTGATCGCGGAGGTGGCGCCCTTGCGCTGGGAGCCGCTGGCATTTGCTGTTGACGGCCAGCTGGCCGCCGTGCATGTCCGTGAAGGAGAGGCGGCCGAAGAGGGCGAGATTCTCGCTGAATTGATCATGCCGGACCTGCTTGAACAGCTGGAGCAGGCCCGTCTCGATCTATCGAAGGCGGAGAGCGTACTCTGGGTGTACGAAAACAAGCAGAGCTTCAACCTGGAGAGGGCGCAGCTGGAGGTCCGCAGCGCGGAACTGATGCTGGCGCAGGCGCGCAATGGGAGCGACGCCGATCAGATCTCGCTGCAGGAGGTCGCGCTTGAGCTCGCGCAACTGAATCTGCGAGAGACCGAAAGCCGGGTTGACCCATCGCTGGAACAGGCGGTAGAGCGCGCTCAGCTGGCGGTAGATGCGCTCGAACGGCAGGTGGAAGAGCGCCGTCTTCGGGCCCCGTTTGCGGGCCAGGTTGTGGCCGTGGGCGTCGGCCTGGCGAGCATGCGCGGTCCGTTGGAGCCGCCGGAGCGCCGCGCCGAGGTGCCAGCATTTTCTCCCTTCATGGTCATCGTTGTCCCGCAGCCGGTCGAACTGATCGTATCCAGTCAAAGCGCGCGCGCTTCGGACTTGGCCGTGGGCCAGCGGGTTACAGCGGTGCATCGCTGGGCCCAGGACAAGCCGTTTCCCGTGCGCGTGGCCCAACTGCCAATCATCTCATCGGGCGATCGCTTCACGCCGGGTTTTCCGGGCTCGATCCATCTCACAGTCGAGGGCGACTCTCCGCAGCTTGTTGCCGGTGAGTTTGTCAACATCGAGGTTGTTGCCGCGGTGCAGGAGGATACGCTCGTTCTGCCCGAAGCGGCCGTGCGCCGTTTCGGTGGCCGCACTTTCGTCGTTGTCCAGGATGGAGACCGCCAGCGCCGTGTCGACATTCGCATCGGCCTCGAAAGCCAGGGCATGGTCGAAGTGCTGGAAGGTCTGAACGAGGGCGATATCGTCGTGGGCAGGTAGATGTCTTTCTATCTCCGCTTTCTCGGGCTTGCGCTGCGTCGTCTCTCCAGCCGGCCTGGTCTGACCCTACTTTCACTGCTCAGTATCATACTGGCGATCGGCATGGTTGCCAGCATTCCGATCTTTTCGCAGGGAGTCAGCTACCTGCTGCTCCAGGACGAGCTGGCCGAAATTGGGGCCACATTCCACCGTCCGCCTCTGACGATGCGCTTCTATTTCATCGTTCCGAAACGTCGCGCACTGTCGCTGGACAGCGCCCTGCGGCTGGAAAACAGGTTTCGCACTATCGTGGAGCGGGAGACGGGCCTCTCCGTTGCCGATACTCTCACCTACGTTGCCAGCCCCGGCATGACAATCCAGCCTCTGACCGAAGACACTGTCTACACTCATCTGAAAGACAACGTCATTGTCGAGAATGTCCAGTTCGCTGTCGTCACCGGAATCGAGGAACGAATCGCGGTTGTGGAGGGCCTTCCCTACGGGACCGAGAGCGCTGAGCCGGGTGTACCCGTCTGGCTGTACGCCGAAAAGGCGGCCGAGATGGGGTTTCAGGTGGGCGAGACCTATCAGATGGTCGAGGGCAGCTCCCGCCGGTCGATTCCGATCCGTGTGGCAGGGATCTGGGAGCCGGCCGACCCTGCCGACTTTTACTGGTCGGCAACGACGATTTCCTGGCGCAAGCTGCTGTTGGTAACCGACAGTGTCTACCGGCGTGCGGTTGAGTCTGAGATCAGCCGCAAGACCGGTATCGCGGTCTGGTATCTCAGCCCGGATGAAGAGGCGCTGCAGCTGCATCAGGCTGATGCCGTTGCCAACGGTCTGCGCATCGTGCCCAGCCGCGCCGATCTCGTCTTCCCTGGCACGAAGATGGATGTTTCGCCGGAGCGGCCCCTGAACCGTTACTTGCAGCGCAGGGCGAGCCTGTCTGCGCTGCTGGTCGGCTTCAGCCTGCCGGCGCTGGGCCTGCTGCTGTTTTTCTTGTGGATCCTGTCCCATGTGACGGCGCAGTTTCAGCAGGAAGAGGTCGCGATTCTGGCGTCGCGCGGAGCCGGCCGCCGCTTTGTCGCATTTCTGATCCTGTTGGAAACGCTGCTCCTGCTCGCCGTCGGCATTCCGCTGGGCCTGGGCGCCGGCTATGTCATGGCGCGGGCGATGGGGCTGGCATCGGGCTTTCTGTTGTTTACGCCGCGCGCCGGCATTCCGGCGACGTTGCTGGAGGTTGACTGGCGGCTCGTGGGGCTGGCACTGTTACTGCTCGTCCTTGCGCGCGGCATACCTGCGCTGCGGGCGGCGCGCGGCGGCATCGTCCAGCATTTGCGCGTGCGCTCCCGGCCGCGCGCTGCGATAACGACGATGCTGCTGGTGGGGGACGCCGCGCTCATTGCCCTGAGCTGGTACGCCTATCAGCAGTTGAGCCAGCGCGGCACGCTGGGCATCATCGGTTGGGAGCCGAGTGGCGACCCCTTTCGCGACCCGTTGCTGCTGCTTGCGCCTTCACTCTTCGTTTTTACGTCTGCCCTGGTGCTGACACACCTCTTCCCGCTGCTGATGCGGCCGCTCGAACGCGTGGGCAGCCGTCTGCGCTCGTTCGTAGGCTACATGGGGCTGACGCAGCTGCACAGGCAGGGCTCGCACTATTCAGGCAGCCTTTTTCTGACGATGGTCTGCCTCAGCCTGGGCGCCTTTTACGCCTCGATGGCACTCAGCCTCGACCAATGGCTGGCCGACCGCATCTATTACGAAGTCGGGGCCGATTTCCGATTCCAGCAGGGCATTCCCCCGCCAGACATGGGTGGGCCGGTTTTTCCTGATGAAGAGCCGGACCCCGAAGTGGTCAGTGCATGGTTGTTGCCGGTCGGCGACTATCTGGAGATTCCCGGCGTCGAAGACGCCACGCGCGTGGCGGTGTTCAATGCCAAGACCAGCGTTTCGCGCAGCATTGACGCTGTCTTTCTCGGCATTGACCGTTTCGACTTCCCCCGGGTCGCCTTTCACCGTTCGGATTTCAACCGGTTTTCGCTGGGCGAACTGATGAATCGTCTCGGCATGTATCCCAACGGGATACTTGTGTCGCGCAACTTTCTTGAACGGGCGCGGTTGCTCGAGGGCCAGACGACGAAGCTGAACGTGACGATCAACTACGGCAATTTTGAGCATGAGTTTCTGATCGTTGGCGTTTACGACTACTTTCCGACCGCCTATCCGCAGGACACGGAGGTTTTCGTTGGCAACCTGGACTACGTGTTCGATCAGGTCGGCGACGAGAGTCTGCACCAGATCTGGATGACGACCGGCGGCGACGCCTCGGCCGAGACGATCGTGGACAATCTGCTCGAGCTTGGCATCTGGCCGGTGCGGATTCACGACACGCGTGCGCTCATCACGCTGGACGAGGAGCGGGTGGAGCGCATCGGCCTCTACGGCATACTGTCGGTCGGTTTCTTGGCGTCGACGTTTCTGGCGAGTCTCGGATTGCTGGTCTATACCTACGCGTCTCTCCAGGGCCGCCTGCAGCAGATCAGCGTATTGCGAGCGGTCGGCCTCAAGACGAGGCTGGTGCTGGCGATGGTGGGCGTCGAGTATCTGGGTGTAATTCTGTTTGGCGTGCTTTGGGGCGTGGTGGTGGGCATCGCCACGGCCTATCTCTACGTACCGTTCTTCCGGGTGAGCGGCGACCCGGTCTTCGCCTTGCCACCCTTCGTGCGCCATATCGCCTGGGGACAGATCGGCGTTCTGGCGCTGGTGTTCGGTACGGCGCTGCTGGGTTCGCAGGCGGTCATCCTCTATTGGAGTACGCGTCGCGATCTGTTCCAGGTGTTGCGCATGGGGCAGCGGGAGTAGGAGCATGGTTCAAGCCGAGGGCGCGTCGGGCGGGCCGCTTGTGGTCTGCGACAATCTGGTCAAGATTTACCAGATCGATGAGATCGAAGTCGTAGCCCTGCAGGGCCTTGACCTGGAGATTGGCCGCGGCGAGATGATGGCCATTATTGGCGCGAGCGGCAGCGGCAAGTCCTCACTGCTCAACATCATTGGCGGTCTGGACCGACCTTCGGCCGGCCAGATTGCGGTTGATGGGCGCAATCTGCTGAAGGCGCCGGAGCGAGAGCTGGAGGATTACCGGCTGCGCGACGTGGGCTTCGTCTGGCAGCAGTCGGCGCGTAACCTGATTCCATACCTAACGGCGCAGGAGAACGTCGAGCTGCCAATGATCGCGGCGGGCGGCGGGGACGCGCAACCGGGCGAGCGGGCGCGCGAGCTGCTGGAGGCGGTCGGGTTGCTGAGCCACAGCCACCATAGGCTGGGCCAGCTCTCTGGAGGGCAGCAGCAGCGCGTGGCGATTGCGGTTGCCCTGGCGAACCAGCCGCAGATCCTTCTGGCCGATGAGCCAACCGGCGAGGTGGACTCGGTCACGGCACAGCAGATTTGGCAGCTGTTCCGCGAGTTGAACCGGCGGTACAACCTTACGAGCATCATTGTCAGTCACGACCGGGACATTGCGCGCGTCGTCGACCGTGTCATCGGTATTCGCGACGGGAAAATCAGCACAGAGATGGTGCGCCAGGTGGCAGGCGAGGGGGTTGAAGAGGGCCTGTTTGAGATGCGCGAGTACGGTGAAGGGGATGGAGAGGAAGGTGAACCGGCGCCTGCGATGGCGGCGGAAGACGCGATCTTGCAGCTAGAGGAACGGGTCGTGCTCGACTCGGTCGGGCGGTTGCAGATGCCGCGTGAGTACCTTGAGAACCGGGGCATCGGCCGCCGTGCGGTCGTTCAGCTGGTGGAAGACGGGATCCTGGTGCGTCCGACGCGGGAGCAGTTGGCGCCGGCCGGGGACTCCGCTGCTGCCGACGGTGAGGGGAGCACAGTGGAAGGCGCGCCGGCGGGTCTTGCGGCAATGGACCAGGACCCGATACCGACAGAGGGCGCTGGCTGGTGGCGGCGGCTCTGGCGGAGATCCGAGAGTGGGGACGCGGATGAGTCTTTCTCCGAGCAGGCGGTCAACCCGTGGGCGGGGGGCTCCGCGACCGCAGGCGCAGGCGATGGAGGTTCCGAGGCGGAGGAGAGTCGCGATACGCTCCAGTGGGATTACGGCAGCGAATCCGGCGGCGACGGCTGGGAGGCTTCTCCCCCATCGTCGAACGGTGGCGAGTCGGCGGCGGCCCGCCCGCTGGCGATTTCGGAGTTCGATAGCGGTCCTCTGGTTGAAGTGCGCGAACTGCAGCGGATCTACGAGGTAGGGGACCAGTCGGTCCACGCGCTGCGGGGCATCGACATCGTCATTCCTCGCCGCAGCTTCACGCTTTTCCGGGGCCGTTCCGGTTCGGGCAAGACGACGCTGTTGAATCTGATAGGCAGCCTGGACACACCGAGCGCGGGCCGCGTCTTGCTCTTTGGGCAGGATATCGGTCTACTATCGGCCGACGAATGCGCCCAGCTGCGGCAGCTCTATATTGGGTTCGTATTTCAGGCCTTTTCCCTCATCCCGACCCTGTCGGCGCAGGAGAACGTCGAGATGACGCTGCGCTTACTGGGAATTGCGGCTGCGGAGCGGCGGCAAAGGGCGGCCTACTGCCTGTCGCTGGTCGGGCTCAGCCGCTGGGCCGATCACCGGCCGTTCGAGATGTCAGGCGGTCAGCAGCAGCGTCTCTCGATTGCGCGCGCGCTGGCGCACGGGCCGGCAATGCTAATCGCGGACGAGCCGACAAGCGACTTGGACAGCGAAACGGGCCGCCAGATCCTGGAGCTGTTCGCGCGGTTGGTGGAGGAGGAGGGAATTACCGCGCTGGTCGCCAGCCACGATCCGGCCAGCGACGACTTTGCCACAGAAGTGTACGAGTTGCAGGACGGCCGCATCGCCGGTCAGTCCAGCCGGGGGTAATCGAGCCGCAGGAGAAGGAGAAAGCATGACCCAACAGTACCGCGTTGCCATTGCCGGCTGCCATCGGATGCTCGACAGGACACCGGCCAACCACAACTTTACGACTGCTTTTGATGCCGATGCCGAGACAGAGATCGTCGCGGTATTCGACCTGGGCGACGAGACCCGGAAGGCCTTTTTGGAGTGCTGGGGTGCAGGCGTCGCCGCGTATGATGGATTCGGCGCGATGCTGCGGCAGGAGCGGCCCGACATTCTTTGCCTCGCGACCAGCCAGAAGATGCACGCCGACCAGATCGAGGAGGCGGTCGCGGCGGGCGTGCGGGGAATCCTGAGCGACAAGCCGCTGGCCACGAGCCTGGAGGAGGCCGACAGATTGCTTGACGCCTGCCGTGGCGCCGGCGTTCCGCTGGCGTTTGGGCTGGACCGGCGGTGGCTCAGCTCCTACCGCCGCCTGGCAGAGCTGGTGCGCGACGGCATCGTTGGGGAGTTGCAGTCGGTGATTGTCTTCGGCATTCCGAACCTGATCAATCATGGCTGTCACTGGTACGACGCGGCCCTACAACTGGCGGGCGATCGCGAGCCGGAATGGGTTAGCGGTCTGGTGGAGGAGGTGGCGGGAGAGCCGCCAGACTCGCGCCGCCGCATGGACCCGACGGGCCGCTTGATGGTCGGTCTGGCAGGCGGAGTTGTCCTCTATTTCACGCTGGGCGGAAGCCGGCGGCCGTCCTTTGAGATCGTCGGCGACCAGGGCCGGCTGACAGTGGTGGAGGACGGAGGGCAGGCATGGCAGTGGCAGGAGAGCGGCGCGCCGCAGCCGCTGGACATCCCGCAGCCAACCGGTGACTTCCCTTCGGGCATGGCGATGGTGCGCGACCTGGTCGAAGCGGTGGCCGGCGGCGGACGGACCGCCTGTGACGTGGAGGAGGCGCGGCGGGCGACCGAGATCGGTTTTGCCGCCCATCTCTCGCACGCGCAAGGCGGCGCGCGCATCGAGCTTCCGGCGGGCGACCGCACTTTGCGGATCCCGTCATTCCCCTGGGGAAACGAGTAGAAACTCCTCGCGGTCGCGCCCTAGCCCGATGAGTAGGCCGCGGCAACCTTGTGGAAGACGGCGATGATGTCGTCCACCTCCTGCACGCCCCAACTCTCGTGGAAGTGCATATTGAAGTGGCTTTGCAACATCGCATGGGCGTTGGGGTTTGGGAAGTCGCGATCGGGGTCTCCCTTGTAGAGCGGGCTGGTCCAAGGGTAGCCGCTGCTGCCGAAGACGCGGCGTTTCGTATACCACTCCTGCAGTTGCGGCAGTCCCGTGCGGTAGTCGTCGGTAACGGGCAGGCCCTCGGCGCGTACGCTTGCGCAGAAGGTCTCCTTGTCGCAACTGGCGCGCTCAGGATGGAAGGCGACCGGCAGGAACCAGAAGCTGGAATCCATGCCCGGCGGGTACTGCGGAAGGGTGATCATCTCCAGGTCGGCCGTGCCTTCGATCAGCTGGCCGACGATGGCCCGCCTTCGTTCGACGAGATCGGGCAGTTTGCGCAGCTGGACTTGCCCGACGACGGCGGCGAGGTCGGTCTGGTTGAAGTTGAGCGTGGCCTGCATGTTGGTCGCGCCCTCGGGCAGAAAGTGGGGCTTGCCGCGGTCGGCCATGCGCCTCACTGACTGGTAAAGTTGCTCGTCGCGGGTGAAGACGACGCCACCCTGCGCGCCGGAGCTGTGGTGTTTGCCGGTCATGGTGGAGAAGGCGGAGATGTCGCCGAAGCTACCGAGCAGCTGCCCCTTGTAGCGGGCGCCGTGGGACTGCGCGCAGTCCTCGATGACGGGGATGCCGCGTGCCCGGGCCAGCTCCATGATGGCGCCGATGTCGGCGGGTTCGCCGGCGATGTGGGGGACGATGATGGCGCTGGTCCGGGGGGAAATCAGTGCTTCGATCTGCTCCGGACCGGTGTTGTAGCTGCCTGGCGCGGCGTCGGCGATCATGGGGATCAAGCACTGCAAGGGAATCGGCATTATGCCGCCGGGATCGGTGAAGGGGCCGATGATAACTTCGCTGAACGCATCGAGCTGCAACGCCAATAGCGCTACGTAGATAGCCGTCGAGCCTGAACTGACCGCATCGGCGTAGCCTCCTCCAAGGTAGTCTGCGAACTGGGCGCAATAGGCCTCTTCCTCCTCGCCCTGGTAGGAGCGCAGCGTGCCCGTTGCGAGCACCTGATCGAGGTAGGCGACAGCGGCCTCCTTTTCTTCGATTCCGATGTGGGCGCGAGGAGGGAAGGGCGTATCCCGGACCGGCGTTCCGCCATGTAGAGCCAACTCACTCAGTTTATCCTTCATCGCTCAGTTCTCCAGCGTGTATTCGAAGCGGTTGTCGGTAGGCAGCGCTGCCAGCCTGGACGGGAGTACCACATCCGGGCGGAGGCGGATGGTCCAGAGGTCCTGACCGTGCGGACAGTCAAGCGAGCAGACGGCGTAGCCCGAGTCCAGCAGGTTGCGGGCATGCCAGGAGACCGATACGAGGCGGGGCGTGTCGCCGTAGGGATGGAAGACGGAAAGGAATGCGGTCTGCGATGCGACGCGGCGGCGAATGAGTAGCCCGTGCCGTTCTTCGGCGGGATTGCCCGGCGCGCGGCCGGCGAACAGGGTCGCGCCGGCCGGTTCGGCTGCGAAGAGCCTCATGCTTGAGCCCTCCGAGCGCCAGGTAAGTCTGGGATCGTCATCGAGAGTGAGGCTGTGCGGGTCGGCAATGTGTTCATAGCCTTCGCCCACGAGCGCGGAAGGCAGCGCTGGACGGCTTTCGGCAGCTGAGAGCAGGGCGCCGGTGTTGCGATAGATCCAGTCGATGCGCCGCTCTTCGGCGGCATCGACCAGGAAGATATCGACTAGATAGTCGGCGCGCGCCAGCAGCACTCTACGCATCGTCACGCGGGCGTAGGTGTCCAGGGCATCCCTGCGGACGCTGTCGAGGGGGATGTCGCGGCTGGGGGCCGGACTGGCGCTCCAGGCGACGGTCGCGTCGGCGACTTGGAAGGGGCCGTCGGCGCGGAATCCGGAGCACTCGCCTGCGCCAGGCGGCTGTGAGAGGCCGTCGAGCAGGACTGTATTGTGGCTAATTGTCTGGCGGTACCAGCCCTGGAAGAGGTCGATTCCATAGCCGGGTGTTCCCAGGTCAGGCGCCTGACGGCTGCCCTGCGCGTAGATCGTCAGCGCCAGCTTGTCCGGGTGGCCGTGACCGCCGCCGTGGACACCATACTTGAGGAGGGCGTACCGCTGTGGGATTGGGGGCGAAAGCTGCTGCGATTCCGGTTGGGATCGCAGGATAGCGTAGCCAGAGCCCTCCATGTTGACGCTGGTGGGATCAGGCGACCCGTCCTCAGGGAGGTTGCGCGCGCCGAAGAGGAGCGCGTCGAGGCATTCGCGCGGGCCGTGGCGGTAGGCGCGCGTCAGTACCTGGCCGAAGAGCGGGTCGGCGGACCAGGCGTAACCGATTTCGTAGAAGGCGGGCGCCTTGGGTACGCCATGGCAGCAGTCGTCGTTGAGACTTGTGAAGTACCAGCAGTCGTTGGTTGCCGGCAGGCTGCCGTCGGGATAGGCGCACAGTACGGGTGCGCGCAGAACCGCGGAGAGCGCGCGTTCGCGGCGCAGGTCCCAGCGGGGCAGGTTGGCCGTCGCTTTTGCCAGCGAAAGGAGAGCGGCGACGGTATAGAAGTGGTAGCTGAAGGAGCCTTCGAACCAGAGGCCGTCGGCGAGGATGCCCTCGCGGGCCTGGGTGTGGAAGCCATTGGGTCCGTCGATGGCGAAGGCGAGCAGCTCCTCGTTGCCGGTGACCGCACCGATAGTGCCGATGGCGGCGTTGTGCCAGCAGGCGAAGTTGTGGATGCCGCCGAAGTGGCGCCGGGTGAGAAAGCCGGCCGCGGGGAGGAGGAGCTTGTCGACGACTTCGTCCTGTTGCGATTGCGAGAGCGTTGGCCGGACTATGTCGAAGGACCAGGCCAGCGGGATTACCCACACGGCCTCGTCCAGGGTACTGAATTGGGCGATGCCGTGGTTGGCTGGCCGGCCGGACGAGGTCATGTATCCGGCGTAAGTGGCGGCATAGTCGAGCAGAATCTCCTGGACGAGCTGTCGATGGCCTTCGTTGTTGTCCAGTTTCCAGAGGACGGCAAGACGTAAGGCGGACTCGGCGAGCCGGTTGTTCACGGACCAACGCCAGGCTGAGTCGAAAGGTTCGCCGGAGTAGGCGGCGCCGTCGACCGGGCAGCGGTGGAGGCGGGGCGAGCCGGGCTCAAAGAGGAGCTGGACTGCGTGCTGCGGGCAGAAGTAGTCGTGATAGTAGCCGCCCGGCAACTGCGGGACGTCGACGGGGCGGGCGAGGAAGTCGTCGACTTCAGCGCGCAGCAGTTGTTGCGCAGCCGAAAATTGGGGGAGCGCGGCTTTCTGCCGGATGTGGGACCATTGGCCTGCGGTGATGAGTGTGGTCATGGGGCGGCCCGGCCAGGACGGGGCAAGGGAGGCACGCGCCTGCCCTCCAAGGAATCGACCGTGTAAGACTTTCGCTTTTTGCAGCCTGAGACTTGAGGAATTGGGATTGCGGTCACTTGATAATCCTACCTGTACGCTTTAGAATCTGTGCCATATCAACTTACCTTTTCGGTCTCCGAAGGAAGTAATTTCAAGACCATGTGGGACAACGTGTCGATCAGGAGTTGGACTACACGGAATGGCTAAAATCGCGACTTACGAAGAAACACACCCCTGGATAAGATTTGAACTGGACCTGCGCCACGCAAATTATACGTTATGGCTTCAGTTGGGAGAAGCGCAAGCCAAGTGCGAGCAGATAGTCGGCGTCCCGCTGCTGCCGGAAGTTGCAGATTACCTGCACCAGGTCTTCCTAGCCAAGGGGGCACTGGCGACGACTGCGATTGAAGGAAACACTCTGTCAGAAGAAGAAGCATTGAAAGTAGTCCAAGGGGAATCGGATCTACCTCCATCCAAGGAGTATCTAGGCCACGAGATCGAGAACATCGTCAATGCCTGCAATATGGTTGCGGACAGAGTTTTTGCGGGAAATCTGACCAATTTGACTCTTGACTGGATCAGAGAGCTGAACACTCAAGTCTTACATGGTCTGCCGCCGAAGAGAGATGTAAATCCCGGCCACATCAGAGTACACGAGGTTGGCGTAGGGAGGTATCGCGGGGCTCCGCCACAGGATTGCGAATATCTGCTTGAAAAGCTCTGTAACTGGCTCAATGGCGACAGCTTTCTTCCAGGTAAGGAACTCGACATTGCGTCAGGCATACTTAAGGCGATCATTGCGCACCTCTACATGGCCTGGATCCATCCGTTCGGAGACGGCAATGGCCGCACGGCGCGGCTGATGGAGTGTCAGTTTCTTCTCTCCTGCGGCATTCCGATGGCGGCGGCGCATCTATTGAGCAACCATTACAACCAGACCAGGACTGAGTACTACAGGCAACTTGACATGGCTAGCAGTTCCGGCGGCGAGGTCATCCCGTTCGTCACGTACGCGTTGCAGGGCCTCATCGACGGTCTAGATGAACAGATTCAGATGATCAAGAATCAGCAGTTCTACGTACACTGGATCAACCATGTCCACAATCAGTTTCGGGACAAGGATAGTCCAACTCAGATTCGCAGACGCCGACTCGTCATCGATCTTACGGAAACGACGAAGACAATTCCTATGGCAGAGCTCCGCCACATTACACCCAGGATTGCGGAAGGCTATGCAGGAAAGACTGACAGGACGATTCGGCGAGACGTCAATGCGCTGGTAGGAATGGGCCTGCTCAAACGCGACGCCAATGGAGTGGCGATTCGGCGCGAACTCATGGCGGCGTTTGTATCTCCTGCCGTCAGCGGCGGATAACTCACATATCAATTGCCTCTTCCGGGCGACCCAATCTGCACAGCAAGAGTGCAGAGGAAGCTCGCTTCCCTCACCTTCCATTCCCTGAGATCTGGAGTACTGCAGAAACTTGATCGTTCATAGCGGAGGCCGGCTCATGCTGATGCGGCCGCGTCCACGCGTGCCTTGAAGGCATTGCCGCCGGCGGCTACCCAGGCTGCCCAGCCGGTGAGGAAGAAGCGGGCGCCGAGGTTGATGTAGTGCTCGATGTTGGCGTCGTTGGCGAGTGCGCCGGCGTTGCGGCCGGCGGCAATGATCTGTTGCAGGGCGCCGTCCACGGTCGCGGCGACTTCGGGATTGTCGGTGCCGCCGAGATGGCCCATTGTCTGCGCGAGGTCGCTGGGGGCGACGAAGAAGACGTCGATGTTGTCGACGGTGAGGATCTCGGCGAGGTTGTTGACGGCGATGATGTCTTCGATGAGGACGATGACGAGGGTCTCATCGTTGGCGCGCTGGAAGTAGTCGGCGACGCCGTAGCCCTGGCGGCTCATGTACATGCCGCGATTGCCTAGCGGGTGGAATTTGGCAGCGTCGACAACCGCCTTGGCCTCGTCGGCAGTGTTGACGTGGGGGACAACGATGCCCTGGGCGCCGACGTCGAAGGTGCGGTAGATGATGCCGGGGTTGTTCTGGTTGACGCGCACGATGGAGGTCATGCCCCAGAGGTCGCAGGCGCGCGTCAGGTCGGGGATGTCGGCGAAATCGACCGGGCCGTGTTCGCCTTCGATCCAGATGGCGTCGAAGTCGAGCGGGCCGAGCTGGTCGATCATGTCGGTCGAGTTGTTTCCTGATAGGCAGACGACGATTTCGCCGCGTTCCAGCTTGTGTTTGGCTCGGTTCTCGCGCATGGCCTTGCACATCTCCTTCTAGGTGGGAGGGCTCGGTTTCAGGATGGTCTGTTCATGAAGCGTCACTGGCAATTATAGCGCAGATTGGGCGAACAACAATGGGCGGCCCTGCGGAGGCGCTTCCAAAGCTACAGGCGCGGACGCGGCCGGTTTGTGCCCGGTAGGGTCGGACGGTGGCTTGGCGCGCTGCGGGGTCGATGTGGCCTGAAAGGGTATCGAGTGGGTATCGGAAGTCGACATTTGTCGACCAATGTCGTCCAATGTCGACTTTTTTGGGCACTTTTTTTCTTCTCTCGTGACAGGACATTTGGGCGGTCGCTCGTGACAGGACGTTGCCGGCGTCGATTGTGGTCGACTTATGGTGACAAATGTCGTCCGCGAGGCGACAAATGTCGCCTTTTGGCTTCTGCGTCGTTACTTTCGGGCCGTCGGACAGGGCTGTGGGCGGCTGCGCCGGTCTTGGGCGCGGCGTGCGGCAAATCCTGCCGGGCCAGAGGCGGTGATGGGCGTTTCGGGCGTCTAGGAGGGGCGCTCTATTTTGGATCATGGTTATAGAATAGCACGTTTGCGCGGGTTTTGCTCGGTTGACGGGGAAATAGGTAGAGGGCGCGGGCTCGCGGTGTGTGTGGGGGGCAGGGAGGCAGGGGCAAAGGAGGGCGCCCACAAGGGGGGTCCCTACGGGCATGATATTGGCTGGGAGGCAGGAAAAGCTGTCGTCTAGCTAAGACTGGCCTGGTTGCAGGCTTTCAATGGGAGGTTGGTCGTGTCAGCGGTATAGCTGTATGAGGAGAGGCTGGCAGGCGCGGTTCCCTCTCCGCCAGTTGCCAAGGTGTGCGGCAGAGGAGGTCTCTGTGCAGGTGGTTGAGGTCGCTGCCTGTGAGCACCTACTCGCCGCGGCAGAAACTGCGGGTGCGCCAGTTGTTGGTGTCCTGGAAAAGGTAAAGGCGCCAGGGAATATCCTGGCGCCTGCTGATGACAAGAGTCAGTTCGGGCCGGCTGCCCGGCAGTTTACCGCCTCGCCGGCCGGCTGCGAGGCGTGCCCCGGCCCGAAAGGGGGAAGGGGCAGGCCCTGGCTATTCTGTGGGCCAGCCGTCGGGGATATCGTTGGCGGCGAGAGCGGCTTCGATGGCTGAGGCGGCGTCGTCGGTGACCCAGCCGCTCCAGATGTCAGTTTTGCTGTTGAGCCACCAGAGGGCGGCGTCATTGGCGGAGGCGTCGCTGTTCTGGTCCATCCATCGGGCGACTTCCTTATATACTTCGATGTTGAAGTTCCATGCTCGCAAGACGTCGACAACGTCGGGGGCGCCGTCGATCATATCGGGATGGACGGCGATCAGGACATCTGCGTCTTCGTAGGCGCAGGCCTTGTCCGCGGCCCAGCATTCGTCGCTGTAGGCCGGCTCTTCTAGACGGACTAGGTCGAGGATGAGGGCGGGGTCGTTGGTGCCCCACTGGTAGCCGATCCAAGGTTCGCCTTTTTCGTAGGCGCCGTAGAGGTCGGCGTTGAGCGCGGCGCCGTCGCCCGGATTGACGACATGCACGTGGTCCTCGAGCTCGTAGCCGATGACCTGGGCGGCGTTGACCTCTTCGCAGGCCCAGCCGATGACGCAGGAGACGATACGCGCCTTGCCGCCCGTCTCTGCGGAGGCAAAGATCTCCTTGAACTTGTCATCCTTCAGGTCCTCGACGCTGTCGAGATCGGGATACTCTTCCTGCAGGTAGGCCGGAATGACGAAGAAGGACTGCCAGTCTTTGACGAGGCTGGCGCCGACTTCAACCACCTCATCATTGGCGAGCGCCTCGTACCAGGCCTCATCCTGGTTGGGCAGCCAGATCTCGAGCGTGACATGGGTGTCGCCGTTGCGAAGGCCCTGGAAGAGGGGAAGGGTTGATCCGAAGACGACGTCTGTGGCGTAGCCGTAACCCTTTTCGACGATGTATTGGGCGATCCGGTTCTGGACCTGTGCGCTGGTCCAGTTCAGATCGCTGAAGATCACGGTTTCGATGGCGGGGGCGGGTTCGACCGAGTCTTCGGAGGCGGTCTGTTCTGTCTGCTCCGTCTGACCTGCCTGCCCTGTAGTTTCGGGCTGGCCGCAGGCAGCGGCGACGGCGATGACGAGTAGCAGGATTAGCAATCTGTATTGGGTAGGCATTTTGGCTCCTTTTGGGCGGGGTGGTCGTCCAGTCTCAAGTCTGAGGGCAAACTCGCGGCTCGCGGGTGATGCCCGGAGAAAACGGGGGGGATTCGCCGTTCGTCAGTGGCAGTAGCGAATCCGGCACATCGCACATTATACCAGAAATCCAGTAAAAGCGCGGCATGGGCAAATCCCGAAGGGTTCAGCCCTCTTTTTTTGGGCAGGAAACGTCTGGGGGGAATATCTTCCCGGCTTTGGCAGAAACTGTTCGCAGGTCATCGGAAACGCAAAGGGTAGGCACAACGCCTGCGCCCAGGATGGCCGAGGCGATTGCTGATTTGGGGGGCGCGATGGACCGCTGGTTGCGCTGGGCTACGCTAGAATTCTCAACTGGGCCGTGTAGAGGTGTCAAAGGGGGGCGTTTAGGGGGAGTCCCCCTGCACAAGGGAGGGCCGGAACGTCCCGACCGTCGAAACGGCAGTGGCCAGTGGCCGGTGGTCAGTTTTTGGTTAGTGGTTATTGGTTTTTAGTGGGCAGAGGCTTGTGGACGGTTGCCAGTGGACGGTTGCTAGTGGACGGTTGCCAGTGGACGGTGGCTTGTGGCTGGGAAATGCGGTGGGCGCCATTTTTTGTGCGTGACAGGGCGGGGGTGGGGTGGAGATAGGGGGGCGATGCGGGGAAGCGGTCAGCTTGCCGGCCTGGCGGGGCGGATTGCTCAGCCGGCGCTGCGTCTGTGTTGCTGTTCCTGGGCGACCGATTGGGTGAGTCGGTCGATGATGATGGCGAGGAAAACGATGGCAAGCCCGGCGATGGCGCCGTTGCCCGGTTGATTCTTTTGCAGGGCGCGCAGGACGTTGTCGCCGAGGCCGCCGGCCGCGACCATGCTGGCGATTGTAACCATGGCCAGCGCCATCATCGTGGTCTGGTTGATGCCAGCCATGATGGTGGGCAGCGCCATTGGGATTTGGACCTTGGTGAGGAGCTGGAAGGGGGTTGTGCCGAAGGCGTGGGCGGCCTCGACGGCTTCGGCGGAGACCTGGCGGATGCCGAGGTTGGTGAGGCGGATGACCGGGGGCACGGCGTAGATGATGGTGGCGAAGATGCCGGCCGGTTTGCCGAGGCCGAAGAAGAGGATGCCGGGCAGGAGATAGACGAAGCTGGGCATCGTCTGCATTCCGTCGAGGATCGGGCGCATGAGGTTGTCGGCGACGCGGTTGCGCGAGGCGAGCACACCGAGGGGAAGGCCGACGGTCACGGCGATGACGACGGCGACGACCATGAGGGCGATTGTGTCGATCGTGTTTTCCCAGAGGTCCATGAAGCCGACGAAGAGCAGGGCGAAGAGGGTGAATGCTAGCAGTCGCCAGCGACCGACAGCGAAAGCGAAGAGGGAGAGCGCGACGACGACGGTTGGCCACGGGACCCACTTGAGCACATCTTCGATGGCGACGAGCGAATAGGCGACGGCGCTGCTGAGGCCGTCGAACAGCCAGGCGGCCTCGCGCGTGACCCAGTCGACGGCGTCGTCGATAGCGCCGCCGATCACTTCGCGCACGGTTTTTTCCAAGACCAGCGTGCCCCCGTTTTCGGTCTCGACCTCGGTGCGGGAAACCGTGGTAGGGAAGGCCATCTCGGGGCCAAAGAGGCCGAATGAGGCGATCAGGACGACGACGACCAGCCCCCAGCAGGCGAGCCAGAATTTGGCCGGCAACGCGGTCTTTCTGCTCGGCATTTCGGTGAGGTCGGGCGGCTCCTCTCTCCTGCCGTGCCCGCGTTGTGAGAGCGGAAGCGCCTCTCCCTCTATCTTCAGGGCGGCATCCATTCCGACGGGTTGGGCGGCCGGCTCCGTTCCGATTGGCGCGCTATCGAACTGGGTCATTTGGAAAACTCCTTGGCAGCGGCTCCAATTGGTATCGGCAGGGTCAGCGGGCTTCCTCTTCCCCGCCTTCGGCCATGCCAGCAAGCAGGGCGCGGCGGCTAATCTCGCCTAGCAGCCGGCCTTCGTCGTCGAGGACGGCGATATAGCGTTCGGTCTTGGCCGCGAGGGGGATGATCATTTCGATGAAGGTTTCGGGGCCCGTGGTGGCGAGGGCGTAGCCGTGCGCCCCTTCCAGCGTTTTGCCGTCTTGCTTGGCCAATTCGGTAACCTGGTCCTGGGTGAGGATGCCCTTGAGGACGCGGTCGTCGCCGACGACGAAGGCGGTTTCGGCATTCGTGTCTTGCATTGCATTCAGTGCAGCGCGGGCCTCCTGCTCCTCGTGGACGATGAAGTCGGGCTCCTGCATGATCGAGCCGGCGCGGATCACTTTGGCGGGCGACACATCCTGGACGAACTCGGCTACGTAGTCGTTGGCCGGCTGAGTTACTATCTCCTCGGGCGTGCCCTCCTGGACGATGATGCCGTCCCGCATGATGGCGATGCGGTCGCCCAGTTTGAGTGCTTCGTCGAGGTCATGGGTGATGAAGATGATCGTCTTCTGCAGATCGGCCTGGAGCGTGAGAAGCTCGTCCTGCATTTCGCGGCGAATGAGGGGGTCCAGCCCGCTGAAGGGCTCGTCCATGATCAGCACTTCGGGGTCGACGGCCAGGGCGCGGGCGAGGCCGACGCGCTGCTGCATGCCGCCGCTCATCTCGCTGGGATAGTAGTATTCCCATCCTCTGAGCCCGACGGTTTCGATGGCCTCGGAGGCGACCCTGTAACGGCTGTCGCGGTCCATGCCCTGGACTTCGAGGCCGTAGGCGACGTTGTCGATGACGCGGCGGTGGGGGAGGAGGGCGTAGTTTTGGAAGACCATGGCGATCTTATCGCGGCGGAACTGGCGCAGGGCTTCTGGCGGGTATTCGACGATATCTTCGCCGTCGAAGAGGATCTGGCCTTTTGTGGCTTCGATCAGCCTGATGAGGCAGCGGGCGAGGGTGGATTTGCCGCTGCCGGACAGGCCCATGACGACAAAGGTGCGTCCCCTGGTGACGGTGAAGGAGAGGTTGCGCAGCCCGATGACAAGGTCGAGCTGGTCCTGGATTTCGTCGCGGCTTTTGCCGGCGTGTTCAGGCTGAAGGGCGCGTTCGGGCCGGTTGCCGAACACTTTCCAGAGGCCGCTAACTTCGATGTGGAGGTCTTGTTGATTCATGCTCGATTCCGGTCCAATCTGAAATCAGCCATCAGGCATTTTGCCGTTCCCGCTCTGGGTTTTCGTAAACATGCCGCGTGCGCTCGGCAATTTGCGCCCAGTCCAACTGGTGTGCGCGGGCGCGGGCGGCCCGCTTCCAGGCGGGGATGTCTCTCTCTTGGGCCTCCAGCATGGCGCGTTGCAGCCCGCCAGGGTCTTCCGGGTCATAGACGAGGCCGGCGTCGGGGAGCACTGCTTCGGGCACGCAGCCGGATTCCGGTACGATGACGGGAATGCCGAAGGAGAGCGCGGTGATGACCGACCCGGACGTCAGTACCTGTGAGAAGGGGAAGACGCCGACGTCGGCGGCGTTGAAGAGCAGCTGCAGATCTTCGTTGGGGAAGAAGCGGGAGGAGCGCACGATGACCCTCTTGTCTGCCCTCGTTACCGACGCTGCGACCTCCTGTCCGTATTTCGTGTAGTATTTGGCCCCGAGGAGGAGGCGGAGATGGTCGCCGGGAAGCGAAGTGAAGACCTCCACCAGGCGCTCGATGCCCTTGTAGCGGCGGACGTTGCCGAAGTTGAAGTATACAAAGTGGTCGTCGGTAAACCCCAGGTTGCGGCGCGCCTTTTCCCGGCTGACGGTGTTTGGATAGGGCTCGATAAAGTTGCCGTGGGGGATGACGTAGACGTTCTCGGTGCGATGGAAATGGGTGCGGACGAGCTCGCGCGCCTTTTCACAGTGGACGATGAGGGCATCGGCGAGGCTGGTGAGGGCGATGCGGGCGAGGTGATCGAGGTCGCGGTTGCTACTCTCGTGGGGGTAGAGGTTGTGCACGGTCCACACGATCTTGTATCCGAGCGTGCGCGCGAGTGCGAGGCAGTCGATTACCTCAGCGCAGCGAGCGATGTGGTCCTCGACCTCGGTCCTGTCGTACATATAGTGGGGCCAGTTAAGGTGGAGGACGTCGATGCGTCCCTTGTTCTGATGGACCCACTCGTGGGAGATCGTGTCGGGATAGCCGGGCTCAAGCTCGACGCCGAATTTGCGAATTGCCTGTGCCAGCAGGCCGCCGTAAGGGTTGGCCTTGTCAAGTACGAGGCCGCCATTTTCCCAAAAGAATACTCCGCGCACGTTTTTGTCCTGTACTGTTAGGTTGCGCCCTTCCGATATAAGATTTTCACCGAAACATGCCGTTGTTTCCGTGGGACTGCGTCCAATGCGTTGCCCGATCGGGGACGCTGGGCCCTGGCGCTCGCCGGACGTCCGCCCCGCCAGGTTGGGGCGTCAGGCGAGCTCGATGCGCTTGCCGCTGCGTGCGGACTCGCGGGCAGCCTCGACGACCGCGAGTCCGGCCAGCCCCTCCTCTGCGGGAATGGGGTTGGGTCGTCCGCCGCCGACGGTAGCGGCGAAGGATTCCAAGAGCGCCACGTGCGGGCGCGGCCCGCCGGGCCCGACGGCAAAGTCTTGGACTCCATCTGCCGTTATCAGCTGCAACGCACCAGCTGAGTCTTTGGCCTGGATCGGGGCGGCGACGATTGTGCCTTCGGTACCGTAGATTTCGACGCGGTTGAAGCGCTCCGGGTCGTGGTTTGCGGTCGTCCAGTGGCTGGTGACGACGGCCTGCGCGCCACCTGTCAGCTGCAGGAGCAGTGTGGCCGTGTCCGCGACCGGTGATTTATCGACCAGCGTGTCGACCAGAGCCGCGACCGACTGGGCCGGGCCGCAGAGGTACCGCAGCAGGTCGATGCAGTGGACGCCGAGGTCCATGAGCGGGCCGCCACCGCTGATGTCGGGGTCGTGGTGCCAGACGCCCGGCTGCGGCGGGAAGCGTTCGCTGAAGCTGATTCGGGCTGCGGTGACCTGCCCGATCGCGCCCTCCTCGACGAGGGCCTTGATGCGTTGATGGCGGGCGTTGAAGCGCTGGTAGTAGCAGACCATCAGCGTAACGCGGTTGGCGCGGGCGGCATCGATCATTCTGCGAGCCTGGCCGCTGTCCAGGGCCAGCGGCTTCTCGCACAGGATGTGCTTGCCGGCCTGCGCGGCCTGAATTGTCTGGCGAACGTGCAGGTGGGGCGGGGTGGCGACGTAGACGGCGTTGACCTGCGGGTCGGCGAGGAGCGTTTCGTCGTTGTCGTAGGCGCGCTGGGCGCCGTGTTTGTCGGCGAACTGCTGTGCGGCGGCCTGATCGCGACGGGTCACGGCGATCAGGTGGTGGCCGGACGCGGCGGCGATGGCCGGCGCCATCTGGCTCTCGGCGATCCTGCCCGCTCCGAGAATTCCCCAGGATATTGTCATGGGCTCTTGCTCAGGTCAATGGGCTGAAAGTGGATACACGTTTCCGTAGTTCACTGTTTCGGTATTGCCGCTTGCCAGGGCGCGTTCGAGCGCATCGGCGACGCGGATGGCGGCCAGGCCGTCCCTGCCGGTAACGACCGGCTCCCACTTTCCCTGCACGACTCCGATGAAGTGGCTGAACAGCGAGCGGAAGAATCCTTCCTGGCGGCCATGCAGGACAGGCGAGTAGCCGGGGTCGGGATAGTCCGGTTCGCCGTCGGCGCGGTAGATTGCGACGGCGTTTTCGTGGCCGAGCACTTCGGCGGCGCCGCGCGTGCCATGGACGCTGAAATGCTCCCCCTGGGGGCGGCCGCTGAAGGCGGGCGAGCTCCAGGAGGTCTCATGGACGCCGATGACGCCGTTGTCGAAGGTATAGACGGCGATGATGAAGTCGTGGCGGCCCTTGGCGCGGTCGCGAGAGTAGGCTTTGACCTCTGTGATGGGCCGGCCGACGGTCCACAGCATCATGTCGATGTCGTGCGGCGTCAGCCAGTAGGCAAGCGAGATCTTTCCCAGCACGCGTTCGGCGGCAAACTGGATGGTGTTGCGGCGTGAGTAGAGGTGCATCACCTCGCCGATTTCGCCGGCCGCGACGGCGGCGCGCATGTTTGCGTAGGGAATGTCGAAGCGGAGGCTGTGGCAGACCATGAGCTGCGTGCCTACGCGGTCGGCCGTGTCGACCATCGCCTGGGCGCCGGCGAGGGAGACGTCCATGGGCTTTTCGACGAGGACATGCTTGCCGGCTTCAAGCGAGGCCAGAACCGGCGCGGTGTGCATCCACTCGGAGGGGCAGATTACGACTGCTTCTATTTCGGGGTGGCTTTCCAGCATCTCTTCGTGGCGGCCCTGGGGGTAGCCCGGAACGCCGTACTGTCCGGCAACCTCGGTTGTTGAAGCTTCGCTGCGGCCGCAGACGGCGACCAGGCGCGTCTCGCTCAGCTCGCTGGCCAGCCGGGCGTAGATGCGCCCCATGCGGCCCGGGCCTACGAGTGCAACGTTCAACGGTGAATCTGGCATCGGGAGTCCTCAATTGGTCATGGCAAGATTGTGCGTCTGGTTCACATCGGCGGGCCAGAGGCAGTGCGGCCCTGGCTAGGGCGAAAACTCGCTGAGCGGAACGGTGCGGCCGCCTTCTTCGGCTGAGCGAACCAGCGCGGCCATAGTGGCCATCACCTCGACGGCCCAGGCGACGGGGAAGGGCGGTTCGCGGCCGGCGGCCATCTCGATGACGCGGGCGAGCGTGCCGGCGTAGAATCGATTGGCGTCGACGACATCGGCTTGGCCTCTGCCCTCGGCGCCGAAGACGGCGGCGTGGTAAAAGCCGGGCGTCTTGTGCAGGAGATTGACGATTCCCTGGCGGCCGTCGCGGTAGTCGACCAGCGCGATATCGCAGCGGTCGGTGCGCCGCGTGGTGACGGCCTGCGCGCCGCTGCCGAGCAGCGTGTGCAGCAGCTCGGTTGCGTGGATGCCGTAGAAGAAGGGGTGCTTGGCGCGCGGGTCGGGGAAGTCGCCCGCGGCTGCGCCGCTGACGATGGCGCAGTTCAGTGGTCCAAACCCGTCCATCTTCTCCTGGAGTTCCATGACCTCGCCGGCATAGCGGAGTGCCGAGCAGGAGGTCAGCGGTGCATTGCGTTCTTGGGCAAGGCTGACAAGATCGTGGACGTCTTCCATCTGGTTGGCGAAGGGCTTGTCGACGAAGGTGGGGAGGCCGGCCTCGAGCGCCAGCCGTGCGTAGGGTGGATGGTCGTCGCCGTAGCGGTTGACGATCATGGCGAGGTCGACGCCTGCCAGGGCCTCTGCGGGCGTGTCGACGACCGCGGGAATGCGGCAGTCGATTGCTTTGGCGCGGGCCTGGTCGCCGTCTTCGCCCCATAGTTTGACGACCTGCGCCTGGCCGTAGAGCGGGCCGTCCGGCAGGTTAACCAGCCGCGACCATGCTTCGGTATGGGTGCTGTCGGCCCCTATCATGCCGATTCGAATCATAGTTTCCACTCCCGGTCGGTCATTCCGTTGATCGGTTGGCGGCCGCCGCGACTCTATCACCCTGGTGGGCGGGGAGACCGATTGACATTGCTTTTGCCTATTCGGTATACTCCAGTTGTCGGAACCGAGTCTGCAAGTTCTGCGCCCCTCGGCGCAGCCGGCGGCGAGAGAAAGTTCCAGGACGTATACAGATTATAACAGGAAGAGGAGTTCTCTCCATGACGCTGACAGTCGAGCAAAAAGAGTTCTTTTGGGAAAACGGCTACCTGCCCTATCACCGCGTTCTCTCCGCCGAGGAGCTGGATGCGCTGCGCCGGCGCAGCGAGGACATCATCAGCGGCAAGGTGGGGCACGTCCCGCCGCGCTACATACAGTTCGAAGCGAAATTCCGCGACGGGCTGCCGGTGGATGTGGAGCCGCTGGACGCGGTGCGCAAGATGACGCAGTTGTGCTACTTCGACGACGAGTACGAGCGGGCGGCGCGCAAGCCGGAGATCGTCGACGTCATAGAGGAGCTGCTGGGCCCCAACATCAAGCTCTATACCGACCAGCTGATGATGAAGCCGCGCTACCACGGCACGGTGACCGACTGGCACCAGGACTCGATGGCGTGGCATCAATTTGCGCCGCAGGGACACATCAGCTGTTGGGTGGCCCTGGACGACGCGACGGTCGAGAATGGCTGCATGACGGTGATACCCGGAAGCCACAAGTGGGGCCCAATTGCGAGCGAATACAAGGAACGCTTTCTTTCCAACCCGCTGGTGAAGGAGCCGGTGCCGGTGGAGCTGCCGGCGGGTAGCTGTATGTTCCACCACGGCCTAAACTTTCACCGAACGGGGGCGAACTCGACGCCGAACCGGCGGCGCGGGCTGGCGCTTCACTACATCCGCGCCGAGACGATGTACCTCGGCATCGAGGACGAAGAGGCGCGGATGCTGACCGAGTGTGAGAAACCGCGCGGCGAGTTTCGCTTCATGCTGATCCGGGGCCAGGAGTTTCCAGGACGGGTGTAATTTATCACCGGTTCGGACTCAGCTACAGCTCGATTCGCCGGCCCGTGCGCGACGATTCATAGGCGGCATCGAAGATCTGCAGAAAGTGGTGCCCGTCTTCGATGCTGACCAGCGCGCGGCCGCCTTCCCTCACTGCCTTCAGGAACTCTGACACGTAGTTATAGCCCCACTGCTCGGCGTAGACCGCGCGCGGCGCGGGCGGCATATTAAAGGTGCGTTGCGGCGCGCCCTGCCATTGGTGCGCGGCGCTGTTGACGACCAGAGTGCCGCTGCCGACGTCGTCCCACGTTGCCGCGCCGAGGTCGCCGCGCACGGCCATGTAGGTGTCGTTGCGCGGGCCGGCTGCGGTCAGCAGGTAGCCCATGTGGAGGCAGGCGTGGACGCCGTTGGCGTATTCGAGCGCGACCGTGGCGGCGTCCTCCACGCCTTCCTGGCTAACGTCTGTACGGCGGCTGCAGAGGGCGGTTACCGAGCGGACGCGCGCCTGCGCGAACATCTGGAAAAGGGCCAGCCAGTGACCGCCTTCCATGTGCAGGATGCCGCCGCCTTCGGTTTCGAGGCGGTACATCCAGTGGTCGGGCTCGCGCAGGCCGGGCGCGATCTGGACAGTTACCAGTCTGGCTTCCATTGCGAGCAGCTTGCCGAGCACGCCGTCGTCGAGGCAGCGCCGGATCTCATGCGCGACGGGGTGGGAGGGCCAGGGATAGCCGATCCGCACGACCAGATTGCGCTGCGCGGCGAGTTCGAGGAGGGGCAGGAGCTCGGGAGCAGTGCGGGCGGCTTGCTTTTCGATGAAAAGGTGCTTTCCGGCTTGTGCGAGCTTTTCGGAAGCAGGCGTCGCCTCGTTCGGCGGCAGCATCACGACGGCGACCTCGAAAGCTTCTCGATCGAGCAGTTCTTCGAGAGACGTATAGATCTGCGCCGAAGGGTCGTATTTTGCCAGGCTTTCCAGCGCGGCGCTCTCATCCGGGTCCCATTCGCAGTAGGCGACGATGCGGGCGTCGTCGCGGCCGTAGAAGGACTTAATGAGGCCGTGGTCGCGGTCCGGTTCCAGACCGCCGGCGTGGATGCGCAGGCCGACGACGGCGACGCGCAAAGGGTCTGTTGCGTTGCTCATAGTGTGACCGTCCTCCCCTGGGCCGCTGATTCATGGGCGGCCTCGATGATCCTGAGTGAAGTGATTATCTCCTCGACCTTGTATCTGCTGCTTCGTTCGCCGCGGATGGCGGCGGCGAAGGCCTGAATGGAGGCGCGGCCCTCGGGGCCGTAGCCGGGCACCTGGGCGGAGGGGAAATCGAAGCGCCGCAGCGGTGCGCCAGCCCACTCGGGGTGTTCGCTCTTGATGGTACAGCAGCCCTGGTCTACTTCCCATTTGATCCAACCGTCCGACCCACGCAGTCCGATCGAGATTTCGCCGTCGCCGGAGGTGAAGTAGCCGGCGTGGAGGCTGCCGATCATGCCGTTGTCGAAAGCGAGCGAGACGGCGGCGGCGTCTTCGACGTCGATGTCGTGGCCGCCGACGTTGGCCTCGATGGCGGCGACGCGCGCGATCTCGGCGCCGGTGAGGTAGCGCATGAGGTCGAACCAGTGGCAGCCGAGGAAGTTGAGGATGCCGCCGCCGGCCTCTGCGCGGCTGAAGTACCAGGTTTCGGGACCGCGCCTGGCGACGCTCGATGTCAGGAAGCGGAACTCGATGGAGTAGGGCTTGCCGAGCAGACCGTCGGCCCATGTCTTGTTGATGAGACGAGCGATCGGATTGAAGCGCCAAGTGTATCCGCAGGAGAAGTGCAGGTTATTGCGGCGGACGGCTTCGGCGACAGGCTCCAGGGCAGTGGAGTGGACCGCGTAGGGCTTTTCGCCCCATACGTGAACGCCGGCCTCGGCGACCTGCAGCATCCAGGCGGGCATGTCCTTCAGGTAGGTGGAGACCATGACCGCGTCGGGCCGGGCGTGGGTGAGGAGGTCGTCGAGACTGTCGAAAAAGGGGACGTGCTGAACATCCGGCTTCAGGTTGGGTTTGACGGCTTCGGGGTCGGGATCGTAGAAGCCGACAAGATCGATTTCGTCGGCGAGGAGCATGAGCGTGTCGCGGTACATATTGGCGTGCATCAGCGAGACGCCGGCCTGGGCAAATCGCAGTTTTTCCGTCATGCAGTCAGGCTCCATATACGGTTGGCGGCGGTTGGCCGCCGGAGGCTTTGCAGTTCTGTTTAAGAGTCACATTTCGGCCCAGAATTCGTCGGCGATCAGGCAAGAGCTGAGCGGCCGCCCGACGAGGGGGACCCAATCCTGGCGGTCGTAGACGGCGCCGGACAGTTCTTCGCCGTCAACCGTGAGGCTCGCGTGCGGGGCGACGACAAAGAAGCAGTATGTGTAGAGGGTCGAGTTTGCGCCGTGGCCGTGGTGGACGAAGGGCGGCTCGAGCCCGTCCCAGGTCGCGGCAATGTGATGGTGGGCGGTGTCGATCGAATAGCTGAGACTGCGGCGCATGTCGCCGCTGCGGCCAAAGCGCGCGGTAAGTACCGGTTCGCCGCACTCTGCGAGCGAGTTGTCGCGGCCGCGGTACATGTAGTCGTAGAGCCATTGCGCCAGATCCGGGTTGTCGGTGTAGACAGCGTTTTGCGGCGGTGAGGTCAGGCTAGCGGCGTCAAGATATAGGAAGGCGGCGTGTCCGCTGCCGGCTGGGCTGTATTCGGTCTGGAAGAGGCTGAAGCGGGCGCAGTCGTCTTGCTCGCCGGGGCGGCGAAGATAGAGCAAGTAGTGGATGCCGCACCAGATGGGCGACTGCGGGTTCGTGTTGCGCGTCATGGAGGATGGTTTCGGCTAGACGCCGCGGCAGTTGCGTTTGCGGTAGCGGCCGAACACTTTGCGGATGGCGGCGGAGATGTCGGCGACGTCTTCGTCGTCGAAGCTGGGCAACATCGCGAGGCTGAAACCGCGGCGCATGAGCTTTTCGCCGTTGGGGCATTCGATCTGCCTGTAGTCGAGCGGCTTTGCGCGCTTGTAGTCGAAGGGAAAACGGCTGCGGCCGTAGCAGTTTGGCTCGGAGAGGAATTGGTTGCGGTAGAGCGGCCCTTCCTTGCCGGAGCCGATGTAGGGCCCACCGGCGGGGATGCCCTCGTGGTTGAGCGCCTGCGCGAACTCCCAGGCGTCGCACTCGGTCTTGTCGGTGTCGAGGGTCATTCCCATGACCCAGTATGAGTTGCGGTCCCCCTCGCGGACGCGCTGGGGCGTAATCTCGTCGATGTGGGAGACCTGTTCGATGATCTGCTGCGCGGCCCAGATCTTCTTTTGGATGTAGCCGTCGACCTTGTTGAGCTGAGTGAGCAGGACGGAGGCCATGAGATCATTCAGTTTGTAGTTGGGCGCGAGGAAGTAGTTGGCGTAGGGACGGCCCTCGAAAGGGCCGCCGTTGCGCGGCAGGGCGCAGTCGGAAAAGATGAGACCGCGCTCCCAGAGGGTCTCATTGTCGGTCATGACTGCGCCGCCGCCGCCGGCGGAGAGGTGTTTTCCGCCGAAGCTGAAGCCATTGATGTCGCCCATTGAGCCTACGACCCGGCCCTGGAATTCGGCGAAGTGGGCCTGGCAGCAGTCTTCGATGAGGAAGAGCTGGTGGCGGTCGGCGATGGCGCGCAGTGCGGTCATGTCGCAGGGGTTGCCGAAGAGGTGAACGGCGATTGTGGCGCGTGTCCTGGGGGTGATCTTGGCCTCGACGTCGGCCGGGTCGAGGGTGAATGTATCGTCGACGTCGGCGAAGACGGGGACGCAGTTGTGGAGCAGCGAGCCGATGATGCTGCCGCCGGAGGTCCAGGGGGTAACTATGATCTCGTCGCCGGGGTCGGGATTGATTGCGCCGACGCAGGTATGCATGGCGGCTGTGCCGGAGGTTACGGTAACGACGTGGGCGACGCCGTGCCGCGCGGCGAATTCGCGTTCAAATTGAGCAACTTTCGGTCCCTTGCCCAGCGACCCGGACCGGACAACTTCCGACAGCGCTTCGATGTCCTCGTCGCCGAAGAAGTGACTTTCTCCGAAGGGCAGTGTACGGACGGGGTTGCCGCCTTCGATGGCCAGTTTTTCGCTCATTGCAGCCTTTCTCCTCCGCGTCAGGACGCGACTTGGTTGACCTTTTCTTTTGCCATCAGACCTGCGAATGTGCCGACCAGTCTCTCCAAGTCCCGCGGCACCAGATACTCTTCCGTATCCTGAACTACCCTCTTCTGTCCATTGTCCAGGAGTCCGAACTGCCACACGGTCCCTGTCGTGACCGCACCATAAACCACAGGGAGCGGGCGTTGCGGCGGACGAGCGCTCTCCCTCCGCTGGGCGCGCCGCGCCTTGCCCGCGCGGCGGGCGTGTCGCGAGACCACTTTCGGCGCGGTCGCTTGTTCGCTCAGTGCTATCATCTGGGCGGCCAACTGTGTGAATCCTCGCGTCATGTCCGCCTCTTTCGCGCCGGCCACTACAACCTCATTCTTGCCGCGAAGCAGATAGTCTACGGTGCCCTGCACGCTCCTCCCGCTCACCAGATACCCTATCAGCAATTGGAAATTCACCCGGTCCAATGCTGCAAACAGCACTGGAGACACGTAAAGTGCGCGTCGCGCCGCCTCCGTGGTCAGAGGCACATGGGGCAGACGTCTGCGCATCTGCTCCCCCAACAGGCCAAGTTGGGGCGTATTTCCTGGAGGCGAACAGGGCAGCGATAGGGGGAGAACACGATATCGGTAGCCTAACTCTGCCAACACGTCGGCAGTATTTGAGTTGAGGTCAAATATCTGGGAAAAGGTGTGGGGAACTTTTTCCTGCAGTACCATGAAGTTGCCGTGCTGGCGGGCAGCTGGAGGACCCGTAGCCCATTTCAGGCAAATGGAGCTTCTCTTTGCGGATTCCGCGGCACCTGAGAGAGAAGTTGAAATGCTTCTTCAGATCGGACTGCGATCACGCACTAATCCAGTCGCCTTCTTCGGAAATCGTAGCAAAGCATTGGTCCGGTGTCAAGAGATCTTCTGTGTCGCGGGAGTTTAGAGAGAAAGTGAGGAAACAGGAGAATGCGAGAGGGGCAAGAAAGGGCACTAGGGCCATGGAAACAGAGATGGCGGGCAGGCAAAATATCTGACGAGGCGCCAGACAGTTCATTCGGTACCCCTGGGCTCTTTCGGCAGTCATGCCTGTGTAGACGAGTGTTAAGGTGTTTTAGCGAGCCTCTGACTGGCTTTCAGGCGCGAATAATCAGGTCCAAGCAAGATGGCAGACTGGCAGAACTGTTATACATGCGGCTTGATTGGGGGCGCTTTCGGCGGATTCTTTCTCTGGCGGATTCTCGCTTCATCTTGCCTCCGCTGCAGATGTATCGAACCACCTGCAAACGGCCCTCTCGTCCTTTCTTGTGATACACTCTGTACGCGCCTAATCGGTGCCAACAGCAGCTCGGCACCATGGAACGGACACCATCAGCGCGGGACCGATGGACTCCTCTAACTGCAGCAGTCACCCCTCAACTGGCCCAACAGCCGCGCGTGCAAAACTGGCGCTGGAAACCAAATTGCTTGCGCTTGTGGCCTATCTTCCCTGGCTGGCGGTTTTGGGGTGGCTCTCCAGCGTCGCCTGGTTCCTGTGTGACGACGCATTCATCAGTTTTCGTTATGTTCGAAACCTGCTTTCCGGGCACGGTCTGGTATTTAATCCTGGCGAATATGTAGAGGGCTACACCAACTTTCTCTGGATACTTGAACTGGCTGCAATCTGGGGCATTTTTGGCGTCCGTCCCGAGCATGGCGCACCGTGGCTCTCGGTCGCATACACCGTGGGAACAGTTGCCGTAACACTGCTATGGGTCGCACGACTGCCGTCGTTGGAGTCCCGAGCCTTGATAGGCTGGATGGCCCTCGGACTTTTGTGCAGCAGCGCTACCTTTGCTGTCTGGACGTCTGCGGGGGGTCTTGAGACGCGACAGTTCACGTTCTTCGTCGTTTTGGCGGTCGTCTGCCTGACCCTACATCGCAACGGCCGCGGCGGCCTCGTCTCCGCCTCTCTTTGCCTGGCAGCGGCCGAGTTAACAAGACCGGAAGGGCTGATGCTGGCTGCAGTCTGTTTTTCCTGGTTCACCGCACAGCTGACCTTGAAGGAAGGTAGAGTCAGTGCGAGAACGGTCCGTCAGATTCTTTGGCTTGTTGTGCCATTCACTGTCATCGTTTTGGCGCACTATCTGGGACGGTACGCCTACTATGGCGAATGGCTGCCGAACACCTATTACGCCAAGCACGTCCGTTCCTGGTACGAGTCCGGATTTCGTTACCTTGGGGCCGCTGCGCTCGAAACGGGACTGTATCTGATTCTTCCTCTTGCATTCTACTCGCTTCTGCACCGATGGCGAACGCATAGGGACGCGTCGTACGCGCTTGCTATGCTCGCGGTATGTGTTCATATAGCCTATCTTTTGCCGATTGGCGGGGACCTTTTCGAGTATCGCCCGCTCGACTTTTACTGGCCTCTGCTATCGCTCCCAGCGGCACAGGGATTGTTCCTACTTGGAAGCAAACTGACCGGCCTTCTGGTCAGGCAAAGGATGCTCCCAAGTGTGATCACAGGGAACAGTGTCACAGCAATCGCGATCTTCCTGCCCGTAGCCGTTTATGCAAACTCGGTCCAGGCAGTCTTGCTGTTTGAGGCAACGAGAATGGCGTGGCACGTTGACAGACCGCATTTTGAGATAAATCAGAAGAACGCAGCCTGGCTTTTGGAGCTGCCGGCCATGTCGGCCATTGCTTCGATTTCAAATGACTTGCGCGACCAGACAAACGATCATTGGGTTGGCCTACGCGCCGCGGTGCACAGAAGATCTGCCGAGGAGATGATCAGTCGCTGGAAGCGGTACGAAAACATGGATCGGGGCGCAATTCCTCCTTACGCTCTCATTGCCCACGGGGCCCTGGGAAAATTCTACTATCTGTCTGATTTGAGAGTCTTCGATTTTTTCGGTCTGACCGACGCCACCGTAGCGCGGACGCCTGTTTCTCGGCCCAATTCGGAGCGGATTATTGCTCACGATCGGTATCCGACACTTCAATACTTGGGGCAACGCGGCGTCAATTTGAACATAGGTCACCCTTCCGTACCTCAGTCTGAAGCACAAGTGCATGTAATGTACACTGCAAAAGTGGGGCCCGACCTCTGGTTGCCCTTCAATTCAAATGATTTCGAACTCGCCACAAAGATTCTCTCCGGCACCGAATTAGACGCCGCGCCGCCTCTGGCCATACTGGCCACCGCCGATCGGGTAGTTCGTTTTGATGCCGACATCAGCCTTCTCGAGTTTTCTCTCGAACAAAACCGTTTCCTCTGGCTAGAAACAAAGTGGGAAACGACCACGCGCCTTGACGCAGACCTCAAGACGTCTCTGCGCCTTTACAGCGCGACGGAGGAGAATATCTGGGCGAACGACCAATTCCTTGTGACGATCGATAATCGATTGACAAGGCGCTGGGATCCTAGCATACCCGTCCCAATCTTAAATCTTATCGACATTTCGCCTGACACGCCGCCAGGTAATTATGAGTTGCGCCTTGTCGTCTACAATAGCCAGACTCTTGACCCCTCTGCCGAAATCGACCTGTGGGAAACCGAAATTGTGCTGGCGCAACTAAAGATTCAATGAAGGCTCCAAACCCCGGGGAAGCCGCCCTCTCCAGCGGGAGGCGCGTTCACGTCCTGTCATTGAACATTTCAGATTTCCCACAGTCTTAAGCGAACAGCAAAACATTCGACAGCAAACATCCCTAATCGTGGACAGCGCGCCAACTCATAGGGTTTTTGACACGCCCTTGGGGCCGTGCTATATTGGCGGGCGGCTGAAAGCCGAACCATCTTGTCCAATCCAGTGTCTATTCGCCTAAATACCGGTCATCGGCCCAGTTGGCATACAAACCGCATGCCCGCGTCTTGTATAGACACTGTGCCATGCACGTGTAACTCCAGTAGTTTCTCATCATAAACCAGCAACTTGAAGGAGGAGATGTTGATGTATTCCAAACGTAGGAGCCAAAGACTTTGGCTCAATTTGATGGCGCTGATGGCGCTTGTCCTGATCGCCTCGGCCTGTGCGGCGCCGGCGGCACCTGCGGGTGACATGGCGGCTGACTCGGGCGACGAGATGATGATGGAGAAGAAGGTGTTCCGCGCGACGATTCCGTTCTTCGCGCAGGACTGGTCACCGCTGCGCGGCGGCGGCTGGAACATGCACTACCTGGCGTTCTGGAACGCGGGTCCGATGTACATCGACGAGCACGGCGAGCTGCACCCGTACGTGTTCAACGAGTGGTCGGCGAATGACGACATGACGGTGTGGACGTTCAAGATCGACCCTGATGCGGTCTACTCGGACGGCAGCGCGATTACCGCGGGGGACGTCGTGGCGACCTGGAACCTGATTGCGCACCCGGCCACGACGCACCAGCGCGTGACGCTCTTCATGACCGGCGTTGTCGGCTTTGAGGACGTGTTCAACGGCAATGCGATGGAGATGCCAGGCGTAGTCGCGCTGGACGACAGCACGGTGCAGGTGACGCTTGATGGTCCCGACCCACTGTTCCACAAGAAGATCGCCACCAACCTGATCGGTCCGGTTAAGGCGTCGGTTGCGATCGGCGAGGACGGCTTCGAGGTGGCGGAGTGGTGGCACCCGAAGAACAACCCGGTGACGAGCGGCCCGTACATGCCCGAGGCGATGGACCTGAACAAGGGTGTGGTTTCGTTCGTGAAGAACCCGAATTTCTGGTTAGCTGAGCCGAAGATGGACGGATTCTCGGTGACGTCGATTGAGGACCGTACGATTGTTACGACGATGATGGCGAACGGGGAGCTGGACCAGGGCTGGCCGCCGAATGATGCGGCATCGCAGGCGCTGCTGGGTTCGGAGTTCTTCGACTGCAAGCTGGGCGCGGGCATCGGCGGATTCTTCCTGAACCCGACGATTGAGCCGACGAGCGACATCAATTTCCGCAAGGCGTTGATCCTGGCGGTCGACCAGGAGCAGATCTTCGCGCTTGAGAGCCCTGACGGCCGCGGCTGGGTGGCGACTGGTGAGCCGTTGCGCGCGCTGCCTGGCAGCGACCCGAACTTCGAGCCGCACGGTTACGATCCGGATGCTGCGCAGGAGGCGATGGCTGCCTCGGCGTATGCTGACGCGGCTGACGTGCCGAAGATGATCATGGCGGGCGTCAGCAGCCCGGGCCTTGAGGTCTTGGCGCAGTACATGGCGGAGCAGTGGCGCCAGTTGTTCGGCATCGAGGCGATTGAGATGAGCCCGCAGTTCGACAGCTGGGAGGGGCCGGGTGCGCCGGCGCTATTCCGCGACGGCGCGGGTGTGCGCGTCCCGGATGCGGCGCTGATGCTGATGGGTTCGTTGCACTCTTCGTCGAACCTGGCGCGCAACATCATGGGCGGTTACAACGACCCCGAGGTTGACGCGCTGATCGAGGCTGCGGTGCAGAAGGCAGCTGACGATCCCGAGCGGATCGCGCTGGCGCAGCAGGCGCAGCAGATATTCCGCGACCAGTTCATGGTGATTCCGATTGGCACAGGCTGCGGCGGTTCGCCGAGCGGCAACTCGATGCCGTGGGTGTCGGGCGCGCGTCGCAATGCGGACGCTCAGTTCGTTGAGCCGTGGCTTATCGACATCGATCTGGAAGCGATGCAGTAGTCAGCGGTGAACGGGGGAGGAGCGGGAGGGGGTCGTTAACTTTTCTCGCTCCTCCCTTTTGGTTTATGTAAGAGATTCCCGTGGGTAAGTACGTAGCGCAACGAATCGTCTACTGGATACCGGCCCTGATTCTATTGGCGCTCGCGGTGTACGCGATGGCCTTCTTTGGGGCGGGCGACCCGATCAAGCTGATGTTCCTGCGCGAAGAGGGCGACGTGACGTACGACGCGCAGCGGCTTGACGCGATCCGGCGCGAGAAGGGGCTGGACCGGCCTTTCCTGGTGCAGTTCGGCGAGTACACCTGGCATCTGGTCCAGGGCGACTTGGGCATGTCGGTGATTTCGGGGCGCTCGGTGAACGACATGGTGGGCGCGACCGCGCCGGTTTCGTTCCAGATTGGGATCGCGACGGTTTTCCTGGTGGCTATATTTGGGATCCCATTAGGGATCGTAGCCGGTCTGCATCACAACGAATGGCTCGACAATCTTATACTCGGCTCCGCGCTCTTTATCAGCGGGGTTCCGAGCTATGTCGTGGGGCCGATGCTGATGGTCTTCCTTGTGCTGGGGCTGGGGGTCATGAACGTGCCCTACGGGTGGGACGGCCTGTTCAGCACGAAGGCGATTTTGCCGCTCTTCGTGATGGTATTCGGCTCGATCGCGATCATCATTCGCCAGACGCGGTCGGGCGTGCTCGAGGTGTTGTCGGAGGACTACGTGCGGACCGCGCGCGCCAAGGGCGTGCCGGAGTTCATGGTGATCATGCGCCACATGCTGAGGCCGGTGCTGACGCCGGTGGTAACGGTACTGGGGCAGATGCTGATCGGCATCGTGAACGGGGCGATCATCGTGGAAAAGGTGTTCGGCATTCCCGGCCTGGGGCGGCTTACGATCGACTTTACGTACGGCGTCGATTATCCCGTGATCGTGGCGATCACGCTGATTGGCGCGTTCCTGGTCATGGCGCTGAACCTTCTGGTCGACATCACGTATCCCCTGTTGGACCCACGCGCGGCGCAGGCGATGACCGGCGTCGAGGAGTAGGGCAGTGCGGTGCGGCGGCGGGGGGATCCCAACATTCAGCGCGGCAGACGGTAGATTATGACGACCCAAGAGTTATCGGCGCCGGCCGACTTCAGTACGGTCGAGGCCAGCCGCTCCAACCTGTGGAAGGACGCGCTTGCGCGTCTAGCCGCGAACCGGCTTGCGGTCGTAGGCATTATTCCGATTGTCCTTCTCTTTTTCATCGCTATATTCGGCCCCTACCTGACCCCGTACGATTTTCTGGCGCAGGACTTCACGGCGCGGCTGGCGTCGCCTTCGAGTGAGCACTGGCTGGGCACGGATGAACTGGGCCGTGACGTCTTCAGCCGAATACTTTACGGCGCGCGCACAGCGGTCTCCGTAGGTGTGATTTCGACGGTTATCAGCCTCGTTGTGGGCATCGTCATGGGTTCGCTGGCGGGCTATCTGGGCGGGCGGGTCGACATGCTGGTGGTCTGGCTAACGGACGTTACGCGCTCGATGCCGGCGCTGCTGCTTGCAATTGTGATCAACCTGACCCTAAAGGTGCCGCTGGAAGCCTGGCTGGAGCAGATGTATCTGCAGACGAAGAACACGTTTTTCCGGCAGACGATGTGGGTGGACCTGGTGCTGGTCTTCGGTGCGCTGGCGCTGATCCAGTGGCCGGGATACGCGCGTCTGATCCGGGGACAGATTCTTTCGATTCGCAGCCGCAACTACGTGCTTGCCGCGCGCGCGCTTGGCATGCCGACGAACCGCATCCTGACGCGCTATGTCATTCCCAATGCGATGGGGCCGCTGATTGTGGCGGTCAGCGCCGGGTTGGGCGGCGCGATGGTGCTGGAGTCGGCGTTCAGCTTCTTGGGCGTCGGCGTGCAGTTGCCGATCCCGAGCTGGGGGAAGATGATCAGCGACGGATTGCGGCTTTGGCAGACCCATTCTTACTTGCTGTTGGGTCCGGCGGTGATGATGGCCATTATCACAGTATCCTTTGCCTGGCTGGGCGACGGTCTGAATGACGCGCTGAATCCGCGTCAGTGGAAAGAGTAACGGCAATGGGTAGTGGATAGTGGGATCGAGGGCCGGTTGAAAGAGTGCCGTAAGTGCTGCGGTTGAAGGCGTTATGTCAGAGCTTTTGGATGTCCAAGATTTGCAGACGCGGTTCAAGGTGCGCAAGGGATTTGTGTACGCGGTGAACGGGGTCTCCTTCCGGCTGGAGGAGGGGGAGACGCTGGCGGTGGTCGGGGAAAGCGGCTGCGGCAAGAGCGTGACGATGCTGAGCCTGGTGCGGCTGCTGCCGCCGGCGGGCCGAATCGAGAGCGGGCAGGTGCTGCTGCGCGGCGACGATCTGCTAGAGCTTGACCAGCGGCAGCTGCGGGACGTACGCGGGGGCCAGGTCGGCATGATCTTTCAGGACCCGATGACCTCACTTAACCCGTTCATCAACATCGGCACGCAGATGGCCGAGCCGCTGCTCTACCATCGCGGCATGAGCAAAAAGGATGCGCTTGCGCGCAGTGCGGAGCTGCTTGAGATGGTCGGGATTCCCGACGGCGAGGCGCGGCTGCGCGAGTACCCGCACCAGTTTTCGGGTGGCATGCGGCAGCGGGTCATGATCGCGATGGCGATGTCGTGCGAGCCTTCGGTGCTGATTGCGGACGAGCCGACGACCGCGCTTGACGTGACGATCCAAGCGCAGATCGTGGAGCTGGTCAAGGAGTTGCGGGACCGGTCGGGCGTGGCGGTGATCTGGATCACGCACGATCTGAGCGTGGTGGCCGGTATTGCGGACCGCGTCATCGTGATGTATGCAGGATACATTGTGGAAGAGGCCCCGGTTGACGCGTTATTTGAAGACCCGCGCCATCCGTATACGGTGGGTCTGCTGGGCGCGCTGCCGAGTTTGGGGGGTGAAACGGACACGCGCCTGACGACGATTGGCGGTTCGCCGCCGGACCTGGCCGAGCTTCCCAACTTTTGTCCGTTCCACACGCGCTGCCCCTTTGTGATCGAGCGCTGCCGGCGTGAAAACCCGATGCTGGAGCCGGTCTCCGAGGCAAGCGGACGGGACCATCGCGCGGCCTGCTGGGTAGACATACGCGGCGTAACTGAGCGGTCCGGCGGGACTGCAGCCACTGAACAGTAACAGACGGTCGCGGCAGATGAACGAGACTGACACTCCCAACGGTCGCCCTCTCGTGCGGGTCGAGGGTCTGACAAAACACTTTTCTGTTCGCATTGGCGCCTACGGGGAGACCAAGGCGACCGTCCATGCGCTGGATGACGTCTCGTTCACGGTGCAGCGGGGTGAGACGCTCGGGTTGGTGGGCGAGTCGGGCTGCGGCAAATCGACCGCGGGTCTGACGCTGCTCCAACTGCACAGACCGACGTCGGGCAAGGTCTTTTTTGAGGACACCGAGGTCACCGGGCTGGCCGACAAGGAGATGCGCCCGCTGCGTCAGAAGATGCAGATTATATTCCAGGACCCTTACTCGACGCTCAGCCCGCGCATGACGATTGGCAACGCCATCAGTGAACCGCTGTGGCTGCACAACCTGGCCAGCGAGCAGGGGACGCAGGAGCGCATCGCTGAGCTGCTCGACAACGTGGGGTTGAATCCGGCCTTCGCCTTTCGCTACCCGCACGAGTTTTCCGGCGGCCAGCGCCAGCGGGTATGTATCGCGCGTGCGCTGGCCTGCGAACCGGAGTTCATCGTCTGCGACGAGCCGATTTCGGCGCTGGACGTGTCGATCCAGGCGCAGATCATCAATTTGCTGCAGGACCTGCAGGAGTCGTACCACCTCACTTATCTCTTCATCGCGCATGACCTAGCGGTTGTGCGGCACATCAGCGACCGAGTGGCGGTGATGTATCTTGGGCGCGTTGTAGAGATGGCGCCCAAGGAGCGGCTGTTCGGCAACCCGCTGCATCCCTATACGCACGCACTTCTGGCGGCGGTGCCGGTGCCCAATCCGCGGCAGGAGCGGCAGCGCGAGCACTCGGTCATTCGCGGCAACGTGCCGAGCGCAATCAATCCTCCCAGCGGCTGCCGCTTCCATCCGCGCTGTCCGCTCGCGTTCGAGCCTTGCGACCACGTCGTTCCTGAGTGGCGGGAGGTAGAGACGGGGCATTGGGTGGCGTGCCACGCGGTGTGAACGGCAGTTTCTAGTTTTTGGTTTTCAGTTTTCAGTAACCGCGAGAGGCTCGAAGGGGCGATCCGGTCGGCGGTGGGAGAGCAGGACGGAAGGGCGGCAGAGTTCCATTCGGTAGGGCAAGGAAATGGGAAAGATTCTGGCTGGGAATTACCAGGTCCTGGCGCGGTCTCCCGACCCGGACAACGTGTATACCGGCTCTCCTTGCCTGGCGCAGCTGCCGTCGGGCCGGTTGATTGCGAGCTATGAGTGGTTCCGCTCGCGGCCCCGGGTTGAGAAGATCCCCGACCAGCTTGAGATTCTCGTCAGCGACGACGGTGGCCGCGCGTGGCGCAAGACCGCGGTGCTGGACATCATCTGGCCGTCGCTGTTTGCCGTGGGCGAGGACTTTTACTGCATCGGCAACCGGCGCTTGAGCCGCGAGATCGTCATCGCGCGTTCGGTTGACGGCGGCCACAGCTGGAGCAGTTCCTCCCAACTCTTCCCCGGACGTCATCACAACGCACCGACGAATGTGCTCTTCAAGGGAGGCCAAGTCTATCGAGCGTTCGAGACCTGCCCTGAAGGCGATGACGCGGTTGGGCGGAGCCAGTGGGAGTCGCTCGTGGTCGCCGGCGATCTGGGGCGGGACCTGCTCGACCCGGCCGCGTGGCGTATGTCCAACCGCGTCCGGTTTCCGGGGGTGCCCGACGTGTTGAGCCAGCGGCGCTACCAGGCCAGCGCGGCGGACAAGGTGGTGGAGGACTGCTTCATCGAGGGCAACATCATCGACGTGCGCGGCGAGTTGCGGGTTTTGCTGCGGACGATCATCGACGGCCACACGACGGGTGGATTGGCCTCGGTCTGTCGTTTGGAGGACGACGGCGAGAGGATGGCGTACCGTTTCGTCCAGTTCTATCCGATGCCGGGGGCACAGTGCAAGTTTCACATTGTTTACGACGATGAAAGCGATCTTTTCTGGACTACGGTCTGCTTGCCGACCGACACATGGCAGGAGCGGGAGCCGCTGCGGGCGCGCGGATTCGCCAGCCCTCCGGGCAACGAGCGCCGCATCCTGATGTTGATGTACAGCCTGGACGCGCTCAACTGGTTTCAGGCCGGCTGCGTCGCGATGAGCAGCAGCATTTTCGAAGCATTCAGCTACGCATCACAGTTGATTCGGGGCGACGAGCTGCTCGTGATTTCCCGCACCTCGCAAGGGGGGTATAATCAGCATGACACCAATCTGGTCACGCTGCACCGCGTTGCCAATTTCAGGCAGCTGGCGCTCGATTTGAAGCCGTCCTACAGCAAGAGGGCGCCTGCATCGTGAGCTTAAGGCGATTCAGCAGGCGAGAGGCCTGAAATCCCAGGGAAACGGGAGGAGAGAAATGAAACTGGGCACATTCATGATGCCGCTTCATCCGCCGGAGAAGGACCGCACGCTCGGTTTTGAGGAGGATATCGAGTTCGTCGTGAAGGCGGACGAGTTGGGATTCAGCGAGGCCTGGGTGGGCCAGCATCATACCCTGGCCTGGGAGCCGATTCCGTCGAACGATGTCTTCATTGCCAATGTGCTGCCGCGCACGAAGAACATCCGGCTCGGCAGCGGCGTCTCGATCGTGCCGCAGCATCATCCGGTCAATATCGCCGTCCGGCTGGCCTACCTGGACCACCTTTCGCGGGGGCGCATCAACTGCGGCTTCGGCCAAGGCGGCGTGCCGACCGACTGGGAACTGTTCGACCTGCCGGACCCGCAGACGCAGGGGCTGATGACGGTCGAGGGGATCGACATGATCCTCAAGCTGTGGCAGACGGACCCGCCCTTCAATTTCAAAGGGGACTATCACCACATCAAGCTGGAAAACGTCGATCCCGAATTCGGCATCGGTACGATTGTCCAGCCGTACCAGAAGCCGCACCCGCCGATCGCAATGAGTATCATTCGCGGCCGCTCGCGGGCGGCGTTCATGGCGGGGCAGCGCGGCTACATTCCGCTGAGCACGAACATTGTGCACGCGTCCACGCTGAACGAGCACTGGGACTCCTACTGCGCGGGCGCGGCTGACGCGGGGCGTCCTGAACCGGACCGGTCGATCTGGCGCGTGTCGCGCAGCATCTACATAGACGAGTCGAACGACGCGGCCTGGGAGCGTGCTTACAACGGCCCATTTGCGGGATCGTTCGCCTATCTGCGCAGGCTGGTTGCGGCGGCGGACATGATGAACGTTTTCAAGCATGACCCCGAAATGCCGGACGAGGACGTCACATTGGAGTATATTCTCAGCAAGCTGTGCATCATCGGCACCAAGGACGAGTGTATTCGGCGGCTGCAGGAGCTCTACGAGGAGACTGGCGGTTTCGGGACGCTGCTGATGATCGCGCACGACTGGGACGACAAGGAGAGGTGGCTGGCCTGCATGGAGACGCTGGCCAATGAGGTGGTGCCGGCGCTGCCGTAGGAACAGAGTGGAAGTGCCCGGAAGCAAGGGCGAAGGTTAAAGGCCCGGCAGAATTCATTTGGGCGGTGTATCGGACGGCCCGGTCCCCGGTCAAGCGGGAAGCAGGGGGCCGTCCGGTTGTTTTCAACCCTTTGTCCGTCAACGGCGGGCGCTGCAAGACAAGAAACGTCAGGGGCTCTATCGAATGACCAGGATGAACGGAGGGCAGGCGTTGGTACGGTCGCTGGCCGCGGAGGGGCTGCGGGTCGTTTTCGGTGTGCCCGGTGCGGGTCAATACGAGGCGATCGATGCGCTCTATTCGACGCCGAGCATCCGATATATTTCGGTCCGGCATGAGCAGGCTGCGAGCTACATGGCGGACGGCTACGCGCGCGCCGGCGGCGAGGTGGCCGCGGCCCTGGTGGTGGAGGGGCCGGGCCTGTTCAATGCGATGTCGGGGATCGCGACGGCGTATGCTACATCCTCACCGATATTGGTTGTAACGGGAGGCCATCACCATCGCAAGAAGGGGTTGGCGCTAGACGAGACGGCATGGCTGGGGCCGCTGACGAAGTGGGTCGCGCGCGTGCAGCGTCCGGCCGAAATACCGGAGACTGTGCGGGAGGCGTTCCGGCAGCTACGCAGCGGGAGGCCGCGCCCGGTGGCAATTGAGGTGCCGCCGTCCGTTTTTGCGGAGACGGAAGAGGTCGGGCCGGTGTTACAGCCGGCCGTTACGCCGGGACCAGCGCATTGCGACGACCGCGCGGTCCGGAGGGCGGCGGAGTTGCTGATCGGGGCCCAAAGGCCTGTAATTTGGGCCGGCGGTGGGGTGATGCGGGCGAATGCCGCGGCGCTGGTTTCGGAACTGGCTGACTATTTGCAGATTCCGGTTGTCACGACGAGGCAAGGCAAGGGCAGCATATCCGAACGCCATCCCCTGTCGCTGGGTATGGCCGAGATGAACTACAGGCCGTTGCGAAACTGGCTTGCGGCGCGCGACCTGATCCTTGTGGTAGGTTCGAGCCGCGCGGCCGGAGCAGACGGGCAGCAGATTGTCAAGATTGACATTGACGAGACCGAGCTGGCCAGGGATGAAAATGTGCTGCCAGTGCAGGGAGACGCCGACCCCGTTCTGATGGCGCTCAACCAGGTTGTGGCGACATCAACTTCGCCGCGCGGTGGATTCGCAGACGCGGTGCAGGCAGAAGTCGCGTCGCTTAACGCGGCGCGTTTCGACCCTGCGGACCAGCTGCAGCCGCAGTGGGGCCTAATGGAGGCGGTCCACGCGGCGCTGCCGGATGATGGCATCGTTGTGCAGGGGATGAACCAGATGGGCTACTACAGCCGCAATTATTTCCGAGCAGGAGGTCCGCGCACGTATCTGACCAGCTCATCGCACGGGACTTTGGGCTGCGCCTATCCTGTTGCGTTGGGGGCGAAGGTAGCCCACCCTGAGCGGGCCGTAGTTTCGCTGTCGGGTGACGGCGGCTTTTTGTACAACGTGCAGGAGCTTGCGACGGCGGTGCAGAACGGGATTAACGCGGTGGGGATCGTCTTCAACGACAACGCCTATGGCAATGTGCTGCGCGCGCAGATGGAGGAGTTCGACGGGCACGTGCTGGGCACGCAGCTGCACAATCCCGATTTTGTCGCGCTGGCGCAGAGTTTCGGTGCGCGGGGTGTGCTGGCGGAGGATGCGGCCGCGGTGGAGATGGCGCTGCGTGCGGCGGTCGATCCGGAGGCCGACAGGCCGACGCTGGTCGAAGTGCCGCTGGGTATGCTGGACCGGGAATTCTAACTGCAGTGGCCAGTGGCCGGTTGTCAGCTATCGGTATGGGTTCCTGGAGATATTTGTGGACTGCAGGAGTTTACCTGGGAAGAAAAGCAAAGGGGGAGGAGAAAGCATGGCTGGTGAGAACAATCTCAAGGAACGGATTCACCGAGGAGAGCTGATTTTCGGCGTCGGCGCGTCGCTCGATTTCGGGCGTAGCCAGCTGGAAGACATCCTGGCACAGGGCGACTACAGCTTCGTCTACGTGGATAGCCAACACTCGGCGTTCAGCGAGAAGGAGTTGGTTACATTCTGCAGCCACGCGCAGGCTATTGGGATTCCTGTGCAGCTGCGGATTCCGCACACACGTCATACCTACCTGATTGGCCGTTTTCTCGACTTCGGGCCGACCGGCATTCTGGTGCCTGAGGTAAAGAGTATGTCGGAGGTAGACGAGGCGATCGAGTTTTTCTATTATCCGCAGTTCGGGCGGCGCAGCTGGGGCGGGGCGGTGCGGCTCAACATCGACGCGTTCAGCGCTCCGGCCGACCCGGAGGAGATAGACCGATTGGCCTACGCGGACTGGTGGAACAGCAACGGTTATCTCGCGATTCAGATGGAGTCGGTGGAGGCGGTGGTCAACGCGGCCAATCTGGCCAAGCCGGGCATCGACCTGCTGGCGTTCGGGCCGAACGACCTGCTCTTCAATATTGAGAGTCTGACGAACAGTCCCTTCACGACGGTGGACGAGTGCATTGGGCATGTGTTGGAGCAGACGAAGGACAGCACGGTGCAGGTGAGCCTGGGGGTTGCGACTGCTGAGCAGCGGGACAAGTACATCGAGATGGGCGTGAAGGTGTTGCAGGTGACGCCGGGGATGTGAGGTTGAAGGGTCCCGATCTGCCGAGACATATCCTTATGTAATGTATCAGTCTACTGTGTTCGGCACGCTTCGAGTGCCCTTTGGGGACCAGTTGAAAGAGTCAGAATGCAACTCACCGATGTCCGGCGACTAACGCCGATAACGCAGGAGTACGCTTACTTCCAGAGCAGCGGCTTTTCGCCGAAGATGGAGCCGGTGATCGAGGAGACGAACCGCTGGGCGCGCTTTCAGAATGCAGGCGGGGCGGCGCCGGGCATCAATGAGAAGATGCTGGAGGGGTTCGAGGCGACGCGGGAAAAGGTGGCGCGCTCGATGAACGCGGACAGCGGCGAGATCGTCCTGGGGGAAAACACGACGATCGGGATCAATATCGTCGCCAACGGCATCGACTGGGAGGCGGGCGACAACGTCATCCTGAGCGACAAGGAGCATCCGGGCAACCGCATCACCTGGTACAGCCATGTGAAGCGGTATGGTATCGATCTGCGCTTTTTGCAGGTCGTACACGATGAAGAGCAGATGCTGGACCAGTTCGAACAGTTACTCGATGAACGCACGCGCATTGTCTCGATCAGCCATGTCTGCCGCCGCACGGGTCAGCGGCTGCCGGCGCGGGCGCTGGTCGATAGCGCGCACGAGCGCGGCGTTCCCGTGCTGCTTGACGGCGCCCAGGCCTATGGCGCGGTCCCGGTTGACGTGCGGGCGCTGGACTGTGACTTCTACGCATTCAGCGGGCACAAATATATTATGGCGCCGCAGGGCACGGGCGGCTTCTACGTCCGCAGAGATCGCATCCCGTGGATTCAACCGAGTTGGATTGGCTCACATTCTCAAAAGGATTTCGACCTGGTTGGGGGGCTCACCCTGCTCGACGAGGCGAAGCGGTTCGAGTTCGGCACGCGCAACCTGGCGGACCAGGTTGGCTGGGGCAAGGCGCTCGACTGCTGGGAAGAGATTGGCTGGGACAATGTGTTTTCCTACATCGGGAACTACACTGACCGGGCGAAGGCGGCGCTCCAGACGGTGCCGGGGCTAACCTTGCATACGCCGCTGCCCTACGACAGGTCTTCGGGCATCGTGACCTTCAGTCTCGACGGTTTTACTTCGGCGGAAATCCAGGAGCATTTGACACAGCAAAAGGTGTTGGTTGCGCCGCTTGAGCTGGACGGAATCATGATCCGCGTTTCGACGCACGTCTTCAACAACGAGGAAGACCTGGACCGTCTTGTGGCCGGTTTGCGGAGGCTGAGGCAAGAGAAAGGCGCCGGCCGAGAGTAACTCCCTACATGTCGGAATTTGGCGGAATCGCCGGCACTTTGCTGCTGCAGGTCGCAAGCGCAAGGCCTTATCTCCGCGCGGGCGTCGACGTTTTTGGCCGTGACAGAGGGAAACAGTATACTTGCACGGATTTTGGCACCAGCCCAACGAAATCAACCTATATCCTTTTATCAAATTTCCACCCAGGAGACTGTGGACAATGACCCGATTTACCCCGTTTGTTTTGTTACTGGCGGTTCTGATTATGGTGGCCGGCTGCGTAGCGCCGGCGCCTGCAGCGGAAATGCCAGAAGAGGAGATGATGGAGCAGGTCAGCACTGGGGGCGTAACCCTGCCTGAGGACGCTGCGGCTTCGGACAAGCAGGTCTTCCGGTCCGCCGGAATCGAGGGCAAGCACTTCGACACGATGCGGAATGAGTATGAAGGCTTTGCATTCGAGGCCACGATCGAGCAGCTGGCCAAGATGGGCCCTGAAGGCGAGTGGCACCCGGCGGCGGCCGACAGCTGGGAGGTGTCCGATGACGGCCGCACGTGGACATTCCACCTGCGCCAGGATGCCATGTGGAGCGACGGCACACCTGTGACCGCGGAGGACTGGGTTTACAGCTTCCGCCGCTACCTTAATCCCGAGATGGCGAACGTCTATGCGTGGTTCCTGTTCGACCTCGAAAACGGCGAGGCCTACAACAAGGGCGAGGTGGACGTTGAGGAGCTGGGTGTGGAGCTGATCGACGAGTACACCTTCTCGCTCACGACTAGTGTGCCGATTCCGTACTACATGTTCAAGATCAACTGGCATGCGGCGCCTGTGCCGCGGCACATGGTCGAGGAGCATGGCGACGACTGGGCCAATGACCCGGCGACTGCGCCGAGCAACGGTCCCTACCGCATTGCCGAGTGGAACCGCGGACAGAACGTGATTTTCACGCCGAACCCGTACTACACGGGGCGGTACCCGGCCACGTTTGAGCAGAAGATCCAGGTGATCATTCCCGAGGTCGGCGCGCCGTTGCTGCAGATGTACCAGGCCGGCGACATTGACGGCGGCGTGGGCGTGACGGGCGATGACCTGGTGCAGGTGCTTGCGGACCCGCAGCTGAGCCAAGAGGCCTACATCAGCGTGATGAACCGTGGTGTCTACCTGTATCTGAACCAGAGGACGCCTCCGTTTGACGACATTCTTGTGCGGCAGGCGCTCGGCCATGCGGTGGACCGCACTGCTCTTTGCGATAACGTGATGCGGGGCACCTGCATCCCGGCGCACGGCTTCCTGCCGAAGGACTTCCCGTGCGAGCGCAACGACGATCCTGAGCTGATCGCGTACCAGAACTACGATCCTGAGAAGGCGGCGGACCTGCTGGCGCAGGCCGGCTACCCCGGCGGTGAGGGCTTCCCGGAGATGGTGCTATACACCAAGGAAGGTGAGTTCATTCGCGAGGCCGAGGCGATCCAGCGGATGCTGGCGGACAACCTGGGCATCAAGCTGACGCCGCAGAACATCGAGCGCGCCGACTACGTGGCGCGAATGGCGAATGCAGAGCTGAAGATCGCGCTGAATCGCTGGGGCGCGGACTTCATCGACCCGAGCAACTTCGTGGACTGGTGGGACGATCCGGCGGCCTCCTACTTCACCGGCTGGACCGATGAGGAGTACCGCAACCTGATCGACACCGCGCGGCCGATGCAGATGTCGGCGGAGCGCTGCGACCTGTATCACGAGGCGATCAAGATCCTGGCCCGCGATGCGATCGGCGTGTTCGTGATGAACCCGGTGCAGGCGGTCCTGTACAAAGACTATGTGAGCGGCTTGACGCTGACCGACGACGGCACGCTAGGCGTCTACAACATGATGCTGCTGGACAGCGCGTACATTACCGAGTAGTTAAGCATTAGAGTAGTGAGCAAAGAGGAATGAGGAGAGAGGAGCGGTGCGAATGAGCCGCTCTCTCTCCTCACTTTGTGTGCACGTGCAGCGGTCGTGGAGGGCCGGATGGCGCGCTATGTACTGGGGCGCATCGTAGGGATAGTCGGCGTCCTTTTCTTCGTTTCGATCATGATCTTCATCATGATCCACTTCATACCGGGCGGTCCATTCGACGCGATGCCGACGGAGTCGGAGCACCGGGCGATACCCGAGCACATCCGGCAGAAGCTGATGGAGAAGTACGGGCTGGACAAGCCGTTGCACGTTCAGTATGTGCGGTACATGTGGGCGGCGCTGCGGGGGGACTTCGGCATCTCGTTCCGCTACGGGGAGCCGATATCGGAGTTCATCGGGCGGACTTGGCCGATCACGGCGCAGTTGGGGCTGTCGGCGATGGCAGTTGGCATTCCGATCGGCATCCTCTTGGGAGTGGTGGCGGCGCTACGGCCAAACACTTGGCTGGACTACACGACAAACGTTATCGTAATCACAACCTTTGTAACGCCGCCCTTCGTAATCGCGATCATGAGCATCATCATTTTTGCGGTGCAGCTGCGCTGGCTGCCGTCGGGCGGATGGGGAGAATCGAAGCAGTGGATCATGCCCACTTTCGTTTACGCGATCGGGTTGATAGGGGGTATGGCGCGCTTTACACGCGCCAGCATGGTAGATGCGCTGCAGGCCGAGTATGTGCGGACGGCGCGGGCCAAAGGCCTGCGCGAGCCGGCCGTTGTGTTCCGGCATGCGTTTCGGGCGGCGTCGCTGCCGCTGATCACGCTGTTGGGACCGCTTGTGGTCAACCTGCTGCTGGGCTCGTTCTTCATTGAGGCGATATTCCGGGTACCGGGAATCGGCAGCCAGACGACGCTGGCCATCTACAACCGGGACTACCCGATGATCATGGCATTGATCCTGCTGTGGACATTTGCGATCGCGATCGCCTACCTGTTGACCGATCTGCTGTACGGGGTCGTTGACCCTCGCATTCGAATCGGCGCCACGAAGTAAAGGGCGCTTCCAGCCGTAAGGAGCGCGAAGGAGAGCTACTATTTCGACCTCTTCGCCAATGCAGGACCGTTCTCCCCGCCATGAAGGGGGGGCAACGCGGGTGCTGGCCGTGGAAATCCGGTCGCGGCCTCGCAACCTTTGGGGCGACGCAGCGCGGCGGTTCTCGCGCAACTTGCTGGCCATGATTTCGCTGGGTTTTGTCATCGTGCTGTTCCTGGTGGCCATTTTCGCCAATGTGCTGGCGCCTGAAGGCTATGACAACCAGCAGTATGACCAGACGTGGCTCTTCCCTTCTCTGGAACATCCGATGGGCACCGACCCGTTCGGCCGCGACGTACTGACGCGCATCATCTACGGCGCGCGCATTTCGCTGGCGGTCGGCTTTATCAGCAATTTCGTTGCGCTGGCGATCGGGCTGCCGTACGGGGCGGCGGCGGCGTGGTACGGCGGCGCGGTCGATTACGTGCTCATTCGCATCATTGAGATTATCAACTCGGTCCCCAACCTGCTGCTGGGGATTCTGATCATCACAGTGCTGGGGACCGGCTTCCGGAACGTCCTGATCGTCTTCGCAGTGACCGGGTGGATGGGAATTGCACGCTTAGTGCGGGGGCAGTTCCTCTCGCTGCGGGAGCAGGACTATGTGCTGGCGGCGACCTGCATCGGCGTGCCCGAGCGGCGGATCATCATGCGGCATCTGCTGCCGAACTCGCTGTCGCCGATCATCGTCAGTGTGACGCTGGGCATCCCCGGCGCGATCCTTGGTGAGGCCGGGCTGAGCTTTCTGGGGATCGGGATCAACCCGCCGTTGCCCAGCTGGGGCCGCATGCTCAACGATTACCTGTCGGCAGTCCAATCCCACTGGTATCTGGCATTCTTCCCCGGTCTGATGATTGCCCTGACGATGTACGCGTTTACGCTCATGGGCGATGGATTGCAAGAGGCGCTGGATCCGACCAAATGACTGCACGGCGGCAACTATGCGGGCTACTTGTTGCACTCAGCCTATTGCCGAGTCGCTGTCCTTCACCCTGACCGAACGAGTTCCTGCATGGACACGAGCGAGTGCGGGGCCGAGATTTGCTCACTCGACGACCTCCGCGCTGATATACCCCTCACGCGTCAATACATCTATCTGAACAGTTGCACGTTCGGACCGGTACCGCGGTCGATCCAGGCGTGCATGGCGGACGCATTGCGCGCAGAGAACGAGGAGATTATTGCGATACGAGGCAAGGAGGCAGGCGTTCGCTTCTACTCACGGGCCGAGCAGGCGCGGTGCACGCTGGCGGACCTGCTGGGCGTATCGGCCGGGGACGTGGCCTGGACCTACAACACGACGACCGCCACCAGACTGGCGATCATGGGCATCGGCTGGCAGCCGGGCGACAAACTGGCGGTGACCGACGTAGAGCACGTCAGCACGAATCGGGCGGCGGCGGGGCTGGCGCAATCGCGCGGTGTAGAGACGACGGTGATTCCTTCGACCGGGCCCGGCGAGGCAGTTTACGCAGGGCCGGACCTCTTTCTTGAGCAGCTGGACCGTCTGCTGACTCCGGCCCATCGTATGCTGGTGATGAGCCATGTCTCCAACATCGACGGGCGGCGGCTGCCCGTGACTGAGGCCGCGCGTATGGCGCGGGCGCGCGGGGTCAGGACGCTTGTGGACGGGGCGCAGTCGCTGGGCATCTTCACGGTGGACGCGGCGGCGATGGGGGCCGACTTCTACAGCGGCTCGGTCCACAAGTGGCTTCTGGGCCCTCCCGGCATCGGGTTTCTCTTCGTTTCCAGCAACAGCAGGAAAGAGTTCAACCCCTTTGACTTTCCTGTTGTTAAGGATGATACGGGCGACGCTGAGCGGGCGCCGATGACGGCGTCAGCGCTGTGTGAGCTGGGAACGGCCAACTACGCGCTGCGTATCGGCGCGGGCGCGTGTGTGGAGACTGCGCGACGCATAGGGCTGGGCAAGATTGAAGAGCGATGCCGCTTGCTGACCGCCCGGCTGCGCGCGGGCCTGAGGCTTGTGCCGGGCATCCGCGTCGCCAGTCCGGAAGAGTGGGAACTGTCTTCCAGCGTTACCACGATCCAGCTGGACGAAGGAACGCCAGAGCGCTGCCAGCGGTTTGTCGAGCGACTTTTGGAAGAGTACGGCATCGTTGTCAAATACCGCCCGGAGATTTGCGGCGTGCGCATCGGCGTCGCCGGATTCAATACGAATGAAGAGATCGAGCAGTTCCTGGCGGCGACCGTCCACCTCATTCCACAGATCTGACCACAACGGAGAAAGTAAGAGCGAATTATGGCTGAACAGAGCAGACGCACGCCCATCGTCACCCTTGACAGGCCCATGCCGCCTCCTCACTGGGCCCTGCTGCAATGGCAGCTGATCCGCAACCAGACCGAGGCGGTGCAGGCGTTCTACGACCGCTACTTCGACGAGCGAGGCTACCTGCTCTGCGTTCCCCGCTGGGGCGGGGACGACGGGCCGGATGACGCGGCCGAAAACCTGGCCGGATGGACGGTGCTGCATGCGCTGGGCGCGCCCGATCTTGTCCTGGACCTGTACAAGAGCGGGTGGGAGGGCCATCTGCGGCAGTACACGGAGGCGAAGACGGTGGAGGTGCCGTTCGCCCGCGAAGGGATGTACTACAAAGAGTTTCCGGTGATGTTCGACTGGATGCACAACGGCGAAGGCTTTTCCGTCTTTTTCCTGCAGCCGCTGTCGGACCCGTACGACCTTGCGATGCGGCGGCGGATGGAACGGTTTGCCGGCTTCTACATGGGCACCGATCCCCAGGCTCACAACTATGACGCGGAGCACCGCGTCATCCGCAGCATGTTCAATGGCAGCCGCGGGCCGCTGATGCGCAAGTCGACCGGGCTGGATTGGGCGGGCGATCCGATCGAGGTCGAGGGCCGTTTCAAGCCCGGGCACGGGGAGCGCAATTACGCGGAGATGGTGGCCCACTTCGAGGACTACAACGACGTTGTCGGCGACCACCCGCTAAATCTTCAGACCACGACGATGGCCCTCAACTCTTACATGCTGTCGGGTGAAGAGCGGTACAGGGCGTGGGCGGTCGACTACGTTGACGCCTGGTGCGAGCGCACTGCAGCCAACGGCGGGATCATCCCTACCAATATCGGGCTGGACGGGACGATCGGCGGCGCGTGCGACGGCAAGTGGTACGGCGGCGTCTACGGTTGGGGCTTCACGGTGGTGGTGCCGCAGACGGGCGCGCTGGCGCACCGGCCTTACTTCACGAATCGCGCCCATTACGGCTTTGGCAACGGCCTGCTGATGACAGGAAGTCAGAGCTACGTGGACACGTGGCGCGGCGTCATCGACGCTGTGAACGCGAACGCCAAGGACAGCGATGGACAGACACTCTATCCGCACATGCACGGCGACGACGGCTGGTACGATTTCAGGCCGGACCCGTTCAGCGTGGGCGCGCTGGAGGTCTACTACTGGTCGATGGATCGGGCAGATCTGCCGCGCGTCGAGTCGAACGAGTGGGTCCGTTTTCTGGAGGGTCAGAACCCAGAGTATCCGGTTACTGCGCTGCAGGAGGACCTGGCCGAGGTGCGGGAACGGATCGGGAAGGTGCGGGCCGACAGCACGTCGGCTGATACGCGCATGTCGGACGATATGAACGGCTTCAATCCGGCGATGGTGAGCCGGCTGACTGAACTGATGCTGGGCGGCCTGCCGACGGAAAGGCTGGGCTTTCCGCTGCATTGCCGCGTGCGCTACTTCGACCCGGAGCGGCGGCGGGCGGGCATGCCGGAGGGCGTGGGTGCGCTGGTGGAGAGCATGGACGCGGACGGGGTGACGCTGACATTGGTGAACACGGACCAGGTGGCGGGGCGCGTCGTGGTTGTGCAGGGGGGCGCGTACGCGGAGCACCAGTTTTCGAGCCTGGCGGTAGAGGGCGGGGAGACTGTGGCGCTGGACTGCGACAGCTTTACGGTGCGGCTGGGGCCGGGGTGTGGAAGCAGGCTTCGGATTGGGATGGCGCGGTATGCGAACCGGCCGAGCTGCGCGTTTCCGTGGGACCGGTCCTCGCCTGCGACTCACCCCTAAAAGATTGGCACTCTCGCTTGCAAGTAGCCATTGACAGAAGTCATTTACATGACAGAACAGTTTGAGTATACTCATCTCTGATTGAGTATACTCATTTCTGAGCACCCATTGATGCTGGAGAATTGTTGTTAGTGAGCTTCCAATCTACTAGCTTGATAAGGTGCCCATTTACTCCGAAGTCCGGTTCTTAGACACTCGCACAGAGTTTAAGGACCTGTTTGCTACTTGCCACCTCCCTTATCCGGCTCGAACGAAATGTCGACGAGCCCTGGCCGCACGTCCTTAAGGGTTGTCTATGAAGACCGAATGTACCGGGGGCGAAGCGCTCGTTCAGGGCCTTCTCTCCCACGGCATCGATACGATTTTCGGCCTGCCCGGCGTGCAGAACGACCACTTTTACAACGCCGTTTACGATGCCGGCGACGAGATACGCGCCATCCATACCCGCCATGAGCAGGGCGCAGCCTACATGGCCCTCGGCTACGCGCTCGCCTCCGGAAAAACGGGCGTCTATGTTGTCGTGCCCGGCCCCGGATTTCTCAACACGACCGCCGCGCTCGCAACCGCCTACGCCACCAATGCGCCCGTACTCTGCCTCGCCGGCCAGATCCATTCGGACCAGCTCGGCCGCGGTTTCGGAATGTTGCACGAGATCCCGGACCAACTGGTCGTTATGCGCTCGTTGACCAAGTGGGCGCGCCGCGCCGAAAGCCCCGGCGAACTCCCGCGACTGTTGGCAACAGCGCTCAGTGAAATGCGTTCAGGCCGACCCCGGCCCGTCGGACTGGAAGTGCCTCTGAACGTCCTTGCCGGCAAGGCGGAAATAGGCGACAGTCCGCTGCCCCTCACCGTGCGCCGACCGGCAGTGGATACCGACACGATCGAAGAGGCAGCCCGGCTCATGGGCAAGGCGCGCAACCCCGTGATATTCGTCGGTGGCGGCGCCATGGACGCGAGCGAAGAGGTCCGCGCCCTGGCCGAAGCCCTCCAGGCGCCTGTCATCGCCAGCGGGCGCGGCCGCGGCATCCTCTCCAGCCGCCATCCTTTCAGTCACACTTACGCAGTCGGCGAGCGCCTCTGGAAACAGGCCGACGTGGCCATCGCCATCGGCACACGACTTACCAAGCCGTTAATTCAGTGGAAGAGCCCGGACCATCTGACTCTGATTCGCGTCGACATCGCGGCCAAGGAGTCAGACCTGATAACTCCGGCGGAGGTGACAGTCGCGGCCGACAGCAAGGTTGCCCTAGGCGCCCTGCTGCCAGTTCTGGCACGCCACAACCGCCCGCGGCCTTCGCGTGTGGCTGAAATGCTTGCGCTGCACAAGGAGATGGAAGAGCTATTTGACTCGTTCCAACCCCAGACGGAGTTCGTGCGCGCGATCCGCGACACTCTGCCGGATGATGGCATCTTTGTCGATGAGATCACGCAGGTTGGCTATGCCAGCATTCTGGCAATGCCCGTTTACCAGCCGCGTACATTTCTTACCCCCAATTATCAGGCGACTTTGGGCTGGGGACTCCCCACCGCACTCGGCGCAAAGATAGCGGCCCCCAATCGTTCGGTCCTCTCGATCAGCGGCGACGGCGGCTTCCTTTTTTGCGCAACGGAACTGGCGACGGCGGTGCAGCATGGCATCAACACCGTTTCGGTCGTCTTCAACGATGGAGCATTTGGCAACGTGCGCCGCATGCAGAAAGAGCTCTACGCCGGGCGCACCATCTCCTCAGACTTGGTGAATCCCGACTTTGTTGCCCTTGCAGAGTCCTTTGGCGCGCTCGGGGTCCGGGTTCAGTCCGGCGACAGCCTGCGTGACGCACTGACCGATGCTTACGCGGCAGACCTGCCTGTTGTGATCGAAGTGCCGGTCGCAGAGATGCCTGGGCCCTGGCGGGGCTTGTATCCCGCCGAGGTCGAGATTTAAAGATGCCCATCTTGGACATTCGTACATCGCATCCGCGTTGCCGATTTTGGCGCAAACCGTTGACTCGGAGCGCTGTCACAGCCCAGCGGAGAACGGCGATTTCTCGTCTCTAAGGTCTTATCTTCTTGCAGTTTGGTGATAAGTGGAGTGGTCCGATGACCGTGATCGCATTTCAAGGGGAGCACGGCGCATTTTCCGAACAAGCATGCCATCAACAGTTCGGAGCCGGGGCCCACACAGTCTCCTGTAAGACGTTCGAAGAGCTCTTTTCATCTCTGGACGACGACCGCGCCACATTGGGCGTCGTACCGGTGGAGAATTCCGCCGCCGGCAGCATCAACAAGGCCAGTGATCTGTTGTTGAATCATGACCTGCGAATTCAGGGTGAAATCATTTTGCGGGTGCAACACAACCTACTGACGATACCTGGCAATGGCGACAAGATCAAGAAGGTACGCAGCCATACGCAGGCCTTGTCGCAGTGCGAAGGCTTTCTCAACCGCAACCGTTTCGAGGCAGTTCCCTGGTATAACACGGCCGGCAGCGCCAAAGATCTGGCGGAGTGTCCGGAGCCAAATGTGGGCGCAATTGCCAGTTCTCTGGCCGCAGAGATTTATGACTTGGAGATTGTCCAGCGGAACATTGAGGACGTGAGCTACAACTATACACGCTTCGTTGTCATCGGAAAAGGCGAAGCAGGTCAGACACAGAATTCCAAGACATCAATCGTTTTTGCCACGCCCCACAACCCAGACGGGCTGTCAGCCTGCATTCGGGAATTTGCCGACCGCAGAATCAAGCTTCTCAGGTTAGTAAGCCGTCCGCGCCGCGATTATCCGTGGCAGTATGTATTTTATATGGACGTCGAGGGCCACTGGCGAGAGCCGAACTGCGGCGCCGCTCTTCTTGGTCTGCTCAACCATGCGGCCTTTGTCAAGATGTTGGGTAGCTATCCCGCTGCATTTCAGCCCATTGAGGATCGATACGCACAGAAGGTAATGTTGCAGGACTAGGTCTCGTTGACGTTTGATTGATTCTGTCAAGATGGCGACAATCGTAGGATGTCTACCTATAAGATTGCCGACCTTCAGTGGCAGAAACTGTACGCATTTCTGCGAGGACACCCTCGTGCCTATGCGGGGCAAGAGGACAAGTGTCGCCGTTTCGTCGAAGCAGTTCACTGGATTCTGCGCAGCGGCGCCCAGTGGCGTGAACTGCCAGCCGACCTTGGCAAGTGGAACAGTGTCTTCAAGCGCTACGCACGCTGGGAAGAGAACGGTGTTTGGGCCGACATGTTCAAACAGTTCGCGCAAGACCCGGACATGGCAGCGGTCATGCCGGACAGTACAGCTGTTCGCGCCCATATGTGCGCCGCGGGCGGCTCCAAAAAAGGGGGCGTCAGAACGAACAGTGCCTAGGACGGAGCCGGGGTGGCTTCAGCAGCAAGATCCATCTCCTCGTCGATGCGCTTGGCTTCCCCTTACAGTTCATCTTGAATGGCGGCGAGCGCCATGACCTTTCCCAGGCTGAATCGTTGCTCGCACCTTTCCATTTTGACGCGGTCATTGCCGATAAAGGCTACAGTTCCGACCCGCTGCGAGAGCTGCTCACAGCTAAACAGGTCGAGGTGGTCATCCCTTCTCGCCGCTATTGCAAGCAACCGCGGGGCTACGACCGCCTTCGCTACAAAGAGCGCAACATCGTCGAACGCTTCATCAACAGAATCAATTCATCAACAGAACCAAGTGGTATCGGAGCATTCTCACCCGCTATGAAAAACTGGCACGGCGTTTCATAGCTTTCCTGCACTTTGCCGCTACTTTCATATGGCTCGAACGAAATGTCAACGGGCCCTTGAGAGAAGTGCTCAGATGACTATCCAGCTCTGCTCGAACCGGCCGGTCGACCGCGTTCAATCGACGGGCATACTGGTACGGAGACTTGGATCCGTCCCATGCGGCGGGCCGCGACGGCGGAGCGCTCCATTCGAATTGGTTTGGCTCAGTCCATCGAACTGTTCTATCACTGACGACCGCAGCCATGCAGGAGGCAAGCAAAATGGATTAGTCTGGTCAAATGCGCTCATGGACGGTCGACGAGGCCCTGACCCGTCTCCCTGTAATCCTGAGGCTCGCGGCGGAATAGGGGCCACAGCAATTCGGCACGGTCAGGCCGTTCGTCATGGTGCTGGTAGATTCGTGGTACGCTCAGATACAGGACCACAAGCCTTCCCAACAACAGCGTCAAAAGCCAATGGGTCAGTGGCTGGTGGAAAACATGCCGCACGGGGTTGACCTCGAACTCCCCGACTCGCGCGAGCCCCACCGGCCGACTCCATTCAAGAACCAGGAAGACGAATGAGTGGCAATCTCCTCGACTCAAACGATGTCTCGGAGATTGTCAGGATTTCTCCTGACACCCCCCTTCGTTCCTTCCTGCCTGAGCAATCTATGCTGTGAGGTTTGACTATTGCCCTGCATGAGCTGGAATTTGGCGTGAATCGGCTACCTCAAAGGCGCCGCCGCGAGGCATAACGCACCGCACTGTCGATGTGACTTGAAGCCTATGTCGACAGTATCCTGCCAGTTGCGCGTGCAGAGGCTGAGCAGGCAGCCCTTCCGAGAGTTTGGGCGTGTCGCGCTGGCATTGTCCTGCAATTGGCCGATGCCTTGAGTGCCGGTACCTCCATGGTCCACAGACTCATATTGGCAACGCGCAAAGTTAAAGTCTTTGCTGCACTGGACGCTGACGTCGTCAATTCGTAGGAAACTTCCTGACCCTTAAGATCGGAAATACAGCTATTGGTTTTCGTTCTTGGTTTCATGTTGGAGACTTGGATCGGCAGAAGTCAGTGGCCGGCGGCCGGCTGCCCGTAACTGTCCGCGCTGCTGTGCAACGGAACTGCCGTGGACTGTGGAAAGTTGCCGCCAGTTAGAGTTCGTTTTGCGGCTGGATGAAAGGGTGGGTTTGTTGACGCGAATCAAGAGAGTGCGAGGGCCTATGGACACTTACAGTAAGCCGAATATTCTGGTTTTTCTTTGCGATCAACTGCGGCTTGACCTGCTCTCCTGTTATCAGGAGACTCCGGCGCGCACGCCCAACATCACCGATCTGGCCGCGGACTCCTGCGTCTTCGAGCGGGCCTACACGCCCTCGGCGATCTGCTCGCCTGCCCGCGCCAGCTTGCTGACCGGGCTGTATCCTCACAGCCACCACATGTTCAACAATTCGACGCCACGCTACTCCTACTGCGAGCACCTGCGGCCCGGCGTCGCTATGATCCAGGACTTGATCGACGATGAGGGCGAATACGAGTCGGCCTGGTTCGGCAAATGGCACATCGGCCCGGCGCAGGACCTGTTCAATTCCCGATTCCACCACACGCAGAAGCCCTACGAGGGCGGCCCTTCGTTTCTCACCAGCTCACACTGGCACCCGAACCAGATGATTGGGAAGCTGGTGCACGACGTTGGACGGGGAGAAGGGGGCCTGCTTGATGTCGGGATGGAAGGCTTCCCCGACGTGGTTGCGGCGCGCTACTCGCAGCGTTTTCTGCGTGAGCGGGACAGGGAGAGGCCGTTCTTTCTGTGCTGCTCTTTCCCCGGCCCGCACCCAAAGTGGATCGTACCGGAGGAATGGGGCATCCGCTATGACGCGGAAGACATGCCGATCTGGGGCAACCGGTATGATTGTTTTGCGGGAAAGCCGATCTATCAGAGAAAGCTGAAGCGGATGAAGGATGCGCGCGACCGCGGCCTTTCGCAGGCTGAGCTCGACCGGGAGCTGCAGGAGCTGCTGGCCTGCTGCTTTTCCTACCTGGAGCTGATCGACCAGATGGTGGGCGAGGTGGTAGCGACGCTGAAGGAGTTGGGCCTTTACGAAGAGACGATGGTCATTTTCACGGCGGACCATGGGGACATGGCGGGTTCGCACGGCCTGACGAACAAGGGCGGGTACATGTATGATGAGATTTACCGGATTCCCCTGCTGGTGAAGACGGCGGGCGAGCCGCGACACAGCCGGGTAGAGGCACCGGTGCATCTGATGGACATTACGGCGACATGGTTGCATTTGATGACCGGCAGTGAGCAGGAGAAGTTGATGGGGCAGCGACTGCACGGACAGTCGCTGTTGCCGCTGATCGACGGGAGCGGCGAGTGGCCGCGCGCGATGCATTACGCCGAGTACCATGGCGACTGGTTCGGTCACTATTCGGCGCGCATGGTCACGGACGGCCGCTGGAAGCTGGTGTGGAACCTGACTGATCTGTGTGAGCTGTACGACTTGGAAAACGATCCACACGAACTGCGCAACTGCTTCTATGACGCGGACTATGAGGAGCCGCGCGCCCGCTGCTTTGATATCCTGGTTGCGGAGGCGGAGCGGACGGACGACGCGCAACTGCGGCTGCTGTTGCCGGGGATTGAGGTCGCGCTGGGGGCATCGGCAGAGGGCGCGGCGTAGTTTTAGCGCCGGCTGCGTCCAAGCTCTTGACGGCCAACGGGGCGACGCGGGTGCGTTCCCTCAACTGCCGGAGGCGAACAGGAAGTAAGAGCTGGGTACAGGCAGCACACACGCGATAGAGCGGCGAAGTGATAGCTCACTCTTCATAAGGGATGCAGCTCTTTTGTCAGGGGAGCATGCCGCCGCCTGGCCGGGATCAGAGAACTGTACCAGACGCAGCGGGGGCTTGGCATATGTCCAGTCAGGAAAGACCGAACATTCTCATCTTTCTGAGCGACCAGCTGCGAATCGATTTGCTGAGCTGTTACAGAGAAACGCTGGTGCGAACGCCGCATATAGCGGCGCTGGCCAAGGACGCCTGCCTCTTCGAAAGGGCCTATACGCCCTTGGCTCTATGCTCACCTGCGCGTGCCAGCCTGCTCACAGGCCTCTACCCCCACGGGCACCACATGTTCAACAACTCGACGCCGAAATACTCCTATTGCGGACACCTGCGGCCTGACATGACCATGCTGCAGGACTGGGTCGACGAGGAGAGCAACTATGAATCGGCCTGGTTCGGCAAGTGGCACATTGGCCCGGCGCAGGACCTGTTCGACTCCCGCTTCCATCACATGCACCGTGAGCCGTACGAGGGCGGCCCCGTTTTTCTGGACAGCTCGCACTGGCACCCCAGCACCAGAATCGCCCCGCTCGTTCAGAACGTGGGCCGCGGCGCGGCAGGTACCCTGGCAGTGGGAATGGCGGGATTTCCCGACGTGGTCGCGGCCCGCTATACGCAGGAGTTTCTGCGGACGCGGGACCAGACAAGGCCGTTTTTCGCAACCTGCTCCTTCCCCGGGCCCCACTTTCCCTGGATGGTCCCGCACGAATGGGGCATACGGTACGATGCAGCCGACATCGATATGTGGCCGAACCGGTATGACACGTTTGAGGGGAAGCCGTTCAATCAGAGGAAGGTCCGGCTGTTGAACGGGTCGTACAGTGAAGGGCTTTCGCAGGATGAGCAGGACAAGGAGCTGAGGGAGCTGCTGGCGTGCTGCTTTTCCTATATTGAGCTGATCGACCAGATGGTGGGCGAGGTTACGGCGACGCTGAAGGAGCTGGACCTTTACGACGAGACGGCGATCATATTCACGGCGGACCACGGGGACATGGCGGGGTCGCACGGCCTGATCAATAAGGGCGCGTATATGTATGACGAGACCTACCGGATCCCGCTGTTGGTGAAGGCACCTGGGGCTGGCGAGTCCAGGCGGAACGGGAATATGGTGCACCTGATGGACGTGACGGCCACGTGCCTACATCTGATGACGGGCGAGGAGCAGAGTCACCTGGGTGGCCGCAGCCTGCACGGGCAGTCGCTGCTGGGGCTGGCGGCAGGAGGGGACGACTGGCCGCGCAGGATGCATTACGCGCAGTACCACGGCGATCCCTGGGGACACTACTCGGCGCGCATGGTAACGGACGGCCGCTGGAAGCTGGTGTGGAACCTGACCGATTTGTGCGAGCTGTACGATCTGGAAAACGACCCCCACGAACTCCACAACTGCTTCTACAACCCGGAGTATGCAGGGGTGCGAAAGAGCTGTTTCGACTATTTGATGGCGGAGGCGGAACGGACGGGGGACGCGCAGTTGCGGTTGCTGCAGCCGGAAGTCGAATTCGCGGCCTTTGATACGGGGACGCTGTAACGCCGGTGGACGCGATTCAGCACAACTGCTATTCTTTAGCCCAATGCCTCTGCAACAGCACGAGCGGAGAGCGGTTGATACACCGACGACAAGGGGGGAGCTGATGAAATTTGGCGTCTTTCTACCCAGCCACGGCCCGGCAAAATCACCTGATGCGGTGCGGCAGGTGGCGGTGGCAGCGGAGCAGACAGGCTTTGACTCGTTGTGGGCGGCCGATCATGTGCTGGTGCATGCGCGGTACAGCGACTTCTGCATGATCGAGACTTTCGTTACGCTGGGTTACGTGGCCGCCGTCACCGAGCGGGTTACGCTGGGAACGACGGTGCTCGTGCTGCCGCAGCGCGACCCGATCCTGGCGGCCAAGCAGGCGGCTGCGGTCGACCAGTACTCGAACGGCCGCCTCATATTGGGAATCGGTGTGGGTTGGATGGAGGACGAGTACCGCTTTCTGCGCAGCGACTTTGGGAAGCGCGGCCGCATCATGGACGAATGGATGGACGTGATGCAGGTCCTGTGGAGCGAGGACCGGCCCTCATTCAGCGGCGAGTGGATCAACTTTGAGGAGAGCTCGTTTGAGCCGAAGCCTGCGCAGGTGGGGGGTCCCCCGCTCACAATCGGTGGGCTGAGCGACGCGGCCATCCGCCGCGCGGCGACGAAGGGTGACGGCTGGCAGCCGATCCACGTCGAGCCGGAGGTGGTTGCCGCGGGCGTCGCCAAATTGCGGGCGTGGTCCAATGGCGCTGCGAAGACGGTCATCTACCACTGCCGCACCGAGGTCGGAGAAGGGGCCGACCGCGAAGTTTCCTCCATGTCCGGTCCTATTTCGGCAATCATCGACCGGATTGGGCGCTTCGCCGAGGCCGGCGTTGAGCACATGCTGTTTGATTTCTATACCTGCGCGACGACCGGCGCCATTCAGAGCCAGATGGAGACGATTGCCTCCGAGGTCTTCCCGGTCCACCAGGGTGGGTAGCGGCCAAAGGGGGACTGGGCATAGGTCCGGTCCGATTGCGCCTTCCGCTTCGCACTGGTTGGAAATTGGAATCGGGTCACTTTAGACGCTGCTACAAGAGGGGTACCAGTAAACCAGGAGGGACACATGAGCGGCTATCGATTGACAGAGCAGCAGCACGCATTCCTGGACCTGTTCGGCTACCTGATCCTTCCGGGTCTGTTGGGCGACCGCATCGACGAGATCATCGAAGAGTTTGAGGCCCTTTTCGCCGCGCACGGCGGCGGCCACGACGGCAAGCCCCACGACGGCACTGCCCGCTCCTGCCTGGTGCCATTCATCGATTCGAGCGAGTACCTCTCCTCGCTTCTCGATGATCCGCGCGTGGACGGCATCTTCACCGACCTGCTGGGTGAGGACTACAACTACCTCGGCAGCGACGGCAACTTTTACGTCGGCGACACGCGCTGGCATTCGGACACCGACTGGACCGGCAAGACGCGGGGCAAGCCGCCGCGTCTCTTCTACAAGATGGCCTTATATCTTGACCCGGTTACTGCGGAATCCGGCGCGTTGCGGCTGATCCCGGGGAGCCATAGGTACGGCGATCACTACGCCGACGCGCTTGAGGAGAGTCTGAAGGTCGCGCCCGAGAAGCTGGGCATCAACGGCAGCCAGGTGCCGGCGGTGTCGATGGATAGTAACCCGGGCGACGTGGTCCTATTTAACCAGAACTGCAAGCACAGCGCCTGGGGCGGCAGCAACCGGCGCCGCATGTTCACGATCAACTGCACGTACCAGTACGCCGACAACGAGCTGCACCTGTTGCGCAATGAGCTGACCGGCTTTGCGCGCTTTTGGATTGAGGAGCCGTACGGCGAGGAGATGCTGCGCACGGCGTCGCCCCGGCGAATGGTCCATCTGCGGCAGGCGCTGGCCAACTATGATCATCTTCCCGAGGCGGTGCGCAAGGCTAAGGAGACCATGAGCGAGCCTGCGCGGGGCTAGGGCACGCGCAGGTGCAATGGCCGCTGCAGGCTGTGTTTCCTTTTCCGAATCGTGCGGGATGGATTGATGTGGGAACGCAGGTCCTGCCGCAAGCGGACCGTGGTGCGCGGCGATCTATTCTGCGTGCAGCGCGCTGAGCGCTTCAATGTCGGCCCAGCCGCCGCTTTCTTTCGAGGCCTCCGCGGCCATGCCGATCAGGTGGAGCTGTGCGACCGCGGGTGCATCCGAGGGCGGAACCGTTTCCGAGGGCGTTCCGCCGGCAACGGCGTCGAGGAACGCGGTGACGCACTCGTTCATGCCGGGCCAGCCGGCGCGCGGCTCGCTCTCCGCGATCTGTTCGACCGACCACTCGCTGTTCTCACGCGTGCGCTGCCGCAATGCGCCGGAGAAGAGATCGACGATTAGGTCGCCTTCATCTCCGTTTGCCTCGACCGTCGTCTCCAGCTCGACGACGCTGCCGAGATTGACTTGTACCGTTCCCCAGACACCGCCGTAGTCGTAGATTCCCTGGCACTGCCGTTGCGCGCGGCCTGGCAGACCGCTGCCTTCCAGGATCAGCGCACGCGATGGGACGCCGCCCACGACACGGTTGAGTGTATCCACATACCAGGGGGCGATGTGGTTGAGCGTGCTGAGGTCGGCCTCCGGGTTGGCGTCCCAACTGCACTGGAGACGGACGCTTACGGTGCGCGGCTGGCCCAAGATGCCGCTTCGCACCCGTCTGACCGCCTCGACGAAGGCGGGGATGAACCCGATTTCGAGGTCGGCGTGGGTCACCTGCGGCGCGTCGAGCAGCCGCTTCACCATGGGGCGGATGCGTTGCCGCTCGTTCGCCAAGGGAGGCTCGTAGAAAACATGCACGCCTGCGTCCAGCGCCGCGCCGATCGCCTCCTCGTGCGCTGTGTCGGTGACGGCGACGAAAACCGCGTCGATGGGCGGGCCGGTCAGCAGTTCTGCGGCGCTAGCGTAGACGCCAACGCCTGTTCCCAGTTCGGAGCGAATACGCTGCTGTGTGGCCTCGCTGGGCGCGGCAGCGGAGATTATTTGAGCGCGCCCGTCGCGCTGCAGCGCGGGCACGTAGGCCGTTCTGGTCCATCCGCCGTATCCGATCAGTCCGACACATAGATTCACCATACATTCTCTCCACTATGCTACGAATCGGGCCAGACCGATCTCAGATTTGAAAACGCGTCGCGAACGAGGCGGCCTTCATCAGTAAGCATTTTGGTTGAGCACTTCTGACGAACTTCCTGGCCGTTTTGAAAGGGAACTTCGTCAAATGAAACTGGAAAGGAAAGCGCATCTAATGACATTTCCAGAGCGCCGCCTGTCTTGGCTCGTGCGAGACCTCTGAGAGCGTGGTTGGTTTCACTGAGGAATTCTGAAATCTCAGAAGGTACACGATCGGGCGTAGCGGAATCACTCTCTTCTTCAGATTCAAACTGATTTAACCATGCTTCAATACTTGGCGAGAATTGATTCTGGTAACTCCCACCGTAGTATCCTCGAGGCGCCACGACTTCCAAAGTAACTTGTTGAGCATCCATCAACGAGCGGTAGTGAAGAGGGAGTTCCCTCCTGTGTACTCTGCAAAAAATGTATGCTATGCCATATTGAAGAATCTGCTGGAGCGCTGACAACGGGTTGTCGCTATCCCATTTCAGTTCAATGAATCGCGCCTCCCGCTTCGAATTCGAACAATGCACTAGATCAACAGCGCTGTTTCTATCGCTGTTGGAGCTTACAATCCCCGAAGCAACTGGGCATTGGTTGTACCACCCTGCCATGTGCCCCCTTTCCGCCAGCATGGCAACCGCTTTTTCCAACATTTTTTCTGCGGATCTGTTGTCGCTCCGAATCTCACTGGCACGTCGAAGTAACCAGAGCGACCCAGATCTGGAATGTGGAGAACCAGGATAGTTCAATTGAATTCTGTCGTATATCTCGGCCACCGTGGCTGTATACCGTATTCCTTCAAACAGGCTTGACATAGCTGCGTTTTCCTTTACAACTTATCGTGAAGGCGGAGTTCGGTTCGTTTGCCTCTCTCTCTTGATCAGACGAAATACCTCTGTGGCGATTAAGGCTGCCAATGCAAGTTGCTATCTTATGCCATCGGGTCCGGCCAGCGCACGAAGGCCAAGCCACGAGAAAGGTGGGCAAAATCGTCGTCGCTCAGCTCCTCGCGGTAGGGCAGGGCCTTGCGAATCGCCTCAGGGTTGCCTGCGTAGCGATTGATGATCTTCTCGGCGTTTATCTGTACGTGGCCGTACTGCAACACCAGTAGACAACTGCAATCGTACCCCTCTTGGCGGGCGTACCATGAGCCGACGTCGAGCAATCGGATCACCTGGTCGCGTTTGCGGTCGTAGGTGGTGAACTCGCTTACGCCGGACAGGCATTTGGCCTCGACCAGCACGACCGCACTTTCGCCCAGTTTGATCAACAGGTCCGGCTCCGACTCTCCTTCCCTATGAAGGCGGCTCGGCGGCGGCGGCAGTTTCGGCCAGAACTCCAGCCTGGCGTGCGGGATCTCCTTGAAGGCCTGGGGCGGCAGCGCATAGGCAAACGACTGGCGCAGCAGAAGCGTGAGAACCCTAGTACGCTGCGGCTCGTCGTTGAGCAAGGGGCTGAAATAGTACCAGGTGCGCGCGTCCTCCGAGTTCTCGCTCAGGATCTTTGGCAGGCCCTCTGCAACCCTCGGCGGGAAGGTATCCTCCTCCAGCTTGCCGCGCAGCGCCGGGTGCGCCGTGTCGGTGTGCTTTAGCAGGGGATGGTCTTCCGGCCTGCGCCAGACCTTTGCTCTGGATGTGCTGACGAGGTAGTTGGTCACTTGCTGGCCCGGATTGCGAGATTGCACGACTCAACAGGTCTCTGTCATGCCTGAAGTGTCACCTGTCTATACTATTTTAGGGAGATCGGCGCGTTCTGACAATTCCCGTACGGCAGGAGAGGGAGATCGTGTGGGCAAAGGCCTGCGGAATGGAGATTCCTGATCTTTGGCCAGCATTTCAATCCGTGTTACCTTGCTCACGCATTTCAGAAGTTCCTCTACCGTCTCACAAAGGCTAGACACTGGAGCGCAATCCCACATCATGTCCAGATTCATCGTAATCGGCGGCGGCGTCATCGGCCTCAACGCCGCATATCAGCTGGCGCGCAAGGGGGCTGGCAAGGTCATCGTGCTGGAGAAGGGTGTGGTGGGCGATGGCTCCAGTAGCCGCGCCGCCGGATTCATTACGGGGCTGATGTGGACTGAGACGGCCATCAAGGCGCGGAAGATCAGTCTACGGCTCTACCGCGAGTTGACGGCGGACCTGGACCGCTACGGCTACCGCTTCCAGGATGTCGGCTGTCTCAACATCTTCGATGCAACATCGTGGCCGGGACGGGAAGAGATCCTTCCCGTGTACGATCGCCACGACGTTCCTTACGAGATTCTCGACGCAGAGGAGATCCGCCGCCGCTGGCCCGATCTGGCGCCGGAGGAGGACCATATCGGGCTGCACGATGAGCTCGGCGGTTACAGCGAGCCGCACGAGTTTGTACCCGCACTGGCGCGGCGCTGCCGTGACCTGGGCGTGGAAATTCGCGAGCATGCGCGCGTCGAAGGGTTGGAGATAGAAAGTGGGCGCGTAGTCGGTGTGCGTACCTCGCTGGTAACCGTCGAAGTCGACATGGTCGTTTGCGCGGTGCACTCCTGGACGCGCGCGTTCATGGAGCTGTGCGGTCTGCGGCTGCCGATCAAGTCGTTCGTCCACCAGCGCTACGTCACGACCGAGCTGCCGGAGGCGGCCGTGATTCCGGCGATCAATGCCAACCCGCAGGGCGGGTACATTCGCCCTGCGCGCCTTGGGAGCGGCGACTCCCGGCTGCTGGCCGGCGGCGAGACCGAGAACCGGCCCGAGATGCGCGTCGACGACCTGGACTTTCACATGGCGGGGCTGAGCGCGCCGGAGAGCCTGCGCGACCGCCTCTCGGCCAACCTTGCGCCGCTCGTCCCCAAGCTGGCCGGAATCAGTTGGGAGACCGAGCAGGTCGGTCTAATCTCCTTTTCTCTTGACGGTGAGCCGGTCCTGGGCACGCTGCCGCAGCTTTCGGGCCTCGTGGTCGGCGCGGCCTTTCATTCGGGCGGCTTCGCCTACAGTCCCGTCGCCGGTCTGCTGCTGGCCGAGCTGGCCGCAGACGAAGAGACGAGCGTCGACATTTCGTCCTTTTCGCCGGCGCGTTTCTCCGCTCAGGACACGGACGCGTACCTGGCCAGGACCGTTGTGGAGGGTGAAGCTTTCCGCCGTCGGCACTGAGAATCAATCCGCGCCCGCGCCCTTTCCAGCTTGACAATACACCTCCCATTTGGCATAGTATCGACGCTGTTTGGACATGCCGCGCAGGTCGGGCCAAAGTCCATGATTCCACCGACAGTCCACCCCGGAAAGTCCACGTTGGTACGGGCTGTCGAATTTACCTTTCACCATTTTGCAGAGGAGAGTCACACCATGAAGCAGAGGCATTTCCGATTTGTTCTGTCTGCGCTTATCCTGCTGTCGGTCCTTTTGGGCGCGTGCGCGACGCCGGCCGCTCCGGCCGATTCGGGCGACGCGGCGATGGCCGACGAAGGCGAGGCGATGGAAGGCAGGATGCTGCCGGACGACGCTGCTGAGGAGCAGGTTATCCGCTATGTCACGCGTGATCTGAGCCGCCTTAACCCTGCCTCCGAGAGTGGTTTTGGCCGCCCCTGGATCTCGCACATGTGGATGCCGTTCTTCCTGCGCGACCGCAACCACGAGCTGCAGCCCTGGCTCGCCACCGGTTACGAGGTCAGCGAGGACAAGACGGTCTACACGATCCACATCCATCCCGACGCCACCTGGTCGGACGGCTCGCCCGTCGTAGCACAGGAAGCGATCGACTACTGGTCGTGGGCCATCAGCCCTAACTGCATCAGCTGCTGGACCTATCTGCGGTTGGGCGTTATCGAGGGCGCGCAGGCGGTCATTGACGGCGAGGCCGATACGATTTCCGGCCTGGCTGCGCTGGATGACAAGACGCTGCAGATTACGCTGTCCTCGCCGAGCCCGATCTTCATCATGAGCATGGCGCACTACAACACCGGCTTCGTCAAGATGGAGGACGTCAATGCCGATGAGTTTGCGGCCGATGCCGAGACACGCGTGAACGGTGCCTTCCAGATTGAGATCTGGGACCAGGACAAGCGCGAATATGAGATCGTCCAGAATCCCGGCTGGTGGGGCGACAAGAAGCCCTATATCGAACGCATCATCGCTCAGTGGTCCAACGACGAAAACATCACCTACCTGATGTGGCAGAACGGGGAGGCCGACGTAGCCCACTGGTTCACAAACATTCGCGAGCCGCTGCGGGCCGAAAACCCGGACTTGTTCGTGCTCATCCCCTACGCCACCAACTTCTACTTCGCGCTGCACACGACCAAGCCGCCGCTGGATGACATCAACGTGCGCCGGGCATTGCTGCACGCGGTGGACTGGGACCTGGCGATCAGCGCGGCGTATGAGGGATCGCGCAATGACCGCGTCATGAAGACCCACTTCACGCCGGAGCTGCCCTGCTTTGTGGCCGACAACTGGCCCGACTTCGGCTATGATCCGGAACTGGCGAAGCAGGAGCTGGCCGCTTCCAAGTACGGTGGGCCGGAAGACCTGCCCAAGATCCGCATCTCCAGCGGCGGCCAGTCGCCCAACTATCTACGCACGGCCGAGATCATGGCCGAGCAGTGGAAGAACGTATTGGGCATCACAGACGTTGAAATCCGACCCGGCTGGAGCGACGCCTGGGGCCAGGAAGCCGACCTGATCAACGTCCAGCGCAACAGTTGGGGCGCGACGATTCCCGACCCCGCGGCCATGATCACGGGCCTGTGGAACTACTATGCGGCGCCGCACGACGTCGGCCTGGTAGATGACGAGCTGGGCGCGATGATGGATGAGCTCCTGACGCTCGACCCAGCCAGTGCGGACTACTGTGACAAGGTTTCGGCGGCGGAGCAGCGGCTGCTCAGCCATTACTACTTCCTGCCGATGATCTGGGACCTGTACGAATATGTCGTGCAGCCCTACGTCAAGAACTTCGACGCCAACGTTGACAACAACTGGTCAACGCTGCTTGACATCTACGTAGCAGAGCACTAAGCGGGACCGGAGGAGTGGGAAGGCACGCGCAAGGGTCCGTCTTTCCACTCCTCCTTCCTCTGTATGATTTGAAGCACCTAGTAGCCGGCAACTCATCACCGGGGCCAGACCTGGGGCGGTCGCAATGTTCGTCTATACCATGAAGCGCCTGGCCATCGCGATTCCGACGTTCATCGCGGTCCTTATCATCACGTTTACCCTGACTGTGATCAGCCCGTTCGATCCGGTCGAGATGATGATGACCCAGTTCGAGGGAACGCTTGACACGCTGGCCAAGGAAGACGCGATCAAGAGAATCCGGGCCCAATACGGTCTGGACGACACCTACTGGGTGCAGTTCACGCGTTGGGTCGGCAGGCTGATGCAAGGGGACTTGGGTATATCGATTAACAAGCAGCGCGACGTGCTGCGAATGATCGTCATATCCTTTCCTATCTCCTTCCAATTGGGCCTGGCCGGAGCGGTTATAACGACCCTGCTGGGCATCCCACTCGGATGCATTGCCGCGCTGCGTCAGAACAGCTGGATTGACTATACGATTGTAGGCGGCACGCTGGCGTTTCGCACCGTGCCGGTCTTCGTGCTGGCGCCGCTGCTGCTGATTGTGTTCGTCCTCTGGCTGGACCTGATGAACGTTCCCTATGGATGGGACGGACTATTCCAGGGCAAAGTGGTCATGCCGATCTTTATCCTTGCGTTGGGGCCCTTGCCGGTGGTGGTCCGCCAGACACGTGCTGCGGTGCTTGAAGTCTTTTCGATGGACTATGTGCGAACGGCCAAAATGAAAGGGCTGGAGATGTGGCGCATCATCATTCGCCATATTCTGCGGAACGCCCTGATTCCCGTTGTCACCACTCTGGGTTTCATCACCGAAGGGCTGATCGTCGGCAGTATTTTTCTCGACAGCATTTTCACCATCCCCGGCTTCGGCGCGGTGGCTGAGGCAGGCTTTCGCGGATTCGACTATCCGGTCATCATGGGCGTAACCATGGTCAGCGCAATCATGATCATTCTGACCAATCTGATCGTGGATCTGATCTATCCACTCCTTGATCCCCGCATCACACTTGAGTAGGACACGTCTGCGGATAGGCAGCTAGCAACGTCGGCACATCCGGTTTCTCGGGGAAGGTCGTTGATGGACGAGGCCAACGATCGGAATTCAGCCAGCAGTTTGGGCGACGAACTGTCCGGCGAGAGCGACTTGAAGACCCGCTCTCTGTGGCAGGATGCCGTTAAGCGGTTGCTGCGCAACCGGCTATCGATCATTGGACTGATAATCACGTTGCTACTGCTTGTTGCTGCCTTCTTTGGCCCCCAGATTGCGCCCTATGAGTATACTGAACAGGACCTGTTGCACGTTGCCAAGATGCCCAGCGCCGACCACTGGTTGGGCACCGACGAGATCGGAAGGGACCTGTTCAGCCGCGTCCTGTGGGGTGCGCGCACGGCCACGCTCGTAGCGATTTTCACTACTGTTATCAGCGTTATCATTGGCGTGGTTCTCGGCGCAGTGGCCGGATACGGCGGCGCGCTGGCCGATAACATCACCGGGCGCATCATCGACATCGTGATGTCGGTGCCGGGCCTTTTGCTGGCGGCGCTGATCGCCGTCTCGATCAAGGAGCCTGTCGTAACGTGGGCCGACGCAATCTATGACAGTAGCGGTTTCCCCCTGTTCGCCGACACAACCTGGTTGGACCTGCTGGTCGTCTTCGGTGGGCTGGCCTTTGTATCGTGGCCGGGCTATGCGCGTCTGATTCGCGGCCAGATCTTTTCGCTGCGCGAGGAGCAGTATGTCGAAGCGGCCAAGGCCGTAGGTGTCTCGGAGCTGAAAATCGCGCTTCGGCACCTTTTGCCCAACGCCATCGGCCCGGTGATTGTGACCCTGACATTCAGTTTTTCCAGTGCCATGGTCCTGGAATCTTCGCTCAGTTACCTGGGCATCGGCGTACAGCCGCCGCAGGCTAGTTGGGGCAACATGATCTCCTCCAATATCGGCAGCTGGTCATACCGGCCCTGGCTTGTGGCCGTACCGGCATTGACCCTGGCGATCGTCACCCTGGGTATCAACTTTCTGGGCGACGGCCTGAACGACGCTCTCAATCCCCGGACTGGCAGATCGATTTGACAGCCAATTCCCTTTCCCACACGAGATTTACCGGCGACCGGACAACGGCGGCGGCCCCACTTCGAATGCGGTTGTCGCGCTACGCCCAGGCAGCATGGGGCGGGGGCAACCAGGCGCCAAGCCACGGTGATGGCACAAAAAGGAGAAACCATGTCTGAAGGCAAGTTGCGCGCGGCCGTCATTGGGGGCGGTTTGGGCGGGTCCCACGGTTATGCGTATGCGCGTGCGCCAGAATACGAGCTGGTGGCAATCTGCGACCTGAACCCGGACGTTTTCGCGCGCTTCTACGAGCGGGCTGAGCTACCTCCGGGCAGCATTAACCAGTACACCGACTACCATGAGATGTTCGAAAAAGAAGGTCTCGACGTAGTTACGGTGGCGACGCCGGACCACCTGCACACAGACCCTGTCTGCGATGCGTCGAACGCCGGCATTCGCGGCATTATCTGTGAGAAGCCGCTGACCACGACGATCAAGGACGCCGACCGCATAATCGAGACGATCGAGGCCAACGGCACGAAGATGTCGGTCGACCACACGCGCAGCTGGATCCCTGCCTTCCAGGCCGTGCGGCAGGCCGTCCTCGATGGGGAGATCGGCGGGCTGACGCGCATCGTGGCCCACATGGGTGGGCGCCGCTCGATGCTGTTTCGCAACGGCACGCACCTTATCGACGGCGTCTGCTTCTTCGCCGGCGCGTCGCCCGTATGGGTGATTGCCGCGCACGAGCAGGGCTTTGAGGATTACGGCCCGGTCTACGACGGAAAGGGCGGCAGGGACCCGCAGTACGACCCCGGCTCGACCATCATTATCGAGTTCGCAAACGGAGTGCGCGGCATCGTCAACAGCGCCAAACTGACGCCGCAGCTCTTCGAATACGACCTGCAGGGGCCTTACGGCCGTTACTGGCTGACCGACAGGCATTGCACGGCCTGGAAGACCGAGGAGCAAGAGGGCACGCCGATCCAGACGCAGCCGCCGCAGGGCCGCGGCTACCTCGACCCCTTCGGCGCCAACCTGATCCCGGCCGTGCAGGAGATGGCGCAGATGGTGCTGCACGACGCGCCAAGCAGCTCATCTCCCTACCGGGGCAGGGACTCGCTGGAGATTATGCTGGCGGCGCTGATTTCCCAGACCAAAGGCAGCGCCAAGATCGAACTACCGCTGCCACGCGACTGAACAAGGAGCCGGCATGAAAGAGGACGGGACGCTGGTTGTAGGCGCCATCTCATCCCACGGGCACGAAAACGGTCACGTGCTGGTTCTCGACCAGCTGTCTGAGGTGGGGACGATACACGTTTGCGCGGCCACCGAGTTGGTCAATGTAGAGGACCTGGCTGGGGAGTCGGTCAGAGTTGACGGCAAATACAGCGACGTTGACGCGCTGTTGGCACGCGATGACCTCGACGCGGTCATTGTCTGCGCCCGGCCCGACCACGCGCCTGACATCCTGGAAAAGGTGGTTAGCGCGGGCCTGCCCGTCCTCTACGACAAGCCGGCCGCCACCCGTTCGGCCGATATGGCCCGCGTGGCGGAGGCTGCGCGCCGGCAGGGCGTCAGCGCGGGCGCGATGCTACAGTGGCGCTACCATCCGATGACGCGCAGTCTCAAGCGCGCGCTGGCCGGGGGCGCGCTCGGCGATGTGATGACAGTAGAGGGTAAATTGCTGAACGGCCTGCTCAAGTACCGGGACACTTCGACCTATCTCTTCGCTCCCGAGACCGCAGGGCACGGCATTCTCTCGTGGCTGGGTTGCCACTGTCTGGACCTTGTCCTCTATCTGATGGAGGAGAGGGTCGTCGAAGTGATGGCCATGGTGGGCAACCTTAATCCTGAGAAGGTGGCGGTCGAGGACACCGGATTCCTCATTCTGAAGTTTGCAAGCGGCCGCATGGGTAGCTTCCAGGCGGGCTACCATCTGCTTGGCAGCAGGGCCAGTTACGACTTCTATGTCGGCATGCGCGGGACCGAAGGGTTCGCGGTTCTGCCCTTTCTCCAGCCGCAGGAGGAAACTTCGGGAGGAAGCGAAGTCGAACACACATTGACCTATTCGCTGTTCAGTGAAGCGCGCGGCTGGAAGACGGGCGGCGTCCGCCGCGAGCGCTTCGCCATACCCCATGCGCCGGGCTATGGAGGTGTGATGGCGGAGGAGCTCTACCGTGACTTCTTTGCCGCGGCTAAAAAGGGAGAACCGGCGCCCGCGCCGATCGAGGACTCGGTGCACATGATGGAGATTATCGAAGCTGCTAAGGAGTCCTCCGCCAGCGGCCGCGCGGTCGGCATCCCACTGCCTTCTTCCATCGGGAGTGCGACATGAACGCTGCCACCTACACCGAGGACTTTGAAAACGGCGCCGGCGGCTGGATCGCCTGGCTCGGTCCCAATCAGCCCGTACCCGCGACAATCGAGGATGGCGCTCTGGTCTCGCGCAGCCCCTGGGGCATCGACGCCAACCACGCGCCGCCGGGCGGCGGTTACCTCCATCTGCTCTTCATCCTACACACCGCCGATCAGCCCAACCCAGGCCCCAACTATGGTCCGCTGCTGGCCGGTAACCGCTTCACCGACGGCGCCTACCCGCGCGATTTTCGCAATGCCCGTCTCACCCTGCGTCTGAAGGGCGAGGTCGACCTGCAGGGGGCGGAGTTGCGGCTGCACTGCCAGTCGCGTGCGGGCGACAGGGCGATCAACTATGTGTTGACGGCGCAGTCCTTCGAAGTTACGCCCGAATGGACGGAGCAGACTGTCACCCTCGCGCCCGACCCGGAGCAGTGGCTCTGTCTCGGCGCGCGACGCGACCTGACCGAGGTCTACGGCTGGGGCGGCATCGAAGAGGTGCTGCGTGACGTCGATATCGACATCATTCTCTTGTTGCATCCTCTCAACATCGTGCCGCTGGCGCCACAGCAGGGCGGCCCGCATGCTCGGCGCGCCGGCTCCGATTACGAAGTTGACAGGAGTTTTCTTCCCAGCGGCGAGATCAGTCTGGACAATGTGCAGATAGAGTTCGCCGACGCCCGGGACTAGCGAACGGGTCGGTGAGGGCATCGGCGCTGGCGGGGCCTGCCGTGCCCCTCGGATTCCGGGGCTGAAATGGCGTAAGACGGTTTTCTACGACCAGGGTGAGCTGCCAATTCTTTCGGCACAATTGTTCAGGAATGCGCGGAATCGACGAGCGCTGCTCCAAACCAGCCCGGGCTACACCGTGTTCTCGACTCTGATACGCATGTGCACCGTGACCCTCTCAGCTTTGACACGGCGCGACGCCCGTGCTAGAATTCGGCGGATTCAGCGGATGTGAGTGGGCCTCTTGCCAGCCTCGGCGGCCGTCCTACGAAGTACCAGGGCTGAAGTGGGAACCAGACCTTCAGCTAGCGCTGAACTCCGATTGTGCAAATTGTGCGAAGAGGGAGGTTGCGCCGGCTGGCGCGAGTTCGCGCATGCTCACATTGTCGATGGTAGTTCTGGGGGCTGGCTTGTCCACGTACAACCAGGCAATAGCAGGTAAGTCAAATAGGAAAGGAGGTCGGGTTTGGCGAAACAGACGGGGGCTGGCACACTCCCGGCGGCATATCCTGAAGAATCATCCGTATCCTATCGGTAGTCCTACTTGACCGAGCCAAAAGCAACAGATGGAGCAAAACGATGCAGAAGAACAGATTTTCCCGCCGTGACTTTCTCACTATCTCGGGCGCGACGACAGCAGGCGTCCTCCTGACTGCGTGCGTGCCGGCAGCTGCGCCGGGCGCCGACTCCGAGCCGATGGCGGAAGCAACCATGGCGCCGGCCGAAGAAGGGGCCATGGTCGATGACGACGGTACGATGACCTTCAACACGGGGTCGCCCTGGGGAACTTACAGCCCCTTCCGCCCGACCTATCAGTATGGCTACAGCAGCAACACGCCGGCCATGCTGACGCACAGCCGCCTATTCGATCTCGACCGCAATAATACGCCTCACCCGGACCTGGCGCTTGAGTGGGAGGTGTCGGACGATGCCACCGTGTACACTTTCACGCTGCGGCAGGACGCCACTTGGCACGACGGCGAGCCGGTAACATCCAACGACGTGGTTGAGACGGTCCGCTTCATCCTGACGCAGGCCACCAACATCAACCCGCGCCGCTGGATCAGCAGCCTCAAGGGTGGGCAGGACTTCTACGACGGCGTGACCGACGAGCTGCCTGGCGTCTACGCGCCGGACGACTTCACGGTCGTCTTCGAGCTGGAGGACACCAATGTTGGCTGGCACCTTTCCGCCACCACGGACCTCCAGATCCTGCCGGCGCACATCTTCAGCGAGGTAAATCCCGAAGATATCGTGGAGCACCACGCGCCGGCATGGTACACGCCGGAGCTCAACATCGGTTCCGGGCCGTTCAAGTTCGTGCAGGCCGAGCGCGACCAGTTCGTCGAACTCGTGCGCAACGAAGACTACTACCGCGGCCGCCCCAAGCTGGCCCGCATCATCTTCAAGAACTTCGGCGCGGCCGACACGCAGTTCATCGCGCTGCAGAAGGGCGAGCTGGATGTCTGGAATGTCCCGCAGGACTTCTACGAGCAGTCGCTGGAGCTGGACAACGTCGATATTCACCTGGTCAACCGCAACTACATTCGAGTCTTCCTGCTCAACTACGAGTCGGAGATTCTGGCGGACAAGCGCGTGCGCCAGGCGCTGGCCTACGCCATTGACCGCGTCGGCATTTGCGAAGGACTCTACTCCGGCCTGTGCACGCCCTACAACTCCTACATGGAGATGCGTCCGTGGCTGGCTGACGGTCTTAACCAGTACGAGTACAATCCCGAGAAGGCGAAGGAGCTGCTGGCGGCTGCTGAGGCCGACGGCGCGTGGGACCCGGACAACGTGCTGCGGGTGAACTGGTACTACAACGATGCCCTGCACCAGGACATCATGGCCGCGATCCAGCAGAACCTGGCCGCGGTCGGTGTGCAGACGCAGCTGCAGTACCTGGAAGGCACCTCGGTCGGCGCGGTTGCGGAGGCCTGTGACTTTGAAATGATGTACCAGGGCTGGGGCTTCTCCTTCCCCGAGCAGTACAACTCCTTCTTCACGGATTCGGAGCGCTGCCGCACACCGTGGGGCGACCCGGATGCCCAGGCGCTCTTCAATCAGACCGCGACCACGGTTGATCTGGAGGAGCGCATGGCGATTCACGAGCAGATTCAGAGGCGCTTGAACGACGAGCTGCCGATGATGCCGTTCCTGCAGTTCATCGGCCCTGTGGCGGTCAACAAGCGGGTGGGCGGCTTCAACGAGGATGCCCTCTGGAACCGCTACTATCCCTGGAGCAACGGATTCGCCAACGCCGTGAACTGGTCCGTTTCCGGATAGCGTTTTGTCGTTAGAGACGGGGGAAGCTGAGTAGGGAGGACCTCCTCCCTACGCTTCCCTTCCTTCTTGCGGTTGGTGGGGGCGTAGACTTGCGAACCTACATCTTGCGCCGGCTGGCGATTTCCATACCCATTCTCCTGGGTCTGACGATCGTAACCTTTGTGCTAACCGAATGGATGCCGGGCGACTTCGTGGACGCCCTGATCCCGCCGACTGACGTTGCCAGTTTTACGCCGGAACAGCTAGAGGCGATGCGCGAGAACTACGGCCTCAACCAACCCGGGTGGAAACGCTACTTGATCTGGTTGCGCGAGCTGGCAATTGGCAATTTGGGAAGGTCGCTGGCATCGGGGGCGCCCGTTCGCGACGAAATCCTGGATCGGTTGCCGGCAACGCTTCAACTCACGGCAACCTCCCTATTGTTCGGCATTCTCTTCGGCGCGGGACTGGGCATACTGTCTGCGGTCAAACAATATACTTGGATAGATCAGTTTCTCACTTTGCTGGGCTTCGTTTGGATATCCACGCCCGGCTTTGTCTTTGCTATCGGCGCGATCTTCCTCTTCTCTTTGAAGGTAAATCTGTTTCCCACCTCCGGTATAACGAACTATGGTGAGGAGGCAACGATCCTTACGCGGCTTCACCACATGGTCCTGCCCGCCTTGGTCCTGGGGCTGGGAAGCATGGCCAGCTTCATGCGCTACGCGCGCAGCAGTCTACTCGATGTGATCCGTCAGGACTACATCACGGTTGCGCGTGCTAAGGGGCTGGCTGAAAGGGCGGTGTTGCTGGGGCACGCGCTGCGCAACGCGCTCATCCCCTTAATCACTATAATCAGTCTCGACATCCCTTTCCTGATTGGCGGCACTGTCATCATTGAACGTATTTTTGCCTGGCCGGGCATGGGAAGCTACAGTCTTGGCGCTATTTTCGCACGCGACTATCCGGTCATTATGGCCGTAAATTTCATCGTCGCACTCGTTGTCCTGTTGAGCAATCTACTCGCCGACATCACGTATGCGGTTGCCGACCCGCGCATCCGTTACGAATAGCCCTTGGCTTTCCGACGCGTCCGCGGTTACTCAGAGTGAGATGAACGTTCCAGCGATCCAGTTAAGAAAGCAATATCGGAAGCGTTTTAGATCGTGGAGGCCTGGCAATGGCCGCCGTTGATCTTGCCAGCACGCTGCAGGAGCCGGGCAGGGACTCGGTCCAGCAGAGATTTTGGCGGCGGTTGATTCGGCACAGGCTGGGGATGATCGGGCTGGTGATGCTGATCATACTCGTAGTTTCCGCAGTCTTTGCGCCGCTGATCGCCGGCATCGACCCGGCGGTCACCGACTTGAGGAACAAGAACGAGCCGCCCAGCGCCGAGCATATTTTGGGAACGGATGCAATCGGTCGCGATGTCTGGGCGCGCCTCGTCTACGGTGCGCGCGTTTCGCTGTCGGTCGGGCTCGTGGCGGTGGGCATCTATACCTCGATCGCGCTGGTGCTGGGCAGTGTTTCCGGTTTTTTCGGCGGCCTCGTGGACGGCGTCATCATGCGCTTCACCGACGTTATCATGTGTTTCCCCACCTTTCTGCTGATCCTAACCGCGGTTGCCGTCCTGCCACCCAACATCTTTAACATCATGGTGATCATCGGCATATTCGGCTGGCCCGGCATGACGCGGCTGATTCGAGGGCAGTTCCTCAGCCTGCGCAGCCAAGACTTTGTCACCGCCGCGGTTGCCACTGGCGTACCGACCCGGCGCATCATCTTCCGGCATATTTTGCCCAACGTGGTCGGTCCCGTGGTTGTGGCCGCGACGCTGGGCCTAGCCGGCGCCATCCTGACCGAGTCGAGTCTCAGCTTTCTCGGCCTGGGCGTACAACAGCCGACGCCAAGTTGGGGACAGACCCTGACCAACGCGCTCATGCTTCCAGTCCTGGAAAACATGCCCTGGCGCTGGTTGCCTTCGGCGATCGCGATTGCCTTCGCCGTTCTGTCGATGAACTTCTTCGGCGATGCCCTGCGCGATGCTTTCGACCCGCGTACGAACCTGGACTGACACCTCGCTTACCGCGAGTCGTTGCAGCTACATTCCCACCATTCCTTCAGCCGGTTCTTAACAGGCAAGCAGCCGATGACCCCAAACGCCTACCCTCGATTTCCGGCTGGCCAGCGGCAGCTCTTCCTTGATAGCGACGACGTCGCCCAAGTGGATAATCTGCGTGCGACGTTTCACCAGCCGCAGAAGCGCGGCCCCGTCATCCGGCGCGAACCCGCAATCGGCGGCACGCCCGAGATCCGCGGTGCGCCGGTGTGGGACCCTGAGTCTCGGCGATGGAAGATCTGGACGATAGCGATAACGCCGGAGGAGTTGCACGGGATCGCCGGCATGTCGGGCTACCACGAGAGCCGCGACGGCCTCCACTGGTACCAGCCGATCGTGCGCCAGGCGGAGTTTAAGGGCACGCGCGAGAATAACTTCGTCTTCATCCCGATGGGCGACGGCAACACGGCTGAGATCCTCGGCGCGGTCTACGACAGAGGGGATCCGGATCCCGAACGGCGCTACAAAGCGTTGAGTTTCACGATGGCGCCGGAGCTGGCGATCCTCTTTGCCACGTCGCCAGACGGGATCGTCTGGACGCGGGTCGACATTCCTCTAATCGCATCGGGCGATGAACCCAATTTCAGTTTTGATGAGAGCAACCGCCTCTTCATCGCCACTGTCAAGGTGCCGGGCCCTTACGGGCGCTCCCACGCTCTGACCGTCAGCGAGAATTTCGAGAGCTGGAGTGAACCGCAACTGGTCTTCCACGCCGACGAGCAGGACCAGGAGGAGGCGCGTCGGATCATCGCGGCGCGGCTTGGCGACCCGTCGCTGCAGCAGCCGGTCTTCAACCACCCGGAAGAGCACGCGGTCGACGTCTACAATTTCGCGATCTCGCGCTACGAGAGCCGCTACATCGGCTTCGCTTCGATGTTTTACCACACCGGCCGCGCCTGGGAAGACCGCAACCACGACGGCTTTCACCACGTTCAGCTCGCCAGCAGCCGGGACATGTATAACTGGCGGCGCGTGGGGAACCGCGCTCCTTTCATCGGCCCGTCGCCGCTGGGCGCGGGCGCGTACGACACGATGCAGATTCTCGGACCGTCCTACCCGGTCGTGCGAGGAGACCAGCTTTGGTTCTACTATTCCGGCCTGCGGCATCGCTGGCATCCCCCAAAAGTCAGCCCTGACCGGGCCGCAATCTGCTTGGCGACGCTGCGTCGCGACGGTTTTGTGTCAATGGACGCCGGCGCGGACGGCGGCATGCTGGCGACCGTGCCGTTCTTGTGGGAGGGCGAGCGGCTCTTCCTGAACGCGGAGGCGGCAGATGGTGAGATCGTTTGCGAACTGCTGGACGCGGGGGGTGGGCCGCTGGCGGGCTACGGCGTGGAAGACGCGATTCCCATTGCTGAGGACGGTGTGCGGTTGGCGGTCAGATGGCGGGCGCAGGAACGCATGCCGGCGGCTCCGGCAAGCGCGGCGCAGTTGCGGGTACGGCTGCGCGCGGCGCGATTGTATAGCTACTGGATAGAATTGGGGAGGAGGAGCATGGCATCCGAGTCAGTTCGCAGATTCCCACGGGGTGAGCGGCAGCTTTTCTTCGATGACGCCGACGTCGCCCGTATCGACGGATTGCAGCGGCGGATGCACCAGCCCGACAAGAAGGGCGCGGTCATCCGCACTGATCCATACATGGCCGCGCGCGCCCAGCAGGACGGCGGGCCAGCCTACCGGCCGCAGACGCGCAGCGCGCCGGTGTGGGACCCGGCAGCGGGGATATGGAAGTTCTGGACGATCGGCGCTAAGTTGGACGCGGACAAGGGCCGCTCCTCCTATCACGAAAGCCGCGACGGCCTGCACTGGTATCAACCCAACGTGGGGCAGCTGGAATACGAAGGGTCGCGCGACAACAACCACGTCGCGATTCCGATCGACGATACGCGCACGTCGGAGGTGCTGGGCGTGGTCTACGACGCGGGAGACCCCGACCCGGCGCGGCGCTTCAAAGCGATCAGCTTCACAATGGTGCCCGATCATGCGATTTTCTTCGGCGTGTCGGCGGACGGCATCGTCTGGAAGCGCCACGACGCGCCCGACATCCTCTCGGGCGACGAGCCCAACTTCAGTTTCGACGCGGCAAACCACCGCTTCATCGCGACGGTCAAGGTGCGCGGTCCGCACGGGCGGTCGCACGCGCTGACCACGAGCGAGGATTTCGCGGATTGGAGTGAACCGCAGCTTGTCTTCCACGCCGACGACGAGGACCAGGAGCTGGCGCGGGCGGTTATCGCGCGGCGGCTGGCCAACCCGGCGCTGCAGCAGACACAGATCAACCACGTGCAGGAGCACAGCGTCGACGTCTACAACTTCAGCGTTTCGCGCTACGAGAGCCGCTACATCGGCTTCGCCTCGATGTTTCACCACGTCGGGCGCAATCCTACCGGCAGAAATCACGACGGCTTTCACCACGTCCAGCTGGCCAGCAGCCGTGACATGTACACTTGGGCTCGGCAGGGCAACCGCGAGGCTTTCATCGATTCGTCGCCTTTGGGAGGCGGCGCCTACGACACGCTGCAGATGCTGGGACCGTCGTCGCCGGTCGTGCGCGATGACGAGCTTTGGTTCTACTATACGGGCGTCAAGTTCCGCTGGCCGCCGCCCAATTGGGACGAGGACCACGCGGCCATCTGCCTGGCTGTACTGCGCCGCGACGGCTTCGTGTCTCTGGATGCTGGTGAAGAGGACGGGTCGGTCGTTACCGAGGCATTCCTATCGGAGGGTGAGACGCTCTACGTCAACGCGGTTGCCGACGATGGCGAAATTACGGTAGAGGTGCTGGACGCGGACGGCAGGCCGGTACCGGGCTTTGGGCGGGAGGATGCCATCGCCCTGAAGGAAGACAGTGCGCGGCAAGCTGCGGCCTGGCGGGAAGGGAGCCGGTTGCCAGACCCTGCGGGCGGTCCTATTCACCTTCGCTTCAACCTGAACGGCGCCCGGCTCTACAGCTATTGGTTCGAGTAATTGCGGCAGACGTGATAAGCTGATTGAAGTTCGCGGCCTGTCATCCTGAAGGCCGGCCACGGACGGTTAACGGAACTGAGCGGAGCGAGGCACAGACCATGGACCAGGATACGGACCAGACTGAAACGGCCATCGAGGCGACCTACAGGACAGAGAGCCCCGCTTCGCTGGAACAGTTCGAGCGGGACTGCGAGTCGATGCCGGGCGGCGCGAAGGGGGCGTACTACTATGGCCCGTACCCGCTAACGATGCAGCGGGGAGAGGGATGCTATCTCTTTGACATCGATGAGCGGCGTCGCGTCGATTTTGCCAACCATCACACCGGGCAGATCCTGGGCCACAACAACGCGGCTGTCAACGAGGCGGTGCAGGCGCAGCTTGAGCGCGGGATCGCGCTGGGTGCGCCGACGGGCAACGAGGCGGGGCTGGCTGAGGAGCTGTGCAGCCGGGTGGTGTCGCTCGAGCGCGTCCGTTTCTGCAACTCCGGGACGGAGGCCACGCTGCACGCGATCCGGCTGGCGCGCGGCTTCAGCAGGCGGCCCAAGATCGCAAAGTTCGAGGGCGGATACCACGGCAGCCATGATCCGGTGGAGGTGAGTGTTGCCCCGCCGGTGGAGGAGGCGGGCCCGGCGGACGCGCCGCATTCGGTCGCGACCGCGGGCGGCATGTCTCCGAGCGCGACCGACGAGGTCATCGTGCTGCCCTATAACAATGAAGAGGCGGTTGAGCGGATCGTGCGAAGCCACCGCGACGAGCTCGCGTGCGTCATTCTTGACCCCAAGACGGGGATTCTGCCGGTGCGAAAAGAGTTTGTCCAGGCGGTGCGCCGCATCACGGAGGAGAACGAGGTCCTGCTCATCCTCGACGAAGTGGTCGGCTTTCGCGTCACGCGCGGCGGTTGCCAGGAACATTTCGGGATCAGTCCGGACCTTTCGGCATTCGGCAAGGTGGTCGGGGGTGGCTTTCCGGTCGGGGCACTTGGCGGAAGGGCAGATATCATGGCCCTGTTCGACAACAGCGGCGACCCGACCGGCTTCTTCCAGAGTGGCACCTTCAGCGCCCACGCAGTCGTGATGGCGGCGGGGCTGGCCACGCTGCGGCAGCTGACGCCGGAGTCATTTGCCCACATGGACGGCCTGAGCGAACGGCTGCGAGCCGGACTCGACGAACTCAGCGCAAGTGTGGACACGCCTTTCCAGGGTGTGGTGCTCGGCTCTCTCTTCAGTGTCTACTTTACCGAAGAGCCGCTTGTTGACTACCGCAGCCTGGCCAGTAGTGACGGCGCGATGGCACACCGTGTGTTTCTCTCCCTTCTCAACCAGGGATACTACCTTAGCCAGGGACTGTCAATGAATGCGCTTTCCCTGCCGATGACAGATGAACATATCGATGGGCTGTTGCTCGCCTTTGAAAGGGCCCTCGAAGAGGCCCGCGCGTAGCTGCAAGGCAGTTGCCGTCTATCACCCGCGAGGAAAGGAACGAACATGTACGCTATCGACTTTATCTCCGAGTTCAGCGTCAACCCGATCCCGGAGCCAGATACGACGCTTGAGGCCCTGCTGCGGCAGACGGAGGCGCACGATACGACGCTGACGCTGACGACATCGCGGCGCGGGCTGGTCAACCAGATCAATCCGGAGGCGGTGGCGGAGACGCTGGCGGTGACGGCTGAACATCCACGTCTGCTTGCGGTCGGCACGCTCGATCCGCGATATTTCCTCAACTGGCGCGACGATTTGCGTACTTGCGTCGAGGGCGGCTGTGTGGCGATTCGTTTCTCGCCAGGGCCGCAGAATTGGAGCCCGGACACACTGGTCTTCGAGCAGATGGTGGAGGCGGTCGGTGAGGCAGGTCTGCCGATCATCGTCGATTTCAAGGGTGGGGCTGACGTATCGCCCTGGATCCGCAAGGTGGCAGACGTCTGTCACCGCTTCGACGTGAAGGTTGTGATGAGCGAAGTCAGCTACGCTTTCATGGGCGAGCTGGTCACGGTGATGCAGGTCTATCCCAATGTCTACGCCGCGATTCGCTGGCTGTGCCTGGCCGACGGTCTTGAGGTGATGGTTGAGGCCGGCATCGGTGACAGGCTCCTTTACGGCAGCAACTCGCCGAAGTATTCGATCCGCGGGCTACGCAACCAGGTCTTCATGGCCAAGATTTCTGAGGAGCAGAAGCAGGACATCATGGGCGGCAACGCGCTGCGCCTGCTGGATATGGACATCGAGGACCTGCCGGTTGAGCCGCTGATGATCAAGGCTGAGGCCGACCTGCCCGATGAGCCGATTATCGACATCCATGCGCACGTATCGGGCTTCCACTGCGCGGAGCCGTTCAACACGCGCACCGAGACGAACGTGCACGAGATGACGGAGCGCTGCAACATACAGTACACCTTTGTTTCGTCCTATAACGCGATCAACTACGACATGCGAGAGGGCAACGCGGATACACAGACATTTCTCGATCGCTATCCGAATTTGCGCGGCTATATTGCCTGCGACCCGCGCGACCTGGCCGGCTCCATCGAGCAGATGGAGCGCTACTTCCAGGACCCGCGCTTCGTCGGCGTCAAGCTCTACTGCCCGTTCGGCGGGAACATGGAGACCAAGCGGATGCAGGACCTGTTGGACGCGATCGCCGGATTCGGGCGCCCGACAAAGATCCATATGAATGAAGGCGGCTCGCCCTATCCGGGCGTACGCATGGCTTGCGAGCGCAACCCGGACCTGGTCATCATCAAGGCGCACGGCGACGACGCCGAGGGCGCGCGCCAGGTTGTCGATCTGCCCAACGTTTACTTCGAGTTTTGCAGCAGCGGGATCAACGCGGGCACCATCCGACGTTCGATGGACATTCTGGGGCCGGAGCGGATCATGTTCGGGACGGACCAGCCTCTCTTCGCGCCGTGGTTCGAGTATGGGGCCTATGCCGACGCAATCGAGACGCAGCGGGAGGCCGATCTCGTCTATCGAGAGAATGCGAGGCGCATCTTCAGGCTGGACTGACAGACACTCAACGAGTGCGAGTCGCCGGAAGGGAACGAGGGCGTCTCGCTGGACTTACAGATTAGAAGGATGCCGCAGTCGCGACAAGACAAGGAGATGTACGATATGGCAATCGCAATCGAACGCAACTCGCCCCCGGTCCGCAGTGGTTCATTTGGTCCGAATTGGGATATGGGCGAGGAGGAGATCAACGAACTGATCGAGGTGATCCGCTCCTGCAAGCTTAACCGGCTGAGCGGCTCCAAGGTCGACCAGTTTGAGTTGGACTTCGCCGAGATGAACGGCGTCAAGTACGCGCAGGCGGTCACGTCGGGGACGGCCGCGGTCCATACGGCGGTCGGCGTCATCGACCCCAACCCGGGCGACGAGATCATCACGACCGCGGTCACCGACATGGGCACGATTATCGGCATCCTCTACCAGAATGCGGTGCCGATTTTTGCCGACATCGACCCCAAGAGCGGGAACCTTGACATCGCGGACGTGGAGGCGAAAATTACGGAGCGGACCAAGGCGATCATCGTTGTGCACGTCTTCGGCAATCCGTGCCCGATGGAGGCCTACGTTGAGCTAGCGCGCAAGTATAACCTCTTCCTTATCGAGGACTGTGCGCAGGCGCAGCTGGCAGAATACGGCGGGCGGCCGATCGGCACGTGGGGCGACTTCGGCTGCTACAGCTTTGGCGGCAAGCACATGACGACCGGTGACGGCGGCATGGTGATCAGCAACCGCGACGATTTGGCGCACCGGCTGAAGTGGTTCGCTGACAAGGGCAACCCGCGCAGCCCGGTCTATGAGCACTACTACCTGGCGCCCAACTATCGCATGACCGACTTGCAGGGCGCGGTCGGCGTCGCCCAGCTGAAGAAGGTGACCGATGCTGTGCGGCGCAAGCAGTGGGTCGCCAACCATCTGAACGAAGTTGTTGACGGGGAGGCGGGGCTCTCTCTGCAGCCGGTCCTGCCCGAGGCAACGCACTCGTACTGGGTGTACGGCTTCCACGTTGACGCGGAGGTGGTTGGGGCGACCGCGGCCCAGTTTGCCGACGCGTTGCAGGCGGAAGGCGTGCCGGCGAATTCGCCGTACATGGTCTACCCGGTCAACAAGTACCCTGTAATGGCGCAGCAGCGGGCGTATGGCACGTCTGACTTCTCCTATGCCGGTGAGGAGGCTGCGGCGATCGACTACGGCTCGATCTCACTGCCCGGATCCGATAAGTTCCTGGAGACGGCGGTCGTGATGCCGATGAACCCGTCCTATAGCGATCAGGACGCGGCCGATTTCAGTACGGCGATCAAGAAGGTGGCTGACTACTACCGTTCGAAATAGCAGATACGGGGACCTGATATGACTTCCCAATTCACGTTCGGCGCGCGCGTTCCCGTTTTTGACGCCAACGTGCGCGTTGGTGACCTGCATTACGAGCCGTCGCCGTGCCGAAACCGAGAGCAGCTGCTGGCCGAGATGGACCGCCACGGGGTGGAGAGGGCGCTGATCTACCACGCCCACACGGAGGAGTTGAGCCCGGTCGACGGAAACGGTTTCCTGGAGGCGTGGCTGGGCGAGGACGGCCGGCTTTTTCCGCAGTGGTCGATCATGCCTACAGCTGACTCTATTGCGCAGGTGCAGGGATTGCACGGGCAGGGACGTGTGCGCAGCGTGCGGCTGAACAATACGCGCGTGGCGGGCCTGCCGTTCCGACCCTGGGTGCACGGGCCGATGCTGACGTGGCTAAGCGAGAACCGGATTCCGCTCTGGATCCCGGTGCCCGACGCGGACCCGGATGAGCTGGTGTCAACGCTGGAGGCCTTTCCGGAGCTTGTCACGGTGCTGGTCGGCGCGCACTATCTGCATGCGCTGTGGGTGCGGCCGATTATGAATGCGCTGCCGAACGCCTACCTGGAGCTGAGCCGGCTGGAGCCGTTGTGCGACGTAGAGGCGCTCTGCTCAGATTACGGTGTCGAGCGGTTCGTATACGGCTCCTGGTATGACCGCTACGCGATGGGAACGATGCTCTTCTACCTTCACCACACCGATCTGAGCGATGCGGAGCTGGAGCTGGTCTGTGCGGGGAACCTTGAGCGCATCTTGCAGGGGGAGGGGGCGGCATGATCGGAGACCAGAGGATTATCGACTTTCACGGGCATACGGGCCGCCAGGACACCTATAACATGATCGACGACCCGGCGGCCATCCTGCACGCGATGGACAGGGTAGGGATTGATGTTGCCTGCCTGTTCAACATCTTCCACCCGGACGGCACGACCGGCAACGACATCACGGCCCGTTTTGTGGCGGCGCACCCGGACCGTTTCGCTGGTTTCGCCTACGTTTCGCCGACGATGCCGGAGGGCATGGTGGCTGAGCTGACGCGGGCCATTGACGAGCTGGGCATGGTCGCGATCAAGCTTTACCCGCCCTATACCAAGTGGGACCTGAACGAGCCGATCTGGCACCCGATCTACGAGTTTGCGAACGAGCGCGGGCTGGCGATCATCTTCCATACGGGCACGGACCCGCACTCCGATCCTGGGCTGCTAGAGGACTGTGCGGCCCAGTTTCCGAACGCTAACTTTGTCGCCGGCCACGCAGGAAACGTGGCCGAGCCGCGGGCGGCGGCGATCAAGGCGGCGCAGACCTACCCTAACGTCTACCTGGAGACCTGCTCGACCTTTCGCACGCCAGGCGTCATCGAGCAGCTGGTTGACGAGGCGGGCGCGGACCGGGTCCTGTACGGCTCCGACATCGCGCTGATGGACCCGAGGGCGCAGTTGGGGAAGATCATCACAGCCGACATCTCTGAGGATGCCAAGCGGTTGGTCTGCGGCGGCAATGCGGCGAGGCTGCTGGGGATCTGAGGCGCGGGCGGGCGCCGGCGCAGCGGCGTACTGATCAGGCAGTACAGATAGAAGCGAGACAACTGACGGCGGGCAGTGGGGAGAAGGAAGAGGCCTACTGCCCGCCGATCGCGCTATCGACCGCTGCGATCAGCTCATCCTCCTGCCAGGAGACGGCGACGGCGCAGTAGTTCGTGTGGCCGTAGAGCGGGTTGCCGGCTCGCTGGCGTGAATCCCGCCTCGTGCGCATATCCGGATTGTAGTAGTACATGGTGATGCCCCGGCTATCCGTGCCCACGACGCTCGACGGGTAGCCGAGGTCGGTGGCCCGCGTCTCTTCGCGTGTGTAGCCGTAGAGATGGCCGGAAAAAGTGAGCAGCAGGTCCAGCCAGGTATGACCGCCGTCGCGGCTGACGAGCCCTTCGATGCGGTAGGGTGGGTTGCGGTTGCCGTAGACGAACAGAATGTCGCCGTTGGAGAGGCGTATCAGGTCGGCGGGGTGCTGGCGCGGCTGCGTGACCTGAACAGGGGCCGACCAGGTGCGGCCGCCGTCGGCCGACCGAGCGCTGTGCAGCCCCTGCGGACTATCTGAGCCGCGCAATACGCCCAGGAGGTCGCCGTTGGGCAGGGCTATCAGCGCTGTCTCGTTTTTGTTTGGCGCGATGAGCGACACATCGCCCCAGGTGCAGCCATCATCCTTTCAGCGGACAACGTAGGCATTGTCGATCCTCTCCTTGCTCTGCGCACCACCCCAGGCATGGAAATTGTACACTGGCGCGACCAGCGTGCCGTCCGCAAGCGAGACGATCTTGCCGAAGGGGGAGCCCGTGGGCAGGGAGTCTATCGAGAGCGCGGACGGCTCCTCCCAGGAGAGGCCGCCGTCAAAGGAGCGGGTGGCCATGATGGAGATGGGAATGCCGCTTGCTGAGCGTAAGCCGCCCTGGTAGTTGCCTTCGGCGTCGTAGTTGTGCTGGCGGTGGTAGAGGAGGACGAGCGTTCCCTTTGACGATACGCCGAAGGCGGCGTTGCGGTCGTCGTCGTCGCTGTCGGCGATGAGGTAGGGCTGGCTCCAGGTCAGGCCGCCGTCGGTCGAGCGGATGGCTTCCATACGGCCCTCGCGGCCGAGGTGGCCGGCGCCGCCGCGCACGGCCGCCACGGCAGTGCCATCGGCTGCCAGGTCCATGACGGGGAAGAGGCCGCCGTTCTGGTAAGCGAGTGTCTCGCGCGTGCCGGGGAGCGCACGAATGTCCAGGGTGCGTGTGGGTGTGGAAACTGTCACAGTTTTGTCTCCTGTGGTTGGACCGGGGCCGGGTCATCGGGGCAAGAGCGAGACCGGAGCCTCATTTCAGGCATTTAACGTTGCGCGAATCAGCCACACGCTGTTGGTGTCGTCCATATCTTCGGGAATGCGGCGCCAGCCGTTGGGCACGCGGTCGTACATGTAGAGCAGCGTATTCTCGTCGACGGCCACGACCTCGGTGTAGGAGGTGGTTTGCTGGCGGGAGAGGTCTTCGGAGTAGGTGATCTGTTCGTCTGGCAGGCAGCTGTTGTGGTGGGCGAGAATGTCGAGCTGTTGCCAGTTTTGGCCGCCGCCGTCGGTGTTCAGCCACAGGTAGAGGCCGGGCCGGCCGGCGGCGAGGGCGATGGCGCCGTCGGCCATGACCGCGAGGCCGGGCTGGACTGAGAAGACGCCGGGCATGGGGACGGCCGGGGCCCAGGTGCGGCCTTCGTCGTTGCTCCAGGTCTGGCCCAGGGGCATGCGGCTCTCGACGCGGAAGACGCACATGATACGGCCGTCGGGCGTGCGGCAGATTGCTGACTCGCTGGGTCCTCCATTTCCGGGCACGGGGCAATCGGCGCCGGCGATGACCGAGCGGAATGTCCAGTTCACGCCGTCGGTTGATTCTACGGCGACAACTGAATCGCGTTGGTCGCCTTCGAAGTGGCCGTAGGCGGTCGCCAAGTATGTGCCGTCCTGCAGCCAGAGGGTCTGGCCGTTGAATGAGAAGCTCACGACGTCGAGGCCTGGCACGATCAAGGGCACGGGAGAGGGCATGCCTGTGATGACGACGCCTGTGGGCACATAATCGAATTCGCGCTGGCCGGCGGGGATGACGTTGTGGGGTGCGCCGATGCCTTGGGGGCGCGGGCGGAGATCGTAGGGGAGCAGGATGCTGTCTCCGGAGTGGAGGTGGAGCAGTGTCTGGCCGCCGTCGCAGGAGACCTGCGGCTCCGTCCAGGTCAGACCGCCATCGCGGGACCAGAGGACCAGGTAGGGCACGCCGGAGAGATGGATGTCAGGTACGGGTGAGATCGTAGAGAGGAGTTCGCCATTGGGCATGTTCCAGAGGTTGGGGAACCAGAAGTAGCCTTTGCGGCGACCGACCAGAACGGGTTCGGTCAATGTGACGCGGAGGCCCTCCAACTCCACGGTTTCGGCGTCTATCCACGCATTTGCTCTATCGGGCATTTTCGAGTCCTCGTAGAGAAAAGCAGTTCTGTTCTGTGTTTGGTCTCAGCCGGTTGGTAGGCTGATCTCGGCTTCGCCGGCAAGGTCTGCCGTGACCTGGGCGAAGCGGTGGCCGTAGCGTTCAACTGTGTTCGCCTGCACGGTATTGCCGTCGAGCAGGATTTCGGACGGCGCATTGCCGTTTTGGGGGAGCAGGAGAAGTAGGGTTGCTTCCTTGAGCGTGTCGCCGGCATTGATGGTGAAGTTGCTTCCTGGCCGCGGCGACCCGCCGGTCGGGCGCGTAATGGCGACGCGGCGGCGGGCGCGTTCCCAGGTGTTTATCTCTTCGCTGGTCCACCACTCCATGCCGAGGCTACGGGCGTAGGCGACCGTCTCGCGAATGGAGCGCTCGCACTCCGGGTCTTCGAGATGGGAGGGGTGGTATAGGGCATGGGCGACGCCGTAGGCGGCGTGGCACTGGTCGACGAGCGGCCGCATGAAGCCGTGAGGACAGACGACGGTGAAGTCCTGCGAGAGGAAGCAGAGGGCCAGGACGTCAATGAATTCGCCGCCCGGGCGGTCGTCCTCCATGGGCAGCCAGGGGTGCGATGTGCCGAAGGTGAAGCCTCGGTCCCCGCGCGACTGCTCTATCTGGATGCCTTTGGCCCGGCACCAGTGGTAGAACTCAAGGCGGCCCTGCCAGGCGAGGCCGTGGTTCTTGTTGGAGACGATGTCAGTGAGGCCGGTCTCGTAGCAGAGCGCGTCGTACTGCCAGTCGAAGTCCATCTGGCTCCAGCGGTGGTCTTCGCGCAGGGGCGCGTTGCCGGTGGCGTAGTGGAGAGCGATCTCTGAGGTGGACTGAATGAGCGTGTCGTAGAATTCGCGGCGGTAACCGGGCACGGGCATCGTACACCAGGTGGAGGGCACGCCGAGCTCCTGTAGGAGGTCGAAAAGGGTCCAGCCAAGATTGACGCGATTTCCATCGGAATCGTGGGACATGTGGGCGATGGAGTCGAGCCCGCGGGGCCAGTACCAGAGCACGGGCAGGGTCTCGCCGACGCTGCTGAGCAGGTGAAAGATGGCGCGCAGCAGCAGCTCGCGCAGGATGTCGGCCATTGGCGCAAGGAGGACACGGCGGTTGTACTGGGTCCTGCCGTGTTCGTCGGACTCGGCGCCGGAGTAGTAGAGATCGTCGATGTCGTCGATCTGGATGGGGTCGCCGTCCCTGTCGGGGTCGAGAATGGAAGCCGACGGCGCCCCTGCCGACTCGCGCGGCGGTTGTGGAACTACCGTCTTGCCCTGGTGGATGTGGAGCACGGAGGCGATCAGGTCGGGCGCAAAGAGAAGGGTTCGGCCGCGGCCGGCCTGGTTGGCTACGATTGCGTCGAGCACGGCCCCCTCCGCCTGCGGGGGAGGTTGCAGTGGCGCGACCCGGGCCAGCGCTGTCCCCTTGATGGCTGTCACGCGGCTGCCGCCGAAAACATGAGTCTCCCGGCCGAGTGCGCCAGTGATCGGGTGGGGCGCGTGCGGGGGCTGCAGATAGCCCTCTTCGAGGAGGCCGTCGGTGCGGACGCCGAAGAGTTCGTCCATTCCGGAGGCGCCGGCGATCCCGACCAGGTTACCGCCTCTGCGGACATATTCGGCAGCGCCCTCTTTCTGCTCGGGGCTCAAGTCAAGGTCCTGGGCAAGGACAATCAGCGGTGTCGTGAGAGGGCCGTCGATCAAGGCCCGGGGCGGCAGCAGGGCAAAAGGGATACCGGCGTGGCGCAGGATCTCGCCAATGTAGGGAGAGGCGTACGCGGGCAGCTCGCCGTTGCCCCTGCGCGGCTGTTCCGGATTGACTATGACTCCGATCATTTTGTCTGTCTCCTTATTCACCGCGCTCCCTGCAGTGGAAGGCGGCTGGCCTCCGACGCGGGGCGCCCCTGGTCAGCGGCAGGGAGTTGCGGCTGCGCCTCTGCGCGAGCATTAGGCGTCGCGGGCGCAGCGGAAGCCGATGTGGCGGCGGCGCATCTGCGGGAAGCGGTCGAAGCGGGCGGCGCAGCGGGCGCGATCGGCGATGCTGTACCAGGAGCCGCCGCGCAGGACACGATGGGCGTCATAGTGGACGACCGGTTTTGTGCAGAGGGGATTGGCGGGCGGGCCGTGGAGGTAGTAGTCGGGCGAGTAGCGGTCCTGGCACCACTCCCAGACGTTGCCGACCATGTCGCAGACGCCGTAGGGGCTAACGTTGCCGGCGGCGGTGTACTGGTCCACCGGAGTAGGATGCCCTACGCCCGACTCACGGGTATTGGCGCGGGCGGGATCCCAGTCGTTGCCCCAGGGCCAGTGGCGGCCGTCGTCGCCGCGGGCGGCCATTTCCCATTCGGCTTCGGTCGGCAGGCGCAGGCCGGCCCAGGCGGCGTAGGCCTCGGCGTCCCAGTGGGTAATGCCGACGACGGGCTGGCTGGGACCGGTAAAGCGGGGGTCGTCCCAGCAGGAGGGCGGGCGTGTCTCGGTCTCATCGAGAAAGCGGGTGTACTGGGCGACGGTGACGGGATACCGGCTGATGTAGTAGGCATCGAGGTGGATGGAGCGCTGCGGGCACTCGTCTTGAAAGCGGGTGACGCGCCAGCCATGCTCCTGCGCAAGCAATTCAGCAGCGGCGGCGTCGGTCCCCATCAGGAATTCGCCGCTGGGAATTGGAATCAGCGTTGAGCCGTCCTGGTTGTCGAGTTCATTCAAGGCAGAGTATTCCTTTAGGTGCGACTGGCCTTTTCAGCGTAGTGCAGCGCGACCTTGCGCATGGCGGCGGCTATGTCCTTGGCGTCCTCTTCGGTGTAGGAGTTGCGGAAGAGGATGAAGCCGGTGCGGGGCAGGTCGCGCTCGGTGAGGGGGAGATGGAGAGCGTTGTAGTCGATGCGGCGGTTGCCCTGCTCATCGACGAAGGGGTAGCGGGACTGGCCGTAGGTGTCTTCGTCGGCGAAGATCGGGTACTTGTAGAGCGGACGGCCCTGGATGTAGGGACCGTAGCAGTCGGGAATGCCCTCGGCGCGTACCGCCTCGCAAAAGTCGTCGGAGGAGATGCCGGCCTCGCTTTCGTCTACGGTGTAGGCGTAGGTGTAGTAGGCGCTGCGGTCTTCGGGGTGCACTTTCTGGATTTTGAAGCCGGGCAGGCGGGGGACGACCTCGTCGAGGATGGCGGCAGTGCGGCGGCGCACGCGGGTGGCCTCTTCCCAGCGGTCGAACTGGGCGAGGCCGACGGCTGCGTGGAGGTCGGTCATGGGGTGCGAGTCGCCGAGGAAGGCGTATCCCTTGTTACCGCCGCGGCGGAAGGAAGTGGGCGCGAGCGAGCTGCGCAGAGCGCTGTCCATTTCGGAGCCTTTGCGAGAGAAGCCCATGGCGCGGCGGGCGAGCGCTTCGTCGTTGGTGATAATCATGCCGCCCTGGTCGGTGGTCAGCGTTTTGCCGCCGAGCGAGAAGGCGCCGATATCGCCAATCATGCCCACCAACTGGCCGCGATACTCTGCGAGGTGGGCTTGGGAGCAGTCCTCGATCACCGGCAAATCGTGGGCGCGGGCGATTTCGAGGATCGGCCCCATGTCGCAGGGGTTGCCGTAGAGATGGACGGCGAGGATAGCGCGTGTGCGGGGCGTGATGCAGCGCTCGATGTCGGCGGGGTCGGTGTTGAGGGTCTCCGGGTCCCAGTCGGCGAAGATGGGGATGGCGTTGTGGAGAATAATGCCGAGCACCGAGCCGATGTCGGAGGTCGGCGAGGTGATGATTTCATCGCCGGGGTCGGGGTTGACGGCGGCGACGGCGGCGTGGATTGCGCCGGTACCGGTGGTGGTGGCGACGGCGTACTGTGCACCGTGGCGTGTGGCGAAGGCGTCGGCGAAGGCGCGCACTTTGAAGCCGGAGCGCCAGGCGTCGGTGGCGTTGTCCATGACCTCCATCAGATGGCGCCGTTCCTCGTCACCGAAGATCCACTTGGGGCCGAAGGGTTTGTTGCGCAGCGGTGCGCCGCCGTCGATTGCGAGCTGTTCAGCGGTCATTGCGGCTTCCTTTCCCGTACATAGGCGGGGCTGGGTTCAGAGCTCATTGATGCGCCACTTGGTGTAGGCGGCGTGGCAGACGCCGTCTTCGAGCGTGATCCAGTAACAGGTGAAGAGGCTGCCGTCGTCGAACTGGACGGTAATGGGATAGCCGACGTCGGAGCCGCCGCTGTGGCGGGGATAGTCGGGCCACATGGGTGATGCGGTGCCGGCGTCGTCGCGCATGATGATCGTGTTGGCGGTGTCCCAGGTCTTGCCGTTGTCATCGCTGAGGACGAGGCGAATGCCCATTGGGTCCCAGCGGTAGGTGACGGCGCAAAGGATGCGCCCGTCCTGCAGGCGCAGGAGGTGGGGCGGGTAGCCTCTGATATCGGTTCGGAGCGGCTGGGACCAGGTGAGGCCGCCGTCATCCGACCAGCTTTCGAGCAGGTAGCCGCTGGAGATGCTGCCGGGGGTGGCGTGGCGGATGTGGGCAAGTACTTTGCCGGGCTCGGTCTCGATGAAGCAGGTCTCGTCGCCCTTGACGCTGGAAATGCTGGAGCAGAGAGGGATGAGGCGCCAGTTGTCGCCGTTGGGGTCGGATCGCCAGACAAAGACCTGGCCGCGGTCGCCATCCTGGTCGCTGGCGTAGACTGGCAGGAGGATGTTGCCGGCCTGCAGGCGGGTCCAGCGGGGGAAGGCTGTCATCCAACTGAAGCCGGGCACGAGCCAGTCGCGGCGGTCCCAGGTCTTGCCCTGGTCGTGGGAGCGCATGACGAAGAGTTTGGGCATTCCGACGAGCAGGTCGTTGCCGGTGTTGTTGGGATGGGGCCGGGCGGTGAGTCCGAGTTCTTCGGCTTCGGCGGCGCGCGCTGTGGGCCAGACTTCGAAGCCGACGGTACCGGCGGCGAGGTAGCTGCCGTCGGCCTGGACGTCGGCGTAGCGGTCGTACTGTTCACGCGGTAGGGCGCCGGGCCAGGCGAGGGGGATGGTCTGGTCCTCGGTCTCGGTGAAGGTCTCGCCCTGGTCATCAGAGACGAGCACGACCCAATCGGCGAGGCCATAGTGATCGGCGAAGGGGGAGGAGACGACGCCGACGGTCAGGCGGCCGTCGGGCAGGAGCTGCGGCACGGGGCCGAGGGAATAACGGTCGGGGCGTTTGTAGAGGATGCCGTGCTGCATAGAGTGTCTCCGTGCTGTGTGGGCGGCTGGTGGAGCGCTGTGCGGCTGCGGGCCACTGGTGACCGGCTGGCGCGTCGATTATCGGCGACGGCGCGGGTCTAGAATGTCGCGCAGGGCGTCGCCGATAAGGTTGAGCGAGATGACGGTGAGGACGAGGACGGTGCCGGGCGGGATCCAGAACCACCAGAACTGGCGAATGCGGGTGACCTGGTTGGCCTCCTGGATAATGTTGCCCCAGCTGGGTGTCGGCTGCTGGACGCCGAGGCCGAGAAAGCTGAGGCCGGCCTCGGCGATGATGATGGCGCCGATATTGAGGGTCATGTTGACGAGCACGAGGTGCATGACGTTGGGCAGGACGTGTTTCTGGACGATGCCCCAGTTGGAGCGGCCGATGGAGCGGGCGGCGAGCGTGTAGTCGAGCTCGCGGATCGAGAGCACCTGGCCGCGAAAGATGCGGGTATCGGGGAACCAGCCGAGCAGCCCCAATCCGATGAGGAGGACAAGCGGGGAGGGGCCGTAGGCGCCGACGAGGATGAGGAGGAGGAAGATCTGGGGGATGGTGAGCATAACGTCTACGAAGCGCTGGATGAGAAAGTCGACTGCGCCGCCGAAGAAGCCGGATATTGCCCCCATCACGAGCCCGATGGCGGTGCGGATAATGACGGCGGAGAGGCCGATGAGCAGCGAAACGCGGCCGCCGTAGAGAATGCGAGTATACAGGTCGCGGCCGGTGTTGTCGGTACCGAGGAGATGGTCGACGCTGGGAGGTTTGCGGATTGCCCGGATATCGATCTCCTCGAAATCGTAGGGGGTGACAAGCGGGGCAAGGATGACCAGCAGGGTAATCACGACCATGTAGACAAGGCCGGCGACGGCGCCGGGGTTCTGCATGAACAGTCGGATATTTTGCGCGGCCAGAGAGGGTCTCTCGGGGAGTATCTGTTGTGCTCTATCCGAAGACGCGTTGGCCTGAACGCTCATGCTGGTCTCTTACTCCTGTCGTTCAACGACGCTGGCTTATGGGAGGCGGAATGCAGCAAAGTTGCAATGGAGTTGCAGAAGAGGCGGTCACGAGTATGAGACCCGGGGGTCGACCCAGGCATAGCAGAGGTCGACGATGAGATTGACAAGGATAACGAGCGCACCGAGGACGGCGATAATTGCGATCAGGATCGAGAAGTCCTTGGCCTGGGCTGCCTGGGCGGTCCATTTTCCCATGCCGCTGATGTTGAAGGCCTGCTCAAAGAAGGCGGAGCCGCCGATAATGTCGGGGATGCCGCGGCCGATGACGGTGACGACCGGCAGGAGTGCGCTGCGGAAGATGTGGCGGCTGCGCACGACGGCCTCTCTGAGTCCCTTGGCGCGGGCGACGGTGACATAGTCGGTGCGCATGGTTTCGAGCACGCTTGTGCGGGTCCAGCGGATGAGGCCGGCCGAACCGCTGATTCCCATGACGAGTACGGGCAGGAGCATGTGATAGACGCGATCGAGGAAGTCCCCGCCGGTGCGGGGGTTGTAAAGACCGCCTGCGGGGAACCAGCCCAATTTGACGGCAAAGAAGAGGATCGCGCCGGTGGCGAGCAGGAAACCGGGCACACCGATGATGATGTAGGTGATAAATGAGACCACGTTGTCGAAGATCGAGTACTGATAGATAGCGGAAAGGGAGCCGACGAATACGCCGATCAGGATGCTGAGCAGGGTGGCGAAGACGGAAAGCCGGACGGTGACGCTGATACGGTTACGCATTTCGGGGCCGATGAGCTCGGCGGTCCTCATGCCGCGGCCGAAGTCACCCTGCAGCATCTTGCCCAGCCAGCGCCCATACTGAATAGGAATGGGGTCGTTGAGCCCGAGCTTCTGCTTCTGGAATTCGGTGTTGCTGATCGATTCCTCGTCGCTGCGGCCTTTGTAGGCTTCGCGGATGCCCATCTGGTCGCGCACCTGCTGGGCGGTCATGCCTTCGGTATCGGTGGCCATGAACATGAAAAGAGTGGGATCGCCAGGCGCGAGGCGCATAATGGCGAAGCTGCCGAAGGTCAGGACGAGGAGCATGGGGAAGACGGCGAGCAGGCGGCGGATGATGTATTGGGTCAACGTTCGTTTCCCTTCACGGAAGCCGGGTGTGTTGCGGCAGGAACGAGGACTGGCGCCCGGCGTAGCCGACCGGCGCCGGTGGATTTGAACCGGCGCCGGTCGGGTTCGTACGAAGCGAGAGACTGGGCAGCCTTTGGGTAGGCTACTCGAGCCAGTACCAGCTGCTTACGCCCTTCTCGCCGCAGGTGCCGAGGAAGTTGAAGGCCTCCTCGGGGATGAAGCCGCCGAGGGCGGCAGTGGTTACGTAGAACTCGGCGATCTGGGTGACGCCCCAGATGGGCCCGTCGTTGAAGTAGATATTCATAATCTCTTCGCTGAGGCGGGTGAACTCATTGGGGTCGGTGGTGCCCATGGCTTCGACGCACTTGGAGCGAAACTCCTCGTTGCACCAGTGGAAGATGGAGGGCCAGTAGTCCTCTTCGCAAGAGCCGACCCAGTAGGTGCAGTTGCGGATGGTGTTCATGACCCAGCCGCCGACCATGTCGATGTCGTAGTTGCCATCGGCGCGGCGTTCCTGGCGGAGTTCTTCGCCCTGCAGGATTTCGCTCTCGATGCCGACTGCGGCGAGCTGCTGCTGGAGCAGGACCGGGGCATCGCCGCCGGCGCCGGTGAGGATGGAGAGCACGCGATCGGACTCCCATTCACCTGCGGCCTCGGCTTCGGCGAGCAGCTGCATGGACATTTCGGGGTTGTACTGCCGCGGGAGGACGAGGCTTTCGTCGCAGTCAGGGCAGAAGGAGTCGGCGGCGCCGGCAAGGTGGCCGCGCAGGCCGAAGACGGAGTCTTCAGGGTCGCCGAAGCCGAAGTAGAGGACTTCGGCCCAGAGCTCGCGGTCGATGGCGTAGGCAATGGCGTCCATGACCGTGCGGGAGAGCTTGCGGTCCTCCATGCGGTTGAGGCCGTAGCCGGTCATCATGAAGGTGCGGGGGTGGATGCTGACGTCGTCCAGGTCCTTGACCGAGTCGTAGTCGGCGGCGCCGATCTTAATGACGTCGGACTGGCCTTCGAGGAAGTTTTCAAGGCGGAGGCCGGACTGTTCGGCGTAGCGCTTGATGCCGGGCTTGCCGTAGATGGCGTGGCCCCACCATTCTTCCCAGCGCTGGTTTTCGAGGTACTTGGCTTCCTCGTCGTACTTGACGACCTGGTAGGGTCCGCTGAAGACTTCGGGCATCCAGGCGTCGGGGAAGTCACCTGCCCAGAGTTGGGCGGCGGTGAAGCCGCCGAGGTGATGTTCGGGCAGGATGCCGAGCATGCCGAGGTCGCGCCAGATCTGGCCGACGGGCGTGTTGAATTCGACGCGCATATTGAAGTCGTCGATGATCTGGATGCCTTCGATGGACCCGGTCTTGCCGTCGTAGTAGTCCTGGCCGCCGGCGACGTTGGGGATCATGCCGCGGGCGTCGCCCAGCCAGTAGTCGGCGTCGGCGTGGTAGAGGAGGTGGAGGGTAAAAGAGACGTCTTCGGTGGTGATGGTCTCGCCGTCGCTCCAGGTGGCTTCGGGGTAGAGCTCGATTTCGAGCGCGGTCCTGTCATCAACGGGGTCGACGCGTTTGGCGAGCCAGGGAGTGGGCGTGGAGTTGCCGAGCGGCCCGAGGAAGATCAGCGGCATGATCGTTTGGTAGTAGGTCTCGCTGCCGAAGTTCCAGTTGCTGGCGGTGATCGAGCCCCAGACGCCGACGCCGAAGCGGCCGCGGCCGGGCAGGATGAGGAGCCTGTCGGAGCCGACGGTATCGGGGTTCATGGCGAGGTCGGCGTCGGGAATATCAGCTGCGGCTGCGGCTTCTGATTCCTCCATGGCTTCGCCGGACTCCATGCCGCCGTCACCGGCGGGGGCGCAGGCGGCGAATGCCAGCGAGAGGATGAGCAGGAGCGGCAGGAGCGAACAGCTCAACCAGTTTCGTTTCATACGCATGTCTTTTCTCCTTGAGGAAGAACGAATGTATGTAGGTAGATTTGTTCTGGATTGCGGCGTCGCGGATGCGGCCGTGAGGAATCTGCGGGTATTGTAAGGAAAAAGAAGGGATTGTCAAACATAGGAAATGGCGGTGCCGGTGCGCGGCGTGCGGTGCCATGGCGGCTGGGATCGGGCGGGTGAATTTGGTGCGGCCGGCGCGGGGCCGGGGAGGCCGTTCGCGCCTGCGCGGGAAGTTCTTGCTGTTTGGCAGTTGGGGGCGCAAACGGTTGCAAGCGCGGCCGGCGACGGTGAAGGGGCAGGGTATCGATAGGGTATCGAATTCGTCCAATGTCTACCAAAGTCGTCTGTTTTGAGGATGTTTTTTCCTTTTCCGTGACAGGATGTTTGGGCGGCTGTTCGTGACAGGATGTTGCCGGGGGGTTCAGGGGTCGACATTGGGCGACATAGGCCGACTTAGGGGCGACATAAGGAGACATTGGGTCGACATATGGACGACAAGTGTGGCGCGTGTGGGGAGACGTCACTTTTTGGCGTCTGCGGCGAGGTTGCCGGGTCGAGAGGGAGGGCTGAGGGCGTGACGCGCCGGCCCTTTTTGGCGGCTGGAGGCGGGTAATGTGCCGCCGGCCGAGCGGCAGGCGGCGATAGGGCGCGGCTGGTGCAGTACGTGCTTGGCGGGTAGGACGGGTCGACGTTCATTTCATGATTGGTGGCGTTGCGACCGGGCTGCGGCTGCGTTTTTGGGTCAGCTAAGACCAGTATAGTGCATGTCTGGAGGTCTTGCAGGGATTAGGCGAAAGTTGGCTGATTCAGGCTTTAGTCCTTAAGAGGCGGATGGGGGGATCCACGAAACTGCACGAATTTGCACGAAGGGGGAGGTGGGAGGGGCCGCCAGGGTGAAGTGAGCTTCGAACAGGGACCATGGGCGAAGTCTTGTAATGTGCAGACTCAGCAAGCCGGGGGAAGCCATGGCGCGAGAGGATGGACATTGGAGCACTTCACCGAGCTTGGGGAAATGTATCACGTTGGTCAAGAGATGGAGGCAACACGCGGCTGCCTGGACGCAGGCCAAATCGAAGATGGCGTGAGTGACCGCGGCCGCGCCCTTGATAACGTCTCCCTAAAACGCCTAAATCGCCGCACAAAGTACGAGGACATTTTTCTCAAACAGCATAGTTCCTTGCTTCAGATGCCCACTGGGCTGACCGCCTACATCAACTTCCACAACCTTGGAGACTGCATCAAAGTCTCAGCCATTGCAGGTCGGAGGAAGAGGAAATCGCGCTCTGTTCAGAGCCGGCCGCATTCGCCTCAATGCATCTTATTCTTTCGATGTCGTGTTCCAACGATGGGGGCTGACCACATCACCTCGCGGTCCTTCCTACTATTGCGTCGCCGCCGATCACTCCTCAAGAGTCCAGCTGTAGATTCCGCATAGACATTCGCGCTGTCTTTGGCCGGCTCGGCATCGTCGAGAAGGTCCTCTGCTCAAAAGAGGACGGATCCCAGGTATAGTGTCCCCGGGCGAGCGTTCAAGCGCTGTCATTGCGCCACCAGCGGACTTCGTTGCTGCCGCGCTCGGCGGCGGCGATGATGTCGAGGCGGCCGTTGCCGGTGAGGTCGGCGGTGATGACCATGTTGGCGTTGGTCCAGCCGTCTTTGAGGAGCTGCATGTCCCAGGGGCCGCGCGGGTCGCCGCGGTGCTTGAAGACCGCGACGCGGCCGCTGACGTTCCAGGCTGTGGCGATGACTTCGAGCTGGCCGTCGCCGTCGAGGTCGGCGGCGATGGCTTCGAAGGCGTGGGGGAATTTTTCGCAGATTATGTGCTTGCGCCATTTGCCGGCGGCGGGGTCGCCTTCGTGCTCGTACCAGACGACCTGGTGATGCTCGAAGGGAGCGCCGCCCTTCTCGCCCGGGGGCAGCATGCCGAGCGCCATGACGATATCGACGTCGCCGTCGCCGTCCATGTCGACAGGGCGGCCGTGGATGGGCTGGGGCGCGTCGTCGATGATGTGTTTGCGCCAGCCCTGCCTGGCGGGGTTGCCTGTGTTTTCGTACCAGGCGAGCTGGTTGCCGACGCGGGCGGTAGCGAGGAGGTCGATCTTGCCATTGCCGTTGATGTCGACGGCGTGGATGTCGCGCGTTTCGGCGATGTCATCCTCGATGATGTGTTTGGTCCAGTCGCTGCCGGTGTTTTCGTACCAAAGGACCTGGTTGCCCTTGCGCCAGTTGGTGGCGGCGACGTCGAGTGCGCCGTTGCCTGTTAGGTCGGCGACGGCGACGGCGTAGGCGCCGGGGATTGTGCCTTCGTCGATGTAGTGGAACTGCCAGGAGGCGGGCAGGCGGGGGTCGCCGTCGTAGGCGAAGTAGAGGAGGCTGGCGCTGATGTTGTCGACGGTGACGATTTCGGGGCGTCCGTCGCCGTTGATGTCGACTACCTGGTGGCGTTCGAGCCACTCGTTTTCCTTGCGGTGGATGACGTGGCGCGTGAAGTTGCCGTTGCCGTTGTTTTCGAGCCAGTAGAGGCCGACGTCGGTGTCGGGGGTGATGATGTCGGGCAGGCCGTTGCCGGTGAGGTCGAAGGTGGAGAGGGCGTAAGCGTATTCGTAGCCGTCCATGGCGAGCTGTTCGGTTAGGTTGATGAGATCCGGCATGTTTGGCCTCTGGTTGGGTGGTGCGGGTTCCGTTTTTCGCTGCGCGGGCAGGATAGCAGGGTTGATGGGGGAGGGCAAGGGGCGGTGGCCGGCGCAGGGTGCATGGTCCCGATCGCAGAGGAGGGCTGTGTGTGCGTGAGGCCTCCGGGCCGGGGCACTTCCCAAGATTGGAACAATTGTTCTACTGAAACTGGTCGCGAAATCGGTTGAACTGCCGCGCTGCGGTGGGTAAGCTGGACAGGCTGTGCGACGCGCCGATCCCCCTGGGCGCGTCGTACAGCCCAATCTGTGAAGTTTTTAAGCAGTGAAGAGGCGAAGTTGACGTGGTGATCGCCGTTCGCAAGGAGGGCCAGCGATGATTCGAGAACTCAATTCTGGAGAATGTCAGCGGTGCGAATCGCGGGCTGGTGATCAACACATTCACACACATAAGGAGTTTCATTCATGCACCTCGTAGGCCTCATGATTCTGTTGTCTGAGGCAATCCCCCAATTAGGGTGCAAGTGCACGGTCGACATACCCATGACCCTTCTCCACGAAGTCGGCCTGATCGTGGTGGGGACCGCACTCTTCGTCTACACGTACAGAGCGATGGACAAACGGGGCCGGATCATAACTCTCGCGTCCCTCGGCACCATTGCTGTCCTGCGGTCGTGGTGGGCGGTTCTTGCGTGGTACGCGCGAGAAGGGTTTATGTATTTCTGATGTTCTGGAGGATATCAGCGGCGCGAAGCGTGGGCCGGTGATTAGAGTAGAGCTGTTGGCCGAGTGATCGACCTAGACGTTAAGTCTGCCGGTCGGGAACTCGGCCAATTTGTTTGCTTAGGCCGTGTTCCAGTCACCGCGCGCCGGATGCAGGTCGCCAGCCTCGACCCGCGCGGCATACGACACCGTCCGCTTCGGCTTGCTTTTCAACTCCTTGACCGGCTCGTTCAGAGCGCTGATCAGCGCTTTCTCGCTGAAGTGGTCGACCTGACAAAGATCGTTGGGCAGCACGATGATCGCGCCGGTGTCGTCGCGCGGGGTGACCGCGCGGGCTGGTGCGGGTGCGCGTTGTTCGTTTTCAGTTTCGGGGAGCGGCGGATTCAGCGTGCAGCCCGCATTTGGGGGTGGGAATTGTCCGGCGGGGAGTTGATGCTGGCAGTGGGCAGTTGTCGGTGGGCAGTTGTCGGTAGGCAGTGGTCGGTGGCTAGTTGTCAGTGGCCGGGGACTGCCGGGGGGGTATGGCTTGGTTGCCGCCCGAGGGATGGGAATTCGGACCCCAGTTTTTGGACTGCAGCCGCGGATTTATGCAATTTGACATTGTAGAACTTATGTTCTATAATGTGGGCTGAAATCATCTTTTCAGGACAGCTGGGGGGAGCAATCATGAGGGTGGCATGTGTTCTGATCACGCATTTGCGGGCGAAGGCGGAGATGCGGCGGCAGGCCGAGGTGGCGGAGGGGGCCGCGCATGGTGAGGAGGAGGGAGAGGCGAGGAGCGAAGAGAGGGGGGACCCCTTGCAGGCCGCGTCCGCGGCGTCCTCATCTGCCGGGCATTTGGGAGAGCCTGCGACGCTGGTTGTGGAGGGCGGGGGGGCGTCGGGGGCGCGGCCGGTGGTGGTCGATTATTTCCCGGGCAACTGCGGGGTGAAGGCGGGGATGACGCTGGAGCAGGCGGTGTCGCAGCAGGCGGAGACGGTGGTGCTGCGTGCGGACGAGCCGTATTATCGGCAGATTTTCGGCGAGTTGCTGCGCTCTTTGCAGGGGGTGAGCGACCGGGTTGAGGGGGCGGAGTTGGGTACGTCCTATGTGCGTCTTGACGGGTTGGAGGCGATGTACGGCGATGAGGCGGGGCTTCTCGATGCGCTGCTGGCGGCGGTGCCGGCCGATCTGAACGCGCGGATTGGGGTGGCGGATGCGAAGTTTCCGGCGTTTGTGGCGGCGCGCACGCGTGAGGCGGGGGTGTCGTATGCGCCGGAGGAGGTGCGGGGGTTCCTGGCGCCGTATTCGGTGGAGCTGCTGCCGGTTTGTGTGGAGGTGAAGGAGAGGCTGCGTCGTTTCGGTCTGCACACGATGGGGGATGTGGCGGCGATGGAGCGGCATCTGATCGTTGCCCAATTCGGGGCTGAGGGCGGCCGCTTGTGGGCGCTGTGCAACGGGGAGGACGAGCGTCCCGTGGTGCCGCTGGCGTTTGAGGAGTCGATCGTTGAGCATAGCTCGCTGCCGTTCAACTCGTCGTCGCTCGAGCTGCTTTTTGTGGCGGTGGATACGCTGCTGCGGCGGGGGTATGCGCGTGCGGAGCTGGATGGGCGGTATGTGGGGGCGGTGGGGTTGGCGTGCCGCGCGCGCGGCTGGCCGCCGTGGGCGGCGTCGATCGCGTTCAAGCAGCCGGTGGGGCGCTGGGAGCGGGCGGCCGCGCTGGTGCGGGACCGGCTGGAACTGGAGCCGCCGCAGATCCCGGTTGAGGATGTGACGCTGACGCTGTCCGGTTTCAGCGGCGGATCCGGGGAGCAGATGGGCCTGTTTCAGGATGTGAAGGAGCGGGCGGGGCGGCGGCTGATGGAGATGGAGAAGCGGTTGCAGGTGCGGATGAACGGGAGGCACGTTCTGCACCGGATCGCGGAGGTGGCGCCGTGGCATCCGGCGCCGGAGATGCGGGCGTTGCAGATCCCGATCGATCCGGCCAAGCGGGATGACATCCGGCCGCTGCATGCGCCGGCGGCGGTTGCGGTGCGGGAGGGCGCGGGGGGGCGGCCGGTTGCGGTGCAGGTTGGGCGGCGCTGGCGGCGGGTGACGGGGATCGCGGAGCGGTGGCGGTTCGACCTGTGGTGGCTGCCGCAGCCGATCAGGCGGGCCTATTTTCGGGTGGAGTCGGAGGAGGGGCCGGTGACGTTGTTCAGGGATGAGGGGGCGGGGGGGTGGTATAGTCAGAACGGCGGTTTTTAGTTTTCAGTTTTTCGTTTTCAGTTTTTCGTTTTTAGTGGTCGGTTGCCAGTGGTCGGTAGCCAGTGGTCGGTAGCCAGTGGTCGGTAGCCAGTGGTCGGTTGCCAGTGGTCGGTTGCCAGTGGTCGGTTGCCAGTGGTCGGTTGCCAGTGGTCGGTTGCCAGTGGTCGGTTGCCAGTGGTCGGTTGCCAGTGGTCGGTTGCCAGTG
>JAJDTL010000032.1 GCA_022827195.1 Caldilineaceae bacterium
TGATTCGAACTGCGGGAGCCACGCAAGCTCGCTGGCGTCGGCACGGTTGCGCGTTGGCGGCGAGATGGAAGCGCGTAGGCACGGTCGGTTCTGCGACGGTGGCGTCGGCGACAGGCTGGCATCGCGCAGGCACGGTGGCATTACTTCCCGGTCGCTGACACACCAACTGGGGACGCGCAGGCACGGTGGCATAGCTAAGGGGGGCGTTGCGGGGGGAGTCCCCCCGCACAAGGGAGGGCCGGGACGGCCCGACCGTACAACGGCAGAAGCCAGTTGGCAGTTGTCAGTTGCCAGTGGCCGGTGGCCAGGAACTGCTGCGGGCGGGTATGACTCGGTAGACACCCGAGGACCGGACTGTTGTAGCCCGATTCGGGACTGCGCGCCATGAGTTGACATTCGCCCCGGCTTGACACTTGCCGCCAAAACCACTATAGTGTTGGCGACACAAACGAGAAGGGCTTTTCAATCCTGATGAGTCAACTGGGACAGGCGATCTACCGCATAACTTGCTCGTGTCTCTAGCGGGCGCCGCCAGCACGAGGCTGGAGGTTTCCCGCTGCCCAGAATACGAGCGATAAGGGCGTTCGCTTGCCGTTGATTTCGCTCTCGACCGACGTGCCCAGCGCAGCGGCGACGCAAGGCTTTCGCAGATGAAGCCGGCACGCGGCGGCAGGCCACAAGGAAGGAGCCGCCGAAAAGGAGTTGAAGCGTTACGCCGGAACTGTCGCTCAGATGGCTCCGGTTTTTTTGTTGCCGGGCCCCCTTCGAAAATCACGATCTGCACTGAACAACAAAGGAGAGCAGTCGAATGGCAACCGTCTTTGTACCGACCGCCCTGCGCCGCTTCACCGCCGGACAGTCCAGGGTCGAAGCGGCCGGGGCAACCGTTGGCGAGGTTATCGGTCAGTTGGAAGACAGCTACCCGGGCATCGGTGAAAGACTCCTCGACGATAGCGGCGACGTCAAGCGTTTCATAAACGTCTTCCGCAACGACGACGAAATTCGCACACTCGAAGGGCTGGCAACCGCGGTCGACGAGAGCGACAAAATCTCAATCGTGCCGGCCATGGCCGGCGGGAGCAACTGACATCATGGCGCGACTCAACAAGGACCAGCTGTTGCAGCTGGCCAAGAGCGAAATCCAGGAGATCACCGTCAACGAGGTCAAGAAGCGGCTCGACGCCAACCAGGATCTGACGCTCGTCGACATCCGCGAGCGCGACGAATGGGTGCAGGGTCACATCCCCGACGCCGCCTTCGTGCCGCGCGGCTATCTCGAGCTGCAGATCGAAGAGCACCAGCCCGACCGCGACCAGCCGGTCGTGGTCTACTGTGCCGGCGGCGTCCGCTCGGCGTTCGCGGCCCGCAACCTGAAGGAGATGGGCTACAGCGACGTCTACTCGCTGATCGGCGGCTTCGGCGGCTGGAAGAACGCCGGCCATCCCTTCAAAGTGCCGACCGTGCTCTCCGAAGATCAGCTCATTCGCTACAGCCGCCACACGATTCTGAGCGAGCTCGGCGAAGAGGGACAGATCAAACTTCTCGACAGCAAGGTGCTGATGATCGGCGCCGGCGGCCTGGGCAGCCCGGCCGCCATCTATCTTGCCGCGGCCGGCGTCGGCCAGCTCGGCATTATCGACTTCGACGAGGTCGACACCTCCAACCTGCAGCGCCAGGTGCTGCACGGCGTCAGCGACGTCGGCCGCCCCAAGGTTGAGTCGGCGCGCGACCGCATCGCCGAAATCAATCCCGACGTCGAGGTTATCGGCTATCGCGAGCCGATCACCAGCCACAACGCCTTCTCGATCATGCAGGGCTACGACGTCATCATCAACGGCTCCGACAACTTCCCCACCCGCTACCTGGTCAACGACGCCTGCCAGATGCTCGGCATCCCGCTCGTCGACGCCAGTATTTTCATGTTCGAGGGCCAGGTAACCGTATACCTGCCGGGCGACCCCGACAGCCCCTGCTACCGCTGCCTCTACCCCGACCCGCCGCCGCCGGGCGAGGTGCCCAGCTGCGCCGAAGCCGGCGTCCTCGGCGTGCTGCCCGGCATCGTCGGCTCGATCCAGGCAATTGAGGCGATCAAGCTGATCGCCGGCATCGGTGAACCGCTCTCGGGCCGCCTACTTATGATCGACACGCTCGACATGACATTCCGCACCCTCAAAGTGGGCCGCTCGATCTCGTGCCCGGTCTGCGGCGAAGACCCGACCGTCACCGAGCTGATCGACTACGAGCAGTTCTGCGGCATGCCCAGCTTCGACGAACAGGCAACCGACAGCGTGGCCGAGACCTATGCCGAAACCGTCGCGGCCAACGGCGCCGCGCAGCCGGTCCCGGTTGCCGTCTAAACGTAACGGCAGGGAGACGCAGCGGACTGCAAACTTCGCCGCGTCTCCCTGCCACAGATAAAGCCACCCTTTACGCTACCCATGATCGCCCAATTGCGCCCCTCTCTCCACGCGGAACCAAGGCTGAACGACAGCGCGATCTCCGTCCTCGACGACATCGGCGAAACGCCCCTGCTCGACCTGACCGGGTACGCGCGCAGCGGCGGCGTCGGCCGCGGCGTGCAGCTCTACGCGAAGGCGGAATGGGCCAACCCGGGCGGCTCCGTCAAGGCGCGCGCCGCGCTCAAGATCGTCGAGGAGGCCGAACGGGACGGCAGACTGGGCGGGGGCCAGGTCCTGATCGACAGCAGCAGCGGCAACACCGCCATCGCCTACGCGCTCATCGGCGCGGTCAAGGGCTTTCCCGTCCACCTGGTGATGCCCGGCAACGTCAGCCGCGAGCGCAAGACGCTCGTCAAAGCCTACGGCGCCACCCTTGTCGAATCGGACCCGCTCGAAGGCTCCGACGGCGCGATCCGCCTCGTGCGCCAGATCGTGGCCGACGACCCGCAGCGCTACTTCTACGCCGACCAATACAACAACGACGCCAACTGGCGTGCCCACTACGAGGGCACCGGCCCCGAAATCTGGCGCCAGACCCAGGGCCGCGTGACCCATTTCGTCGCCGGCCTGGGCACGACCGGCACCTTTGTCGGCGCGGGCCGCTTCCTTAACGAGCAGGACCCGGCCATCCAGCTCGTCGCGGTCCAGCCCGAAGACGAGCTCTCGGTGATCGAAGGCCTCAAGTATTTGCCGACCGCGATAACGCCCGGGATCTACGCGCCTTCGCTCGTCGACCGCCACATGACGGTCGCGGCCGAGGCCGCCTGGGAGGCCTCGCAGGAGCTGGCGCTCACGGCCGGGCTGTTCGTCGGATTCAGCAGCGGCGCAGCCATGGCCGCCGCGCTCGAGTTGGCAAGGGAGCTCCCCCCATCCGAGAACGTCGTCGTCACCCTCTTGCCCGACGACGGCAGCAAATACGTCAGTCTCGGGCTCTTCGATTGAGCCTCGAGCGGTCCACGCGCCTTCAAGAGAGGCTACGGTCTCGGCCTTTGCACTGAGAAAGCCGGCCGATAACCGAGATCCGGGAACTGTAGCCGCAAACAGTCCTCCCGATTCCCACGCTGCCGCCGGCCGCGAAGGCTACCTTGGCGGGCCAGCGCTCTCCCGTACGCAGGATGCGGCCGTGCACCAGGCAAAGAGTGACGCGGCTGGACCGAAAAGGCGCCCGGAAGCCGGTTACGCTAGCTGGACGCACCTCATTCCTGGGTGCGACCGGTCCAGTCCTCTTTGTGGTCATCGCAAAAGCTTCGGTTACGCCAACTCGACCTTTCTCATGCGGTAGCCGACGCGAGGTTCTGTGAATATGTACTGGGGACTGTGTGCATCGTCCCCCAGTTTTTGGCGAAGTCTCTTTACAATGGTCCGGACCAATCCTGCGTCGCTGGAATGTCCTTCTCCCCACACCTGTCGAAGCAGCTGTTCGTGGCTCATAACCCGCCCCGCATTGGTTGAAAGTTCAAAGAGCAGAGCATACTCGGTGGCGGTCAGTACGATCGGACGTCCGGCCACTAACACCCTGCGTTCGGCATAATTCACCGTCAGCGCTCCCTGCCGGTAACTGCCGGACTGCATGAGTAGACCTCCTCCAGAGCGCCTGCGCAAGGCCGCTCTGATCCTCGCCGCCAGCTCTGTCGGGGAGAAGGGCTTTGCCACGTAATCTACGGCCCCCATGTCAAACGCCTTGGCAATCAGATCTTCCTGTCCGTAGGCCGACAGGAAGATGACGGGCAGGTCATCTTTTGCCAGGATGTCTCGCATCAGCGCAATGCCGTCGGTCCCAGGCAGCATCAGGTCCAGCAGGACCAGATGGGGCTTCTTCTCTTGAATCAGGCGGCCGACATCTTCCGGATTGCCGGTCACGATCGGGTCATAATCCGCCTTGGAGAGGATGCTTCGGATGTACCTGAGCGCGTGCGGATCGTCGTCCACTGCCAGAATAGGCGTCCTCCCGATTGGCGGCTGTTCCGGTCGTTCGCTCGCGAATGCTGTTTCGACAGACTCTCCTGAGCCTTCCTTCTCGGCCACAGGGAGGGTGAACGTAAACCGCGCGCCCAGGCCGAGCCCCCCGCTCTCGGCCCAGATACGGCCGCCGTGCGCCTCCACGATGCCCCTGCAGATCGCGAGGCCGAGACCAGAGCCTTCGTGGTCGCCGTGCCCATCCTTGTTGTTGATCCGGTAAGACCTCCTGAACAGGTGGGGAAGCCTCTCGGCCGGTATGCCTCTCCCCTCGTCGGTGACTGAGACGGCCACTTGAAACCCCTCCTGTGCCGCGCTCACCTTGATCATCGACTCCTCGTCCGAGAATCTGGCCGCATTGGAGAACAGGTTGCTGAGGACTTGGACGATGCGGCGTCTGTCCGTCATGACCTGGGGCAGCCCCGGCGCGATCTCGATCCGGATGCCGTGCCTGCGGCCCGTGCTCAGGAACAGGCTCCTGGCTTCGTCCACCATGACGGCGACATCGGACGGCTCGGGGGCGACCGAAAGCGTGCCCGTCTCGATGCGGGCCGCGTCGCGCAGGTCGTTTATCAGGCTACGCATGCGGTCGGTCTGCTCCGAAATGACGCGATGAAACTCCCGCATCTCCGCGGGGTCAAGTGAGGCTGCGTCGTCAAGGAGTGTGTCCACCGAGCCCTTGATCGAGGTCAGAGGCGTTCGCATCTCGTGGCTTACCATGCCCATGAACTGGGCGCGCAGCCGCTCCATCTCTTCCAACGGCGTCATGTCCTGCATCGTCACGACGACGCTGTCGATTTCACCTTTTTCTGAGTATATCGGCGTGGCGTTGATCAGCGCGGTCACGCTACGGCCGTCGGGGACCTGCATGACGATCTCCTCAAGACGCACCGTCTCGCCGGTGTTCAGTGTCCGTGCCAGCGGGATCTCGTCCAGAGCAATCTCACGCCCATCCGCGCGGCGGTAAGTTATCAATTCGAGGAGCTCCTCTATGGAGCGCCCCGGCATTTTCAAGTGGCTGACGATCCTTCTGGCCTCCTGGTTTAACGAGAGCGCGACACCGAGCCTCGCATCAAAGACCACCACGCCCACCGGCGAGGTACTGATCAGGGTCTCCAAATTGTCTCGCGCCCGCTGCTCATCCCGGTATCTGCGCGCGTTGGCAAGTACGAGCGCGGCCTGACATGCAAACATGACAAGGGTCTCTTCATCTTCTGAGGTGAACTCTCGTTCAACTGCCTTCACACCGAGAAAGATGTTGCCGACACGTTCCCCTCCATGGAGGATGGGCGCAGCAAGGAATGAGACCGGAGAACTCAGACTCTCAGGTAGATGGGCTTCGGCCAGTCCCAATGAACGCATGTAGCCGGTAACGTCGTTGTGGCGAAACGGCTCCGAAATGTCGCCGAGGTATTCGTAGAGTTTCAACGCGTCGGGCACATCCCATATGCGTTCGGCCTCTTCGTAGGTCATGCCAGAGGAGAGAAAGTCCCCGGCGTATTCCGATTCGTCGAGGAGCGTCAGCACGCCGCAGCGGGCACCAGTTAGAGAGCAGGCGGAGTCGAGAACGCTTTGCAGGACGGCATCGAAGTCAAGGCTCTCGTTGATCTGAAGACTGGCCCTGCTCAGCCTCGACAGCCGGTCCCGCAGGGCTTCGTTTTCTCGTTTCAAAGCGTCTGGTTGCTTCATTTCACTCTCCATTTTCGAAATTGGAGTGCGACGGCTGGTTGCAAGCCCTAATAGGAGGCGTGAATGTCGCAACCCGATACCATTGTACCCAGAGCTTATGATTTGACATAATACTGACATAAGGTTGTCCCCAAATGACACGTAAATGACATTTCAAGATCGTATACTCAGGATCCAACAGTCATCGCATTGAGAAAGGCTTGCAAAAGAGCCACATTCACAGCAACGCCAGCAGCAACAACGCCAGCAGGGTATGGCGGCGAAGAGCAACGAATCCGCTGGGTGACGGTTGCAAGTCCAGTTGCAGGCTGGTACCGACTGGATGGAACAGGACATGACGGAACGCGTTTTGAAGTTTCCCCCAAGATTGAGACGGCGCATGTACAGCGACCGACAGATAGCGCAGGCCTTGCAGCTCTTAAGCGAGCTCAGCAACGGACAGCGCGCGTCGGAGAAGACGGGAGTCCCTCGCAGCACGCTGAATCAGTGGCGGATCCGGTATCAGACCGATGAAGAGTTTGCCCAGCGCATCGACCAGGTCCTGGATGAAGGGGAAAGTCTGTCATCGCCGCTGGCAGACAGTGGCCGTTCCCGAGAAGGACGCGCCGATCAGGTTGCAAGCCAATAGCGCAACCGCCTCGCCTAGCAGCCTGGAATCGCGAAACGAACTCGTGGGCAAAGGAACACGCGTGCAGTCCTACCTTGGGCTAAGGCGCCAGTTGCCTTACTTTTTCCAGGTTGCCAGAGCTAGCGGAATGAACCTTACGTGGAAGTTGCGCTGTTACCTGCAAGAGCGTCTCTGCTAGCCGCTTGGACCGGCCCGTCGCCGGTTGCTCGCGGCAGTTAGGGGGAGGCAAGCGTCGACGGAAATCGATGACCGAGTACACACACTGTTTATCGGGTTCATCAGAGGCCACTGTATGTTCCATCGTACGCCTGGTGTTGTTCTTATCAATGTGACCCTGATAGCAAAGAGGGCACTGCTTGCCTGGGAAAGGCTGGAGTCGGCTACGACCTGACCTCCTGTGGGGTCATGGCCGATCGATTCAACCTATATGGGAAGCGACGCCAAAAGGGGACCGACGCACCGCATGAAGCTAGTCGGCGCGTGGGTACCGACCGGGTACGAGTGCGCCGCAAGGGTCCTTCTCGGCCACAGACATCTTTCCAGCGGCGGAAGCCGAATCGACTACACAAGAAATTGAAGAAGCGGGGAGTCAATGGCTCGCTGGCCTACGTAACTCCCACTCACACCATCCTCCATGATCGGCGCGGGCGAAACCAGTTCACCGGCCAGCCCCCTGTGCGCGCAAGCGTTCACCCTGGGGCATCCTGGCTAACGCCAAACGGCATTCGCAGTTACACCTGTGGAACGGGGGGCGGCCGGTTTGGTTCACGCAATGAGAATGCTGATGAGAATCCGCTTTGCGCTAGCTATAGCCTTCGGCTTCAAGACATAGCTCTACACGATGCCTGCGTCGGCAGTTGAACCTGGTTGGACTGCCCTCTAATGTACCAGTCGCGCCAGCTGCTGCGCCACTTGCTTACCACACGGCGATTGCCACAGGCGGTGCCCGGTAGGCGAGACCGGCAACGGCTTCATGAATGAACCGCTTCCCCCCGGCTTGTCGCAGGTCGTCACGCATTTCGTGGCGCCGATTTCTCAGCGACCTCCGCCTCCTTTCGGTGCGCGTGGAGGAGGAGTCCGGTTTCATCTGGGCCACTTTCGTCGTAGCCAATGAGGAAGGCTGGTTCTACGCGATCGAACACTGGGACGGCTGCCAGTACGAAGGAAGCACCGACTGGATGCCGGCCGAAGGGTAGGTCGAAAGAGAGAGGTGTGTGCCCATCTCGAAAGGAGGAAGGCGATGTAACACGTCAGCGGCTCAGCGGCCGTCGCCGGCGTACGGGCGACCAATCCCCTGGCGCAAGAGGTATTTACATCGGTCAGTCTGGACAGAAAAGCGAACGGCGACATAGGTGCGAGTTCACAGGCACAGCTTCTTGCAGTAACGACCCGGTACGACTGAAAGGAGTCCTTTACATGACTGCCAAGGCCCGAACGATCGCAATTGTTATCGCAATCATTCTTATCGCTTTCGGCCTCTACTTCAGCGGCCCGATCCACGTCGCTGACCTCATCGTCGGGTAGTCCAAGCAAGGCAGAGTGTTGGCACGCCAAGTAGAAAAACTGCAAGAGATCCAGGAGGCGGAGGGGGCGCACCCATTGTCCGGCAGCCAATCCAGAACGAAGCAGTCGGACAGCGCCGCATAAGAGGCATGCTGAGGCGGATATCGAGTCGCCTAAAGAGCCGCGGCACGCGGCAGAAGGTCCAGAAGCAAAAGAAAGAATATCCAAACCAGGTTCATGGCTGGCAGCCGGTGCGCCCCTCCGATGAGATCGGCGCAAATGGCGAAATCCTGCGCCTCGAAATCTGCATCGGCTGCAAGGCCAAACGACGCACGGCCTATCACAGCGATGGCCGCGTCCAGGTAGTAGCCACCGACCCCGATCCCTTGCCGCCGTTCTGCACCGTGCCATTCGAAACGCCGGGCCAGTTCGTCCAGCGTTAGGCTAGCCCTGGCAAGAGGAAAACTCTTCGTCAGCGGCACGTTGTAGACGATTCAGGCGTAGCCAGGTGAGAGGGATGGACATTCCATACGATTCTCCGACCTGCACTGCGACTAACAGCCAAAAGAAGTAGCTGTGTTCTCATCGCGGGTGTTTCCTTGGGTACGCGAGGAGACTCCCTGCAAATCTCGGCCAATGCTGTTCGCACCGAAGCTGTTCGCACCAACGCTTCTCGGTCATCGTCCGATTGCAAGACAGCGCCGCGCGCCATCGTCCACAACAGATCCTGGCCAGCCCTCTGTGCGCTCACGCGTTCGACCCGGGGAGCCTACAACTGCGCTTTAGCGACAGCTTTACACCCAGTGGAACGGGGGGCGGCCAGGCAATGCTTACAACTTTCCGGTTGGCGACAAGATTTTATTCGATTGGTTCGTAACCGAGCACTATCTCTGGCCAGTCTTTGTGAGCGTCCTCAGGATTTCCACACCCTATCTGACGCACCTTATTGGTCCACTCTTCGACTGAAAGAAGGAGTCACCCACAGCCCGGTCATCGCAACATCGATCCCCTCTTCCCGTCCGACCGGGACGACGGCTCCCGCCGCTTAGCATTCGACAACCTACAAGTGCGCGGCCGCTTCGCCTCAGGTCAGGCCCTGGTCCAGAAGCGTCCGGTACAAGGCAATATCGCCTAGACTGCTGCGCTGTGCCTGTGCATGCGATTCCGGCAGGCCCGACCAGTTTCGCAAAACGCGGTCGCGCCCGCGGACAATCTGTGAAATGTCTTGCGCTCGTTGCCGTCCACGTTGATGCCGGGAGTGTCATTTCGTCAGCGGAAGGCGAATGGTCACCGTGGCGCCCTGTCCGGGCCCGCTACTTGCCGCGTCGATCGTACCCCCATGCGCTTCAACGATTGCCCTGGTGATTGCCAGACCCAGACCCGTGCCGCCGATTCCCCGGCTGCGGGACAGGTCGGTCCGATAGAAGCGATCGAAGACGTGGGGAAGGTCTTCAGGGTGGATGCCGATCCCATCATCGGTGATCGTAATTGCCAAACCATCCTCTCGTTCAAGCTCCGCCGCAACCACAACGTGGCCGCCCGCTTCGGCACAGTGAATGGCGTTGTTCAGGACGTTCCCCAATGCCTGGCTCAATCGCACCCGGTCGAGCGCCATTTCGGGGAGGTCACCGGCTACCTGCATCAACAGCTCGACTTGCCGGGCCTGTGACTGCGGCAGCCAGCGCCCCGTCTCAGCGATGAGAAGCTCGCGAATAGAGTATGCTCCGAGGGTGAGCCCCAATTCCCCGTGATCTGTCTCAGCCAGCCAGTCCAGATCGGTTACGAGGCCGCGCAGCCTCTCCACTTCCTGGATGATATGATCGGAAGCACTTTCTGGTGTCTGCAGTCCATCGCGCAACCCTTTAGCTTCCAGCTGGATGACGCTGAGCGGCGTATTCAGCTCATGTGAGATATCGTTAATCAGTCGCCTTCGCAGCTCGCGCTGCGTTGCCAGGGCTGAGGCCATCCGGTTGAATGCGGCGCTCATCTGTCCCAGCTCGTCCGCACCCGCAACCGGCAGCCGCGCCGCGCCCCCTTGGGCAACCGCCTGGGTCGCCTCAGTGAGGGCCGTCACCGGCGCCGTGATCCGCTGGGACAGCCATGCGGCCAGCAGTATGGCAATGCCGGCCGTCAGTGCTCCTCCTATCAGAGTGATGTAGAGGAGCGTGTTGAGAAACCCGTGCGACTCGGTCGAGAAAAGCTCATTGTTTACGTCCACAAAGACGTGACCTACGTTCCGGTTCGTAGCCAGATCGACGACCGTCTCCCGATGCCCGCCCAGATCGGGCGCAGGGGTCCCGGGAAGCAGGTCCGACAGGTTGTCCTTGACCACAACTCCATCGGCCGCGACGATGACGATTCGCACCGGGTCCCGGTGCAGGGACTCGATGTGTACGCCCTCGCTCTCTTCGGACCGTTCACGCTGCCGCCCGCCAATGTAGATGTATCCTGCCTCGGCCAGTGTCCTGTCCACTGATTCCCAGCCACCTGCGGCGGTATACGCCCGACTCAAAATCCGGGCCAGCTGGACAGCCTCGTCATCGCCTATCCGGTCTACGAAAACGCCCAGACGGTTTTGCGTCGCGTAGTAGCCGACACTGACACTGATCAAGACGGAAAGGACGATGACAGCGACGAGTGAACCCATAATTCGCCAGCGAAGCGACATCATTCGTTCTCCACCACGAACCTGTAGCCGGCGCCGTAGACGGTTTGAATCGGCTGGCAACCGGCACGGTCGATCCGTTTTCGCAAACGCGCGACCTGGCTGTCGATGGCGCGGTCAAACCCGTCGAATTCGTCGTTGAAGGCCAGAGAAATCAGCTGGTCGCGGGTGAGCAGCTGGTTCGGATTGCGCATGAACGCCGCGAGCAGAGCAATCTGCGCCCAGCTCAAGGTCACCGCCTCTTCATCGACCGTAACGATCCCCCTGGTCTCATCCAGTGTGATGTTGCCGCGTCTCAGTACCTGCTGGACCTTCCCCTTGACGCGGCGAAGCACGGCCTCGGCGCGCGCAATCATCTCCTCCGGATCGAATGGCTTGACAATGTAGTCGTCGGCGCCGCTGTCCAGCCCGACAACTCGCTGGGCGGGGGCCTCTCGCGCCGTCAGCATGATGATCGGAACATCCGACTCACGCCGCAGAATTCTGCACAGCTCCACGCCATCGAGGCGGGGAAGCATCAGGTCGAGGATGATCAGGTCCGGAGCGAGATCGCGGGCCAAAGCCAGCCCGGACTCACCGTCGTAGGCGACTTCAGCGAAGTAACCGGCGCGCTCGAAGTAGACCTTGACCCAGTTCGCAATCCTCGTATCGTCTTCGACGATCAATACCGTGCCGCTCATCAGGACCCCCGCTGACAATCTATCACAGGACGCGGTGCCTAGAGTAGGCACCGCGTCCTTCGGCCGGCTGTGTCGAGGGAGATTATCTCACTTCAAGCGAAGTTTCGTCATCTCCCCTTGACCGACTTTAGGGTGGCTCTAGCCGCCCCCTTGCCCTTCGCCGCCGGAACCATGCTCACCACTGCCGCCGCTACCACCGTGTTCGCCGCCGGACTCGCCGCTGCCGCCGTGCTCACCACCGGCCTCACCGCCCGACTGGCTTCCCTCTCCGCCGCCGCCAACCTCTGCGTGGGCTATCCAGCCGGCAAACGATGCTGACGTCGAGGGCAGCTCGATCGCCGCTGTCTCGCCCGGAGCCAGGTCCACCGGTGTCGTCGGCCCGAGCTCCACCCCGTTCGAGAGGTGCACCTCGACCCTGACCCGGGTCAGGACACCATTGGTCGTGTTCTCCACACTGCCCTTGAAGGCGTTGCTCGCAGCGTCGTAGCGCAGGATCAGCCTTGCGCCGGCGCGGACGATGTCGAAGGTCTCGTCCGGCGTCAGGGTGGCGCCGCTGCCTTCCTCGCTGCCCGCTGCACTCGACTCACTGCTACCTTCACCGCTGCCCTCACCACCGGATCCTTCAGCGCCTTCTCCTCCCGTGTGAGGGACCGGGCCGGTACCGCCGCAGTCGAACAGTTCCATGTGAACAACGTAACCATCGAAGGTGACTCCGGCGAGATTCGGCTCGCTTGCGACCTCTATGTTGGAGGTCGCTTTCTGGCCGGGGCTCAGGTGTCCCATCACGTCGGGGCCAAGCTCGCCTACCGTCCTCGTCCCCGCCTTCAGGTGCGGTTCGGCCTGCACGTAGCAGAGCACCTGCGCGAGCGTGTTCTGCACCGTTGTGTGGACAGACTGGGTTGACGCATCGTACCGTGCCGAGACAGCCAGGCCTCCGAGCATGCCGTTCCACGTCTGGTCGAGCGGAATGGTCGGACTCGACATGGCGGCTTCCCCGATCGCATCGGAGCCTTGTGGAGTTGTGCCGCCGCCTTCACCGCCCGACTCACTGCCCGACTCACCGCTCTCGCCTCCGCTGCCTTCGCCGCTGCCGCTATGCTCACCGCCGGCCTCACCGCCCGACTGGCTCCCCTCGCCGCCGCCACTGCCAACCTCGGCGTGGGCGATCCAGCCGGTGAACGATGCCGCCGTTGACGGCAGGTTGATCGCCATCACCTGGCCCGGCGCCAGGTCGACCGGCGTGGTCGGACCGAGCTCCGTTCCGTTCGACAGGTGCACCTCGACCCTCACCCGGGTCAGGGTACTGTTGGTCGTGTTCTCCACCGTGCCCGAAAAGGCGTTGCTCTCGGTGTCGTAACCCAAAATCAGCCGGGCGCCGGCGCGCACGGCGTCGAAGGTCTCGTCCGGCGCAAGGGTGGCGCCGCTGGCTTCTTCACTGCCGGACGCACCTGATTCCCCGGCGCCTTCATTTCCGCCCTCGCTACTTTCGCCGCCGCTGCCGTGTTCGCCGCCGGACTCGCTGCCGCCCTGCTCAGCGCTCTCCTGCGTCTCGGTTGCGCCGGAATCCCGTCCTTCTCCGCCTCCCCTGCATCCGGTCAGGACTCCTGCACCTACGATGGCAACCAGGAGCAGGCCTATCAGGAACCTCTTCATCCCAACTCTCTTGCTATCCATCATTTCACCCCTTTCGTGAACTGTTTGCGGTACGTTCCACACGAACTGCCTGTGGTACTTCTCACGATAGTGATGAAATGTTGCAGAAATATGTCACCGATGGCCGCAACTGACCGCCGACAGTTTCCGAAACATTGCGTTCCGTTCGATGCCGGAGGCTCTGCCGAATGTGCTTTAGAAGTAGCCGTGCTCTCACTGTCTGGGCCCGAGAGAACAAAGACTAGGTCGTGGAGAGCTGCTCACCTGCTGAAGAAAGAAAAGGGGAGATTTGTGAGGTCCAGTCGTTGGGACCAAGTCCGCACGCCAGAAGCTTGTGACGCTCGACTTATGGCGGGTTGGAGAGGTTGCCCGCACATGGCGATAGCTGGGCGCTTCGTCTCATGGGCTACAGACCTTCCTCACAGCCGGCCAGTGCTAGTTCGAGGAGCTCATACATGCTTAATTCTTCGTTCGAATCATCCAGGTAGACCTGTTCCTGCGGCCCAAGCGCAGTAAAGAGCCCTACCGAGTAAATCGTCGCGGCCACTATCTCGCCCGGAGAAATCCTGTTTTCGCCATCCTCCAGACCCTCATTCCTTTCCAACTCGGTAAGGTTAGGGTGTAGGCAGTGCTCGATTTCGTAAATCAAGGCGGCGTACTTTCCCGGATCGTCCTCACCATCTGCTTTTGCGAAGAGAGATGCCAGGTCTGACAGGCCGGCCTTTGCCTCCGTCGCCACTTTCGGGGCCGGCTCTGGCGTCTCCTGTACGGCCGTGATTGGAACGCAGGCAGTAAGGATCAGCGCAAGAGCGGCGACCGTGAGCAGTTTCGGATTCATTGTGTGCTTTCCTTAGTGACTCAAGCCCGGCCGCCCCCCGTTCCACTGGGTGAGACCTATGCGAATGCGTTCAGTTTGTCCCCGGGTACACGCTCGCGCGCACAGAGGGCTGGCCGGGTTTTCCGCGTGTGAGATTCTGGCTGCTGTTGACGTTGAGCTGGAGTTCGGAAGCCTGGCCACTGCAGGACATCACAAACATAGTGGCCGCGAGAAGCTCAAAGAACCTGTCAAATCCTATCCGTCCTGCCTGGCTTCTCCGGCAACTCTCGCGACGTTCGCAGGAAGTTGATGACTCCTTCTTCGCACCAGAAACGTCCACTTGCATGCTAGCGGGACAGTTTCACAAAGGAGCAGCGCGCCGGCCCGCCGGCCATGCCAGCCGCGATGCCCACAAGGGCCTGGGATCTCAAATCGATTCATCCCCGGCAGGGCCAATGCGCCGGTAGACCTGGAAGGGGCCGATGAGTTATGGCATTGCCACTGACGGCAAAGCCCAGCCGAGCAGGAGAGGCTGCAGAAAGTCGCGGTCGAACAGGCGTGCCTTGCCCCCGAACGCCGGTACAGTGTGGTCGAGTAGATTTGCAATGCCGGCTCCGGTTGCGCCGCCGCCAAGGTTGGCCGCAATGAAATTTGCAGGCGGCAAGTAGCGCCTCATCCCACCTCCTCGCCCAGAAGGGCCTCGAGGTCGGCGAGTTGCTGCAAGGCGGACTGTTTCACCTCAACCAGCCTGACGATCTGCTGGATCGCTTCGAGCGCCTCCGTCGGGCTCTCGCTCTCCACGAGCCCGAGCAGCCGTCTGTAGGCCGCTTGGGTGAGTTCTTCGAGTGTAAGCTCCTGCTGGGCCATGGCCCCGTTCTCCGCTTTCTCCTGCCTCTGGCGCAGGTCGGCCTCAGCGCTTTCGTCAATGCCCACCCCAAGGAATCTCCGTCCCGTCGAATCTTCCGCTACACCGGGGACCGATCTGATCAGTGCGAAGAGATTGTGAATGTCATTGCTTGAGTAATGCAAAGCCCCTCTGCTGTCTCTTACCATGCCGCGCCAGCCGGCATAGGCCGCGGCCAGCTCAGACCTGGTCGCCTCTCGATCGCGGCCGAATACCAGCATTTGACGGAGGAACTCTGGATGCCGGGCGCGTAGTTTATCCAAGCGCGGGCCTTCCACGATCCCATCCGGGTTGCTTCGTTCCATCTCCGCTCTCCTCTCGCGCTCCCCTGACGCACTGTCGCGGCAGGTAGGCGGGATCCGTGCCCAAAACGCGTGCTTTGCCATTGGCCCGCTTGCCCATCTGCCGTCTGGCATAGCAACGGATGCAGAACTCCTGCCACTCGACACCGTTTTCATTGCTGATGCAATCGGTCGCTTTGATCTTCTGCCAGGTATGGCCGCGACGGATAGGCGGCTGAGGTGTCATCTTCGCCTCGCTGCAGGAAAGCCCGGCCGCCCTCCGTTCCACCTCCAAACCCTTGCTGACAGTGGACTGAAACAGGTGGTTGACGCTTGCGCGCACAGAGGGCTGGCCGGGTCCGTCATTTACCTTTGGCTGGGCCCCGCCAGGAGAATGATCCCGGCGGCCAATAGAAACGGAACGCTGCACAGGGCCTGCAGGTACAGGTCTGAGCAGACCGTTTCATAGCCGATGTACTCATACTCATATTCGCAAATCGCGTTCAAGCGCCGAAGGTCGAGCAGACGCAATATGGCGTTGACAGAAACAACCGGAAGCAGAAAGTGCCCGGCCCGGCTGAGGGCTCTGCCTGTCCGCCAGAGAATGAGCGGGGCGATGAATATCAACGCCAAGGTCAAGAGGATAAGCGTGAACAAGAGGTAGAACGAGAGCACCCCATCCCATCGCTCGGCCAGGTAGAATCCCGGCTCGTGCAGTTTGACGAGCAGCCAGCGCAAAAGGGCCGCCAGCCACAGGGTGATGGCGACGCGCAGGAGAACGGCCGTGAGCTTGTTCGCTTGGTGACCTGTGCTGTTCTGGCGGGCATCCATGTACTCTCACCTCCACGACCGGCCGGCCAAAAGCACCCACTCCTGTCCGGCCAAGGTCGGATCGGAGACTGAGACGCGAAGCAGCCCCGCGCAGAGCGGAACAGTGCAGATCGCCTGGACCGCCGCAACAAGAACGGTCCCCTTCCGGACCTTGTTGTCTCACCAACTGAAACAGAATCCAGGAGCTCCGCGAAAGAGTTCGCGCCGTATCTGCGACCTTGCCTCTTCTCTGCTCCGCCAAGATGAGAGTGGCGGCAGGCCGCTCGACGGAATCGCAGCAGGCGGTGAGACAAAAGAAACTTTCTGCCATCGCAATAGTTGAGGCACAGTCACATTACAACTGATCACAGCAAGATTCGGGACCGGCAAGACTGAGCTCTCCCCTCCATAATGCGCCAGTATAGCGAGCGCAAGAACGCGTTCTCGAACCGAGGAATCGTTCTCTGAAGGCTCTTCACGTCGGGTTCGGCTGGGGCTACTCCGCTTTCGCCCGATTCGCCCCCTAACAGGGTCATTGCCCCTCCGCATGAGGACTGAACTCAAATTATAACGGCAGGAAATGTCATTCTTATGTCGTTTCTTGACTTCCTTATGGCAATTTTGTGTTGATCTGCCCCTATTTGTTGGGTTTGGACGTGAGGATTTGTCGGAAGGAAATCCTCTGCGGCAGTCCCTAGTTCGGAAATTCCTCGTTCGTCGATCACGATGGGAGCGCCTTCTGCGACTGTAAAGGCCGCCCTCAAAACCTGAATTGCCAGCACCTGCGCAGCAGCACCGATCTCGGGTTCGAAACGAAGGCGGGCTGGATGTTTGGCTGCCATGACCTCAACAAGCCTTGCATCGCCAACATTTTTTCCGCCGCGTTGCGCAAGGCCCCTAGTGGTTGCCCATGTGCAGCCGGCGCCCGCCATAAAACCTTTATCTTCGACAAGGACAGGTTCTCCGGAATATGCGCTGACATCGACAAACACCTAGCGTTCCTTGAGCCGTTCCCGCCTGGCCATTGGGCCGGGACGACACGCGTGTCCCACAGGGGACCGGAAAGATGGTCGTTCGTTTGGAGATTATGGAGGCGCAAGGGAAGGCGCCAGTCGATCCGCCGGCGACGCGCGGAGCCAAGGCGGCCAGAATCCAGCCATTGACTGGCAAATTGACATACATTTGCCACGAAAGTGCTTCGGAATGTCACATAAATAACACGACGAGGCTGTATGATGCCATTACAGCTGCTGCAAACACTTTCGATTAAGCGGCGTGCGTCTGATTTACGACGAGGACAGAACAGGAGCCCCCCCGGCGGCGATCTGCAAAAGTAGCCGGGCGGGGCAGTTCGCCAATGGCAGGGCACCACATTGAACAGCGCGCCGCTCCCATCCCTTTCCCGGCCGGGGGCACAACTCCTTATCGCGAACTCCTTTCTTGTACTGGTCCTGTTCGCCTTGACCTTGGCCGGATGCCGTAGCCGGAACGGCCAACCCGCACCCGCCATTCAACCTGCTTCGAAAGACGCGTTAGCTGTGAACGCCGGCACCGACGCAGCCGCAGCACCCGCAGCGACGCCGTCTCCAACCCCACCGCCGACAGCTACCTCTCCGCCGCCGTCGCCAGCACCGCTGCCCGATTCCTTCCCCCCTTCCTCGCTCGCGACTGCAGAGGCGCTCGCGCCGGCAACACTTCTCGAGCAGGCCGCCTACCTCCACCGCATCGGCGACTACAACCGGGAGCAGCAGCTGTTGGAAACCGCGCTGGCCGCCAACCAGACAGCGCCCGCCCAACCGCAGGAAACGCCCCCCGGCGCCCCCGTGCAGGAACGCAGCGCCCTGCTCTATCAGTTGGCCCTGTCCTATCTGGCCGGCGGCCAACCCGCCGCGGCGCTCGACGCGCTCGAGCGGCTCCAGCGCCTGGTCGACCTGCTGCCGGCAGACAGTGCCGGCACCCAGCCCGACGGCGGCGCCGATGCCGTCGCCCAGCGCATGATCGACGGCATCTTCCTGCGCGCCGAAGCGCTGGCCGCCGTCGGCCGTTCCGCCGAAGCCGTAACCGCATACCGCGCATTCCTGGAAAAACGCCCCCGGCTTATCGACGTCGTCGAGGAGTCTGTCGCCGATGCCTGGCTCGCCGCCGGCGCGCTGCGACAGGCCGCCGGCGCGCTGCGACAGGCCGCCAATCACGCCGTGAACAGGCGCGAACAGACCCGGCTGCTCGACCGGCTGGCCGGCGTTCTCGAAAACATGGAGCGTTGGAATGAGGCCGCCTCCGTCTACGATGAGATCCTCAACAACCCCGACTCCAACAGGGAAGGTCCGGACCCCGATGGAGCATTCTCCGACCGCGACGGTCTGCCCGGCTTCGGACAGTGGCCCATCTACCGCGCCGGATTTCTCTACCGCGCCGGCATCGCCTATGCCGCCGCCGGCGACGAAGAGACCGCTGTCGCCCGTTGGAATTCGGCCCTCACCGCAGAGCCGGACAGCGAAGCCGCATACTTTTCTCT
>JAJDTL010000010.1 GCA_022827195.1 Caldilineaceae bacterium
TTGCCGGTGGTCGGTTGCCAGTTGCCGGTGGTCGGTTGCCAGTTGCCGGTGGTCGGTTGCCAGTTGCCGGTGGTCGGTTGCCAGTTGCCGGTGGTCGGTTGCCAGTTGCCGGTGGTCGGTTGCCGTTGGTTATTGGTCGCTGACGAAACGGTTGGTGTACATTTCTTCGGGGGCCACGAGGCGGTCGACAAAACCGATGCGCAGCAGGAGCTCGGCGACGGCCTGCCATTCGGCATCGGTGGTCGCGCCCGGTGCGCCCTCCGGCCGCGGTTGCCAGAAGGCCAGTGAGGCGTCGAAGACCAGCCGGTTGGCGGCTTCATTCTCGCCGCCGGCTTCAGGCACAAAACTGAGCGCAATCGCGAAGGCGTCGTCCGGGTTTGCGAGCGTGTAGGCGATCGACTTCTGCAGCGCGCGCACCATCGCCGCCACCAGCTGTGGCTCTTCGTCCAGGGTGCGCTCGTTGGTGACCAGCCCGTTGGCCGGGATCTGCACATGTTGATCGAGCGTGATCTGCACGGTTTCGATGCCGGCGCTGCCCAAGACGACGGGGCCGTTGACGGCGTAGTCGACTGCGGCGTCGACCAGCCCCTCGCTCACCGCCGACGCCTGCGTGAAGCCGATGCTCTCCATCTGGATGTCGGCTTCGGTCAGCCCGGCCGCGTCGAGCAGGGCCCGCAGCGCAATGTAGTTGGCGCCGAACGGACCCGGCACGCCGACCCGGCGGCCGGCCAGGTCCTCCGGACGGTGGATGCCGGCATCGGTCTTGGCAAAGACGGTGACCGGGTAGCTCGTATACCAGTTCAGCACGTAGCGCACCGGCAGCTCCTGGGCGCGGCCGAGCACGAGCTGGTCTCCGCTGGCGATCATGAACTGCATCTCGTCGGTCGCGACCAGTTTCAGGTAGTCGTTCTCAAATCCGTACTCCAGCGACAGCTCGATTCCGTTTTCGGCGAAGAACCCCTTCTCGATCCCAACGTAGAAGGGCGCGAATTGGACATTGGGAATGAAACCCACGCCGAGCGCTATCGGGCGCGGGCCTTGGGCTTCAGACGGCGCGGCGGTTCCCGACTCGGGCGCGATCGGCGCGCAGGCGGCGGTCAGCGCGAGCGTGAGCAGCGCGATCAGGCGCGGTAGGCGCGCCGCGACCGGGCGCTGAAAGAGGGAGATTGTCCGGGTTGTGAGATTCTTCATGCGTTCCTCTGTAGTCTGGCTGACGGTAGATTATTTTCTGTAACAGATACTGGTTCCGCGCCGGGCGCGCGCCCGCGGCGTCACCCTTTGATTTCGTGCTGCTTCCAGCGCAGCAGGTAGCTCTCGAGCAGCGTGACGCTCCAGTACATCGCCTGCGCCAGCAGCACGATCATGAGCACAGCGACGAAGATCATCGGCGTATCGAGCACGCCGCGCCCGAGGTTGATGAGAAAGCCCAGCCCTTCGTCGGCGCCGACGAACTCGCCGACAATGGCGCCGACGACGGCCAGAATGACGCTGAGCTTGAGGCCGCCGAAGATGACCGGCAGGGCGGCGGGCAGCTCCAGCTTGACGAAGAGCTGGCGGCGGCCGGCGCGCAGCGAGCGCATCAGCTCGCGCAGGTCCTGGTCGACGTTGCGAATGCCGACGATGGTGCTGACCAGCGTCGGAAAGAAGACCATGATGGCGGTAACCAGCACCTTGCTCAACAGGCCGCTGCCGAACCAGATGACCAGGAGCGGCGCGATCGCCACGACGGGAACGGTCTGGCTGGCGACGAGATAGGGGGAGAGGATGCGGTCGAGCGCCTGGCTGCGGCCGAGCCAGTAGCCGAGCAAAAAGGCGAGGGTGAGCCCGATTAGCAGCCCGGCGGCGATCTCCGCGACGGTGACCTGTGTATGGCGCAGCAGCGAGCCGTCCGCAGCCATAGTCAAGGTCTTCTGCACGACCCGCCCCGGGCGCGGCAGGATGAAGGTCGGATAGTCCTGCCAGCGGACAAGCCCTTCCCACAGCAGCAGCGCGGCGCCCAGCACAAACGGGAATGCGGCCAGCGCCGGGTGTTCCGCCACCCAGTCACCGATGCGGCCGGACTTCCGCCGGCTGCGGCGGGTCTGTTGTTCAGCCTGCGCGCTGGGGAAAAGAACTGAGCTGTCCTTCATTGCGCTTCCTTGCCTCGAAAATCAAACGACCCGAAGCAGTCTTTCGCTTCGGGTCTTGCGCGCCGCCGTCAACGCCGCGCGCGGCGCATGCGCTTCGCTGCCATCGGCAACGGCCGGCGTGCGCGTGCATCCCGGCACGGCGCCCGCCGGCTACACAAAACAGCCCGAGATACAGGATCGTACCCCGGGCGTTGCGCGTAGCGGCCGCTGCGAACAGCCGAAGAGAACGAGAACTGAACGCGTCAAGCGTTCCGCTCTCGCTCTCGGCACCTTCTCCCATCCGGACTATACCGTCGGCGTCGGACTTTCACCGAACTCCTGCCTTGCGGCTCACGGGCTTACCAGGACACTTTGCCGTTCTGCGGCAGGGGCGCCTGGCTTACCGCCGGTCGGGAATTGGGCTTTGCAGCCCTCACCCTGCCCCGAAGGTAGGTTATGCAGTTGTTGCGTATATTATGGCAGATTGTCCGCCCGCGCGTCAAGTAGTGTGCTGCTGCTGCAAGGGGGCGGGCTGTGGGCTGAACGGCCGGAGCGGGAGGCAGAAGGCGGCAAAGCCCTAAAGTTTTATGCCGCCCTGCGTCAGGCCTGTCACAAATTGGCGTTGCAACGCCAGGAACAACACCAGGACCGGTGCGATCATCATCACCGCGCCGGCGCTGGTAAGCGACCAGTCGCGGCCGAAACGCTGTGTGAAGTTGTAGTAGCTTGTCGTCACGGGCATGAGCTCGTCACGCTGCAGGAATATGAGCGCCGCCTGGAATTCGCTCCACACGCCCAGCCCGACCACCAGACCGACGGTCAGGAAGGCCGGCCACATGATCGGGATGACCACGCGCGTCATCACCTGCCATTCATTGGCGCCGTCGACGCGAGCCGCGTCTTCGAAGTCGCGTGAGAGGCTCATGAGGAAGGCGCGCAGGAGGAAGATGGCGAAGGGGGAGTTGAAGGCGATGTACATGATGATGAGGCCGGCGCGGGTGTCGAGCAGGCCGATGTTGCGCCACATGATGAAGAGGGGGATTACGTAGAGCCAGAAGGGCAGGGTGGAGAGGGTGAGCATGTAGACGAGGTAGAAGTTGTCGCCAGGCGGATCGAGGCGGGCGAGGCTGTAGGCAGCCATGCCGCCGAGGATGAGGACGCCGGCGACCGTGAAGACGACGTAGATGACGCTGTTGGTGAGGGTGGTGGCGAATTCGCCCTGGACCCAGGCGTTGGCGTAGTTCTCGAAGATGAAGTTTCGGGGGAGGCCGATGGGGTTGGTGCCGACGTCGTTGAAGGACTTGAGGGAGTTGAAGATGAGGACGAGGAGGGGGCCGAGGGCGAAGACGACGAGCAGGGCGAGGATGACATAGTTGGGAATCAAGTTGGACTTGCGATTTCGCTTGAACACCGGTGTCGTCCTCGAAGTATTGCGGTAGTGTGGGCGGTCAGACGTCCCAGCCGCGGCGGCGGAAGAAGACAAAGATTGTGGCCATGATGCCGGCGATGAAGCTCATGGTGAGGCCGATGGCGGCGCCGTAGCCGGCTTCGAAGCGTTGGAAGGCCTGTTTGTACAGGTAGGTGGCGAGCATTTCGGAGCTGCCGGCGGGACCGCCGTGGGTCAGGATCCAGACATAGTCGAAGACGAGGAAGGACCAGATGGCGGTCATCATGAGCATGAAGAAGATGGTGGGTCGGATGCCGGGCAGGGTGACGTGGAGGAACTCCTGCCAGCGGTTGGCGCCGTCGATTTTGGCGGCGTCGTAGAGATCGGTCGGGATGCTCTGCATGGCGGTGAGGAAGAGGATCATGAGGAAGCCCCACCAGTGCCAGTTGTCGACGAATGCGATGGCGGGGAGGGCGGTGTTTTTGTCGCCGAGGTAGGGGTAGGCGAGGCCGTTGATGCCCAAGTCCTGAAGGGCGGCGCCGAAGCCCATGCGAGGGTCGAGGAGCATGCGCCAGATGGCGGCGACGACGACGCTGGGCAGGACGTAGGGGATGAAGAAGGCGGTGCGGATGGTCATTGAGCCGACGCGCACTTGGGCAAGCAGGCTGGCTACGCCGAGTGCCATGATGAAGGGGACAGTGAGGAAGAAGGCGAGCCACTGGATGTTATGGCGCAGGGCGAGCAGGAAGTTGCGGTCGTTGAAGAAGAGCTCGCGGAAGTTGTCGAGACCGATGAAGTCGGCTTTGCCGATGCCGGACCAGTCGGTGAGGGAGTAGTAGGTGCCGGCGAGTGAGGGTCCGACGACGACGACGAGGTGGAGGATGGTGATGGGCGCGATGAAGAGCCAGGGCATGATCTGGCGGCGGAAGCGCCTGCTGTGGCGCCAGGAGCGTTTGTGGGGCGACGCGGTTGTGCCGGCGGCGCGGCGTCGTGGGGATGGGGCGTGCGGCTGGTCCGGTTCGGTCATGGCCAAGTCGTCACAGAGAACGGGCGGGCGCGAGCCGGGTCCGGCAGCGAGCCGGCGGGGCTGCGAACTGTGCGGATGGGCTGCGTGTGCCTCTACCGGCGGTCCCCGTTCACCTGGACGGGGACCGCCTTTTTTTCTTACCCGCGGGGGCGGGTGCGCGGTCTAGCGGTCGGGAATGACCAGGGTCTCGCCGGCTGCCAGCTCCTCCTGGAAGGCGGCTTCGACGGCGGCCATGTACTCTTCGGGGGTCATGTCGCCGACCCAGACCTTTTCGATCTCTTCGTAGATGACCTGGTTGGTCTTGGGCGGGAAGAATGACCAAGTCGTGTAGCCGTAGTCGCCGGCTTCGGAGGCCTTGGCGAACTCGGAGAGCAGGCGGGCCATGCGCGGCTCTACGCCCTCGAGCTGGGTTGGATCGAGGCGGATGGGAGCGGTGGCGTACTGGCACTCGACGAGCAGGCGGGACTGGATTTCAGGCGAGTTGTAGTGGGTGAGGAACTCGGCGGCCGCCTCGGGGTTCTCGGAGTTGCGGTTGATGGACTGGGTGCCGCCGGTGCCGATGTTGAAACTGGGGTCGCCGGAGAGGGAGGGCATGGGGACCCAGTCCCAGTCGTTGCCGTGCTCGCTGTCCTCGGTGAACATGTCGTTGACGAGGCTGTCGTAGGCCCAGGTGCCATCCATGATCATGGCGGCTTCGCCTGAAGAGAAGGCCGCGTAGGTCATGGCGTAGTCGGTTACGAGGTAGTTTGCGGGGCTTCCCATCCAGTAGCCGGCCTGGAAAAAGCGGTTGAGGGTCTCGATGGAGGCGACGAAATCGGGGTCGGTCCAGGAGAGTTCGCCCTTGAGGGCCCGGTACACTTTTTCGGGCCCGGCAATTTTGTTGACAAACTCGGTGAAGAAGAACTCGTTGTTGTCAATGGCGTCGGCGGAGCCGCCGGCAAAGGGGATGATGCCGACCGCCTGGATCTCAGCGGAGAGGGCTTCCAGCTCATCCATGGTTGCGGGGGGTTCCCAGCCGTTCTCTTCAAAGACGGTCTTGTTGTAGAAGAGGACCATGGTTTCGAGCTCCTGGGGGAGGCTGTAGAGCGTGCCCTGGACGCGGCCGAGGTTGAGGGCCCAGGGGACGAAGAGCTCTTCCCAGCCGAACTGGTCGGAGAGGTCGTCGAGGGGCAGGAGCTGGTCGGCGAGGGCGAATTCGGCTACGAAGGAGGGGCCGTGCGTGGCCACGATGTCGGGTCCGGCGCCGGCTGCGAGGGCTGGGCGGACGGCGTCAAACATGTTGGCCTTTTTTTCGGCGATGACTTCGATGGTCTCGCTCTTGGCATTGAAGCTGTCGACGGCGACTGCGATGATGCAGTCGGCGGTTTCGCTTGTGGTCTGCCAGAAGATGACCTGGACTTTTTCGTCTGTTCCGTCCTGGGGCGCAGCTGTGGGGACGGCGCAGGCTGCGAGAATGAGGGATGCGATTAACAGTGCGGGAAGTAGCCTTCTTCGTGCCGTGTTCACCGGGTGCTCTCCTTGGTCGGTGGTATGAGTTTTGGGCGGCTTGCGGCGCTCGGAGCAAGTGTCGGGGGAACAGGGTTGACGGGCGGTTGGGTCGGGCAGCAGTTTAGCAGTGTCTGGAGGTGGTGTCAATGGGGGCGAGAGATTGGGAGGGTTGGGGGGGCGTTGATTGACAGGGGCGTGGGGCGGTTCTAGAATGTGCGGGAAGAGAAGGGTGGGCAACCACAAGCGTTGCCCCTGCGATTGGGAGGACGGAGTGATGCGAATTGCTGTGCTTTTGCATGAGGAACTGCATATTGGGAGCGGCTTTCATCGTGATGGGTTGCCGCTGTTGCGGGAGTTTGGCGAGGTCGAGGTTTTGGCCATGCGAAGAGGGGAGGAGGGAGCTGCGCATGGGCAGTTTGCGGAGCTGTTGCGGGAGGTGGATGGGGCGGTGATCGGGTGCTGGCACCGGCCGCCGATGAAGGTGGAGGATTGGCGGGGGGCGAAGTATCTGAAGGTATTTGCGGGGACGTTTGACAACCGTTTTACGGGCTGGGTGGACTTTGACGATCTGGATGCGCTGGGGATCACGTTGATCGATACGTCGCGCAGTATGACGCCGTCGGTGGCGGAGTATGCGATGGCGATGACGCTCAACCTGGTGCGAGACATCCCGGAATCGTTGTACCTGGTGCGAGAAGGGGGCTGGCAGACACATCCCTTTGACTCCTGGATAAGGCCCGGCTTCGTATACGGTGATCTGACCGGCCGGCGCGTCGGGCTGGCAGGTTTGGGCAGCATCAATCGCCGCTACGCTGAACTGATAGCGCCCTATCATTGTGACGTTCGCGTCTACGATCCCTTTGTTTCGGATGAGGTTTTAGCGCAATATCGCGTCAAACGGGCGGAATCACTTGCTGCTCTGGCGCAATCATCTGAGATATTTGTCGTCGGTCTGCCGCCGATGCCGACTACGCTGGGAGTGATCGACCGCGATGTCATCTACTCTTTGCCAAAAGGGGCCTTATTTGTGCTGGCGACGCGCATGGCGGTCGTCGAACAGGAGGCCTTGTGGGAACGGATAGAGGCCAACGAGATCGCTGCGGCCGTAGACGTGTTTGACCCCGAACCGCCTCCGGCGGATGCCTGGTTTCGACGCCATCGGAACGTGCTGGCGACCCCGCACATCGCCGGCGGCACCGATTTCTGCCACCGCCGCTGTCTCACCGACGCCTGCAAGGACGCCATCGCCGTCCTGAGCGGTGAAACGCCCCGATTCCGCGCGACAAAGCGGGACGCCCTCATCTATGAAGGCAAGATGAAGCCGGTCGCCTGAGAGCGCTCCACCTGCGCGACATCCCGCGGGCTCTGCATCATTTCACGCCGCGGCTGCAGCCGGCCGCGCGCCGGCCCCTTCGCCTTTCCTGCCAGAGTATGACCTGTTCACGCAGGGATTTGGGCGGTCTACCGCAGCAGTATGACGAACCCTGTTTGCCGTGAGTTTGAGGCATGTGTTATATTTTTGTCGCCGGTTCAACCGGTCCGTTCGCACACCGCCTGGAGGGAAAACAGGGACCGCTGCCACCTTCAAGTTTGATATGGAGCAATTCAGGGCAGTTGTCAGGAAGCTCCTCCCGTTAAAGATGACCTCGAAGTCCGAAGAGCAGCAGCGCGCTCAACGCAAAGCCGGCAGATCCCCCACCGCAAGACAACAGGTAGTCTCCACCGGGCCCGGCAGTTGTCGATTTTTGGAGAACCATCGCGGGCCGGTCTGGGAGAAAGGCAATAAACATGAAGAGCGCGGCGCTTGAACTACTCTTGACTCCCGAACGCAAAGTGATCCGGCCAGGCTCCGATCAGCGAATCGTCCCCGCTTAAGCAAAGGACCTGGAAATCTATTGCTCTCTGCCCGCGTAATCATCACTTTTTGAGGGGAAAACGATTGTGAACAGAATCTTGGGAACTGTCTTACAGGTGGTTGCAGTTGCCGTCTGGGTCCAGTTTGTCGCTAACCAGTTCTACGATCCCGGCCAGACAGGACTCGCTTTTCAAGTCTGGAGCGTCCTCAACCCCATTAACGTTCTATGCCTGCTGGTTACGATTCTTGTTGGCGTGCAAAGAAAACGCCATCTCGCCAGTGTCGACAAAAGGGCCCTGACGAAAGACTACTTCGAGGCAAACCTTGCACTGTACGGCGGCATTGCTCTGCTTCACGCAGTTCTTTGGAACTGGTTCGGCTCCCGTTTTTCAGACCCCGCGATAAGTTTCCGCTGGATCTGGATCCTTGTCGATATCACGCTTCCCCTGCTCCTGTTTTCCACCGGAAGGTATCTTGTCAAGAGCAAGGCATCACTGACGTAACGGCACGGAACACCGGACCTGCACAGGAAAACAACGTCCCATAAGACTTTTCGGGGGTTTGCGCAGGAATTTTCGGGCCGGCTTTTCTGAACTGAATCCCTGCCCGCGTCATCACACTTGGAAGGGAAACACTCATTGTGAACAGAATATTGGGTATCGCAATGCAGGTACTGGCCGTTGTTGTCTGGGTCCAGTTTGTCGCCAGCCAACTCTACGATCCTCAATCTATAGGGCCCGGATCGATTGCCTGGGACATCCTCAACCCCCTAATGGTCTTGGGCGGACTCGTGACGATTTGGGTAGGGTGGCAGCGGAAACGGGCTTTCGACAGCGGCGCAGAGGGAGGCCTGACAACCGACTATTTCGAGGCAAACGTTACGCTGTACGCCGGAATCGCCGTGCTTCACCTTTTTCTTTGGAACTGGAGTGGAAAGACCTTTTCTGCCGATGCCATAAGTTTCCATTGGGTATGGATTGTTATAGACATCGTTTTTCCACTCCTCTATCTCTCCGCGGGAAGGTATCTTGTCAGGCGGGACGCTGTACCGGCATAGAGGCGCTGAGGAGATGCCTATCCGGGCAGCCATCCTCCAGGAAACGTAGTTGCCTGCTCTTTTTGGCAAAGACCGGGCCTGGCTCAGTCTGTGTCGAAACTGCGCCGGTTTCGGTCGGTTCGAACACGCGGGGACATCGACCACATCGAGGCGTTGCAACTGCTGTGCCGCGCATGCAACAGCTTGAAAGGCGACCGTACCCCTGCGGAACTGATTGCGATCCTGTGGACCGGAGAAAACTGCAGACCAGTCCTGAGACTATTGGGACGGGCCTTCAAATTCAACCTCTCGCCAAAGCTGGACCTCTTCTATCCATCCACCCATCTGTGCTAAGATAGGGCGCGGGGATTTTCGCCGCACTGACGATAAGGACGCGCCCCGATACTATGGCAGCGCAGACAGATCATGCCCCTGTCGATCAGGGGCATAGCCAACCATCCCTCCTGGCCGCAGCCGGCGTGACCGGCCCTGCGCCGCAAACAGAACCGGCCGCGGCGCTGGATGAGCTGCGCATCAGCAACTTCGCCATCATCGACCGGCTGCAGCTGCGCTTTCACGGCGGACTGAATATCCTGACCGGAGAGACCGGCGCGGGCAAGTCGATCATCATCGACGCCATCGGGCTGCTGTTGGGCGACAGGGCGACCGCGGAGATGGTGCGGGCGGGTGCGGACCGGGCCGAGATCGAGGCCACCTTCCGGCTGGCAGCCGCGACGCCGGCAGACGACCCCGGCGAACCGGCCGTTTCGGCCGCGCTGTCGCTGGTGCAGGCCGAGGGGTTGGACGACCCCGACGCGCCGGAAACGCTCATCCTCAGCCGCGAGGTCCGCCGCAACGGGCGCAGCATCAGCCGCATCAACGGGCGCGCGGTCACGCGGCAACTTCTGGGCGAGATGGCCGCGCTGCTTGTCGATATTCACGGGCAGGGCCAACACTTGGGGCTGTTGCGGCCGCGTACGCACGTGCATCTGCTCGACCGGTACGGCGGCCTGTTGCCATTGCGCGGCCGTGTGGCGCAGAAGGTGCAGCAGGTGCAGCGGACGCGGGAGGAGCTGGTGCGGCTCCGCAGCGACGCCCGCACCGTCGCGCAACGGCTCGACCTCCTGAGTTTTCAGGTCGAGGAGATCGGCGCGGCGGGGTTGGAAGCGGGTGAGGAAGAAGCGCTGGAGGTCGAGCGCAAACGGCTTGGCAACGCCGAGGCGCTCCTGCAACTGGCGAACGGCGCGGCCGCGCTGCTGAACGAGGGTGAGGGCGGAATGCCGGGCGTCATTGACGGCCTGGCCGCGGCAGCGGGCCGGGTCGAACGGCTGGCGGCCATCGACGGCGGCATGGCCGACGCGGCCGCGCGCGGTCAGGTCCTGCTCGAGGAGCTGTCCGACTTGGCGCGCGCGCTGCAGGGCTACGCCGACGGCCTTGAGTTCAACCCGCAGCGGCTGGCCGAGGTCGAGGAGCGCCTTACCCTGATCGCAAACCTCAGACGCAAGTACGGCGACAGCGCGCAGGAGATACTGGCCTTCGCGGCCGCGGCGCAGGCGGAGCTGGAGGAGCTGAGCAACTGGGAGGCGCAGACGGCCGTATTGGAGGAAGAGGAAGAGAGGCTATTGAGAGAAATCGGTGTGTTGGGCGCCGAACTGAGCGCGGCGCGGGAGGCCGCGGGCGAACGGATGGCGCGGCAGGTGGAGGCCGAGCTGGCCCAGCTCAACATGCGCCACGCCCAATTTGCCGTCGCCGTCGACATGAAAGAACAGGAGGACGGCGCCTGTCTGCCCGATGGCCGGCGCGTCGCCTTTGACGTCAGCGGCGTCGACCGGGTCGCGTTTCTGCTCAGCGCCAACCCCGGCGAGCCGGTCAAGCCGATGGCCAAGGTGGCGTCCGGTGGGGAGACCGCCCGTTTGATGCTGGCGCTGAAGAGTGTGCTGACGCAGGCCGACCAGACGCCGGTCCTGATTTTTGATGAGATCGACCAGGGCATCGGCGGCCGCGTCGGCGGCGTTGTCGGTGAAAAGCTATGGAACCTGACCGGCCAGCAGCCGGGTGACGGCCGGCTGCGCCACCAGGTGCTCTGCATCACCCATCTGCCGCAGCTGGCCGCATTCGGCGACCTCCATCTGACCGTGCGCAAGCGGAACTTTGAGAGCGAGGGAGAGCTGCGCACGGGCACCGACGTGCAGCCGGTCGATGGGCCGGCGCGTGTCGAAGAGTTGACGCAGATGCTGGGCTCGGTCAGCGACGCCGGGCGGCAGTCGGTCGAGGAGATGCTGGCCGCGGTCGAGCAGGTCAGGCTGAACGCCCGATAGAGCGGCGGGTAACGGGAGGATGATGAAAAAACCATCGATGTTCAGACGTCGCCAGCGAGGCGTGCAGCGGGCAGGCCGGGCGTTGCCGATAACGCTCTACCGCGCCTTCTATCTCTCCTGTCTGTTGCTGGGAATCCTCCTGACCGCGGCTGACGGTGTGAAGGCGGCTGCCGGCGCGCAGGCGGAGCGCGGCCAAGTGCTGGTGTTGACCTTCAGCGGCGCGGTGACGCCGGTCCTGCGCCAGTATCTCAGCGACGCGATCGAGGAGGCCCAGGCCGACGGCGCCGAGGCGGTCATTCTGCGCCTTGACACACCCGGCGGCAGCGTCGACGTTACCAAGAAGATCGTGCAGGAGATGCTGGCGTCGCCTGTGCCGGTCGTGGTCTATGTTTCGCCCAGCGCGGCGCAGGCCGGTAGCGCCGGCACCTTCATCACGCTGGCCGGTCATGTCGCGGCGATGGCGCCCGGCAGCAGCATCGGCGCGGCCAGTCCCGTCGGCGGCCAGGGGGAGGAGATCGGCGAGACGATGCAGGAGAAGGTGGTCAACATTCTCAGTGCCGACATCGAAAACCTGGCTGCGCGTCGCGGCGACGAGGCGGTGGAGTGGGCTGTCGCCGCGGTGGAAGAGGCGGCCGCGGCCACGGCCACGCGCGCGCTGGAGCTGGGCGTCATCGACTTTATCGCGTTGGACGTGACCGATCTGCTGGTGCAGATGGACGGCTTCGTCATCACGGTACAGGGTGAAGAGCGGACCCTGCGCACCGCGGATGCGCGCATTGTGCCGCGCGCGCTGTCTCCGTTGCAGGAGTTCCTGAACTTCATCAGCAACCCCACCGTCGCCACGATTCTGCTGACCCTCGGCTCGATCGGGCTGATCGCCGAGATCTACAATCCGGGCACATTCATACCGGGGATGATCGGTCTGATCAGTCTGCTGCTGGGTCTCTATTCGCTGGGGCAGCTGGAAGCGAATTTCGCCGGCCTGGCGCTGATCGGGCTTGCGCTCATTCTGCTGGTGGCCGAAGCGTTCACACCGGCCTTCGGCGCGCTGGCGCTGGGGGGCGCGGTCGCCTTTATTTTCGGCAGCGCGCTGCTTTTCGACGCGCCCGGGCTGGCTGTGCCGTGGGCGACGATCATCTCGTTGGGCGTGGGGATGGGCGCGTTCGCCTTCTTCATCGGCGGTAAGGTCGTGCAGGCGCAGCGTCGCGGCACCGCCACCGGCAGCGAGGGGCTGATCGGCTCGCTGGCGACCGTACGGACTCCTTTCGCCGAGGACGGCAAGGGCAAGGTCCTGATCGCCGGAGAAATCTGGAACGCGCAGCTGCGCGACGCATCCTCATCCGGCGCGGACGCGCCGCATGCCGGTGATCAGGTCAGAGTCGAGGAGAGGGAAGGCTACACGCTCTACGTCAGTCCGCAGGAGCGGGGGGACGGCGAAAACTGAGTTGCGACACCCCAACAGCGCATCAGGGGCAACTCGAACTTTCCCACCCCATTTCAAGCGTTTTGACGTGCCTGGAATTGCGGTCGGCCCACCAAGTCCCTGAGCGCATCCCGGAAACAGCAAAAGCTATGGGAACGATTGCGGTCCAGGTCAATGAGCGGACCTATGGTTTGCGCCGCCTCTATTTTGCGTAGACCGTTTCTGAAGTAGCCGGCCCGTCGCTCGATTCTAGGTGTTGTCTGTAAGAGGTCCTCGGTCAAATCGGCCTCCTTGACAGTTGATCTTGTTGCCCGCTGCCCCGTCCCGACATGGCCTCAACCGCCACTTTTCACCTATCACTGGAAACGAAAAACCAGGAACTCAAAACTCCCCAGCCGACGGGCAAAGGTCCGCCAGTGAACAGTTGGCGCAGTCCGGCTTACGCGCGTTGCAGACGCGCCGCCCGTGGAAGATCAGCAGATGGGCGATGTCGATCCAGTCCTCGGCGGGGATGAGCGTCATCAGCTCCTTCTCGATCTTTTCCGGGCTCTTCTCCTGCGTGAGGCCCAGCCGCTGCGAGAGCCGCTTGACGTGGGTATCGACGACGATGCCGTCGGCCAGGCCGAAACAGACGCCGCGCACGACGTTGGCGGTCTTGCGCGCCACGCCCGGCAGGCTGATCAGCTCATCCATCTCCTGCGGCACCTCGCCGCCGAAATTTTGGCAGATCAGCGCGCTGGCGCCCTGGAGGCTCTTGGCCTTGTTGCGAAAGAAGCCGGTCGTGCGGATCAGCTCTTCCAGCTCCGCGCGGTCGGCCGCGGCCATCGCCTCCGGCGTCGGGAAGCGCGCGAACAGGGCCGGCGTCACCTGGTTGACACGTTCGTCGGTGCATTGGGCCGAGAGGATCGTCGCCACCAGCAGCTGAAACGGGTTCTCGTGGTCGAGCGCGCAGTGGGCGTCGGGATGGGCCGCTCGCAGGCGGCGTATCAGCTCCGACATCAGGACAGCTCCGGCGCGGGCGGGCGGACCCTGACGAGATCGTCCGAGTCGTCGATTCGCTGCCAGGGGTAGTTTATCCAGTCGTCGGTCAGCTCGGCGTAGTAGTCTGGTTTCTCGTTTTCGAAGAGGCTCTGGCGCTGCTTCCAGTGGAGGACCGCGGTTTCGGGTATGCCGCCGCTGCCCTGCACCCGGCTCTTGACCGTGACGATGGTGCGGCCCCGGTCCCAGATATTGTCGACGATCAGGATTTTCTTGCCCTTCAGGAGCGCATCCGTGGGAAACTGCTGGAAGCGGGGCCAGCTCAGTTCGGCGCGTACGCCCGGCCCGTGCTGAAAGACGACCGACGCGGTCAGCAGCTCTTTCATCTTCAACGCCTCGGCGATCATGCCACCGGGGACGATGCCGCCGCGGGTGACCAGAAGAAGGGCGTCATAAGGCGTATTGAGCTGCATCACCACCTTGGTGATCAACTCTTCCACGTCGTGCCACGTCAGATAAACTCTACCCATCTCCGCCTCCATGACGCCGCCGCGTCTTTTCAGGCAGGGGCGCTCTCATCACCAGTCCAATCTGGATTCGCAGCGCCCGTCTAGTCGGCGGCCGCCAGACCGTAAAATATGCTGAACAGCGCGCCGGCCGCGCCGGCATCGGCGCGGCGGTCGGGCGCGGACAACTCGACGACCGCGGCCCGGCCCGGCTCGACCTGGACGCGAAGCGCCGGCGGCGCCTGGGTACCGGGCGTGTGCCCGGCAAGACGCACCGTGTAAGCGGCCGGCCGCAGATCGAAGAAGCGGAAATCGCCCAGGGCGTCGCTGTGCGTGCGCGCGACGACCGCGCCGCCGTCGTCGAAAAGCTCTACCGCTGCGTTGGGGAGATGCGCGTTGCCCGCGATCCAGGCGGCGCCCACCGGCCGCACCGTCAACGCCAGCGGGTCGTGATCGCTGGAGCCGTACAGCGTCATCTCGCCCGGCTCCTGCGCGATCGGGTAATCGGCGTTGATATGCAGGATGTCGATGCCGCCGAAGTGGGGCTTCATCCCCTCTGTCAGCAGCAGATGGTCGAGCACCTGGCTGGCGCCGTTGAAGATGTAGGTGTAGCGGTCCAGCGGCGGCAGCGCGTCGAAGGTTTGGACCAGCGCCGGCTGCGTGCCGTTCTGCAGCGCCAGGACCGGCCCGCTGTCTTCGAAGTCGTTCAGGTCGCCCAGGACGACGACGTGCGCGCCGGGGTCCGCATCCAGGCGGCCCTGCACAAGCGCGGCTACATGCTCCGCCTGCAGCTTGCGATGGACGACGTTGACCGACTCGTCGCCGCGCTTGCTGCGCCAGTGGTTGACGATAACCGTCAGCGGGTACGCCTCGCCCCAGGGGCCGCTCACGAGCAGGTCGGCCACCAGGGGCGGCCGGCTGAAGAGCGGAAGAAGGCGCGCTGGACACTGTCCGGGGACCAGCCGCACACTGAAGCTGAACCGGCTACAGGCCTGCTCGGTCTGCGCCTGCACCACAGTCACGCGGTCGTCGCGCACGAGCAGGCTGTTCGTCAGCGGAAAATCGGGGCTCGCGGTCCCCGGGCCGGCAAAAGCCAGCGCGCTGTAGCGCAGCCCGCTGACTTCGCTCAGGACGCGCGCCAGGTTTTCGGCATCTTCCGGCTTGCCGGTCTCCTGCAGGCCGATGATTTCACAGTTCTGCAGGCCTTCGGCGATCGCGGCCGCCCGCTGCTGCAGCGCGGCCTCGTATTCGGCTTCGTCGGGCAACTGATCAAAACCCCGCCCCAACGCCAGCACGTTGAAGGAGCAGACGCGGAAAGCGCCCGTGTCAGGCTGGGCGGGATGCTCCTGCGCCGCGCGGCGCGAGAGCACCTCGATCTCCTGGCCCGGCAGCAGGAGCAACAGATATTTGCCGAAGCTGTAGTCGACGACCGCCTGCAGCTGCGCGCCGGGCTGCGCGGGGCGTACGCGCACGCGGTCGCCCCAGCCCACCTGCGGCAGCTGCGCGCCCAGTCCGTTGCCCAGGAAGATCAGCCCGGCAGTATCGGACGGGTTGGAGCGCAGGACGCGCCCGCCGTGCACGTAGGGCAGCGAACGGTCGGCGATGAGCGCGATCTCGACATTGCCGTTGCTGAAATGCTTGGTCGGCCCCTGCACAACGCCTTGCAGTTCCGAGAACGCGACCAGCATGCCCTCGAACCGCTCCAGCCGCAGCTCCGGCGCCACGTTGGGAACGGGCAGCGGCGCCGCCGCCGCGGTCAGACCGCCGCAGGCTTCGGCCGGGAGCGTCTCAACTCTGCGCGGCGTGGTCAACTCCGTCTTTTCATAGTACTCGGCCACCTCCCCGCCGTGCACGACGATGCACGCGCCAGTCTCCACCCTCGGCGCGGAGGAGGTGTAGACGAAGATACCGTCGCTGGTCTCCGGGTTGTCGTCGCCGCTCGGGTCCTGCAGGTAGAACCCGTTCGACTGCACACCGCTCACCAGGCCGAAGGTCGTGACGCGGCGCGAGGAGAGCGGCGAGCTCGCCCCATCGCTCTGGATGAGGTAGACCGGCGTCAGGTCATCGGGCAATTCAGTGGACGGTGTGGCGGCAGCGACGGAAGAGGCTGTCAGAGCCAGCGACCCTGCCAAGAGCAGCCGGATGAGCAGCGGCCACTGTCGGGTCCGCCCGTTGCGGCTTCCGCAAAAGGGGACGCCGGGCGATGAACATAAGAATCTCAATCGGGATATCATGTCTTCTGATACATCCGCAGCCGCCCCGCCTCTCTATCCGGCGCGGGCGTTCGGACGCCATCGGAGGCGTTCTGCGCCGAAACCTATCATTGCATCATAGCACAGCGCAGACTGCGGGCAAAGAAAACCGCCGTTTTCGGGCGTATCCCAATCTCCGGGCGAGGGACGGCAGGTTGACTTTCCGCATTTCCGGGCAAGAGCCTGAATTATGCAGTACAATGGTCTACAAGGATGACCGAACGGGCCGCGGCCCGGCCGCAACTGCAGACAAATGTCATTTGAATCTCTTGTTCTTATCTCTGGTGCGCGCACGACACGCTGGCCGTGCGCAGCAACCCGCCGCCCGCCCAGCCCGCCCAGCCCGGCCAATATCGCCGCGGCCCATTGTCCGCTTTTTGGAGAAAAATTTGTATCTCCCTGCTCTTACACGCCCAAACCTGTTGCAGGCGCCCAAACACGACATTTATCGACGCGCGGTCGACATATGTCTACGCGCGGTCGACATTTGTCGCATTCGGTCGCAACAGAACGCGGACCCCGACATCCTGTCACAAACGCTCGTCCCAATATCCTGTCACGAGAGAAGAAAAACTTCCTTGAGAAGGACGACATTGGTCGACATTGGTCGACATCCGATACCCTTTCGATACCCTTTCCGCCGCCGGCTTCGTCGCCCGCCGCGCACACAACTGACCGCGCCGCGCACGGGCGGCCCGGAAACGCGCACGCTGCCGCGATCCCGCCCCATTTCGGGGCGCCGGCCGTCGCGCAACCGGTTGGCAGCCGCTTCTGCGGAGGCATATAATGATGCCGATGAACGCCCAATTCCAACTGCTTGAAGACGGCCTCGGCGCCGGCGCCCCGCCCGCCGGCTGGGCCGCCATCGTCGATCTGCCCGTGTTGGTCCTCGTCGGTGTCACCGGCGTGGGCAAGAGCACCGCCGTCAACGCGCTGCGCAGCGGCTGGGACGGCGTCTCTCTCCTGCCCAACCGGCGTAAGATTGCCGACCTGCTGGTCATCCCCACCGTACAGGGCTGGGACGGCGAGACCCCCGGCGCGGTGACCGACCGACGGCTCCGTTTCGACTACACGCGGCGCTACCGCGAGCGCTATTCAGGCGGTCTGGCCCACGCGCTCAGCCGGCTGGTGCTGCCGCGGCCGCAGGCGGGCGCGCCCGGCCTGCACATCTTCGACGGCCTGCGCGGCGCGGATGAGGTTACCTTTGCCGCGCAGAGCCTGCCGCTGGCCCGCTTTGCCGTGCTCCACGCGCCCGATGTTGTGCGCGTGGAGCGGCTGCTGCAGCGCCGCGACGCCTTCGACCAGGTGGCCGGCCTGGAGGCAGGCGGCGGCTTCCGCTGGGAGGATGCGGCGGAAGGACGCGCGCTCTTTACGCAGGAGGAGCAGGACCGCTTGGCCGCGTTGGTGCGACGCGGCGAGGTGGACGGCGTCGAGCTCGCGGCCAAGGTCGCCATTGTCGCGGCCGAGCGCCGCAACTACGACCCGCACGCGGCTGCTGAAATCCTGCGGCGCGAGGCCCCCGATCGCACCGTTGTCGTCGATACAACGACCCATTCGCCCGCCGAAGCCGCGGCCGCGATCGGCGAACTGATCCACGCAGCGGCCGGCAGCCAGTAGAGTTGGAACCGCAATGCCCACCATCATCGAAGCCATCGAACCAATTCCCTTCCGCCTGCCGCTGCGCTCTCCGCTGCGTTGGGGCGCGGCCAGCGTGATGCCTGATGTGCGGCACGTGCTGCTGCATGTGCGGCTGAGCGACGGCAGCGAGGGCTGGGGCGAAGCGCCGCCCCGCCCCACCATCTACGGCGAGACCGTCGACGGCATCTGCAGCGTGGTCCGCCAGGAGCTTGCGCCCCGCCTACTGGGCGAGATGCTGGACGACTCGACCCTGCCAAAGCTCTACGCACGTCTGCAGACGGTCAAAAACAACCAGACCGCCCGCGGCGCGCTCGATATGGCGCTGCACCACGCGCTGGCCGTCAGCCGCGGGCGCGACCTGTACGAGCAGGTTGGCGCCGGCCGCTCGCAGGTGCGCGTGAGCTACATTTTGGGCCTGGGCGAGATCGACGCCAGCCTGGCGGAGGCCGAGCGCATCGTGGCGCAGGGCGTGCGCGTACTCAAGGTGAAGGTAGGGCTGGACTGGGGCGCGGACCTGCAGCGGCTGCGAAGCCTGCGCGATCGGTTCGGCGCGGGCGTCGATCTCTACGTTGACGCCAACGAGTGCTTCGAGCCGCAGAACGTGCGGGCGCGCCTGGAACAGATGGCCGAGCTGGAGGTGCGCTACTGTGAGGAGCCGCTGCCGGTGGAGCTGGTCCTCGCGCGCGCGGCCGCACGCAAGGTCGACGCGCTGCCCCTTATCGCCGACGACAGCGTCTTCAGCGCCCGCGACCTGCGCCGCGAGCTCAGCCTGGACACCTTCCACATCCTCAACATCAAGACCGCGCGCACCGGCTTCACCGAATCGGCGCAGATGTTGAACCAGGCGCTGGTTGCCGGCAAGAAGGTCATGGTCGGCTCGCAGGCCAGCGCCGGCTGGGGGACCGTCGGCGCGGCGCTATTCGCCGCCCGGCCCGGCATCAACCTGCCGTGCGAGCTGAGTTTTTTCCTCAAGCTGGAAGAGGACCTGTTGACGCAGCCGCCGTCGATCGCCGACGGCTACCTCGACGTGACCCGGCTCGGCCGGGCGGAGATCGACGCCGACCGGCTGCGGGATGCGCGTCTGGAGAAGTAAACCATGGGTGTACAGACTCCAACTCCGCAGACAGGGACGGGTTCACCCCTGGCGCTGGCTGGTCCCCTCACCGTCGGCGACCTGCTGGACCGCGCCTTCCGCCTCTACCGCGCCCGTTTCGGCCTTTTTCTGCTGACGGCGGCCGTCCTGCTCGTCCCGATCGCGATCATCTCCGGCATCTTCCTGGGAGGTTCCTTCGGCGGCTTCATGCAGAACATGGGGCAGTTCATGACCGAAGCCACTGACCCCGATGACATCCCGTTCTCGATGGCCTTTGACCTTTTCGGCGGGTTATACGCCAGCGTGTTGCTTCTCGGCGTCGTGAGCGCCGCGGCCAACGCGATTGCCAACCTTTCGCTTACCGTGCAGGCGGTCGAGGCGCTGCACGGCGGCTCGCTCCCGCTCATGGCCGGCCTTCGCCGCGGTGTGCGCCGTTTCCTGCCCTTTGTCGGTATGATGATTGTGCAGTACGCGGCCATCGCCGCCGCCTCAATCGTGGTCCTGATCCCGCTGGTCCTGGCCGGTCTTGCGTTGGTGGCCGCGGCCGGCGCGCTGTTCGGCGGGAACCCGTTCGAGAGCGACGGGGCGGGCGGCATCCTCGCCGTCGTCGGCATGGTCGGGCTGGCCATCTGCGGATACGGCCTTGCCATCATTCTGGTCCTGGTCCCGTCCTTCTATCTGTCTGCGCGCTGGCTCGTCGCCCCGACCGCGCTGGTCGCCGAGGGGACGGGCCCGATTGATGCCCTGCGCCGCAGCTGGCACCTGAGCCAGGGCAACGTGCTGCGCATGGTCGGCTACCTGGTCCTGATTTACATTCTTATGGCGCTATTCATGTCTGTGCCCGTGATGGCGCTGCAGTGGGCGATTATGATTCTGATGCCGACCGAGGCGCTCGAACTGGCGATGACCCTGCCCACGGCGGTCTCCTCCCTCATCTCGGTCTTCGGCCTGCCCTTCTACGTCGCCGCGATCGTGCTGCTCTACTACGATCTGCGCATACGGCGCGAGAGCTACGACCTAGAGTTGCGCCTCGCCGAAATGGAAGAACAAGTGGGCCGGGACGCCGGCGCGCGCGCGCCATAGTGACCCAGTTCCCTCTCTCCGGGCCGATGAGCGTGGGCGACCTGCTGGACCGCGCCTTCCGGCTCTACCGGGCGCGTTTCGGCGTTTTCCTGCCGACGGCGGCAATCTTTCTCGTCCCGGCTGGGATTCTCTCCGTTTTGTTCGGCGAAGAGTCGATCGTCGGCGTTCTCGCGCTCTTTTTGGAAATGGCCGCCACCGCGCTTGTCAGCCTGGCCTTCACTGCCCAGGGCATCGAAGCGCTGCACAGCCGCCCAGAAGGCTGATCAGGAGCGAGTGGCGGTAGATGCGATCTCGAGGAGGATGTAGATGATTGCGACCGCGCGCGGACGCGCCGGGTGGCTTTTCCTTCTCCTAGCCACTCTGTGGCCGGCCGGCCCCCTTCACGCCCAAGACGAAGCACCGGTCTCTCTGTCCGTTTACGAGGAGCGGCTCGCCGCCGCGCTGGCGCAACTGGAGAGCGGCGTCGACCTGGAGAAAGTGCAGGCCGACCTCGCCGCCATCGAGCAGGTCAGACTGCCGAGCGGGCGCGTACTGGATATCACGCCGCTGCTGGACGGCATCGAGAATGTCGACGACGCGCGCGTCCGCCTGGAAACGGTGCTCGCCCAATTGGAGCTCGTCGACAGCGATCGCACCGCCGACCGCCTGGCGGCCCTCGACCGCGTCTCCCAGCGCCTGGACCTCGACCGGCCCAGCCTGTGGGAGCGATTCACGCACTGGCTTGAAGATCTGTGGGACCGATTGAAGCCCCAGCGACAGGCAAGCGGAGGCGCGGGCGCGTCGGCGGGGCAGGCGGTCAGCACCGTTGCCGGTTGGGGAATCATCATTGTCGGCAGCCTGTTGCTGGTGCTTCTACTCAGCTATTGGCTGCGCGGCTTCCTGGGTGGCATACTGACGGACAGCGCGGCGCGCGCCCGCAGCGCAGGGAGTGAGGGACCGGCGACCGCGGCCGAGGCGCGCGAGCAGGCGACCGCGCAGGCCCAGAGCGGGGCGTACCGGCAGGCGGTGCGAACACTTTTCCTGTCGGCGCTGCTGCACCTGCGTGAGAACGGTCTGCTGCAGCAGGTAGAAAACAGGACGAACCGCGAGGTACTGGCGAGTCTGCCGCCGCACAGTCCGGCGCGGCCCCATCTGGAGCCGGTGGTGGAGACATTCGACCGCGTCTGGTACGGCATCCGTGAGCCGGATGAGCAGACGTTCAACGCCTACCGCGAGGAGGTGAACGCGTTGATGTCGGAAACGGAGGAAGGCAGTGGCTAGTGGCCGGTTGCCAGAGGCCAGTCCCGCTCGTGCAGTTACTGAAAACTGAAAACCAAGAACGAAAAACTAAAGAAAGAGAGAGGCAGATGAACAAGTTCAGAGGGATTTTCCCCGCCATCATCACACCGATGACGGCGGAGGGCGGGTTGAACGAGGAGGCGTTCCGCCAAGTGATGGAGTTCAATATCCAGGCCGGGGTGCAGGGGTTCTGGGTGGCGGGCGGCACGGGCGAGAGCATTCTGTTGGACGATGCAGAGAACCGGCGGATTGCGGAGATTGCCGCGGACCAGTCCCAAGGGCGCATCGCCAACATCATGCACGTGGGCGCGCCGACGACGGAACGGGCCGCGCGGCTGGCCGAACACGCGGCCAAAGCCGGGGTCGAGGCGATCTGCTGCGTGCCGCCGTTCTTCTACACGCAGAGCGACAAGGGGGTCGTCGAACATTACCGGGTGGTCGCGGCCGCGGCGGACCTGCCCTTTTTCGTCTACAATCTACCCAGTGCCACGGGTGTTGAGATCACCCCGGAACTGATGGCCAAGATCCAGGAAGGCGTGCCCCAGCTGGCCGGGCTCAAACATTCAGCCCCCTACATTCCCTATGTGAAAACTTTCGCTGAGATGGGGCTGTCCTGTCTGATCGGCAACGCGCGCCTGATGCTGCCGGGCCTGCTGATCGGGGCGACCGGCTGCGTAGACGGCCCGCCCAACATGGCGCCCGAGCTATGGGCTGCGATCTGGCGGGCCTACGAGGCGGGCGACATCGAGGCGGCGCGGGCAGCGCAGGAAAAGGCTTCGTCGGTGTCGGAGGCGCTGGCGCTGCCGGCCAAGTTCCACGGGGTGATCAAGGCGGTTATCGGCCAGCGGCTGGGGATCGACTGCGGCGACCCGCGCCCGCCCGGGGAACCGCTGACCGCGGACGAGCGTGCGGCGCTGGCGAAAAAGGTGGTTGCGCTGGGCCTGGCCTAACGGCAGTAGATAGAGGTTGGTGGATGGCGATCGTGTCGTCCACTAACCACTTGTGTCGGCGGTCTGGCGCTGCCAGGTTGCTTCGAACTCCTCGTCGCTGAGGTCGCCCTGCGTCCAGGCGACGGCCGCCTGGGTGACGACGCCGGTGACGGAGGTTGTGCGGTTGAAGGTGCCGGCGACGACGACGAGCGCGTCCGGTTCGGAGCTGATGCGGGGCAGGAGGCGCGATAGTTCGACGATCAGCTGACGTTCGACGTTGGCGTACTCCTCGCTGTCGACGGCCAGGTCGACGGCATAGGCCACCACCAGGGTCCGTTGCCCCTCTTCGCCCTCCTCGATGTCCAGGTAGCGGATTTCGACATCGGCATCCTGCAGGACCTTCACGGCAGCTGTGACTGCCTCCTGGTCGTCGAGCATCATTGCCGGATCGGGCGTGGGACGGGCGGCGCGGTCGAAGCATCTGTCCAGCACGTCTTCCAGCGCTTCTTTCTCCTCCTCGTCGTCGGTGTTGTCGATCAGCCAGCGCAAATGGGGTTCGGCCTCGGCGCAGCGGACCTGGGCGAGGAAGAGGAGTGCGAGGGCATTGCGGGCCACGATGTGGTCGCTGTTCAGCTGGATTGCCTCTTCCAACAGCGGCTGGGCTTTTTCGAATTCTCCCATGCGGGTATAGGTCTCGCCGAGGACGGCCAGCACGGTGGAGGTGCGCGCGCCGCGTTCGAGCGCGTCGAGCGCGATGCTCTGGGCGGCCTCGACGTTGCCCTCGTACAGCTGCACGAAGGCCAGGCTTTCGCGGGCGTCGAGGCTTTCGGGGCGCAGTACCTGCCAGCGCTGGGCCGCGGACACGGCTTCGTCGAGCTGTCCCAGCATCAGGTGCGTCTCGTAGAGGGCCTGGTAGTAGAGGGGGTCGTCGGTGGCCAGGGCTTTGATCTCGTTGAGGGCGGCGCGCGCCTCAAGCGCCTTGTCGTCGCGGGCATAGGCGATGGCGAGCAGGCGGGCATCGCCTACCGATTCGGGCAGCGCGTCGAGGGTCTGGCGGAAATAGGTGGCCGCGGTGGTGAAATCTCTATCGCATAGATAGCTGACGCCGACCATGCGCTTGGCTGAGATGCTGTAGGGGCGGGCGTCGAGCCAGTCCTGCGCCAGCGCGCGCGACTCTTCGCAGAGGTCCTGATCATTGAGCAACCGCATGCGGATCAGGGTGACATCTCGGCGGTGGACGGTGGCGCGATCTTCGGCAAGTGCCTGGTAGGCGGCCGTTTCATTGTTGCGCTCCTGCTGGAGCAGCATCAGCGCCATGCAGCTGTAGGCGTCGGGGAAGGGGGTGTGGGGCTGGTCGAGGGTGATGGTCCGCATGCATTTCGCCTCGCTCGTCTCCCAGTCGCCCTCTTCGGCGGCCATATCGGCCTCGAAGAAGAGGGTGGAGGCGTGGTCGGGCAGGGCGCTGATTGCGGGTTCGGCGATCGAGCGGGCGGCATAGACGTCACCGTAGACGTTGAACTCGTGGCGGGCGTTGACGATGTGCCAGGCAAAGAAGCCCGGTTCCAGATCGAGGGCTTGTGCGTAGGCGTCGCCGGCCTGGTCCCAGTCGTGCATCTGGAAGGCGATTGAGCCGAGAGTGGCCCAGGCTGGGGCGGAGTCGGGGTCAAGGCGCACGGCGGATTGGGCGTGTTCAAAGGCGAGGTCGACCTCATACATACTGACGAGGATGTCGGCCAGGGCCATGTGGGCGGTTGCGTTTTCCGCGCCCAGCTCGACTGCCTGAAGTCCGATCACTTTGGCTTCGTCGAAGTGGTGGGCGCCCTGCTTCGCCCAGGCGAGGTAGGCGAGGGCGGTGCTGTCCTCAGGCGCCAGCGCGATTGCGTTCTGTGCGGACTGCAGGGCCTGTTGCCAGTACTGCGACTGATAGAGGTAGACATCGGTCAGGCCGAGGTGGGCGGGCAGATAGCTGGGGTCGGCGGAGATTGCGTCGATGAAAGCGGCTTCGGCGCCGTTGAGGTCGCTGGTTACGAAGAGGGACCGCCCTTCGGCGCTGAGTGTTACTGCCAGGGCGCGGTCGGGTTCGGCCAGCGGCGCAGGTGTGGCGGTCGGGGCCGGTCCGGGCGTCCGGGTGGGGATGACGATAGCCGCCGGCGTTCTGGTTGCCGTTGGGGCGGGCGGCGTCGCGCCGGCGGGCGTGACTTGAGTGAGCTGGCACGCGGCCAAAAGCAGGGCAAATGCAGCCGGTATCAGTTGAACCGGCGGTCTGCGCAGGGTGTGTCGAAGGTGTAAACCGGCGCGGAGAGCGTCGAATCGCGGCAGCTGGACGTGTAATTTCATCTGGGATCCTCCAGAGGGGCGGAAAAAGAGAGCAAACGGTCTGCTCTTCGCCCCTGACATTGATCGAAAAGGTGTCGTTCGATGCCTGATCTGCGAACTCTCTTTTCGATCACAAGGTATTGCGGGGCGCCTGCAGCGGCGAAGAATTTCTGCGGCGGGCGCGGGCCGTTTGGCGAGTCCGTTGCCGGCATTCTCTTTGCGCAGTGGGCAACGGACGAGTATACTCTAGGTTGTGTCGCATTCTGGCGAAATTGCGCCTTGATCATTGCTAATGAATACGAGTCCGTCGACATGTTTGTCAGAACCGCTGGTCCGACTCGAAGACGTTAAGGTAGATTTCAGCGTCCGCAAGGGACTTTTTGGCAGTGAGTCGATCCACGCTGTGGACGGCGTGACGCTGGACATCGCGGCCGGCGAGGTTGTTGCCGTCGTCGGCGAGTCGGGCAGCGGCAAGACCACCTTGGGACGGGCAGCGCTCGGGCTGGTCCGGGTTACGGACGGTCACGTCCACTTCGACAATACCGAGATTAGCGCCTTGCCGCGCAAGGCGCAGAAGGCTTTTCGCCGCCGGACCGCTGCCGTCTTTCAGGACCCGTTCGCAAGCATCGATCCCTTTATGAAGGCGTACGATAGCGTAGCCGAACCCCTGGTGATCCACGGAATCGGCAACGAGCGGGAGCGGCGGGAACGTGTGTTGCAGGCGCTGCACGATGTGCGTCTGCGCCCGGCGCCGGAGATCGCCGACAAGTATCCCGATCTGTTGTCGGGCGGTCAGCGACAAAGGTTGAGCATCGCCCGCGCTCTCGTCATGCAGCCGCAGTTCATCGTGGCAGATGAGCCTGTCTCGATGGTGGATGCTTCGAGCCGGGCCGAGTTGCTGGCGTTGCTGCGTGAGCTGCAAGAACGGTTCAACATCGCTTTTTTGTACATCACCCACGATATTGCCACGGCCCGCCATTTTGCGCAGCGTATCGTGGTGATGTATCTGGGCTGCGTCGTCGAAATGGGGCAGGCGGCCGATATCGTCCGCAGTCCGCTGCATCCATATACGCAGGCTTTGATAGCGTCGGTGCCGGAGCCGGACCCGGCCAACCGGCTGAAACAGCGGCCCAGTTTGCCCGGCGAGCCGCCCAACCCGGTCAATGCGCCGAGCGGGTGTTCATTTCATCCCCGTTGCGCTGCCTTCATGGCCGGGCGCTGCGAACTGAAGACGCCGGTCTTGCGTGAAGTCGAACCGGATCACTATGTTGCCTGCTACCTGCATGAGACGGATGAACCGTGATTCGCGCCGGCAGCTGCCCGGGCCGGTAGAACGGATTTGCGTTCACTCCGGCGGCCGGCAGCCTTTGGAAGGGTGATTTTCCTCCGCAGGCGGCAAGACGGAAAGTCCTAGTCTCAGTTCGAATTCAGGTCAGATCGTAGTGGCGCCTACCAAGACCGGGAACGCTAGTTTGCTATTATGATAACATTTGTTGCCCTTCCAGTTGAAATCGTGCTCGCCGCATATAAGTAGGGGCGCGTTCAACATCGCTCCAAATCGTAACCGACGGGGACATTGGACGCGGCTGTCCAAGTCCATTTTGCATCAGCCGGCGCGGATGCCGGTCGTTGCCGTGAACATAAGGAGTTTACGTCCCATGGTTAGACTGCACAGAATCAAACGGACCGGCGCTGGCTTCCGGCTGGGCTTGCGGTGCTCTGTTCTGGTCTTGATGGTTGCGCTGCTGGCCGTGCCGCTGCCCGCGGCCGCGCAGATGCCGGTGCCCACACTGCCGGAGCGGGGCAAGATCAGCAAGAACCCGGCCGACATTATGGACGCGATGAACCCGATCCAGGATGTTCTTTCCGGCCCGGCGTGGCTGATCGCCCAAGGTGTGGACAATCGGATATTCCTCGACCGTCCGGGCTGGAATACACTCGACCGTCAAAATCTGTCCAGCCTGCCAAGCAGCGGCGACGCTCCGCTGCTGCAGTCGGCAGGGCCGGGCATTTTGGTGCCCTATCGCGACCCGGCGCCGGCGTTCAGCCGCGACCTGCTGGTGACGCGCGATTTCAGCCACAGCCCCCTGCAGACGGAGCCGGACATTGCGGTCAACCCGCATGACCCGGACCACCTGGTCCTAGGCGTGATCGATTACAACTTCCCCAACAACACGGCCTACGTCAGCATCGACGGCGGGGTGAACTGGGAGGGGCCGCAGCAGATTAAGTATCTGCGCAAGGACCGCATCTCCGGCGGCGATCCGGTGGTGGATTTCGATAGCGACGGCAATGTCTATATGGCCTCGATCTCGATCGGCATCAAGGAGTACACGGTCGGAAACGCGACCGGCTTTGCGCTGGTCTCATCGATCGCAGTCTCTGCCTCGAAGGATGGCGGATTCGTGTGGGAGGAGCCGGTCGACAGCGCGCGCAGCGATGTGACAACTGATGACATCATTCTCGACCCGACCGGCCGCATGCGAGGCAAGGTGAGCCTGAGTTTTCTGGACAAGCCGTGGATGACGACGGGCCCCCATCCCACTATCGAGGACCAGACGGTGATCTACGTCACCTTTGTCGAGTTCAACACGATTTACGACATCCTCTACCTGGGTGAGCTGCCCACGCTGGGCGCGCCTGAGGTGCAGACGACGCCGAAGCTGGCCTACTCGCTGGACCAGGGCGTTACCTGGTCGGAGCCGGTGGCGGTCGGACCGACGGTGAAGCGGACCTACGGCGAGATCGACGACACGGAGGGCCAGTCGAACGCGATCGGCACCAAGCGGGTCGTGCAGGGACCGTTTCCGGTGGTGGACTCCAAGGGGACGCTCTACGTAACCTGGATAGACAGCACCGACGACGAGAGCATGAAGGGGCTGGCCGAGTTTTACATGTCGAAGTCGGAGGATGGCGGCGAGACGTTCGGCGAGCCGAAGCGAATCGCCCGATTCCTGGAGCCGGGCTTCCGGCCGCGCAACGCCTACTTCCGCTATTGGGCGTCGGCTTTCCCTAAAGTCGCGGTTGGCGCCAACGATGAACTGTACGTGACCTATGTTGGCCTGCCGGCGGACAATCCGCTGGACGAGGGAGATGTCTACTTCATCCGCTCGACCGATGGCGGGAACCGCTGGTCGCGGCCGATGCGTATCAACACGGACGAGACCGACGCGGTCCAGTTTTTCCCGGCGATGGATGTGGGGCCGGATGGAACGATCCATCTGATGTGGGGGGATATGCGGGACGACCCTGTGCAGACCCGCTATCATATCTACTATTCCCGTTCCGAGGACCAGGGGGAGAATTGGGGATTTGAACTGGAAGAGCTGGAGCTGAAGGTCGGTGATACGCGCGTGACAGACTTCCCCTCCAATCCCAACAAGGGCTTTCCCCGCGGTCTTTTCCTGGGCGACTATTTCGCAATTGCAGCGAGCGAAAACGATGCCTACCTGGTGTGGGCGGACACGCGCCTGGGCGAGTTCGGTCCTATCAACCAGAAGATTGGCTTCAGCCGCCAGCGCGCCATTGCTCGCCCGGAGATCTTCATCAGCCCGGACGCAGGGGCTGCGGGTGAGACGATCACGGTGCAGGGGCACGGCTTCCAGCCGGATATGGATATCTATCTACAGGTCGGGGGCGCGAACGCGGCGTCGGGCCGCACCGATAAGCTGGGGCGCTTCACGCAGCAGATCTTCGTGCCGATCTCGGGTGAGGGCGCGCACCGGGTGACGCTTGTCGACGAGTCGGGCAACTTCGCGACGACGTCGTTCTACATGGAGTTCGGCTTCGACAATGTGCAGGACCTGGAAGATAAGCTGGATGCGCTGGACGAGAAGCTGAAGGAGCTGAACGGGACGGCCTCGCAGGCCGGCCTGACGCCGGCGTCCGAGCTGAGTGTAAGTCCCGCTGTCGCGGTCAGCCCTCCAGTGGAGCCGGCGCTTGTTTCCGCGGTGGTGCCCGGTGGGCCGGCGGCGCTGCCGGTGGCCGGCGGCGTCGGCATTGGCATTGCTCTGGGTCTGCTCTGGGTCTCCTTGCGCAGACGTAAGTAGATCGTGCATCGGGCCATTTGCATTGCGTTTCCGATGCGATTGGAAGCGCGTTGCGAAAGGCTTCGGGGAAGGATTGGCAACATGAAGAGGACTTCGTCAACCAAAGCGCGCGCCGGCGCCGGCGCGAATGCAACCGGGGTCGTGAGTCGGTTGCTCCTGGCTGCATTTCGGTCTAAGCCCGGGTTGCGTCGTAAGACGCAGTTCGCACTCCTGCTGAGCGCGGCAGTCGTTCTCGGCTTTTCCTTTACGGCGCTGGCCCAGTATTCGCCGCCCCACGAGGAGCCGGGTCCGGCGGTCGAGCGGCTCTACTTCAAGGCGTTCAACGTCGACCGCGCGCCGCTGGATCTCGAAGCCGGGGAGATGGACCTCTACTATTTCAATCTGAAGATTGCGGCGGCCCGCGAGCTGCGCGACACGGAGGGCATCCAGCTCTATGAGGCCCCGGCCAGCACGATCTCGCTGATCCTGAATCCGGCGCCCGCGCCGGAGGGCAGGCTGAACCCATTCTCGATCAAAGAGGTGCGGCAGGCGATGCAGCGTCTGATCGACCGCGAGTTTGTGACGCGGGAGATCTACCAGGGGCAGGCGGCGCCGATGTACACGAACGTCGCCTCGACCGACTTCGACTATCTGACCGTTTTCGACGTCATTCAGGAGGCGAATCTGGGCTACGACCCGGAGTTCGCGCGCCAGCAGATCGCGGAGGCGATGACCGAAGCCGGCGCGGAGTTGGTGGAGGGCGTGTGGCATTACAACGATCAGCCGGTGCGCCTGAAGTTCATCATGCGGGTGGAGGACGAGCGGCGTGAGGTGGGTGATCTGGTTCGGGCGGCTCTGATCGATGCCGGCTTTGCGGTCGCGTCCAACCGCCAGACCTTTGCACCGGCGATCCAGACGGTCTACGCCACCGATCCGGCCCAGTTCGAGTGGCACCTTTACACCGAAGGTTGGGGACGGGGCGCGCCCAATCGCTATGACTTCGGCGGCATCAACTCCTTCTACGCGCCGTGGCTGGGCAACATGCCGGGCTGGAAAGAGGTCGGCTTCTGGCACTACGAAAACGAGGCGCTGGACGAGCTGGGTGAGCGGCTCTTCAAGGGCGACTTTGCCGACCAGGACGAGCGCGACGATATGTACCGGGAGATGACCCGCATCGGGCTGGACGAGTCGGTGCGGATCTGGATAGCCACCGTTATGAACGCCTTCCCGGTGCAGGCGGGCGTTGAAGGGATCACGCAGGACCTGGCCGCGGGGCCGCGCGGGCTGTGGAGCCTGCGTTCGGCCTACAAGCCGGACAGCGAGGAGTTGACGGTCGGCCATCTGTGGGTGTGGACCGAACGCACGACCTGGAACCCTGTCGGCGGGTTCGGCGATGTGTACAGCAACGATATCTGGCGGCAGCTGCAGGACCCGGCGGTGTGGAACGACCCGTTCACCGGTATACCGGGGCCGTTCCGGGTCGCATACGAGGTCGAGACGGCCGGCCCGGATGGGACGCTGGATGTGCCCGCGGACGCCATCATGTGGAATGCGGAGCGCGGCCGTTGGGCCCAGGTGGGTGAAGAGGCGACGGCCACGAGCAAGGTGGTCTACGACTACAGCAAGTATTTCCAGGCCCCGTGGCATCATGGACAGCCGATCAGCATGGCCGATGTGCTCTATTCGATCTATCAGGGCTTCGACCTTTCATACAATCCCGACAAGGCCAAGATCGAAACAGTTATCGCCACGACAGCGCGCCCTTTCCTCGAGACAATCAAGGGCTACCGCGTGCTGGACGACAACCGCATCGAGGCTTATGTGGACTTCTGGCACTTTGAGGAGAACTACATCGCCTCCTACGGCATTCCGTCGGGGCTGAGCACGCCTTGGGAGATGCTCTATGCGCTGGATGAACTGGTGTTCAGCCAGCGGCGGGCCGCGTTCAGCGACACAGCTGCCGCCCGCTACAATGTGCCCTGGATCAGCCTGGTGCTGGACAGGGACGCGCGGCTGGTGCGCAAGGCGATTCTGGACCTCCGCCGGACGGAGACGGTCCCCGAGGCCGTGTTTACGCTGCCGACAGAGGACGGCGAGACGGTCTGGGTGAGCAGCGAGGAGGGCGCAGCGCGCTACACGGCGGTGCTCGACTGGTTTGATGAAAAAGGGCACATGGTGATCAGCAACGGCCCGTTCACATTGGAACGGTATGATCCGCCGGCCCAGTTCGCCGAGCTGGCCGCATTCCGTGACGAGAACTATCCCTTCACTGCCAGCGATCTCTACCGCGGGCTGCCCGATCTGATCGAATATGTCGAGATCGAGGCGCCGCCGATAGAGCTGGGCGCGGACTTTGAAGTTACGCTGGCGCTGGAGGGGCCGGGCAATCTGTCGATGCGCTATCTGATGATCGACACCGCGACGGGGGAGATCATCCAACAGGGCGACGCGGAAACGCTGGACCCCAACTGGTTTGCGATCAGGCTGACGGCCGATACTACGGCAGAGCTGGACCTGGGCATATATGAGCTGGTGCTGGTTGCCTACAGCGATGAGCTGGCGCGCATGGCCGAGCGTCGCATCGAGCTGGAGGCGGACATCGGCATCATCGAGGAGGAGCCCGCCCCGGCGGAGGAGGAGAAGCCGGCGGCGGACGATGAAGAGTCCGACTCGTCCGAGGCGGCTGACGACGAGGAGGAGAGTACGACCGAAGAGGCGGAATCCGATACGGAGTCCGACGCGGAAGAGTCGGATACGGGTTCGGATACGGAGGCCAGCTCAGAGTCGGACGACGAAAGCGAGTCGGAGGCCGATGCGGAGACGCCGACTGAGGCTGAGGACGAAGAGCCTGCGCAGGAAGAGGCTGAGGAGCAGGCGCCGGCCGGCGGTCTGCCTGTGAACGCGGTTGCCATTGCGGTGGTTGTCGTCGTCATCTTCGCCGTCATCTTTCTTGTACGTCGAAGACGTTAACTGCAGTGGATGGTGGCTAGTGGGCAGTGTATGGTGATTCCACGCTAGCCACTATCCATTATCCGCTGTTGTCATGTCCCTATTTCGCCCGTTACTTCTGCGCTCCCTGACCATGGTCGGGGTCTTTTTTGTGGTGCTGGTCCTGCTGGTGCTGACGCTGGGCCTGACCGGCTTCTCCGACCGCATCCTGGCCGCGACGATCGGAGAACAGCTGCGCACGGAACGGACTGCGCTGGCCGAGACGATCCGCGATCCGGATGAGATGGAGAAGGTGCTGGAGAAGCGGCGGGAGCAGCTGGAGATCTTCTATGGACTGAGCACACCCTGGTACTACCGTCTGCCGCGCACTGTGCTGCGCGTTCTGACGCTGGACCTGGGCGAGGCGCGTACGCTGCGCAGCTTTGACGGCAGCAACCGTGTCTTCGACATCGTGATGGAGCGGGTGCCGAACTCGATGCTCCTGCTCACGACGTCGCTGATCATTACCGCTTTTGTCGGCATCGTTGCCGGCGTCTATCTGGCCACGCGTCAGGGCTCCTGGCTGGACCGCTTTGTCTCCGGCTTTGCGGCGGTCTCCTTCGCCATCCCCACCTGGTGGATCGGCATTTTGCTGATTCTGATTCTCTCGATCCAGCTGCGTATTCTTCCTTCGGGCGGCATGTACAGCACGCCGCCGCCGACAGAGCCCCTGCCCCGCTTCTTCGATCTGGTCTCCCACGCGCTGCTGCCGGTGATCACGCTGGTTCTGGTGAGCATCGGCCCGTCGATGTACTCGATCCGCACGATCACGCTCAATATCGCGCAGGAGGACCATGTTCGGATCGCGCGCGCCAAGGGGTTGCCCGAAAGCCGGGTACGGCTGCGGCATATTCTGCGCGTGGCCGCGCCGCCGATCGTGACGGGTCTGATGTTTGGTCTGGCCGGTTCGCTTTCGGGCTCGATCCTGGTGGAGACGGTCTTCAACTGGCAGGGTATGGGGCGGCTGTACTACGATGCGCTGGCCGGGACGCCCGATGAGAATGTGATCGTGGCTCTCACCTTCATCTTCACCCTGATGTATGTCGGGATCCGCATTGTGCTGGAAGCGCTCTACGTCTTTCTCGACCCCCGCGTGAGGTACACGGACTGATGCGGGAGCTCCTGCGCAGCGGGCCGGGCTTGGGCGGCGTAACGTTGATGGCGCTGCTGCTGATTGCGGCGGTCTATGTGCTGTCGGTGTACCCGTTGGACTTTGGCGAGAGCCAGTGGAGCAATCCCGTCGTCTGGGTGGACAATCCCAAGGCGGTGCCGCCGGTGTGGATCAACGCGCTGCTGCAGGAGAGCCGGCCTCCGCACCATGTTTTCGAGGGCACAGAGCCGGACACGGTACATACGGCGCGCAGCGGCCCCGTCCATACGTGGCGTTTCCCCCTGACCTATGACTCGGCGCGCCCGCCGACCTTTCTGGCCGTCACCCTGGCCGATGTGAACTATGCAGAGCGGCCGCCGCTGGTGCTGATTTCGTTGAAACGGCCGGACGGGAAGCAGATCCGTGTCTTTCGCCACGCGGTGCGCGGCCCGCGCGAAGGGGAAAGCGGGCCGTTCGAGCGCTACGCCAAGACCCCGCTGCGGGTGCAGCTGAGCACGGACGAGGCGACGGTGACGGCGGTCCAGGAGTTTGCGGCCGACGAGTTCGACCTGCGGCTGGAAGGCGCGCAGATCGGCGGGCGGGTGGACCGCATCCTGTTTGGCGTTCCAAGCGGCGAGGCCGACGACAGGTTCGCGCCGCTGACCGGCGAGTATGAGATCATCGTGCAGGCGGCTCTGCGGGCGGAGGGCGACAGCGTGGGGAAGGTGCGCTTCGTCGTCGGGGGCGCAGTGTTCGGCTGGATGGGGACCGACAGCCTGGGCAGGGACCTGGCGCGGGGGCTGATGTTCGGCCTGCCGGTCGCGCTTTTCATCGGCGTCATCGCCGCGCTGATGTCGACCGCGGTCGGCACCACGCTGGGCATCGCGAGCGGCTACCTGGGCGGACGCGCGGACATCACGATCCAGCGCATATCGGACATCGTCGCCAACGTACCGGTGCTTCCGCTGCTTATCTTCATGCTCTTCATCATCGGCCCCAGCCTGTGGATCATCATCTTCATCCTCGTGGCATTCGGCTGGCCGGGGCTGACGATCCAGGTGCGCAGCATGGTGCTCCACATGCGCACCAACCAGCTGATCGAGGCGATCCAGAGCCTGGGCGCGTCGCGGCGGCGGGTGATGTTCCGCCACATTCTGCCCCAGATTATGCCGTATGTCCTGGCGCAGCTGATCTTTGCCGCGCCGTCGGCCATTCTGGCTGAGGCCGGTCTCAGTTTTCTGGGGCTGGGCGATCCCTCGATCCCGACCTGGGGTCAGATATTGGAGACCGGCTTTCGCACCGGCGGAATCTATGTGGGCTACTGGTGGTGGATCGTGCCGCCGGGGCTTTTCATTGTGCTGACTGCGTTGACATTCATGTTGCTGGCGTTGGGGATCGAGCCGGTGGTGAATCCGCGGTTGAGGAGGGGGCAATAGAGGTAGTTTTTCGTAGCCGATTTTCAGTTTTTGGTAACACCTCGCCGACACCGAACGAAGGCATCAAATGAGAGCTTCAATTTAAGAGCCCGAAATTTGGTATGACAACGCTTCTCGATGTCCGCGATCTTATCTTTCACTATGCCGACCGGGACGGGCCTGTGCGGGCGGTGGATCGCGTCTCTTTTTCGCTGGCGAGCGGCGGGTCTGCGTTGGGGCTGGTGGGGGAGTCGGGCAGCGGCAAGACTTCGCTGGCTCTCTCGATCATGCGCATGCTGCCGTCGAATGTGGCCCGTTATGAGGGCGAAATCTGGCTGGACGGCCAGGAGTTGCTCGGCATGACGGATGAAAGTTTCCGGCGGGAGATTCGCTGGCGGAAACTGGCTTTGGTGCCGCAAGGGGCGCAGAACGGTTTCAACCCGGTGCTGCGGGTGGGGGAGCAGATCATAGAGCCGCTGGTTGTGGACGGGCAGGCAAGCAGACAGGAGGCGCGCGCCCGTGCGCTGGAGCTGCTGGCCTATGTGGGGCTGCCCGCAGACATTTTCATGCGTTTCCCGCATGAGCTGAGCGGCGGGATGAAGCAGCGCGCGATGATTGCGGCTGCGCTGATTCAGGAGCCGCCGTTGGTGATCATGGATGAGCCCACCTCGGCGCTGGACGCGAGCGTGCAGACGCAGATCACCAATCTGCTGAAACGGTTGAAGCGGGACATGGATCTAGCGATCATCTTTATCACGCACGACATCGCGCTGGCGAGCGACGTGTGCGACGACCTGGCGGTGGTCTACGCCGGGCAGGTCGTTGAGATCGGCAGCGCTGAGCAGATTCTGTTGGAGCCAAGCCATCCCTATACACAGCGGCTGTTGGGCAGCATTCCCCGGCTCCACACGGATAGGCTGCCGGAGTTCATTCCGGGTGCGCCGCCGGACCTGCGCCAGCCGCCTGCGGGTTGCCGCTTTCATCCGCGTTGCCCGCTGGCTTTCGAAGAGTGTGCGCGGGAAGAGCCTCCGGCCTTTGCGCTGGCCGAAGGTCAGCTTTCAAGATGCTGGCTGCATGCCGAAGCGGAGCGGTAGATTGGGGTGTGGCGGGCGGCATTTCGGGCGGGCGCGCCGCTATGAAAAGAAAAAACTCCCTGTGCGGGAGTTTGCGGTTCCTGTCATAAAAGAAAGGGGGTAGGAGGTTGGCAGCGGTCTACTCTCACACGGAGTCGCCTCCGCACTACCATCGACGCTGGTGGACTTTACTGCCGGGTTCGGGATGGGACCGGGTGTTTCCCCACCGCTCTTGCCACCAACTCCGTTCC
>JAJDTL010000020.1 GCA_022827195.1 Caldilineaceae bacterium
GTCGATCAAGCAGGGCAGCGACGTGATCGGCAACCGGACGCGCGTGACGGTGCGGAAGAACAAGGTGGCGGCGCCGTTCAAGGTGGCGGAGTTTGACATCATGTACAACGAGGGTGTCAGCACCGCGGGGGACCTGCTGGACCTGGGCGTCGAACACGACATCGTCGAGAAGCGGGGCGCGTTTTACCGCTTTGGCGAGATTCGTTTGGGGCAGGGCCGCGAGAGCGCCAAGGCCTTTCTGACCGAGAAGGCGGATATCGCCGCCCAGATTGACGGCAAGATCCGGGAGCGGGCCGGGCTCGTCATCAACAAAAGCCCGCAAGAGGAGTCTGCGGAGTCAGCGGAGTCAGTGGTTCAGAGCGGCGAAGAGGAGGACAGGCCACAGGAAAAACTCTTCGCGGCCGCGGCCTGATCAGGTCGCGCACCGCCCAGGGAAAGCGGCCGGACCGGTTGCGGCGGCCTTGTGGAGAGTGGTAGAATCTGCGCATTGAGTTGTTTCGCGCGCAGGCCGGCGCTTGTGCGGAGGTGGGAGCATGGGATCCAAAGAGAAAGAGCGAGACGTACCACGGAACCAGGAAAAGCCGCTCCAATCGAACGGTGCGGCGCTGTCCGCCGGGCAGGTCGAAGGCGAAATCTCTTCAGGGCTGGGGAACAGAGAAAACTGGGCGCCCGCTCATGGCCGCCGCGTTAGCTTGGAAGAGTACTGGGAAAAGTGGTATGGACGCCCGCACGCGCATATCGACGTCAGCTACGAATGGAACAACGGCATTCTGGAGGCCAAACCTTTGCCGACATATCAACAGACAAAGCAGTACCGCTGGTTCTTTGGCCTCCTGTCCTTTTATCTGGAAGTGAATCCGATTGCGACGATATTATGCCTGGAGACCGGGGCCCACATGTCCGTGCCCGACGAGACGAGGCCGTCGGGGCAGTGGGAGGTGGTATTCAAGCCGGACATCGGTATCATTCGGGATGACAATCCTGCCGCGTGGAGAGATACGGAGGAGCATTCCTATGCCGGCGTCTGCGACATGATTGTGGAGGAGCTGTCCGATTCGACGACGGCGGAGGTGCGGCGGGACACGGAAGAGAAAAGGGAAGGGTACGCCCGCGCCGGGGTGAGGGAGTACTTCATTCTGGACGCCAAGGACCGGAACATGCACTTTTACCGTCTCGGCGCGGCCGGGAATTACGACGAGATCGGGCCGGACGCGGAAGGGGTTATACGCTCTCAGGTGTTGCCCGGTTTCCAGTTTCGCCGCGAGGACCTGCTGCGCCAGCCGGCGCATGCTGAGATGGCGCGCGACGCGGTGTATGCGGGATATGTCATGCCTGATCTGCAGGTCGCTGAGATCAAGGCAGAGAAGGCGGAAAAACGCGCTGATACGGAAGCGCAGCGCGCCGATTCCGCCGAGGAGGCGTTGGAGGCGCTGAGGGCCGAAGTGGCCCGCCTGCGCCGGCAAGGTTCGTGAACGCAGACTCTTTTCGTTGTTGAGCAGTTTCGCAGTGGCAACGCCGCCAAAGTCGAGTCCCTCCAGTTGGGCGCAGCCGATACGCAGTTTTTTTGACAAAGCGGGAAAAATGCGATAGCTTTTTCCTGCTTTTTTGTGCCGACCCGTCGCGAGGCTGAGGTGACCGGACCGTTCGCGTTTCAGATTCACAGTACAGATGGGAACGCGCGCAGTTCCACGCTGCGCACGCCCCACGGACCGGTGGAGATGCCGGCCTTCGCGCCGGTGGGAACGGCCGCCAATGTCAAGACCCTCGAACCGCGCGACCTGTCGGAGCTGAACACCTCGCTCCTGCTGGCGAACACCTATCATCTCTATCTGCGCCCCGGCCATGACCTGATCGAGCGGCTGGGGGGTTTGCATAGCTTCATGGGCTGGGACGGCCCGATCCTGACCGATTCCGGCGGGTACCAGGTGTTCAGCCTGGCGCACCGCCGCAGCCTGGACGCGGACGGCGTCACTTTTCGCAGCCACATTGACGGCTCAACCCATCGCTTTACGCCGGAACGGGTGATTGAGATCGAAGAGCGGTTGGGCGCGGACATCGCGATGGTGCTGGATGAGTGTGCCGATCCGCTGGATGCCGTTTACCTGGCGCAGGCGCTTTCCCGCACGCACGCGTGGGCCGAACGCTGCAGGGCAGCCCATTCACGGCCGGACCAGGCCCTGTTCGGCATCGTGCAGGGAGGCATCTACCCGGAGCTGCGGGCGGAGAGCGCGCGGATACTGACCGGTCTCGATTTTGCCGGCTACGCGATCGGCGGGCTGGCCGTCGGCGAGACGAAGGAGCAGATGTACGCCACGCTCGACGCGACCTGCGGGCACCTGCCGGTTGACAGACCGCGCTACCTGATGGGCGTCGGCGCGCCCGAGGATATTCTGGAGTCGGTCGCGCGCGGGGTTGACCTGTTCGACTGCGTACTGCCAACCCGCATTGCGCGCAACGGCACGTTGCTGACGCTTACAGGCCGGTTCAACATTCGCAACGCCCGTTTCGCCGAGGACAGCCGTCCAATCCAGGAGGAGTGCGCCTGCTATACATGCCGCACGTTCAGCCGCGCTTACCTGCGTCACCTCTTCATCAGTGGCGAGATCAGCGGCCTGCGCCTGGCGACGATCCACAATCTGCACTTTATGCAACGGCTGATGGCTCAGATCCGAACGGAGATTGGCCGCGGCACATTTGCATCCTTTAGGGCCGGATTTCTGCAGGGCTATCGCATCACCGATCAGCGGGTGCGGCATGAACAGCGCCGGCGCAGGGCGGAAGCATTGCCGGCGGCGTCGTGACGGGCCGGCCCAAGAGCAAGACGAGCGTGAAGCGGAGAGAGCGGTAAATCTTTCCGGCGCCGACGCTCGCAAGGAGATCGTTGCGGCTTCATGTCTGAGCTTTTCAAGGCGTTCGTTTTGGGCCTGGTGCAGGGCGCCAGCGAATTCTTGCCGGTCAGCAGCAGCGGCCACCTGGTGATCGTGCCCTGGCTGTTCGGCTGGTCGTCTTCATCTTTGCTCTTCGACGCTGTCGTCCACCTGGGAACGCTGCTGTCGATCGTGGCGGTCTTCGGGCGGGATTTTGGGGCCATCATTGTGGCGACGCTGCGCAGCATTAGAGTCCGCTCGCTGGCGGATTTGAATGCCCGCCTGGGTTGGTTTATACTAGCTGGATCGGTCCCGGCTGCCGTCACCGGACTGCTTTTTAAGGATTCGCTGGAACGGCTTTATCATACGCCGCAGGCAGCGGCCGGTTTCCTGGCGTTGACGGCGCTGCTGCTGGCCGGCAGCGAATGGATTAGCCGCAATACAGGACAGCGCATGTTCCTGGCGGCGATGTCGTTGCGGCAATCTTTCCTGATCGGGCTGGCGCAAGCGATCGCACTGGCGCCGGGCGTCAGCCGCAGCGGCGTGACCATTGCCGCGGGTCTGGCCCAGGGCTTGCGCCGAGAGGCGGCGACCCGCTACAGTTTTCTGTTGGGGGCGCCGGCTTTCCTGGGGGCCGGCCTGTTGCAGGGCGCTGACATGCTGGCGTCGGACCCGGCGGCTGTGCGGGCCGAGTTGCCGGCGTTGATGCTCGGTTTCGTTACCAGCGCGGTCTGCGGTTATGCTGCGATCCGGTTGCTGCTGGCGTATGTGCGCCGCAACAGTCTCTATCCGTTCTCCATCTACTGTCTGCTCGTCAGTCTCGCAGTTTTAACACTTTTTGCTCTGCGGCTTCGATGATCTGCAACCTGCGCAGCGATCGCCACGGCTTCTTCTTCGTCCTGCTTACGCGGCTGACGCTGGCGGCGGCTCTGCTTTCCGGTTGCGTACTGCTGGAACCGTCCACGGCCCGTCCTGCTCCGGAGCCGCTGACCGTGACGGTCGTCGGATCGACCGAGATGCGGCCGCTACTCCTTGAATTGACGGCCGCGTACAGCGAGCGCAATCCGCATCTGCACTTTGTCTTGCGCGGGGGCGGCAGTCTTATGGGCGAAGAACGTCTTGTGTCCGGGGGGGCTGACATTGCGGCCAGCACCGCCTTTTATCCTGACGCCGAGCTGCCTCCTGATCTTGTGCGCGTACCGATTGGGCTGGACGGGATCGCGTTGATCGTTCACAGCGATAACCCGATCGACGCGCTGACACTGGCGCAGGTACGGGATGTTTTCCACGGCCGGGCGCTGTTCTGGGAGGATGTTGGCGGCGAGGGGGGCGAAGTGCTGCTGGTGAGCCGCGAGGACGGCAGCGCTACGCGTGCGCTGTTCGAGGCGCGCGTTATGGGCGAGGAGGGGGTCTCTCTGACGGCGGTTGTGATGCCGACCAGCAGCCATGTTGTGGAGTATGTGGCCGACCATCCCGCGGCGATCGGGTATGTCACCGCGGCGTACATCGAACAAGATGGAGAGTCGGCTGAAGTGCAGGGCGCCAGCAGCCTGCTTTCCGAGGCGGCGGGGCAGGTGGTCAAGGCGGTTTCCGTCGAGGGGCGTCTGCCGTATGGGACAGACCTGGCAGACTCCCAATACCTGCTGGCGCGGCCCCTTTACCTGCTGATCCGTGAGAGCGGGGACCCGGCCCTGGAGGATGTTGTCAGTTTTGCGCTCGGCGCAGAGGGGCAGAATATCGTCGCCCGCTACCACGTACCGATCCGCTAGCTACCCGGGCCAGCCCGTCTGCAGCGGGCCGGCGCCCTTATTCTGGCGTCTTCTTTCACCTCTTTGTTCCAACTCCCTTGTTGCTATCTCAGGCGCCCAAACCAGGGTCTCCGCTGTCTTCCGCAGTTGTTGACTTGACTACGCCCTATGCTATGATTGTCTTCACGCCTACCCTGAATGAAGACGATTGAAACGCCACACCCAGTCCAACAATTTTGGATAGTGTATTGGCGGCCCCAACGGCTGCAAACCAGCGTCCGCGAACCAGCGAAGTCAGGAGACTCAGATGAGTAAGTTAGCCCTTCTTGGCGGCGAGAAGGCCGTCACGACCGAACCGCATTCCGGTTCCCATCACCGTTCACCGATGTGGGAGAGCGGGCAGTCGCCTTCCTGGGAGGAGTTTTCCGAGGCGTTTGCGGCGAAGATGCAGGCCGCCTACGCCCTGCCCGTCTCGTCTGGGCAGGTGGCGCTGAACTCGGCGCTGGTGGCGGCGCAGGCCGGGCCGGGCGATGAGGTAATCGTTCCTTCCTTTACCTGGATTGCCAGCGTAAGCTGCATCATGCACAACAATGCGGTGCCGATCTTCGCCGATGTCGATCCCAACACATTTACGCTCGACCCGGAAGACGTGCGGCGCAAGATAACGCCGCGCACCAAGGCGATCATCGCGGTCGACCTTTACGGCCACCCGGTAGACCTGAAGGAGCTGCTGGCAATCGCGCGCGAGCACGACCTCGTACTGATCGAAGACTCGGCCCAGGCCACCGGCGCGCAGGTCGACGGCCAGATCATCGGCGGCATTGCCGACATCACCTGCTTCAGCTTTGCGGGCAAACCGATTGCGGCGACGAGCGGCGGCGTGATGACGACCAACAGCCGCGAATACTACGAGCGCGGCGCGCTGGGCGGGCAACATCCCTCCACACTTTCCAAGATTCTGACCAACTCCGAGCTGCTGAGATACGCGTCGACGGGCGGCTACGGCGACAACCATCGCATCGACCGTTACGCAATGACGGTGGCATACGAGGCGCTCGAGACCTTTGAGGAGGCGAACGATGCGCGCATCGCCAACTGCGACCTTCTCACGCAGGAGTTGAGCAAGGTGAAGGGGATCGAGCCGCCCTACGTCGCGCCCAACACGAAGCACGTCTACCACATGTACTCCAGCCTCTACTCCGAGGAGGAACTGGGCGTGCCGCGCGAGGCATTCGTCAAGGCGATCAACGCCGAAGGGGTCACCGCGCTCACCTACGTCAACAGCGCCAACTTTCTCTTCCACCCGGGCGGCAAGCCGATGCCCTCGGGGCCGATTCACCACCGTGCCATTTTCCAGGAAAAAAATGTGTACGGGCACGGCTGCCCCTTCCAATGCCCCCATTACACCGGCGAGGCCGACTACTCGATCGGCTCCCTGCCGGTAACGGAGGAGCTGGTCGACCGCGAGTTCAACTTCCTGCAGCCGCACCTCTCCGCGCCCAACGGCCCCGATCAGATGGAGCAGTACCTGGACGCGGTGATCAAGGTGGTCGAAAATATCGGCGACCTGGAGGGTTACGAGGTCAGTTGAGTTTCCAGTTATCAGTTTTTAGTTTCTAGTGGCCGCACGGATCGCGGAAGCGCGGAGTTGCATGCGGGGCTGCTTTCGCTTCGAATTGTCGTGCGGGCGCGACAGGAGTGACGCCGATGCTGGAGGAACTGAGTTTTGATCAGTGGCAGGAGTTCGAAAAGGAAGGCTATCTGCGGCTGGGTCGCTGTCTGACCGACGACGAGCTGGCGGCGATGCAGCAGCGCATGGACGAGATCATGCTGGGCACCGCGCCGGTCGATTACAGCCGCATGATGATGCAGCTGGACCGCATTCCCGGCAAGACCGATGCGCCGGGACCCGGTTCGAAGGGGCACAAGGGGGCGACGCTGCACTATCGCAAGATCCAGGACCTGGAGTTTGACCCGCTCTTTCTGCGCTACATGCAGAAGCCGCTCTTCCGCCACATCTGCTGCATGGTATACGGCGCGGAGACGCCGGTCGCGTGTATGCGGGCGATGTTTATGAACAAGGCGGCCGCCGTCCCCTCGGAAGACCCCGACTCTTCGCCGGCGGTTGGAGGCTTCCCCCTGGTCTGGCACCAGGACCGCTGGACCTTTTACGACCGCGATCCGCTGATCACGATCTGGACGGCGCTCGACCCGGCCACGGTTGCGAACGGTTGTGTTTTCATCGCGCCGCGGCGCCATCACGTCCTGATCAACCCCTCGCACGCCACCGGTTTTATGACCGATGAGCAGGCCGACGCGCTGGTGGCGGAGGCGGAGACGATACCGCTGGAGCTGGAGGCCGGAGAGGCGGCCTTGCTGCACAACTATCTGCCGCACAGCTCCGGCGTCAACAGCACCTCGATCGCGCGGCGCGCGTTCAGCGTCTGTTACATGGACGCGGCGACGGTTGATTCCAATAACCATGCGTACTCGCTGATCTTCGGCGACGGCGCGCTCGACCCGGAGCGGCTATAGCGTTCCGGGAATCGTTGTCGTCTGCAGCTGGCATTTCGGAGACCTGGCAACGGCTGAAACAGGAGGGAGCGATGCAACCCGAATTGGCCTTGGCAACGCGGGAGCAGATGGTACGCGACGGCTACTGCTTTGTCGATGACATTCTGACCGAGGAGTTTCTGCAGGAGTTGCGGGAAGAGTCCGAGCGTCTGATCGAAGCGCACGTGCCGCCGCCCGACGTGCGGTACCAGGGGCAGCACGTGGTTGCCCACGCGAAGGACAACGAAGTCATCAGGCGGCTTTTGGAGTGGGAGCCGACCTGGCAGGCGCTCGAAGCGATGGGGTTCGGGGACTTTGTGAGTTCGGGCTCGATCATCATTCTGACCAAGGACCCGGGCGAGCCGGCGCTCTACTGGCACCAGGACTGGATGGAGTGGAACGACCCGATCAGCACGACGCCATGGCCGCAGAAGTTTTTCGTCTCCTACTATCTGAGCGACACGAGCGTTGAGAACGGCTGCCTCAAGGTCATTCCGGGCACGCACTTGGAGCGCATTCCGCTGCATGATGTGCTGGTCCCCGCCCACGGCGACGGCGCGCGCTACGTTGAAGAGGACCACCCGATCATGTTCAGCGATCATCCCGACCAGGTCGACGTGTGCGTGCGCGCCGGCTCCTTTGTGCTGGGGGATGCGCGGCTGCTGCACTCGGCGCGACGCAACCTGACCGATGAGCGCCGTACGCTGATCCTGGGCTGGCACCAGCGCCGCGCCGACGTGTGGGACAAGCCGCCGGCCTATTGGCAGGGCGAGGTGCCCGAGGTCATCGCCAACCGCGATGCCAGCGAGGAATTTGCCGGCACCCGCGTTCCCGGCGAGCACCTTAAATTCAGCAAGTAGGGTGCTATACTACGGGGGATTCCAGACAGGGGCCGGGGGCCTGCGAACGTCGTGCAGGCACGCGAGTTTCCTGTCTTTCGGGGCCGCAGTGACTGCGATAGGCCGTGATTTCAAGTCGGCGCGATGCTGCGCTCAGGCGGTGGCACGATAGCGCGTGTAATATTTGAACCGCTGTCGCGGCCAGAGTGGTATTCAGGGATAGACAAATGAGTGCACATTTTGAGATTCCAAGAGACGTAGTTGCTGACTTTTGTCGGCGTCACCAGATCCGTCGCTTGGCTCTTCTTCGGGAAAGTCTCACGTCGGAAGAAGGATTGGACGTTCTTGTGGAGTTTGACTCCGGTGTAAAGGTAGGGTTACTGCAGTTGGCTCGTCTGGAAAGGGAATTGAGCGAAGCGCTCGATCGGTCAGCCCATCTGCTGACCTATAGGGGCGTCGAGCGAAGCGCTAACCCTTTGTTCAAAGAGGCGATAATCGATTCAGCCGTGCTCCAGTATGAACACAAATGATGACTGAGTACGTCTTGTTGCCATGGGTGTTTATGCCGTCAAAGCGATAGAAATGTTGGGTACGACAAGCCAGGAAGCGTTGGAACGGAATGAAATGATGCAATTCGCCCTTATAAAGCTGGTTGAAATTGTGGGCGAGGCCGCCAATTATGTGTCCGATCAGACGCGGAGCAAACACCCGGAGATTCCATGGAGTGACGTGATCGGAATGCGCCACCGGTTGGTTCACGATTACGAGGCCATAGATCTCGTTCTGGTGCGCGAGACAGTTGTCGATTATCTGCCTTCGCTCGTTGAGCAGCTTAGGGAAATTGTTGGCGAGGGAACCGCTGATCTTGCCTTCCCAAGGTCCGGGTCGTAACAGCCTGATCAGTTCTGAAAGAGGAGACCGAGAAGACTCTTTCGGCGTTACGCAGCGAGGGCGAGCAAGACGAATGACGCCCAAAGGATTGAATCGATAGAGAGAGCAGCGCTTACTTTCTGCTTCTGACTTTTCACTTTTCGCCACTGCCCGCCGGACACCGAAATGATGCGTTTTGCGCTGTTTGGCGCCGGCCGCGCCGGCACAATCCACGCCAACAACATTGCCGCCCATCCCGCGGCGGAACTCGGCTACATCTTTGACGTCGACCAGGCGGCCGCGCAACGGCTCGCGGCGCGGCTGGGCGCGCGCTGCCCGCAGCGCCAGGAGGAGGTCTGGCAGGCCGACGACGTCGACGCGGTCCTGATCGCCTCCACGACCGATACGCATGCCGATCTGCTGCGGAAGGCGATGCGGGCGGGCAAGCCGACCTACTGCGAAAAGCCGATCGATCTCGACATCGACAAGGTGAGTGCAGTCGTAGTTGAGGCTTCCGCGTACGACGTGTCGGTTTTTGTTGGCTTCCGGCGCCGTTTCGCGTCGGAGTTCCAGCAGATGCGACGGCGCATCCAGGAGGGCGCGGTCGGGCGGGTCGAGTCGGTCCGCATCGTCGCGCGTGATTTTGAACCGGCCGCCCTGGCCTACCTGGAGCGCTCCGGCGGCCTGTTGCGCGACAAGATGGTCCACTATTTCGACCTGGTCCCCTGGATTGTATCCGAGAGGCCGGCCGAGGTCTACGCGACCGGTTCCTGTCTGATCGATCCGGCCAACGTGCCGGCGGGTGACGTGGACACGGCGGTGGTCCTTTTGCGCTTTCCCAGCGGCGCGCTGTGCACGATTGAGAACGCCCGGCGGTCGGTCTACGGCTGCGACGACCGGATCGAGGTCTTTGGCTCCGAGGGGCTGCTGCAGTCGAGCCCGGCCCCCAGCCATCCGCTGGTCCATTTTACGCGGACCGGCATCGTGCAGGGCGGGTTTTCCCAGTCCTACAGTGAGGAGAGCTTTGCGAATGCGCTGGACGCCTTCATTCGTGCGGTCGGATCGGGCGCGGCCGTCTCGCCGTCGCTGCAGGACGGCTACCACGCGCAACTGATCGCCGAAGCCGCGGTCGAGTCCCTGCGCATCAACCGGCCGGTGCAGCTCCAGAGGGAACCGTAAGTCAGCCGCCGCTTCGCCGCATGCGTGCGAATGCAGTTCCATCAGCTGCTATCTGCCGATGAACGCAAAAGCCGACCCCATCGCAAGCCCCTATCAACTGCGTGATGAAGAGAGGGTCCTGCTTCTCGACGAGGCGTTGATCGAGGAGGAGGAGGGCATCAGCCGCGAGGTGCAGCCTTGCAGCAAGACCCCTTTTGTCATGGAGCCGGACGAGGACAAGCCGTGGGAATACTGCGGCCCGGGCATGAGCAAACGCATCCATCTCTACGGTACGGTCCTTTACGACGAGACGGTGGGCAAGTACCGCATGTGGTACTTTGGCCGTATGGGGCCCCACTGGCGCGTGCCGACCGGTAACTACCAGGTCCCCGGCCTCTTTATCCCGCGCACCGACGAGAGACCCCATCATTGCAACGGCGTCACCGCAGACGGCTATGGACGCCGTTTCGTCGACAACGATCGCGGCGACCTGACGCTTTACGCGGAGAGCGATGACGGCATCAACTGGGTCAAGCCGGATCTGGGCATCTTCAGCTTCAACGGCAGTAGGGCCAATAACATCATCTGGGACCTGCACGGCGCGTCCGTCTTTATCGATCGCGCGGAGGAGGACGCGGACAAGCGCTACAAGGCGATCGGCTTCTGCCGGCGCTACCGCGGCATCTTCCTGCTGACCTCGCCCGACGGTATCCACTGGGATGACAGCGGCCATCTTGAACCGGTGGTGCGGCGCAGCAACGAAGGCACATTCAACGTGACCTTCGACGCCGCGGCCAATCTCTACCGCGCCTATTCGATCCAGCGCTTCGACGACCGGCACAAGCGCCGCGTCATCTGTTACTCGGAAAGCCCCGCTCTGACCGGTCCCTGGAAGGACTCTTACCCGGTATTGGAGCCGGGCAGCTGGGACGACGAGGTGGCCCACCGCCGGTACGGCGCGCTGCGCGCCGAGTTTCACAACCTTTCGGCCTTTCGTTACGGTAATGTTCATCTCGGACTGCTGGGCGTGCTCTCCGTGACGGCCGAGCAGATCCCGGGGGAGAAGAATCAGATCCCGTGCGACGGTCCGATCGACGCGCAGTTTGTCTACAGTCGCGACGGCATCAACTGGCAACATGCCGACCGCGGCCGGACGGCGGCGCTTCCCCGCGGCGAGGGCGAGGCATGGGACAGGGGTATGATCATCGGCACGGCGAAGGAGCCGGTTCTGGACGGGGACGAACTGCACTGGTACTACACCGGCTGTGAGCACACGCACGGCGAGACCGACATGGAGAAGCGGGTCAAGCGGTTGGGGCGAGCCTCCTGGAAGCGGGATCGTTTCGTCGCGCTGGCCGCGGCCGGCGAGGGTCTTGTCGTGACCAAACCGCTGCTCCCCGCGTCCTGGAGTCTATACGAGTTGGAGATAAACGCTGACGCGGCCGGCGGTCAACTGCGCATCGAGATTTGCCGGCCCGACGGCCGTGCCCTGGTAGGCTTTTCGCGCGAGGAGTGCGCACCTCTGCAGAGCGACGAAGTGCACTGGCGTGTCCCACTGGCGGAACATCAATCAAAGTTCAAAGAGCCCGTTCAGATTCGCTTTTTCCTCAACCGCAGCAAGCTGTACAGCTTCAGATTCATCTGAACTTTGCACAGTGTCCGTTCTTCGCGCTAAACGCAGGGGAATGCCCGACGGGCCAGGCTGTGAACAGTCATAAGAGGTATCCAATGCATCTCACCAGCCAAGAGAAAGAGTCCTATGAGGCCAACGGTTTTCTGCTCAAAAAGGGCCTTGTCCCTGCAAAGGATATCGGGCGGATCCGCCAGGAGTTGAAGGACATTCACCGGCGCATGGTGGCCGACCCACCGCCCGACATTCATGTTGCCTGGGAGGATGAGGACGCGTCCGATGAGAGCAAGATCATCCGCCAGCTGATGCACAGCGAGCTGGTCAGCCCCACCCTCAACCGCATCCTGCGCAGCGACGCGCTCGTCGACATCGTGGCCGAGCTGATGCACCCGCAGGTGGCGCTCTACCACAGCAAGCTGCTGCCCAAGGAGGCCGGCATCGGCGCGGCCACCCCCTGGCACCAGGACTATGCCTACTGGAAGGCCGAAGGTAACCTGCCTTTGATGATCAACTGCCAGCTGGCCATCGACCCCATGACGCTCGAAAACGGCTGCCTTGAGTTCATCCCGGGCAGCCACCGCTGGGGCCTCCAGGACCACGAGCAGCACCAGGAGACATTCGGCAAGTTCCTGCCCGGCCACTACTACAAGCGCGAAGAGGGCGTGACCGTGCCGATGGAGCCGGGCGACGGCATCTTTTTCACCTCGCTGGTCATCCACGGCTCCGCGCCCAACCTGTCGCCCCATCCCCGCTGGGCCAACACCTTTGCCTACAACGTGCCTGGCAACGGTGAACGCCAGGAACGCGAGATATTGCGTTGATCGCGGTTGTCCCCTGTGTATGCTTGAATTGCGACTTCAAAAATTGGTCATACCCGCCCGTGTGTGTATAATTTCGTTCCAATCCCTCCTGCCCCTTTTTGATCCGGGGCACAGTGCAGCGAGCGTGCTGTCGGCAGTCTGGTTCGTCCGAAAGTTGGCAGCAGCTATAGATCGCCCCAATTGCGGGCGGTTTTCCCGTTAGTCTCCTGTTTGGTGACACAGTTGACCGAGTCGGCTTATCGGAGAATCACGGTCTCTTTCCCCGCGCTGAGGCTGTTCCCCTGTGATGCGGCCGATCGAAGACGGCGCCCCGGTGCCGGCTCTTTCCGGTCATCTTCCGGCCGGGATTTCCAGTGGCTGATCGGCAGTCGGTGGTCTCGGTCGGCTACCGTTCCACGATGACGGCATTGTGTGATTCTGAGAGTTTTCGGCTGTCCCGTTCGGGCTTGATGGGGGCCTTGCCGAAAATTGAATGTTTTTTGCAAAAGATTTGAAGTTCGGTACCAAATCCAACCAATGGGAGGAGAATCCATGACCCGAAGAGAGATTTCGCGACGAAGATTCCTGCAGGTGTCGGCCTTCGCAACGGCCGGCGCGGTGCTGGCAGCCTGCGGCGGCGGCGGTGACGAGCCGGCCGCGGAGGCGCCGGCAGCCGAGGCCCCGGCCGCGTCTGACAGCGGCGAAGCGGCGATGCCGGCGTCGCAGTACAACGAGGCGCCGATGCTGGCCGAAATGGTCGCCAACGGCGACATACCGCCGGTTGACGAGCGGCTGCCCGCCAACCCAATGGTGATCGAACCGCTGGATGAGATCGGCCAGTACGGCGGCACCTGGCGCCGCATCGGCGTCGGTCCGGGCGATGCCGGCATCTTCAGGTACCGCCTCATGTACCCGCAGCTGGTCCGCTTCAACATGGACGGTTCCGACATCGGCCCCAACCTGGCCGAATCCTGGGAAGTTTCCGATGACGGCACGACCTACACCTTCCACCTGCGCGAGGGCGTCAAGTGGTCGGACGGCGCACCGCACTCTTCCGAGGACTTCATGTTCTGGTATGAGGATGTGCTGGGCGACGAAGACCTCGCTCCGAGCTTCCCGACATGGCTGACCGTAGGCGGCCAGCCGGTCGTGATGGACGCGCCCGACGATCTGACGATTCGCTTCACCTTCCCCGGCGCGCACGGCATCTTCATGACGCTGATGGCGGGCGCCAACGGCGCTTCGATGACCTGGTATCCCAAGCACTACATGACCCAGTACCATCGCAACTACGAAGATGAAGAGGAGCTGAACGCGCAGGCGTCGGAGAACGACTTCGAGTTCTGGCACCAGTACTTCAACAACCGGCTTACGCCGCGCCTGAATCTTGACGTGCCGGTCCTTTTCGCCTGGCGCTTCACCAAGATTACACCCGACGTTCCGATCGTGCTGGAACGCAACCCCTACTACTGGAAGGTGGACCCCGCAGGCAACCAGTTGCCCTACATCGACAAGGTCTCGACCGATATTGTCGAGGACTCGGAGGTCCTGAACCTGCGCGCGGTGGCCGGCGATATCGACATGCAGCACCGCCATATCCTGATGGAGAACTTCTCGCTCTTCAAGGAGAATGAGGAGGTGGGCAACTACGAGATCCTTCTCTGGAAGTTCGGCGAAACGAGCGATTCCGTTTTGTCCTTCAATCTCTGCCATCCGGACCCGGTCCTGCATGAGATTTTCAACGACAAGCGCTTCCGCTTTGCCATGTCGTACGCGATGAACCGCGACGAGGTGATCGAGGCCGTCTACCTCGGCCAGGGTGAGCCGGGGCAGCCTGCGCCGCTCGCCAGCTCCCCCTTCTACGATGAGTCGCAGGCCAAGAACGCGACCGAGTACGAACCGGACCTGGCCAATTCTCTGCTGGACGAGATGGGCCTGACCGACAAGAACGACGACGGAATCCGTCTGCGTTCGGACGGCGAGCCGCTCAGCATTATCTTCAACTATGCGCCGGTCTTCGGCTCCTGGCGCAGCATCGGCGAACTGATGCAGAAGTACATGGGCGACGTCGGCGTGCAGTTGACACTGAAAGAGGAGGCCCGCCCGCTGTGGAGCCAGCGCGTCCAGGCTTCCGAGCACGATTTTACCGTCTGGACCGGCTCGGCCGAGTTCAACCCGCTGATCGACCCGCGGCACTTCATGCCGTTCAACCCAGGCAGCTCGCACCACGCCGCCTGCCATGCCCTCTGGTACAACTCCAGCGGCGCCAACGGCATCGAGCCGACCGGCGACCTGCGCACCACGATCGATCTCTACGAGGCGATCAAGGCCACGCCGGACGTTGAGGAGCATGAACGCCTCTTCCAGCAGATTCTCGACCTCAACAAGGAAAATCTGTGGACGTTCAGCATGGCGGTCGGCCTGCCTGCGCCCGTCGTACTGAGCAAGAACATGGGCAACGTCCCGCGCGAGGGCGTCTCCTCCTGGCATCTGCAGACGCCTGGCAGCACCGTGCCGGAGCAGTACTACTTCAAGAGCTAAGTTCAGTTGCCAGCGGCCAGTCGCCAGTGGTCGGTTGCCAGCAAATCCGCTGGTGACCGGCCGCAGGCCGCTGGCATTTCACTAACCAGTAACCACTAACCACTCAGGTTCAATGTCCTCATTCATCTTCCGCCGTCTCATCCTGATGGTGCCGACGCTGTTCATGATCTCGTTGATCTCCTTTGTGGTCATCGAACTGCCGCCCGGCGACTACATGACCTCCTATATCGCCAACCGCATGGCGATGGGGGACGACGTGCGCCAGGACGAGATCGACGCGCTCGTCATGCAGTACGGGCTGGACCAGCCGGCGCCGGTACGCTTCTACAAGTGGCTGGGCAACGTGTTGCAGGGCAACTTCGGCTTCTCCTTCGAGTGGTCGCTGCCCGTGAGCGACCTGATCTGGGACCGGTTGGGTCTGACGGTGGTGGTCGCCTTCGCCGCGCTGATGTTTTCATGGATCGTCGGGCTTGTCGTCGGCGTATTTTCCGCGGTCTACCAGTATTCGATCGGGGACTATATCTTCACCGCGCTCAGCTTTATTGGCCTGGGCACGCCCAATTTCATGATCGCGTTGATCCTGATGTGGATCGCCCTAAGTTATTTCGGTGTCAACATCTCCGGCCTTTTTTCGCAGGAGTTTGTCGACGCGCCCTGGAGCGTGGCCAAGTTCTTCGATATGCTCAAGCATCTGTGGGCGCCTGCGGTCATCGTGGGGACGGCGGGGTCGGCCGGGTTGGTGCGCACGATGCGCGCCAACCTGTTGGACGAGCTGAGCAAGCCGTACGTGGAGACGGGGCGCGCCAAGGGCCTGAACGAGATGAAGCTGGTGATGAAATACCCGACGCGGGTGGCGTTGAATCCCTTTGTCAGTACGATGGGCTGGGCCCTGCCGCAGCTGGTCTCCGGCTCGATCATCGTTTCGGTCGTGCTGAGCCTGCCGACCACCGGCCCGCTGCTGCTGCGCGCGCTCCTGACCCAGGACATGTACCTGGCCGCCAGCTTTCTGCTCATGCTGAGCACGCTGACGATCATTGGCACGTTGGTCTCGGATATCATGCTTGCCTTGCTCGACCCGCGCATTCGGATGGGTGGGTGAGGGGGCGTCTTCAGTTTCTGGTTTTTCTTTTCCAGTTTTTCGTTTTCGGGCATGGGGGCCGGTGTCCATCTAAATGGCCGCAGACCAGTCATCTACACAGCAAATTCAGGCCGGAGACCTTCAGCAGGGGCTGGAGGAGGACGACGCCGGCGCCTATCTTCCCATCGAGGAAGAGGAAGAGCAGATCTACGTTGCCACGCCGCTGCAGATGATGTGGTGGCGTTTTATCAAGCACCGAATGGCGATCGTGGGCGGCGTGGTCGTCATTATCCTCTATGTGATCGCCCTCTTTGCCGAATTTCTGGCGCCCTACAACCCTGAGACCTACGAAGTCGCGCTGACCTACGCGCCGCCGCAACGGATTCATCTCTTCCACGACGGCGAGTTCCAGGGCCGTCCGTTCGTCTACGGCCTGACGCAGGCGCGCAACCCCGAAACGCTGCGCATGGAGTTCCAGATCGACGAGCGGATCCGCTACCCGGTCCGGTTCTGGGTCGAAGGGGATGCGTACAAACTCTGGGGCCTGTTCAAGACCAATCTTCACCTGTTCGGCGTCCGTGCCGAAGAGCCGGTGCTCGATAACACGGGAGGCGAGGAGCTGGAGCTGCCGGAGTTTGCGCCGGTTTTCATTCTCGGCGCGGACAAGCTGGGCCGCGACATGTTCACGCGTATCATCTACGGCTCGCGCATTTCGCTCTCGATCGGCCTGATCGGCGTGACGCTGAGCTTCATCTTCGGCGTTGTGCTGGGCGGCATCTCCGGCTACTACGGCGGCGTGATCGACGTCCTGATCCAGCGCGTGATCGAGTTCATCCGTTCGGTGCCGTCGATTCCGCTGTGGATGGCGCTGAGCGCGGCGCTGCCGCAGGACTGGTCCAGCATCAGAGTCTATTTCGGCATCACGATCATCCTCTCGCTGATCGGCTGGACCTTTCTGGCGCGCGCGGTGCGCGGCCGCTTTCTCTCGATGCGCGAGGAGGAGTTCGTCCTGGCGGCCCGCTTCGCCGGCGCCAGCGAGATGCGCATCATCCTGCGCCACATGGTACCCTCCTTTTTCAGCCACCTGATCGCCTCGGCCACGCTGGCCGTCCCGACCATGATTCTCAGCGAGACGTCGCTCAGCTTCCTGGGCCTGGGGCTGCGGCCGCCGACGATCAGCTGGGGCGTTCTGCTGCAGGAGGCGCAGAACCTGCGCTCGGTCGCGCTGGCCCCGTGGCTGCTGCTGCCCGGCCTCTTCGTCATCGTCACCGTTCTCGCGTTGAGCTTCCTCGGCGACGGACTGCGCGACGCGGCCGATCCGTATCATTAGGGTTTTGAGTTTCCAGTTTTGAGTTTTCGGTAACTGCGCGGTTGTCGGGCTGTGATGCTGAAGACGAAGAGCCGGCCCCCACAATATTCTGCGGGTTCGACGCCAACTCTTTCCACCGATTTTCCCATTAATGCTGTTCAAGGACGCGGCACTGTTTGGTTCTTTCGCCGGCGATTGCCGCAGCATCTCGCGCCGTAGTGTTCGAGCAGCAGCGCATCTCCGGCCTGGATGCTGGCGACCGCCTACTCGACAGTTGGGTTTCAATCGGGCTGCGCGCACGAAACCGCCCCCTGGATAGACGTGGGTTGACGGTCATGGACGCCCGCAATACAATGCAGCCCGACCTGTACGCGGGGTACACCGGAAACGCAAGGTCCAGCGAGGCTTATCCCGATGCGCACCCAACGACCGAACATACTCGTCTTCATCTGTCATGACCTGGGCCGCTACCTGGGTTGCTACGGCGTCCCCGGCGTCCGCACACCGCATATCGACGCCTTTGCCGCATCCGGGCTCCTATTCGAGAACAGCTTCTGCGTCGCGCCGCAGTGCAGCCCTTCGCGGGCCGCGCTCTGGACCGGCCGCTACCCGCACGCAAACGGCGTGGTCGGGATGGCGCACACCGAGTACGCCAACGACCTTAAGCCGGACGAGCGGCACCTGGCGCAGGTCCTGGCCGGGCACGGCTACGAGACGCGCCTCTTCGGTGTGCAGCACGAGGCTAGCAGCCCGGAGCGCTGCGGCTACCAGCATGCCCATCCGCGCGGGAGCTGCGCCGAGCTGGCGGACGCGTTCTGCGGTTCGCTCGCGCAGTTCAGCCAGCCGTTTTTCGCCCAGATCGGTTTCTTCGAGCCGCACCGTCCCTTCCCCAGCGACACCGAACCGCTCGACGCCGACGAGGTGGCGATCCCGCCCTATCTGCCTGACATTCCCGTGGTGCGCGAGGACCTGGTTGACATGGAGGCCTCGATCGCGTCGATCGACAAGGCGTTCGGCAGGGTTCTGGCGGCGCTCGAGACGGCGGGCCTGGCCGACGATACGGTCGTCGTCTTCACGGCAGATCACGGCATCCCGTTCCCGCTGTCGAAGATGAGCCTCTACGACGCCGGCATCGAGGTGCCGCTGCTGATGCGTATTCCCGGACTGGGCGCTTCGTCGGCCGCATCGGCTGCGGAGACGGGGCAGCCTGAAGAGGCAGGGGGCCGGCGTTTTGGGGAATTCGTCACCCACGCCGACTTTGTGCCCACCGTGCTAGAGATGTTGGGGATCGAACCGCCGCCAAAATTTCATGGGAGGAGCTATTGGAGTCTGCTGTGCGGGGATGAATACGGGCCGAGCGACTGTGTATTCGTCGAGAAGACCTACCATGTTTACTACGATCCGATGCGCGCCATCCGCACGGAGCGCTGGAAGCTGATCGCCAACTTCGAGTTTTCGCCCCGGATTGAGACGCCGCCCGACTTTCTCAACAACGGCAAGAGTTACCCTGAGATCAGTGTCGCGCTGGATGTGTCATCCACCGGGCTGAACCATCCACCATTCGAGCTGTTCGACCTGGAGCGGGACCCGTTGGAGCAGAACAACTTGGCCGAGGACCCCGACTACGCCGCCATACGGGACGGCCTGGCGCGGCGCCTGCGCGCCTGGATGGAGGAGACGGAAGACCCGCTGCTGGACGGCCCCATGGTGCAGGCCACATACATCAACAGAATGCGGGCGTTCAAGAGTCTCTGAGAAAAGGGAACAGGAGGACGCCTGGGCTCCTATAGCAGCTTTCTGCCTTACGATTTCCTCTAGACGCGGCAGAATCTGGCGCGGCCGCCTTCTGCTACTATCTCACGAAAAATCTGGCGGAGGTCTTCATTGATGGGCATCCGCATCTTCTTCTGATAGGCAAATGACAATCTGGTTCCCGTTTTCACCGGACCTCACTCGGTGAAACTGGCCCCAAGACTCTAAATCAAGGACCGCGATGTAGTACCGAGCAGTTCAGTACACTGATGCAGCGACAATGGATTCCCATTGCGTTCACTTTCCAACCTGCGCCAGCGCCTACCCCGCACCCAACCACTTCCCAAACCACTCGTGACTCATCCTGTGATTGTACCCATGCGGCCCCGGATGCACGGCGAGCGAGCAGCGCTCACCTACGCCCAGCAGCTCGTAGGCCCGCGCCGCGACGGCGAACTGCTCGCGCACACCCGCGATCGGGAAGAGGTCGTCCCTCTCTCCCGCGATGGCCCGCAGCGGCCGCGGCGCGATCAGCGCGGCCAGGTCCCCCATCTCGGCCCATTCCAGGATGCCGGGCACATAGTTGCACTCGCAGTGGTGCAGGCTGTAGATCGATTCGCGGAAGGAGCAGAGATAGCAGGCCGGCACCGAAGCGGTGATGCGTTCGTCGATTGCCGACAGCCATAGCGCGGTCGTGCCCCCGCCTGAGTTGCCCGTACAGCCCAGCACGCCTGGCACAACGGCCGGCCGGCCCTGAAGAAACGCGATGGCGCACATACCGTCCCAGCAGCGTTCGCCAACCAGGTTACGGCCGGCCATCTGGTAGGCGAACGCCAGGTGGCGGCAGGAGTTTTCATGCACACTGCCTCGCCCGTCCTCGGTCTGCCGTTCGCCAAAGCCGCGCTGCTCCACCGCACAGACCAGATAGCCCGCTTGCGCCAGTGCCTGCGCGTAGTTGTTGTCCGCCTTGAGCCTGCTCTCTCGCTCCTCTGCGTTGGGATAGTTGCCCAGGACCCACTGCACCGACGGGTTGTGTCCGTGGAAGACCAGCACCGGCCGGTAGGGCGGCTCCCTGTCGGGGACCAGCAGATAGGCGGGGACGGCCACGCCTTCGCCTGCGTCCACGAGATACTTCTCCTCGACGTAGCCCTCGCGCTGCACCGCCTGCAGCTTCTCCGCCGCGACCGACGCCGGGGCCGTGCGTCCCGCCAGCCCCAGTAGCTCCACCACCTTTCCGCGCAATTCCGCCTGCCACCCGCCAAACTCCGCCGCTGTCCGCGCGGTGAACGCCAGCCGCCGCGGTGCAGATTCGTAGACGGCCTTCACGTGCTTTTGCAAAAGAAATCTGGAGTTGCTCATCGGGAATTCTCCTCTTCCTGTCTCCATACGGCGATCCTTGGCGGGCTGCCTTTCGCGGATCTTACCTGTCCGCGGCTTTCTCCGCAATCCCACAGGCTGCGGGCCGGCTGCACAAACCGGCTGGCTGGAAGAGTGCGTCGGCCATCGAACAATGCTAGATGAGCAGGTGTCGAAAGGTATAATGGGATCATTGATGCGGCCTACGTTGCGTGGGAAGCACCTGGTATTCTGGGCCTTACGGAGGTCCTTCCATGGCTACACGTGAACAGATCACAGAATGGGCTGAGGCCGGCGAATCCGAGACGCTGGAATTCAAGCGCACCACAAAAGCACGCCGCGAGGCGACCCAATCCCTGTGTGCCATGCTAAACCACCGCGGCGGACGCGTTCTCTTCGGCATCACCCCGGAAGGCAATGTGAATGGCCAGCAGGTGAGCGATCAAACGATCAGAGAGGTCAGCGCGGAGATACAGCGAATTGAACCGCCGGTTTTTCCGGCGGTCGAATGTATTCCCGTGGGTTCAGATAGTGATGTACTCATGGTGAGTGTCAATCAGGGTTATATGAAGCCGTACACCTACAGAGGGACTGCCTACCGCCGCGTCGGAAATACCACATTGAAAATGCCCCGTGACGCGCAAGATCAGATGCTAATCGAACGGGTCCACAGTGAACACCGCTGGGAGAACGAACCCGCTACCGGATGGTCGATTGATGATCTTGATCTACCTGAGATTCTGGTCACAGTTGAAGAATCGATCCGCCGCGGTCGTGTCGGCGACCCCGGCACTCGCGATCCTGAGGAACTGCTGCGAGGCATGGGGCTTGTTAAAGATGGCGTGCTATTACGCGCCGCAGTCGTACTGTTCGGAAAAACTGAGCGAGTCGAGGTCGAGATGCCTCAGTGTCTGCTACGAGTCGCTCGTTTTCGCGGTGTCGACCGTGCAGAATTCCTAGACAATCGACAGTTTCGCGACAATGTGTTTGGGCTTCTTTTGAGGGCAGAGCGATTTCTGCGCGACAGCTTGCCCGTAGCGGGCCGCATCCTGCCAAATCTCTTTGAGAGGGTCGACGATCCGCTTTATCCGCCGGAGGCATTGCGCGAGGCGCTGGCGAACGCCTTCTGCCATCGGGATTATACGATCGGCGGCGGTTCAGTGGCCGTCGCCATTTACGATGACCGCTTGGAGGTAACTTCGTCAGGATCGCTGCACTTTGGGCTGACCGCGGAGCAACTGTTCCTCCCGCACGAGTCGCTGCCCTGGAATCCTTTAATTGCCCACGTATTCTACCGACGTGGCATTATTGAGCAATGGGGACGTGGTACGATTAAGATGGCAGAGTTGACCAGAATGGCTGGTCTGCCGCAACCTGAGATAGAGGATGCAGGTGGTTACGTAACCGTTCGTTTTCGCCCCGACCGCTATGTGCCTCCTCAACGCGTTGGACGAGACCTGACTGAGCGGCAGCAGGCGATATTGTTTCTTCTCAATCAATTCGGTCGAGGACTTGCTCTGCGGGAGATCCACGCACAACTGGAACCGCAAGCAACTCTGCGGCAGGTGCGGGAAGATCTGGCCAATCTACGAACTTTCGGTTTGGTCGTGCCCAAAGGCCTGGGGCGAGGAGCACGCTGGCAACTCTTGTAGTTTTCGACTATACATGGGTAGTTTCTGGCTAATTCTTGGCTAATTCTTGGCTAATTCTGGGCCAATTCTTGGCCAATGCGCGCTGCCTGCGCCGCCAACCCAACTGCAGCCCAGGCCTCCTCTGAGATCAGGCCATGACGAATGAGACCCTCTACAACGGCATCGTCCTGCCGCAGACGTGGCCGCCGCGCAGCGTGGTCGAAGGCTCGCGCGAGCCGATTCCCGTGCCCTATCTCGATAGACCGCCGCAGGTTATTCCAATCGACCTCGGAAGGCAGCTCTTCGTCGACGATTTTCTGATCGACGAGACCTCGCTGTCGCGCGTCTTCGGCAAGCCGGAGGTCCACGCGCAGAGCCCGGTGCTCAAGCCAGAGACCAAGGAGGAGATGGACGCCGGTTTCTGCCCGATGGCCGCGCCCTTCAACGACGGCGCCTGGTACGACCCGCGGGACAGGCTCTTCAAGCTGTGGTACATGCCGGGCTGGTTTCACAGCACCGCGCTCGCGACCAGCGCCGACGGCATCCACTGGGAACGGCCGCAGCTCGACGTCGCGCCTGGCACAAACCTGGTTTGGCCGAACCGCGTCGGCTCCGACCGGGACGGCTGCCTCGTCTGGCTGGACAGCGACACGCCGGACCCGGCGCAGCGTTTCAAGATGTTCCAGTTTTACCGCCACTACAAGGAGAAACCGGGACAGGCGCCGCTTCGGTCCGGCACGCGGCAGGCTGAGGCGGGCGGTGAGGAGGTCGTTTCCGAAGGCTGGGCGCAGGTCTCGCCCGACGGCATCCACTGGAGCGAACCGGCCATCACCACGCCACTGGGCGACAACTCCTCCTTCTTCTACAATCCATTCCGGCGCAAATGGTGCATGAGCATCCGCCGCGCCGCGCGCATCGACGAGAAGCTGAGGCTGCGCGCCCGCTTCTACAGCGAGTCGGACGACTTTCTGCGCGGCGCGCAGTGGGAAATGGCGAGCGACGAGGTCTTCTGGCAGCGCGTCGACCGCGACGACCTGCCCGATCCCGCCCGCCCGGACCACAAGGTCGCCCTCTACGACGTCAACGTGACGCCCTACGAGAGCCTGACGCTGGGCATGTTTGCCATCTTCCGCGGCCCGGAGAACGATATCTGCGCGGCCGAAGGCGTGCCCAAGACGATCGACCTGGAGCTGGCCTACAGCCGCGACGGCTTCCACTTCAGCCGTCCGGACCGCACGCCGTTCCTCGCCTCAAGCCGCAGAATCGGCGACTGGAACCGGGCCTATCTCCACGCCTGCGGCGGCCTCTGCCTGGTGGTGCATGACCGTATCTTCTTCTACTTTGCCGGCTTCTCCGGCCTGTCGCCGCGGCTTGGGCCAACCGACGCGGGAACGACGGGCCTTTCACGGCGGGTCATGTACGCCGGCGCCAGCACCGGCCTGGCGACCCTGCGCCGCGACGGTTTCGCGTACATGGAGGCGGGCGCGGCCGGCGGCACGCTGACCACGCGTCCCGTCAGGTTCAGCGGCGACCGTCTCTTCGTCAACGTCAACGCCGCGCAGGGTGAGTTGCGGGTATCGGTATTGGACACAAATGGAGATGAAATAGAGGGGTTGTCCGCAGCGGAATGCGCCGCGGTCAGCGAGGACAGCACGCGCGCCGAAGTGACGTGGTCCTCTAACGCTGATCTCCCGGCAGTAGCCGGCCGGCCCTGCAGGCTGCGCTTTCACCTGCAGTCGGGGCAGTTGTTCTCATTCTGGCTTTCCGACGACCCTGGAGGCGCCAGCTACGGCTACATGGCGGCCGGCGGCCCCGGCGTCACTGACGGCCGCGATCTGCCCCGACCTTGATGGCGCGCGGCCGGCGGCCGCTGCAGACCGCTGATGTTGCCGGCCACCGGCAACTGGCAACCGGCAACTGGCAACCGGCAACTGGCAACCGGCAACTGGCAACCGGCAACTGGCAACCGGCCACTGGCCACCGGCCACCGGCAACCGGCCACTGGCCACCGGCCACCGGCAACTGAGCTGTTACTCCCGCAGCCGCTCAGCCGTCAGATAGTACGCGCCCGCCAGCTGGCTGCCCTCCTCGTCGCGCCACCAGCTCTTGATCGTCGTCGGGCCCTGCTCGACCGCCATGCGGAAGGTCAGGCCGGTGGCATCGGTGGGCACGGGCAAAGTCTGCTCGCTGCGGCCCACCTGCAGCCAGGCCGACGAGACCGGCAGCGCCCGGCCCTCCGGCCAGCCGCCGTCGACGCCCTGCATGACCGGCGCCGGGTCGGAGATGCCGAGGCCGGACTCCTCGGGCCAGCGGCGCAGGGTGAAGTCGTAGAGGCCGGGCCGCGCCGCGTCGACGTGCCACGTGCCGCTGTCCATGACGGGGCCGCGCATGCCCTGCTGGTTGTCGGCGTAGACCCAGGCCCAGTCGCAGCTGCACAGCCGGGCCGGGTTCTCGGCGTCGGCGCCGATCGTCAGCGGCTGGTAGGTCGTGATCGTATCGCTGACGCCGTCCCACCAGGCCGCGTAGTCGTCGCGCAGTCGTTTTACCAGCTCGGGGCTGGCCGCGGCTACGTCCCGCTGCTGGCCCGGGTCTTCGCAAATGTTGTAGAGCTCGCGCCCGTTGACCAGCCGCCAGTTTTGCCACATCACCGCGGCCTGGTCTTTGCCGGTAAAGCCGAAGCGGACACCCTCGTTGGCGTGGCCGTACTGCACGACCGACATGCGGTCAAGGACGGCGCTGTCGGGCCGTCGCATGTGCGACGCCAGCGACAGACCGTCGCAGGTCCAGCCGTCGGGCGCCTGCAGATCACACAGGTCGACCAGCGTCGGCAGGATGTCGACGCCGCGCGTCACGCCGCCGACGTCGCGTCCGCCGTCGAGGCCCGCGTCCGGCCAGCGGATGAAGCAGGGCACGCGGTGGCCGCCTTCGTATAGCGATGCCTTCCTGCCGCGCATGCCGGCGTTGTAGATCTCCTGGCCGGTGGCGGTGCCGTTGTCGGTCATGAAGATGAGGACCGTGTTGTCGCGAATGCCGTTGTCGAGCAGGAACCGCTCCAGCCGCGCCATGTTCGCGTCGATGTTGGCGATCATGCCGAAGAAGCTGGCCTCGTCGCGGCGGATGCCGTCGAGATAGGGCTGCCGGTACTCGTCGGGCACCCAGAGCGGGCCGTGCGGCGCGTTGGTGGCGATGTAGGCGAAGAAGGGATCGCTGCGGCTGTGGCAGCCTTGCATCCAGCGCATCGCCTCCTCGAACCAGACGTCGGTGCAGTAGCCGCGGTACTGCTTGATCTCGTCCTTGTGGCGGTAGCGATCGTCGAAGTAGTCGTTGCCGAAGTGGTCGGCGGCCGAGGTGATGCCCCAGGCAGGGTGATGGACCGTCTCGTGGAAGCCGCGGTCCTGGGGGCGGTAGGGGTAGTTGTCGCCCAGGTGCCACTTGCCGAAATGGCCGGTGTGGTAGCCGTTGTCCGCCAGGATGTCGGCCAGCGTCGGCAGGTCGGCGCGCAGCAGCGAGCGGCCCATGCAGACGAATGTCGCGCCGTTGCGCAGCGCGTCATGTCCGGTCATCAGCTCGCCGCGCGTCGGCGTGCAAACGGGAGCAACGTGGAAATCGGTCAGGCGCACGCTGTCGGCGTGGAGACGGTCGAGCGCGGGGGTCTTCAGAATGGGGTTGCCGAGGCAGGAGAGGTCGCCGTAGCCCTGGTCGTCGGTGAGGACGAATATGATGTTGGGGCGTGATGGGCTGTTCGGCATGGCGTATCCTTTCGTCAGAGGGGTTTGTGCAGAGGCGAGTGTTGTGACAAAACACCGCCGGCCCCATCATACAGTGACCGCGCGGCGCGCCGCAATCGGCAGCGTTGACAGGCGCGCCGGTCGCGGCGAAAATGGTCGAACGCGTACTTCCTTACCAGGCTCGCCGCGTGCAGCCTGCGATTCCGCCGAAAGGAGGCACCTACCGTGCCCCGCTACGCCAATATCAGCCTCGTCAACTTCCCCACCCTGCCACCCGACGAGCCCGAACGGCTGCAGAAGACGATCATCCGCATGTGCGGCTACGTCGCCGCGGCCGCGCGCGAGGGTAGCGACCTGGTCGCATTCCCCGAGATCTGCAACTGCCTCGACGCGTCCGAAGCGTGGGTCTCGATCGAGACCCTGGACGGCCCGACCGTCACCGCGCTCTCGCGAGCGGCGCGCGAGCACGGGCTCTACGTCGTCTGCCCGCTTGTGCTCAGCGAAGACGGCAGGCGCTACAACTGCGCCGTGCTCATCGACCGCAAGGGCAAGGTCGCCGGCGTCTACCGCAAGAACTTCCCCACCCACGGCGAGCTGGAAAACGGCATTACGCCCGGCGTAGAGACGCCGGTCTTCGAGACCGACTTCGGCCGCGTCGGGCTGTGCATCTGCTTCGACCTCAACTACTGGGAGGTCGGCACCGGGCTGTGCAACAACCGCGCCGAGCTGGTGATCTGGCCCTCGATGTGGGCCGGCGGGCGCATGTTGAGCAAGTGGGCGATGGAGTTCGGCTTCAACTTGGCCGCGGTCTGGAAGGAACAGGCCACCTTCGTCGACGTCGCCGGCCGCGAGGTTCTCAGCGTCAAGCGCGACGTGAGCGACCGCAGCGGGCGCTCTCCGGTGGTGACCGCGCGCCTCGACCTGGACCGGCGCCTGCTGCACCCTGATTACAATTTGGACAAGCTGAAGGCGCTCTTCGAACGCTACGGCGGGACCGCGGCCTTTGTCGAGCTGATGAAACAGGACTGCCACCTCGTGTTCGGTTCGCAGCTGCCGGGCGTGTCGAGCGACCAGTTGATCGCGGAGTTCGGCCTTGAGACGATGCGAGACTACCTCGCGCGCGTGCGTCGCGACCGCAAGACAGCGCTGGCCGCGGCCGCGGAGCCGGTCTACGCCAACGGGCAGCCGGCGCGCCGGGCGGAGGGCTAGTCGAACGCGCCCTGCAGGGCAAGCAGCAGCTGTGCCCGCCGCATTCACCGGCCTTTGCACGATATAGCAATTCGTAGACAGTTCGTATCTGTATTGCCCATATTGCAACGCGGGGCGAGTTCCGGGGCATACTACGGGGCAAACGGACCTGTGCACCGGTGGTAGTGCCCGATGATCGGTCAACCGCGCGCTCCTTTTCGGGGAACGCTTTGAACAATCCTTCGGTTTCACAGGCGCTTGTTCCTGGTGTAAAATGAACAATTAATGCAGTCTTCTAAACCGATTCAGTTTTCCGCGGAAGCCGTGCCCAGATGAACAACCTGCTGTCTCTGCTGCGATCACGTCCTCGCTTTCGTCGCGATGTCAATCTGCTACTGATCACAATTTGCCTGCTGGCGGTCAGCTTCTTCGGCATCCAGATGTTTTTGAACACCTTTTACATCCTGCGCCTGGGCTACGGCTATGCCTACCTGGGCTATTTCAAAGCGGCCAGCGCGATCAGCTACATGGCGCTGGCCATGCCGGCCGGCGTGCTGGGACACCGGCTGGGCGTGACGCGCACGATGCGGCTCGGCCTTGTGATGACGTTTGTAGGCGCGACGATGCTGCCGCTATCAGAGTCGGTGCCCCTTTTTGTGCGCTACTACTGGCCGATCCTGTCGACGTCGTTCGTGGCCGGCGGCTACGCGCTCTTCAGCATCAACATGGTGCCGGCGCTGATGGGGCTGACCTCGGATGAGAACCGCAACAGCGCCTACGCCATGAGCAGCGTCATGCGCAGTTTCGGCACCTTCGTCGGCATGCCCCTGGCCGGGCTGCTGCCGGGTGTCATCGCCGGCATGATCGGCGCCAGCCTCGATAGCCCCACCCCCTACGGGCTGGCGCTCTGGTCTGGCCCTGTCCTGGGGCTGCTGGCCTTCATTCCGATGCTGCGCATCGCCGAGGCGGAACAGATCGACCCGGAGGAAGACAAACCGACCCTGCCGGGCTCCTTTCCCGTCGCGCCGGTGGGCCTGCTGATCCTTTTCGTCTGCTTCAGCCAGGCCGCCAGCGCCACCTGCCAGTCCTTCTGTACCGCCTTCATGGACACCGAACTGCGTCTTTCGACCATCATGATCAGCTGGATCACCAGCGTGGCACAGTTGGGCTCCGTCTTCGGGCCGATGCTGTTGCCGCTCCTGGCCCGCCGCCGCGGCAACGGCTGGACACTGATGGCGACCTCGGTCGGCGCGGCGGCGAGCATTGTGCCGCTCATTCTCATTCCCCAATGGATCTCGGCAGCGATCGGGCAGTTCGGAACGCTGGTGATTTCCGCCATTCGTATGCCCGCGCTGCAGGTCTACCAGATGGAGATGACCGAGAAGCGCTGGCGCGCGCTGGCGTACGGCGCGGTCTCGACCGCGATGGGGCTCAGCTTCGCGTTGGTCAGCGTCAGCGGCGGCCAGATCATCGAGCGATGGGGATACAACAGCCTGTTTGTGATGGGCGTGACGCTTTCGGTCGTCGGCGCGACGATCATGTGGGCAATGTTGAAGCGGCCGGTGCTGAAGATGGCCGCGCGCGGGGCAGTGCAATAGTGCAGTAGTCCGAGAACAAATAAGAAAGAGGGGGAGAAGCGGTCCGGACGCGCGCTTCTCCCCCTTTTGTTGCCCGTTCGGCCTGGCGGGCGGGAACTCTACTGCGACTCAGCCTCCTTTCCGGAGAACGCCGCGGCCATCTCCAGCAAGGAAGCCAGCTGCGGACGGGGGCTTCCAGCGCCAGTTCGCTCTCTTCCTATTGCGCCATCGCTTCGTCGATCAGCATGGCGGCCTTCTCTTCGTCTCCCAGCTGCACAGTTGCGAAAGGATGCCGGTCGTGATCGTGGGCTGCGGAAACGCTTCGTATTCGGCGGGGCAGCCGATCAGATAGACGTCGCTGCCGAACGGCAGGTCGACGAGCGGGACCGGATATTCGGAGCCGTCGGGAAAGACGACGCGCACTTCAGTATTTGGCCAGACGACGTGGGCGCTGGTGAGCAGGTAGTTGTCCTGGATCAGGATGGCGCTGCCGGTTCCCAGGGGCGTTTCGACAAACGCGACCGCGGGCGAGATGCCGGCTAAGAGCTCTGTGGCGCTACGGGCCTATCCCGCCGTCGCCGGCTGCATGGCCAGGAGTGTGGAAGGCGCCGCTGGGATTGGTTCTGCTTGGTCGTCCGGGGAGGTCGCCGTCTGCGCGGCCTGTGCAACCGTATCCTGTTCCGGCCTGGTCGGCTGGCAGGCTGTCAGCAGCAGGACGGTCAATAGGTTGCAAAAGATGGGGCCCGAATTCAAATTCCACACGGGATGAAACTTCTTTGGCCGTTCGGGAGGGGGGACCGACTCTCTTCTACAACGCCAGCTCCGCCATCATGCGCACCGTCTCGATGCTGTCGGTCATGACCGTCAGGGTCGTGAGCGGCGCAGCCCGCCACAGCTGCAGACGGTCGGCGATGCGCGCCCAACTGCCGCATAGGGCGACCGCGTCCACCAGCGCATCGGGCACGGCCTGGATCGCGGCCGCGCGATCGCCGCTCAGGTAGCTTTCCTGGATCGTGTCGGCCGCCTCCTCGAAGCCGTAGCGGCAGGCCAGGTTGTGGTAGAAGTTCCTGCCTCTGCTGCCCATGCCGCCGATGTAGAGGGCCAGCATCGGCTTCAGCTGCATCCAACAACTCGCCAGGTCATCGCCCATCACAACCGCAACGGAAGGCGCGATGTCGAACGCGTCCGGCCGGCCCTGCTGCGCGGCGCAGGCGCGCCCGGCGGCAACGGCCCCGGCGAAGCTCTGCTCGAAGAACTCGGGCGCGAAGAAGATCGGCAGCCAGCCGTCGGCCAGCTCCGCGGCCAGCTGCACGTTCTGCGGGCCGATCGCGGCGAGGTAGATCGGCAGGTCCGACCGTCCGTGCAGGATGCTCTTGAGCGGTTTGCCCAGCCCCCACGAGCCGGGGCCGCGGTAGGGCAGCTGGTAGAACTCGCCCGCGTAGGATAGCGGCTCCTCCCGCGCGAAGATCCGGCGCACGATTTCGATGTACTCGCGCGTGCGCGCCAACGGCCTGGCATAGCCTGCCCCGTGCCAGCCCTCCACCACCTGCGGGCCGGACGCTCCCAGCCCTAGCAGCATGCGCCCGCCCGAAAGCTGGTCGAGCGTCATCGCCGTCATGGCGGTCATCGCCGGCGAGCGCGCCGCCATCTGCATGATCGCGGTGCCCAGGTGAATTCGCTCCGTCTGCGCGCCGATCCAGGCCAGCGGCGTAACCGCGTCGGAGCCGTAGGCCTCGGCCGTCCACACGGCATGGTAGCCGAGCCGGTCCGCCTCGCGGATCAGCTCCATCGGCAGTGTAATTGTTCCACCGGAGTAGCCGGTGTTGAGTCCCAGTCGCATGGCAGAGGTCAGTGGCTAGTGGTCAGTGGCCAGTGGTCAGTGGCCGGTTGCCAGTTGTGGTTGGCAGTTGTTTGTTATCAGTTTGCGTAGGGTGTCGACGAGCAGGCGGTGCTCGACGGTGTGGATGCGGGCGGCCAGGGTACCGTGTGTGTCGCCGCGATGGATCGGGACCGTTTCGGTCGCCAGCGGCGGGCCCTCGTCGACGCGTTCATCCGGTACCAGGTGGACCATTACGCCGGTCTGGCCAATTTCGCCCCGCCCGAAGGCCGCCAGCGCGTCGTCAATGGCATGCGCGCCGGGAAACTGCCCGGGCAGCGCCGGGTGCAGGTTGACGACCCGACCGGGAAAGCAGCGCAGAAAGCTGTCGCTCAGAATGTGCATCCAGCCGGCCAGTACGATCCAGTCGGGCGCGTACTCCATCACCAGCGCGGCGAGGTCGGCGTCGTACTCGGCGCGGCTGCGGCCGGCGTCGCGGTAGGGCTTGAGCGGATGGTAGCACGCGGGGACCTGAGCGCGCCGCGCTCTCTCCAGCCCGTAGGCGCCCCTGCGGTTGGAGACGACGACTGCGATCTGCGCCGGCAGGATTCCGGCTGCGGTCGCGTCGATGAGGGCCTGCAGATTCGAGCCGTTACCGGAGATGAGAACCGCGAGTTTGGCGGTCATAACAGGTTCCTGCGTGGGGCAAGGTGTGGGCAGGAAATAAAGAGCACAGAGGAGGAAGTGGGGACCGCTTCATTCCTGGTCATCCCCCGGCAGACGCAGTCCCATGCGCTCCGGCGCGAACAGGCGCGCCTCCATTTCGCGCAGGTCCGGCGCCACGGCCAGCGGGAACTCGCACTGGGCCAGCACATCCTCCTCCAGCGACGCGCCCGGCGCGATTTCAATCACCGTCCAGCCGTCCGCGTCCAGGCGCAGGACGCATCGCTCGCTGACGACGACCACGTTCTGTCCGGTCGCGCGCGCACGGCGTCCGCTGAAGGTCACGTGCTCCACCTCATTGACGAACTTGCGCACCCTCCCCTCGCGCTCGATCACCAGCCGCCGGTCGCGGACATCCATGCGGGCGCCGGCGGTGAAGTTGCCGCTGATGACGATGTTGCGCGCGTTGGCGGTGATGTCGACGAAGCCGCCGACGCCGGCCGTGACGTGCGGCCGCGCCAGCAGCCGCGAGACGTTGATGTTGCCTTCGCGGTCGATCTGCATGAACGAGAGGAAGCAGCGGTCGAAACCGCCGCCCTGGAAGTAGCTGAACTGGTCAGGCGAGGGGATAATCGCCTGCGAGTTCGCGGCGCAGCCGAACTGGAAGCCGAGCAGCGGCATGCCGCCGACCGCGCCCTGCTCGATCACCCACGTAACCGCGCCGTCGAGTCCCTCTTCGAGCAGAACGCGCGGCACGAGCGCGGAGATGCCGAAGCCGAGGTTGACCGCCTCGCCGTCGCGCAGCTCAAGCGCGGCCCGCCGGGCGATCACCTTCTGCAGCCCCCACTCCGCCAGTTCGAAACTCTCGGACGGCACCCGCACCTCGCCGCTTATGGCCGGGTCGTAGTCGGTCTGGGTCGTCTGTCGGGCGTCGGGCACGACGACAACCGCGTCGACGAGCACGCCCGGCACGCGCACCGACTGCGCCGGTAGGCTGCCGGCCGCGACCCGCCGCGTCACCTGCGCGATGACCACGCCGCCGCTGTTGTGCGCGGCCAGCGCCACGTCGTACGCGCCCAGGAACGCGCCCTCGCGCTCGAAAGAGAGGTTGCCCAGCTCGTCCGCGGTCGACGCCCGCAGCAGGGCCGCGTCGGGATGCAGCGCGCGCAGGTAGAGCCACTCCTGCCCGTCGAACTCGACCAGCTCCACGAAGCCGTCGCGCGTGCGCTCGTTCATGCGCCCCCCCTGCCGCCGCGGGTCGAGGAAGGTGTCGATGCCCACCTGCGTCAGGACGCCGGGCCGTTTGGCCGCGGCCTCGCGCAGCTGGTGGAAGATCAGCCCGCTTGGGATGTTATAGGCCTCGATCTCGTTCGCGTCGACCATGCGCCAGATGGCAGGCGTCTCCATCGACGACGGCCCCGAGGGCAATGAGCCGGCGATCACCCGCGCCAGCAGCCCGGGCCGGGCGATGTGCTCGACGCCGTCGATGCCGTACATGTCGCCGGCCGCGATCGGGTGAATGGTCGTTAGGCCTTGCGGATGCCCACTCTCCTCAAACCGTTCGCCCAGGGCCCGCAGCAGCGCGTCCGGGCACAGCAGCCCGCTCGACGAGTTTACCGCGACCGTAGCCCCGTCGGGTATCAGCGCCGCGGCTTCGGATAGGGTCACAAAACGGGTGCGTGCCATCGGTCTATTTCACCTTTGCGGGAGAGGCGGGCGCGGGTTTGCGGGCAAACGGGGGTAACGCGCCTGTCGCATTGCGATGCAGTCATTATAGCGGCAAGCGCGTCGCGCGCAAGGGCTGCCGACCCAGGGCAAAGGCACACGAGGCCGGTCCCACTACGCGCTGGATAGTAACGCAGGCGCGTTCTGCTCCTCTAGGATCCCACTGCGGCCGGCCAAGAGATCCGGCGTACGGTGCCTCTAGTTCGCCGGATTCGACTGTTCCCAACGCGGCCAGCGCCATCGACGACAACCGCTATCTCCATGCCAGCCCGGGTCCCCTCAACGGCGTCTACCCGACCGGACTCGAGCATTACGGGCTGCCTAGCGCGGTCTGGGCACAGGCACTCAAGGATGGTCATGACGGACGAGACCCAAATGGAATCGGCCAATACGGCAGAACTGTTTCTCTTTGGATTCCTGGTAGTGGACTCGGAGGCTACTGCACCAAGATGAATTTGATCACGTACTACAGATGCATGGGTTGTGGGACAGTCCGCGCCCGAAGGGACCCCGAATCCATGAGCACTGGCAGTCAAGGGTTGATCAGGGGGCAATTCCTGCTACGCGCAAGCGGCTCATGCGTGCAGTCGTCGATACGCGCTGTCTCCCGCTGCCGCCGTGGCCGCGCGCCCGATCTCGTCGGCCCGCAGCAGCGCGGCCCAGGTATTCTCCGGCGTGACCTCGAGCGGCTCGTGGTCCATCAGCGGCGAGACGGCTATCGCGGCCATCGCCTCCTTCAGCGCCGCGCCGTCTCTGTCAAGCTCCAACGAGAGCTGCGCGAGGTGGGTCGGCAGACCGATCTGCGCGCAGAAACCGGCCACCTGCGCGCACTCCTCCTCAGACTGTTCCAGCGCCAGCTGCGCCAGCAGCCCCATCGCCACCATCTCGCCGTGGAGGTAGCGCGCCCGCACGTGCGGCAGGTGGGTGAAACCGCCGGCGACCGCGTGCGCGCCGGTCACGCCGCCGCTCTCGAAGCCGATGCCGCTCAGAAGCGTATTGGCCTCGATCACCCGCTCCAACGCCGCGTTGACCTCGCCGCCGAAGGCCGCTTCGGCCGCGGCGATGCCGTCGTCGAAGACCGTCTGCGCACACTGCTCGGCGATGGCCTGGGCGGCCACGGTCGGGCGGCCGCCGATCACCGAGCGGCCGGCCGGGTTGCGCGTGCAGGTGCGCGCCTCGTAACGGGTCGCCAGCGCGTCGCCCATGCCCGCCACCAGGTAGCGGACCGGCGCGGCCGCGATCAGCTGCGAGTCAACCAGCACCAGCGCCGGGCTGTCCGGGAAAAACTCACCGCCCTGGACGATGCCCTCGTCCGAGTATAGGACCGACAGCGCGGAGCAGGGTGCGTCGGTGGACGCGATCGTGGGGCAGATCACCGCCGGCACCTCCAGGCGCGCGGCGACACTCTTGCCCGCGTCGAGGCATTTGCCGCCGCCGACCGCGATCAGGCTGTCAAAGGAGACATCGCGCGTCCGCAGGCTGGCCGCGGCGCGTTCGATCTCGCTGAGGCAGCACTGCCCTTCGAAGATCTCGAAAACCGGCTCGCTGTCCATCGCGCCCAGGCCGGCCAGCAACTGCTCACGGTGACGCCGCAGCCCGCCCGCGCTGATGAGCACGGCCGGCCGCCTGCTCGGGACCAGCGCCAGAAAATGGCCCAGCTCGTCGAGCAGCCCCGGCCCCTGCACATAGCGCGCCGGCGCGATCAACCCGAAAGGCGGCGTCTCCCGCCCTCTCTCTTCGAGCGAGAAGATCGTCTTCGGGGTATAGTCGGGGCCAGCGGTCATGGCGGCGCTCCCTTCTTGTTGTTTCTTGTTTTCAGTTTCTAGTTTTTCGTAACGGCGCGACATGGAGTCGGGTGCAGTTACCGGGAAGCAGGAACTGGGTCGGTTCCCTGCCGGGACCGGTAGCTTCCGCAAAGCGAGACAGGGGCCTTGGCAGCGTTGCTTATGGTTGGAAGGTACCGGCGTCAAAAGGAGAGCGGGTCGCGCTCCAGTTTACCACCGATCTGTTCTTTGTTTTCAGTCTTCGGTTAGCCTGTGCTTTCGAGGACGGGCCTGTCGGTAGCCGGCAGCTCGCCGAGGCGGTCGGTGATCACGTCGGCCAGGCGCAGGTCGTAATCGAGGTGGGACGCCTCCAGCAGCGTGATCTCCGGGTGGCGCCGCCGTGCGGCAGCCAGAAGCGCGGGCAGGTCCTGCCTCAGGTGGCGGCCGCGATGCAGAAAGTAGGGCAGGGAGACGATCTTGTGCGCGCCTTGGGCAGCGAACGCGTCGATCGCCTCGGCGATGCGCGGCCTGTTGCAGTCCAGGTAGGCCGGCGCGGCCCAGGTGTAGCCGGTCGCCCCGTGCAGCCAGGCACTGAGCTGCCGCACCGGTTCGTTTGCCGCCTCGAGCGGCGTGCCGTGCGCCATCACCAGCAGGGCCGCTCCGGTGCCGTTCGTCTGCGGGTCGACCGCGCGCACGCGCTCCAGCGCGATGGCGGCCAGTTTCTCGTGGAAGCCGAAGCAGGCGGCCACCCGAATCGTCAGCGCGGGGAACTGCGCCGCGACTTTGCTGATGTCGCCCGGCAGGTCCTGTTGCACATAGACGCCGTCGATCAGGAAATAGGGTTGGACTGTTACGGAGGTTGCGCCTGCCCGCACACATTTCGCCACCGCTTCAGCGATCGTGGGGCGGCTGAAGTTGAGGAAACCGGCCTCGGCGATCGGCGCCACGCCGCGTTCACGCAGTCGCGCCGCCAGCCGTATCATCGAGGCGCCGCTGTCGCTGTGCAGGCTGCCGTGGCCAATGAGGACGACGCCATTCATTGTCGAGTTTTCAGTTCTTAGTTTCCAGTTTTCAGTAACTGCGTTGCGATCCTGATGATGTCATTGCCAACTACTATAAACCCAAAAGCAGGAACCGAAAACTCAATACCACCAACTAAAAACCAAAAACTCAAAACAAAAAACCGCAGTTAGGCCTGGTGCAGACCGCACTCAAGCTTCGTCAGCCCGACCCAGCGGCCGGCGCGCAGATCGTCGCCGGGCTGGACCGGCTGGGTGCACGGCCAGCAGCCGATGCTGGGATAGTTGCGCTCGTGCAGTTCGTTGTAGGGGACGTTGTGCTCATGGATATAGTCCCAGACGTCCGCTTCGCTCCAGTGGACTAGCGGTGAAACCTTTACCACACCGTACTTTTCATTCCAGCGCAGCACAGGAGTGCCGGCACGCGTCGGCGACTGGTCGCGCCGCAGCGCCGAGACCCAGGCCGTGCTGCCTTTGAGTGCTTCGCCCATCGGCACGACCTTGCGAATGTTGCAACACTTGTCGGGGTCGCTGCTGTAGAGCTTGAGCCCGTAGGTCCGCTCCTGCTCGGCCACACTGACGTCCGACGCCACGCGGCGGAACGGCCGGCCGTAGTGGCGCTGCGACCGTTCGATCAGGGCCAGCGACTCGGGGAAGAAATAGTCGGTGTCGATGTAGAAGATGTCGATGTCCGGGTTGATACGCAAGGCCATGTCCATCAGCGCCATGCCGCTGGCGCCGAACGCGGTACCCATCGAAAAGCCGTCGCCGAAATCTTCGATCGACCACCGCAGAATCTCCTCGGCGGACTTCGTTTCCAACCGGCGGTTCAGCTGGCTGATAGATGGAGGTTGCCACGTATCGGCCGGGCGCGTTTCCTGCGCGAGTGCGATCACAGTCAGTTCCTCTGTATATTCTAGAACCATAGCCACTGTGACGATCTGCCGGCGCTGCCTGCACATGACGCGTGAATTGGCGGCATGTATTGCGGTCACGCCACGGCAGCGGGGCTACGGATCTGGGATCTATCTAATTTGGAAAGGTATGGCGGGCGCTCATCGCGCTGGTGTGTGTCCGGAATTTTGTTTCCCTGTCCACGCAGGGTGGACACACATCAATATTGGATGAGCCAGTCAGGGAACTAACAACAGGAGGAGGTTTTACACAAGCAGCTGGAGGAGTAGAGGGAGATAAACATCTTACCGGAGCGGGTAAGATACTGTTCTTCAGCGGGCGATGGGGCCCGCCACGTTTGGTCATACGTTTGGATACGCATTTCCCTGTGCTCCTTCTCCGCCTGGTCTGTGCGTGTGCGGTACGGACCGGGCTTCGAACACTGCTTGCTGCAAGATGGAAGTTGCGCCGGCAGACCTCTTGCGGGGCCTATGCCGGGCCGTTGTGCCTCCGAATTTGCGAAGGTTGGCGACAGTATACACAGCGTTGGGGCGTGTGTCAAGTCCGGTTTTTCTGTTTCTGGTATTCGGCGATCGTGTGTTTGCAAGACGGAATGGCTGCGCGCGCGGGGTATTTTCCGAGCTCAGATTCGTTACGGGGTCTTCTTCCGTTCAAGCCGTTCAAGATGCTCGCGCAGGGCGCGGTTGATGTCGGACTGGTAGCCGCGGCCGTTCCTGGCGCGGGCTCTGAACCAGGCGATGATGTCCGCATCCAGTCGCAGGGTTATCTGTCGCTTTACGGGGCGGTAGAAGAGCCCGCGGCGGGCGTCCGACCAATCGAGGAGCTCGGGGATGTCGGTTGTGTCGACAGTATGCCTACCCAGTGTACCAGAAAGTATATCAGAGGGCGTTTATTTCCGTTGTCAGGGCAATTTTCCGACCTGCGATGTATGTAGTTGCGATCAATCACTGGGCCGCGAGAGAAGAAAACGGGTGCATGCCGGAGGTTGCGGCGGGCAATCGCAGACGTCTGAACCAGATTGTTGGGGATTGGGGCAAGCGAAGGACTGCTGGGCGGACGCGGGGCGGGTTGCGGTTCTGGTGGCGACGGGCGTGCCAGAATGTAAAGAGTTTGAGCATTTCGATACCGACGACCTGGTTGGCTTCAATGTAGTCGAGCACGACGCCGGGCGCGACCTCTTCGGACTCGACAATAGGCGAATCGTCAAGATGGAAGTAGAGGGGGCCGGCTTACTGGTAGATGCGTCGCTTCAATTGTTTGTCGACCTGTGTTGGGCCGACGAAAGCCTGACCTGGATCGCCCCGCTAATTGTTGGTCCGTGCTTTGTGGTAGGCCGGATTGTTGGGATTCAGCTGATTGGCCCCATTGTCCTGTGCCGCTTTGTAGGCCCTGTTGTTGGGGTTCTTTTGGTTGGCGCGGTGGTCCAGGTCGCGCTGGTTTCTCTTTGAGCTTGTAACTTCCTCCAGCGCGTATTCCACAAGCGCCGCTTTAATGAATTTCACCGTTCTGACAAGCAGGGTCTTGACCATCGTGCTGTTCCTCCACACACTTAGTGATTCCCGTCCCCGCACACGCTGGGTTGCGTTCCGGGCTGGAGCCCACTTCAGACATGCTCAGAGTGGGAATGGCAGACGTTCCGCCGGGATTCCTGAACTACCCCTCCAGACAAGACTGCTCAATCTTGGAGCGACATCTGCGACTCGGCGATCAGGGAAGAAATGACTTTTCTGACAACATCAGAAGAGAGAATCTCGCTCAGAATGTCTGCAAGTTGCTTTTCAGAGTCTGCTTTCCATTCTCGCCCATCCAAAATACTATCGACATTGACTGGAAAGGCAGAGACAAGAGAATAATCGACCCTTACTACACTCACGCTGTACTGTTGCAATGCCGGTGCGACAATGTACAAGGTCGCTATAAAACTCTCGGGATTTCTCGTTTCATTGTTACGACGTACTTCGCCTACTAGGACTTCGTCCGTAAGTTTTCCCAACAGCCCCGCCTGTTCCTGCAAAATCACTGCAGGAGTCCGTGCCGTATCCAAGCCTACCAGGTCTCCCCACAGATTTTGGACCGTCATAGTTTGTCCTTCCCTCAGATGTTGAGTCTGAACAAGAGCGGAAAATGGTCGGAAGCCTCACGTGAGTCGGGTATTCCGCGAGCGTTCATCAGGGAATTCGTTTCGGCATCCGTCAGGATCTTGAGCTCTCCGCTTGGGAACAGTGGCACCAGTTCGGGCCTCAAGAGCACCTGATCGAACATGTGCCAGTAGTAGTTTAAGGGCCTCGACGAAGCGTCATAGTAGTAGGTTCCAGGCGGCCCTGTTGACTCGTCGCCGAGAAGCGACCACATAGGATTATAAAAGAAATCTCGATCTTTTCCGAGCACCTTTCGGCTGCTCCGTATCGCAATTCTCTTGTCCATTAGGCCGTGGAACCCCTCGCCCGATGTGACACCTGGATCAAATGGATTCATATTCAGGTCTCCTACAACAACTGTCCGCTTATGGCCGACCGCTTGCTCGGCATCCTCTATCTGTTGTCTCCAGCGCGGGGCTAACTGCATCTGATCCTCATTATTGAGGTAAAGTTTGCTGGGCAGGTGGGCAGCGACCAAGAGGATTTGTAAATCGCTGATCGGATTTCTGAAGTGTCGGATGGACAAATCACCTTCTTCTGCGACGGATCTCAACCAACGTTTGGGGAACCGAGTATAAATGTCTATTCTCTGCGATGCACTGAACGGGAAAGAGAAACTTGGGTCTGATCTTGAGTTTAACTGCATAAGCATATCGGAGCGTTCAATTTCACATTCCGCCAAAATCAAGACATCTACTTCATGAATCTCAGCGAGTTCTCCAATTGCATTCTGCAGCGGTTTTTTCTTTATGTTCCAGAACAAGAAGGTCATCATGAGTCAAAGTTTCGCAAAGACGCTTCAAATGATGCAGATGGGAAGACACATTCACTTTAGATATGGGCCCAAAGCTTAGGCCACAAGCCAAGGTGTATAGTGGGGCGCTTCAGTGAGAATTCTGGGGAGGAACTGTTCGATGGTCAAGGAGCAAAGGAACTAGCATTCTGCCGCCAGCCCCGCACTCTCCGTCCGCCTATTCCCCCATGCGCTGATGGCTCCGCGCGCCACTTGGCTGACAGACGTCGCACCGCCTCGCGGGTCTCCTCCCAGAGCCCGGTCGCTCCGGCTCGCCTGCCCCTAGCCGGCCAGGCCTGCAGACTGGAAGATCCTGGCGCCGTCAGGTCATTATTCGGCATATTCCTTCAATAGGCTCACCGTCAAATCCTGTATTGCAATTTCGCAGGCAAGCTTGGCAAATAGCTCGTTTTCCGGCTCTGGAATCTCGTTGGCAACCAACCACTCCAGCCAGAACGCCCTTGGGGCCATTCTGAGCTTCTGGGTCACACCGGCCAGATCCAGTTGTTTGCCGTTCGAGTGAACCACCCAAAACATTCTACTATGGCTCAACCCGCATTTTTCCATGGCCGTTATAAATAGCGGAACATAGTACGCTATTCGCCTTTCCTGCTCATCCTCAGGCAGCCCGAAAAAGCTCCCCCTAGGCCGTACATTGAAATAGAAGCCTTCGTAGTCGTTGAGAGCAAGCAGCCTCGCCAACCGCTTCGTCTCTTGCTGCGCCTGTTCCTGCGCACTCGCGGTCGCCGTGGGCGCAGGTGTGTCAGTCGGCATGGGCGTAGCCGTAGGAATCGGTGTCGGCGTTGCAACAATCTGCACGTCGTCGGCACGGCTTGCCGTCACATACGGCGCGTAGATCCACGCCGGCTTGCCGTCGTAATCGATCTGCCACCAGTCGCCGGCCAAAATCTTGCCGGTGATGCGGAACTCCACGCCCGCCTCGGCTGTACCGAGAACTACGTGACGCGTTCCTGGGCCTCTTCTCACGTTTATCCTTCGGCTGAGCGAGGCAATGGCATCAGCCGGTACGGGCGTTTCCGTCGACGTTAGAGTCGGGGACGGTGTTGACGTCTGGGACGGCGCAGGTGTCGGCGCGATGGCTGTTTCGACGGCGGCCAGGCGCTGAGCGAAGTCGTCCCGTGAGGCAAAGAGATCGGCGACTTTGGAAGTCGGGCTTTCGATCTCTGGCCGCCAGACTCTCAAGGGTGAGGTCGGTCTGTGCCATGAGCAGCCCGGGCGCAAGCAGGGCAAGGAGAACGATCCCGGTGATCAGATACTTTCTCATGCGAGGGATCCCCGAATAAGAGGGATCCCTGAATAAGATGTATGCCAAATGTGAGGGCGTAGCCTCCGCGTGGTTGGAGGATTGGATAGCGCCACCGCGGAGCCGGTTCGCAGCAGTCGTCAGGGGATGCAATAAGGCAGCTAAACCGTGCACAGCCTGCGTTCTGTCGGGGTTCCGATGTGGTCCAGCCAGCATAGCACATGTATTCTAACAAGCCAAAATGCATGTTCGAATGAGAGAGGAGAGAAGTTGCAACTCCTTCGGAGCCTCGGCACGGGCACGCCTCCCCTCGCACCGCCTGATCACCAGCCACCTTGCCTCTCCCAACCCCCTATGCTATCGTGCACGCCCATAACCACACGGGCAACGCCACAAACGCAAAGGACCCAACCATGACAACCCTATTCGGACGCGACTACACCCGCCGCGAGCTCCTCGACCTGGTCGGCGATATGTCGCAGCTGGCGGGGGCGCGCAAGGCCGAACTGGTCGAAGGCATCGAGCGCGGCTCCGACCTCATCGAGGTCTTCAACGCGTCCGGACTCTGTTTCTCAGTGCTGCCGGGACGGGCGCTCGATATCGCTTCGGCCCACTACAAGGGGATGTCGCTCTGCTTCCGCAGCAGCACCGGCGACGTCGGCCCGGCCTTCTACGAGCCGCAGGGCAACGGCTGGCTGCGCGGCTTCTACGGCGGTCTTACCGTCACCTGCGGCATGACCTTCACCGGCCACCCCGAGGTCGACCCCGAAGAGGAGAACGAGGAGCTCGGCCTGCACGGGCGGCTAGCCTTCCTGCCGGCCAAGAACGTGGTCGCCAACGCCGGCTGGGAAGGGGAGCAGTACGTCGTGCGCATGCACGGCACAGTGCGCGAAGCGGTCGTCTTCGGCACCAACCTGGAGCTGACGCGCGAGATCTCGACCGTGCTGGGCGAGAAGTCGGTCCGCATCCATGACCGCATCGAAAACCTGAGTGTCGACCCGTCGCCGCTGATGTTCGTCTACCATTGCAACCCCGGCTTTCCCGTGCTCGACAGCGGCACGCGCCTGCTGATCAACAGCGAGAAGACGACCGAATGGCTCGAGGACCGCGAGGTCGGGCCCGACGTGTACGCGGTCGCCAGGCCGCCACAGGAGGAGGCCCACGACGACGTCTTCGTGCACCGGCCGGTCGCGGACGCGGATGGGAACGTGCACGTGGGGCTGGTCAACGACCGGCTGGCGCTGGGCCTCTACTGGAAGTTCCCGATCGCCGAGATCCCGCTCGTCAACCACTGGCAGCACTTCCACCGCGGCACCTACGTGACCGGTGTCGAGCCTGGCAACGTCAGCATGCTGGGCCGCGCCTGGAACCGGCGCGAGGGCTATCTCAACTACATTCAGCCCGGCGAAGTGCGCGAGTTTCACCTGGAGATCGGCGTGCTGGACGGGGCTGACGAGATCGGGGCGCTTGAGGGGAAGATTTAGTGGTCAGAAGGCGGTGTATCTAATGGAATATAAGGGATACACTGCCCATTTTGCCTTCAGTGAGGACGACGGAGGATTCGTGGGTCATATTGAAGTCATTGATGATATCGTCGGCTTTCACGGTGACACCGTGGAAGAGCTTCGTGCCGCTTTTGAAGAAGCGGTAGATGACTATGTTGAAACCTGCGAAAAGCTGGAGCGTTCCCCAGAAAAGCCCTGTTCGAGAGTAGCCAGAGGCTAGATTCCAGTAGTCGGCAGACTAGCCTGCTTCTCACCCCTCACTCTTCGTTGCTTGTCGTTCCAGCCGCCCCAGCACCACGCAGACCGCGATCAAAATCCACGCCATCGAGTAGTTGATCCCCAGCGCGGTCTGGAAACTCCAGATCTCGGCGAGCTCGCCCGTCCACCAGGGCGGCAGCATCGCGCCCGCCGTCATCGCGACGTTGAGCAGGCCGGTCACCGCGCCGCTTTTGTCGGGGTAGAGGCGCGACCCGTAGGCCAGCGCGGTGGGAAAGAGCCCCGAGAGACTCAGACCGGTGAAGAAGACGCCGATCATCAGCACGATCGGATCTGTGCTGAGCAGCATGAGCGGATAGATTACGATCAGGACCACGGCGAGGACCAGCAGCGTCCTGGCATAGCCGATGCGCTCGGCAAACGCGGCGCAAATGAAACGCCCCGCGGTCAGGGCCACGTAGAAGACGGAAACCGATGAGATCGAGGCCAACGTACCGAGACCGGCTGACTCCTGCATGAAGAGCGCGACCCACGCCAGCAGGCTGTAGGCGACGCCGTTGTAGATGAAGGCGATCAGGAACAACGACAGGAAGCCCGCATTGCGCAACATGCCCCAGTCCAGCCCCTGCCCCCTGGCGTCCTCGCCCACGCTCGGTCCGTTGGAACGATAGAAGAACGACGAGATCCCCCCATAGACAAGCCAGATCAGTCCGGTCGCGGCAACCGTCCAGCGCCAGCGAACGCCCCACTGCAGAACAAAGCCGAAGACGAGCGGTGAGATGGTCGCGCCGACCGCGTAGACGCCGTGGAGCACGTTAAGCGCGCGCGCGCGGCTGTCCGGGTTGGCATCGGCAATCATGGCGTTGATGCCGGTCGCGAGCGAGGCCTGCGCGATGCTGATCAGGGCGAAGCCGCCGAGAAAGAGCAGCCACGGCCGCGCCGCCGCGGTAAGTGCCAGCGTAGCCGCCACCGCCAGCGCCGCAATCCAGACCAGTCGATGATAGCCGATGCGGTCGGAGCCGATTCCGGCCAGCAGGTTGCCCACGACCCCGCCCCCGGCCCGCGCCCAGAAGATATAGCCGATCATCCCCAGGGTCAGCCCTGTCGCCAGGTACTCTTCGGTGAGGAAGGGCATGACCGACGGGATTAGCACGGCGGCCGTGCCGATGAAGAGATAGCCGGCCAGGCCGAGCAAGGTCACAGGTGTGAGGAGGGACGTGAGAGGCAGGGCAGGCGCATCTCTGCCGTCGGTCTTCTCCTCCTGCGGTCTCTCTTGGCTCATTCTGCAACCGTTTCGTTGGCGAGCTGTGTACGGCGGAAGGCGCGGGCGCGGTCTTCCCCGTGCGCAGTCAGCGAGATGAAATCATCCTCGACCTGCACCAGGTTGTGCGCGTCCAGCCGGCGCAGAATGCGCTCCATCTTGGCCGGCGACCAGCGGAAATGGCGGTGGAGCGTCGAAACGGCCAGCTCGTCGCTCTCGGCCGCGATCCCCTGATGGTGCTGAATATGGCCGAGGACGACCTGATTGTCAAAACTGCGCTGCTGGTTGCGGCGTCGGACCGTGGTCGAGACGAGGCCGTACTTCGGCGAGAAGACCCACGCCGCCATGAAGAAAAGAAAGATCATCAGCACCATCGAGGCCGAGATCGAGGAGTCCCACTGCTCGACCAGTTCAAGGCCGAGGAGATCGTTCAGGTTCTTCAAAATATCGTCTATCCGCACGAGGCCGAGCAGGCTGCCGCGGGCGAGATCGTAGCCGCTGTACGCGCCGGCCGCGCCGATCAGCGCACTGTAGGCCAGCATGCGCGGCAGACGGTCGGTCAGCAGGTAGGCCGCCGCCGGCGGGATGATGAAAAATGCCACCACCAGGATCGAGCCGACCGCGTCGAACGCGCCGACCGCAACCAGGCTGACCATCACCATCAGCCCGTAGTGGAGCAGCGTGGGGCGGAAGCCGAGCGCGGCCGCAAGCGTCGGGTCGAAGGTGGTAAGTTTGAGCTCCTTGTAGAAGAGAACAACCCCGCAGAGCGTCAGCAGCGTCAACACGGCCATGACCGTGATCGACTTGGGCCAGAAGACGAGGACCGGCTCCGTCCGTGTGAACCCGGCCTGCCACGCCTGCGCCGGGCTGTACTCCCCGCAGTTGGTGCAGATCGTTGTGAACTCGGCCCTCTCGTCGCGCGGGTTGATGCCGAGCTCGCGGCAGTTGGTGCACTGGCGCGTCAACTCCGCGCGTGCGTCGTCGGGCGCAATCGTCACCGTCTCGCAGCCATCGAGACAGTGGCTGTTGGTATTGGCCCAGGCAACGCCGATTTCGCCGACCATGACGGCGTCCTCGTCGAGGTGGACGTCTTCGACGAAGCGCGACACCAGGATCACGGCCAGGGCAAAGAGCAGCGGGAACGCCAGCCCCAGCGCGGCATCCTGCTTGACCAGGCCGGAACGGTAGATCAGCTCAGTCAGCACGACCGTGGCGACGCCGGCCGCGGCCGCGCCGATGATCAGCCAGACCGAAGCGAGAGAAGGCTCGCGGCCAAGCAGCGAGCTCATCACCATGAAGGCCACGACGATGCCAAGGAGCACCGTGTGGCTGATGGCGTCGCTGGTCAGCGACATGCCGCGCAGCAGCAGAAACGTCCCCAGCAGCGCGCCCGAGACGGCGATGAGCGCACCGACCAGCGTCGCGGTGTTGCGCGGATCGCGCAGGAAGCCGTTGAGCTCCTCGCGGGCTACGAAATTGAGTAGGAACTGGATGACGAGCTCTTCGAGCTGAAACATTGATGGTCAGTGGCCGGTTGCCAGTTGCCAGCGGCTAGCGGTCGGTGACTTCGATGGCCGCGCTCCTGAGCGTGTCGAGCTGGCGTTCGAGCCTGGCCACCGCGTCGGCGGGCAGGACCTGCGTGATCTCCTGCAGGCGGTCTTCGGCGACGGTCGGCAGGTCGAGCTCGTCGGCGTACTGGCGGTAGACCGACCAGAGCTGGTTGTTGCGGTCGTCGCGGGCCGCGGCCTCGATGCCGGCCGCAGTGAGCATCCAGGCGCCGTCGCGCGGCTGCGCCTGGCCGCGGGCCTGCAGCTGGCGCAGGCCGATCCCGGCGGTCGCGCCGCGCACGCCGAACAGGAAGGCCTCGGGCGCGGCGCTGTCGGCCGCACCGTGGTCGGTGGCGTAGTGGTAGAGGTCCTGCAGCATCGTCTGGGCGGCGAATCGGCGGCTGTCGCTGCGGCGGCGCAGCAGCGTCCATACGAGGCCCCGCCCCGGCGCGAACGCGAGCGAAACAACGACCAGCAGGAAAGCCACGACCACGATCAGGGGCCCGGTCGGGATGTCGGCGTCAACCGCGCTGACGATCGCGCCGGTGCTGCCGGCGAACGCGCCGAACACGGCCGAGAGAATGACCATCTGGCCCAGCTTGTTGGTCCACTGGCGCGCGGCAATGCCGGAAGCGATCAGCATCCCCACCATCAGGATCACGCCGGCCAGCTGCAGGCCGAGCACGATCGCGACCACGATCAGGGTCGAAAGCAGCATGCTGAGCAGGTTGACGCGGAAGCCGCCGGCGCCGGCGAACTCGGCGTCAAAGGTGATCAGCTTGAACTCCTTCCAGAACAGTCCCAGTACGACAAATGAGACCGCGCCGACCACCGCGATCAGCTGCACGTCCCGCTCGACGATGGCGGCCGCCTGGCCGAAGATGAAGGTGTCCAAGCCGGCCTGGCTGGCATCCGGGCGCGCCTGGATGTAGACCAGCAACGCGATGCCGGCCGCGAACCAGGCCGCCAGCACGATGCCCATGGCGGCATCCTGCTTGATGCGCGTCGTGTTGGTCAGCAGACGGATGAAATAGACGCCCAGCCAGCTGGTAACGCCGGCGCCGACCAGCAGAACACCCAGGTCGCGCCCAACCAGCAGGAAGGCGAGCGCAACCCCCGGCAAGGCCGCGTGCGAAAGCGCGTCGCCGAGCAGGCTCTGCCGCCGCAGGACCGCGAAACAGCCCAGCACGCCGCTGACGACGCCAAGCAACGCACCGCCGAGAGCGACTGTCCTCAGCGTGTAATCGTATTCCACACGCAGGAATAGCTGGCTGAAAGGCACAAAGAGCGCCGCCACCAGCGCGGTCGCCCCGATCAGCAGCCAAATACGCCGGTCCTCGGAGTTTTTAGTTTCTAGTTTTGCGTTTTTAGTTGTCAAATTTCCGCGTTGCAGTGGCTGGCTGTCGGTTGTCTGAACGACGGCTTTTCTGATCGGAGCGACGGACATGGATCGCGGCGATGACTTGGATTCCACTCCAGTGAAGCGGTCCAGCCAATCACCGCCTCATCTGCCGGACCCACAACTAAAAACCAAAAACCAAAAACTGAAAACTATAACTCCTCCCTGCCGGCGATCCGCTGCGCATCCTCCAAATAAGCAACGCGCCCGCCGTAGGTCTGCCGCAAATTGTCTGCCGTGAAGGTCTCCGCGATCGGGCCGCTGGCAACCACCTCGACATTGAGAAGGGTGACCCAATCGAAATACTCGGCCGCGGTCTGCAGATCATGGTGGACCACGACAACCGTCTTGCCGCGTGCGAGCAGCTCGCGCAGAATTGTGATGATGGCGCGCTCGGTCACTGCGTCGACCGCGGCAAACGGCTCGTCCATCAAATAGATGCGCGCGTCCTGCACCAGCGCGCGCGCCAAAAAGGTGCGCTGCTGCTGGCCGCCGGAAAGCTGGCTGATCTGGCGCTCGGCCAGATCCTGCATGCCGACCTGCTCCAGCGCGTGCATGGCCGCCGCCTGCTCCTTCTGCCCGGGTCGGCGCATCCAGCCGAGCCGGCCGTACAGGCCCATCGTGACGACGTCGAGCACCGTGGTCGGGAAGTCCCAGTCGACGCTGCCGCGCTGCGGCACGTAGCCGACCAGGCCGCGCACCTGTTCGTACGGCTGGCCGTAAAACTGGACCGTGCCCGCCGCGCGCGGAATGAGCTTGAGCGCGGCCTTGATCAGCGTGCTCTTGCCCGCGCCGTTCGGGCCGATGATCGCCATCAGCACGCCCTCGGGCACGCGCAGGTCGATGTCCCAGATCGCGGGCCTGCTGTTGTAGGCCACGGTCAGATCGTCGATCTCCAGGGCAGTTGACGCGGTGTCGCGCGCAGCGCCGCCGCGCGCTTCCCGTGCAGGCGCAGCGTCAGCCTCTCGAAAATCGATCCCGTTTCGGATACCCACCGCACTGCGCTCCTTCAAAGGCAGCTCCTGCCCGCCGCGCCGGCGCCGCGCCGCCCGTCTCCGCCTCACCCGCTCCCGCACTCAACCTCCAGCAGCTCCTGCGGCGGCTCGATCCCGATCGCCTGCGGCCAGTCGGGAATGCGCGCGCCCGCGCCCGCGCAACGGTAGGACTGCAAAATCGTCAACACGTTCTCCGCGATCATGCCGATGTAGGTGCCGCCAAAAGTGCCTGGCATCCCCATCGCGTCCGAATAGAGCTCGCGCACGCCCACGCGCGCCGCGCCGCCGCCGGCCACAATCGCCGCCTGCACCGCCTCGATCGTGTTCGGCGGAATGCTGCTCTCGACGAACAGGACCGGAATGCCCTGCTCGATGACGAACTGGACCGTCTCCTGGATGTCGCGCACGCCGGCCTCATCCTCGGTGCTGATCCCCTGGATGGCGGTCATCTTCCAGCCGAACGCCGAACCGAAATACTGGAAGGCGTCGTGCGAAGTGACGAGGTAGCGTTGGCCTTCCGCAACCGAGCGCATGCCTTCGTCCGCCCAGGCAAAGAGCGCCTGCAACTGCGTGCGATAGAGTTCGGCGTTGGCGACATAGGCATCGGCATTGTCCGGGTCGAGTTCCGCCAGCGTCTGCGCAAGGTCCGTCACGGTCAGCTCCCAGTTGCGCGGGTCGAACCAGAAATGCGGGTCGTCGGTGCCGGCCTGGTACTGCTCGGTGACAAAGCCGCCGATGACGTATCCCGCATCCTTGACCGGCTGCGAAAGCGCGTAGACCAGCGTGCCCTGCTCGCGCAGGGCCGCGAAGACGGCGTCGAACTGCCCCTCGAGATGTAGGCCGCTGTAGATCACCATGTCGGCCCGGTTCATCGCCCGGATGTCCGACTCGGTCGGCTGGTAAAGGTGCGGGTCGACACCGGCCCCCATCAGCGGCGTGATCTCGATGCCGTCGACGCCTGCAGACAGGATGGCGGACAGGTCGCTCGCCTGGGTCGTCGTGGCGACAATGTGAAAGGTTCCGTCGGCGCGCACGTCTGCGGACGCGGCCGCGCCCGGCGCGGCCGGCTGCGTCGGCGCAGCGTCGGTATTCGCGCTCGCGTCCGGTGGGGCCGGCCCTTCCTCCTGCCCGCAAGCAGCGGCAAGAAGCATGATTACAAAAAGCAGGGCAGCAACGCGTATTGCTTCCCTGACGTTGAATCGAGCAGCCATCGTGAGTATCTATCCTCCAGAATTAGCGTTTCCGCGAACGGGCAATTTCTATCCGCAAGAAAAATTTTTAGTCATGGCTAAATTCAAAGTAAGGATAGCCTAACTGTCTGCATCTGTCAAGGGTTTTCTGGAAGTAAAATTGAGGATTGCGAAACGAAACGTGGATGTGAGGAAGGCTGGGACCGGGTTCAATCGTCCGGCCGCCCATCAGAGGTACCTTCAGAAGCCCCACCGAACCATACCAGCGCCCCGCCCACAAACGGCAACCCCAGCGCCAGCAAATTGATCCCCGGCCAGCTCTCCGTCGGCAGGCCCCGCAGCGTCAGCGTCGCCAGGCCGAAACAGACCAGGGCGCAGCCGAGCAGCAGCTGCCACGCCGGCGGCGCCCCGCCGCGCCGCGTCATGCCAATCCGCTCAAAGCGGGTGAATAACGCGACCAATGGCGCCAATACGATCGCGATCGCCGCAAACCACAGCGGGCGGGTGAGCCACCAGGCCGCCGTGCCGGGAACAAAGGCGATCCCGACCTTCGTTATCATCGCCATCGCGGTCACGACCAGCAGCGCGGTAACGTGCCACAGGAAGATCGTCATGATCATGCCGTTGATCAGCACCGTCGCCGTCCACACAACGCCGCGCCCCAGCAGCCGCCGCGCCGGCCCCTCCAACGCCAGCAGCAGGCCGCCCTGAAAGACGCCCAGCGCCAGCAATGTAACCCTGGGCGGCAGGCTGTTGCTGACCTCCTCCCCGCGCACCGAAACCATGCTGATCTGATACGGGCCGAGCGAGACCAGCGCGATCAGAACCGCGATGCCGCCCGCAGCCCACAGCAGACAACGCTGCGGGTTGCCCAAGCCCCCCGCCTGCCACGCGTAGCCGAGCTGGTGCACCGCCAGCCACACGAAGAGATAGTTGAGCCAGCCGAGCAGACCCCAACCCGCGCCCAGCGCCAGCAGGTCGACCAGCGCGGCCGCCCCCGCCAGCGCCCAGAACGATGCCATGCCGTAGCGCCGCCATGCACGGTGCGAAAGCGGCACGAGCAGCACCACAACGATGTAGACCACCAGGAACCAGGCCGGCAGCAGCGCGAATTGCGAGGCAATCCGCAGCATAAAGCTCTCCGCGTAAAATCTGTAGCTTCCGAAACTGATGTTGCCCGTGGCCCCTAGCCCGATCAACGTCCAAACCGCCAGAACCGGCAGGACCGGAACCACCAGACGCCGCAGCCGGCCGGCCAGCCAGGAGGCATATCCCTCCCCCCGCCCCTCGGCCGACTGCCAGCCAAGTCCGTTGACATAACCGCCGACGAGAAAGAAGACCGGCATCACCTGAAAGAGCCACGTTAGCAAGTGCGCCTGGGGAACGGCCGAGAGCGAATCCGTGATGATGATGTGCTCGCCTTCTTCGACAAAAACCGCGACCGCCAGCCAGTGGCCGATCATCACCAGGCAGATCGAGACGGCGCGCAAAAAATCGACGTAGCGGTTGCGCTGCGCCGGCGTCTGTGCCGCGATGCGGGCAGCCTCGGACCAGAGGAAGAGCTCTACGATGGTCTCCTTCGGGGAAACGAAGCGTGAGGCGTTGCGCCTCTACGCCACTTATTCTGCTCACAAGGGGGTGTTCCTGCAATCCGCCTCAGTTCTGCCGGCCCCGAAGCCGCGGGTCCAGCACGTCGCGCAGCCAGTCGCCCAACAGGTTCGCACCCAGCACCACCAGCATGATCGCCAGCGCCGGAAAGACGCTCGGATACCACGCCGTCGTCACGAAATCGCGCGCGTCCGCCACCATCTTGCCCCAGGTCGGGATCAGCGTCGAAACGCCGAACCCGAGAAAGCTCAGCGCCGACTCCGTCAGGATCATCGAGCCGAACGACAGCGTGGCCGCCACGATCACCGGCGCCACCGCATTCGGCAGAATGTGGCGGAACATGATGCGCGCGTCGCCCGCCCCGATCGCGCGCGCCGCCTCCACAAAGTCCCGCTCGCGAATGCTCAGCACCTCGCCGCGGATCAACCGCGCATAACCGACCCACGCGCCGATCCCCAAAAAGAGGATGATGTTCAGCAGCCCCCCGCCGATGAAAGCGACCGCCGCGATCAGCAGCACCAGGAAAGGGATCGCCGTCTGCGTATCCGCCACCCGCATGATGATGTCGCCCGCCAGCCCGCCGCGATAGCCTGCGATCAGCCCCATCACAATGCCGGTGGCGATGCCGACGATCGTCGCCGTCGAACCCACCAGCAGCGAGATGCGCGACCCCACCAGCACGCGGCTGAACACGTCGCGGCCGATGTTGTCCGTCCCCATCAGGCCCGCACCGTTCTCACTGTCGAGCCAGACCGGCTTGGCAAAGGGCTTGCCCAGATCGATCGCGATCGGGTCCTTCGGCGCCAGCATCGGCCCGAAAATCGCCATGAACGCGAAACCGGCCAAGAGCGCGCCGCCGACAATCCCCTGGCGGTGCTTCCACGCCTCAGCCCACGTGAACGTCGTCCGTTTGCGGCTGGCAAGTTCCTGCTGTGCAAGCAAAGTAGCCATCTGTCCTAATAGCTAGCGGTGGCGGACCCGTGGATCAACCATTACATAAACCAGATCCATAACCAGAAACGTAACAACCGTTAGAACCGAGAATAAAATAACGTCAAGAAAAACCACCGGATAGTCCCGCGCCATAACCGACTGCGCCATCAGATTCCCCACCCCCGGCCACGAAAAAACGACCTCGACAACCACCACCGTCCCAATCAAATGCGGCAGCGACGACAACGTCACCGTGATCACCGACAGGCTGCCGTTGCGCAGCGCATGCCCGAATATCACCGCCCGCTCCGACAGACCCTTGGCACGCGCCGTCCGCACATAGTCCTGCCCCAGCGCCTCCAACATGCCCGAACGCGCAATGCGCGCCACCGTCGCAATCAGCCCCGTCGACAGCGTCACCGCCGGCAGCACCAGGTGCTTCCACGTGCCCACACCCGACGTCGGCAACAGCCGCAGCTGCACCGAAAATATTAAAATCAATATGATCGCCAGAAAGAACTGCGGCGTCACGATCCCCAGCACCGCACCCATCGTCGCCGCCGTGTCGATCATCGTCCCGCGCCGCAGCGCGGCCACGATGCCCAGCGGCAGCCCCAACGCAATCCCCAGCACCAACGCCGCCGCACCCAACCGCAGACTGTTCGGCAGCCGCTCGAAGATCACCGTCGTCGTCGGCACACCGTATCGGAACGAGTAGCCGAAATCGAACTGCAGCGTCCGCTGCCAGAAGACGAAGTACTGGATGATCGGATGCTTGTCCAGCCCCATCTTGCGCCGGATCTCCTGGTACTCCTCCTGGATATCCTCAGGCGAGCGGTTCGGGTCCAGGTTGACGCCGAGGCTGGCGGGATCTCCGGACACGCGGATCAGGAAAAAGACCAGCGTGACCACCAGCAATATCACAAGGACCGCCTGCAGCAGACGGCGGATGACAAAGGCTCTCATGCCAGGTTACCTGCGAGAAAAGAGGAGTGAGGACAAGACGCCCCACTCCCCTTCGCTCACTCTACAGTTCTCGCTATTCCGTCGGGATAAGGATCTCGAAGGACCTGCTGAAACTCAGCTCCGGCAGGTTCGGGGCCAGCGCATACAGCGCCGGGATCGTGTAGGCGTGCACCGCCTGCGCATTGTCGCAGATGTAGGCCGCGATATCCTTGACAACCTGCTCGCGCTCGACCGGGTCGCCGATCGTGCGCTTGGCGGCCGCCATCTCAAGGAACGCCGGGTCCGGCGCGGTATCGCCCACAGGACCCCACATCGAGGTCGTGTTGTCGGCCAGATACCAGTTGAGACCGATATTCATGATCGGCGGCAGCGTCTGGTCGATCAGCTCCTGCAGCCACACCGAGGACTCGGGATACTCCATCTCGACCGTGATGCCGACCTGCGCCCACTGCGCCGCCAGCGCATCCATGAAGGTGCGGTCGCGGAAGTAGCGGCCGGTCGTGGCCGAACCCGTGATGGTGAAGCCGTCGGGATAGCCGGCCTCCGCCAGCAGCGCCTTCGCCTTCTCCGGGTCGTACGGATAGCTCTGCACGTCCGGGTTGTAGCCGAAGCCGCCCGGCGCCACGATCTGGCACTCAAGCTTCGTGCCGTAACCGCCCGCAATCGTGCCGTACATGCCGTCCAGGTCGAGCGCATAGAGCATCGCCTGGCGCACGCGCACGTCCGACAACTGCTCGTTGCGGCCGTAGATGTTGAGGCCGACATACATGCTCTGCATGCTGTCGCCGGCGTAGAGCTCGAAGCCTTCGGCAGTCAGGCTGTCGACCTGGTCCGGGGGCACGTGCGCAGCGATGTGGATCTCACCGCTCTGCAGCGCGGCCACCCGCACCGCCGCCTCCGGCATGTGGCGGAAGGTCACCTTCTCGATCACCGGCACGCCCTCCGGGTGCGCCTCCCAGCGCTCCAGCGTAATGTAGCTGTCCCGCTGCCACGACGAGAACTTGTACGGGCCGGTGCCGACCGGCTCCTCGATGTAGCCGTCCAGCCCGACCGCCTCCAGATGGTCCGGCGCCAGCGGCATGTGGTTCGCAAACAGGTTCGCCCAGCGATCGATCGGCTCGATCAGGGTGAACTCCATCGTGTAGTCGTCGATCACCTCGTACGACTCGAAATCGTTCAGCTGGCGGAAGGACCAGGTGAACTTCTGCGGCTCCGCCGCAAGCAGCAGCTCGAAGCTCTTGGCCAGCCCAGGCGCCGTCAGCTTCTCGCCGTTGTGGAACTCGATGCCCTCCGTGATCACGATGCGCACCGTCACGTCGTCGACCAGCTCCATCGAATCGAGTAGCACCGGGTCGATCGCGCCCGTCTCCTCGTTCAGCTCCGCCAGCGTCTCGTACAGCAGCTTCGAGAAGATGCGCGACTGCAGCGAGGGCACCGTATTGCCGACCAGCGTCACAGGCAGCGCGCCCATGCCGATGATCATCTCATCCGGGTAGCCTTCCCCGGCCATTTCGTCCATATCGCCGGCGGGCATATCGGCCGCGCCGCCCGTGTCGGCCGCAACACAGCCGGACATGACGAGCAGCGCCAGCAAGGCCGCCAGAATCCAGACACGTGAAAACCTTCTACCAGCCATTCTGTTCTCCTGTGCTTTTGTGATGAGGTTGAGTTGAATATGGGTACAGTTCGGGTGAACTGCCTACCACCGCGGCAAAAACAGTGCACAGTCTACACGAAGAGCGCGGAATATGCACATTTCAGCGGTGGTGGGATGGGGCTAAGGGGAGGAATAGGCGACGGCGACGGGCAGATCAGAGGGCTGCCGGCGGCGTTGCGGCGTGGGCGGGGCCGGCGCCTGCTGCGGGGCGCGCCTGGGACGGCAGCACAGTGGCGATGGCGACCGCGCTGCCGTCGAGCGAGATGAACTCCACGACAAGGGCTGCCTGTCCGGGGTGGATGTGGATTACGGTCCCGACATCGCCCGGCTTCAGCTCTTCTCCTTCGTCGCCGGTCAGAGCGGCGGTGAGCACGATCTGTTCGTGTTCGTTGAACACCTCTCGCCTCCTGCGCGTTCATCCTTCCCGTTCTGCGAAATCGGAGCAGCGCGTACCGGCTGCGTTCAACCTGGTCCATGGTACCGCCGCTGGGCGGTGGATGACGAAGCGGCCGGGCGCAGGCGGGCGCATTTGACAGGGGCGGGGCGGTCGAACAGGTTGCAGAGGTACGGGTTAACATGCGAGCGCTCGTACGAGAGTTGCACGAGCGTTATACGAGCGTTCACGAGAGATCGGGGGAAAATTTTTTTCTTGCAAAGCGGCCAATGTGCGGTTGGCGGCCGCCGCCGGCAGGGGCGTATGCGGGGCGGACGGAGGCGCGTGGCCTGTCGGGCTGTAGTCGAGGGCGGGCTCATTTGACAGGGGCGGGACGGTCGACCAGGTTGCAGACGTACGAGTTAACATGCGAGCGCTCGTACGAGAGTTGCACGAGCGTTATACGAGCGTTCACGAGAGATCGGGGGAAAATTTTTTTCTTGCAAAGCGGCCGATGGGCGGTTGGCGGCCGCCGCCGGCAGGGGCGTTTGTAGGCAAGGGAGAACGGGGCATGTCGAGGGTCGGGTATGGCCTGCCGCGGAGGGGCCGGCAGGTACGCGACGACGGCGTTCTGGGTAGAGCCTAATAAAAAGATATATTATTTATATGATATACGCTTTAGGAAAGGAGGCGCCGGTGGACGCGGGAGAGGGGGAAGTATGGCCGGGCGGCGCGAGCCTGGCCGGCAGTCAGTCTTCCTCGTTTTCCCCGAGTTCGTCCCGATAGTCGAATGGATGGCCAAACCGCTTTTCGTACAACTTTTCGACTTCGCGGGTCGCGGCCCTGGCCCGGCGGAGGAGCTTTTGCATCTCCTTGGCGGCCTGTTCGGCTTCCCCGGGGGCGGCTACGGGCACCGTAGCGGGCTGCACGGCGGCAGGAAGCTGTCTGAGGCCCTGGCCTGTCAGGGGGTCGAGCACGGGCTCGGCGCCGGGTGAAAAGTCGGTCAGGAACTCTTCGAGGGTCGTGCGTAGCGTGTGCAGTTCGAGGAGCACTGCAGGCAGCTGGCCGCCATCAAGGTCGGGGTCGGCCGCCAAATCTTTCAAGGCGTCGATATCCTGCTGTGTGTAAGCAGCCAGCCGCTGGTAGCCGAAGCGCTGTCTGCCGGCGGTGGTGAGGACGTGCACGGGCGGTTCGCCGGTCTCCTGGGCAGGGTCGGGTTCGAGCGTTACAAGCTCCTGGTCGACGAGGGATTCGAGCGTGTACTGTTTCTGCCAGTCGGTGATGGCTGCGGCGGCATCGAGGATGGCGGGGTCGGCGGTGACGCCTGCGACCTCGGCGGCTGCGGTCTCGCTTTCTTCGGCGCGAATCAGAGCCATCTCTTCGTCGGCGAGGCGGTGGAGCTGGACCAGAACCCTGGCGGTGCGGGCGAGCGCGGAGAGGGTGGACGGATCCAGATTCCCCTCGATGACATCGTCCATGCCCTGGGACAGTTTATCGATTGTGCCGCGCAATCGTTCGGGTATGCGTTTATCGGCCCTAGCGGCGTTCGACGACGCTTTGCCGCCGCGTGAGCGCCACTCCCTCGCTATGGCGGGGGAGACGTGGGCGATGCAGTAGCCGTCGTGCTCCGGCAGTCCGTTGCCCTGGCAGGGTCCTCCATCTTTTCTGGGCGCTTTGCAGGGGGTTTTGGGCATCTTCTTCCTCCTCGGTTTCGGGGGCGGCCGCGTGCGGCGGCAGGCGCGGCGCGGCGAAGCGGCCGGCGGTGAATCGATAGGCAGTCATGGCCCGGGTGACGGGCTGTCTGCGTGTTCGAGGCAGGCGCGGGACCAGGCGGGCCCGACTGCGTGCGTGCAGAGGGGGCCTTGCGGATGGTCCGCATCTGCGCGGAATGGCCAATAGAACTATTGTGCCATACGCTTTCAAGCCTGGCAAATTTTTTAACTGGGCACTGATCAGCATGGCGCGCCTGCGGCGCGGTCCGGGCGTGGAATCCGACGTCCTGCAGCTCGCCCCGGTGGGTCGTCATTCGGCGTGGAACACCGATGGCTGGGGCGCAGTCGATGTTGGTTGCGGCTGGGCAGAGACTCCCATCGCCGCGCAGGGAACGAGCAACCTTCGGGGGCGGCAGTGGCCGGTCTTTTCAAGAGTCGGGGAGAGCAGAGCCTTCTCGAAGGCCGCGTCTGAGTTCGGCCAAGCCGGATTTCGATCAATTCTCCAAGATTGACACAATAATTCCACCAAGAGAGCCCGAAATGACACAAAAAAGACATATCGAGTTGGTATACTTGGGAGAGTGTGGTGTAGATGGTGGATTCCTAACGGTGAACCCGGGCCAGGAATTTGTACGTCTTGAGTCTTGCGGGCGACGAAACGCATGGAACGTCTGCCAGATGAGTGGACGAAGCTGCGCCTGTGAATTGGCTTGAGAGCGGCGGAGGCCCACAGAGGCCGGCAGCTGTGATCCAGCGAGCGGTTGACGCGGGCCACGCCGCGAGATACATCGCTGAATCCCAACGCTTGGAAGTAGCTTCGACCTACAGAGAATCGCTCCCCCTATAACTTTGATTGTGAAGGGGTCATTCCCTTCCATGCGATGCCCCACGACCACCCCTGACTGAGGCCAACCGCACCATGTGTACGCCGACTACAAGAAAGGAAGGGCAATGGATTTGGGTCAATTCTGGAAGCGTTATGCCGAACGGCACCCTGAAACGCCGAAAGCAGGTCGATTCCGAGGGCCGAAGTGGAATCGTGCCTTTGGCGCTGGGTGGGCCGCCGACTACGACTTTAAGGGCGCCGGTTTCACAGTTAGTGTAAGGCAGTATCTCTCAAACAGAGGAGTTGTCACATATCTGCACTCTTGGGAGAAAGGGGAGCAGTGGGACGCCCGTCTGCCTTTGTATCAGAATGCATTCAAGGAGGCATTTGACGCGGAGGACTGCGCTCCTGATGGAAAGCTATGCGCCGTTCGTCTCGTACTACCTGGCGGTATATCGAACCCCGTCAATTGGGATCTCATGATCGAGTGGATGGAACATCATCGTCAGGAATACAAGCGCATGTTGTGTTCCGTAGGGTAGTTTCTTGGAATCGACCATGACATCCCCGAACTAGACCAACCGCACCATGTGGACCGACGGCAACTTCTACATCATGGGGGAAGAAGCTCCACGTCCGTGGACCTGATCTTCATGGACCCGCCGTACAGTTCGAAGCGGAGCTAGGCGGCTCCTGCCGGGAGCCTGGCGGCGGGCGCGGCTTTCAGAGTCAAGCGGGTGCTGGATGACGTCGACCTAGCGTGGCATGGGGATGTGGCGGAGCAGCCTTTGGCGCTGTATGCGAGTTTTGGGGCAGTGACTGATGCTGACCTGCGGGGCGTGCAACGGCCTGTGGGGGAGCGGTGCGCAGAGGGGGGTTGATCGCAAGGCTGAGGGGGGCGAGGGATTATGCAACTTCAAATGGGGGTAAGGATGAGGAAAGAGGGGCAAAACCTTGATAGCAATGCTGACACGCCCGGAACTCATCGCTTCGGCGGCTTTCGCAATCTTGTTGCTGGCTGCCTGTGGTTCGCAAGAGACAACGGAAGAGACGCGTCCGGCGGCCTATAAACCGGTGCCAACCTTTACATCCACGTCGACAGCGCCTGGAGCCACCAGGCATGCAAAATGTGGAACGGGGGGCGGCTGGACTCAAGCCCAGACGGTACGACAGAGAACAGAGAGCCACAGAACGGTCGGCCTCCTGTGCGCGCAAGCGTTCGACCTGGGGGTCACTGACAGTCGCAACATTGCTCTACTCCCTTGGGGCGGGGCGGGCTTGGCAGAGGGGCTGACCCCGCCAGGTGGGCATGGGGGGACTACAAGAAGAGGAGGCAGAGTTGAACAGGATCACGGTAGAACTGTCGTACTTGACGAATGCGCTCCTCAGTGGGCGCGCCTATGAAAACGGCACAACGATAGAGGAGGAGACGAGGAGGGAGCTTATGAGGCTTGAAGTTGAGGCCTTGCGGACTGCACTCCGGCCGCCCCTCTCCGAAAATCTACAAAAGCTGCTTACAGTTCTTGTCGATGCCGATGATGGATTTGTGCCCATTTCCACGCTGGCTGCGCGCGCCGAACTGCACAGAGAACGGTCCGTGATTAATACCTTGGCCCATTTGAACAGGAAAGTTGAAGGGAACGTGTACCTAACCTGGTCCAGTTTTCTGTTGGGAAACGACGAGATTGGATACCGGCTGCCAGACCATCTGCGCGAGGTGGCGCGAGAAGCTCTGAAAGCAAACAAGCGATGACTGCGGCAAACTGCGTGAACCGGATCGCGCGAGGGCATCGACCAGATCGATGGTCTACTACTGTTGTGGGGGGCGTGCAACGGTTTGGAGGGGAGCGGTGCGCAATGGGAGTTGATCGCAGGGTTGAGGGGCGAGGGATTGTGCAACCACAAATGGGGATAAGAGTGAGGAAAGAGGGGCAAAACCGTGATAGCAATGCTGACACGTCCGGAAGTCATCGCTTCGGCGGCTTTCGCAATCTTGTTGCTGGCCGCCTGTGGTTCGCAAGAGACAACGGAAGAGACGCGTCCGGCGGCCTATAAACCGGCGCCAACCTTTCCATCCACGTCGACAGCGCCTGGAGCCACCAGGCATGCAAGCAAGGCGCAGCCAACGGGCCCACCTTAGCCGACACCCATTCCCCCGGAGCCCAAGCCATTTCCAACACCCATCCCACCGGCAGCCACGTCAACGCCCAGGCCGATGGCGGCGATCAACAGCGGGATGAACGTGCGGAGAGGCCCGGAGGCCCAGGGGAACAGACCAGCATCGCGGCCGATTCCACGGCGACACCGGAGGCAAAGCTCTTCGTGACTCAGGCCGCCACGACCCGGTCTACGACGGCGCCGGCGGGCCCTGCCGATTTCGCCTCAACAGACAGTTTGCCGGCTGGCGCTGGGCCAGCCGCAAAGCCAGCCGGCGCAGCTGCCTGGCAGCTGCCGCGCTCACCGGAGTCTGATTGATGAAGGACAAGGCCAAGAGGATGCCCCCCTGATCCTGGTTGCGGCTGCGGCCGTCGCGCTCCTGGCCGTTTGTGAGCCACGAAGGGATAAGAGCGCGGAAGCGGATGTCACGGGCCTAGGCCGCGTCAGCGTTTCCGCAGGCAACGGGAGCAGACTTTACGCGGTTGTCGGCGATTCCGACACCTGGTGGTCGGGGGACAGCTTCGCCCCGCAGTGGCTTGCCTTTACGTTCACCGAAACCCACCTGGGCAACAGGATCGAGTTTTCGGTATCGCAGAGTGGCGAAGGCCCGAGAGGACACGGGATCTGGTTAAGGAACGGGCCGGAAGCGTTGACCCTCTACGCGCAGCTTGTCAATCGATATACAGCCGACGAAGAGGTCCTTGCGGCCGTTGTCCAACCGGCGCGGCCTGCTACCGAGGTGCGCATAACTGCCCGTCAAGCGCAGGGCTGGGTCGCATTGCGGAAAGTGCGGGTATTCTCACTAGAGTTCAGCCTGAATTCGGAGTAGACGGGCGGCTTACAGGGCCGGTAAAACAGAAGCTCTGCAACCAGAGTTCACCGGCAAGGAGAGGCGCCCGGTGACGCGTATGCTCAAACTAAATGGTGAGCCCCGAACTCTGGACCGCAAGACGGAAGAGATAAGGCGCATCCAGGCGGGCGCCGCCGGTTCTGACCGGCCATGGGCGGGCGGCCGCCCTCAGGGCACGAAGCGCTATTCCGCCGGCGGGCGACAGGCGGGACACAGCCTGCTCGTCTTGCTGTCTTCGAGCGCAACTCAAGACGCGCAGGCTGCCGTGTGCCGGCGCCGTTTCCTGACCACCGGACTGTCCCTCCACAGGCTGGATGAATTTCACCATTATACAGCTCAGCTTGCGGTCCAGTTTCGGGGCCCAATTCACACCCCGCCCTAACCGCGCTGCATTCGAGTCCTAAATCTAGTTCAAGACCCGTCAAATCCCGGCCGTTTCGCCGTCCCTACTTCTTTGGCTATTTGAGTAAGTAATCGGCTTGGTTATCGTTTCCGGCCCTTGGCGCTCAAGCGAGTAACAGGAAGGTCCGGGAGTTTGCTGTTCCACGAGGCCAGATTGAACACTGCGCAGCTTCTCACGAATGGTCTTACCCAGGGGCTAGAGGTAGATTTCTGTACAGGCAGTTTGCGTTTCAGATCTTCTGTTCTTGTCAGCAGGTGCGCTGCCGTCAGGCCATTCAGGGCGATCAGGACAAGGTAGTCGATGGGCTTGTCGGCCCTTCCCTCTGCCCATTCGTAGAGATAGGAGTCCCGGTACTTGTATTGCAGGTCTTGGTCCAGTTTTCCCCTGAGAAAGTTGCGTTGGAAATTGCCCTGGCGCTGCGCGGCGCTCGCAGGATTCTGGGGATCCTTGAACTCTATGAACAGATAGCGATCGGGACGCTCGATAATGAAATCCACCGCTTTCATGCAGTGGCTCAGCCCGTGGCTGGCATCGTCGAACTTTTTGGCACTGATTGCGTCCTTGACTTCAATTTGGAGATCCTCTTCGTCCAACGTGAACTTACTCACTCTACAAGGTCTCCCAGGCTGCGTTGGATCTCCCGGTCATACAGTTTGCCGAAAGTGTCGGCGATTGCATTTGGATCGATGCCAAGATAGGCGTCGGTTGTGCGACAGGCGACATCGCCGGTCTCCTCCGATCTATACAGTGAATGAAAAGCGACCTCGTCACCCTCCTTTTGCCGCAAATCGAGTTCCTTGAGGATGACGTAGTCATGGGTCGCCAAAAAAATCTGTACGCCCATGCGCTGCAACTCCAACATGATCTCCATCAGCACCCCGAAGCGGCTGGGATTCAGATTGGTTTCGGGCTCATCCCAGAACAGGACTGAGCCTTGCTGCAAAACACCGTTGCGAATCAGAATCCAAAGCAGGCCGAGTTTGCGGATTCCTTCGGCGAGCAAGGGAAACTCGATATTGCCTTGTTTGCTTCGAAGAAAGAACTCTTCGTTTCTCAATGTCACCTGCCCCTCTATCACTTTTTTTAGAATCGTGAAGAGGCGCTCTCTCTCCGATCCCATGGGACCGCGCAGCAGGGGCAGATAGGCGCGCTGCAGGATATCGGCGTAGACAGCCTCAAAGTGGGTTTCGCGCTGCGCGTAGAGCGAGAGAAATCCGGGCGCGTTGGCCAGCATCTCCTTCACGGGGATGTAGACAGTTTCGATTGGCGAGGACGACCAGAGGTTTTCGCCGGTTGTCTTCGCCGACGCTGATCTCTTTACGTGATTGGAGAAGGCGATCTTAAGCCTGGTCTTGTCGCGGAATACCTCCGCCACTCCTTCAAAGCTGCCCTTTTGGCGATAGACCAGGCGGCCCAAGACACGATCCGACGGCAGAAAGAGGTCGATCAGTTTGTCCGCAAAAGACGTTCGCGTCTTCGAGACATCGCAGGCGGCATAGCATACCTTCAACAGGTGCGTCTTGCCGGCGCCGTTGTCGCCGACAAAGACATTGATGCCCGGACTAAATTCCAGATCCAGCTCTTTGAATGCCGTGAAGCGCTCCAATTTCACTCTTGTAAGTGTCATGGTGTTTCGGTCAATCCTTCCAAAGCGGCAGATTGCCAATTCCAAGAGATTGCCCGTTCTACTCAATGCGTTTAAGCATACCGGTCAACTGCACCTGCAGCAACCTGGCCGAACACCCGGAAGGCTGGAGCCACGATGCTGTCAGCAGCTGCCTGAAACGGGGGTGACCCGCCGCCAGGCATTCATGGGGGTTGGCGGTGGGACTGATCGACGGCGGTCGGAGGGCGCAGCTGACCGTTGACGACAGCGCGCAAGAGAGAGGCTGTTGACGGTCAATCGAAATGGTCCGCCGTCAATACAGTGGCGCTGAAGGCGGTCCGGCGCGCGGCACCGGTGTTGAGGATCCGGTACATGCCAGTGGCGAAGAGAGCGGGTATTGTCGGAGTGACCTGGGCAGCGATTGCCTGCGAACTCAACTTAACAGCCGTACGACCGCGGCTTTTCAACCGGCCTAGCGAAAGGCCCACATCGTTACTGTTGTGTCCGTTTGCGGCGCAACTCTTTACCTCGCTGCGGGGCAGCTCGTTTTGGTTGCCTATCCGGCTGGAACGCCGCCTGGCCGCGGCAGAGGCCCGCGGCGAGACGCCGGCGGTTACCATTGCCAGTGCGATACCTCGTTTTGCTGGTTGATGACGAAGATGTAGGGCTTCATGGAGCCGTCATGGCGGTCCAGATAGGCTGTGTTGACGTGGAGGAGCCGCTCGGTGGAGAGGTAGCTGATGACAACCTGCGCGCCCGACATCGGGTTTGCGCCGCGGTACAGGAGGATGTTGCCCGACCCCGGCGGGTGCATTTCAGCCAGTTTCTGCACCGGCGGGAGCAGCGGCCCGGTTGCGACGCCGTCGTCACCGATGAATTGGTAGTTGAAGGCGCCGTCCGCGCCGAGCGTAATGTTGACGGGCGCGGCCTCGTGTCGGATGAGACAGGTTGGACAGTTCAGCCCACCATATGCAACGGGATTGATGGTGATATGAACGGTTGCGTATAGAGCGTTCCCGTGACTATCGAAAATTGTGTAGACGAAGCTGTCTGTGCCGACAAAGTCCGTGGCGGGCGTATATTTGAAGGAGAGAATCTGCTGGAAGGCATTGTGCGTGAAGGAGCTGAACCTTCCGCTCTGCGGGTTTGTTAAGTCGAAGCCGGCAAAGTCAGGGAGGGCATCGTTGCCCAGCACCTCGATCTCCACACCTTCGTTTTGGGAGATGGTGATGAAGTCGTCGACCAGGACATTTGGGGTCTGGGCGAAGGCGGGCGCGGCGGCGGAGGCCAGCAGGGCAAGGGCCAGAAAGAGCGCCAACACAGGGGCGCGAAGTGGACGCGTGTTGACATGGTCTTGGTCTTTCAGGCGTAGGGCGGTGTTGTCTTGGCAAGAGGTGGGCATTGGGTCGTCTTTTCCTGAACGGTTAGTTGGGATGGAGAAGAGCGCTACAGAATTTCTCACCTTTGTCAGGGGGGGCACGTCGCGGCCGACTTGGTCAGGTCAAGGCGACGTTTGACAAAGAGCGTGCCAGCACGGGCGCGCCTGGGGAAGGCGAACGGCCCGCTGTCGTATCGTTCCGCTAGGTGCATTTGAGAGTATCAGAGTTGCGGTCGGGGCGCAAGTCAAAAGGGCGATAAGCAGGTGTGGCGCGATCGTGTGGGGCGCGTCACCGTTCTGGCGTCAGCGGAACTGCTTTTCAAGACTTTCGCTGGCAGGCCAGGATCCTGCGGGCACGGGAGACGATGACAGAACAGATACGTGTCGAATGCCTTATCAGCACACCGGTCAACTGCACCTTCAGCAACCTGGCTGAACTATGGTGGGCCCCAAACTTTGGGGGGAAGGACCGCGTCCACCGCGTGGGACAGACGGTCTATGTCAACTTAATCAAGTACTCGTGCGCGGGCACTATCGAGGAGCGGATTGACAGGACCCTAGAGCGCAAGCGGAGGCTGTTCGACCAGCTTGGCTAAAGGTCCATGTGCAGTTGTAGGAAATAGGAAAACGCATCATAATTGAAATCCGAAATTCACCACGGGAGCGGGCCAATCAGTCGGGCGCTTCCCCGTAGTGAAGGGGGTGCAGAGATGAGATTTCGATTCAAGGAGATCGGCCCAATAGAGGAAGCCGAGTTCGAGTTAGGCGATTTCACGATCATTGCCGGCCGCAACAACACCGGCAAATCCTACCTCGTCCATACACTCTACGGGTTCCTGAAAGGAGCGCGAGACTTACTATGGAGTCCGGCCGGCTCCCAGTTTTTTGACAGTCATTTCGAAAAGGCAGTGTCCCTGTCTACGGATGATCTCGTCAGCAAATTGATCGCTGTGGGTCAGATAGAGTGGGATGTCGGGGAAAGCGAGCTCATAGAGGAGCAAGCCCGTTTACTTCGAGCAATGACGAAAGAGTTCTCTGAGAATGGCATAGCTCGTGTGTTCAATACATCAAGGGACTCATTCGAAGGCTCAGGATTGGATGTCGAATACAGCAGAGAAGTTCGTCCGAACCGCCGTCTTTCCATTTCGATCAGACAGGGTAGAGAGCTATCAGTCGCATACGACGGGACCAAGTTGAAGGTTTCTCTGACAGAGGCCGAACCCGCTGGAGAGTCCGACGTCGAACCCTATTACATCAACCGAATGTTCAGGTACATGTATGGATATTTTTCTTTGCAAGATTTCTTTGCGCTTCAGCACTCGTCTTTCATATTTTCTTCAGCGCGTCACACAGTTCCGCTATTCTCAAATGAACTGGACTTTGCAAGAAGCCAGGTTGTGCGTTTACTGCAACAGAGAGAGGACGGGGAAGACGGCGAATCATCTCACGGGTTCGATCCACTGAGGCACACAAGTCGTTATGCTCTGCCGATACAGGACAACATAGATTTCGCAAGAAGAATGACCGGGCGCGCAGAGAGATTCGACAACAGACCACAAAGCGCCTTTACGGAAGATTTAGCAAGGATGATGGGAGGTTTCTTCAAGAGTATCAGCGGCCAAGTACGGTTCATTGCAAGCGAGGAGAACCGAGTAGATTTTGATATCCCGCTCCATCTTGCTTCTTCTTCAGCTTGGGAGATGTCCAATCTCTATTTCTTTCTGGGTTACTTCCTGGAAGGTGAGGGGCCCCACTTCCTTATCATAGACGAACCGGAGAGCCACCTCGACACTGCCAATCAGATTCGACTGGCCCGTCTTCTGGCGCGTCTTGTGAATTCCGGAATGAAGGTGCTTATAACCACCCACAGCGATTACATCATAAGGGAGGTCAACAATCTCATTCTGTTGAACAGCTTCAAGGAGGAAAAGGAGTTCTTTGGCGAAATCGATTTCGATTATCGTGAAACGGATCATCTGGCCGAGAACCGGGTCATGGCGTACATCGCGGAGAATGGCGGGCTGAAGGAGTGCGACAAGGACGAATTTGGGATCAGAATGCCTGTTTTCGATGATACGATTGAAAGGATGAATCGAGTATCAACCGATCTGGAGGCAAAGCTGACGATGAAAATTGAAGGAGCGTAGTATGGCGTTCGTTTCATGGCTCAACGACGACAGCAACCTACCGCTGGCGGGAAAACTTGCGCCAAGCAAGAGACCGGGCCAGGATCTTGTGCTTGAAGAGCCGCAGAACAGAATGACCGTAACTGTAAAGGATGTTCCCGGTCCTGTGGTCGTACTGAGACCGGAGGCAATCGGGCAGTGGCGCGTACTAACGCAAGGGGACCGTCGCGGATGGGAGAAGTGCTGTGACTACCTGCTTTTGGGAAGATACGAAGAAAAGGACTACGCCATTTTCATGGAGATGAAGAGAACGATACCCGACGACGAGGGGAATAAGCAGCTGCGCTGGGCGCCACTGTTGCTTCACTACCTTGAATCGGCCTTTAACATAGACCAGCACCCGATTCGATGTGAATCGAATCGCATCGTGAAATATTTCTTGATGGGCGAAAAGTATAAGGGCAAGTTTTTCACGAGTTATGTACCCGGCGCAGTCATCCAAGATCAGTTATTCTATGGGATCACAGTCAACTTCAGTTTGCGTAAGGAGGTATTGCTACGAGAGTTGCTGGAAGAGAGACGATAAGTTTTCATTCCTCTGCCTCCTCCCACTATATCCCGCGCGAACGGTACAGGTATGGCGGGCACCAATCTTTGGACCACAAGACGGGAAAGATCTGGTGTATCCAGACGGATGCAGCCGGCTCTAATCGGAGCACGAAGCGCTCTTCCGCTGGTGTGCGGAGGTCGGGACTTTGATGCGGTCTCTGATGGCTATAAGAGTCGAAACAGGCGGTCTAGCCAGATTGCGGCCGGCATACCGATTAGGCTGGTTGAGATCGATTTTCTCACATTTGACGTCGCGCCTTAGGTATTCTTGGAAGAGATAGTCAAAGGCGCAACCCCCGCCCTCCGTATTGACCCTGAGTATTCCCTTCATTCGACAACTGGCTCGTCGCTTAGGCGCCTTCCGGCAATTCCAGGGCAACCCGGAGCTCGTTGGCGATTCTATGCCGGCACCGTTACCTGACCACCGTTCTGCCCCTCCGCTGCCCTCGTGAGTTGCTCTTTGCTGCACCGTGGCTGGCGGCCAGATTTTGGGCTTAGCTCAGGGTCTAACGCTTACTGGCCCGGGGGCGTTCCTATGCGGGCCGTGTCGTTGCCAGGGATGCAAGTGTCCGCGACACCAGACGGGCGGTCTGGTCGATCTCGGCGACGGGGGTGAAGCGGTAAAAGCAAAATCGGATGGAGGCGTCGGATTGGGTGGGCGCCTTTGTGCGCCAAACTGGACTGGAGAGGAGCAATAGAGTATAATCTCGCCCCAAGTCGGCGCCAGACAGTACTCCCCCTCGCTCTGCCTGGTTTACTCCTGATTCCTCAGCACGACTGCTCACGCCTGATGGACAGAGAAGAGATTGCTCGAAAGTTTGAATCTTTAGGAGTATGGCAAAGAGGCGACGAAAGAGCGCCTCATAAGCCTCTTCTTGTTCTGTATGCGATCGGCAAACTCCTGCAAGGGGAGGACCGGTTGATTCGCTATGCCGAAGTAGATGAGAAGCTCGGGAGTCTCTTACGCGAGTTCGGCCCGAAGCGAAGGGCCTACCATACGCAACTTCCTTTCTGGCGGCTTCAAAACGACGGCGTCTGGGAGATACCGGAAGCATACGTGGTGAGTCAGACACCCAGCGGGGACGCCAGAAAAAGCGACCTTGACGTGTACGGAGTTTCGGGTGGTTTCACCGAAGAGATCGCCCGTCAGTTGCAGGACGATTCCGCTCTGGCGCTGCGCATCGCCCAGGGCATGTTGGACGCCCACTTTCCCCCTTCGATCCACGAAGACATTCTGCAGGCTGTCGAGATTAAGTTGCCCCTGGCCGGTGTTGGCAGGGTCAAACGCGACTCGGTTTTCCTGGAGAATGTTCTCAAAGCCTACGAATACCGTTGCGCTGTCTGCGGCTTCGATGTGCGGTTGCGCCATCAGCCGGTGGCATTGGAGGCCGCCCATATCAAATGGAAACAGGCCGGGGGACCCACCGAAGAGACGAACGGTCTGGCGCTATGCGTACTGCACCAGAGACTATTCGACCGCGGCGCCTTTACCCTGTCCAAGCAGTTGCAAGTCATGGTCTCTGATGAAGCCAACGGTTCCGCGGGCTTCCAGGAGTGGCTGATGCGGTATCACGGTGAGACTGTAGGTTTTCCTCAGAGGAAGTCCTATTGCCCGGACGGGGCGTACATCTCGTGGCACGTGAAAGAGGTGTTTCAGGGGGAGTTCCGTGAACTGTGAATTACACGGGCCGAACTATGACTCTCCAAAAGGGATCAAAGTGTCCTTGACTTGGGGTATGTCTCCAATTTGCTTTTGAAAACGATAATCCGGGATGATCTCTATGGGGACCAGATACCAATGGTGGGCAACAGGGATTCATGCAAGAGGGAATTTTGGGAGAAGGGCAAGTGAACAGTTTGGAACAAGCATTCAGCGACGCCGAAAGGGCCGCGGCGTCGGCGTTCAAGGCAGCGAGAGGACTAAGCAGCCAAATCAGGGCGCTTGAGAGGGCCGCGAAGACGGGAAACATTACGGCGATCAGACGAGAACAGGGCAGGCTTGCCGAGGCGCTCAGCGTGCTGCAGCAGGAGGTGCAGAACGCATCGTTGTCCTGGCCATTCTCGGACGAAGAGGTCGAACGGTATCTCAAGGAAGGATACGCAGACGAACTCCAGGCCGCGGCCGCCGACGTCGGGCTCAGGGTATACGAACGGGATGGAGACCTGTTTGCCTACCCCTCTATATTGCGCGTTTTGCCAAAGGAGAGCGCAGTCAGGGTTGACAGGAAGAAGAGTTCCGCTATTCGTCCGTCTCACCTGTCCGAACAGTTGCTGAAGAGTCAGACAAAGACAAGCGGCTTTTCACCGGCGCAGTTCCTCGAATCGCTCTATGCGGTATACACCAATGTTCTGAGCAGAGAGGACTCCGGCCGCCTGGTGAGAAGCAATGGCATCGTCGTTCCTCTCATCAAGATATACACCCTCATCACCGCCTTGCCCGGGGCCAAACGGGAGTACGACCGCAGCGACTTCGCGAGGGACATTTACATGCTCGACGCGGAGGGACCCCGCCAAACGCGCAAGGGCGCCACGGTCTCTTTCCCTTCCTCAACCGGGACGCGTCGACGTTCCAGCGATCTGTTCACATTCGTTGGACCCGAAGGCGAGAGTGTCGAGTATTACGGGCTCAGGTTTCGAGAGGACGGCTAATGGCGAACAGGATACCGATTCAGGAGTGGCTGGGTTTCATCGATAGCGAGTACCTGTCCACGTTCATCAAGGACGGCGGCGCATCGGTCAAGTTCGCGATCACTCCCGAGGAGAGGAAGGCCGAACTTTACGGCGCGCTGAAAGCGCGGTGCCGGGCGCTGGACTACGTGTTGGTGGAGTTGGACGCGGTGACGAGCAGAGTCCATATGCCCCAGGACATCTTCTTTGCGCTGGCCAGGCAGATCGACTGGCGGGTTACGGCACGGCGAATGGTGCGGCGGCTGGCGGAAGAGAAGGGCTTCAATGTCGAGGACGTTGCCAAAGCGGAGAACTCAACCAACATTTACGACGCGCTGGGCCGCGCCAACCAGACCGAAGCGAGGTTAGTCCTCCAGGAGATCAGGCCGGAGGTCGTAAGGCAGGTATTCAGAAACCAGAATATGGCGAGAGACTTCAAGGTGGCCATGACCCACCTGTGTACAAGCCTGGACAGCGGGGCGTCCGATCAGCCGCTGCTGGACTGGCTTAGCGGCGCCAACACGCGGATCAGCAACGTTCGTCCCTTTTCGATTCGCACGAGCATCAACCGCACTACGGCGCGGCACTTTATCGAGTCGGCGCTATACTGGGTGCGCCATGCAGGACTGGCGGGGACGGTGGTCCTCCTGGAGAATTCACGCGTTACCGTGGCGAGAAACCCCAGAGACGGCATACGGTACTACAGCCGGCCGATGACTATCGATCATTACGAGTTGCTGCGCGAGTTTATTGACGACGTGGACCGGTTGGCGGCGACATTGATGGTGGTCGTGACCAATTACGACTTCATCGACGAACAGGCGGCGAGGGGGTGGGACATCTACTCTGCGTTAAAGACCAGGATCATGGACGACGTCCGCGACAGGAACCTTGTCAATCCGATCGCGGCCCTGGTGCGGTTGACGTAAGGAGGCACGGCATGTCATTGGGTCGCGGAGGCGAACCCGCGGTTGCGAGCCGGCTGGCCCTGGAGGCGTTGCGCAGCGGCGTCCCTAACCGGTCGGCGGTGCGGCTGCTGGGCTGCAACCAGCCGCGGGTGGAGAAACAGTTTGTCGAAATGCTGAACGGGGCCGCCGACGGCGAAGAGACGGCTGCGGGCGCCCAGGGGATGCTGATTTCGGGCGACTTCGGATCGGGCAAGTCGCACCTGCTGGCGCATTTGGAACACCTTGCGCTTGAGCAGAATTTCGTTTGCAGCAAGGTGGCGATCAGCAAAGAGACACCGTTGTACGATTTGGGGAAGGTGTTCATCTCGGCGATGGAGAACGGGCGATTGCCGGACCGCAGCGGCCGGCTGATCGAGGAGCTGGGCCAGGCTTTGCAGCCTGACTCAAGCGAGTTCGCGACTTTCTTTCAGTGGGCCGACCGGGCCGCGAAGGAGGAGGAGATCAGCCTCATCTTTCCGGCCAGCCTGCTCATTTACGAGCGATCGATGGACCTTGACCTTAACAGCGAGATCGAGTCGTTTTGGGCGGGAGACCGCATTCTCAAGTCGAGGATAACAACCGGATTGCGGCAGATCGATCAGCAGCAGAACTACAAGTTCAGGATGCCCAGGGCCGCGGAGCTGCCGCCGCAGCGCCTGCGTTTCGCCCTGGAGCTGATAAAGGGCGCGCGGTACAGAGGATGGGTTGTGCTGTTGGACGAGATCGAGCTGGTCGGTTCCTACTCGTTGCTGCAACGGGGCCGGTCCTATGCTGAAGTGGCGCGCTGGATGGGCCGCGCGGCCGGGGAGGCCTATCCAGGCCTGGTCGCGGTCGGCTCGGTGACGGACGACTTTGCCTCGGCGATCATCAGTCCAGACGGATTGCGCAAGGACCATGACTACATCAGGCCGAAGCTGGAGGACAACCCGCGATACAGGGGAATCGCCGGGCGCGCGGAAATGGGCATGCGTATGTTGGAGCGGAGTTGCATTCCCTTGGCGTCGCCGAGCAGGGAGGACGTAGGCGCGGCCGTGGAGAGGCTCAGGAGCCTATACAGTGACGCATATGGCTGGAGCGCTCCTCCGATCAAGGAGAGGGCCGGCGGCGCGGGAATCTACGGCCGCATGCGGTATCAGGTTCGCCGGGCCATCAACGAGTGGGACCTGCTGCGCCTGCGGCCGGACTCCAGTCCTGACACCGAGTTCCAGGAGTTCACCCCTTCGTATGAAGAGAACAGGGACCTGGAATCCACAGCCGAGGAAGGCGATACGGGATAAGGTTGGCTATGCCCATCCCCTTCGAAGACTTGACGGAGACCTGCAGCCCCAGCTCCGTAGCGTGGCTGCGATTTGTTGAAGAAGAGGAAGGCAGTGGGATTCGCGCTGCGATGTTTGAAACTTCCGCTCCGGGCGAACCGTTAAGCTTCTCCTTTACTCGTACTGACCGACGCTCCTCGGTTCCCTCCCTTCCCGAGACAGCAGATTGGCGTCAAGCCGCCGTCTTCGCCCTCGCCAAATCTCTATTTGGGTCAGCCTCGGCATCGCCAGCACTCATTCTCGGCCTTCTCGACGAGGTTCCGCCATGGGTTGTGACCGAGACCCTGCGCGTAAGGTTACCTTTCTGCCGCGTTGCATTGGGCAGAGAGGGAGCCCCAGAATTGACGTGGATGACAGAAAAACCCCGCGTAGGTACGGACGCCCATCAGGTCTTTGATAGGATGATGCGACGGGATGACCCCTTCGAGGCTTTCACCCGCGCCGAGAGGTGCCTGAGTAGAGCGTATGAGTACAAACGAATTCGCGGCATGTCCACAGTTACCGGCCTGAACGCAGTCGTTCATCTCGAGCGACCAGTGGATGGAGTCGATGGGGAAAACTACGCTGTGGCAGGGCGACTCTGGGCTCTGTTGGCCTTGGGTTCAAACGGTGGTCAGGACAGTCAGAATCCGCTTTCCTTGCCTTGGATTGCGCAGTTGGAGTGGCCAGGGGACCTGATGCCATTTCAGATAGAGGGCGTTCGTGCGTTGTTGGAGATGGATTGCTTGCTGCTGGCGGATGATATGGGGCTGGGAAAGACCGTCCAAGCCATTGCGGCTATGCGAATTCTGCGCGCGCGTGGAGAGATTGGGGATTGCCTGGTCATCGCGCCGGCCAGCGTGCTGAATCAGTGGCGACAGGAGATTTCAAAGTGGGCCCCGGAACTTTCCGCCATTATCGTTAGCGGGCCGGCACACGAGCGGGAATGGCAGTGGAAGGCCCAGAAGGATGTTACGCTGGTCAGCTACGGGGTAGTTCGCCAGGATGCAGGCAGGGTCGCTGATATCCGCCCTTCCAGGCGTGAGTGGGACGTCGTAGTGGCCGACGAGGCACAGAGGATCAAGAACCATAACGATACGAGCAACGCGGTCAAGAGTCTGCGGAGGACCCGGTCCTGGGCGTTAACAGGTACGCCCATCGAGAACAACGAAGAAGAGTTGGCTTCAATAATGGAGTTCGCAGATCACGACGGGAAGGATCCTCCCAAGCGCTTTTTCCCGGGAATCGAACTGCTGAACCGGCACAAGGAAATTCAACTGCGGCGCAGAAAGAGTGATGTCCTGGATGATCTTCCTCCGAAAATAGAAACAAAGTTGGCGATTGAATTAGGCACTAAGCAGAGCGCCAGTTACACAAAGGCGGAAGAGGATGGAGTCGTCTACTTGAAGTCCCTCGGCGCTGAAGTCAGAGTGCGGCACGTGCTTGAGTTGATTACCCGGCTAAAGCAGATTTGCAATTTCGATCCCGTAACCGGCGAGTCCTGCAAGCTCGACGACATCAGGGAGCGGCTGCTGCAGCTATCGGGTCAAGGACATAAGGCGCTTGTCTTTTCCCAGTACACCAGTGAAGAGTACGGTGTGAGGGCAGCTGCCAACTACCTGCAGGAGTTCAGCCCTATTGCGTTGACTGGAGATTTGACGTTGGAGGAGCGGTCCGTTGCAATCGAGAGATTCAGGGGTGGGGACGAGCACAAGGTTATGGTCATTTCTCTGCGCGCAGGCGGGCTGGGCCTGAATCTGCAAGAGGCGTCTTACGTGTTCCATCTTGACCGCTGGTGGAATCCGGCTGTAGAGCGACAGGCGGAGGACCGTGCACACCGCATGGGGCAGACGGTCAAAGTCAACGCAATAAAGTACTCGTGCGTGGGCACTATCGAGGAGCGCATCGACAAGATTCTGGAACGTAAACAGGGGCTGTTCGATCAACTCATTGACGATGTGTCGATCGATCTTTCCTCAAGACTGAGCGGCGAGGAACTGTTCGGGTTGTTCGGGCTGGAACCGCCGAGCGCTACCGGAAGCTGATCCTGCTTGCGCCGCTTTCGCTGGCAACGGCGGAGGTTGCTACCGGGTTCCAGGCGAAAGGGCCAAACGGCGGGGTCGATGCCTGGTCTGACGCGCTATTCAGCCAGGAAGTCGAGCCGACAGCTGGAAGAAAACGCTGACCTGAATCGCGGCCAAAGTAACTCTTACACCAACGAGCCAAAGAACAGTCCTCAGTGTCGCTCCTGACAGGTCATCTTTGGTCGCCAAGTGTTCATAGGCGCCTTTCGGTTGATTTGCGTCTTCTGTGAGCTTTTCTGTCCTGTCTTCGACTTGCCCATCCTCTCTCCGTGCTCACTCGCCGCCACCATCCGCTCCCTCCTTTTTTGCAATCTCCTGCCACCCCCATTGTTCCCCTTTCTGTGCCACTGTCAAGGCAGCGCTAACAGAGCGCTGGGGTAAACCTTGACCGCGCCACATAGTTGGGTTGAAGCGGGCCCCAATCACGAGACCACGAAATGGGAAGGACGGGGCGCGTTCAGACGGACAGTGCAGCGAGTCTTGCCGGCTTTGGCCAGCCTGCCGCCCTCAGAGCAGGAAGCGCTCTTTTGCCGGTGTGCGACAACTGTTCGTACGGCTGCCTTCCAGCGCAACTCAAGAAGTTGGAGGCTGCCAGGTTTCGCCGCCGTTTCCAGACCATCAGACAGTCCCTCAACAGGCTGGGCGAATTGTTCCATAATACACCTTGGCTTGTGGTCCAGTTCACGGGGCCCTTTTCATCCTCATTTGTTCTACGACTTTGACGCTAATACGTTCAATTGAGCAAGCATGACGCCAAGCAAGAAGAACAGTGGCGCAAAGATAATGGCTTCCCAAAAGCCGAACGGCTCGATTAGAAGAATCTGGCCGGTTGTGATAACAGGGAAGCCGACGAAAGGAATCAGAATGGCGGGCGACTCTCTGATGCTTTCGTTCAAGTGCCTTACTTGCGCCTTGAATGCAGGCAGAAGTCGGATAGTTCCTTTCCAAATAACCTTGACGATTAAGCTTGCCAAGACTTGCTCTATGAGATCTTCAATTTCAAAAGGAATTACATTCCTCCTTGGTAGGGAACGGGAATGTACAAAGGTCCGAACGGCCAGCGACAGCCGGGACATAGCCTGATCGTCTTGCTGCTTTCGAGCGCTCTCAGCGCAATCCGAAACTTGCAGGCCGCTGTGTGTCGCCGCAGTTTCTTGACCATCGTTCTACCTCTCCACAGGCTCGGTGGATTTCTCCATTACGCACCTTAACTCGTGGTCCAGTATTTGGGGCTAACTTTACTTATCGATTTTCGGCAAGAATCCTGAAGTGTTGTGGTTGCCAGCCACACAGTCCGATCAGGAGTAGGTATTCGAGATAGAACTGGCATAGATCGTTCAGGTAGAAGTAGGGCGAGTAGGTGTCGTCCAGATGTTCTAGGTACGCCTGTTTAATCGTGTTTGCACTTCTGTCTTGAGGGTGGGTGACATAGTTTCGTATGTCGTAGATTAGGCGAGGACCAGAATTACCTTTGCCGAGATTATTGGCGAGTTGGGCGGTTATGGGTGTTTTAGACGGATCGAGGTGAAGGTGCGGAATGCAATGACGAGCCAGTGCCTTGCACACATTTGCAATATCGTTTTTTGAATTGTTCAAAACCACTGCGGCGAGAAGCTCTAATCCCGTATAGCTTGCCGTCAACGCTTCTTTGGACAGACCTGCTTGTTGCATTGCCTTACCGTTGATGTGTGATTCGATGATGGATGTCAATTCATCAGGATGTTTGTGCCACTGTTCCCAGAATTTTGGAAACAGACTTTCCAAGTAGACGGTGGCGGGGCGATTGCTGTCATTGTCGAACCAATTGGTTGAGCGAGGCATTAAGTCGAATTTGCCTATCTTTCCCCACACAGCTTTTCCTTGTGAGTCCTCCCCGATGATCGCGGTGGGGTGTCGGTACGCACAAGAGACGAACGCGAAGAAGCAGTTTAGTCCTTCCAGCAAGTCATCCACGTCGTCTATTTCGAATTCTCTACCGTCCGTTCTTGTAATCAGTCCAGAATGGCTTGTGTGGTTTCTGGTTTGTTCTGCGTCTTTCGTAAGCGTGACCTCCCATCCATGTCCGGCTTGAAGAGAGATGCGGGCTGGCCTGACGATTCTAACTTCTACGGCGTCGGGAAACTCTTTTCGAATAGTCTCTAGGCTTTCTCGTATGTTCATCTGTCTTGCTATGTGTTCGGTGATGTGTTCGAATTTTTCGAAATCGGAGAAATCCACTAGGCTAAACACAACCTGCTTGAGTGTCGAATCTTCCTTCTTGATTTGATTCTTGTGGACACCCAATCTCCCTTTATGGGCGGGTTCGACCACCAACACTTTGGCTTGAACGGTTGGGCCGATTATGGGACGAAAGGGAGCCACAGCCGCAGGTCTTTCCGTGAATTCTAGGTCCACGACTTCTTGGTTATTCCATGCGCTTTCCATCACGGGGTGGACCCCGAAAATGTGACTGCCCCCAAAACTGACTACGCCACTTTCATCCTGGGGTGTATATGCTGGTGTTCCGAAATAGCGAAATTCGAAGTATTTGTTCTGCGAAAACTGGGGGATAACCATGACGGAGAACTCGTCATCGTCTACTTTCAAGGTTGCTGTTACCGGGGCATCTAGGTCTGCTTGCAAAACGTCGGCAAAAAATCTCTGTTCAATCCCATTGAGTTTCATGGTACGGTTTCCTCGAACTAGAGTGGGTCAGGGTTTACAACTGCGTGAGTCGCTACCGGAACGAATCGAAACTTATGGTCGGCCCCAATCGTTAGACCACGAAATGGAAAATAAGGTGCGTCTAGGCGGTTGCGGCCGGTCTTGATCGGCTACGGGCGGTTTGCCGCCCTCAGAGCACGAAGCGCTTTTCCGCCGTCGTGCGACAGGCGGGACAGTGCCTGATTGTTTTGCTGCCAGCCAGCTCAGCTCAAGACTCGCAGGCCATCAAGTGTCGCCGCCGTTTCTTGGCCATCGTGCTGCCCCTCCAAGGGCTGGGTGAACTGCTCCATTATACGCCTTAGCTTGTGGTCCAGTTCTTGGGGCCCACTTCAAGGATCACCTTGTCTCAGCCGACCTAATGGAAGAAGTCACCCTACCTACGCCAACTCCAATTCGACAGTCTGCGCCATATGCGTTGGATTCGTGAACGAAGAGTCTGACGGCTTGATGTCGAGTCGAGCATGCGGGCCAACTCGATACCCGCATACTCCGAATGACGTTCTGGATCGATTCTTTCCCCCCAAATTACTTCACTGTTTCGTACAAAATAATGGCTTCCGCAGCAAGAACTGGCCCACACGGATCCACCCGTGGGACTCTTCAGGGAGACCGACTTCCCATCGAAGTAAACGTGCCATCGACTGGGGTGAAGGGACAACACCGTGAGACTGCCACAACCACTAGGGCAGCGTAGGTTTACGGTTCGATGCTTGTGGCTGATCCAAAGTTCGCCGTCTTTGATTGCGTCGAATTTGGGTAGAACCTCTACAAAAAAGGGACGGAGTCTCACGGGCGTCATCTCAGTTGCTCATCTCTCTACGAATGCATGGCCGCTCGAGACGGAACTTGTGGAGAAATGAATCGGACTCTGAAACATACTGTCCAGTGCGGCGCCGCCACTCCATCACGGCAAGCGCCGCCGCCAACGCGTTGACTTCCGGCAGCTGGACGTTGTGATAGCCCGGTACATTGCCTTCGACTCTAGCATTCGGTATAGCGTCTTTCCACGCCACGGATCCTGCATCGTAAGCGCCTGTTGTCACGGCACCTCTAACGACGCTTCTCTCTACTGAAAGGCTTACGCCCGAATCGATGAACGGAACCGCCGCCGCGTTGAGCGCGCTGTAGACGACATCCTGACGGGGCGAATCACCTTCGGCCAGTTGGTCGATACACACGAAGGCATAGTCGATGGCAAGGTTCGATAAGAAGTCGCGGAATGTGGCCAAATCGTCCACTCGGACAGTGTGTGGGTGGATGCCGTCCCGTAAGGATTCGTACTTGGCAAGGTAGTAGTCCACTTTAAGCAAGTTTTCCTCGTGCTTCGATTCAATCTCCTCGGCGGTAGGTGCACCGGGCGCCCGCATGAAGTTGTGCCAGTCAACTTCGTCGGCATCCAATAGGTGGATTTCCTTCACGGGCGTCTTGGCAACAAGATCCAGGACGTAGGCCCCCGTTCCCCCCAGGCCAATGATCGCAATCCGTTGATCGCGGATGCGGTCCTGAACCGGGGCGATTGCCGCTCGGGCCTCGAAAGTATTGGGTATCTTAAACGGGCTCCTCCTTGTTAGAGAGGCGGTATCGGGGTATCCGGCCGCCGATACGGCACCGACGATCTGTTTGGCATATCGGTGAATCAAGTCGCTCACCGACTCATCGTCCTCCGGACTGCCTGAGCTACCTTTCTTGATGGAGATGTTCGCCCAGGTTTTTCCATCGCCGCCGATGTAGTTCCCAATAGGGGTTCCATCCGCGTGGTACACTAGGCCGTCGTGCTCTTCATCGAGGATGATCTTTACCGCGTGATCTGCCCCGCCAATCCGTGCATTCGGTTTCTTGCTAGCGGGGTCGCAGGACTTCTCTATGGCGCAAGTGCCTACAACCCCGTTTGCAAGGAGACAAGGAACGTGTTCAGCACGGATAAGGTCGGATTCGACCTTGACGTCAAACCCGACCTGCTCACCGAAAAGGGTTAGGCGATCCTTACGAGACATGTTCAGGGTCAACTGAGAAGCTCGTGCCGTCCTTGACAAGAACGGCCTTGCCAGGAAGAAGAATGCCGTCTTCACCCTTCGAGTCGTCTTCGTAGTCGATGCCGGGCGTGCCGATGATGTGCTTGCCTTCCGCCTCGTGCAGCTTGTTCCAGATCTCCACGATCTGTTTGTAGGTCACGAGATCGCCTGGGACTTTGTACTCTCGACCGCTCACGTAGATCTCCGTGGCACCTCTTTCGTTATGGTCATCTACCGAGATCGTCTGCGTCTTATCTTCTACTCCCATCAGAACCGCTCCTTAGCTGAATTCGAGACCAAATTGACGTTCACGACGGCCGGCAGTCTCGACATGCTCAAAAACCGGCCACTCAATTTCATAGTTTAGCTTATTAGCTTATTCCTGTCAAGTGCGAGATTGGAGAGTTGGGAAACAGAGGCATTGGTCGGTGTGAAAGAGGGGCAGATTGAAGCTAGCGGCTGGTCGCAGGCCGCTTGCAGGCAGACCTAGCTGAAGCTAATTCGGGGCCTCTTTGTCCCTTCCACTGCGAAAATGCGGCTGGAAGGAAGGGGGGGAGTTTCTTCTGCTCGCCGCGCCAGGAGAAGCTGTTGCTTCCGACTAATGTACAGTTCGAGCCGATAGCAGGCAGCTTCGACCGATACGCAGAAACATTCTGCAATTTCGGCCGGAGTGAGACCGTTGGCGTTCTTGGTCTCCAGGGCCAAGAGGCCGCTGGCCGGCATAAGTAGAGCGCTGGCAAACGCGTTGGCCTGCCATTCTGTATCTTGATAGATCTCGTGTCGAACCAGCTGTTCCCTTTGATGAAGTGCCATCTGCTGAGCCAAGGGCATGTGAGCCAAGCGCATGAGCTGATTCGTGTGCAAAATGCAATGTCCTAACTCGTGAGCCAGGAAAAAACTACCACGCGGGTAGTCCTGTTCCAGCCAATCGTACGTTTCGGCTGACGCAAAGATCTCGATAATTTGGCGGTCTCTGTTGTACTTCGTGAAACCTTCAGAGTTTTCGAGGTCAATCACATTGCCACGGATGGGAATATCCTGGCCGTTTCTGCCCTGGGCGGTGATGTCGAGCCCCTCAAAGAGCCGCAGTGAATTGATAGGTGCAGTGGGAGGGAGTTCAAGCCTTCTGCGAACATTGGTAGCGACAATCTCAAGTCCCTGATAGCTATAGCCGCAGTCGGCGCGGACCCCCGAAGGTCTTCTAGGCATCGTCTCTGACTCTACTTTTTGGAATCCTCCAAAATCTCCTTGATCTTTTTGAGCTGGTCGTTTGATATGCCGCCTCGGGCAAGGCCGCTGACCAGGTCTCTCACAACGAAGGCCTCAAGCGGCTCGGCCTTCGTGAAGTCGTATTCGATGGCTCCTCGCTCGACAGCTGCCGCGGCGATCAGTGGCGCCGGATCGGTGTTGACAAACTCCGCGACTTGGAGGATGCGCTCATTGGTAAACGGTCTGCGGTTACCGCGCTCGACGTCGGATACGTAGACCGCAGAGACTCCTAACATTCCAGCCACGTCCCCAAGAGTCTTGTCGTCGTCGTGACGGGCCCTTCTAAGGACATCTCCGAATCGCTCCAGCATCCCATTTGCCTCCTCTCTTTCTTGGTCGCAGTCTCTCCTCCTATTCCCTCGGCCGCCATGTCTGTTCATAGTTTAGCCATTTAGCTAATTCTTGTCAATGGGTAACTTGATGGAGATTCAGGCCGGAGGAAGTGAGTTCTCGTTTACTCTTTTGGCAACTTCTCAAGCGGCGCGATCTGTCGATCTGTCTGGTTGGCCCCAACGGATGGACCACGAAATGGGAAAAGGAAAGCGCACTTTGGTCGGATGCGGCCGGCACTGAGCGGGGCGGGCGGCGTTGTCATGCTTTACGACGCGAAGCGCGTATTTGTGCGACGATCGGCCAATTGTTTAGCCGCCTACAACTGCTTCTAGCGCAGTGTGGAAGTTACTGGTTGCCACTGGACGCTGCCAATTCTTGACTGTCGAACTGCCCTTCCACAAGTTTGGCGACTGGCCCTACTACAGGTCTCAACTCGAATCCAGGTTGGTGTGCCAAGCCCACAGGGTTTGACGTTTGCGGGTCCAGGTTCCTATGCAGGCTGTGCCGATGCCAGGTAGGCAAGGGTCTGCAACACCAGACGGGCGGACTCCTCGATGTCGGCGTCGGCGGCAGCGCGGGCGAGGCTGAAACGGATCGACGCGCCGGATTGGGTGAAGGTAAGTCCGAAAAGGTGCGGCGGCAAGGATGATCCTGCCGCTGGTCTGGGGAAAGAGTTGTCCGTGGGCGGGCATGGCTGGCGCCCATGGTTGGACCACGAGTTGGGAAATAGAGAGCGCATCCAGGTGGATGCCGCGATCTGCTCAGAAGGCGCCGCCGCCGGATGCAGGCCTGGACACGGTGGCTGGATTGCGGGCCTGATTCAGGCCAATGCGGGCGCGGCAGTCTGCGATTCGACCTTTTCTGGAAAACTGACACTTTTTCGCCACACAAAAAGGCAGGAATTACACGATGATGACATATAAAGGTGGTATAATTTGGTGTGTGACCTGTAGAATGTCTTGGTTCCGGGCGGTGAACGCGGGCCGGGTTTTCGCGGAAGCGGTGAGGGGCGTTTGCCAGCGGCTGGCCGGTATGGAGCAGCTCACTTTGGAATGCAGCCGTAGCCGTTTGCGGAGGCGGCACAGGTCGTTATCCGTCTGGATGCGACTTTTCTTTCCCGACTGGTGGCCCAAAGATTGGGGCTCACCATACTTCATCTCTGCTCTCCTACAATCATCGCGTGTGACTGTTCAGCATGGCAAATGAATGCCGCAACTCTGCACCATTTGACGTCACACCCTGAGCACCTTTATCGATTCCCGCCAGCCCAAAGAACTGAGAATGGCTGATCAACAAGGAAGGAGGGCAGCGATGATTCGGCTTACGGAGACGAACAACGAATACCTTCTGGCTATTCCTGCCGCTCAGAGAGAACGTGCGAAGGGGATTCAGGGAAGGAGATGGAATCCTCAGCTACGTCGCTGGGTCTATCCAAGGACCAACCGGACCTATGATGCCCTCGTCGCGGAGTTTGGGGATGACCTGACTCAGGAATCTGACTTTACGCATCCTTCCTCCGACCGTGAGCAAGAGGATAGGGAGAGGCAGGCGACAGCTGACCTCCTAGAGAAGGTCGAAGGCATCAGCCAGACAATGTCAAAACTCTTGAGGTTTCTGAGTCATACAGACAATGAGCGTACGGAAACGCTCATGCTGCAAGAGGAGGAGATTCGGTTCCTGAAAGGGCAACTCATAGAAAGAGATGAGGAAACTTACGCGTTGCAAGACAGATATGATCAACTCGAGAAGAAGTACGGCAGGCTAATCAAGGAGACTACAGAGCAACCCTATTCCGACAGAGATGAAGTCGTGATGGCGATGGCGATGGAAGTCATGGGGCACGATCGAGTGTTCGGTGAACAGCTCAAAAAAATGCGGATCGATGGAACTCTACCATTGAAAGTTGCCGGCCTGATGGAAGGGCACCTGAAGAATCTACTACGTTCTGAGGGTCCCCTCAATGAGCTGCTTAGAGAGCTTGACGACATTTACGTACTCGATCGATATGCGGTTGACATCGCCCACATGCTTAGAAAGCAGCGGAACAAGGTGGCCCATCTTGGAGAACCAGAAGATCCAAGGATTGAGATGGGCCGCGCCCTTTTCTGTCTATTTGGAGCAGCGCTCTTGTTTCCTGAACTTCCCGAGGTCGATGCTGAATCAGATCGAGGCGAGGGACTGGGCGGTCGGGGGCCGAGGGCGGAGGCGAGGCAGGGAATACCGTATTGGACTGGAGAAAACGAATAGGGTATAATCGCATCTCAAATCTTTGGCAGGCGGTACTCCCCCCATTTCACGCTGCCGATCTTTTTTCCAGATCTCTGTGCACGACAGACCCTGACAAGTGGATAGGGAAGAGATTGCTCGAAAGTTTGAAACCTTGAGAGTATGGCGGAGGGGCGATGAGCGAGCACCTCACAAGCCTCTGTTGATTCTCTATGCCATTGGGAAGCTTCTTCGCGAAGAGAAGCGTCTTCTTTCGTTTATCGAAGTAGATGAAAAGCTTGGAGACCTACTGAACGAGTTTGGACCCAAGAGAAAGGTTCAGAAGCCGGAACAGCCGTTTTGGCGGCTTCAAAATGACGGCGTTTGGGAAGTGTCCGGCGTAGATGAGGTAGAACTGCCGGCCGGTGGGGACATGAGCAGAGGCGTTCTCCGTCGCAACGAGGCTGCAGGGGGATTTACCGAGGATATCGCTCGGGAGTTGCAAAGCGACTCCGGCTTAGGCCTCGAAATTGCTCAGAAAATGCTGGACGCTCATTTTCCCGACTCGATTCACGAGGACATTCTGCAGGCAACAGGGATAGAGCTGACTCTCAAAGGTACTGGTCGACAGAAGCGGGACCCAAACTTCCGGGTTAATATCTTGAAAGCCTATGAATATCGTTGCGCCGTATGCGGCTTTGACGTAAGACTTGGGCTTCGGCCCATTGCCCTTGAAGCCGCTCACATCAAGTGGCGGCAGGCGGGGGGGCCTGACGCAGAGGTTAACGGACTCGCTCTCTGTTCACTTCACCACAAGCTGTTCGACAGGGGTGCGTTCACATTGTCCAACGAATTGGAGATTTTGGTTTCCGACGACGCTCACGGTACGGCGGGATTTCATGAGTGGCTGATGCGATTCCATGGAGAGAAGCTCAACTTTCCGCAGCGGCAGACATTCTATCCCAGCGAGAGCTTCACACACTGGCATGCCAGAGAGGTGTTTCAAGGGGAGTATCGGGATCTGTAGGATTTCATTCATATCATGGCGAAAGACTGGTCCGACAGAGAAATCGGTGCCATAGTTCGAGATTATTTTGTCATGCTTGAGCATGAGCAAATGGGTAGAGCCTATAGCAAAGCCGAGCATCGGCGTGTACTAATGCGTGTCGTCAGGCGGTCTAAAGGATCGATCGAACGTAAACACATGAACATCAGTGCAGTCATGAAAGATCTCCAGCTTCCCCATATAAGAGGCTATAAGCCCTATAGGAACTATCAAAGAGCTCTATATGAGGCCGTCAAAGCCAGTTTGGAGGAGAGACAAGACCTCTTTGAACTCCTGACCAGTGAAGCGGGAGCTGTTCACCAAAGTAGAGAAGCGACGAACAATTCACATATCGACATCGACTTCCGATACTGGGTCGATGGCCGGAAACTGCCTCTGCCCAGCTGGGGTAAGTTTTACATGCAACTTGGTGCCTCGGTTGCAGAGCAGAGTGACCCTCAAAGTAACATTGTGACGGCTCTAGCTGTTCCCACCCGGTCGTACGCGGCTGCTTTTGTAGCCGCAGGTGCAATTATTTGCAGGGCGAGGACTATTGATACTAAGGGTCAGATCTCGTCTGCAGCCCACTTCGAGATGCTAAGCCGCCTTCCCGCTGGCACGTCTGTGGTCCTACGAAAAGGCGAAAAGTCAGTCAAAGGAAAAATTGTTGGAACTAACGGCGGAAATGGCGATGGAAGCGCGATGATAGGAATCCAAACCCAGGCGCCGACTGGAAAGGGAGGACCTCTCATTGTGTGGATTCCCGCGGAGGCTTCACTAAGGGTCCAAGTATCATCTAAGATATGGACCCAGCTCCCCGCCAATTCGGTAAAATCAGCAGACGTAAGCAAAGCCAGCTCGGAATTCGTCGCCCGTATTTTTCAGGGTGCAGATTTCTCGAATTTCTTCACAAAGTCCTCTCTTGACTGTGTAATTCTTGGAAGCGTAGCGTCGCTCAAACAAGAGGCAACGGCAACGAAGTTGTCTGTTGGTTCTGATGGACAAGAAGCTTCGGCTGGAACACTTCGAGACATACTTAGAATTCGTAGACTCATGAGCACCCATGAAGCTTTTCGGTCAGACATTTTCCCGGTCAATCCCAAGGGCAATGCGATGGAGTCCGAGGAGATGGCACCTCATTTGGTCATTTTTGATGGAGCTGTCGGATTTCTGAAATGGCGCTACGTCTGGTCTCACTGCAACTGGGTCGTCATTTTGGACCGGACAGAGCCACGATTCACGGAAGCTGTCCAGATAGTCAACGAGGAGTATTGGAGCCGTATTAGCGACGAGGAATTGAGGTTGTCTGACGCTCCTCCAGATTCTGTCGAATTGGTTTCATTCACGGTGGCACGATGAACCAAGTAACCTTTGAATTAGTAGGCGCAGTCTACGACTGTGCACGTTTAGCCAAGATAGAGGTGCACCATGTCCATGACGCTGCGTTTCACAGGTTTTGCTTGCTAGTCAGAGCATTCGAGAGGTCGCTTGGAGAGTCTGTCAGTGATGACTACTGGAGTCAATTCCTACGGACGTTGAAGCGATACCGTTTTGAAGTATCGTCAACGCCTCTTCCTTTCAAATATCCGGCGGAGGCATCCCCAGGTCTTGTTGAGCGATTGGAAGAACGGCTTGCGAATTGTGACTTGATCTATCCTCAGTTCGCCGATTCTGCCTACGAGCTGGTTGACAGTTTACAGGCTCTACTTGATTCTCCTTTAAGTCCGATTCAGGGCGTTTGTGCCGATATTGCCAGTGGCGAAGTGAATGTGGCAATGCTGATAAAGGCATCCCGTCATATCCCGGCAGTGGAGCGGATGCTCAGAAGTAGACCAGAGTTTCGGGCGATTGAAGTAATAAGCCCGTCCCAACTGAAGGGCCACACTTGCTACTCAAGAGTTATTGTCATAGGGCCAGCTCGTTGGTATGACGACTATGTGTTTCAGGCTCCGAGAGCTCATTGCATACACCTAGTAAAGTATAGGTGGGTGAATGACACTAAAGCTCTGAGAAGAGTCTTTGCTGGCTCCGGGAAGTATTCGGTTGTGGGTTGGTCCGACCGAGGCACAGATGGTAGCGGCAGAGCCCAAGATGGTACCATTGTGCCGGGAAACTCACTGGATCCTGAGGAATTCCTACCTTCAATTGATTGGGGCAGCGTGTTGCAAATAGTGTCTGCCCGCATAGCGGGTAATTCACATGACGGGGGTGAGGAAGAAGAACATGTACCTGCGCGTCTTTTCCAGCTTGAAGGGGAAATAGTGGTACCTTTAGATGCTGCTGAAAGTGCAAGGGCCACTGTCTTAATGTTGACCCAGGGAGAAGATGACCCGGTCCAGAGAGTACCAGTATCAAGCATTGAGGCTGGCATGTTCCTCTTGGTACGCACGGGAGGCGTAGGTGAGTACATAGTTTCTGTCGCGGACCAGGTTCTTGGCGCGCATGCGGCTAAAGCGAGAGAAGTGCAAAGAGACTGGAAAGACCGCTTAAGGAGAAAAGTGAGGCAGAACGGTCTGAACCAGGTAGTTCAACAACTGAAGGCTCTTGGCTCAAGGCGCGCAAACGATGTCAACGTCCGTAACTGGATGTCTTATAGGAGCATAAAGACAGAAGCCACAGATGATTTTCGGGCCGTAATGAGGCTCACAGGATTGGCGGAGAGATTTGAAGAATTTTGGACTACAATGGAGCTGATTGACGGAGCACATAGGAAAGCTGGGCATCTCATTCGCCAGCAGCTTCTAACGAAAGTTCGTAATACTGATCTCCATGATCTTGAAAAACTGGGCAAAATGGATTTTGAACTGTCCGGGGCGGAGGGAGTCCATCTCACCGCAATTCGGATTGAAAGTGTGCATCCACAGACCTTCGAGATCGATGTTGCAAAATTGGGACACCCCGTTGAGATGGACGGCAATCAATTGCTAGGATGAAGACACTTCGAAGAGGTCAGACTGTTTGGGTAATGGAGAATTAGAGTTGATCCCTTTTGAAACCCCGACTTCTCGGAAAGGGGGCGCATAGGATTCACGGGCACTTCGGCCGTACGCTCGTCGGGAAGAATTTCTTGGTTCCGTTAGGGAAACACTTTAGAACTCTCCCATAGGTTGAAGGAGGAGTTTGAGACTCGCCTTTGGATAGGATGCCACAATCTCGATTCGTCGGTAACGAAAGTGTTGCGCTGGTTCACAGTCCTGGTTCATTCACCTTCGCTGAGAGAAAGAGAATGCCTGATCACATCGCTAACCGTGAAGTCGTCATAAAGGCGCTGAGAGAGGAACTCGTAGGACCGTCCCCGCAGGGTGAACAGATCGATTGTAGGGGGGAAGTCGCATTCACCGAGGTGAGGCCTTCCTACGGTCCTTGGACACAGTTGGATTCGGGTGAAGAGATTCTCCAGCGAGACCCGCCGACCAAGAGGTATGGTGTTGCTGTACTATTCCCGGTAGGTGCCAACTATGACTCGGTTAGCGAGGAGGAGAACTCTCATGATGACTCTGGAGGCTTGAATGATTCGGAAAGTTCCTATTCCCAGATAGCAGATACTCATAACCAATCGAACGATGAATCAGACCTAGAAGCTTGGGGAGAAGTGGAAGCTGAGTCTGACGACTTTGATCTGTCCACCTCCAACTCTTTCAAACCCAGCAGCATGGCGGTGAGCTTTCTCGCGGACTTGTCTGAGGGGTCTGAGGTGCTTGTCGAAGCATCTGGAGGCCGGTATCGAAAGAAAATTGTCAAAGTAAGGGGCCAAGAACGTATATGGTGGCTCCGACAGCCAGTGTCAATTGAGTCGAGGTTGAGCTTCGCGGATATTCTGACAGCTGATGGACCCAAGGTGTCTGCCACATTGCAGAGGAGACACGACTGTGGTGGGTTGAATGTAGAAATCGAGGTATATTCCCGACCTCACAGGTTAGGAGAGGGGTACTTCCTTACTGTTTGCTTGGTTAACCGCGAAACAGCCAGCAGATCTATAGATGAAAAGTGCCTCTTTCAATCTCACTTCAGAGTTTCAATAGCTTCGCCGAATGGTGCCGCCAGTATTCTCCCATATCCATCACCGTCTGCAAGTGAGCCTGATCCTGAAGAGCAATCTCTTGCACTCTTGTATCGTAATTACGAGACTTATGCGGTAGGCCATGGCTGCGCGGCAGACTGGCAAGTTGACCCGGGTTCGAACCACGCTATGCAGGTCACCGCCGAGCCGCTTCCAGAGTTTGAGACTCCAAGCATCACCCCGGAGGTACGCAGAAGTGACGGTAGGGAAGTAAAAGTCTCAATGGCGGCACTTGCAGGTCTTGTTCCCGGTGATGATGGCTTCAGCGCTTTATCGGAGGTCGTGGATCTTTACGATGGATGGGTCGGTGAAAGGGAGCAAGAGATTTCGGGTCTACACGAACAGCACAAGACTGCAGCGTTACGCCATCTCGAAGAGTGCAGGCGTTGCATAAAGAGAATGCGGCTAGGTCTTGAATATCTGTGGAAGAACAAGAAGGCTCGCAAAGCATTTATGTTATCAAATCATGCTGTACTCCTTCAGCAAATATGTACGCAAGGAGAAGTGCGAAAAGCGTCATATGATGGCCGCAATAGACGCGTCATTTTTTCGGAGGAATACCGTGACCCCAGTGGACTTGAAGCTCCTCAAGGGCGCGGTTCTTGGAGGGCCTTCCAGGCTGCCTTCCTATTGATGGCAGCTCATTCAGCTGCGGATGGAGACGCTCCTGATCGTAGCACAGTCGAATTGATTTGGTTTCCGACTGGTGGTGGCAAGACCGAAGCATACTTGGGGTTAGCGGCATTTTCTATCTTTATGCGGAGGCTTGCTGGGCCTGGGGACACCGGTGTTCAGGTTTTGATGCGTTATACGCTCAGGCTTCTGACCGCACAGCAGTTCCAGCGAGCCTCTGGCTTGATTTGCGCCATGGAGCATTTGCGCCGACAGTCTCCAAAGGAGTTAGGTCAAAGCTCGTTTTCTATAGGGATATGGTTGGGTGGCACTACCACACCAAACCGCAGGCAGGTCGCGATTCAGAAGTTGCACGGCCTCAGCAAAAACCCCAATTACACTGAGAACGCTTTTATCGTGACGAACTGTCCTTGGTGCAGGGCACAGATCGGGCCAATCGAATACTCAGGGAAAAAACCAAAGAACGCACCGGGAGTCTTGGGTTACGAAAGACAAAGCAATACCGTCGTGTTCAAGTGCTCCGACAAAAGGAATTGCGAATTCAAAACTGGCCTGCCTATTTGCGTAATCGACGAAGACATTTACGACAGCCGTCCAGATCTTGTCATAGGAACGGTGGACAAGTTTGCGATGCTTGCGTGGCGCCCAGAAGCAAGGTCTTTGTTCGGAGTCAGCAAGGACGGAGGGCAGGAGTTTTCGCCGCCGGGGTTAATAATCCAGGACGAGCTTCACCTCATTTCAGGTCCGTTAGGCTCGATGGTAGGGCTCTACGAATCGCTTATTGAAGAATTGTGTACGGACCGACGGCATGCGCAATCTGTACAACCCAAAATAGTTAGTTCTACTGCTACGATTCGACGGTATGCTGACCAGATCAAGGCTCTATATGCAAGGGATGACGTAGTCCTTTTCCCACCACCCGGCTTGGACGCCGGAGATTCGTTCTTCGCACAGTTTGCGCGTAAGAGAGATGGCAGTCTTGACCGCGGCCGCAAGTACCTCGGCATTCACGCCCCTGGGCTCGGCTCAATGCAAACTGTTCAAGTCAGGAGTTTCTGTTCTCTTCTGCAGACGCCAGTTGCAATGTCTACCGAAGATAGGGATCCATGGTGGACACTGATGGTGTTTTTCAATAGTCTTCGGGAACTTGGGACTACTCTGTCACTGTTCCAGTCGGATATACAGGACTACTTGAGAGCATTTGGTAACCGGACGGGCAAACAGTATTCTGCGTTGCGCAAGTTGCGTCATATTAGAGAGTTGACCGGACGGCTACGCAGTAGTGAAGTACCCAAGGCGATATCAGACCTCGAAACAAGCTGTACTACCGCCTCCGGCGGATCTGCAGTAGACGTATGCCTAGCGTCAAACATAATCGAGGTTGGAATTGATATTGACCGTCTTTCCATTATGGCGGTGGTCGGACAGCCAAAGACGACTTCCCAATATATCCAAGTAACGGGCCGGGTCGGCCGCAGATGGTGGGAACGGCCTGGTTTGGTCGTCACCCTATTCGGTGCCTCCAAACCTAGAGACCGCTCCCACTTTGAAAAGTTTCGCACCTACCACTCACAATTGTATGCCCAGGTCGAGCCTACAAGTGTGACACCGTTCTCGCCGCCTGTCTTAGACCGAGCACTCCACGCGATTATGACTGGGTATGCGCGCCAGCGGGGTGACGAAAGTCAGTCTAGTTCTCCATATCCCTTCCCTGAAATGCTGGTTGATTCGATTAGGGATGTAGTACGGCGGAGAATAATGGCAGTAGATAAAGATGAACTTAGTAACTTCGAAGAGGTTTTTGATAGAAGAAGAGAGGAGTGGCGTAGATGGCAGCGCACGCAGTGGGGAGCATCTGGACAGGCGGACCCCAACGCCTTGTTACGGCAGGCTGGGGCATATGTAAGAAGCGATGAGAGACTTATTACTTGGCCAACGCCGACTTCGGTTCGCAACGTGGACGCGGAATGTGAATCGGAAATCACCAGTCTTTACGTGAAAGATTGGAGTTAATATCGTGACTGAGGGACCGGTACGCCGTTCACAAATGATTGCTCCTTTCGGTGCGGGCGCACTTGTGGTGGCCAGAAACGGAGTTTCTTTGATTTCTGGAGGCCTCGATCACTGGTTTGAGAGGGAGGACGGGTCTGGAAACGTCGACATTAGCGAGTACATAGTGCACGAATGGCGTCTCGAAAAGCTTCTACAAGTTGATCACTTCCGTCTTCCCGCGGACTTTAGACGGGGCTTCAAGGGACAGGATATCCCTAACGCTTGGCTGACACAGCCATTCTTGCGCTTTCCACGTTGGCATTTCTGTCCTTCGTGCAATCGGTTACATGAGAGGCCACTCACAGAGCGCGGAAGGATTTGGTGCCCGGCGTGTAAGCGGGACAAAAAGAATAGGCCTTTGTTCCAAGTACCTTTTGTAGCAATGTGCGAGAAAGGCCATATTCAGGACTTTCCTTGGCGTGAATGGGTCCATCGCTCAGAAAGTACCTCCTGTCTTAAAGATCTCCGGCTGATTGCAACGGGAGGGGCTTCCCTGGCTGCACAGCGCGTCGAATGTGAATGCGGTGCAAAACGCACTCTGGCGAGGATCACCGAAGCAGACCCTGATGGTTTTACTTTTCTTAGCAAGAATCTGCTTCGGGATAAGGATGAAGGCGAGAATCCGCCTTATTTGTGCCGGGGATTGAGACCTTGGCTGGGAGAACAGGAGCCATCAGGATGTGATCGTCACCTACGAGGCTCACTTCGAAGTGCATCAAATCTTTATTTCGGAGTAGTAAGTAGTTCGATTTACCTACCTCGAAGTAGCGACTTCGTGCCTTCAAGTTTGATTTCTCTGCTGGAGGAACCACCCCTCTCGACCCTCATCAATGCACTTTCCCCAGTGTTACCTGATATCGAGCCCCAACTCTTGCGGCAGCCACATGAGCTGCTTCTAGAACCATATACAGATGAACAGATTCATTCTGCTTTGAAGATTGTTCAAAAAGGGGAATCGTCGGTAGAAGCCCCAAGCACAGAACCTATTGGCAACGAGGACAAGGAAGTTGCATTTCGGAGGGATGAATTTGATGTCCTGCGTATCCCCAGAAGAGATAACCAGTTGCTTACGGTGCAGGCAGACTTGGAACAATATGAGGAAATCGTAAGATCTTACTTCTCCAATGTGATTCTTATACACAAACTTAGGGAGACGAGAGCGTTTGCTGGGTTTACGCGAGTGTACCCGGATGACGGTACGGGTCTAGAGGACAGAAAAAAGTTGCTGCGCAGGAAACTTCCTAAGGGCGAAAGGGACTGGTTGCCTGCTTATGTAGTGTTTGGGGAAGGGATATTCATTGAACTGGACGAAAGCCGACTGAGACAATGGGAAAACCGTGCCAGCGTTAACATGAGAGTGCAACGGCTGGACGCCCAATACCAGACAGTAAGACGAACCAAGGGCCTGCGCAGCCGCCGTATAGACCAGAGGTTCCTATTGCTGCACACCCTGTCACATCTGTTAATGAATAGGCTTACGTACGAGTGCGGGTACAGTTCTGCCGCCTTGCGCGAACGATTGTATTGTTCCAGCCATCCCGACCATCCAATGGCCGGTATCTTGATCTACACTGCTGCAGGCGATGCTGAGGGCACGATGGGTGGACTGGTAAGAATGGGGAAACCAGGCAATCTCGAGCCTGTCATCCGCAGAGCCTTGGAGAGCGCCGGCTGGTGCTCCGCCGATCCCGTCTGCGCGGAAGCCGGAGAGGTCGGAGGTCAAGGACCTGAATCGCTGAACCTCGCGGCGTGTCACAACTGTGCATTGGTGCCAGAAACAGCGTGTGAGGAGTTCAATAGGTTTCTCGACAGAGGAATGGCAATTGGAACTCCAGCTGATACCGACATCGGATTCTTTGAAGAACAGCGGATACTGTAAATGCCTGTCCCAATACTGTCGTTCTTTACTGGAGGTGGTTTCCTTGACATAGGGTTCGAACAGGCCGGCTTCGAAGTCGCTTGGACCAATGAAATTGATCCAGCAGTTGCGGAAATGTATCATCATGGAATCACCGCGTGGCGTAAGTCGGTCAGCAGCAGCCAGATTGAAGCCAAAATATCTAACATTAGAAGCATTACAGACCTACAGGCTGATGAAGTACGATTAGAGGCTTTTGGAGAATCAGAGCCTGCTTCATTTGGTATCATCGGCGGGCCTCCGTGCCCGGACTTCAGCGTTGGCGGCAGAAACGGAGGATCTGAAGGGCAACACGGGAAGCTTACTCAAGTGTACGTTGACTTGATTTGTCGTATCAAGCCGGACTTTTTCGTCATGGAAAATGTCCCAGGTCTCTTCAAGACAAAGAAGCATCGCAAGTTTCTGACATCGATCATCGGTCAATTAGAGCACCCCAGCATAGGATATCTAACAAGCACACGGATCTTAAGTAGCTTAGAGTTTGGTGTGCCACAGGATCGGGACAGGCTCTTTGTGATAGGCCTATCTTCGACTTTGGTAAAGAATCTAATGGGTATGAGACCTTTACTGGGAAACGAGATATGGTTCCCTTGGCCAGTGCCAAAGTATCCTGGCGCAAAGAAATTGCCTTGGCCCAGTGAGAGTCCTTTCGGAGCCGACCCCCCCCGCCCAGAAGGGATTCCTCTCGAACTCACGGTCTATCCTCTTCTCAATAGCTTTCCCGCTCCCACTGGTCTTAATAATGGACTGGAAGCGTTTAAGCCCTATTCCGCAAAGTTCTGGGAGATCCCTGAAGGTAATAGTTCCGGGAAGTCATTTAAGAGGTTGCACAGATACAGATATAGTCCCACTGCTTGGTACGGCAACAACGAAGTTCACCTGCACCCCTGGGAACCTCGCAGGCTGTCAGTCCGTGAGGCTCTACGAATTCAAACTGTACCAGATACTTACGTTTTGCCTGAACAGTTCTCTTTGACCTCCAAATTCAGAATGATTTGTAACGGAGTGCCGTGCAAACTTGCAAGATGCACTGCTGAAGCCCTTTTCCGTTTTCTTGGCGGAGCTACGGAAGAGAAACCGTAGTCTCGTTGCTCAAGATTGGAACTCCTTAGCAAAAACATGATTTTTCGTGACGAACTTTTGAAATGGTTCGTTGAACATCGACGCAACTTCTCGTGGCGAAGGAGTTCGAACCCATTCGTCGTGCTGATTGCTGAAATCCTTCTAAAGAAGACAACGGCCGACGCAGTGGAACACTTCATCCCTGGATTCCTGGGACGATTTCCCGATCCGTTCTCAATTGCCGAAAGCACTGTAGAGGAACTAAGGGGATTCCTGGCGCCACTTGGACTATCGACGCAACGTGCAGTTCAATTCAAGAATCTGGCCGGAGCCCTTATCCGGGACCACCAAGGAGAGGTGCCGTCGAAACTGACTCAACTGCTTGAACTGCCCGGCGTTGGTCCTTACATTGCTTCGGCAGTTCGTTGCTATGCTTTCGGCGGAATCGAAGCGCCCGTAGACTCTAATGTTGCCAGAATAATAGTTCGGCTCCACGGGATTACGCCATCAAGATTCGAGGCGAGGAAAAGCCCAGAAGTATGGGGACTGGCGAAAGAGCTTGTCGGGCAGGACACTGGTACGGTGCGAGAGATTAACTGGGCGCTGTTAGATCTTGGTGCTCAAGTCTGCACGGCCCGAGAGCCAAGGTGTCAAAAATGCCCCTTAAGAGTCAGATGCTGCTTTGCCAAAGCTGGAAAAGAACGGGTGAAGTGAGCGTAGCCTTTCGTCAGGCGATATGAACAGCTCTCCAATTGCCCGCCTCAGCTGAAAAGAGTCTGTATGTACGTTCCAATTCGCTCAAAATCGATCGCAAGTGCGAGAGGAGGAGGGGTCGGTTCTGGCACGCACGCCGACGGGGGCTTTCGGTTGTCGAATGAATGTCACCCGCGCCGCCTCAGCCCGCGCGCGGCGCCAGAAGCGTCCCGTTGGCCGCCTCGGCGCGGAAGGCAAAGGCCCAGCCGCCTTGGTGCGAGCCGCACGTATTGCTCAGCTTCAGCGTCACCACGTTGGGGCCGGCCCGCAGCCGACCCCGTCCCCGTGCTTGTCGGACTACGATGACGGGTGGTACAAAGATCGGGGGCAGGTCAGACCGGTAGATGAAGCCACGCAGCAGCGGCGCGTAAGTGAAGTCTGCACTCCAGACCTGGTTGACATGCGTAATCGGCAGGTTGCGCAGGAGGGAGGGATAACGCTTGTATCCATGGCCTGGAGAACTGCCGCTTCTCCTGGGGTAGACGGCTTGAATGCCGATCAGAAGCATCAACCGTCTGACCCGTTTGCCATTGACGGCATAGCCCAGGCGACGCAGATACGCGGCCAGTTAGGGCCAGCCATAGAAGGGCGTCCGCAAGTACTGCTTGTCGATGCCGGCAGACCGACCGCTTTGCGAACAGCCTTATCAGCTCCAAGTACAGTGCCGACTCGGAAGCCGCCTGCCAGTAGAAGGAGGCCCGATCAGGACCCAACAGTTGGCACTGCCACCGTACAGTCGGGGTCTCATGCCGGCTATCCACCGTACGCCGTCTCTCACGAACCGGAGCGGGCAACTTTTTCTTTCAGCCACTCAAGTTCCATCTTGAGCCGGTCGATCTGTTCATAGAGTTCCGCTTCCTGCGCCTCCTGCTCCCGTTGCTTGCGCTCGCCACCGCTGGCGAAGACGCAGGGCCCGTCTTCCAGCAGCTGCCTTTTCCAGGCCCGGATCAAATTGGGATGAACCTCGTGTTCACTGGACAACTGGCTGATCGTCTTGCCGCCTTCGAGCGCTTCCAGCGCAACCCGAAACTTGAAGGCCGCCGAGTGTCGCCGCCGTTTCTTGACCATCGTTCTGCCCCTCCACAGGCTGGGTGAACTGCTCCATTATACAGCTTAGCTTTTGGAGCAGCTTTTGGGGCTAGGCTCAGTCCCGATTCCCGGTCCGCGGTCAACTAATTCTTGTGTGAAGGGGCAGCGGAGAGAGTTGGGGGAAGGGCGAGACGGCTCAGACTACGGCCTGCACCGTCCGCGCGTGTGTGAGGTCAGCGCTGGTGACGGGACGCGCCTGCGACGCCTGCACAGTGGCGATCGCCACTGTTTCGCCATCCAGAGACATGAACTCCACGACAAAGGCTTCGCCGCCTGGATGAAGGTGGATGATGGCGCCGACATCGCCCGGCTCAAGCGCTTCCCCCTCGTCACCGGTCACCTCGGCAGTGAGAACGACCTGTTCATGTTCTTGGAACACCTCTCACCTCCTGCGCCGCATCTCTTGCCAAAGTATACCATGGGAGCGCAATCCGGCGGCGCTGACACGACCCAGGAAGGCTGGATGCGGCCGGGCCCTTCGATTCGAGGCGAGGAGGCTCTCCTCCTGTTGAAGCCGGTGCGGCGACTGAAGTATACTGAGTGCAGGGCTCAGGACGCGACTTTGGCGAACCGGGCAGATGCTGCCATCAGGAAGATTGGACCGGCCGGGAACGCCGGCCGCTGGCCTAATTGAATTCCGGAGATTCATTCTTTGAAGACGGACAAGAAGCGCACGAAGACAGCCTCATTTGGCGTGAGCGGGCGTCGAAGCCACGACTCTTCGGCCTACTACGCACGGCGCATCAACGAAGACAAGTCTGGAACCAAGGGGAAGCCGGCTGCCTACTCGGAGAACCCGTTGCCGGAGCGCCTGGAGAACCAGGTGTTACTCGACTCCTGCGTTTCGCCGGCCAAGAGCAACCGCCTTCCGCCCCGCAGCGTCCACCTGATGGTGACTTCACCGCCGTATGCGGTGGGCAAGGACTATGATGAAGACCTGACTCTGCCCGAGTACCGAAAGCTGCTGCGCGGCGCGTGGAAAGAGACGCGGCGGGTCCTGGTGCCGGGGGGAAGGGTATGCATCAATGTCGCCAACATCGGCCGAAAGCCGTACATTCCGCTGCACGCCTATATCATCCAGGACATGGAGCGGCTCGGATTCCTGATGCGGGGGGAGATCATCTGGGACAAGGGCAGCAGCGCCGGCAGTTCTACCGCCTGGGGCAGCTGGAGGTCGGCCTCCAATCCCACCATAAGGGATCAGCACGAGTATATCCTTATCTTCAGCAAAGAGGGCTACCAGCGACCTAAAGTTGAAGGGCGCGGCGACACAATCGGCCGCGATGAGTTCCTGGATAACACGCGTAGCGTTTGGCAGATGAGCGCGGAATCGGCTAAGCGGGTCGGCCATCCAGCCCCGTTTCCCATAGAGCTACCCAGGCGCTGCATTGAAATGTATACCTATGCCGACGAGGTCGTGTACGATCCGTTCATGGGCAGCGGCACCACCGGGGTCGCCGCAATCGAGTGCGGCAGGCGCTTTGTCGGCTACGAGATTGACCCCGTCTACCAGGGCCGCGCGATGCTGCGTATCAACGCGACGCAACTGGACTTTCACAATGAACTCACTGTTAGCGAACCTGCTGACTAACCCCGTTGCGGTTGAAACCTTACGAGAAGGTTTGCCCCGTGCTTTTGAAATGGCTGCGGTTGAAGCAGGCCGAGTTACCTTAAACAGACGTACAGGGTTGGCTCATTCAACGACCGGACAAGAAGTGGGAGTCTTGCGGGAAAGGGTGATCCTTGGCTTTCTGATCAGCCAACTCGGTGAAGTCAATGTGCAGTTACCAGCACCCGGTGCGTCGATGGTCGATGCTTCGATAGCGGGGCAGCCCCTTGAAATTAAGACGGTTACGAGGAGAGGGCTAGTTACGGCCAAGTGGACGTCTGATAACACTTCCGTCGATCAGGTCTTGGAGCAGTTTGCTTTCACGTCGGATATGCTCTTAGTTCGCATTTGGTGGGAGAGCTTTCAGGACAGCGTGTATTACATACCCGTTGAAGTCTTGAATGAGGCGGCGATCAACTTTCCCGACTACCTGCAGAGCCAAAGGGGAACAAACAATCGGGGAGTAAAAATCAAGGATGCCTATATGAGGCGCGTCGAGGGAAACGACAATACCATCAAAGTGCCCATTCCCTGGTTACGCAGCGCCCAGGACCTGCCCTCTCCGTTTGTCAGATACATCCGTTACTGGACTGAGCGGGACTTCTAGTCGGGAACATCCCAGCGACATTTTGGAAGGAATGACATTCGTACCACCTTGGCACAATCTATTTTGAAGAAGACAGGAATCAATTAGTGGATCTCCGCCGGCTGAAGCCTTTCAGGAAAGGTAGCCCCTTGCCGTCAACGAACGAGACACTGGTCGAAAAGACCGTTACCTACCAGATCGAGATCGACGGGCAGCTCCTGCTCGTCGAAGACGTGCCGGCCAGGGTCAACGTCGAGACGGGCGAACGCTATTTCGCCCCGGAGACGGTGGAGCGGCTGCAGCAGGTCGTTTGGGGCCAGTGCCGCCCCGTGCGCACCGTCCAGACTCCCGTGTACGAGTTTGCTTCCTTGCGTTGAAGAACCGGGTCGCATCGCCGGCATGCCAGGGAACGGTTGCCATCTGGAGCGAGAGAGGATGTTACAGACGACGGTCAATCTTAGGGATGAAGCAGTTTCTGACCCCGTCACACAAACGTCTCAGGCGGAACTGTGGGTTCACGAGGACATAACGCCGTAGTGACTTTCTGGGATTCTCCGACACTCGAACAGCTGGCGCGCGCACAGAACGTGCGGCCCATGACCGACGTGAAATTCTTGTTTGGCAGATGGCCAGGCGAGGAGGATGACGGGTTCGAGGCGGCGGTCGACGAACTGCGGCACCCTGCGCACCTCTACCCGGCGCCCGCTACAGAAAGGTTGAAAGAAGAGCCATGACCAGTGCCAGCCAGGACGCCCTCGGCAAAGACCAGGTCCGCCTCTACCACCGGCAGGGCTGGCTCGGACCGTTCACGCTCATCTCCGAGGAGGAGATGGCCGCGGTGCGCGCGGCCATCGACAGGGAGATCCTCGGGCCGGGGCGGGCGCAGGGGCTGGCGGAACGGGAGTACTTCCACAACCGTCATCTCGACAACCGCCGCGTCTACGAGCTGCTGAGCCATCCGAGCCTGGTCGAACGGGCGGCGTGCATCCTCGGCCCCCACCTCGTGCTCTGGCGCAGCAACTTCCAGATCAAATGGCCCCGCAGCCAGCAGCACGACTGGGACTCCGAAGTGCGCTGGCACCAGGACTGCGCCTACTTCCAGCCCTCGCCCAACGTCATCCTCTCCGCCTGGATCGCGGTCGACGACACCACCCGCGCCAACGGCTGCATGCAGGTCCTGCCCGGCAGCCACAAACGGCTCTACCCGCACGAAACCGACCCCGACGCCGAGGTCTTCGCCAAGGGCGTCGACCCCGCCACTTTCGACGTTGGCGAGGCGGTCGATATCGAGCTGAGGCCGGGCCAGTTCATCTTCTTCAACGAGAGTACCCTCCACCACTCGCCGCCCAACCGCTCCGAGACGCGCCGCTTCGGCATCACGCCGCGCCTCACCGTCCCCTTCGTCGACGTCGGCCGGCGCGAGGAGATCGACGTTCTCATGCTCAAGGGTGAAGACTACATGGGGTACTACAACGTGGTCGCGCCGCCCGGCGAGCGCTGAACGGGGGCAGCGAGCGGTGTTCAGAGATTGCACGGACCACCGGCCGCCGGCCACCAGAGGTCGTTCAGATCGCCAGCGACGGCGCACGCAGCGGCGGAACAAGCTGCGTCTCGTCCAGCTCCACCGCCTCCTTTCGGTATACCTGCACGCGGTAGGAGCCGGTGTCCGGCACGTACATCAGGCCGTCCTCGCTCACAACCACCGAATGCGGCCTGCGGAACAGCTTCTGCTCCTCCAGCTTCGCCATATCGCGCTGCCGGTTGGGAAACGCATTGGTCAGCATGAAGTTGATCGCCACCGTCGAGAGCGTGGCGTCGCCGGCAAACTGCTGCACGTAGCGCCCCTCCTGGTTGAAGAGCTGAACGCGATTGTTGCCGCGGTCGACGACGTAGATGTCGCCGTGGAGGTCGACGTCGACGCCGCTGGGGCGGTTGAACTGGCCGTCGCCACAGCCGGGTGAGCCAAAGGCCATCAGGAAGGCACCGTCGGCACTGAACTTCTGCACGCGGTCGTTGCGCCAGTCGGCCACGTAGACATCGCCCAGTTCATCCACGGCGATGCCCCAGGGCATGTTGAACTGGCCCTCGCCGCAGCCGTAGCCGCCCCACCGGCCGAGGAACTTGCCCTGGCGGGTGAATTTCTGCACGCGGTGGTTGAGCGAATCGACGAGGTAGAGATTGCCCTCGGCGTCGAAGTCCATGCCGGCCGGCCGCCGCAACTGCCCGGCGCCGCTGCCCTCTTCTCCCCAGCTGTCCACGAGCTCGCCTTCACTGTCGATGATGGTGATGCGGTGCAGGGCCTCGTCCGAAAGGTACAGATTTTCCTCGTCGTCGGCCAGGATGGTGACCGGCCAGGTCATCTGCCCCGGCTCGCTGCCGTAGCTGCCGATTTCGCCCAGGTCACTGTCCTCTGTGCTGTACTTGCGAATCAGCGCGGCGCCCTCGTTGCGGCAGAGGATGTAGAGGCAATCCTCCTTGCCGATGGCGAGGTCGACGGGAAAGTTGGTCAGCCGCCTCATGCCGAGCGTCCTGTAAAAGGGGAATCCTGCCCGCAAAAGCCCGTATGGTCTGCCCACTGTTCACCTCCCTGGTATTTTCCTGGTTTTCAGTTTTCGTGACTGCAATCTGCGCAGGGGTTGACTGAAAACCTAAGGACCAGCAACTCAAGACCGGAAACCGAAAACCAGAGAACCGGCCATTCAGGACCGCAAACTGAAAGCTAAGAACTGTAGGGATGTATCTGTTCGAAATGGCCGCCGACGATGGCGGTGGGATCGATGCCCATCCACTGCTCCAATACGGCGCCGTAGATGCCGCGGAAGTCGATGGTGTGCTCCAGGTCCTCGCCGTGGACCCAGCGGGCCGGGTCGAGCGAGGGGTACTCGGAGTAGAGCCCACCCTTGACGCGGTCGCCGATGATGAAGGCGCCGCCGCCGGAGCCGTGGTCGGTGCCGCTGGCATTGTCGCGTATGCGCCGCCCGAACTCGGTGAAGACGAGCATGGTGACCTCGGAGGAGGCGTTGTGGGCGCGCAGGTCGTGGAAGAAGGAGGAGATGGCGCCGCTCAGGTCCTGCAGCAGCTTGGGATGGTCGGGCACCTCGTTGGCATGGTTGTCGTAGCCGCCGTGCTGGGTGTAGAAGACGCGTGTGCCCAGGCCGGTCAGATGGACGCGGGCGACGTCGCGCAGGCTGCGGGCAATGGCGTTGTCGGCGTACTCGACGGTCGACGTGTAGCCGGTCCTGGCCTTTTTCAGCTCATCCGAGCCGCGGATGACGTCGAATGCGGTCTGGGAGAGGTAGTCCATGACGATGCCGGCGCCGACTCGCGGCTTGTACATGCTCTTGAAGATTTCGAGCGCTTGCGAACGCTGCTGCGTATCTTCGATGCCGGTGAGCAGGCCGTTGGTGTCGAGGTTTTCGAAGGAGGTGACGGGGACGCCGGGCACGGCCATGGCCCTGGGCAGCCCCTTGCCGACGCTGACGCCGGTCAGCACATTGTGGCCGCGCGGGTCCAGCTCCCGGATCATGCGCCCGACCCAGCCTTCGGCGCCGATCTCGATCGGTTCGCAGGTGTGCCAGATGTCCATGGCGCGGAAATGGGAGCGGTTCGAGTTGGGATAACCGATGCCCTGGACGACCGCGACGTCGCCCTGCTCATACATCTCCTGTAAGGCGGCGCTGTGCGGGTTCCAGGCCAGGGTATCGTGGATGGGCAGGACTTCATCCTCCTTGAGGCCGATCACGGGCCTAGAGTCGTAGTAGACGCCGGCGGTATAGGGGACGACGGTGTTCATGAAGTCGTTGCCGCCGCTGAGCTGCACAACTACGAGGACAGGTTCTTTCTGTCTGTCAGCCACTGTTGTCCGTCCTTTCTCAACTGGCGGCCGCCGGCGAATCGGCGGCAGGCGCTCTCAGGCGAACTGATACTCGGGCGCGGCGACGATCAGCTGAAGCAAAAGTACGATCCGTTCCGTGTTCTCGTCGGTCTCTCCGTTGGCGCTGCCGTTCGAGCCGAAGACAAGGTCTCCGCCGCTGCGGGCAAAGCGCACCAGGTTGGCGCGGGTGCTCTCCTCCACGGTCAACGGGCCGGCCAGCTCCAGGCAACTGTCGACGAACTGCTCGGGGCTGAGGCTGTCGCCCTCGGCCTGCAGCCGTTGGATAACCGATTGGATGCCCGGCTTGCAGGCGTCGCCGACCTCGTTGACGGCGAAGTTGATCCGTTCGGTCAGGATGCCGCCGTCGATCCATTCCTGCCCGGTGTGCCAACCCTCGACGGTGGGCGGGTTGAACAGCTCCTGGCCCATCAGTTTGGCGGCATCGGCATACTTGGGCATGCCCGGCACCGGTGTGCGACAGGTTCCGACGAGCTTGAGAACACCGGTGATCAGTTCGGTCGGGCTTTTGACCTTTTTGAAGCGGGCCTCCTTGAAGAAGCCGCTCTTGAAGAGCGTGCGCAGGATGTGGCGCATCTCTCCTTTCGATTCCATATAGGCGTTCGACAGGAGCTCAATCGCTTCCGGGTCCTGGGGCGGCGTCACATTCCAGGAGGGGACCTGCGGCTCGTCGGCCACGAAGAAGCTGTAGAGATGGCGGGAGATGAAACGGGCCGTGGCCGGCTGCTCGACGATGATGTCGATGATGTCGCCGCCGTTGAAGTTGCCGGTGCGGCCGAGGAAGGTCTTTTCGCCGCCATCGTGTTGATCTTGGCGGAAGAGGAACTTGGGGGAATAGAAGCCGTGGGGGTAGAGAGGCGCCGGCTGTTCGAAGGTCCAGCCGGTGAAGGCGCGTGCGCAGTTCTTGACGTCCTCCTCGGAGTAGTTGCCCACGCCCATCGAGAAGAGCTCGAGCAGCTCTCGTCCATAGTTCTCGTTGGGTTCGCCTTTGCGGTTCTCGTTGTTGTCCAGCCAGTAGATCATGGCCGGGTTCATGGAGAGTTCGAGCAGTATCTGGCGCATGCTGCTCATGCCGACGCGGCGGAACAAAGTGATCTGGTCGTTCATCGCCAGGGCATGCTGACCCTTGGCATATCCGGTCGCAAAGAGATGATGCCAGAAGAGCGCCATCTTCTCTTCCAGCGGGCGTTTGCTGTTGATCATGCGGTAGATCCAGATGCCCACGTAGGATTGCGGTCCCCCGACGAAGTAGCGCTGCAAGATGTCCTCGTCGGTGGGTGGGCAGCGCTCCAGATCGACCAGATCATCGACGACTTGATCGTAACCCTGTTCGGCGTAGGCTTCCAACTCCTCTCTGCCTGCGCCAAAGCCGGCCCGGCGCAGCAAATGGGCCATGAGGTCCAGATTCTCATCAGCCATATCGTCCTCCTTGCGGCAGTGGTTAAGGGTCAGAGGTCGGTGGCCGGTAGTCAGTGGTCAGTGGCCGGTGGTCGGTTGCCAGTGGGGGTTCTGACAACGGTGTCAACAGTCTCGCAGATAGCTTTCCATTTCGGTGACGAACCAGAGGGACAAGGCGCCGCCGCGCTCGTCAAGACCAAAAATGGCCGGCCGGTCCAGGTAGCCGCGCAGATTACCCTGCACGCCGGTGCCGGTGCAGACGTCGACCAGCCCGCCCCCGTCGTCGATACGCGCCGCAACGCCCTGCCAGGCCCGCGTCAGCGTCTCCCGGAAGTCCGCATCCAGCCAGCCCAGCCGCAGCCCCCGCGCCAGCGCATACCCGACCATGCAGGTCACGCTGAACTCGAGGTAGGAGCCCGGCGCGTCGATCACCTGGTGCCACATGCCGCTGCCGTGCTGGTAAGCGCGCAGCGCCTCCAGCTGCCGCCTGTGGACGGCCAACAGCTCCGCCCGCGCCGCATGGCCCTCCGGCAGGTAGGTCAGCGTCTCCGCAAAGCTCAGTGCCGCGAATCCGTTGCCCCGCCCCCAGTAGAACGGCGTCCTGCGGTCGTGCCAGAACAGCCCGTCCGGCTGCTGCACGCCGGCCTCCAGCAGGAAGCGCGCCAGGATCTTCGGATAGTCGTCGTCGCCGGTCAGCTTGAATGCGCGGCCCAGGACAGCTGCGCTGAAGAACATGTCCTCGACCTGGTAGTCGGGATGCGAGGGCGCGGGCACGCCCACGCCGCCCGTCGCGCGGTAGCGGTCCGCCGTTCGGACCAGCGCCTCGGCGTACCTGCCGTCGCCCGTGGACGCGGCCAGCTCGTCGGCCCACACCAGCCCGGCCAGGTTCGCGCCGCCGTCGCCGCCTTCGGTGAACCACGCTCTTTCGCCCGACATGTACGGCGCCACCATCGCCGCAATCTCCGCCGCCGGGTCCGCGCTCTCCGAATCCAACTCGGCCAGCCGCATCCGCCCGCTGACCGCCACGCCCTGCGTGTAGATCACCGGCTCCAGCTCGTGGCCGTAGACCGCCGCCAGGATGCGGGCGACCTCGACGGGCGTGCGCGCCGCGCGGGCCTGCAGCGCGCCGCGCGTGGGAGAGCGGGCGTGGTCGGGGACGCGCGCGAGCACCGTCCACAGCTTGGCCAGCTCGCCTTCCAACTCGGCGGTCGCGCAGGTCAGGCGCAGACCGAGAACGGGCGGCAGCAGGTTGGGTTCGCCGCGCGCGAGCGCGCCCAGCAGCGAGTTGTCGGACGGCAGCTCGGTCGCATCCAGGACAGACCGCAGCTGCGACAACAGCTCCAGGCATGGGGCCGACGCCTCCCATGTCGTCGCCGCGCCGGTGCGGATCTCCAGGACCAGGTCCGGTCCCTGGAAGCTGACCCAGCGCCACAGGTAGTGCGCCTCCGGATTGGCGTTGTAGTAGCTCTCCCCCGCCGGCGGATAGCCGCCGCTCGGGATGCCGCCGGCGCCGTTCCCCGGCGCAACGCCCAGCGCCAGCCCGTCCGGATTGCCGCAAGGCACCGCGCTCAGCGCGAACCGCGCCGCCAGGCCCGGCGCGGCCCGGTACGCGGCCAGCGCGGTCAGCGCCGCCTCCATATCCTCCCGCCTGCCCGACAGCCCGCCGACGAGGACAAGATGCAACCGTTTCCCCGCGGGCGGCTGTTCGGCGCCGTGGCGCAGCACCGGGATCTCCCGTTCGCCGCGGGTAACGCCGCAAGCATCGCGCTGCCAGAAGCCGGGCGCGTCTGCAAGCAGGGTTTCGATCTGTTGGTCAAGCGTCATCTGTTTGGCCCTCAGGGCAATCGCATCCAAATCTGGACGCCAAAATGTCCCACGGAGGGCACCCACAAGGGGCGCCCCTACCAATTGTCAACTGTTTATCGCCCTGGCGCGGCCTTTCAACCGCCCCGGCGGGCGCGCATCGCCGCCAGCGAAAAACTGTCCGATTCGTAGAATTCGAACTCCGCCGCCTCCTTCTGCCTGACATCCTCGGCCAGGCGCAGGACGTCGTCGATATCCTCCGGCGGGACCCGCACGCAGCCGTCGCCGTCGGCCAGCAGCAGGTCGCCCGAACGGATCCGCAGCCGCCCCACCGTCACCGGCGCGCCGAAGCGGTTCATGTTGAAGACACCGTGCCCCGGCACCGTGCCCCACGCCCAGACGGGCAGCCCGACCTGGCGGATGCCGGTCAGGTCGCGCACCGTGCCGTCGACGACAAAACCCTCGACGCCGAGCCGCTTATGCGCGCGCGCCATGCCGTCGCCGACGCAGGCGCCGCGCCCTGGGTTGGTGTCCGTATCCTTGTAGACCGCGATCAGCGGCCCCTTCTGGCTGCCGACGTAGTCGTAGAAGTCGATCCACTCGAGCGCGGTCGAGTCCTCGTCGTTGGTCGTAACCTCCGCCGTCACCGCAAAACCGGCGACCAGGCCCATGTCCGGCATGAGGCAGCGGATCGTGTGGTCGGTGTAGTCAAGGTTGGGCAGCCCCAGTTTCAGGGCGACGGCGTTGAAGACGGTAGCGGAGTCGTACTGCTTGAGTGCAGCGAGCTGCTCGGACAGCATCTGGGTTCTCCTGCTGGTTCGGTGTATGGGCGGCTGGCGTTTGGATCTGTTGTACAAGGACTGGAAAGGGCGAACAGGCGCGGTCCGCCTCTGCCATGATATAGAGAAACGGGTCGGACGGCAATTCAGACCGTTGCCGATGGCGAGACGGAAGATATTGCCGGAGGCTGGTCCGGGCGGTATTGACGTTTTGTAAGAACAGTGGTTATACTATTGGTAAGGCAAAAATTCGTACCACAGCGGATTTGGGAGGTGACGGATGACAGTGAAGACAGCAATTTCTTTGAATGATTCGCTTTTTGCGAAAGTGGAAGCCCTAACGCAGGAGTTGGACATTTCCCGAAGCCGACTCTTTGCAATCGCGGTTCAGGAGTATATCGAACGCCATGAAACGAGACGCATGATGGCAGCGCTCAACGAAGTCTACAAAGAAGGCCCCGATGAGGAAGACTTGGCGATCCAAAGAGGAATCCAAGAGTATCATCGAAAGTTGATGAAGGATGAACCGTGGTAGAAGGTGTGCGGGCAACTCGACAACACATCGAACAAGGTGACATATTCTGGATCGAGCTGGATGCCCCATTCGGGTCGGAGCCTGGAGGGAGGCGTCCGTACGTCGTCGTACAGAATAATATATTTAACTTCAGCCGCATCAATACGGTCGTTGTCTGCGCGATTACTTCGAATCAGAAACAGGCGCTGGCTCCGGGCAATGTCGTGCTGAACAGAGGGGAGGCGAACTTGCCCAGACAAAGTGTCGTGAACATTTCGCAGGTGGTCACGCTGGATAAGCAAGTCCTCAGCGAGAAAGTCGGTACGCTTTCAACACGGAGAGTGCAGGAGATCTTTTCCGGCTTGCAGATGCTATTGGGGCCGCGCGAATATTGACACGTGTGGAGCGAAGCTTGAAACAGTGTTCGTCTATCTATTCACGACTTCAACCCGCGCGTCGGGCCACCCCAGCACCTCCTCGCGCAGGGCCACGCCCAGACCCGGCCGCTGCGGCAGCGACAGCATACCGTCGCTGATGGGGATACGCTCGGTCACCACTTCGTTGTACCAGCCGTCGTAGTAGGCGCGCACAGTCTCCAGGATCATGGCGTTCGGAATGTGCAGCATCAGGTGCGCGGCCGCCCACAGCGCCACCGGCCCGGTCGCGTCATGGCATGTGACCGGCAGATAGTAGCTGTCGGCCAGCGCACAGATCTTGCGCGTCTCGCTGATGCCGCCGGTCCACGAACAGTCGGGGATGATGATGTCGGCCGCGTTCGCCTCGACGACGCGGCGAAAGCCAAAGCGCGTGAACAGCCGCTCGCTCACGCAAATGGGAATCCGGCTCGCCATCTTGAGCCGCGCATAGGACTCGACGTTGTCCGGCGGGATCATCTCCTCCAGCCACATGATGTCGTACGGCTCCAGCGCCTGCGCGATGGCAGTGGCCGCGGGCAGGTTCCAGCGGGCGTTGCCTTCGATCGCGATCGCGACGCTGCCGCCCACCGCCGCGCGAATCTCTTCCACGCAGGCGAGGCCGCGCTGCAGCCTGTCCGGATCGATGAAGTGACGCACTGGCCCCACCGCGCCCCCGTCCGCCTCTCCCGGCAGCGGCAGGTCGAAGGGCCAGATCTTCATCGCCCTGATCCCCTCGCCCAGCAGTTCAGCGGCCAGCTGACCGCCGCGGCCCTCCATCCAGGTCTCTGCGTCGCGGCAGGTGCCGTGGCTGAGACATGTGTTGTAGATCGGGATGCAGTCACGGTTGCGGCCGCCGAGCAGGTTGTAGACCGGCTGGCCCGTGTACTGGCCGAGGATGTCCCACAGCGCAATGTCGACCGCGCTGATGGCGCGCGTCTCCGCGCCGCCAAAGCCATAGGCATTCACCGCCGCGAACATGCCGTTCCACAGCCGCTCGATGTCGAACGGGCTCTGTCCCAGCAGGATGGGAGCGAGGTCGTCGTGGATGAGCGCGCTGACCGCACGCGGCGCGTAGGAGGTCTCGCCCAGCCCGGTCAGGCCCCCGTCGGTATGGACGCGCAGCCACAGCATGTGCGGGAGCCGCCCCAGCCGGACCGTCTCCAGGCGGGTGATCTTCATCTTGGCGGGCAGCCGCTCTCAGTGCGGCGGCGTGATCGAGGCCAGTTCGCTGCGCATGAAGTCGATATAGCGCCGGTATCGCTGCGGCGAGGTCTTCCACGTGGTCGGCGTGCCGTGGCCGACGCCGAATCGTCTCTGCTTCCCGATCGCTTTCGCCTGGTGATGCGCGTCCTCCCGCCAGACCGCCTCGTCCCCCTGCTCGATCACGGTGATGGCGTGGGAGTTGGAGAAGATGCAGACCTCTTCACCGAGGGCATTGCGCACATTGACGATATCGTTCGAGTAGTTTTTCAGCCCGCACTCGACCTGGATGCAGTGGAAGTCGAGCTTGGCCAAGTGCGGCAACCTGGGCTCGATCCAGCCCATCAGCGCCATGCTGCTGATCAGGCCCTCGTCGTGTATGTACTGGAACGCCTTGATCTCGCCGGGCAGCGCGAACTCGACGTAGTGCTCATCGGAGATCATGTCGGCCGACGCGAACCACTGCATCAACTGGTAGCCGTGCACGCCCAGCATTCTGGCCAGCCGGCACTGCTGCCTGATCACCTCCTCGTGCCGCTCCATCAGCGCGAAGACGAGGTCCTTCTGGAAGAACATGGCGTCGAACAGCTTGTCGTAACTGAGCATGTAGAAGACGGTCGGGAAGGGCGCCATGTCTCCCATATGGAGGAAGACCGTGCCGTCGAAATGCTCGATCAGCGTCTTGGTGAAGTCGTACGCGCCGGTCGCCAGCAGCTCCTCGGCGGTTGGCGGCGGGTCGAGGCGCTCGACGTCGGCCGCGCTCTCGAAGAGCGGCTCCTCCGGCGGCAGGTCGGGCGGGAATTCGTGGTAGCGGGTCTTACTGCGCGAGCCGGTATCCACCAGCACGGGAACGCCGTCCTCCTCGGTGACATACTGCTTGCCGCGCTGGCCGTAAGCCTTGCCGCTGCCGCAGGGGATGTAGTCCAGGCCGAGATCGTCGTGGAGCACATCGTAGAACTTGAGCCTCTGCTCATCGGTGCCGTGCGACAGATGGAGAAAGTTCAACCCCAGGATCTCCGGCCAGTGCGGCATCATCGACCAGTTGGGGGAGACGTTCAACGCCGGGTACATATCCATCGGTTCGCCGTTGATGGCGGCCATATAACGTTCGAGCGATGTCATCTCTTGCAAGGCGCTGCTCCTTTTGACGGCAGTGGTCAGTGGTTAGTGGCCAGTGGATAGTGGTCGGTTGCCAGTTGCCAGTGGTCAGCTGCTGACCGCTGGCACATTCCCGGTCAGCTGGAACTGGTAGCTGCCGGAGCCAAGTTCGAAGTCGATAAAGCCGGCGCGGGCGCAGGCCGAGTCGATGCCTGCGGGTCCGGGGCGGAATGTGTCGTGCTGCCAGACGTTCTCTCCACCTTCGCTGACGGCGATGTTTTCCAGGCCCAGGGTGGGCACGCTGACACGGGCGCGCGCGTTGACCGGGATGGTGACATCGAGCGAGAAGGAGCTTTCGCCGCGCCGCCAGTGGGAGGAGATATCGCCGCGTACGGTCCTCAGGGTGGCGCCGGCGTGTTCCAGGTCGCCGAGCGGGTGGGGTTCGATATGGAACTGGCGGAATCCGGGGGTAAAGGTTGCCGGGCCGTGGTAGTCGGGGCCCTTGATGCCGGCGAGGTCGTTATAGAAGAACTCGTCGATCGATGCCCACATGATCATGCTTTCGGCCGCGCCGACGGTGCTTTCGTGGCTCCAGGACTCCCAGATGGTGGTCGCGCCCTGCTCGACCATGTAGCCCCAACCGGGATAGCTGGGGGTGGCGACGAGGTCGTGGAGCACCTCCCCCTGTCCGTACTGGGTGAGCGTGTCGATCAGGCAGGTGACGCCGGTGTTGCCGGTGTGGTGATGGCCGCCCCACACCTCGACAATGTCGCGGACGACGTTGCGGACGACGCCGTCCAGGCTGGCCTGCGGCACGATGCCGAGGGCCAGCGGGAAGAGGTTGGCGGTCTGCGAGCCGGTCGCGTACTGATGTGTTGCAGAATCAAGCCACTCATTGTTGAGCGAGTCCGCGATCTGCGCGGCCAGCTTGCCGTAGCTGGCGGCGTCGTCGGTCTTGCCGAGGCGTTTCGCGGCCTGGGCGACGATGGCCGCGCCGCGGTAGTAGTAGCCGGTCCACAGAAGGGGAGGCGGTGTCTCGGAGGAGACGAACTCCTCCTGGCCCGGTGCCGCGCCGGGCAGCATGTGGTCGCCGAAATGTCCTTCGCTTACGAGATGGTTCTCGGCCACCGAGGTGAGATAGTCGACCCACAACCTTATGCCTGCGTAGTGCTCCTTGAGTAGGCGGACATCGTCGAAATACTGGTAAAGATACCAGACGAGGATCGGGTAGTTTCCGCCCCAGGCCGGGTCGGGGTCCTCCCGCTGCACGTAGTTGGGGCAGATGTCGGGCACTCTGCCGTCGGCGTACTGGGCGTCCTTGATGTCGTCCAGCCACTTGCACCAGAAGCGCGGCATGTGCTTGCGCGGGTAGAGGGACGAGGCGACGGTGGCCGGGTCGGTCCAGGCCCAATGTTCGCGGTGCAGGCAGTCGAGCGGGATGCCGAACAGCCCGTTCGTCACCGTCCAGTGCACCAGTTCGTGAATGCGGTTGAAGGTGGGATTGGAGCACTCGAAGCCGCCCGATAGGTCGACGTCGGAGAAGACGACCCGTCCCTCGCACGCCTCGATGCTGACCGGCGCACTGCTCTCGACCTGGACGTAACGCACCGGATGGTAGGTGAACCTGGGCTCGTAGCTTTCGCCGTCCGGGTCGCCTTTGAGGATGTAGATGTCGATCTCATCGCCCTCTTCATGGGCGCTCAGCCGCGAGCGGTGGCGGTAGCTGAACTCGCCCGACATCTGGTCGACGAGGCCGCTCTCCGGCAGAAGCTGGCAGGCATATCTGACCGAAACCGTCGCGCCGGGCTCCCCCTTCAGCCGCAGCCTGGCCCAGCCGCCGAACAGCTGCCCCAGGTCGTAGACGTGGACGCCGTCGCGGGGCTGGGTTACGCCTACCGGCTGCAGCGTCTTCTGGATGCGGATGGGCGGCATTACCTGGGCTACCATTTTGCCGCCGGGCGCGTCCTTTTGTACGGCCCCGTCCCAGTTCGTGTCGTCAAAGCCGGGCGATGCCCAGCCGGGCTGCTCGCGGCGGGCGTCGTAGGTCTCGCCGCCGTAGAGGTCGTTGCGGGTGATGGGGCCGGCGCTCGCCTTCCATCCGTCGCCCGAAGTTATGGCGATCGTGCTGCCGTCGGAGAGCTCGACGTTCAGTTGCATGCGCAGGCGCGGCGAGTCGCCGTAGGCATGCTTCCAGCCGGGTTCGCAGTACCAGCCGTTGCCGAGCATGACGCCGACGGCATTGGCGCCCTGCTCGAGCTGCGCGGTCACGTCGTAGGTCACGTAGAGGACGCGTTGCGTGTAGTCACTGGTCGCCGGGTCGAGCACGTGGTCGCCGACGCGCCGGCCGTTGAGATAGAGCTCGTACCAGCCCAGGCCGGAGATGTGGAGACGGGCGTGTCTGACCGGCTGATCGAGTTCAAACGTTCTGCGCAGGAGGGGGGAAGCGATATCGGCATGCGCGCCGATCCACTGCCCGGCCCAGTCGCTCTCGTCGAGCAGCCCCATCGTGAAGGCGGCCGGCTGGCTGTAGTCGCTCGGCCGCCCATCCTGGTCCCAGACCCGCACCTGCCACCAGCAGTTTTCGTCGCTGGAGAGGTCGGCGCCGCGGTAGGGCACGTTCACGGAGCTATCGGACTCGACTTTGCCGCTGTCCCACTTGTCGCCGCGACCGGTGAAGAGGATTTCGCGGCTGCCGGCGACGAGGATCTGATAGGCTGATTGGGATTGGTTGCGACGGTCGGATTCGAGCAGCCAGCCGAAGCGGGGCTGAGGCGCGTCGATATTGATCGGATTGGACGCGTACTCACAGGTCAGGTTGCGCGGAGGTTGCATTTTTGGGAGCCCCTAAAGTGGGTTTCAGTCTATGCCTCATTTTAACAACAGTTGCCGTCGTGCATCGACTGCTGGTCATCGGCCTCCGCTAATTTCAGGCTCGCCAGGGTTGTCTCTGGCTCCCAGACATCAATCTGTACCGTCGGGACCTGTGTTTCCAAATTGTAGACGACGAAGCGCAGTTCATAGTTGCCTGGGGGTAGACCAGGGTGTAGTTGAAGTGCGTGCAGTGTTTCGACGGGTTTGTTGTCGGGCCATTGGCTGGTAGGCGAGTGAGTTGTCGGTGTGCGGAGGACATCTTCGGCCTTATGGACCAGTTCGTTTTTTGAATTGTAGAGGCGGAGTGAAATGGCGTAGTCGACATCGAGGTCGAGATCGGTCTGCCACTGGAGGACGGCCCAGAGGGAGCGCTGCTGACCGAGGTTGAGCATCGATTGGGAGGACAGCTGCTCAGGGCCGTGGCCGAGGGCGACTGCGTTGAGAGTGATGCTGCCATCGAAGTTGACCTTAAAGGGCTCGAGCTGTTCAAAGAATCTCCACGAGGGTTCGGAGGAGAAGTCGGCGAAGTTGTGGACCTGAAAGTCGGCGTATATGTCGCTGTTCATGTACCGTCCATATTTGCCGAGTAGGAAGGCCAGCGGCCTGACATCGTGCTCAACCCAGTGATTCGGGTGGTTCCAGTCGACGAGCATCGCCGTGGAGAGTCCAGTCTTGAAAGAGAAGATATAACCGAGTTCTTGCGCCAGATCGGGGCGGTCTATACGGATTGCAATGGCTGACGCTTCGTTCTGATAGAGGTATTGGATGCTGAAGTCGTCTCGCAAGATGGGGATCAGGTAAATTGAGCCGTTCTCTGTCGGCCGTTCGTTCAGAATACGGTTCAGGGTTGTCAGCACCTCTGACTGGCACGAATCGCAAGTGACCAGCATAGCGTGGTCGAGCATGATGTGTCCCCATTTACCTGACTCCTGGTCGAAGAGTTCCAACTGCAGCGGTCTGCCGGCGACATAGCCTAGTGGATGAACGGTCATTTTGAAGTGATTGGAGTTTCTGCCGTGCCAGACTGCGACCTCGTCACCATCGGCAAGGAGCCGCAACCCCACTCCTTCTTTTTCGCCGCCGGCGATGAGGAAGGCGAGATATTGGTCAGCCGCGGCAGTGAAGGTGGGCGAGCGCGCTCTGCCGGTCGCCTGATTTCCGAGTGTGGGGTGGTAGCTGGTCAGGTAATTGGAATCAGCGCGTGCCCAGATCAGCCTTTGATCCTGGCTGCTCTCGTGATGGGCATAGTTGCTGAAGGAATCGCTGGACAATCGCCATCCGTCAAGTCCGTTTCCGAAGTGTGCAAGAATCTGTTCGCCTATGTAGATGTGACCGTCGAAAAGAAAGTAGTTGCTGCCAGGCACGCTAGTCGAGAAAGTATTTCTGGCTACGAGATCGTGGTCGGCAAAGCTCTCAACGGCCCACTGCGCGGAGACGGCATCGAAGGGCATCCACAGGCTGGGTGCGAACTTGACGGCGTAATCCGCGCGTTCGAGAGCCTGTCCTGCGCTCGTAGCTGCGTGAAACACCTCAAGATTGACGCCCCGCTGCCTGAGGTATCCGGGTGGCGGACGGCGGTCGTGTGCCATTATGCGTTCGGAATTGGGGTGCGTGACTGGCGTGCGCGCCACCGTCGCGTCGGTCAGACCGTTGGTGTCGACAACTCTCAGGTCCGGCAAGAAATAGAAAATGCCTAGCCCACCGTTTGCAGTTAAGACGTCATCGGGGAGGAAACCGCGCTCCATCTGTTCGTATGGCTTCCAATCCCCTATGCGCCAGAGAGCAATACGTCTGTGCATGGCGGCACGAGTGCCGACCCCCTGAATTGCAGACTGTCGGCGCAGGTCGTTGGAGATGGCGACGAGCACCGGCATGCCTGGTGCGGCCAGCAGCCAGCCTGCGTTCTTGTGATTGAGTACGGCATTAATTCTTGGGTCATGTCCGAGAATGCCGTTTCCCTCGGCCAGAAGGAGGTTCTGAATCGCGCTGGAGTAGAAGAGCACGAGCAAAAAAAGGAGAATGGCAAAGGGCCGCCTATAGGTCAGTCTCAGCGGGCCGTGCCAAATTCCATGCAGCCTTTTTGCGGCGCTGGCGCCGAGGAGAGCGAGACCTTCGGCGGCGGGCAGGGCGAGCAAAGGCCAGTAGAAGTCGAGGGGGCGATACTCGAAGTGGTCGCCGCCGATTGGCATGAGATAGGCCATGTGTGCGGCGATACAGAGGAGGGGGAGCGCATATATGCCATCGCGATGCATGCGCCGGCGGGCCCGCATAGCCAGGAAAGCCAGTGGCAGCAGGATGTAGAGCCCTGTTTCGATTGCGGCGGCGCTGAGGTAGCGGAAGCCGGACTCGTACCATGGGCGCACGTGTTTGGCATAGTAGGTGATTGGGAGCCATTCGCCGTAGTAGGCGTAGCGGAAGAGGAAGTGTGCTGCGACGAGGATGAGAAAAGGCGTGACGAGAAAGGACAACTGACGTACCAGTCGAGTGCTGACCTTGCCATCTTTAAGGAAGCTATGGAAGGCGAACCAGGCGAAGCAGCAGGCGGCGAGCAAGGTGCCTTCGGGTCGCGTCAATTCGGCGGCGGCGAGGAAGAGTGAGGAGGAGAGCAGGCCGCGGGCGCTGTTGGCGTAGAGGCTGAGGCAGACGACGGCGGCGACGATGAAGAAGGTGAACTGGCGGGTTTCGAGACCGCCGCCGGAGGTCCATACGGCGAAGGTGGCGCTGGAGCAGAGGAGGCCGAGGGCCATCCAGGCGACGAGCCTGCGGGAATCGAGGGCGGGGAGATGAGCGATCCACCAGAGTAGTGCGGCGATGGTGGCGGCGGTGTAGGCGACAGAGAGCCAGTTGGCAGCGTGTTCGGGTCGGATGCCGAAAAGGCCCCAGAGTGCGGCGAGTTCGAGGATCCAGAGGAAGTTGGTATAGCCTTCGACTCGTTCGCCGGGATTGAAGACGAGGCCGTGTCCTTCGAGCAGATTTTGGGTGTAGCGGAAGCTGATGAAGGCGTCGTCGGTTAGGAACCAGGCGATGCTGGTAAGCCAGGCGAGTAGAGCGAGCCAGGGGAGATAGGAGAGGAGGGACAGGGGACGAATACTGGAGAAGTTCAGCAGTTTCTTCAGTGAGTTCGACATTTTCGGCGCCGACAAATGGGCCAGGTAAGGAGTAGCAGAGGCTCCGATAGTGAAACAGTTTTACAAACAAGAACTTTTATGGCAAGAATGCACGACCCTCAAATGCGGTTCCGTGATCGTTTTGGGGAAAGTTTTCCCGCGGCGCCCTAGAAGGTGCTGCAGACAGAGCCGGAGCGCATTCGAAAGCGGGACGACTCGCCCTCGGCCAAGCTTAGAATTGCGCGCAGCCTTTAAAGCCTTGCGCGGAGTACGGGAAACAGGGTCTTGTCGGTAACTGTGATGTAGCAGAGAGGGACTAACCGACGACGGCGTAGGCGACAATGACGGAGTTGTTCGATGCGACTTTGCCGCTGTCCCACTTGTGGCCGTGTCCGGCGAGGAGGTTTGCCGCGCTATTGGCGACTAGGATCGGGTAGACCGACTGGGACCGGCCGCGACGGTCTGATGCGAGTTGCCAGCCGAAGCGCGGTTGGCGTGTGTCGATGTTGATCGGATTGGACGCGTACTCACAGGTCAGGTCGGTTGGGGTGATCATATTGTCTGGAGCTTGTATTCGGAGAATGAAGGGTTGGCAGTGTTCAGCGTGTGACGAGCTTGCTACAAGGGCGCCCATGCAGCGGTCGAAGGCAGGGCCGGCGAGCAGCTAACAGACGACTTTCAGTTCCAGCGAGGCGATGCTGGCGAATTTTTCGATTTTGGGCAGGATGTGGCCGACGCCGAGGGCGAAATGGTGGGTAGGGCCTTCCTTGCACCAGGCGTTGATAAAGTCAGCCGGCCCCAGAGAGAACTTGAGGCGGCTGTCGGTGTTGCCGATCTGGAGGACGGGGCCGGGAATGCTGGCGGCCTGGGCGGCGAGCAGTTTGAGGTTGCCCTGGCGCGTCTGGGTCATTGAGAGGACGGTGACCGGCCCGTGCTTGACCTGCGTCTCGACGCCCACGCCGCCGCCGTGTTTGCCGTGATAGAGCGCAAGGCCGCGCAGCAGCGGGCGCCCCTCGGCAATGTCGATATGGAAGGGGCCGTCATGGCCGGCGAGGATGAACTCTTCCCTGAAATCCATGGCTGTGACCTCGGAGTAGCTGCCGCCGGCGCCGAAGGCATCGACGATTTTCATCACCTGGCAGTTTTTGAGGTCGCCCTCGCCGCTGCAGGGCAGGCCGCGCGAAGTGAGCAGCGAGCAGCCGAGCGCGAATCCGGCCGCAATCTGTTCATATTCGTTGTCGTCGAGGCCGCGATAGTAGTAGGTGAGACCGTCGAGGTCGAACTCGTCGACCAGGCTGTCGAGGCCGACGGCGACGCGGTAGGCCCAATCGAGCGCCTCGGGGGAGGGCCGCGTCGCCAGCGGGTCCGAGGGGGAATCTTCGGCGAGGTCGAAGATGGCCAGGGCCTCCTCCTCCTTGGCTTTGAGCGCGGCCGGGGTGACGCGCCCGACCATCTGTGCCAGGTCGCACATTTCGAGGATTTCGATATGGGTGCCGAGCTGGCCCTGGTGCTGGGTGAAGTCGCTGTACATGTCGAGCATGCCGGGGTAGGTGTGGCCGAGAAAGCCCATGCGGCTGCGGCGCAGCGTGCGCAGTACGCCGGCGGCCTCGGTCCACTCTTGGATCTCTTTCCACGCGCGGCGGGCCGGTTCCTCGCAGCCCTCTTCCTCGGCCAGCATGCCGGAGACGACATGGAAGTCGATGTCGCAGCGGTGGAAGACGGAACTGAGCTCGGGAACACAGCAGGCGCAGCAGTTGGCAAGCCACTCTTTGGTGTCGGTGTTGGCATAGTCGAGCGCGGCGGAGGGTTGGAGATTGAGGACGAGTACAGGAACTTTGGGAATCTGGACGGCTGGGAGGACCATCGAGCTGGTGGCGTAGGTGCCGACGTAGCAGTAGACCATGTCGACCTGCTCGCGCTGGAAGAGGTCGCCGGCGGCAACGCCTTTCGGCGCCGAATCGATCAGGCCAGCGCTGACGACATCGGCCCACTGGCCTACGCGGCTCTCCACCCTGGCCTGGTAGCCTTCGAGCTGTTCTTTCAGGCCGGGAAACTGGGGCCAATACTCGCCGAGGCCGATACCGAAAATACCAATTCTGGGACGAACCTTATTCCGCTGGTTGCTCATCTTCAGTTCCTGTTCGATTTGCACCTACCTCTAGCCGCTGGTGTGCTCAGAATCTGCCTTGCGCATGAGGTTTTCGACCGCGCCGACGGCGGCGCGCATCGCGGCCTCTCCGCCTTTCGTTTTGTCGTCGCCTTCAGGGTCAATGTCGTAGCCCATATCGGCCATCAACTGCTTGGCCAGCCTGACGGACTGGCTGGCGTCCGGCCCGTAGCCGTCGGCGCCGACGCTCATGGCATACTCCCTGGTGATCGGCGCGCCGCCGACCATGACCTTGACCTTGTCGCGCAGGCCGGCTGCCTCCAGCGCCTCGATATTGGTCTTGAAGAAGGGCATGGTGGTGGTGAGGAATGCGGAGAAGCCGACCAGCTGCGGCTGGTGCTCGTTGACGGCGTCGATCATCCTCTCCGGGCTGACGTTTACGCCCATGTCGATCACTTCGAAGCCGGCGCCTTCGAGCATGATGATGCACAGGTTTTTGCCGATATCGTGAACGTCGCCCTTGACGGTCAGCATCAGGACCTTGCCGGTGGGTTCGACACCGGTATCGCCCAGAATCGGCTGGAGGATCGCCATGGCGCGCTGCATCGCTTTGGCGGAGATCATCATTTCGGGCACAAAGTATTCGCCGACCTCGAACAGACGACCGACCTCCTGGAGGGCGGGAATCAGCGCATCGAAGAGAATGTCGAGCGGTTCCATCCCGAGGGCGATGCCCTCCTGCGTGAGTTTCTCGGTGATGGGCGCCCGGCCTGAGAGTGTGTTTTCGTACAGTTCTTTTTTGATCTCTTCTTCGCGGCTCATGTGGTGTGCCTCCGGATGCGACAGCAGTCTTTGCGCCCGTTCGACTCGCGCTCAGATGGCGAGGGACGGCGCATTCAGCAGATTATTCAGCGAAACAGCTTTCCATGTCGTGCAAAAAGTCGGCTACGCCCACCAGCCGGTACGGTTCGGGTCCCACATGGGCATTCCGATGCAGCGTGTCCTGTACGACCGCGGGCAGGCGATTGAAACTCTCCTGGACGATTTCCTCGGCCGGCTGGGCGGCGCTTATCTCGACAGTCGGCGCGGGGGACCTGTAGTAGTAGACCGATTTGAGGCGTCTCTCGAGAATCCGGCGTGCGTAGGCGGGCAGCGGTTCCGCGCAGTGCGCATCCTCCGCCGCGAAGTCTTGCGGCCAGAACAGGCGGTTGATCTGGAGATCGAAGACTTTGCGCAGCATGGCGGTCGGCGTGCCCGGCGCGGTGAACCAGTTCGAGTTTGGCCAGACGTCGAGCCATCCCCATGCGCTGCCGATGCCAGCATCGTCCAGCGCCAGTTCCAGGCGTCCGGCACCGGTCGCGACGCCGCTTCGGTCGGCGCCGATGATGGCGAAATGCTGCGGATAGACGAAAAAGTCGCCCCCGCGTGCCCGCTGCGCGTCGAAGAAGGCGGTGGTCAGTGCCAGCAGGGCGTACCCAGTGTGCAGAATGCCATCTTCGAGGCGCGGCGAAACAACCGCGACGCGGTCCTGCTCATGGTAGTCGGCGCAGAAGGCGCTGAAGCCGACGTGCGTGCGCGCGTCTGTGCCGATACGCCGGTACTGAAAGTGTGTAGAGCGGAGCGCGCTGCTCGTGTGCATCTTGTCCCCCGATGGTTAGCGTTCTGCGCAGTTGAATTCCTGCTGCATGGCGGAGCGGATGCGTTCGATGTAACGGATTCCCTGATTGTCGGGGCAGAGAATGTCGGTCAATCCGATATGCTCCAGATGTTTCTTGGCAAGCGCGCCGACCAGGTAGACGCCGGGCCGTGCGCAGGATTCGAAGGTCTCGTCATCAAAGGCCAGGTTGCCGTTGAGCAGCCGTGCGCAAAGCTCCTGGTTCGGCCGGTGGCCGATAAGCATATAGCAGAGGTCGTAGCGCCACGATTTACGACCGCAGGGCGTCTGCACGACCGCGGTGTTGTTCTCCAGCGACAGGACCTGGCTTTCGGGCCATATCTCTGTGTTGACGAGGCGCGCATCCGGCTGACCCCAGATCGTCTTCTGGTCGGTCAGCATCTGATCGACTTCGTCGCTCGACTTGCGTACGGCCCACAGAATCGTGTTTCGCTGGCATAAGGCGATGATACCGTCTGCGGAGGAGAAGCCACCGCCGATAAAGAGGATCTTCTTGCCCTTGATGTGTTCCCATTCGTGGAAATAGTGATGCACGGCCGCGTCCAATTCGCCGGGAATGCCGGCCAGATTGGGGTTGTCGAAGGAGCCGGTCGCGAGCACGACCCGATTCGCGGCCAACCTGACGGTGCGGTCCTCCGGATCGCGCACTGTCAGGGCAAAGTTATCTCTTGATCCTTCGATGTCGACAAGCTCGTGATGGGTCTTAATGGGGAGATCGAACTTGACGGCGAAGTCGCTGTAACTCTGGATCAGTTCCTCGATCAGGGGGTGATGCGTCTCTCCCTTCTGCGCCAGGATCGCGTCGTCCGGGTCCAAGACCATGTAGGAGAGGCGCGAGTGCATCACCATCCGTTTCATATAGTGTCGCAGATTGTGGCAGATTTCCCTGCGCTCGATGCCCAGGACGCGGAGTCCCAAGTCGGCAAGCACTTTCAAGACGGCCAGTCCCCATCCGCCGCAGCCGACCACGATCACATCATAGCGGGGCGTGTCGATAGGCCTTTTGCGTTCAACGAGTTGCTCAGCGGACATCCGGAAGATTCATGTCTTGATTGCGCCGGAGGTCAGGCCTTCGACGAAGAGGCGGCTGGTGAAGACGAAGAGGATCACGAGCGGGACGGAGCCGAGCAGCAGCCCGGCCATCACGCGCCCATAGCTGGTGTAGTACTGCTCCATGTAGGAGTAGAGGCCCGGCGTGAGCGGCCACATTCTGCGTTCCGAGAGGGTCAGAGTCGGCCAGATCAGGTTGTTCCAGGTGCCGAGGATGTTGAGCACGGCGACGACACCGAGCATCGACCGGGTCAGCGGCAGGGCCACATGCCAGTAGATCTGCCAGTCGGAGGCGCCGTCGATGCGGCAGGCGTCGAACATTTCGCCGGGCAGGCTTTCGAAGAAGGCGCGCAGGATGAGGATGCCGATGAGCTGTCCGCCTGCGATCCAGGGGAGGATCAGTGACCAGTAGGTATTGATCAGGCGCAGATCTCTGATCAGGACGAAGGAGGGCACGAGGGTCAGCGACGCCGGCACCATCATCAGAGCCAGCACGGCGTAGAAGACGAATGTCCGGCCTGGAAATCTTATCTGAGCGAAGGAATAGGCCGCCAACGAGCTGAGGAGGAGCACGCCGACGACTGTCGCGCCGCTGGCGATAATACTGTTGAGCAGGAACCGGCTGATGATCTCCCAGGCGAACTCGTAGTTTTCCCAGCGCATCGGCCAGGTCGGAAGGAAGGGTACGCGGGTGAACTGGGAGGGGCTCTTGAAGGAGATGATGAAGGCCATGATCAGCGGCGCGATCATCAGCGCGCAGAGTATGCCGAGAGCCGAAGTGCGCCAGGCATCGCCGCGGTGCAGACCGCGTCCCTGGTTCTGCGCGGGGCCACCGGTTATTGGTTCGCTACGCGTCACCATGCCCAGATCCTTAATGCGGTGCGTAAGTCGTATTGCGTATTGCGTAGTTAGGGGCAGGCGAAATGCATGCCGTTAATATTCCTGGGACCTTATGTAACGCATGTTCAGAATTGTCGCCACGAGGGTGATGAGGAACATGACGACGCCGATCGCGGAGGCGTAGCCCATGCGGCTGATTTTGAAGGCGTTGAAATACATCCACATTCCCGGGACCTGGGTTGAGTCGATGGGCCCGCCCTCTGTCATCGCCCAGACAGCGGAGTACTCCTGCACGCCCCACATGATGGTGAGGACGACGAGCAGTTTGATCTGACCGGTGATGAGGGGCAGTTCGATGTAGCGCAGCCGCTTCCAGCCGCTGGCGCCGTCGAGGAGACCACTCTCCACGATCTCGGATGGGATCGCTTGCAACCCGGCCAGAAGAATCAAGACGGAAACGCCGTCGATCCAGGGGAAGTTGCGGAACATCACCGCGTAGATGGCGATCCTAGGCTCAGCCAGCCAAGCGTGCGTCCAGTCCTGCAGGCCGACGCCGATGAGGATGGCATTGAGCGGGCCGATTGTAGAATCGTAGATGAATTTCCAGAGCAGGATGAGGACCACCGCCGGGATGATTACGGGCAGGATCATGAAGAAGCGGAAAAAGTACTTGGAGTCTTCGCTGCGGATACGGTGAATCAGGACGGCGACACCGATGGAAAGTCCCACGAATGCGATCAGGTACCAGATGGTCAGCAGTGCCATATTTCTGAGGGAATCGATGAAGACATCGTCATCGGTGAAAAGCTCGATGAAGTTGGCGAGCCCGATGAAGGTCCCCTTCAGCCCCGCGTTCCAGTCGAAGAGAGAGTGGTACAGCCCTGATGCGGCGGGGTAGTATTGGAAGATGAGGAGGAAGACGAGGGTAGGCAGAACCATGAGGTAGCCTGCCCTCGTCTCCCATATTCTTTGCTGGAGCGATTTTTTCATACTGATCGCTCGCTCATGCCAGTGGCGGGCTGGCAGCGGCGAACCAGCTGCCACCCAGTGTTAGGAGCACTCGTTGCCCTGCTCGTCGATGTAGCGCGTGGCGTAGCCCTCGAACGCGCTCTGGTTCAGTTCGATGCACTCGTCGATGCTGATCTCGTCGAGCAGGTAGGACCACCAGGCCTTGCCGCAGGCCTCTGCGGCCTCCAGGTCCATCGTGCAGATTTCGTACTGGAACATGGTGACGTAGCCGATCGATTGGACCACGCCTTTGTGCGCCTCGGCAAAGCGGTCGGGCACCCTGGTGCCCTTGACGTTGGGCATGTTCCGGCCGATTTCGCCCTGCACCAGTTCCACGTTCTCAGGGTGAGAGAAGTAACGCAGCAGGTCGATAGCGGTATCGAGCACGCCGTCTTTGCGGGCACGGGTAGAGATGGCAAAGTTGTCGGTCACGGTACCGACGTTGGGGGCAACGGTGGGCGGATCGGTCACGTATTCGCTGCTCTCTTTGGTCAGGGGCGGCGCCCAGAAGGTAGCCCACTCGAAATCCAAGAGGGGATCGACCTCCAGTTGCGGGATGATCCAGGAGCCGTTTTCCAGGATCGGCGTCTTCTTGGTGAGGAAGAGCCGGTTGGGGTCGGGTGCGCGTACGGTCCAATCGGCGCGACGGTAGGGGACGGTCTGCTTCCACAGCTCGAGCCATTGACGGAACTGGGGCAGGTGAGCGTGATAGACACCGTCGCGGATGGCGCAGGCGACCTCGGAGAGTTCGGCGAAGCCCTTGTCGGGGTTGACGAGGGGGGCGAGGTCGCGCTCCATGATCATGGAGCCGATCTGCTGGCGATACCAGGCATCGGAGTCGGCGGGGGACAGCGTATGGAAGTCATAGGCGATGAGGCCGGCGTCCTGGGCCACCTCGCAGTTCGCGAGAAATTCAGCGTAGTTGGCGGGAACGGAGATGCCAAGTTCTTCAAACATATCGACGTTGTAGAAGAACCAGGTGGTGTTGATACCGTAGGCGACGTTGTAGAAGTTGCCTTCGATGTTCAACATGGTGTTGGGCGTGGGGTAGAACTGATCGAGCCAGCGTTCGCTTCCCGGTTCACCGGCGGCGATATAGGGATTCGGCTCCTGGAGTGCGTCGGTAAGGACGGCCCACCAGTCTTTGTCGACGTCTTCTTTGATGATCCATTGGGCCGCGGGCATGATGTGAGGGACAGTGCCGGCGGTCTGCTGGGCCACCATCCATTCGCGGCTGTTGACGCCGGAGGGCAGCCTGATCCATTCGATCTCGACGCCGGCATGCTCTGCCTTGTAGGCTTCAAGCACCTCCAAGATCTTGTTGTGCGGGTTGGGGTTGTCCTCGCTGCGCTCCATGCTCTCGGTCGGCGTCCAACCGCCCAGCCAGGCGATCAGGTGCTGAGTCACCTCGGCCGGTGCGTCGTCACCTGCTTGCTGTGTTGTGTCGCCTGCCGGGACACAGGCGGCCAGGACGCCGCCGGCCGAAACGACGCCGACTGTTTTGAGGAAGTTCCGTCTTGAAAGGTTCAGTTTTTCCATCTTTAGATTCTCCTTTTGCCTGTAGGGCGCGAATAGGGAAAACTTCAGTGATCGGATCTGGTGTCTGAACCGTGCGTTTTGTGGTTGGGTAATCGAAAACGGCAGCCGAAGACGTAACGGCGTGGCCGAGCGCTTGCCGGCGGGCGTATTGGTCGCCGGGATGTCCGGCGGCTGGCGCATTGCAAAGGGAAAAACGGTCGTTGCGTCTACCATTGTATAAATGGTAATGTTGAAAAGCAAATTGTGATGATAAGAGCAGGCTCGCTCGCGGCCTCCGACTGCCTGATTGACGCAGACGGCGGCTGCGGGATGGCCTGCTTTCGCTCCCTGGAGGTGGAGGCCAGGCATGGGATACCATTTCGAGGATTGGATGGTGCATGAATACCATCAGAAAGGGTTTCTGATCTTTCGCGGCATCGTGCCGCCGGCGCTGCTGACCGATTTGCGGCGGGAGGCGGACAGGGCGCGCGCGCTGGCGTATGAACTGAACGGGCCGCAGACGCAGCGCATCCAGCCGCTGGACCAGTACGCAGGCGATATCGACCTGGGGCCGTTCCAGGACTATGCCGAGCTCGAAGATCTGCGCCTGACGGTTGAGGCGCTGCTGGGGCCGGGGTATACGCATGCGCATCTGGATATCATGGGGCTGCTGGTCGAGCCGCAGGACCGTCCGTGGCATTGCGGCTGGCACCGGGACGGCGTGGTGGAGGTGCCGGTGGAGGCGCGCGATGAGCAGATGGAGTCGTTCATGGCGACGGTGTGGCATGACCTGCGCTATTTCAACCAGGTCAACTGCGCCATTTACGCCGACTCCTGCACCTGGTATGTGCCGGGCAGCCATCTGCGGCAGCAGGACCTGGCGGAGGAGGTCGAGTCAGCCGGGGACCCGATCATGACGCAGGCGCCGGATGACTGGAGCGACGCGGAGGCGGAGCAGTTCTATTTTGCGCATTGCCGCTCGATGCCGGGGGCGGTGCAGGTCTATCTGGGACCGGGCGACTTCATGGTCTACCGCAACCTGGCGTGGCATTGCGGTCTCTATCTGCCCTATCAGCCGCGGGCGACGATACACGACGTCATCCGTCACAGCGGCAGGAATGCGTGGCTGGAGTCTTGGGAGAAGGTCAAGCAGTCGGCGAGAAGGCGGTCAGCTGTGACGCTCAAGTCGGGGATGTGACAATTGGGGTGGAGCGCTACTCGTTGTTTTCCATGGCGGCCATGGTTTCCTTACGGAACCAGCGTTCCCGTTGCACGGGGTCGGTGATGGAGCGCAGCGACGCGGCGAAGAGGTTCAGGCTGAGGGTGGCCAGGAAGATGACGAGGCCGGGGAAGGTGATGTTCCACCAGGCGGTGGTGATGTAGTCGCGGCCGCCGGAAATCATAAGGCCCCAGGAGGCGCGCGGCAGCTGGATGCCGAATCCGAGGAAGCTCAGTCCCGCTTCGCTGAGGATAAGCCCTGCGATCTCGAGCGTGCCAAGAATGATGAGGGGTGAGGCGACGTTGGGGACGACGTGACGGAGGATGATGCGCTTATTGGAGCTGCCGATGGCGATGGCGGCGTCGATGAAGGGCAGGTTGCGAAAGGCCAGGGTCTGGCCGCGGGCAAGGCGCGCGTAGGCCATCCACCTGACAATAGCGAGGACGACGACCAGGTTGAGGAAGCCAGGGCCAAGCGCGAAGAGCACGAGCAGCGCCAATAGGAGCACCGGGATGCTCATCTGGATATCGACCAGGCGCATGATGATGTCGTCGATGCCGCCGCGGTAGTAGCCGGCGAGAACGCCGAGCAGGGTGCCGATCAGGCCGGAGACGATGGCGCTGGTGAGGCCGACGGTTATGGAGACGCGTGCGCCGAAGATCATGCGGCTGAGGACGTCGCGACCGAGCGGGTCGGTGCCCAGGATGTAGACTCTGCCGACCGGCATACCGTTTTCGTCAGTGGCGTAGGACCAGGGAGGCATATTGCGCCGGTTCAGGTCCTGATCGAGCGGGTCATGGGGCGCGACGACCTCTGCTCCGACGGCTGAGATCAGGATGACGAGGAGGACGAAAACCGAAAAGAAAGTAACCGGATCGCGCAGCAGCGCTTTTACGGTCAGCCAGCGGGACGCACCTCTAGAGCGTTCCGTTTGTTCTTCTTCCGGCAGCAGTTTCAGCTCTTCGGACATGACCACTCTGGCTTTGTGAAGGGATTGCGGGGGGCGCGAGAGGCCCCAGATTTTTGCGGAACGTCAAGCAAGAGGCATCGGGAAGTCAACATGGTTTACTGGAAGCGGATTCTCGGGTTGAGGTAGACATAACTCAGGTCGACGAGCAGGTTGACCACGATAACCATTAAGGCGACGATGAAGACGGTCGCTTCCAGCAGGGGAAGGTCGCGCCGCAGGAGCGCCTGCAGCGTGAGGTAGCCGATGCCGGGCCAGGCGAAGACGGTCTCGACCAGGATTGCGCCGTTGAGCATTGAAGAGAGCATATCGCCGCTGATGGTTACGACGGGGATGGCGGCGTTTCTGAGGGCGTGCACGAAGACGATGCGCGCTTCGCTGAGGCCCTTGGCGCGGGCGACGATGATATGGGGCCGGTTCATCTCTTCGAGCATGGCGCCGCGCGTGATCTGGGCGATGCGCCCCAGCGGGGAGTTCATCAGGGTCAAGGTGGGCAAGGCCATATACTCGAAGCCGCCGAAGCCGGAAGTCTTGAACCAGCCGAGCTGGACGGCGAAGATGAGGATCAGCATCAGCGCCAGCCAGAAGTCGACCATGGAGACGCCGCCAAGCGAGAGGACGTTGACGACCCGGTCCAGGAAGGTGTTGGGGCGCAGCGCGGCGGCGGCGCCGAGGAGGATGCCCAGCGGCGCGGCGATCAGGAAGGCGGATGCGGTGAGTCGGAAGGTGGCGGGAAGGCGGCCCATAACGGTGTCAATGGCCGGGGTCTTCTGCCAGAATGAGTCCTGGAATTTGAACCGTACTGCGCCGGCGGCGAACTTGGCGTATTGGACGATCAGGGGATCGTTCAATCCGAGCTGATCGCGCACCTCTTGGACGCGTTCTTCGGTGGCTTCGACGCCCAACAGGATGCGGACGGGGTCGCCGACGACGCGGCCGGTTATGAAGACGATGGTGAGAACGGCGAAGGCGACGCCAATCGAATGGCCGAAGCGTCTGACCAGATAAAGAGTAATTTCAGCGTCCTTTGGCTCGCGTAGCGGGATGTGGGGAGAGAGGAGTGAGAAACAGTCTCACTCCTCTGCTCTTTTTTCCACGGTGAGGAGATGGTCGACGGCGGAGGCAGCCCTATATCTTCTCTGATTCGGGGCGGTCGCCGGCGCGGTCACCATCTCCGGTCAAGGCGCATCTCGCAGCGCCTGTTACTGCCGGGGGTCTGCGCTGCACGCGAGATGCGTTCGAACCGGTCGCGTCAACCGGATTGACGACTGCGGCCTCTTACTTGGGAGCCATCTCCTTGGCCTGCAGGCGGTGGTCCAGTTTGGCGGTCCATTCCAGGTCTTCGCTGACCAGGTAGGCCAGGTCCATGTGTGCAATCAGGCCGTAGGCAACATCGTCATAGGCGAGCTGTCCGGCCTCCTGCAGCTTCATGTCGCGGGCCTCGCCAGAGAGGGCGCCTCCTTCTCCCACCAACACGTCCATCTCGTCGTTGCAGTAGAGAGACACTGCGCCGCCGCAGACGAAGTAGTTGGCGTAGGAGTACCAGACGTCGAGGATCTCATTCCCGTGCAGGTGAATGGCGACCCAGTGGGGCTGGCCCTCCAGCTCCGACCAGTTGTGGCTGAAGGCAGGGTTGAAGGTATCCGGCGGCATGACGGCGACGGTGGGGTTGAAACCGACGTCGCTAAGCATGCCTGCGACGGCCTGGACGACCTCGACGTGGCCGGCATGGAGACCCTGGCGTGAGGAGAGGGTGAACTCCTGGCCGACGTCTACGCCGTCAGCGGCGGCTGCTTCGAGCAGGGCGCGCGCCTCGTCCGGGTCGTAGGGATAGGGCTCAAGGCTCGGGTTGTGCCCGGTGGCGGTCGCATTGACGATCTGGCCGGTGATGGTTGCGGCGCCGCCCAGAATCGTATCGATGATCGACGCCTTGTCGATCGCCAGGTTGAGGGCCAGGCGTACGCGTCTGTCGGAGAAGAGGCCCTGGTTGCCCATGCGAACGAACATGGTTTCAACGCTGGCTGCGGCCTCACAGCGCAGGTTGGGATCATCGGCGGCGGACTTGCACTGGTCGGGGGTGACAAACTGCGCGACATCGACCTCACCGGCCTGCGCCGCCGCTGCGCGCACTGTGTCTTCGGGCAGGAAGCGATAGATCAGCTTGTCGAAGGAGATCTTGCCTCCGGCGGCTTCGGGGTCGTCATTTCCCCACCAGTCCGGGTTGGCGACCATGATGAGCGATTCGCCGCGGCGCCACTCTTCCATCATGTAGGGGCCGGTGCCGATCAACTTGCTCGCATAGGTTTCCGGCGCTTCGTTGATCTGCTTGGGGGAGGAGATGACGACGAAGTACAGCTTCTCCAGCAGGATCTGGTCGGGAGCGGCGGCCGCGACGTTGACGGTGTATTCGTCCACAACTTCGGCGGTGAGCTCCGCGCCGATCGTTCCGGTCAGCGTCTGGCTCAGGTCGGCCGTCCACATGTAGTTGATGCTGGTGGCGACGGCTTCGGCGTTGAAGGGAGCGCCGTCGTGGAAGGTTACGCCCTCGCGCAGGGTAAACTGGAGCGTCCTGTCATCGAGCCTTTCCCAGCTGGTGGCCAGCATGGGGAGGACTTCACCGGTCTCGTAGTTGCGCCTGACCAGCATCTCCATAATGTTGCGGCAGCCGTTGCAGTTGGTCTCACCGGCGACCCAGGTTGCCTCGAGGTGCGTGGGCTCCTGGCCGACTGCGACGGTGAGCACGCTCATCTCTTCTTCCATCATGCCCGTGTCGGCCGGTGCAACCGGCGCGACGCAGGCGGCGGCAATGAGCGCCATGAGCAGCAGTGCCGCCAGGGGCACGACTGTTCGCGTCAATGTCTTGCGCAGTGTCATTGTTGCGTTTCTCCCTCTCGGTGATTGATAAACGACGGTCACCTATTGACTGAGCTTTATCAGTCAATAGGTAACCCTTGCTGTTTTTCACATCGGGCGTTCAGTGGTCCCGCCGGGTGTTCAGCAGCGCGGGCATTGGACCCTGGCGCATTAACCGTCGGGACAGCTGTAGGTTCTTACCTGGGGGCCATTTCCTTGGCCTGCAGGCGGTGGTCCAGTTTCACAGTCCATTCCAGGTCTTCGCTGACCAGGTAGGCGAGGTCCATGTGGGCGATCAGGCCGTGTGCATAGTCATCGTAGGCTACCTGGGCGGCTTCCTGCAGTTTCAGGTCGCGGGCCTCACCCGAGAGGGTGCGGGCCTCTTCCCACAGCATGTCCACTTCCTCGTTGCAGTATTGGGAGACGGGCCCGTCGCAGACGAAGTAGTTGACGTAGGAGAACCAGAGGTCGAGGATCTCATTGCCGTGCAGGTGGACGGCGACCCAGCGCGGCTGGCCTTCCATCTCGGCCCAATTGTGGCCGAAGGAGGGGTTGAAGGTGTCCGGGGGCATGACAGCGACGGTGGGGTTGAAGCCTACCTCGCTGAGCATCCCGCCAATGGCCTGAATGACCTCTACGTGGCCGGCGTGGAGGCCCTGGCGTGAGGCGAGGGTGAACTCCTCGCCGACGTCTACGCCGTCAGCGGCGGCGGCTTCGAGCAGGGCGCGCGCTGCGTCGGCATCGTAGGGATAGGGCTCAAGGTTTGGGTTGTGCCCGGTGGCGGTCGCGTTAACGATCTGTCCGGTGGTGGTGGCGGCGCCGCCCAGGATCGTATTGACGATCAAGTCTTTGTCGATCGCAAGGTTGAAGGCCTGGCGCACGCGAATGTCCTCGAAGAGGCCCTTATTGCCCATGCGTGCGAACATGGTTTCAACGCTGGCTGCGGACTCGCAGCGCAGGTTGGGGTCGGCGGCGGCGGACTGGCACTGGTCGGGGGTGACAAACTGCGAGATGTCGACCTCACCGGCCTGTGCGGCTGCTGCGCGCACTGTGTCTTCGGGCAGGAAGCGATAGACCAACTTGTCGAAGGTGACCTTGCCGCCGGCCGCTTCGGGGTCGCCATGTCCCCACCAGTCCGGGTTGACGACGTAGGTGATCGACTCGCCGCGGCGCCACTCATCCATCATGTAGGGGCCGGTGCCGACCAGCTTGGTGGCATAGGTTTCCGGCTCTTCGTTGATCTGCTTGGCGGAGGAGATGACGACGAAGTACAACTTCTCCAGCAGGATCGGGTCGGGGTCCTGGGCGGAGACGTTGACGACGTACTCGCTCACAGCTTCGGAGCTGAGGACACCGCCGACGAAGCCGGTCAGAACGTTGACCAGTTCAGCCTCCCACATGTAGTTGATGCTGGTGGCGACGGCTTCGGCGTTCAGGGGTGAGCCGTCGTGGAAGGTTACGCCCTCGCGCAGCGTGAACTGGATCGTGTAGTCATCAACTCGTTCCCAACTGGTGGCCAGCATGGGGATGACTTCGCCGGTCTCGTAGTTGCGCCTGACCAGCATCTCCATGACGTTGCGGCAGCCGTTGCAGTTGGTTTCACCGGCGGCCAGTGTTGCCTCCAGGGCCGTCGGCTCCTGGGCAACGGCGACGGTGAGCACCTTCATCTCTTCTTCCATCATGTCCCCACTCGTGTCGACCGGCGCCACGCATGCGGCGGCCAGGATCGCTACGAGCAGCAGAGCTGCCAGGGGCACAGCGGTTCGTATCAGTGCCTTACGGAGTGCCATCGTTTCGAGTCTCCTTTTGTCTGAGTTTTTCGAATTGAGGATGAGGAACGGATTGATCCAATGCACCGGCGGTCGAACCTGCGGGCGCAGTCGGAATGACCCTATTCTACAGAGAATTCATCTGGTGTCAAACGCACGTTATCGTGATCGGTCAGCGAAGAAAGGGCAGCGGGGCGAGAACAAGAATTCGGGAACGGAATTCGCCCTCTTTACGCCACTTCGATGGTGGTCAGGTAGCCGAGGCTTTCGCGGGCGGTGCGCTCGGCGCCGGGTGTGAAGTCGAAGACCTCGACGGAGAGCCAGCGCGTGTAGTCGAGGTCGGTCAGGGTCTGCAATATGGGGCCGAAATCGAGCTCACCCATGCCTGGCCCGCGCAGGTTGGGGTCGTTGAGATGGACATGGTGGAAGAGGGGGTGCGCATTGCGGATCTGCTGCGGGATGGGGCGGACGTCGCTGCTCATTGCCTTGACATCGACCATCATCTGCAGGCCTGGGTGGTCGACCTGTCGCACCAGCTCTGCGGCCTCATCCACGTTGACGATGAAGTTGGTCTCGTTGCGGCTGAGGGGTTCGATGCAGAAGAGGACGCCCTGCTGCTGGGCGCGCTCGCCGCAGCGGCGCATGATCTCGGCGGTCGATTTCCAGGCCTCGGCGGGCGCGCGGCCGGGAGGGATGTCGCGCTGTTGGGGTGAGCCGAAGATGAGGACACCGCCGCCGAGCTCGGCGCAGCAATCGATCAGGTCGATCAGGTATTGGGCGGTGCGGGCGCGGACGGCCGGGTCGGGATCGTTCAGCTGGAAGCCGTTGGTGTGCGCGAGCAGCCAGTGGAGGCCGACCACGGACAGCCCGGCGTCCTCGATTGTGCGGCGGATTGTGCGCCGCTGGCCGCTGGAGAGGTCGGTTACAAGGTCGCAGAGGGTAAAGGGCGCCAGTTCGAGGCCGTGGTAACCGAGTTCGGCGACGAAGGCCGCGGTCTTGTCCAGGGGCCAGCCCTCGAAGAGCTCGTTGCAGATGGCATATTTCATCGCAATTCAGTCCTGAAGCTGTGCGGTGGGTCAGGCGCGCTCCATCAACGTGCGGAGGTAGGCCCCTTCCGACTTGACGATCTCGTCATCGTTGCCGGCGGCGAAGTTTTCGGGTGTGAACAGCTCAAGAGAGACCGCGCCCTCATAGCCCACGGTTTTGAGGTCGCTCATCAATTGGGGAATGTCGGCCAGACCCTCTCCCAGGCGTGCGCCGCGCCAATTCCAGGCGATATTGCCGGCGTCGGTGCGACCGGCAGCCTCGGGCACACGGTTGCCGACATGGCAGTGGGCCAGGTAGGGGCCGAGCAGGTCCAGGCCCATGCGGGTATCCTCGATGCCCACTTCGACCATGTTCTGAATATCGTATATGGCGCCGATGTGGTCCGGGTCGAGGTCGCGCAGCAGTTCGAGCGTACGCGAGGCGGTGACGGCGATTGTGCCGGTGTGGATTTCGTAGATCACCTTGACCCCGTGTGTGCGCGCCAGTTCGGTCAGGCTGGCAAAGCCGGCGCGGGCGGCGTGGAACTGGGGCCAGTAGGGTCTGGTGCGGTCGTGACCGGGCGCGCCGATGCGGATCAGCGGTGGCCGGTCGGGGTCGATGGCCAGAGCGCCCTTGAAGAGTTTCACAATCACTTCCGTTTCGCTATACACAAAGTTTGGCGCCAGCGCGGCGACGCGCAGACCGGTGCGCTGCGCTGCGGCGCGAATCCGCGGAGCCTTGTCGACGATGTTGTCGGGGCTTACGTCGGAGAGGTGGCGGCCCCAAAAGGAGGGTTCTGCGTTGGGATCTTCTGGGTTGTAGCGGCAGCGGAGCTCGACGGCGTCGTAGCCGTAGGTTTGCAGCTTGTCGAAGGTCTCGTCCAGGCCCCAGCGGGGCAGCATGACGGAGGTGCAACTCAGTTCCATGCGATACTCCCTTTATTGTTGAAAGCGGTTGCGGCTATTCAATGTGCGGCGGTGAACTCCGACGAATTATACGCCGGGGTTGAGCTCACGGCACTTTTCGAGGACGGCGATCTGGGCGCGCACGCTTTCCGGCGTGATCTCCGGCTCGGCTCCTGCGCGGATGGCGGCGTAGAGGGAGCGGTAGAGTGCCTGTACATTGCCGGCGCCGTCGTAGTCGAGGGTCGCGCGCTCCTCTTTCCATGGGAGCTGCTCGCGATTGTAGGTGCGGTCGCGGGCGATGGGCGCTTCGTCCAGGACGAGGGGAGGCGCGTCGGCGGGGTCGAAATAGCGCCAGTGGGCCTCGTTGTGGTCGCAGACGAGGGAGCCTTGGGTGCCCAGCACGAGGAAGTTGGGCTGTGGAAAGGCACAGGCGGTGATGATGTTGATCTCGACGAGCGGTCCGCGTTTGGGCCTGAGGATGACCTTGACGTGGCTGTCGGCGTCGCCGGCGTAGAGAGGGGTGGTCTCCATGTGGCAGAAGACCTCCGGTTCGGGGTCGTCGATTAGGAGCATGCCCATGTCGACAAAGTGGGGCCCGCTGTTGTTGAGCATGCCGCCGCCGAAGCGCTTGGAAGTTTGCCAGTCCCAGCGGCGGTCGAAGCGGCCGTTGTGGATGCGGATTTCGATGATACGCCCGAGAACGCCGGAGGCGATGACCTCTCTGACTTTGACGAAGTCGGCGGCGTAGCGCAGATTCTGGTGGACGGTGAGGATGCGGCCGGTCTCCTCGGCGACGGCGATCATGGCATCTGCGCCGGCGAGGTCGCTGGCCATCGGCTTTTCGACGATGACGTGCTGGCCGGCGCGCATGGCCGCGATCGACTGTTCGGCGTGGAGATTGCTGGGCGTGGCTACGACCATGAGCTCGACGGCCTCATCGGCCACCAGCTCGTCGTAGGTGGCGTAGGCGAGGCAGTCGAAGCGTTCGATGGCTTCGGCCTGGCGTTCGGGGTCGGGGTCGCAGACGGCGACGACGCGGAACTGTTCGGGGAGGTGGGCGAAAGCGTTGGCGTGGTTGTTCCAGCCGGTGCGTCCGAGGCCGGCGATGCCTACGTTGATTGGGGTCTGGTCTGTCATGTCGGTGTCTTTCGATTCACATTTTGTCAGCCGCAAGGGCGGGATGCCGGTGGATGTGATGGTAGATAGGTGTGCAGGAGGTTATCTCCATTTTGGCACCGGCGTCGTCGAGCAGCATGGTTATCTGCGCGGCCTGTTTGTCGACGCGGTAGATGGACCAGGGGTGGAAGATAGGCATGTAGTAGATAAGACCGTGCCGGACAGCGTAGTCGATGCCGGGCGCGTAGGCTCGGTAGACGCCCTGTGCGTCATGGGGCATTTTATCGGGATACGGCCAAGGCAGGAGCGGCGGCCAATGAACTTGGGCCGGCTGGCCGGTCAGGATGTTGTCGTGCCAGGCGTGGGAGGGCGTTTCGAGCAGTTCGGGGAATCCGTCCTGGGTATACCAGAAGGGCTGGTCGAGCAGGGCGGGCAGGGTGCCATTGGGACCCTTGCCTACGCTGCGCACATAACGGTAACCGGCCTCCCACATGACTTCGAGAACGGTGGGATGGCCGCGAAAGCCGTCGGTGTAACCGCCGGGCGCGGTCAGGCCGATCACTGGACGGCCGAAGGTATCTTCGATCAGCTTTTTTGCGTCGGCCAGCTCATATTGGAGCGCGTTTTTGTCGTCGCGCAGGGCGATCAGGTTGGGATGGGTGAAGGTGTGGCACTGGATATCGAAGAGCGGCTGGTCGAGGATAGCGCGCAGCTGCGGGCCGGCGAGCTCGAGCATTTTGGCGACGAGGAAGAAGGAGGCGGGTGCGTTGCGTTCCAGGTGAACGCCGGCGACCGCATCCACGCCTTCCAGGAACTCGGCGATATGCTCGGGCGTGTAGCTAAAGCCGTCCTGCGGTCTATCCCACCAGGGGTACACGGCCTCGGTGTCGTAGGCGGCTACATAGTAGGACACAGTGTGCCTCTCTTGGTATGAGGAGCATTCGAAGAGAGTCTCATTCCTCAGGACTTTGGCTTTGCAAACAGAAGTTGCATAATGTAAAATCAGCACGCAAAAGCGTGTAGCACACTTTCGTGTGCTAACTAACGATAGGACTAATGCGCATGGACAAACAGAATGTTACGCTCTCGCTTCCTCGCTCAATACTACGTAAGGCAAAGAAAATAGCGATAGATCAGGATCGGTCCCTGTCGGCATTGATGGTTGAACTCTTAACCGAACTGGTTGAACGAGAAGATCAATATGCAATCGCAATGCGAAAGCATCTTGCTCTTCTGGACCAGGAGACGGATTTGGGTACCAACGGCTCTATCGGTTGGACGCGTGCGGACCTGCATGATCGCTGAGATTCAAAATCGGTGCTCATATGACAGGGCAGTTCGTTGATACAAATGTGTTGGTCTATGCTCATGACAGGTCGGCCGGTTACAAGCGGGTAGAGGCGCAGAATCTACTTCGCACGTTGTGGCAGGCCCGTCAGGGCTGTCTGAGCATCCAAGTGCTGCAAGAGTATTACGTTACAGTCACCCGCAAAATCGCTAATCCGTTGCTTCCAGATCAGGCCCAAGATATACTATCGCATCTTGGCCGATGGAGATTGCATAGTCCAGTTGTATCCGACATACAGGAAGCTATCGAAATTCAGACCAGCTATGGCATCTCATTCTGGGATGCAATGATCATTCAGAGCGCGGTCCGCCTACAATGTGACACGATTTGGTCCGAAGATTTGAATGCAGGGCAAGGGTACGCCGGTGTGATGGTGGTCAACCCCTTCGACTGAATTCGGACTCAGATTTCCCTTTTGTCCTTCGGCCCTGTAGACGCGGCAGTGCTTGCATTCCACGCTAGCACTCTTCTGGTCGAAGGCCCCATTTAAAGTTTGCCCATCTTCTCCAACACGGACCAGAAATCCAACTGTGCGACTGCGTGGGTGCGGTAGATGCCGACGCCGTCGGCGCCGCAGCCCATGGCCACCTCGGCCGCGCGCAGCATGAGGTCGGGCTGCTGGAAGCTGCCCGGGTGGTAGCAGGACAGCTCGGCGATGACGGGTGTGCGCCCGGCGGCGACGTCGACGGCGTGGCCCAGCTGGCGTTCGAGCGCGTCCAGGTCCGAGTTGGTGCGGAACCAGATGTAGAACTCGTCGATCAGTCCCTGTTCGATCCAAGCGGGCCAGTCGTGCAGGAGTTTGAGATAGTCGTCCTTTTCGCCGGCGATCAGGGTGGTTGAGAAGACGGCGTCCGGGTTCTCCTGTTTGACTGCGGCGCGCATCTCGGTCAATGCGAGCGTGACATAGTCGGCGCGGAACTGCAGCCAGTCGCGGTCGTCGTTAGGCAGGTCGAAGGGGTCCTCGCCGTGTTTGGCCTGGAATTCGGCGACGGTGCGGTCTTCGTAGCCGTAGGTCACGGCGCCGTTTTCGTCTTCGTTTCCGAGTACGAATTCTACCTGAATGCCATCGCCCTGGGTCTGGGCCAGTGTCTCAACGAAGAGCTGTGTCTGTTCGGCGCGCACTTCGGGGAAGGCAGGGCTGAGGTAGAGGTCCTCGCCGGGCTGGAGCGTATAGGACCGGTCCCGCGTGAAGCTGCGGTACTGTGGATTCTGGCGGGCGAAGTCGGTCATGGAGGTGCCCACCTGCGGGTTGTCGAAGATGGGGCGGTGACGGTCCATGATGGCGCGCGCCTCGTCGGCGGTCACGGGTGGGCGCAGGAAGTCGAGCGACCAGCCGTAGCGCACGCGGGCGCTGCCGTGGCGAGGAAAAGAGTTGTAGTTGACATAGGGATCGACCTTGATTCCGACGGCGTGGGCGGCCTCGGTCAGCGCGAGCGTTTTATCCCCGCCGATGATTTTGGCCACCCCGACATCGGCGCACTTCTGCACCCAGCCGGGCAGGAATTCGGCATAGTCGGGGTCGGCGGGAACTCTCTCCACAACGGGCGGCCCCCAGAGTACCAGACGTTCAGGCATTTTGTTTATCCTTGTGACGGTGGGAAGTTATGGGTTGCAGGTCCTGGCAGTCATCTTCTGCGGCTGCCGTTACAGTTCTTCGTCGATGCCCTCCAGCAGGCGGTCCACCTCACCTTCGTCGTTGAAGGCGGCGACGGAGATTCGCATGGCGATTTTGACCGGGTCGGGCGGAGCGGTCAACCACTGGGACTTGACGAGCGCCTGATGGCGGTCCTGTAGCCGTGCAGCCAAGCCGTCCATGTCGGTCTTGGCGAAGCCGTCAAACATCACCGAGGTGATGCCGGCGGACTTTTCCGGTTCGAGCGGGGTGATGATGCGGGCGCGGTCGATCTGCTCGACGCCGCGCCGCAGCCGGCGGGTCAGGTCGGCTATGCGGGTCCGGATATTGTCGAGCCCGATACTTTCCAAGATTTCGACGGCGCGGCCGAGGCCGACGACAAGGGCATGATTGTAGGTGCCGATTTCGGTGCGGGAGCGGGCGGTAGGCGGGGGTGTCGGGTCGCCGGCCAGCGTCCACGGGCTGCGGTCGGGGATGAAGTTGGGACGAAAGCCGGATAACTGGTGTTCGGCGACGAAGATATATCCTGTTCCCATGGGTCCCAGCAGCCATTTGTGGCCGGAGCCGACGGCAAAATCACAGTCGAGTTCCTGGAGGTCGACAGGCATCGTGCCGACGGACTGGGCAAGGTCGAGCATGACGGGAACACCCGCGGCATGGGCGATGGCAGCTGCTTCTTTGACCGGAAGCAGGCGTCCGTTGGGGGAGGCGACATGGCTGAGGCAGATGAGGCGTGTGCGGTCGGTCAGCGCGCCGGCGAGTTCGGCGAGCAGTTCTTCGTCGGTGAGGCGTTCGGCCTCGATCACCTTGACCGTGACGCCGTGTTCCTCGGTCAGAGAGTAGGAGAGGCCGTATGTGCTGACGTGTTCGAGTGAGGTCATGACGAACTCGTCGCCCGGTTGCCAGCTGAGGCCGCGCACGATCTGCTGCATGGCGCGCGAGGTGTTGGTGTCGATGCTCAACTCCTCCTCTTTGACGTTGAGCATGCGGGCCAGTCCGCTGCGAGCGGCAGCCTCTCCGTCCCTGTGCGCCAGTCTGCCTGCGGTCGTGGCCGGGCCGTGGCGTGCTTCGGTCTCCAATGTCTCGCGTACTGCTTGGAGAACGGAGTCGCTGGCCGGGCCGTAGGTTCCGGTCTGAAAGTAGGCTATTTCCCCGGTCATGGGAAGGTCCTGCCGGAGCTGTTCGACTGTCATGCGTGTCATGAGTTGGATCCTAAGCTGGATGGCGTCTGAGAGAAGACTTTGGTGAGCCGACTTTGTCGTTTACAGACGACGGAAAAAGCCCGCTCGGATTATACAGCGAATGATAGCCGACAATGGCGAATTCTGTCTAAGAGGGGGCGTGCTGGTTTTACCGGAGTTCGGCGAGTCGGAGGCGGGCGAGGGTTAATTCCGGTTCCCAGACATCTATCTGGACGGTGGGGAGCTGCGTTTCGAAGTCGTAGACGACCATACGCAGTTCGTAGTCGCCGGGGGGAAGGTCGGGAGGGAAGTGGAGCAGGATCATCGATTCGACTGGTGAATTGGCTGACCAGTAGCTGGTAGGCCAGTGGTCTGGGTTCCAGAGGACAGTGTCCTCCTGGAATTCTCTTTCGCCATCAGTATTGTAGAGGCGCAAGGAAATCACAAGGTCTGTATCCAGTCCGTGTTCGGTTCGCCACTGCATTACGCCCCAAAGAGAGCGCTCGGGTCCCAGGTTGAGCGGTTGTCCGAAGGAGAGTTGCTCTACATCGTGGCCGAGGGCGAGTCCGGTGAGAGAGATGCCGCCGTCGTATTCGATTGTCAGGGGTTCCAACTGTTCGTAGAGGATCCAGGGGCGGTCGAAGGAGAGGTCGGTGTAGGAGTAGACACGGAAGTCGTCGTAGTCGTCGGTGTCCAGGTAACGGCCGTACTTGGTCAGGAGGAAGGCCAGGGGTTCGGCGTCATCGCTGATCCAGGGGCTTTCGGATTTCCATTCCACGATCTCTATTGAGTCAGCCTCGCTCGATCTTGAGAGTTCGGTTTCGACGGTCCGCGCCAGATCAGTGGCTTCCATGGGGATGACATGTGCTGGGGCAATACCCTGTGAGACGAGGTGTAGTCTGACGGAGCGATAATTCTGGAAGCCGGGGAAGAGATATACGGTGTCGTTGTCTGGTGTTTCTTGGTCTAGAAATTGGGCCAGAGCTGGCGGCTCTGACGGGCAGACTTCGCAAGTAACCAGGATTATATGGTCAAGCATGATGTGACCATTGGGTCCGAGTTCGTAGTCGAAGAGTTGCAGCTGCAGGGTTTTGCCGGTGACGTAGCCGAGCGGATGGACGGTCAGTTCGAAGCGTTCTGAGTTTTGGCCGCGCCAGACGGCGGCTTCTTCGCCGTTGGCGAGGAGGCGGAGGCCGACGCCATGGAGGTTACCGCCGGCGATGAGGAAGGCGAGGTACTGGCTGTTGGAGGCGGTGAAGGTTGGAGAGAGGGCTTCACCGGTGACGTGGTTTCCTTTGGAGGGGTGGTAGCTGGTGAGGAAGCCGGAGTCGGCACGGTTCCAGACCAGTCCTTGTCCTGAGTAATTGTCATGCTGGTTGAAGTTGGTGAGTGCCTGACCAGACATTTGCCAGCCGTCGAAGCCGTTCTCGAAGTGAGCGAGGATTTGTTGGCCTACGTAGGTGTGACTGCCGACGAGGAAGCGGTTGTGGTCGGGTAGGCTGGTTGAGAACGTATTTCTGGCTCTCAGGTCGCGGTCGGCGAAGCGGAGGGTAGCCCACTGTGCGTTGACGGCGTTGAAGGGCATCCAGAGGTCTGGGCCGACTTTGACAGCGTAGTCTGCGTGTTGCAGTGCCGAGTCTGCGCTGGAGGCCGGAGCCCGAACTTTGATGTTGACGCCTCGTTGTTTGAGGTATTCGAGTGTAGGCTTGCGGTCATGCGCAATGATGCGTTCGGCGTTGGCATGGATTACTGGTGTGCGGGCTACCGTTGCGTCGGTCAAGCCGTCCTGGTCAAGTATTTTGAGATCCGGCAGGAAATAGAAACGTCCGATGCCGGTGTCGGTCATTAGGGCGTCGTCGGGAATGAGTTCACGCTCCATCTGTTCGTATGGTTTCCAGGTTGGTACCTGATGTGAGGCGTAGTTACGATGTACGAAGATGGGGTCGGCGACCCAGTTTTGGCTAGCCAGCCAGCGTAGGTCGTAGGAGATGGAGACGAGCATAGGCATCCCAGGCGCATTCAGCAGCCACCCAGCGAAGTCTTCACGGGGTATGCCGCGGGAGAGGAGCAAGGCACCCTGAATTGTGTTTGCGTAGAAGAGCGCGAGCAGGAAAAGCATAGTGGCAAAAGGCGCGCCGCTGGTCAACCATTTGGGGGTTTTTGAGGGTCCTTTCAGGCGGGTCGCCAAGCTGGAGCCGAGGATGGCGATACCTTCGGCTGTGGGAAGGGCGAGGAGAGGCCAGTAGAAGTCGAGGGGGCGGTACTCGAAGTAGTCGCCACCTATCGGCAGCAGATAGGCTGCGTGAGCCACGACACAGAGCAGGGAAAGTGCATAGATGCAATCACCATGGTTCTGCCAGCGTGTGCGCAGGGCGACGTAGGCCAGCGGTAGGAGGAGATAGAGGCCGGTCTCAATACCGGCGGCGACAAGATAACGGAAGCCGGACTCGTACCAGGGGCGGATGTGCTTGGCGTAGTAGGTGTTGGGAAGCCATTCGCCGTAGTAGGCGTAGCGGAAGAGGAAGTGGGCGGCGACGAGCAGCGCGAAGGGAGCAACCAGGTAGAGAATCTGGCGTAGTAGGGTAGTGTTGACTCTTTTCTCTGCCAGGAGGCGCTGGAGTGCGAACCAGGCAAAGCAGCAGAAGGCGAGGAGGAGGCCCTCTGGCCGTGTGAGTTCGGCGGCGGCGAGGCAGAACGAGGCAACGAGGAGGCCGCGGGTGTTGTTTGAGTAGAGGCTGAGGCAGACGACGGTGGCCAAGATGAAGAAGGTGAACTGGCGCGTCTCGAGACCGCCGCCTGATGTCCAGGCAGCGAAGGTGGCGCTGGAGCAGAGCAGGCCGAGTGTCATCCAGCTGGTCAGACCGCGATATTGTAGAGAAGGAAGGCGAGCGACCCACCACAGGATGGCGGCGATTGTGGCGACGGTGTAAGCGACGGAGAGCCAAGGAGCGGCGTGCTCTGGGCGGATACCGAAGAGGCCCCAGATTGCGGCGAGTTCGAGGATCCAGAGGAAGTTGGAGTAGCCTTCGACGCGCTCGCCGGGGTTGAAGACGAGGCCGTGGCCTTCGAGTAGGTTGCGAGTGTAGCGGAAGCTGATGAAGGCGTCGTCGGTGAGGAACCAGGCGACGGAGGAGAGCCAAGCCAGGAGAACGAGCCATGGCAGGAGGGAGAGGAGGGCGAGGGGAGATAGGTTCAGGTGAGCTAAGGGTCTCGTCAGCGATTTCGTCATGTTGAAGAGGCTCAATCGCGCATGTTGAATCTCTCGCAGCGCCATGGGACCACGTGTGTTACAAAAGCAAGTGAGAATCCACGGGCTTTTGCTAAATCAGACTGTGATAAGGATCTGGTTCCATGCGGAGTTCGTATGAACTTGCCATCGTCGGTCGCGTCGCCACTGTAAACTCGACCAAAGACTGGAACCTGACGGACGATTTCTCTCAAAGTAGCTAGGATACCTGAATGATCTGCATCTAACAAACCATGCACAGGTAGATTCCCGCCGGTTCCGCTTGGGTGTGGATTTTCCGTCGCGGTTTACAGCAGTTGACTATGTTGCAACTGGCTGTGTTAACTCAGGCGGACAGCGCAATCATTCAGAGTTGGCAGAAGTTAGTGCTACAATTGAAGACCGATGATTGTTTCTTAGCGCGTTTAGGCCAGGAAAGCAACTGAGGGTTGTTATGGGCCAGGCATCGCCGTTGCCGCAGGCAACCTCGGACAGTATAGAGGGCCATCCAGCCGCAAAAGGTTTGCGCCGCCCGCGCTGGGGCATCGCGGCGTTTCTGGTATTTGCTCTGGCCGTGGTCCTAATCAGCAGTCTCAGCACGCCGCAGGCGCGTTTCTTCGCGGCCGAGCGTTTGCAGACGTTCGTGACCATCTTTCTCAGCCTTTTTATCGAGGCTGCGCCGTTTCTGCTGGCCGGTTCGATTGTGTCGGGCATCATTGCGGTGTACGTGGACCAGGCGATGGTTGAGCGGTACATACCGGACCATCCGCTGCTGGCGGCGCTGGCCGGCGCCGGGCTGGGCTTTGTCTTTCCGGTCTGCGAATGCGGGGTGGTGCCGGTCACGCGGCGGCTGTATGGCAAGGGGTTGCCGCTGCCGGTTGGGATCGCCTTTCTGCTGGCGGCGCCGGTGATCAATCCGGTTGTGATATTCAGCACATTTGCGGCTTTCGGCTGGGGTCCGGTGCTGTGGGGCCGGGTGGTATTCAGCGTGCTGGTTGCGTTTGTGGTCGGGCTGATTTTCCACCTGGCCCGCCCGCGGGAGATCCTGTTGCCGCAGACCCTTAGCGCTCGGGGCGGTGGCGATCAGGGCGACGACCATGATCACGATCATACTCATCCCGATCCGCGGCCGCGCATCTGGCAGGCTCTCTCCCTGGCGGGCGACGACTTTTTGGATATGGGGCGCTATCTCATTGCCGGGGCGCTGCTGGCGGCAGCGATGCAGACTCTCGTTCCCCAGTCCACACTTCTTGCAGTCGGACAGGGACCTGTCATTTCGGTTTTTGTTATGATGGTGGTGGCGTTTGTCCTCTCGGTTTGCTCGACGGTTGATGCCTTCATTGCGCTGGCCTTCAGCAGTGCATTCACGACAGGGTCGCTGCTGGGATTCCTGGTTTTCGGCCCAATGGTCGATATCAAGAGCTCGCTGCTTTTCCTGGGCGTGTTTCGTCGGCGGACGGTCCTCTATCTGATCCTGTTGCCGCTGGCGCTGGTGGCCGTAATCGGCGTGTTCTGGAACGTACAGGTGGGCGTATGAGGGTGTTACGACTGCCGACTGTACAGGCCGCTGTCAAAGGGATGCTGATATTTGCGATGGGCATTTTCTTGCTCACGCGCATCACATCGGGCACCCTGAATTATTACATCAGCGATCGTTTCGGTTGGCTGACGCTGGCGGCGGTTCTCGGTCTCTTCGTGGTGGGGGGAAGCTACCGCTATCTATTCAGCGATGGGGAGCGAATGCCCGCCGATGATGACCACGCCCGTGATTCGCATTCCGACCATCATCACGGTCATGCACTGGGTTGGACCGGGATACTACTTGTCTCTCTGCCGATCTTACTGGGTCTGTTTGTGCCGCCCCGTCCTCTGGGCGTGGCAGCATTACAGAACCGCGAGATCAGCGTCGGAGGCGTGGATTCGGTATTGCCGGCGGCTGTACGATCGGCGCAGATTAAGGAGAGCGAAGAGCGCACGATCCTGGATTGGGTGCTCTCCTTTCACGAGGGCGAATGGCCGGACGGGAACGATGTCGCTGATGTGACTGGCTTCGTCTACCTCGACGACGCAGCGGACGGCAGTCATCTTACCGTTACCCGGTTTGTCGTCGGATGTTGTGCGGCCGACGCGATGGCTGTGGGCCTTCCGGTCAGACTGGGCCCTGAGGGCAGCAGCGACCTGCAGACTGTGGATGAACTTGAAGAAGGGCAGTGGGTGCGGGTCGTCGGACGCTTTGCGGCTCCTGTCGGGGATGGTTTACCGGTGCTTGTGGCGGAGCAGCTGAACGTTGTTCCGGAACCAAACCAGCCCTATCTATATCCCTGAGCGTTTTGTGCAACGTTCGTTTTTCGCCTCTCGAACGAGTCGTTTCGATGTGACCGTGCTGTCCACGCTCAGCGTGTGCGCGCTCCTCCTGATGGGCCTGTGGGGGCAGAGCCGCAGTGCCTCCGGCGATGACGGCATCTCCTTCCTGCTGTACAAAACGGTCGATGAAGCCGGGCGGGCGCAACTGCACGCGCTGCCGTTCGCCGATGGCGAGTTTGATTTGGAGAGCCAACCCCGCGCTGTGAGCCCTGATGATGAAAGTGTGTGGGACTTTGCTGCGTCGCCGGACGGGGAGAGGGTCGTCTATGCGGCGCTGGGGGAGATGGGCTTCAGCGACCTGCGGCTGGCGGAGTTGTCGACCGGCAAGGCAAGACCGTTGCTGAACTGCGAGAACGGCTCGTGCAGCGGGCCGAGCTGGTCATCTGACGGCGAATTCCTGGCTTATACGCGGCGCAATGTCAACGCGTTTGCCTCCGGCCTGCTCAGCCCGCCGCGCATTTGGATCCTGGACGTGGCGAGTGGGGAAACGGCGCCGATCTACAGCGACAGCCAGCGGCTCGGGCTGGAGGCGCGCTGGTCCGCCGACGGTGAGTGGCTCTGTTTCGTATCTCCAGATGAACAGAAGCTGGGCGTTTTCAATCTTACGGGCGGCGAGACCGTTTTCTATCCGACAGGGACCGGGGAGACATGCGCGTGGGACCGCTCTCGCCCGCGGCTATACACGACGGACCTGTGGCAGAGCGACGATGAATGGATGACCCATCTGATTGCGATCGACGCGGCGAGCGGAGAGAAGGTTGATCTGAGCGGGGCCGGCAATGCGGTGCATGACAGTGCGGCGGCCCCATCTCCCGACGGCGACTGGATTGCCTTTAAGCGCAAAGAGTTGGAAGGGCCGGGCGCGACGCGCGGCAGCCAGATCTGGCGGATGCAACCGGATGGATCGCGGGCCGAGGCGCTGACGGCGGACCCGGCCTATGATCACGGACCGCCGGTTTGGAGCCCTGACGGTCGTTTTGTGATTACGCGGCGCTATCCACTGAGCGGGCCGGGGGTCGTGCCGTCGCTGTGGCTGATTGACCTGGCGACGGGGGCGCTGCGTCTTCTGGTCGAGCCGGGAGATTTTCCGGCCATGGCACGTTGAGCGGGCTGTGGACAAAGAGTTGCGATCAGCCGTTGGCGGCCATCAGGTCGAGATTCCCAGCAGGCCGCGCGTGAGCTGGAAGTCGACGTTGCTGTGGACCATGTTCTGCGGCTGGTATTCGCCGTCCAGCGTGAGAGCGGCCAGGTTCAGGATCCGCTGTGGCCATGCTGAAGGGTCGCCGCCCAGAATCAGGTCGGGCGTGACAGGCGCGCGCTCGCCGGCAAGTTGAAGCAGCGGTACAAGTGGATGTCCGGCCTTCAGGCCGTCGGAATAGGCGATGATCAGGTGAGCGCCGCCGGCGCCTAGCCCGGTCAGAGTCTCGGACCAGTGGGGCGTGGGCATTTCCATCAGGTGGAAGCCAGTCGTAACCGCAGTCTGCCCGTAAGCGAGAGAAGGCTGCAGTGCGGCAGTATCTAACCCCAACACTGAGCGGAAAACGGACGTCTCTATCAGCGCGCCGGTGGCGGGCGTAATCACGCTGCCCCCGGCGGCCAAGACCGTTTGCGTGATGCGGGCGAGGCATTCGGCCGCATCACGCGGCGGCGCGTCGTCGCTGAGCAGCGCCAATGAAAAGTGCTGCCTGTTGTGGTCATGTTGCCCAGGCGCGGCTGAGCGCTGGGCAAAGTAGCTGTCGATCTTGTCGAGGACGGAGGCGATACCGCCGTCCAACTGCACGCTGGCCCAACCGAAATCTTTCTCCTCTAGACCGGCATCGCGCAGCAATGAATGGATGTAGTCGTTGTGGGCCTTTTCGCAGCCATGCTCGAGGAAGAGGCAGCCGTCCACCAATGGATGGGTGGCGTATCCGATCATTGTGCGGGCGTAGATCTCACTGGTCGAGGCGAAGGCGACGCCGCAGCCCTCTGTATGCGGCAGCGCGGCAAAGCGGAGACGTCCGGATTCAACATGCGCTGTTTCTGAGCGATTGAGTCGCTGGGCCGCCATGCTTGCAATCTGACCCGAGCAAAGGCTTGTAGGAAGGATCAGACCGACGCGCGCGCAGGCAGGCTTGGGCAGGTTTAGCGCCATCCCGCCAGGAAGCGTTTCGAGTTCGATCGGCCGTCCGTCCGGTCGCGGACGCGTCAGGATCGTTTGCAGCTGGCTTTCGTCCCGCTGTTGCCAGTTGCGCCAGATCGATATCTGCGAGTGGCCGGCGAGTTCGCCCTTGCTATGGCGTCCGGAGGCGATTTCCACGAGAAGATCAAGGCTCTCGTCGCGCAATTGGGCCATCGGCATGCCGTCGAGGTAGGCGCCGGCGTTGACGTCCATTTCCTGAGACAGCAACTCGAAGCGCGGCGTCGTCGTCATCACCTTGATCGTGGGTACAAATGGGAAATTGGTGATCGAGCCGTTGCCGGTAACGAAGATGATAAGATTCGATCCACCCGCCACCTGGCCGGCGATGCTTTCCAGGTCATTGCCCGGGGTGTTCATGAAGTAGAAACCGGGCGCCTGCATGCGTTCGGCGTAGTCCACGACCCAGTCAAGGCGAACATGGGGGTGCTTTTTCATGGCGGCGCCGATCGATTTGAGGGCGATGTTGTACAGCCCGCGGAGCTTGTTGCCGCCGGTGGGATTGCCCTCTGCCGTCTGGCCGTGCCACGCCAAGCGTTCCTTGAACTCTTCTACGAAGTCGAGGAAGGCGCGCGCGGTCGCCAGATCGCGCACATTCTGCAGCATGTAGGCTTCGGCACCGATCAACTCGTCGGTTTCGGCCAGGTTGGCGCGGCCGCCGCAGCGAATGATCTCCTGGGCGACGGCGGCCGCAAGAGGGTTGCCGGATACGCCGGAGAAGGCATCCGAGCCGCCGCACTGGAGGGCGATGTTGAGGTGGGCCAGTGAGTGCGGTGTGCGCTGGAGGGCGGCGATGTCGGGCAGCCAGCGACTGACGATTGCTTTCCCTTGGGCCAGGTCGGCCTGCCAATCGCCCGAGAGGGTGAAGAAGCGGAGGGGCAGATCGTCGAGGGGGTAGCCGCGTGCCCGCATCCAGGCTTCCAACTCAGCGTTGCTGACGGGTCGGTCCGCGGTGGGGGATATTTCCGGCGCGTCGACGGCAAGCACGGCGCCTACATTGGGGTGTACGATCAGTCCGGCCAGGGTACGGAGGACAAAGTCGCGGTTGTTCAATTGCTCGTAGCCGCTGCCCTCGGTATGGGCGATGGCGACGACGCCGTCAAAGTCGGTGAAAGATTGCGCGGCCGGCTGGAGTAACTGTGCGAGTTTTCTGGCAAAGGCGCCGGAGTTGGAGGTCGTGCCCAAGACAATGATCATATTGCGGGTGCCCACGCCCCGCCCGCGGCCGCGGCGGTAACCCAGGAAAACTCGCTCCTCGGCATATCGTTCCACCTGCTGGCCGGGCGTGAAGCCGGTCTTATCCAACTCGTGTGGGATGATGCGATCGCGAAAATTCGCCTGCTGCGGAAGGCTGAAATCGAGGGTGCGCTGATTGAGAGCTTCGATCATGCCGGCGTTTCGCACGTATTCGCCCGGTTCGATCGGCCGTGTGGCGGCGCCGAAGGGAATGCCCCAGGAGAGAAGCGGCGCGCCAGACGCGACCGGTTCGATGGCGAAGCGGTGGCCGACCATCACTGTGGTATCGAGCGCAAATGTGGTCCCGTTACGCTTGATAGTCAATCCTGCTTCCAGTCGACGCGTAGCGATGGCGACATTGTCGCCGGCATCAGCCAAGCGTGCGATTTCATCGAGAGCGATCGGGTTTACAGATGTTCCTAAAGGCGTCATGAGCACGTTCCTTAGTGCGCTAGTGGTGGCAAGCGCTTTATCACCTCGGTAAAGGAGGACCCTCCTGGACGGGCTGGCCCGGTATTTTGCTCATCACTCCTATCACGGCAAAGACGACGGCCAGCGACGCGGCCGCCCCGACCCAGTAGGGTGTCTGCGGCGCGTGGGCGAAGAGTACGCCGGCGATGGCTGTGCTGACAATGGTAGACAGATTAATGCTCGATTGAAACATGCCGAGCACGCCGCCGCGGTCCTGTTCCCCTACGCAAGAGGTAGAGATGGACTGGAGAGGCGGATGGGCGATGCCATAGCCGAAGGCGAAAAAGAGTGAGCCGAAGGCCCCGAGCCAGGGTGACGCGACGACAGCATAGATCGCCATGCCTATCATGCGTAAAACGCTGCCCATCACCACGAGTTGGGCTTCGCTGAAGCGACGCGCCAACCGCCGCAGAAGGTATGCCTGCGTGAATAGCTGGGATGCGCCGACGACGGTCAGTAACAGGCCGATGCCGATATCGGTCGCCGCCTTGCTTTCACCCTGGAACAGCACGGCTTCGCCGTACAAGGCAAAAGTGGCCTGCAAGAGTCCCAGTGGGAATTGGCCGAAAAAGGCGACAAATAGGATCGTCATCAGGGGCAGGTTGCGTAGTGCACTGGTGACGGTGAGGCTGCCGGCGCGGCGGGCGCGGGCGTTATTTCGCTCTTCGGCGGTGAGCGTTTCATCGAGCGCGTACCAGGTGAGGAGGACAACGATAGCGGCCGCGGCCGCGGCGATTAGGAGCGGTGTGCTCGGGCCGTAGGCTGCGGCCAGCACGCCGCCCAGCGCCGGGCCGAAGAGGAAACCAAGACCAAATACGCCATATATGTAGCCAAGGCTCTCGGCGCGTTTTTCGCGTGGTGTAATGTCGGTAATGTAGGCTTGGGCGACGATGATGTTGCCGCCGGTGATACCATCGAGGGTGCGGGCGAAGAAGAGCCAGCTGAAGCTGGGGGCAAAGGCGAGGATCACAAAGCTGATGACTGTGCCTATCTGGCTGACGATCAGTACGGGGATTCGGCCGTAATGGTCGGAGATCCGGCCAATGTAGGGGCCGGCGAGGAATTGGGCGGCGAAGAAGGAGGAGGTGAGAAGCGCGATCATCTCCGCCGACATCTGGAATTCCCGTTGGGCATAGAGTGGGAGGACGGGGAGGATCAGGGAGGCGCCCAACATCTGAACAAAGACGACAAGCAGGATTGTCAGCAGCCGTTTGTCAATTGTGGCGGTTTTCATACGGTCCGGTGCGGCTTTCCGTCCGTATGGCCAGGCAGGCCGTAAGGCACGCACGGGCGGTCGAAATGTCGGTGCTGGGGCAGTGATGCGGCGGCGGGGCGCTGTCGCGGACGGGGTATCGAAAACGAGCGTTCGGGGGCGGGGCTCATTGCTGGATCAGTATCTCCGGCGTCTCTTCCTCTCTGGGCACGGTCAGAGAGAGGCCGACCCAAAGGTTGTTGGGGTCCTCTCCGATCAGGTCCTGGTTCGCTTCGTAGATTTCGGACCAACGGTCCGGGTCGCCGTACAGTCGGTTGGCGATCTGGCGGAGGTTTTCGCCCGCCTGGACAAGGTAAGTCTCGGGCAGCTCCACCATAAGTTCGCCGTGGTTTATCGAGGTAACGCCCTCGATCTGCGCGGCCAGTTCCAATAGATCATTCTTGTCAGAGGCAAAGGAAGTGGTTCCTGCCAGAGTCAGCTCGCCGGGGGGTGCGCCTGCGGCCCACGAGGCGCGCACCTCTAGCGCGGCCAAGTCCGGGCGTGCCCTTTCGTTGAGGAAGTCGGCCAGGTTGAAAGATTGGGCGCGTGCGACCGCGACGATTGTCGCGGCCACGTCAGGCGTTTCGCTTTGGGCAACCGTGGGTGTCGGCTCGGGCGCCAGCGTCGGTGCCGGCGTCGCGGCTGTTGACTGCTGCACCGCTTGAGCGGTGGGCGGAGAGGTTGCGGTCGGCTGGGCTGGCGGGAGTGTCGGCGTGACTTCAACTGCGGCCGCGCTGACCTCTTCGCCGGTGTCGGGGGCGATGGCCGGGTTGGTCTCCACTTCCGGCTCACTCCGGCTAAAGCTTTCAAAAAGGGCGTTCAGTTCAGCAGGTACTGCGCGAAGTTGGCGCAACGCGAATGAAAGCGAGTCGCCCGTGCCCTGTGCGAAAAAGATTACGGCCAGGAGCGCGAGTGCGATAGGAACTGCCCAAGGTAGACGATTGCGTCTCGACTTGACCGCGCCCTTCTTGGCGATCTGTTTATCGGTCAAAGGGGCGGGGTAGTACTCGGTGCTGAACTGCCGGCTGGCTTTGCCGACAGCGAGCTGGGTGCCTTTGGCCTTGCCCCGCCGGCGTGCCTCTTCCCGCCGTCCCAGCTGCAACTGTTCCTGATGCGAGCGCAGGAGCCATTCGCCCTCGCCGCGTAGGACATCATCGGCGGGGATAGCGGCCACGTGTTCGCGCATCTCCTTGAAATCGCCCCGTTTGCGGTAGATGAGCGCGGCCAGGAGGTACAGTTCGGGGGCTTCCAGCGCCTCGATGCCCTGTTGGATTCCCTCCAGAGCGGCCTCATCATTTCCCATCGAGTAGTGTTCGAGGGCGCGGTGGTAGACGGTGCGGGTCATTTCCGCTGCCGTATAGTGCGAGGCGACATCTGCGTCACAGGCGGGGCAATTCGCGAACGGCGAGGTAACTTCCACCGGGGCGCCGCAATTGGGGCAAGCGAGGTGCATACTGTTTTTTTCCAGACCGCTCTCTGCGTCGTGAAGGGGTTTTGGGTAAAAGAACGATCAGAGGTTTTCAGGCGTCGGATTTCCGTTCCTAGCTACACCGTGGATCGAGCCCGGTGTCGCGGCTAAGAGTCGGAACCCGAGAACTGCAAACCTCTCAGGATCAGGATAGATGATTGCGGCAAGCTGATCGGATGAAGACTGGCTTGCGTGCCCGGAAAAAAGGAGTATGAAGTCTTCGAAAACTCCACAATCTCAGCCGGGCGAAGTGGAAGAAGACTGGAAAACTATTTTGAACGCAGCCGCATCATTTGACCGCGCTCTGGTCTGTCGATACAATAGCCAGCGGGAGGGGATGTGTCCCGGTGGACGCCCTGGTCTTCAAAATCAGTGGCAGGTGGCGCAGAGCCGGCTGCGGTGGGTTCGACTCCCACGCCTTCCCGATTCCGCTTTCGTCAAGCTCCCAAACAGTTTACAGACGAAAAGCCTGCAGGTTTACGTCCCAAGGTCCTTCTCAGCGCCATGCTAGTTCTTCAGCACTCGGCGCCCAGTCCCTCGCCGCCGAAGAGTGCCAACCGCTCCTCCTGGCTGGTGAGGGGTGCGCTCTGCGGCCGGTAGTGGAACTGGAGGGCCCGGCGTCGCTGCGCGCTGAGATTGGGCGGCGTGCCGTGATGGAGCAGGCTCTGGAAGATCAGCAGCCCGCCCGGTTTGAGCGGGACGGCAAGCGCGTCGCTGTTGTCCACATCCGTATCACAGATCTGCCAATCACGTCTTTGAAAGTGAACGACCGGCCCTTTCAGATGGCTGCCCGGCGCGATAACCATGCAGCCGTTTTCGATCGTGGCCTCGTCCAAGGCGATCCAGCAGCCGACGACTCTTGCTTCCAGGTCGACACGAAAGTAGGCATGATCCTGATGCCAAGGCTTTTCTCGGCCCATCCGGGGCGGTTTGAGCAGCGCCATATCCTGGAACAGGAGCGGGATGTCTCCGATGAGACGCTGGACGAGCGTCAGCAACTGCGGGTGATGGGCTAGGCCGTGCAGGCGGTCGTCGTAGTCGACGAAGTGCATGAACTTGCGCACATAGTCCTGCTTTTGCAGCGGGGAAAGCTCCTCAACAGCTATGCCCGCGGATGCTCGCTCATAGTGAATGCCGTCGAACCCGGCCACTTTACCGGAAAGCAGGTGGTCCAACCCGTCCAGACCGTTCTGCACCTCCTGGGTAGAGAAGGCGTTCTCGACGACCAGGAAGCCCTGCGCGTGAAATCGGGCCACGTGCGCGTCCGTCACATTTGCAAAGCCGTCGACACCTGTTGTGATCCCTTTCGGATCATAGAGGTCTGGTGGGTAGTCGCCGGAGACGCCGTCGTCGAAGAGGCGTTCAGGGGCCGCAATCGTCAAGATTCGTTCTCCTGGAAACGCGATGGATTGGCTGCCGAAATGTCTATGTTGGCGTCAAAATCATACCTGTCGAACCGAATAAAATAGACGGCTGTTAGACCGTCCATTCCGATAGTAGCATACAACACTTCAATCATAAAATACAAGAAAAAAGAAGTGCCTACAAGTCGCAGAATTCGATGGCAAACTCTGGACTTCTGCATCTAGAGGTCAGCGGCCGAAGGCGTAACGAGGACTGACCGAAAAGGGACTATTCAGCAAGCACAGAAGGTATTTGCAGCGAGTACAGTACCTGTATTCGGCCACGCGCCACGGACCACTGAGGTCCTTTACTGGCAGTCGAGAAACGCGGCAACCTCAGCGCCGGTGGGTATGCCGAGACGGGCGCCTTTCCTGGTGCAGCAGAGTGCGCCCACTGCCGAAGCGAAACGCAGCAGCTCCTCCCACGCCATGCCGCGCGCAAGACCGGCGGCGAACGCGCCGTGGAAGGCGTCGCCGGCGCCGGTTGTGTCTTCGACTTCGACGGCGAAGGCCGGGTAGCTGCCCGCGCCGGCGCCGAAGCGGCTGTCGGCGCGGTTGCGCCAGCACAACCCCCTGGCGCCGAGGGTGATGACGGTTGAAGGCGCGAAGTGACTGAGTTGCTCCAGTGCGGTCGCCGGGTCGGACTGTTGTGAATAGTCCTGGGCGAAGTGTTCTGACACAACCAGAAACTCCACTTTTTCCATTAGCGTCTTCGTGCCGGCGTGGAGCATGTCTCCATCCAGCACGGTGGGGACGTTTTGCGATCGCGCGCTTTCGACCAGATGATTGGCCGCGTCAATGTGATACCCGTCCACCAGTACGGCGCGCGGGCGGCAGCGCTCCAGCTGGAACTCGGTTGCACCCGGCAGTTCCTGGCTGGCCTGGCCCGCGTCCTGCGGCAACGTGGTTTCGCGGCCAGGCCATGTGCCGTAGTTGACGAGTGCGCGGGTGCCGTCCGGCTTGACGAGAATGGCGGAGAGGGAAGTCGGCCTTCCACCGCGGACGACCAGTTCGGTGTTGACGCCGGCCGCGCGCAGTTCATCGACGTGGCTGTCGCCATACATGTCCTGGCCCAGGTAGCCGGCGAATGCCACGGAGGAGCCGAGTCGGGCGACGGTCATGGCCGCGTTGGACGCAATACCCCCGCCGCACGCGGTCAACTCGGACGCACGGATCTTTTCGTCCGGGCCGAAGTGACGGTCGACGGAGAAGATCAGATCGTAGCAGGCGATGCCCAGGCAGAGCACGTCGACGGAGAAAGGAGATCCATTCACGGTTGCGTTCTTGGGGCGAGATGGCAGTTCGGGTTACGGATTACAACCAGATTGGATTTGACCATGCTTTGCCGCCGCGGCGATCGCGCACGGTCAGCCGACAATAGTGGCTGCCCCAGTCTGACAGGTCGAATTCGGCGTCGGTGAGGCCGTTGCCCCATGCGCGCTGGACGGCGCTGCCGACGCCGGTGAGAAAGATGCGTTCGGCGGGCGAGCAGTGGACGGTGAGTTTTTGGCCGGCGGCGAGGGCGATGTCGTAGATCTGCGGGCCTGTGCTGGAATAGAATGCGCCGGTCTTGAGCGCGGTCAGCAGGGCTTCCGGCGAGAGCTCCTCGGCCTTCACATGCACCCAGCCGCGACGAAAGTCGTGGTAGCTGTCGGTGAAGTGGGCATCGTCGGCGGCGTAGGCGAAGTAGCGCTGGCGCCTGTCCAGCAGCAGGTCCATGATGTGCCAACTTTCGGGGCGGTCGTTGGCGTCCGCGGCGATGCCGTTGAAGACCTCGACCGCGTGCGCCGGCCCGAGTGCGTCGACGTCGGCAGCGGAAAGTGTGTACCAGTGCGGGTGGGCGATGCCGATGAATGCGCCGGCCTGCATCGCCCGGGCTGCGATCTGGGCGCCGCTTTCGTCGTCAGCCGGCGGCGCGAAATCGGTCGGCAGGCCGGCGGCCACGATGTGCCAGGCGGAGCCGTTTTCGATCGCGCCGGCGTGCAGTTCCGCGCCCAGGATTGTCGTGAAACCGTCCGAGCGGTAGGGCAGCGTGTCGGTGATGGGAAAGTCGTACTGCGGCAGGAAATGGTCGGTCAGGGCGATAAAATCGTACCCGGCCTGTTCATAGAGGCGGCAGACTTCCTGCGGTGACTTCGTCCCGTCCGAGCGAGTCGAGTGTGTGTGCAGATTTCCTTTCCAGAACTGGCCGGGCTTGGCAAAAGGCAGGGACTCCATGGCTTCTCCAATCTTTGGTGGTTAGGAAGGCGGCGGTATGTCTTCGTTCAGAAATCCAGCTATGAGAGCGGCGAAATCGTCGAGCCGGCGAATGCGTTGGGCGTAGCCGTCGCTGTGCGCGCCGATGAGAACGGTCATGGCCGGGTTCTCGGTATGTTTGCGGGTGGAGCAGTCCTCCACGTTGCCGTGATCGCTGGCGACAACGAGAAGCGTGTCCTGCCAGTCCATCGCATCGAGCAGCCCGGCAAGGAAGCCGTCGATGCGTTTGAAGTCTTTGATGGCGCCGCGCAGGTCCCGGTAGTGGCCCAGAATGTCGGTTTGCCAGTGTTCTAAGAAAGCGAAACGCACTGGCTGGGCAAGGCGCCAGAACTGTGCGCCGGCTTCCTGCGGTGTGTAGACCGGTACATCGGGATAGCCCAGTTGCGTGCGCCAGCCCTGGCCGGTGAAATTGGCGGACAATGCCTGCCGTGCCTGCATTTCTTTCCATGTCCGCAACCGCAGTCCCCCGCGCCGGGCCGCGTACGGGACTGCGCTCAACAGGCGTTTGCCCCGGTTGACCGCGTCGAAGTAGCGCTGCGGATAGGCGTTGACGAAAGCGGTCGCATGACCCGCCGCTTGCAGGCGGGCGAAAATGCCGGCCTCGTCGAGAATGTCGCGCACGCGCTGGTCCGGGCGGGGACCGTAGTGCTCCCCCAGGCGCGCCGGCGCGTTGACGCCGGTCAGGATGGCCGCCTGGCCGGTAGCGCTCTGCGGGCGGCCCTGCACGCCCAGATGGGCGTCGGTCGGTATCAGGTGCGCGTCGCCGCGGCTGTAGCGCCCGGTGGAGGCGGTGAGCGGCTTTCCGCCGAAGAGCCCGGTCAGCGTGGGCAGCGCGGCCGCAGCCAGCGGATTCGTCTGCGGGTCATCCCGGCCCAGGCCGACGCCGTCAAGGAAAAGGAAGAGGACACGGCGCATGGCGGCCACTTGTCAAGCGCTGTCCTTTTCGATGATGTCAGCCAGCCGCTCTTCCAGGACCTCCAGTCCGGAGTCGACTTCCTTGTACGCCAACCCGAGCCGCGCAGAAGCTGCGCGGGCGCGTTCGCTCTCGTCCTGGTCAGGTAGTTGGCGCAGATAGAGCAACTCTTTGTAGTTGCCGAAATAGGTGTCGCGCAGTTCAGGGTGGCGGTCGAGGCCCAGTGATTCGATGACGAGGCCTTCGTAATGGTGGGAGAGGAAATCGGTCAGGTAAAAGGTACCCGGCTGGCGTTCGGCCTGTTCCGCAAAGCGTGCACCACCGTAGAATTCGTAGCAGTGGGGGCCGGGGATGCGAACGGCGTGGGGATAGCGGGCCAACAGCGAATCCAGCGCGCCGAGCGTGCCGCAGTCGCCGTAGCCGACGAGGATGCGGTCGAAGCGTCCGGCCCAGGCGTCCAGTTTTTTGGCCACCGCCGGGGCGATGCGTTCGGGGCGGTTATGCAGTTGCGCTGGAACGGCGGTCAGTTCATAGTCCCAGCCGCGGCGGTTGGCGATGGCGACGAGTTCGCGCACGATGGCGCCGCAGGCGATGATTCCGACTTTCACGATGGGTCGCTTTTGGCTGCAAATTGGCGTTCTAATGGACTAATGGAAAGCAAGACTGCGGCTTTGGGCTATTTCGGCTTTCCAGTCAAACAACCGTCAAACAACTGTCAAGCAAATTCTCTGCTTCGAATCCCTGCAATTGTCGAAGAAACCGACCATTTGAGGCTGTTTTGGGCTTTCTAGTCAAACAACCGTCAAACAACTGTCAAACAATTTCCTGCTCCAGTTCCCCCTTAAGAACCGGTGGGACTGGCCAATTGTGCTTGTTTCAGGCCATTCAGTCAAACAACCGTCAAACAACTGTCAAACAAGCAACGCTCGTTGAGGAACTTTCAAGCCCAGTAGGGCAAATACGTCCGGCTCCTGGCACCAACTTCGGGATCCCGTAAGATGACAAGCCCTGCATCTACAGATTCTTTGAGAAGCCTCGATGCCTGGGATGCGCTCTTTTCGGCGATGCCAAACCGCTCCCGAATCGATGCATTATTCATGGGAAGTTTCATCACATAGCGCAAACACGCGTGCAGGTAGCAGGCCCGTACGCGTTCCGTTTTGTCCATGTCGTTTAGAGGCTTCTGAGCAAAGAGAGTTGCCCTTGTAAAGCCATTGGGAGATTCGAACAGAGGGGCCGGCAGTTGATACGCCTCGGCCAGTTCAACAACCTTGTCAATTCCACTACCGCGTTCTTCGCAGAAGTTAAACCGGCGCATCATGGAGGCCAAGGTTTCGTTGAGGGATCGCGGCGGTGAATCTACAAAGCGGTCCGTTTCCACAAGTGGACTGCCCGGATTGGTAATCCCGATACGGCTGTCGAAAATCTCCACCGTTGGACCAGCACCGCTGACATTGAAGTCTTGGTGGATCAAAGCGTTGGCGACCAGTTCGCGTACCGCAATATCGGGAAACATCGGTACCGACCGCCGCAAGGAACGTTCGATGACTTCGTTTGCGGGTACGAGCGCCATAATATACTCAACCACTCTTGGGAATCCGACAGCATATCCCAATACGCCTTCCTGTTCTCTTACAGTTTCGGTTCGGCCTGCACCGCGATATTGAATAACGCGTATAGCTTTGCGCCTGATCTGTGGAAAGTCATTCAGATTGCGGGCAAACAGAACAGCACCCAGATTGCTGATGTTCCAGCCCCCTGCGTCGCAGCGCGCAATCAGCCTGTCATCTTTGAGCGCGTTGAGAATCGCAGCGCGTCCGTCAGGGATAGGCCTGTCAAGTAGATCGAAGTAGGCGGGGTAGTAGAGCTTGTGCAGAGTGTCTTCATCACCGACCTGTTCTACGGCAACACGATTTTCGAATGTGATTTGGTCGAAGACACGCCAAAGAGTATGCTGCCTTTCAGGGTAATCTTTGAGTCTTCTCGTGCTGCCGCCCATACGGACAAACTCCTCACCGCCGAAGGACACGGGCTGATGCGATGCTGGTTCGATTTCCAGGAGTACAAGCCGTTTTCCATCGACTTGGAGCTCGTTGAAACGAAACTCAATGCGCGGACTTATCTGACTGTAAAGCCAAGTCTCTAGCGGCTCGTTGCCTTTTCTTGAAATTGACGGGGAAAAGGTAGTACCGACAATTGCATGCGTTTCGTCTTCTATTCCCCAAATGGCTGAGGCAGAGGTCTTTCCGTTGACGGCTGCGCCGTTCGCCAGGGCAGAGATATTTTGACCGATGGTTTCCGGATTTCTGTTGTCGCCCTTGAATTCTACCCACTCTGTTTCGCTCGGCAAGCGGCGCAACTCGCGCACCATGCCAGCGAGGTATTCGGGGCTACGGGCCGGAATCATATCTTCACCGTCCCGGATACATTAACGGAGCCACGGCAGGAGTCCATCTGCTCTTGTTTCGATCGAATGTGGAGCGATTCGCGGCATAAAACATTTGCAGAATACCTTACAATCGTGATGTCTTCATGCCGGTCGCTTTGTCGACAAGATGAAACACAGATTGTTCCCGCCTCTCTTACTGCAGTGCCTCGCGCATTGCACGCAGGTGGGTCGGCGTCGTGCCGCAGCAGCCGGCGATTACGTCTACGCCGAGGGCCTTCATCTGGCGGGCGTATTCGGCCATGACTTCCGGCGTGCCATCGTAGATGACATCGTCACCCTGCAGAACCGGCAGGCCCGCGTTGCTCTGGGCGTACAGCACTACGCCAGGGGGACGGTTCGCAACCATCTCGGTCATCACGGTCTGGATCTCGTCGGGGCCGTTGCCGCAGTTGGCGCCGATTACCTGAACGCCCCAGCTGGCCATTGTTTCCACCGCCTGTTTGGGACTGACGCCCATCATGGTGTGCAGGTTGGTGTCGAAAGTGAGCATGGAGACGACGGGCAGTTCGGTCGCTTCATCAACGGCGCGCACGACGGCTTCCACCTCCTGCAGGTCGCTCATGGTCTCGGTGAGGATGAAGTCGGCGCCGGCTTCGGCCATAACAGCGACCTGTTCGGCGAAGAGCTCCGTGGCCTCGTCCATGGTCATCACGCCGAGGGGATCGAGCAGTTCGCCGGTCGGGCCGACCGATGCCCCCACCAGTACGCCGCCGGCCACGTCGGCGACTTTGCGCGCCAACCGAACGCCGGCTGCATTGAGTTCAGCCAGTCTGTTCTCCAGGTCATGCATTTTGAGCCGGGCGGTGGTGCCGCCGAAGGTGTTGGTGGTAATGATGTGGGAGCCGGCCTCGACATAGCCGCGGTAGACCGCCTCCACGGCGTCAGGGTTCTCCACATTCCACAGTTCAGGCGCGGCGCCGCCGGTGAGGCCGGCTTCCTGCAGCATCGTGGCCATGGCACCGTCGCCCAGGAGGGGGCCGCTGTGCCGGTGCAGGCGCTCGATCACCGGATGGGGGCGCGGTGTCAGCCATCCGCCGGAGGAAGAGTCGGGAGTTATCGAGGACAGGAGCTTGCGTATTCGTTGGGGGGGATAGTCGGCTTCCAATTGCGCGGCGACGGATTGGGCCACTTCCTCAGGATTCCCCTCCTGCTCCTGCCAGTCTGTACGGAGCCAGCCGTCCAGGTATTCGTCGGTGCCGGTTGCGCCGGCGCGCATGGCGGCTTCGTCGATTGCGACCTGGAAGCGGGCCGGCAGTTGGACCTTGTGGCGGTCGCGGGCGCCGGCTCTGGCCACGACCATCGATGGAAAGTCGCGCCAGTATGTGATCTGATATTCTGTCATCGTTGACATACCTCAATGGTCTCGAAGTCAGCGGCCAGTTGCCGCCGTCCATCGTCGAATTATACCGACTGGCGCGCCGGAATGCCTAACAGTTGCCTCTATGCGGGTTTGCGCTCTTTTCCCAGTTGGATTTTGGTCATCTTTGCGTTACCATGCGAAGGACTCGGGTATGTCATTAGTTGAAATACTCATCATCCCGGCGCGGAAACGGCTGTCCCCCGACCAGTGTGTCATTTCAATTTCCTCCTGTACCCACTGAAATAATGCGCGGACCCATTTTCTAAGAAAAGGAGACAGTTTCATGAGAACTCGACATTCGTGGACAGTGGTGGGCCTCATGCTCATCCTGGCGCTGCTGATCGGCGCATGCCAGCCGGTCGCACAGGCGCCTGCCGCTGAAGAGATGGCAGACGACGAGGAGATGGCGGCGGCGCTGAAAGTCGCTTTCGTCTATGTCGCGCCGATTGGCGACCTGGGTTGGACGTATGCGCACGACCAGGGGCGGCTCTACCTGGAAGAGAATCTGGAGGGCGGCGCGGAGACGGCCTTCATCGAGAATGTGCCTGAAGGTCCGGACGCAGAGCGGGTCATTCGCGACTTTGCGCAGAAGGGCTACGACCTTGTCATCACTACCAGTTTTGGCTACATGGACCCGACGCTGACGGTTGCGCAGGAGTTTCCGGATGCACACTTTGTGCATGTATCCGGCTTCAAGACTGCCGACAACATGAGCACATTGTTCGGGCGCATGTACCAGCCCCGCTATCTGAGCGGCCTGGTGGCCGGCAGTATGACAGAGAGTAACGTCATTGGTTATGTGGCGGCTTTTCCGATTCCGGAGGTGATTCGCGGCATCAACGCCTTTACACTGGGTGTGCGCGAGGCGAATCCGGACGCGGAGGTGCGGGTTGTGTGGACGAACACCTGGTTTGGCCCGCCCGAAGAGAAAGAGGCAGCCGAAGCGTTGCTGGACCAGGGCGCGGACATCATCGCTCAGCATCAGGACACGACCGAGCCGCAGAAGGCTGCCGCCGAGCGGGGCGGGACCAGCATCGGCTATAACAGCGACATGCGCGCATTCGTTGGTGATTCGGTCCTTACAGGCCCGGTCTGGAATTGGGGCCCGGCCTTCCAGAGGTTCGCCGAGCAGGCACGCGACGACAGCTGGGAGACCACGCAGTACTGGGGCGGCATGGATGATGGGATCGTGGGCCTGGCAGAGATGAGCCCGATGGTGCCCGACGACGTTGCCGCGATGGTCGCGGAGAAGCAGGCGATGATCGTTTCCGGTGAGACGGACGTGTTCTGCGGCGCGATGAGCGGCCAGAACGGCGTCCAATTCCTGGATGACGGCCAGTGCATGAATGACGGCCAGATGCTTGGGATGGACTGGTTTGTGGAAGGCGTCGTCGGTGAGGCGCCGGGTGAGGCTGCGCCGCTCGGAAACTAGCCTGCACCTTGGATTGCCATTGTGAGTTGGTGCGTGCCGCCTGTTGAACCGGCTCGTTTGCATGTCGGAACTTGCTGCCTGAACTGAATCGATCGTGAGTATCTGAGATTGCTCCTCTCTTACCGTACAGCTTCAAAAGAGAGGAGCAATCTGTTTCGCACGACCTGAAGGGAGAATGAGCGAGTCCCTCTGGATGATTGCTGAAAGGGAGGATCACATGAGGATTCGAAATTGGTCGACTGTGTGGACCGTATCACTCATTCTGGCATTGCTGATCAGCGCCTGTCAGCCGATCGGCGAGGCGCCAGCGGTTGAAGAGCCGGTTGGCTCCGCAGATACGGTTGCAGATGTGAAGGTCGCCTTCGTATATGTTGGCCCGGTAGGCGATCTCGGCTGGAGCTATGCGCATGATCAGGGTCGGTTGGCGCTGGAGGAGCTCGGCGTGGAGACGGCCTACAGCGAGCTCGTCGCTGAGGGACCGGACGCGGCGCGGGTGCTGCAGAGCTACGCTGCCCAAGGCTATGACCTGATCTTTGCCACCAGTTTCGGTTACATGGATAGTGTCATCGAAGTGGCGGAGGGATTTCCGGAGGTGATGTTTGAACATGCCACCGGGTATAAGACCGCCGAGAATGTCGGCATATATGACGGGCGCGGTTACCAGGGGTGGTACCTTGCCGGCATGGTTGCCGCGGCGATGACGGAGTCCAATGTCCTCGGGTATATTGCGCCTTACCCCATTCCGGAAGTGGTCCGGAATCTGAACGCCTTCGCATTGGGCGCCCAGTCTATCAATCCACATGTAGAGGTACGGCCGGTATGGATCTTTGCCTGGTTTGATCCTCCTGCCGAGCGTGAAGCCGCCCAGGCCCTGATTGATGCGGGCGCGGATGTTGTTGCCCGTGAAAGCGACAGTGTCGAGCCGGACAAACTGGCCCAGGAGCAGGGCGTCTACGCCATCGGCTACAACGCGATCAATCCGGAGATCGCACCGGACGCAGTTCTGACCGCACCTATCTGGAACTGGCGGGTGATCTACGAAAAGAAGGTTCGGGACGTAGCTGCCGGGACGTGGACCAATGAGCCGATCTGGTGGGGTATGGCTGAAGGCGTGCTGGAACTGGCGCCGGTCGCCGATTTTGTGCCGGAGGATGTGAGATCGGCGGTCGAGGAGGCCAAGGCAGGCATTCTCGATGGAAGTTTCCTGCTTTTCTGCGGTCCGATCAACGACAATACCGGCGCGGAACGTGTCGCCGATGGCGAATGTATGGACGACCCCGCTCTGCTCAGCTATGATTGGCTCGTAGAAGGTGTGACAGGCGAAATTCCGCAGTAGCGACCGGAGTACACAGCAGGTCGAGACAGGGGAGCGTCAGAGACAGGGACAGCAGCCGGGGTCTCCGTTCTCTGGCGCCAGCCCGTTTCCGATATCGGCCCACACATACACTCCTGACGTCCCATGTCTGATTCCAACCTTTTGGCCGTGGAAATGCTGGGAATCACCAAACGCTTTCCCGGCGTATTGGCGAACGACAGCGTCGACCTGACGATTCACAAGGGCGAGATTCACGCGCTGCTGGGTGAGAACGGCGCGGGGAAGTCCACTCTTATGAACGTCCTTGCGGGGCTGTATCTGCCTGAACAGGGCAGCGTTAATCTACACGGCCTCCCCGTGCACATTGATTCGCCGCGAACCGCGTTCGAACTGGGCATCGCGATGGTCCACCAGCATTTCAAACTGGTGATGAATCAGACCGTCGCCGAAAACATCATTCTGGGGCTGGATGATCCCTACTGCGCGCCATCTGAGCGGGGGCGTTTCCGGCCCCTGCGGCTGGACATGCAGCGGGTGCAGCGGCGGATCGTGGAGGTGAGCGAACAGTACGATCTGTTTGTGGACCCTGACGCTTTCATATGGCAGTTGAGCGTTGGCGAGCAGCAGCGGGTCGAGATACTGAAGGCGCTGTATCGCGGCGCGGACATTCTGATTTTCGATGAGCCGACCGCGGTCCTGACGCCGCAGGAGGCCGACGCGCTGGGCCAGACGATGAAGCGCATGGTGCAGGAGGGCAAGACGATCATCTTCATCAGCCATAAGCTCGATGAGGTGACGCGCTTTGCCGACCGCGTGACCGTGCTGCGCGGGGGAAAGGTGGTCGCGACCGAGGAGGTGATGGCCGACACGAGCGCCTCGCATTTGGCCCGGCTGATGGTTGGCCGTGCGGTCATTTTCCGTATTGACAAAGAGGAGCAGGCCTTCGGCGAAGTCTGCCTGGAGGTGGAAGAGGTCTGCTGCCTTAACGAGAAGCGGTTGCCCGCGCTGCATGATGTATCGCTGCATATCCGCAGCGGTGAGATTCTTGGCATTGCCGGCGTGGCCGGCAATGGGCAGAGGGAGCTGGCAGAACTGTTGACCGGTCTACGGCGTGCGACCGAGGGCCGTGTGCGTCTGTTGGGGCGGGACATTACCAATCACTCGCCGCGGGCGATCATCGACGCCGGCATTGCCCATATTCCCGAAAGCCGAATCCACGTGGCGACGGTCGGATCGATGAATGTGGCGGACAACATTGCGCTTAAACATTACCGCAACAGACCAGGGCTGTTCCTTGACCGCGGTGGGCTGGACAATATGAGCACCGAACTGGTGGCCGAATTCAACGTGGATACGCCGGGTATCACAACGAACGCCGGCGCGCTGTCCGGCGGCAATCTGCAGAAGTTGATTCTGGCCCGGGAGCTGACGACCGATCCGAAGTTGATCATCGCGGCCCATCCAACCCAGGGATTGGACGTCGGCGCGACCGAGGCGGTGCGCAACCGACTGCTGGAGCAGCAGGCGGCCGGCGTGGCGGTGCTTCTGATCAGCGAGGACCTGGATGAGCTGTTCAGCCTCGCCGACCGCATCGCGGTGCTCAACGGCGGGCGCGTAATGGGCGTTGTCGAAATCGGTGCGACCACGCGTGAACAGATCGGTTTGATGATGGCCGGCAAGCAGACGGCTTGACCCGATACGCAACGCGCATGGAGATTCTGCAGAAGGCCGGCTCGGTTGTTCTCCTGCTGGTAGGGGCGCTTTACCCGCTGGCATCGATCTACGTGATTATGAAGTTCCTCGCGCGCGGGGACGCGCCCCGGCCCTCGCTTTCCTTCTTTTTGCTTAACTTTGTCCTGATAGCGACCGTACCGCTGGCCGGGATACTGGGCGGTTTTGCCGGCTTCGCGCCCACGCTATGGGAAAGCCAGGTCATTCGCGTGATCGTCTACGGCGCCGGCTTTCTCTCGCTGGTCGCGCTGGCAGCGCTGTTCATCAGCATGCGCGCACGGCAGCCGGACGGCGGCGGATAACGAGTATGCACGCTCGCACTCGAGGAGCGCGACGTACCGTAGCCGCCGCGAGCCGCAAATCCGATGAATGAGACTCCGGTCTACCTCCCCCGTCCGGTTTATCGTCTTTTCGCTGCCGGCGGCGCGGCTGTAGCAGCCCTCTTTGCCTGGGATGTTGTGCGGGAATACAGTTTGCCCACCCTCTTTTTCCTGCTGGCGGCGACCGGCTTCGCGGTCGTCTATCTGCGCTGGACGCTGATGCGACTGGAGTTGACCGTGGACGGTGTGACCGTTCACGCGCCGCTGCAATCGTCGCGGCAGATCCTCTATCGCCAGATCATTGCCTGTGACGAGGCCGGCCGGATCGCTCCCGGCCTGAGTCTCGTCTACTGGCCTGTTAGCGCTGAAGGTTTCGTCGAAATGGAGACGCCGCGCACACTGTTTCTGCCCGCGGTGGCGCGCCAGGAGGAACTGCTGGCCGCACTGGAAGAGCGGATACCGGCCTGACCAGGTTGGCTATTGTGATAAGGGCTTGAGCGAAGTGGCGTCTGAGCGAGCGAGCGTGTTGTTTGTCACTGGCGAATATCCGCCGATGGTGGGCGGCGTGGGCAGATTTACGGCGGAGCTGGCGCAGGCCCTGCAGGCAGGGGGTGCGCAGGTCGCCGTGTTGACCGATGCGCAGGTCCCCGCGTCCGGAGGGCCAGATGCGGTGCGCGTTCTGGCACAGCGTGGAGGCTGGGGATGGCGGCTGCTGCGCGATGTTCCCGTTTGTGCGCGTGCGGTTGGCGCCGACTGGGTCCACGTTCAATACCAGACTGCGGCCTACGGCATGCACCCGGCAATCAATGCGCTGCCCCGCTTTTTGCGGCGGCACGGGCTGCACTCGGCGTGGACGTACCATGATCTACGCGTTCCCTATCTCTTCCCCAAGGCCGGCAACCGGCTGCGCAGTTGGGTCACGCGCCTGCCGCTGCGGGCGGCGGAGGCGGTCGTGGTGACGAATCAGAGCGACTGGGAGTCGGTGCGGGCGCAGACGCGGCCAGGGCAGCTTCACCGCATCCCGATCGGCAGCGACATCGAGAGCGTTCAATTTTCAGATGGGGAGCGGAGGGAACGCCGGTCGATGCGCGGTTATGGCGGCGATCAGCTTGTGCTCGGTTATTTCGGGTTTCTGAACGCCAGTAAGGGCGGGCTGACGTTGGTGGAGACGCTTGAGGCACTTGTGCAGGACGGGCGAGACGCGCATCTGTTGATGATCGGCGAGCGGGTCGGTGCGAGCGACGAGACGAATTTCAAGTATCTGCAGAGGGTGGAGGCCGGCATCGCCCAACGGGGCCTGGAGGGTCGCGTGCAGTGGACCGGCCACCAGGCGGATGCCGAGGTCTCGGCCGATTTCAACGCCATTGACGTGCTGGTGATGCCCTATGAGGATGGCATGAGCCTGCGTCGCAGCACGCTGACCGCGGCGCTTGCCAACGGTTGCGCAATTGTTACCACGCATCCGCAGGTGCCAACGCCGGAGCTGGAGGCGGACTCCGATCTGCTGCTCGTTCCCGCGAGGGACCCGGGGGCGGCGGCCGCGGCTGTAACGCGTATCGCCGAGGATGCCGACCTGGCCGCGAACCTGAGGGCCAATGCGCGGCAGGCCGCGCGCCAGTTCAGCTGGGATGTGATTGCGGCGCGGCACCTGGAGATCTACAGAGGCTGAGCCCAGTCCTATGAGGGCGATCATTTCATTCCCATTGACCCGACAACTGTCGCGTTGTACACTTTCGGCAGCGCAATAGCGAGGCAGATACCACGAGCAGATGCACGGAGGACTACAGATGGAATATCGCGCATTTGGACGTACCGGACTGGACGTATCGGCGATCGGCTATGGCTGCTGGGAGATTGGCGGCGGATACGGTCATTTTGATGAAAACGAGGTCGTGGCCGCGGTGCAGCGCGCGCTCGACCTGGGGATAAATCTCTTCGACACGGCGGAAGGTTATGGATATGGGCAGTCTGAGCGGCTACTGGGCAAGGCGCTGGGCGCGCGGCGCAAGGAGGCGATCGTCGTCACCAAGTTCGGCATCTACCGGCCGGAAGGAGAATGGCAGCGAGACAGCCGCCGAGAAATGGCGCTGGCGGCGATCGATCGCAGTCTGAAGGCTCTCGGGACCGACTATGTGGATGTCTATCTGATCCACTGGCCGGACAGAGAGACGCCGCTGGAGGAGTCGATGGGCGCGCTGGAGGAGATCGTGCAGGCCGGCAAGGCGCGTTTCGTGGGCGTCTCCAACTTTACGCCGGACCAGATCGAGACCTGCATGGCGACGCGTCGCGTGGATATCGCCCAGTACGGCTTTCACATGTTTGACAGGCGCCTGGAGCGGGAGATATTCCCGACGATTGCAGAGCATGGGATCGGGCTGATGACCTACGGCTCGCTGGCGCATGGGCTGCTGGCCGGCGCGTTCACACCTGAGACGACGTTCGACGAAGATGACTGGCGCTCTAACGGCATCGCGTTCAACATCCCGCTCTTTACTGAGGAGGTCTTTGCCAGGAATGTGGCTGCTGTTGAAGATCTCAAGCCGATCGCGGCCCGTCACGGCAAGACGATGGCGCATCTGGCGCTGCGCTGGGTGCTGTCGAACCCGGTGGTGAGCGTGGCGCTGGTCGGGTTTCGCCGCCCCGCAGAGGTCGAGGAAGGCGCGGCCAGTCTCGACTGGTCACTCGACGAGGAGACGCTGGAGGAGATCGATGCGGTCTTCGCCAAGCACGGGGTCGATACGGCGCCGTCCGCCTGGGTAGAGGCGCTGTAGGCGCCCACGCCCACAGATTTCGACTATGGCAAGCAGAGAAAAGGAATCGTGTATGGCAGCGCCGCGGCTGCGTGTACTTACTGAGGAGCAGGTTGATCAGTTCAGGCTCAATGGATTTCTGACTGTCGAGAACGTTCTCTCAGCGGAGGAAGTAGAGGTCCTGGCCGCGCACACCGACCTGATCGCGGCGGGCAAGGCCGCGAACATCCCGGCAACGAGCATTCAGCTTGAGAAGGTCTTTCGCGAGGGTGAACGGGAGGTTACCGACCGGGTGCTTTCGGTGCGCAAGCTGTACAATCTGGCCGTCTATGACGAGGTCATGTGGGGTCATGCCACCCATCCCCGCATCGTCGATATCATCGCCGACCTGCTGGGCAGCGAAGACATCAAGATGTACGGCGACCAGCTCTTCATGAAGGCGCCGGTCACGGGCACGGCGCAGCCCTGGCACCAGGATTCGGCGTCATGGCGGGACATCTACCCGATGGACCTGGTGTCGGCTTGGACGGCGATCGACGCGGCGACTGTCGAGAACGGCTGCCTGAATTTTGTGCCCGGCACGCACCGCTGGGGGATGATGCGCAAGCCGCAGCTGGACTGGTTCCTGGAAGACTTAGGGAGCGAGGCGTGGCCGGTCGTGCCCGCGCCTCTGAGCGCAGGCAGCGTCAGTTTCCACCACAGCCTGGTCCTGCACCAGAGCAACGCCAACCTGTCGGGCCGGCGGCGGCGCGGTTACGCGGTCCACTACATGCGCGCCTCGTCGCAGCGTGACGAATCGGTTACGGATGCGCCCAAGATGCCGCCTTTCAAGCAGGTCAGAGGTCGTTCGTACGCCGGGCGGGTGTGAGGGTGGGCGGGGGTAGACTTTTCTGAATGCAAAGCCGGCGAGGACGTCTCGGCCGGGCTAATTCCTCTTCAATTACAAACTGAATTGGCTACACTAGTGCAGGCGCGCCGAGCGGATGCGGGCCGTTGGTGTTCGGATTGGCGCGGGCGTGGGCGTAGACGGCGTCCTGGACCTCGAGGATGCGGACGGCATCGGTGATGTCGGGTTTGAAGCTGTGTCCTTCCTCGATCGCGGCCAGCGCGCGCCGGATCATCTCGCGCATCAGGCTGCCGTAGCCGCTGTCGGGGTGAAAGGCAACGCCCTGCGTGGTGTGGACCTCGACGACCGGCTCTCCCTGCTGGTTGTAGCGCTGCAGGACGGTCGCCTTTGTGCCGACGAAGCGGAAGCTGTGGTCTCCGCTGCGTGCGCCCGATGGGTAGCTGTAGCCCGATTCGACGATTCCCGTTATGCCGTCATCTGTGCGCAGCACGCCCAGCGCCACATCCTCTATTACCCGCGCGAACATCGTATTGGAGATGACGCCGCCGACCACGCTGACCGGCCGGTCGCCGACGAACTGTAAGAATGTATCGATGCCGTGCGCGGCTTCGGTCGCCCAGCAGCCGCCGCCGGAGACTTTCGGGTCGTTGTGCCAGGCGGAGGGGGTCGGGTAGTAGCGCGATGGCGGCCCGTTGTTGAGACGGCTGTTGTAGAGGACCAGATCGCCGAAGCTGCCGTCGTCGATCATCTGTTGGACGAGGGCGACGAGGTAGGTTGCGCGGTTGGGCAGGGTCATAGCGCTGAAGACGCCGCGTTCTGCGCACAGCTCGGCTGCGGGTCTCAAGCGGGCGGCGCAGTCGGCGAAGGGTTTGTCGAGCAGAAAGGGGATGTCGCGCTGGGCGCAGGCGAGGACGTGCTGCGGCATCTCGGTGTGCTTGCCGGCGACCAGTGCGGCGTCGGGCCGGGATGCATCGAGACATTCGCCCGCGGCACTGTAGGCAGGGCAGCTGAATTCATCCGCCAGCTGCTGGCGCGGGCCCTGTTCGGCGTCCATGACGGCGACGATTTCGTGGCCGAGGTCGCGTGTCGTGGTGCCCATGCCGCGCCCGTGATGGCTGTAGGAAAGTAGAGCGATACGCATCGTTTTGCCCCTCAAATCCAACCGTGGTTGCGGGTGACGGGTATGCCGTGGCGCTGGTGGGTCCACGACAGACCGCTCTCCAGGATGACCTCGCGTCCGCTGATGGCCGAACTCTCGGCCGCGAAGAGGATCTCCATGATGTGACGGCCCCATTCGCCGGAGGTGGGCGGCTCGATATCCTGTTCGATCGATTCCACGAACGACCTCCATTCATGGTGCATCTCGACCGGCGGATCGTCGAAGGGGATCTCCTTCCACTCGTCGCCCTGCCCAATCCTGACGAACTTCTCGCCGTGCTGGCTGAAGCGCAGCGTGCCGTTGGCGCAGATGACCTGGCTTTCGTAGTTGGGCGCGCCGTCGGCGAATCCGATTGAAACGGCGACGCCGGCGAGGCCGTTCTTGTAGCGGACGAGGGCGGTGGCGGTGTCGTCGCTGGCCTGGTAGTGGGCGCGGGTGCCCATGCTGGCGGAGACGGAGACGGCCTGCGAGGCCATCAGCCAGGTAAGGCGGTCGACGACGTGGACGCCGTTGGCGAGCCACATGCCGCCGCCGTGGAAGCGGCTGCGGTACTGGGGCGGGCGGCTGGCGTAGTTCCAGTTCTTGGACATGTAGCAGATGATCGTCATCAGCGGGCCGAGCTGGCCGGAGTCAAGGATCTCCTTGGCCTTGAGGCTGGTTCCGTAGTAGTGCTGGGTCTGGCCGACCATGAGCTTGACGTTGTTGCCGGCGGCGGCCTCGATCATGTCGTCGCACTGCTGGAGGCTGAGCGCCATCGGTTTTTCGACGAGGACGTGCTTGCCGGCGTTGCAGGCGTCGACTGTGAGGCGGTGGTGGAGCTGGTGGCCGAGGACGACGGCGACGGCGTCAATTTCGTCATCCTTGAGGAGCTCGGTGTGAGTAGGGTAGCCCTTGGGGATGTCGTACTTCTGCATGTATTCATGGCGCTTCTCCTCGAAGAGATCGGCGACGGCGACGACTTCGACGTTATCTAGTGTGTCTATAGCGCTGCAGTGGGCGCGGGCGATGCCGCCCAGCCCGATGATTCCGACTTTCAGTTTTGCCATGTCTGTCTATTTCGCTCCTGTGGGTTGTCGCAGTTGGTACGATCTATTGATGTATCGGGAAGGCGTGTTCGGTTCGCGGCTGGGATTGCAGGTTTCGTTTGCCATGCCGTATCGGAGGATTGAAGCGGCCCACGCGGCTATGCGCCTCAGATCCAGCCGTGATTGCGGGTGACGGGCGTGCCGGATCGCTGGTGCGTCCAGGAGAGGCCGCTTTCGAGGACGACGTCGCTCCCGCTGATGGCCGAGGTCTCGGCGGCGAAGAGGATTTCCATGATGTGGCGGCTCCACTCGCCGGAGGTGGGCGGCTCGATGTCCTGTTCGATCGACTGGACGAATGATTTCCACTCGTAGTGCATTACGGCAGGCGGATTTTCAAAGGGAATATCCTGCCACTCATTCCCTTGGCCGACCTGAAGGACCGGTTGTCTGCCGCCGATGATGCGCACGGTGCCGTTGGCGCAGATGACCTGGGTATCCATAGTGGGCGGCCCGTCGGCGAAGGCGATCGAGACAGCGACGCCGGCGAGGCCGTTCTTGTAGCGGATGAGGGCGGTGGCGGTATCGTCGGCGGCCTGGTAGTGGGCGCGTGTGCCGATGCTGGCGGATACGGATGAGGCCTGGGAGGCCATGAGCCAAGTGAGGCGGTCGACGACGTGGACGCCGTTAGTGAGCCACATGCCGCCGCCATGGAAACGGCTGCGGTACTGGGGCGCGCGGTTGGCGTAGGTCCAGTTTTTGCACCCAAAGCAGACGATGGTCATCAGCGGGCCCAGCCGGCCGGAATCGAGGACCTCCTTCATTTTGAGGAGGGGGCCGGAGAAGTGCGGAGTATGGCCGACCATGAGCTTGACGTTGTTACTGGCGGCGGCATCGATCATGTTGTCGCACTGTTCGAGGCTGAGCGCCATCGGCTTTTCGACGAGGACGTGCTTGCCGGCGTTGCAGGCGTCGACGGTGAGGCGGTGGTGGAGCTGGTGGCCGAGGACGACGGCGACGGCGTCGATTTCGTCATCCTTTAGAAGCTCGGTGTGGGTGGGGTAGCCCTTGGGGATGTCGTACTTCTGCATGTATTCGCGGCGCTTCTCTTCGAAGAGATCGGCGACTGCGATGACTTCGGCGCTGTCGAGGGTGGCGATGGCGTCGCAGTGGGCGCGGGCGATGCCGCCAAGCCCGATGATTCCGACTTTGAGAGTGGCCATATCAGCTTGTCGCTCCTTTGGGGTGCGATTTGAAGACGCTGCTGGCAGTGCCCTCGGCGATTTGACGCTGGAAGATCAGGGTGATGATGAATGCCGGTATCGTCGCGAGGATAACGATTGCATTATAGCGGAAAGAGCAGATGGCCTGGAAATGCCGCGATCTGCTACGGGCGCAGCCGGGCACGTAGGGAGGGTGGAGAAGATTGGCGTGGAAGAGCGCCCGATTGCCCATCCCGTCCGGTCTGTGGGTTTCTGGTACAATACGGCCCGGAGCGAGTGCACTGTGGCCGTTGCAATCAAATGAGCTGATCGTTGCCCCTTCCGGTTTTAATGTCGGGGGACGGAACCGAACGGAGATGACGGGATGACAATGAAGATCGCTGTAATTGGGACCGGCGGCGTTGCGGTGAGGAACTATCTGCCCCATATCGCGGAGCGGGGGGATGTCGAGCTCAGCTATCTGAACCGCACGCGCAGCAAGGCGGCGGCGGCGGCGGAGCAGTTTGGCGGGCGCGTGGCGGCGGACTCGGCCGACCTGATGTCAGACGAGCCGGACGCCTGTCTCATTTTCACCAAGGAGATGGACCGCGTGGAGGCGGCCAATGCGTTGCTGCCTTACAGGCCGAAGCGGCTTTTTTTCGAGAAACCGCTGGCGGCGCGGCACGGGCAGGCGAACGTGGTGGAGGAGGACTTCTTCGACGCGCGCGATATGCTGCAGGCGGTGCATGGCGCGGGCGTGGAGACGGCGATGGTCTTCAACTACCGTTTCTTCGACCAAACGCAACTGGCGCGCGAGATTGTCGAGCGGGAGGCGTTCGGGCGTCCTGTGCATTTTACGGGCCTGGTGCACTACAACTGCTGGAGCCATTGCATCGACCTGGTGCTGCAGTTTATGGGGCCGGCCGCCAGCATCAGCGCGCAAGCAACGGAGGACTCGGGCAATGTGACGGTGGCGGCGCGCATGACAAACGACGCGACCGGCACGCTGATCGGTACCTCCGCCATTGATCTGAAGTTGCCGCTCTACGAGCTGACCTTCGCGTTCGAGCATGGACGGCTGAGCATGCGCGACCTGGACGGCGAGATGGAGGTGATCAACTACCGTACGGGCCGGCACGAACGGCACAATCTGACCTTTGACATCTCGCGCTGGGACCAGTACAGGGCTTCGTTCGGCAAGGCAATCAACGCGTACCTGGACAGTGTGCGCGACGGCGCGCCGCCGCCGATTCCGGGATTAGCGGGCTTGCAGGAACTGCAGTTCGAGGCGGGGATCAAGCGGGCGATTGCGAGCGGCGCGACGGTGGTGCTGGAGGAGGCGTTTGGGCTCGAAGGCGCCTCCTGAGTTCACAGTTCAGCCGGCAAGTGTGCCGCCCTCTGAACGGTCCCTTAGGCGGTTCCACCAGATGACGGCGCAATGGGCTTGTCTCAGACAGCCGCAACAAACTAACCCGACTGTTGTAGCTCCGTCTTGGGCAGCTCCTTCTCCGGATCAACAAACGGTACGCGCACGACTTCGGCGTCGACGATGCCGTCGGCGGGGAGCTGGACTTTGACCTGGGTGCCGCGTTTCCAGTGGGTGCGCGGCATGACGGTCAGGGCGATGTTGGAACCCTGGGCCGGAGACCAGAAGGCGCTGGTGACGTAGCCGACGTCCTCGCCGGAGTCGCTGTCCTTGACCAGGTAAAAGTCCTCGTTGTACCAGACGATTGGCTGGCCGCCGACGCGCAGACCGACGAGCCGCTGCTGCACCCCCTCCTGCTTGATCCTCACCAACGCCTCTTTGCCGATGAAGTCGCCTTTGTCTAGGTCCACCTGCCAGCCGAGGCGGACTTCGTAGGGGTTGTTCTCGATGTCCATATCCTGGCCGTAGGAGAGGATGCCTGCCTCGATGCGGCGGATGTGGCTGGGGGCGATGACGCCGAGGTTGAACTCTTCGCCCTGTTCGAGGATGTATGGCCAGACGTCGTCGGCGTGGAGCATGGCGTCGTGCAGGTAGATCTCGAAGCCGAGCTCGGCGGAGAAGCCGGTGCGCGAGATGGTGACGCGATGGCCGTTGACGGTGTCGTGGATCAGGCCGTAGTAGGGGATCTCGCGCACGTGGGAGCCAACCATCTTCTCCAGCAGATCGGCCGACTTGGGGCCCTGGATCTGGACCGGTGAGACGTCAAGCTCGTGGATGTCGACGTTGAAGCGGCCGGTGGCGTTGACGCCCTGCGCCCAGAGCAGCACGTCCGAGTCGGAGATGCTGAACCAGAACTCGTCATCGGCGACGTGCAGGAGTACGGGGTCGTTGATGATGCCGCCGTACTGGTTGCAGAGGATGACATAACGGGCCTGCATGGTGGGCAGGAGCGTGTGGACGTCGCGGGTGATGAGGTAGTCGACGAAGGCGGCGGCGTCGGGTCCTTTGACGCAGATTTGCCGTTCGACGGCGACGTCCCACATGCTGACGTGCTCGGTCAAGAACTTGTATTCCGCCAGCATGCCACCGTCTTCGGGCTTGATGTAGGCGCGGGGGTGGTACTGGTGGTTGTAGGTCGTGTAGGCCCAGCAGCCGGCGGCCTTGGAGAGGTGCCACCAGGGCGACTTGCGGATGCGGGTGGAGATGAGCATGCGGGCGTCGCTGTTGCCGCTCTGGCGGAGGTTTATGGGCAGGCGGCGGCGCTTGAGGCCGTCGATGCGTAGGTTTTGATTCATGTGGAGAAGCTCCGTGGTTGCTGGTTTTCAGTTTTGAGTTTCTAGTTTTTAGTGGCTGTTGGCCGGCAGGATCTTATGCCTTCATCCTTTTACCGTGCGGGTCGTATAGGGGCTCTTTTGCGACCGTTGCGGGAAGACGTTCGCCGAAGTAGAGGATATCGACGGTTGTCCCGATTGCGGCGAAGGCGATTGGCAGGTAGCCATAGACGATGCCGCGGCCGATGGTGTGGCCGTAGTTGGCGCTGGTCACATAGCCCAGCACGCGCTCGCCGTCCATGATCGGTTCTTTGCCCATGACGACGGCGTCGGGGTTGTCGAGGGTCATGCAGCAGAGCTGGCGCGTGTTGCCCTGCGCGCGAAGACATGCCAGTGCATCGCGGCCGATGAAGCTGTCCTTTTCCATGCGCACGGCGAAGCCGATGCGCGCTTCGTAGGGATTGTACTCGGTGTGGATGTCCTGGCCCCAGAGGCGGTAGCCCTTTTCGAGGCGGAGCGAGTCGAAGGCGCCGCCGCCGGCTGCGATCAGGCCGAGGGGCCGGCCAGCCTCCCAGAGGATGTCCCATAAACGCAGGCCCTGGTCGACCGGCGTGTAGAGCTCCCAGCCGAGCTCGCCGACGTAGGAGATGCGCAGCGCCAGGACCGGCAGCTCGGCGACGGTGATGTGCTGCGCGGTCAGGTAGGGGAAGGCGGCGTTGCCCAGGTCGTCTTCGCAGACGCGGTTGAGCAGGTCGCGGGCGCGCGGCCCCCAGAGGCCGAGGCAGGACAATCCAGCTGAGAAGTCGCTCAGGCTGACCGAGCCGTCGTGCGGCAGGTGTGTTTCGATCCAGTCCAGGTCGTGGAGGCCCATGGCGCCGCCGGTGACGATCATGAAGCGGTCCTCGCCCAAGCGGGTGACGGTCAGGTCGCACTTGATGCCGCCGTTGGGCGTCAGCATGGCGGTGTAGGTGATGGCGCGGTCCGGCCTGTCAATTTGATTGGAGGCGAGGCGTTGGAGCGCGGGCAGCGCGCCGGGGCCGGTCAGCTCGAATATGGCGAAGGGGGTGAGGTCGAAGAGGGCCGCCCGTTCACGCGTGGCAGCGTGTTCGGCGGCGACGGCAGGCGACCATTCCTGTGCGGTCCAGCCGTCGCGGGCTGCGCCGTTTACGGTCAAGTCGTCGAGTAAAGCGCGGTTCGTGTCGTACCACTGGGGGCGTTCCCAGCCGGCGTCTTCGAAGAAGACCGCGCCCAGCTCCCGCTGGCGTGGATGGTAGGGCGAAAGGCGCAGGTTGCGGGGATGGGTCATCTGCTGGCGGGGGTGGATGATGTCGTAGACTTCGCGGTACTGCTGGGCGGCACGGGCGCGGACATAGGGGCGGCTGAGGGCGTGCGGGTGGAAGCGTCGGATGTCGCATTCGTGCAGGTCGACGCCGGGGTCGCCGGTGGCAATCCATTGGGCGACGGCCTGACCGACGCCGCCGGCGTGCGTGATCCAGACGGCCTGGGCCGACCAGAAGCCGGGCAGCTGGGGGGACTCGCCCAGCACGGGGAAGCCGTCGTTGGTGAAGGAGAAGATGCCGTTGAGTTTGCTTGCCAGGGTCGCGTTTCTGAGGCAAGGCATCAGATCGCCGGCCGCGGTCATGGCTGGCTGGAAGTGTTGCGGGGGAAAGGGCATTTCAGCCGGCGGCATGCCCGCGACGGCATCGTCGGGGAGGTCGTCGGCGTCGAGAAGAAGGGGTTCGTGCAGGTAGGAGCCGATGCCGATGCTTTCGCCGACCTGGCGGAAGTACATGGCCTTGTCCTGATGGCGCAGGAGGGGGAGGGAGACCTCTTCGGTCGCGCCGGCCAGCTCGGGCAGCGGGTCGGTTACGGCGTAGAGGTGCTGCATCGGCGACAGGGGGATGAGCACGTCCGCCATGCCGCCGACTTTTGGCGCCCAGATGCCGGCGGCGGCAACCACGAGGTCGGTCTTGATTTCGCCCTGGCTTGTATGCACGGCGGTTACGCGGCCGTTGTCGATGCCGAAGCCGGTGACTCTGGTATGGCCGAAGAATTGTGCGCCGTTCTGTTCGGCCGCGCGCGCCATGGCCGCGGCGGGCCTGGTCGCCTTCGTGTGGATGTCGGAGGGGACGTAGAGGGCGCCGAGGATTCGGTTGGAGAGGAGGGGGAAGCGGGCGCGCGCCTCTTCCGGGTTGAGCAGGTGGCATTCGACGCCCCAGGCGAGGCCGTAGCCTTGCTTTCGTTTTAGGTCGATGAGGCGTTCGGGGGTCCAGGCTACCTCGAGGCTGCCGACCGTTTTGGCGCAGGGCTGGCCGTCGAGTTGCATGCTTGTCCAGAGCTCGACGGTGCGGCGCGCGAATCCGGTCATGGTCTTGGAGGCATTGACCTGGAAGACGAGGCCGGGCGCGTGGGAGGTCGAGCCGCCGGTCTCAAAGAGCGGCCCCTGGTCGACGACGACGATTTCGCGCCAGCCGAGTTTCGACAGGTGGTATGCGACGCTGCAGCCGGCGATGCCGGCGCCGATGATTACCGCGCGGGCGCGGGTTGGCAAGGACATGGGAGTTTCTAGTATTGCGTTTTCAGTTTCTAGTTTTCAAACCAGGGTGTTTTCCTGAAGGGATCAAGGATTTCGTACTGTAGAGCGCTCGGCCGAAATGCCGGTGAATCCTTTGTGTCGTCTTTCCGAGACGTCGGGGTTTCAAATGGAATCTACTGCATTTCCCTTTAGAAACCGAGAGTTTCGATTTCTTTACCTCTCAGATCGATCCTGGTATGTGTGGCGGTTGGTCCCATGTTTTGCATGTTTGTGAGGCTGACATGGCGGTTGTCCGGCCAGTCTTCCTTATGGGACCGAAATCTTCGCGTTTTGGCGTGAAAGGGGGACATATGTCCCCCAATGTCCCCCAATGTCGTCCAATGTCGCCCTAAATTTTTTTTCCGAAGGGGGATGTTCGGTGCCGGAATTGGCGGTATTTCGGGTGTATTCCGGGCATATTTCGGCGGTTGGAATCGCATGACATTTACAGAGTAGCAGGTTTTTCGGGCTCCCGCAGGAAACTGCGCGCAATTGGTTGGTAGCGTCGGGTTGATAGGCATGACAGTTACAGCGTAGCACGGTTGGAACGCTTTTGCACGCGATTTCACTTTTTTGGCCAATTTTCGTTGTTCGTCCCTGGTGTCTCATAGGGTCCCTCTTCAGGCGGCGGATAGTCGGAAGAGGGGCAGCCTGGATTGATCGGCGATCCGGCGGCATGGCCGTAGAGCAAAGCCTCCCGGCTTCATTGGGGAAGCGGTCCGGTTCTCAGTTGGAGTCGGTTGCAAGCAGCCACTGGGGCGCTGAATGCGTCAAGGTGAATCTGCATTCAGGCCATGATGCTGAGCTTCTCGTAGGGGACGGCGAGTCGCAGCGGCTGGTCGTTGAAGAAGCGCTGGATGTCGCGGGCGATCTCTTCAACCAGACGCAGGCGGCTCTCGGAAGTATGGCCGGAGACGTGGGGGGAGAGAAAGACGTTGTCGAGATCGCGCAGGCGATGGTCGGCGGGCAGGGGTTCGGGCTCGAATACGTCGATGAAGGCGTTGAAGCGGTTTTTCTGCAGCTCGGCTGTCAGGGCGTCCTGGTCGAGCACCCAGGTACGGGCGGTGTGAACGAAGAGGGCGCCGTCGCGAATCGACTCGAAATGGGCGCGGGTGATCATGCGCCTGGTTTCGGGTGTGATCGGCGCATGGACCGAGATGATGTCGGCGGCTGCGAAGAGTTCCTCCAGCGTAACGGGACGCACGTCGAGCAGGCGGGCGTCTTCGTCGCTCAGATAGGGGTCGTAAACCATGACGTCGCAGCCGAACGGTTTGAGGAGGCCGATGACGCGGCGGCCGACCATGCTGGCAGAGACGATGCCGATTTTTTTGGCGTAGAGGGAGTGGCCAAAATGCTCATCTGCGCTTTTCCAGCCGCGCTCCTGTTTCATCACCCGCTCGTAGCGGAGGAGGTTGCGCTGTCCGCTGAGCATGGCCCAGAGGGTGTATTCGGCGACGGATTCTGCGATTACGTCGGCGGCGCTGAGGAGGACGATACCGCGTTCGTGGCCGGCGGGGGCGAGACGGGTCTTGACCGAGCCGGCGGCGTGGCCGACGATCTGAAGTTCGTCTGCCGCGGCGACGTGCTCCTCGGTGATCTGGGGCGAGCCCCAGGAGGTGATGACGGCGGCGGCGCCGGGGAGCATTTCGAGGAGCTCGTCGCAGGTGTAGTTGCGGCCCGTTTCGTTCCAGAATACGGTGCCGAGGCTCTCCAGGATGGCGACAGCCTGCGGGGAGAGGATGTTTTCGGAGAGGCCGGCCGGGGGCAGGTATAGGATTTTGCGATTCTGTGCCATGCGAGTGTATCAGCCTTTCACGCCGCTCAGGGAGATGCCGCGTATAATGTAGCGCTGCATGAGGACAAAGACGAGCAGGGTCGGCAGGAAGCCGATAACGGCGCCCGACATATCCAGTCCAGCGTCGCCGCCGGCGCGGGCCACGGTGCCAAGCCCGACGGTGAGGGTGCGCATATCTGACTTGGAAGTGACGATCATTGGATAGAAGAAGGAGTTCCAGTTGCCCATGAAGCGGAGGACAGCCAGCGTCGCCATGGTGGGTACGACCTGCGGCATCAGTACGTGCCACCAGTTCTGCCAGAGATTGGCGCCATCGATGGTTCCGGCATCGTCATAGTCGCGGGGGATGCTCAAATAGGCCTGGCGCAGCAGGAAGGTCCCGAAAATGGATGCGAACCAAGGTCCGATCAGGGCTGTATAGGTGTTCACAAGCCCCAGCTGCGAGAGAACGACGAACTGCGGCACAATCAGAGCTGTATCCGGCATGATTAGAATGCCCAGAAACAGTACAAAGATAACGTTCTTGCCCCAGAATTCCCCCCTGGCAAAGGCGAAGCCGGCCATACTCGAGGTGATCACCCCGCCCAGGGTTGAAATGACCGCGACATAGACACTGTTGAACAGCCAGCGTAGTGCGTCTGTCCTGGCAAAAAGTGTCTGGAAGTTCTCCAGAGTGATCGGCGTTGGGATCAGTTCGATTGGGAAGGTGATAAAGCGGATGTTCTGGGTGAGAGAAACCGACAGCATTATGAGAAAGGGCCCAACGGTTGTGACCGCCACCGCGGCCATGAGCAAGTAGATGATCGTCTCTCGAATCGGGTTGGGTTTTTCGACTGAGGCGCTGCTGGTTTCGGAAACAGACATCTGGAGAGCTCCAAGGCGATCGGTCCAGGGTTAAAGAGTCAGGCGCCGGCCTATTCCGACGAGGGCTATCCCCGATGACCGGCGATTCTCCTTACAAATCAGCTAATACACGTCCTCACCAAAACGCAGATATCGGGACTGAATCAGTGCGATTATCAGAATTATCAGGAAGAAGAGTATTGAGAGGGCGGACGCGTAACCGAAGCGGCCGAAGTTAAAGGCTTCGTTATAGATCTGGTAGACCACGGTCGTTGTGGAATTTACAGGTCCGCCGCCTGTCAGAATGAAGATTGAACCGAAGACTTGCAGTGCGCCGATGGTGGCGATCACGATGATAAAGGCCGCGGTCGGGCGCAGCAGTGGAATGGTTACGTAGCGGTGAAGACGCCATCCGTTGGCGCCATCCACTTTGGCGGCATCATAGAGTTCATTGGGTATCGCTTGCAGCCCGGCCAGCCAGATGACCATGAAGTAACCGAACGCCTCCCACAGACTGATCCCGACAATGCTGGGCATGGCCTGGTACACGTCGATCAGCCATCGCTGGGGCGGGATGCCGACAAGCCCAATCAGAAAGTTGAGGGGGCCATCGGGGCGCGGTGAAAGGAAGCGGCGAAAGATCAGGGCAAGGACCGCGACCGACGTAATGTTGGGGAGAAAGTAGATTGCGCGGAAGGCTTTCATACCCCGCAGCGGCCGGTTTACGAGCACAGCAACACCTAGAGAAATCCCCACCAGGAGGGGGATATACATCAGGGTGAACCAGGCCGTGTTGAGCATGGCCTTGTGGAGCTTGGCATCGGTCAGCATCGTGATGAAATGCGCGAATCCGACGAATTCACGTGTCGAGAGCAGATCGGTCTTCAAGACACTGTAGCGGAACATCGATAGCCAAGGTACCAGGTTGAAGACCAGGAAGACAACGGCGTTGATGATGATAAAGGGATACCAGGGCAGGGAACGCCGAAGTCGTCTGAGGAATTGGGAGGTTGCGCGCTGGGATGGGCTCGCAACAGCCATGATCAGTTTCTCCATTCGGAACAAAAAAACGCAGAGTTGTTGAGACGGGGGCCATCCCGTTTCTCAACAACTCTGCGATCTATGCTGGGCTTATCCTGGCGGAGATGGCTCCGCTAGCCATATTGTTCCACCAGAAGCGTATCGATCTCCGTCTTGATGTTTTCCAACGCTTCTTCTACTGTGGCCTGACCCAGAATGGCGGCCTGGAACTGCGGGCCGGCGATAACCTTGCTCTCCTGCCAGAGGGTATTGGTGTCGACACCGGCGAACAGCAGCGGTCCGAAGCGGTCTACGTACTCGGCCGTGCAGGGGGCAGGATTCCAGAATCCCCTGGCTTTGTTGCCGACGGGGGTCGTGCCTGCCAGGTTGGCGCGTGTCCCGACCTGTTCCGGCGCAAGCATGTACTTGACCCAGGTGACGGCAGCATCGACCGCGTCGCTTTGACTGGTGACGGCCCATCCCTGGCCCGAGACGATGCCGGAAACCGGGGTGACTGAGCTGTCAATGCTGCGCGGATGGCCGATCACGAACTCCAGGTCCGGGTTTGCTTCAACGTCCTGAACGCAGGCTGCATCTTCTCTGCGTCCTGTCACCTGTTCCAATGAGCTCCAGTAGTCGGGGAGGCCGCCTTGTTCATCGACGCTGCCGATGGCGTACTCCAGCGGGACCCAGCCATTTTCATACTCTTTGACCCAGCGGGTCAGGGCATCGATGACGGGCTGCTCCAGGAAATTGGAGGTGGTGCGGTCGTCGGCATACACTTGCCCGCCTGCTTCATGGACGGTTACCAGGAATTCACCCCAGTTAAAGGTGCTGAGGTTTTCCAGATACCAGTTTCTTTCTGCGGCCTTTTCAGCCAGGGCATGGAGCTCGTCCCAGGTCCCGAATGCTGCGGTGGCCGGGTCATAGCCCAGTTCTGAAAGCAGGCCGCCGTTGTAGGCGATGCCGTTGACTTCCGCCTCGAACAGCGGCATGTAGAGGACACCGTCCATACTGGCCGCGTCGACCTCGGCAGAGGTATAGTCGGCCAGGTCGTCGGCGGTGAGATGGTCGTCAAGACCAAGGATCACGCCTTTCGTGATATAGGCTGGCACCGTATCGGTGGTTGCATCCCAGATATCGGGCGCCTCTCCGGCCGCGGCCGCGGCGTAGAGTTTTTCGCGACGCCCGCCCCAAGGCTGTACCTCGACCTCCGCGGTGATGTCAGGATGGGCTGCATGGAATCCCTCATTCAAGGGGGCATAGACAATGTCCCCATCGTTTTCTGTGCGGGGATAGGCCCAGATGTCGATGGTTACGGAGGCCATGCTGCCCGTGTCACCGCTGTCTGCGGGCGCGGCTGGGGCTACACAGGCCGCCAGGACCGAGGTGGTGGCCACGCCGGCTGACAGCTGCAAGAATTGACGTCGACTCAAAACCGAATGCTTCATTGTTTCCTCCTCGATGGAAAGTATGGGAGATACGGACGACAAATTCGGAGAATTTGCCGCATTGGATTTGGGTATGGTCCTCGTGTGTTTGCGGAAATTCCGAACGATACTATCACGTGGCTCGTGCGACGGCAAAAAACCGCAGGAGGCGATACGGTCCTTGTCGAAGAAGAGTATCCCAAGCGCTATCGGAGTCGCTGGCTCAAGTTGTCGACCGCATCCGCTCGCGCTACCGAAGTCTGTTCGCCGCTGATTAGGTCCTTTATTGTGACGGTTCCGGCGGCAAGCTCGTTGCCGCCGAGCAGGAGGGCGAAGGGGATGTTGCGCTCTTCGGCGTACCGGAACTGGCGGCCCAGGTTGTCTAGGTCCGGGTAGAAGTCGACGCGCAGGCCGGCGCTGCGCAATGCGTGCGCCAGCTCGACGTTGGCGCCCAGTGTGTCCGGGTCGAAGTTGGTGATCAGCGCCTGTGGCTGGCCGGCCAGTTTGTGGGGGAAGAGGCCGCGCTCCTCCATGATCAGGAGGATGCGTTCCAGGCCGAAACTGAAGCCGCAGGCGGGGATGGAGCGGTTGCTGAACATGCCGATCAGGTCGTCGTAGCGTCCGCCGCCGCCGCCGGAGCCGCTCAGGGTCGGGAACTCGACCTCGTAGGTCGGTCCGGTGTAGTAGCTGAGGCCGCGTGCAAGGTAGGGGTCGATGCGGATGTGTTCGCCGGCGGGGCCCGACTGCGTCAGCGTCACGATCTCTTCAAGTTCATTCACCGCCTGCGCGCCGCCGGCGGAGCCTGTCAGTATTTGGCGCAGCCAGGCGAGGACGGCGCAGGTCTCATCGGGCGCGGCGGCCATCAGTTCCAGCAAGGCGGAGGCGGCGCTCTGCTCGATGCCGCGGGCGCGCAGCTCCTTTGCGACGCCTTCCAGGCCGATCTTGTCCAGTTTGTCGACGGCGACGAGCGCGTCCGATTCCAGCGCCCCCGGCACACCGCTCACTTCCATCAGTCCGCGCAGGACGCCGCGGTGGTTGAGGCGCAGCCGGAATCCCGACGCGTCGCGGCCGTGGAAGCCCAACTCCTGCAGGACCTGGGCGCCGGCGTTGAGCACCTCGGCTTCGACCAGCCGGCTGGAGGAGCCAACCACGTCGAGATCGCATTGGTAGAACTCGCGATAGCGCCCTTTGGCGGGCCGGTCGGCGCGGTAGACGGGCGCGATCTGGTACCGTTTGAAGTAGCGCGGCAGCTGATTGCTGTATTCGGCGACGATGCGGGCGAGCGGCACGGTGAGGTCGTAGCGCAGGCCGGCGTCGGCGATCTCGTCTTCGGTCGGGGTCTCGACGAGGGCGCGCTGCAGCTTGGCGCCGCGTTTGGCGACGCGGAAGATGAGCTGGTCGCCCTCTTCGCCGTATTTGCCAAGCAGGGTATCGAGCCGTTCCATTACCGGCGTTTCGAGCGGTTCGAAGCCGTAACTCTGGTAGACGCGTTCGATCACGTCGATGACATACTGGCGGCGCAGGACGTCCAAGGGCAGGAAGTCGCGTGCGCCGCTGATCGGCTTTGTTTGGAATCGTGCCACTGAAGTGTCTCCTGATAGGTTGCGCCGTCAGTGATGAAGAGGCAGCGCGTTGAGGAGCATCTTACACGAAGAGACGCGGGGACAGAAAGAATCGAGGGGAAGGAAGGCAGGCTAGTCCAAACTGCTCCTGAGCACATCGCGGTAGGCGGCGATGCGGTCGCGGCGCAGGTCGCGTCTGTGGCCGAGGAAGGCTTTGAGGGACTCGCAGGCAATCTGAAGGCGGAATTCGGCGAGGAGATAGCACCGCAGCAGGGCTGCCCAGAGGGGGCCGTGCCACTTGCGCGCGTAGCGTACTTTGCTGCGGTTGAAGAGGATATGGCGTCTGGCGCTCACCTGGCCGCTGCTGCGGCCCTCGGCGTGGATGACGATGGCGGCCGGGTCGTAGACGACGCGCCAGCCGGCCCTCCTGATGCGGCGGCAGAGGTCGGTCTCTTCGCTGTACATGAAGAACTGGGGATCGAATCCGCCGAGCGCGGTCAGTGCTTCGCCGCGCACGAGCAGCGCTGCGCCGACGAGCCAGTCCACATCCTGGCGGGCGTCCGCGGGCCAGTCGGCTAGGTGATAGTGCCGGGTCCACGGGTTGCGGGGCCAGGTACGCTCAAGCCAGGTGCTCTCGAAGAAGCCGGTCAGCGGGCCGGGGAAACGCCGGCGGCTGCTTTGCAGCGCACCATCCGCGTAGCGCAGCTGCGGCCCGATCGCGCCGATCGTCCCGTCCTGGTCGATGCCCCGGTAGAGCGCCCACAGGCTGCCGGGCAGGAGTTCGGTGTCCGGGTTGAGGAAGTAGATGAAGCGCGCCGGCGCGGCCGGGGACGGCTGATGGCCTGCCTGCCCGTTGTCCGGGGCGGGTTTCTCGTCGATACGCACATCTAGCCCCATGGCCTCCAGTGCCCGGTTGTTGCCGCCGGTGAAGCCCAGGTTTTCGTCGCTGAAGATCGTTTGCACCCAGGGGAATCGGTTTGTGAGCAGGGTTGTGGTGGCGTCTTCGCTGGCGTTGTCAAGTACAACGACCTGGAGCGTGGCCTCGTTGTGCGGGCCGAAGCGGCGTACGAACGTCGATGACGCCAACGCACTTTTCGTGCTGGCGTGCGACTCGTCAATTGGCTGGCTCTGGTTTTGAATCGAGGTGAGGCAGGCGCGCAGATGGTCCCAAACGTTCCAGGAGACGATCACGATAACGATGTCGGTCAGGGAGCGTGCTTCGCTCGCCAAATCTTGTTCGAATTGGCCTGAGAGTGCGGTCGTGTAGTGGGACGCGCCGTCATGTCGAGCCTTGTCGCCGCGGCTGTCCACTCGACTGCGAAGTTGGCTGAACATCGCGTTTACAGATGGGTGCGTTCAACTGCTGCGTTGCACAACAAAGGCGCACAGCCCCAAGAGAGAGCGTTGACAGAGGCTGTCGTCGAAGGATGACAGGTTGTGGACGGCGTGGTCGAGGAAGCCGAGCGCTTCCTGGTGCGCGGCCTCGATGGCGCCGCTGGCGGGCACGGCCTTGACGATTTCCTGCACCGTCGCTGACAGGGCGCGGGAATCGCCTGCGTCGGCGCGCTCGCGTGCCTGGAGGAGGCGGTCCACCAGTTTCTGCGGATGGGGCAGATCCTGCAGGTAGTAGAGGAAGGGCAGGGTCAACGTACCCTGTAGCAGGTCGCTGCCTGCAGGTTTGCCGAGGGCGGCGTCGGTGCCGATGAAATCGAGAATGTCGTCTACAATCTGGAAAGCCATGCCGAACTGATATCCGAAGGATTTCAGCGCCTGAACCTGTGCGGACGGCAGGCCGACCAGGACGGCGGCGGCTTCGGTGGCCGCGCTATAGAGGCTGGCCGTCTTGGCGTAGATACGTTGGTAGTAGGCCTGGCGGTCCTGGTCAAAGTCGTTGCGGTCGGCGAGCTGGCGCATTTCGCCATCGACGATCACGCGCAGTGTATCGCTGAAAATGGTAATCACGCGAGTATTTTCGGTTTCGGCCGCGAACTGGGCGGAGCGGGCGAACATATAGTCTCCGGCCAGGACGGTTGCCCCCGGGCTCCAGGAGGCGTTAAGCGTTGGGGCATCGCGGCGCAGCAGGGAACCGTCGATCACGTCGTCGTGGACGAGCGTGGCGGTGTGCAGCATTTCGACCGCGGCTGCCAGGGCGATGATCGGATGCGGGGTTAGGGTCATGCCTGCTTTGGCGTTGATTGATTCTGAGACGTGTCCGTCTTGCAGCCCCGCGGCCAGAAGCGCAAGCGCCGGCCGCAGCCGTTTCCCGCCCTGACCGATCAGTTCGATGAAGGCGTTTGCAAGGGGCGCAAATACGTCGGCGTCAACGCTCTTCATCTTGTCTTCGACTTGTGCAAGCGCGGCGCGCACCGGCTCCAGCAGCGCCGGCGCATCCTGCGGCATGAGCAATGCGCGGCGGAATTTCTCACGTATGGCGGCTTCGCGTGGGCTGTGCGCGCCCGAGGGCGGCTTATGAGGCGTGTCAGGCGCAATGGGTCTGGCATCGGTTTTGGTAAACTTATCGACCTGCACCTGATCAACCATAAGACGTTGCCGATTCGCGCGGCTGAGGAGTTGATTCGGAAAGTATGTCTGCGGTCAACGGGAGCCCGTCTGCCGGTGCGGGCAGCTCGCCTGCGTCAATGCCAAAGAGGGCGCAGGCCACTGCGGTTGTGCGAGCGGCCACCTCTTCCACCGTTGCGGCCAGAAGTTCTGCCAGCCGTTGCGCCACCAGCGCAGCATTGGCCGGCTCGTTGCGTTTCCCGCGCATTGGGTGCGGCGTCAGCCAGGGGGCATCGGTTTCGAGCATCAGCCGGTCCAGGCAGAGCTGGCTGGCCAGCTTGTGCAACGACCGCGCGTTTTTGAACGTCAACGCGCCGCCGAGCCCCAGGGTGAATTGCCAGTCCATTGCCGCTAGCGCCAGCGCAGCATCGCCGGAGAACGCGTGCAGGACACCCCAAAGCTCTCGTTGGGCGAGGGGTGAGCTGCGGGTGCGTTCGCTCGCCGTCCACTCGCCAAGGATTTGGGCCACATCGGCGGACGCGTTGCGGTTGTGGATGATCACCGGCAGGCCGGTTTCGGCGGCCAGTTCGAGCTGGCCGCGAAAGGCACGGGCCTGCTCCTGGGGGGAGACAAGGTCCCAGTGGTAGTCCAGCCCGATCTCGCCGATGGCGACAACCTTGGGGTGCTCGGCCAGCGCGGCCAGTTGTGTGAGCGCGCGCTCATTGAAGTCCCCGCTGCTGTTGGGATGGATGCCCACCGCCGCGTACACCTGCGGATGCCGTTCTGCCAACTCGATGGCCCGCCGGCTGTGGGCCAGATCGATGCCGGGGTTTACGATCCGGCGCACGCCCTGCGCCCCCGCCCGCTTCAGCACCGCCGCGCGGTCGGTGTCGAATTGCTCCATATCCAGATGGCAGTGGCTGTCGACCATCGTCGGAACAGTCATTTGCGCTCAACTATGGAGATGGCAGCGTATCGGTGCTCACGCCCAATGCGGTCTGATAAAGCGTTACCAGTGTTGTATCCAACTGTATACTGACAAGGGCTGATTGTTAATTTTATCACATAGTACCGCCGCATGAAAGAGCGATTGGCAACTGAAGGGAGGGCCGCGGCAGGGCGGAGCGGGCGGTGTTTTCTCTTCTCGCCGCTATAGGCCCACCAGTTTCCGGCCGTCGGCAAGGATCGCGGCCACACTCTCCTTGCGGGTCGTCTCGGTATAGATTCGGATCAACGGTTCGGTGCCGGAGAAGCGCACCAGAAGCCAGCCGCCGTCCTCCATCAGGAATTTGTAGCCGTCGACGGTGATTCGTTCGGTGACGGCGAGGCCGCCCAGCGTGCAGCCGCCGATGTCGACGTTTTCGAGTTCGAGCTGGGCCGCGGCCTTCATCTCCTCGCCGGTCAACCGGATGTCGATGCGGTCGTAGTAGTGCTCGCCGACCCGCTCGAAGAGAAGCTGTAGCAGCTCGGTCGGCCTTTTGCCCGTACGCACCATCAGGTCCAGCAGGTAGAGATTAGAGAGGATGCCGTCGCGTTCGGGTACGTGGCCGCGGAAGGCGTAGCCGCCGCTCTCCTCGCCGCCGATGAGCGCGTTGTGCTCCAGCATCGCCGGGGCCACGTATTTGAAGCCGACGCCCGTCTCCACGATCGGAACATCGTAGGCGGCGCACAGCTTGTCGAGCATCGAGGTCGTGCTGAGGGTTTTGACAATCGGCCCGCGTTCACCTCGCACATCCAGCAGGTAGTAGGCAAGCAGCCCGTAGACCCGCAATTGGTCGACGAACTGCCCGTTTTCGTCGCCGAAGCCGCAGCGGTCGGCGTCGCCGTCGAGGATGCAGATGCAATCGGCTTCGACGGAGCGAGCGACGGCGAGGCCGGCGTCCACATTTGGGGGGATTGGCTCAGGGCGGGCCATTTCGGGGAATATCGGATTGCGCTGGGCGTGGACCTCGATGACATCGGTCTTGCCGCCCGCCAGGATTTCGCTCAGCCAGCCGGCGCCGTTGCCCCACATGCTGTCGACGACGATCTTCAGGCCGGCGTCGCGGATGCGCGCAACGTCGATCAGTTCGTTCAGGCGGGCCAGATAGGCGGCCTGCGGCTGGATATAGCGGACCGCGCCACTGGCCAGGGCCGCGTCAAGCGGGGTGCGGCACACGCCCTCCGTACCGGGGATGCGGGCTTCGATTTCGGCCAACCCTTCCGGGGGCACCGCGCCGCCGCTGGCGTCGCGCACCTTAAAGCCGTTGTCTTCGGGCGGATTGTGGCTGGCGGTTATGTTCACCGCGCCGACCGCGTTGTTGTCGACGGCGGCGAAGCTGATTACCGGCGTCGGCGCGGCGTCGTCAACCAGCAGAACGCGGAAGCCGTTGCCGGCCAGTACCTCGGCCACGGCAGCTGCGAAATGCTCTCCCTGGAAGCGTTTGTCGTGGCCGACGACGACCGCGTTGGCTGTGTGGCCCTCGTCCGTCAGCCAGTTGGCGAAGCCCTGTGCGCAGCGGCGGACATTTGCAAAGGTGTAGTCTTCGGCCATGCGTCCTCGCCAACCGTCCGTGCCGAAGCGAATGGGCATTTGTGCAATCGTTTCGCCAATTGAACCCTGATTTGTCATGCAGTTTTCTCTCTGTGCGGACGTCTGTTTCAGCTTGGCGCTCGCTCGCGCCGCTGTTGGGAATCCGGCAGGGTCGGGGACATCGCAAGCCGGGAGCGGGTTTTCTGGAAAGGTAAGCCTACTCCAAGAAGTGTGAACGGGCAATGCCCGACAAAAATCCTGGATACGCTCCTGTTGAGTGCCGGCAGGGATGCACCTGCCAAAGTGAACTATTTGCGACCGGTAAAGAGCCCCTCCTGCAAGTGAAAGAGCGTCTGGTCGTCCTGCTTGAGCGGATTCAGGAATGCCTGCGCCGCGGGCGGACCGTGCCAGAGGAGCGCCTGCAGGTAGGACTGCATCACCGGATCGTGGCGCGCCGCCCAGTTTTCGAAGACCATCTGTTTTTCGAGGACTTCATTGTGCAGCAGCTCCAGCCCCGCGTTTGTGTAGCCGTCGAGCCACTCCTCGATGCTGAGGCAGCGGCCGTGGCTGGGGTCGCGCAGCTTTTCGAAGGCATTGACGAAGTCGCCGGCGACGTCGGCGGGCACGACGTTGTCCACCACTGCGAGGATGCCGCCAGGACGGAGCACGCGCACCGATTCCCGCAGAAAGGCGTCGACGTCGGGGAAATGATGGGGGGCGATGCGGCAGGTAAGCAGGTCGAACCGGCCGTCCGGGTAGGGCAGATTGTCGGCGTCGGCGTACTCGACGGTTACGTTGGCGATGCCGCGCGCTTCCGCCTGTTCGCGGGCTACGGTCAGCATCTGCGCCGTGATATCAGTTGCGTGCACGTGGGCGACGTGAGGGGCGAAGGCGAAGGCTGTGTGGCCGGCGGCCGTGGCGATATCGAGCGCGTGCCAGTGCGGCTGCGGCCGGACCACTTCGACCAGACGTTGCAGACTGGCGCCCTTGGCGTGGGGCCGGCTGGTGACGTATTCGCGGGCGTTGACGCCGAACTGTTCCTGCACCAGTCTCTTGTCCATCGGTCACTTCTCTTTCGCCGAATCCGGGTCAAACTTGCCCGCGCGGCTCTCCTGGATGGCGCGCAACAGCGCCGCGTGGACGCCCGGCTGTCCGTTGCTGGCGACGATTTGGCGGTCGCCCAGGCCGAAGGGGGCGCCATCGTAGTTGGTGACAAGGCCGCCCGCTTCCCGCACGAGGAGGGTCCCGGGGGCAACATCCCACGGCTGGATCGATCCTTCCCAGTAGCCCGAAAAAGCGCCGCTGGACAGATAGGCCATATCAGCCGAGGAGGCGCCCATCCGGCGCACGCCGCGACAGATTGGCATGAGACGGGCGAATTCGGCCGCGTTGTTGTCGTCGCCCTCGGCGCGGTGGTAAGGGAAACCGGTGACGAGCAGCGCGTCGGACAGCGAGGAGACGCGGCTGACGTGCAGAGGCTCCTCGGTGCCGTCTCGATGCCTCAGCGCGGCGCCATGCCCGGCCTGCGCCCAGAAGAGTTCGAACTGGGGCAGGACCAGCGAGAGGCCCCAAACGGCTTCCCCTCGATGGATGAGCGCGATGTTGATGCCGAACCAGGGCACGCCGGCGGCGTAATTGATTGTGCCGTCGATCGGATCGACGAGCCAGAAGTACTCGTCATGCGGCTGCTCATCGCTTTCTTCGCCCCAAAAACCGAATCCGGGCGTCAGTGCGGCCAGCCCGTCGCGGATCAGCGCCTCGCAGGCGAAATCGGCTTCGGTGACCAGGTCGTGCTCGGTCGATTTGGAACGGACGGCGCGCAGGCCGTCGCGCTGCATGTCCAACGCCAGCTCACCCGCCCGATAGGCGAGCTCAAAGAGGACCGATTTCGGGACCGGCAACGCTTCCTGGACGCGCGGCGGCTGATTGGAGGCCGTCGGGAGTTTCACGGCTACATTTCCTCGCGGAAGTGGAGGCCGCGCCGCTCTTTTTCGCGAATGGTGGCCTTACGGATCATTTCGCGCAGCTCCATCGGATTCTTGACGTTGTGGAGCGTGACCTCAGGGTGGGAAGGGTCGTTGCTGACGATCGCAACGTCGCCCACGTTAAGCGCGCGTTCGCCCAGATGCTGGGTCACCGACGTATCGCGAACGCGCACCAGTTCAATTTCGTGGTAGCTGCGTCCCAGCAGGCCGCGGATGAGCCGGAGCCGCTGTGTTGTCAGTTCGTAGCGGACGCCGATAGAAAGGTAGGGCCGGCCGGACCAGAGCAGTTCTTCGGTTTCGGCGTGGTCGGTGATTGCATCGGCGGGGTATGTTGCCGGAGCCGGCGCTCTGGCTGCAGTAGCGGACAGCTCGGCCTCGGATTCCATTGCATCCAGCGCGGCAAAGAGGCCATCCGCCAGCCCGTTTACGATGGCCTGCAGTTGGGCTTGGGGAATGGCGCTGACTTCGACTTCGCTCTCGGACAGCGACTGATAGAAGCGGGCCGTGACGACTTGACGTATCTGTTGTTCGTCCATTGAGCGTTTCCCTGCACTGCGCGCCCGGGCCTGACGCAAGTCCGACCGGCAACCCGTCACGGAAGGTGGAGACAAAGTAGCGATGAGGGTAGCGATTCACCTTCCCCGGTCGTGCGATCGGCCGGCGTCCGGGACGTTGCATGTAACACACTGCTGGCAGCAACAACCTGCTTTAATGATAGTGCCAGCACAGCCAATTCGCAATTGCAGCGCTGATTGGCGGCGCCTTTGCGGGCGACGCGCGTGTAATGTATCATCGCGATAGAGCGTGAGCGGGGTCGATGGCTGTGGAAGCGCGGTTCGCTGTGACAAACCCAGGCATTGTTCGCGGAAGCGTTCGTGCGAGATCAACCTGTAAGCTGGCAGTTGAGAAAGGACTCCACAGTGGACATTGACTGGTACGGTCATTCCTGCTTTCGATTGCGGGAACGCGGCGTCACGGTGGTCTGCGACCCTTTCAGCAAGGAGTCGACGGGCCTGGCGCTGCCGAGGATACGCGCCGATATTGTTACCATCAGCCGCGCCTCTCCTGACGGCGACGACAACATGGGCAAGCTGGTCGCAGGCGAGCCGAAGGTCCTGCAGGGGCCGGGCGATTACGAAGTACGACAGGTGCTCGTCACCGGGCTGCCGACATCGCACAACGGCACGCGCAACGTCGCTTTTTTCCTTGACTTTGCCGGTCTCACCGTCGGTCATCTGGGGGAGTTGGGCCAGGCACCGTCGCAGCGGCTGGTGGAGGAGTTGGGGGATATTGACGTGCTGCTGGCCCCGGTGAGTGGGCCGCAGACGCCCGACGTCTCCCGTATCGCCGAGGTCATCAGCCTGTTGGACCCGCGCATCGTGGTACCGATGCACTATGTCCACGAAGCCCTGCAAAGTGAGTCTGCCGAGTCTCCCGAGCCTGTCGCCCGCTTTCTGACGGAACTGGGCATCAGCGATCCGGAGGTGACGGATACGCTCAAGTTGACGAAGCACGGTTTGCCGGAGGAGACGCAAGTCGTGCTTTTGCGCCCCAATGCGTCTGTTCGCCCCACGAGCAGATAGTGGTTACGCGCCGCCCATTACCGCCAATTCAGTTTCTTCCGCAGCCATGCCCTCCACAGGACAGGACGGAGCCGGCGCCAATTGTTGCTGAGCTCCTGCCTCGCGTCTTCGGCAAAGCCTTGTGGGCGCGGGCTATAGCGGAACTGGACGAATATTTCCGTAATGCGGCTGATGAAGGGTGTCCCCTGGGGCAGATGCTCGACCAGCAGCGTCTCGCGTTCGTAGGGCGTTAACGCCTCGTCCGACAGTGTCGGCAGGGGGACCGGCATGCCCGGCCTTCTCAGGCGCAGCGGCACGTTCAAGCGGGCAGTCCAGTTCAGCAGCCGTTCATAGTAGACCTGCGGCGGCTGCACAAAGACTTTCGGCCCCTGGTACATGCGTCGACGCATCAGCCAAACGCCCGCGATCAGGGTCAGAACGATGATGGCGATGCTGGTGCTGATGAGCGGTCGACGGGCAGGGAGGCCCCCGATGCCCGGGACCGGTCCTGCGATGTCCTCTGGGAACTCATCGTCGATCCCGACGCCGTCAGCCATAAGAAATTCTTCGTCGTCCGGCAGCTGCTCATCCATACCGGGGATGAGCCCGCTGTCCTGAAATTCGGTCCCGGCCGGCCGGTCGAGTGTGCTCTCGCCTGCGGTCGGCTCGAATTCGATCCAGCCGTATTGCGGGAAGTAGACCTCCACCCATGTATGGGCGTCCTGTTCGGTGAGGAAGACCGTATTCGTCTCCGGGTCGAACGCGCCTTCGGCGTAGCCGCTGGCCGTGCGTGCGGGGATGCCCTGGCTGCGCAGCATGGTGGCCATGGCTGAGGCGTAGTAGTCGCAGTAGCCGCGCTGGATGTCGAACAGGAAGTATTCCAGCGGGTCCACATCCGCGGCCGGTGCGGTTATGCCTTCGTCGTATTCGAACGCGCGCAGGTAGCGCTCAAGCGCCTTGATTTTGTCGTACGTCGTGGGCGCGCCGGCCATCACCTCTGCGGCCAGTTCTGCCACGCGGGGTGAGAAGGAGTCAGGCAGTTGGAGGTAGCGGTCAAGAATCTGGGCCGGATAGTCTGCTTCCATCTCGCGCAATTCGCGTATTGAGACAACGGTCTGGTTGCTGATGACCTCGTAGCTGTCGCCTTCCTCGAGCGTGATGCGGGAGCGGGCCCACGTCAGCTCACCGTCCCCCGGGAGGGCAGCGCCGGCCGAGGCTGCTGCGTCGCCGGCGCCGTTGTCATAGTCCTGATGAAGCGTTGTCAGCGGGATGCTGGCCTGAACAACATCGGGCATGGCCAGGAGAACATTCCCGGTGGACGTGCGTATCGTGATTGTCTGGGTGATCGGCGTGCGCGCGGTCCACAAGGTGACCGGAATCGACTCGTTCGCCCGGTAGGTGTTTTCCTCCTCGGAAGTATTGATCCACTGCCGGCCGGTGAAGCGGTCGAAGGCAACCGCTCGCCAGTAGCGCCCTTGCGGCCCGGTCACGTCCATAATCGGGAGGTTGCTGACGCTGCGCTCGCCGCCAAGCGTAAGTGTGCGGCCGAATCCGGTCTGCACGGCCCGACCTTGCCGGTTCAGGCCCTGGTAGAGGCGGTTCCACTCCTGTAAAGCCTCCTCCCAGCGATAGTTGATCGGTTGCAGGAGGTCGTGGAAGACGAGATTGCGCCCCATGTTAGGCGCGATAAAGGCGAGGGCGATGACGGCCATTGTGTACATGAAGCCTGAGCGCATGAAGTCGAAGTTGATGTCTTCGTTGAAGTTGATGCGCAGGGTGCGCCAGCGCTGGCGATGATCGATCAGCGTGGTCCAGGCGAGCAGCAGCAGCGCGATGATGCAGTAGGCGACAAGGAAACCGATGACGGAGTTGGGCGCGTAGTGGGTATTGACGAGGAGCGCAATGCCGGCCATCAGCACACCGCGCCAGACATGGCCGTGCCGGAAGACCGACCAGACACCGAGATAGGTGAGCCACCAGACGAGATAACTGATCTCGAAGATGAAGACGACGTTGTCGTTGCTGGCATGCTGGTTGATGGCGGCTTCAACCCAATCCAGCCAGCGTTCCAACAGGAAGTAGGCCCTGGCCTGCAGTTCGGGGATTCCCCGGTCGGTGAAGGCGTGCACGCGCTCCTCATCCCCCACGAGGAAGGTCATCAGATAGAAGACCCATGCCAGCCCGGTCGCGAAGCTGTGGGAAAGCATGAAGAAGCTGTCGAAGCGGCTGAATGCCATCAACGAGCCCATCGCAATCGCGCCGGCGACTACGAATATGAGCATCTCCATTCTCATCGTGCCGGTCCAGCCGGCGCCGCTGAGTGAGAGCGCCAGAATGAAGTAAATTGCGCCAAGCAGAAGCAGCGTGATCACCCGTCCTTCGTGGAAATAGGCAAAGGAGCCGGGTGTCTCCGCGGCCGCGCCCCTCTCAGCTGGATTGTCCTTAGCCGCGATTGCGGCGGCGGAGTTTTGCGGGCGCCGGGCGTTTTGAGCGGACGTGTCTCGTGTGGTTATGGGTTGGTTTCGCAATGTGATCTCCTGAGGTCGACAGGATGACGCGGCACAATCGCGTTTATGCAGCGAAGAGGAATCGGGTCGAATCCTGCCAAACGCTCGGTCAGGTCTATCAGGGCCTGAATCTCAGAGAAGCAGCCACAGGACACCGGCAAATAGCGAACTGATGATGATTCCGATCGCGACGGCAAGCCAGAGCCGGACTGTGTCGATCTTCTCAACATGGGCGGACAGGCGCTGTGGCTCGTCATTCAGGCCGAGCAGCCAGACGCGTTGCGGGTCGGCTGTGTCGGTGGCGTCGCCGACCATGATCTGCACAGTGCTGTCGGAAGCAAGCCGCTGCCAGCGGTTGGCTTCCAGCCGGTGTTGCGCGGCCCGCAGCGAGTTTTGAATCCCCTGCGCGGAGGCCTCGGCTCGGCTGCCTGCCGACCCGCTTGCGGCTGTTTCGGTCGCTGCGGCCGCTTCTCTCTCCAGCAGGGCAGCCATGTTATACCATTCATCTGCGGCGGCGCGAAAGTCGACCTCGATCGACTGTGTCGTTCGGCGCCAGAGGAGACGGGTTTCTTCCTGAATCTCCTGCTCTGCCGCCAGCAGGGCGCTGCGCAAAAGCGCCCAATCAGGCTGTTGGGGCGTATTCTGCACCAAAATCCGTCGTTTGCGGGCGTCGAGCCGGTCGAGATGGAGGCGGAGCCCGTTCGGTTCCTCCGTTAGCGTTGCGTCGGTTATGCCGGCGGAGGCCCAGGAGTTCAGCAGGCTCTTGAGGGCGGTACCGCTATCCAACTGGCGCTGGCTGACGGGGCGCGCCAGGAGATCGATGGAGACCGTCTCGTGGTCCAATGTAAAGGTTATCTGCCAGTTGGCGAAGAGGGTGCGATACTCCGGTCGGGGCTGCAAATCTCCAGCCAACACTTCTTCGCCAACGAGGGCAATGGCGGCCTCTTCATTGCCCTCGTGCAACTGTTGCAGCACTTCGTGCAGGATTAGGGCGCGGCGTTCCTCCTCCAGCGAGTTCTGGTCGACGACATCGACCGGCAGCTGGGCGAGGCGGTCGGAGAGAAGGAGAGCCTGGGGCCAATCCTGCTGTAAGCGGGCCGTGCGCAACTGGTGCTGGAGGCCCTGGGCCACCCAACTTTGCAGTTCGAGGCGGGTCGGGCCCTGCGGCAGGGCTGGCAGGGCCAGTTCCGCCTCCGCGATCATAAGCGCGACGTAGGCGCTGTCCACGGCGCCGTCGGCGGCAATGGCGCGCATACGGTAGAGGGCCGCCAGCTGGTAGCGCACCCCGGCGAGGACGGCGTCCGGGCGGCCGCGTTCCTGGCTCAGATGCAGGGCCTGCGTGTACGCGGCCAGGGCCTGGCCATAGAGGCGTTCCCGCACGGCGGTAGCGACATTGGGCGCCTGGAAAAGCCGTGCATAGAGATTTCCCAGCCATTGGTATGACTCCGGCTCGTTGCGGAGTCGAATCTGCTCGCGGGCACTGTGGATTTCCCGGACCCATTGTGGATGAAGCGTCTGGAAGAGAATCTCTGCATTTGGCGGTGGTTCTTCGCGCAGCCACTCGAGCTGCCCGCCGCGCACTTCCCAGCCGCGGGGGCCTACTTGCAGCCAGCTGTCCGAGGGGGCCAGCCATTGCGCCAGGGCGGCGAAGTCGATCGTTACCCGCCAACCGTTGATCTCATTGGGCCAGGAAAGCAGTTCGCCGATCGGGTACTTGAAGTCGAAGGTCTGCGTTGCGCTCAGAGGCAGATCGTAGCGCAGGACAAGACGGCGGCGGGCGTCGGCCTCGAAATTGACCTGAACGCTCTGTCCGACTTTTTCGCCGGCGGGCTGCAGCGGGAGCGGCTGTCCGTCGAGGGTCAGGGCGATGTTGTGGGGCAGGGGGCGTCCCGCGGCAACTGCGCCGGCAGGTTGCGCGACAAGCAGAATTGCGGTAACCTCATCCTTCCCTTCATTGTGCAGTCGGTATACCGCTTCGATCTGGAGCAGCAGGGGGTCGCCTGCTGCAAGACGGGCATCGAGCGTGTGGGTGAGCAGGACCGGCGAAGATTCCAGCGCCGGCAGCAAGAACACGTGCGACGCGTCGATGGAACTTGATTGCTGTAGTTGTTTGGGGCGGAACCTCTCGTTACGGGGCGCGGCCCACAGGTCGCTGCTTGCCGTGGACAGCAGCACTCCACAGCAAAAAATAACGTACAAAATCTGATGGAAGAAAGTTGCGGACTGAGAGCACTTTTGATATTGTATTATGCGCATAAATTGGACCCACCCCTGCTTTGAACGGGGTGACAGCAGACTGCGTATTCGCGCCATGCCAGGGCGCCGCCAAGGCACACATGGTTCGTTTGTTGATGAAGTGGGACATCAAAATGGGACACGAGCAACCCTATTTTGAATTCGTCATGCGCGAGTTTGCACCTGGCCTCATGCGGTTGGGGATCGACCCCGCCGAAGTTTGGTATACCATCTATGGAAATGGGCCGCAAATGCTAACGATTGGTGAGGTTTCCAATCTGGAGCGACTTCAGGCGGTCATGCAAAGCGAAACTTGGATGAATCTACACAGCAAATTGTTGAGGCACGTGACAAACTATAGTCAGAGAGTTGTGGAGGACAACAGCCGTTCCTTTCAGTTGTAGGCATACCATTTTGGAGAGAATTCATGGCACTCTATGTTCGAAAATTGGAGGTGGATGAAGAGAGGGAGCTGGAGCGCATGATCCAGAATATGGGGAATGACGTCTCTATCCAGCGCCTGATGATCATCCTCCTGTCTTCTCAAGGACATAAGGTCCAGGAAATCAGCCGCGAAGTCGATCTGCATCCGATCAATGTACGGAAGTGGATCCATCGCTTTAATACAGATGGTTTCGCCGGTTTGCGCAGTGGTAAGTCCCCCGGGCGACCCCCCGTATTTACAGATGCGCAACGGCAGGCGATCGTTGACATCGCCTCCTCCGAACCCAAATCATTGAATCTGTCCTTCAAACAGTGGTCGCTGCAACGGTTGCGCAACTACCTGATTGAAGGCGCGGTCGTTGATCAGATTTCAGTCGAAACGATCCGCCAGATTTTGCGGGCGCATGGGATACAGCCACGCTCGATGGGCGGGCAGAAGCGGACAAGACGCCGTTCCTCGCACAGGGCAAGCGGTCTCGCTTCAGAAAACTCGAACGAATAGCGGTCAACGCGGGGCCGGCGGAAGGACGCCGGTGGCAGGAGGAGTGCTTTAGTGTTTCAGCCGACTGTATAGCGGCGTGCAGTCGGCGCGTCAGTGCAGCCGGCGGCCCGACCGTGTCCCTAATCGAAAAAGCTGGTATCGAGCAGAATGGCCGCCTTGCCTGCGAGATTGGCTCGGTCATAGATGCTGTGGGCTGTCGCAATTACCACGCAGTCCGCCTTCCCAACCTCTCCGTCCAGCTCAACAACCGAAGCAAGCGGAACCCCCGCATCGGCAAGCGATGTGATGTACGGGTCGTGATAGCTGGCAGCCGCCTCCTCTTGCAGCAGGAGCCGCAGGATTTCGATGGCCGCTGATTCACGCGCATCGGCCACATCCGGCTTGTAGGCCGCGCCCAGGACCAGCACGCGGCTGCCCTTAAGTTCTTTGCCTACGCCGTCGAGCGCCTCTTGCACCTTCCGGACCCAGAAGCCAGGCATCTCCGCATTAATCCGGCCAGCCAGCTCGACGAAACGGGCGCATCCGTTGGCCGACCGCATCTTCCAGGCGAGATAGTGGGGATCGACCGGAATGCAAGGCCCCCCAACGCCCGGCCCAGGAGAAAATCTGGTGAAGCCGAATGGTTTGGTCGCCGCGGCTTCCAGCACCTGCCCCGTGTCCAGCCCCAGTTTGTCGCACATTTGCAGCAGCTCATTGACCAGAGAGATGTTGACGAACCGGAATGTGTTTTCGAACAGCTTCGCCATCTCCGCGGTGGACGGCGAGGAGACGGGGACGAGTGTATCGAAGACCTGTTCGTAGAGAGCCCGGGCTGCGGCAAGGCAGTTCTCCGTGACGCCGGCGATGATTTTGGGGGTCGTACGTATCGTCCAGTCGCTGCGCCCCGGGTCGACGCGCTCCGGCGAAAAGGCCAGGAAGAACGCCTCTCCGACCCGCCATCCACGCGGCCGCGCGGCGGCTTCCAGCAGAGGGAGCAGGAGCTCGCTTGTCGTGCCAGGATATGAGGTCGATTCGAGGATTACGGTAAGGCCCGGGTGCAGATGGAGGGCGATTTCGCGGCCGCTGGCGACGATGTGGGAGGTGTCCGGCGCGCCTGACTGGTCGAGCGGTGTTGGCAGGCAGATGGAGACGGCATCGCACTCGCGCAGGACGGCATAGTCGCTCGTGGCCCGGAGGCGGGCCGCCTGGCCCCGCAGCGCTGTGTCGGTGACGTCTGCGATGTAGGAGCGGCCGCGGTTGACCGCGTCGACTTTGGCCTCGTTGAGGTCGATGCCGACGACTTCATAGCCAGCTGCGGCCAGGGCGACGGCCAGCGGCAGGCCGACATAGCCCAGGCCGATGACGGCGACGCGGGCGGAGCGGTTGTGGAAGCGTTCAAAGAGCGGGGCCGGCAGGGCAGAGGAGCGGGGCTGCGAAGGGTTCTCTCTCCCCGTCACTCTCTCATCTCCCGGTATACGTTCCAGTGTTCTTCGAAGACGGCGGGCGCGATGCTGTAGAGCATCTCCAGCACGAGCTGGCCGAGGCGGCGGATCTCCCACTGGGCGGCCTTGTCAACCGCGCGCAGCCAGAGGAAGTGGCTCCAGGCGGCGAAGTTCATGCTGGTGACGACGCGGGTCTCGGTGGCATTGGGCAGGAGAAAGCGGGCGTCCTCCTTGCGAATGCCCATCTGACGCAACTCTCGATAGACGGCCTGCAGGTAGTCCCAGGCCTCACTCAATTTGGCCTGGGCTGCGTCGTTGCCTTCGAAGGCCGGGGGAATGACGGCATTCCACCCGCCTTTGCTCAGTTCGACATACCGCTGCGATTCCTGGCTGAAGCTGGCGAGCCGGTGGCGCACGAGCTGATGGGTGCAGGCGCGGCTTATGCCTTCGAAGAAGAATGTGGCCGACCCGTGATGTTCCTGGGCCGCGGCATCGGCAAGCGCCGGCTGGGTGAAGGCCAGGAGCGTCACCCGCAGCGGGCCTTCCTCGCGCGGGCGCAGGGTCGGCAGGTCCAGTTCAGGCAAGGGCATGGGTGGCGGCGCAGCGGTGGGGGTTGGCCCGTTGCCGGTTGGTCCTATATCGTCGAATTCGGCGTAGACTTTGGGCGCGATCGCCTGTAGATGGGGCAGCGCCTGCAGGCCGATGCCGTCGCGGAAGAAGCTCAGCCAGACCCGCGTGTTGGCGCTGACGAGCCAGCTGCCGTCGGGTTCCTCGGTCACTTCGCAGTGCCGGTTGAGCATGCGCCAGCGCAGCGGCTCTTCGCTGTTGCGGACGCGCACCGTCGCCACGATGTGTTCGATGATGTCCTCGTGGCCCTCTTTGACGCGGTTAATGATGAAGCGCGGCGCCGTGCCCATGCGCTGCGTGCTGCGGTAGCAGACGCGGCCGGCATATTCGATGACGTTTTCGGGGAAGGTGCTGGCGCCGTTCCAGATTGTGGCCAGATCGCTAGTTTCTTGGAGTTCGGAAGGGTTGAGCGCCGGGTTGGCTTGGGAGTAGGCGACTAGGTCGATGTTCATGTGCGCGTCTATTTCGATCAAGATGGTAGATGGCGAAGAGATCGCCAGCGCGGATTCCTCATTCGCTACCAGTGTAACCGAAAAAGTCGTCTCTGGAGTGGATATTCTGAAGTGCGTACAAATCCTGTGTGGGAAGAGTTTGTTATTGTCTGTCTTCCGTTGAATAGAAAGTCAGCGAGGAAGAAGTGTCGACAGTTTACGCAAACAGCGGACCCATCTTTGACCATGAGTCATGACAGTAGCTCGTAATCGGTCTCATGTGCGGCTGACGGCAAGCGACTCAAATGTAGTGGACGGAGAGGAGATCATAGAGGTTTGTGCCACTGGAGGCCCGGGAATTGGCCAAAGTCCGAATCATGGGAGTGCAGCACCGCCCGGTGTTCGATTGCGAGCGCGGCGATGTGCGCATCTGCCACCAGGTTCGCGCCGCCGCGGGTCGCGTCTAGAATGTTCTGCATATGGGTCAAGTGTTCGGGTCCAGGATCTAAAGGCTGGACGTGGCCGTACTGAAACCAGCTTTCGACTCGTTCCAAGGCTTCTGATGGCGACATCGGATTTACCAGAACTCTAGGGTTGGCCATCAATCGCACAAACCCCATGGATACCGCCCAAGGCAACCCAATCGTTTCTGTTCCGTTTACCAATCCTTCCCACCAATGTTTGGCGGCTTGGTGGTAAGGGTTCTGCCGGTGATAGGTGAAGACCAGCAAATTGACATCCGGTACGATCATTTCCCGCTCTTCTTGACGAAGAGCTCGTCATCAAGTTCGTAGATCCTTTCCTTCAGTCTTTCCGGGTCCACTCCGGGGACAAACTCGCTGCTATGTGAAATTACTTGAAACGGTTTGAAGTTTAGGCTTTTCAATTCATGCTCAAGACATGACAGTAGCTCTCTTAGCCCCTGTTCTTGGGCAAGGATCTTCGCGTGTTCAAAGTCCTTTTTGGCTGATTCAAATTGTCTAAGATCCTTTCTAGCCAATCCTCGCTTGTAGTAGACCTCGGCATCGTCTGGAGTGATACGCAAAGTAGAGTCATAATCGGCAATCGCTTCTTCATGTAGACCAAGAAGGGCTTTAGACTGTCCACGATTGGCGAGAGCCTTCATGTCCCCAGGATTGATGCCCAGAGCAGCGTTAAAGTCTCTGATTGCATCCTCATACAGCCCAAGTATTGCCTTTGCTGAACCTCGATTGTTGTATGCGCCGCTGAGATGGGGAACTATCTCAATCACCTTGTCAAAGTCCAAAATTGCTTCTCGAGGACGTCTGAGCAGAGCCATCGCGCTCCCGCGGTTGATATAGGCATCAGCATTTTGTGGACTGATACGAATTACCTCATCCCAGTCTTTAATTGCTTCTTCAGTACGTCTTAGTGCGGTGTTGGCAATGCCTCTGTCAAGGTAGACTCCGGCATACTCAGGCCTCTGGTCTAGCGCTTTGCTATAGTCGGCAATCGCATCTTCGTGCAGACCTAGCTCGGCCTTGATCTTTCCTCTGTTATGCAGGGCCTCGGCAAAATCTGGTTTTATACGAATGGCCATGTCGATATCACTAAGGGCCGCCTCAAGTGGACCCCAACTGCGCCGAAAGATTCCTCGCTGAAAGTAAGCAATAGAATTTTCTGGATCCAATAGTATCGCTTGGTTTAAGTCGGCAATGGCCTCCTCACGTCTGCCTAGGTGAGCTTTGACTGTGCCGCGATTTACGTACGTATCAGCAAGTTCAGGACTGCATAAGAGCGCCTTGTCATAATCGCGAAGCGCTTCCTCATGGCGACCAAAGGAAGAATTCGTTACACCACGGTTGTGGTAGGCTTTTCCGTCATTCGGGTCGAGGTCTATGGCACGATTGTGGTCAAGAATTGCTTCCTCATACAGCCCGAGGCCGGCTTTAGCATAGGCACGACTGGTGTAGGCATCTGGGTACTTTGGCCTGAGGAGAATTGCTTTGTCAAAGTTGACAAGCGCTTCGCTATAGAGGCCGAGCCTATTGTTGGCAGTTCCCAAATTGTAGTAAGCGTTCACGTTTTCCGGATCAAGTTTTACGGTCCTTATGAAATCAACTAACGAATCCGCAATCAGACCGATACTGGTCTTGGCTAATCCGCGATTGAAATGGGCTTGAGCAAGGTCTTGTTCAGCGCCAAGAGAGTTTTCCAAGTCATCTATTGCCCTATTGAAGTCAGCGATAGCTTCCTCGAAGAGTTTCATTTCAGCCTTTACTGTCCCTCGATTGCAGTACATAAGAGGATTGAGAGGATCGATTTCTAACGCGCTGTCAAAGTCCGCGACCGCTTCCTGATATAGCTTTAGATCGGCTTTGGCGCTACCTCTATTTGTGTAGGCTTCCGCAAGCTGTGGGTCTAGTTCCAAAGCTTTGTCATAGTTCGCAATTGCCTCTTCTTTCAGTTCAAGATTCGCCTTGAGGTTGCCCCGATTGTTAAAGGCTGCAGCACATTCCGGATCGACCTCTATGGCTGTAGCATAGTCTGCAATTGCTTCATCAGTATTCCCAAGATCAGCCTTGGCATTGCCGCGATTGATGAATGTATTGGCATCCCTCGGATTCAGCTTTGCCGCTTCATCATATTGTTCAATAGCCTTAGCGGGATCTCCAATCGCATCAAATGCCACCCCATATTTGTAATATGCCTTTGCCTTTTCCAATTCATCAGATGATTGTTCAATCTGCTTTTGCCAGTAGGAGATGGTTCGCTTGGCGTCAAAAGGCTTGGTGGAAGCGTTTGCAATAGCAAATCCTGAGTAGTCAGGATGTAGTTCCTCTTCATTGATGCCACAAAAGGATTCCAAGTGTTCAATGATTCTAGTCTTGCTCTCGGCCCGTATAGTAATTTTCGTTTGCCTGTCTGGATCAATCCACGGAAGGCCAAAGACAAAAACGGATTTCTGTGTCAAGATGCGTTCCCTGAACGCGGACGGCTCCCACGACCATAATTTATCTTCTCCATAGAAGAATTCTATGTTGTTCTTCAGAGTAGCGAGGTCACTTATTTCCATGGTAGCAGAACGGGGAAGGAGAAGGACGGCCCCGTCCTTTGCTCGAATATCATTGCAGGCGAACCAAAGCGCAACCAGTGGCTGGCGGGAGAAGTCTATCAGCCCAGTTGCCGCCCCTTGATGCTGGAGATGGGCCAAGAATTCCAGATCGGAAGCGTCGCTTGGTAGGCCGGGCGGCACATAGTTCCGCAACTTGGCCTTAGCAATCATAGTCTCCAAGTAGCCCACAAGGAGATGGCTGATCAATTGTTGATTGATCGGGCGAACCGAGTTGTCGGATAGGCGTCGAGCAGCCGAACTATGGACCCTCCAAGCAGCATTGGCTTGCCCTCGGAACAGGTAACCCCTCTCTTCAGGCTCAAGTTCCTGCAATCGTTCCTGAAATTCGGCAACGCTGGCAACTACCAATTCTTCCACTTTGTGCCTCTTGCGCTTCAACCATCTGTCTCGTCACTCGGCACACATTATACACTAACAGGTTCACCCCTCCCCTGCCTGCACAGGGCAAACGCATCTAAATCGTTAAGCCAGTTTTGGCGGTATTCCGAATAAAAGAACGTGACAATAAGTGGAAATCGCTTCCAGCCTGGTGAATGACGACACAAATTCGCTGCAACAGAGTACGTCAGGTATCGAAACCTGTCAGATTCTTAGCCTGCATGCCGCCATTCGTACAGTTTTCAATGCCTGACCCCGACCTGGAAGTGGTCTCGGCAACATTTCGATGCACTGACCCAATTTAGATGCAATCGCCCTGCCTGCCTGCACCCAAGCGGCCGCATATTGAAGGTTCGGGATCGGGTTCAAGCAGACGGCAGACCCGCAAAACCGTTGCTTTTGTTGTCGTGGAGGAAACTGATGCAATTGAGGTTATGAACCACCCAAAAAAGCGCGGCGCACGTCGCGGTTGTCGAGCAGCGCCTGGGCCTGGCCCTCGTAGGCGTTGCGACCCAGCTCGAGCACGTAGCCTCTGTGGCTGGCTTCGAGGCCCTGGCGGGCGTTCTGCTCGATCATCAGCACGGTCAGACCGATTTCCTGGTTGAGACGGCGGATGTTTTCGAAAATCATGCGCGTGATCAGCGGCGACAGGCCGGCGCTCGGCTCGTCCATCATCACGATCTTCGGTTCCAGCATCAACGCGCGGCCGATCTCCAGCATGCGCTGCTCGCCGCCTGACATCGTGCCGGCCATCTGCGTTCGCCGTTCCGCCAGCCGCGGGAACAGCTCGAAAATGTACCGGATGCGCTGGTGGATGCGCGCCTGGTCGTGCTCAATGTACATGCCCATTTCCAGGTTTTCCATCACCGTCATCTGCGCAAAGACGCTGCGCAGCTGGGGCACGATCGAGATGCCGGCGCTCAACACGTCCTGGGGGCGATCATTGGTGATCTCCTGCCCGTCGAAGCGCACGGTACCGCGGCGCACGCCGATCAGCCCGTATACGGCCTTGAATACGGTCGACTTGCCGGCGCCGTTCGGCCCAATGACGCAGACGATTTCCCCGGGATGCACGGCGAGCGAAACACCCTTGAGGATGTCGAAGTCCTGGTACCCGGCGTAGATGTCGTCAACGACGAGAAGCGGCGAGGACATAGCGCGCCTTTTCGCGTCTCCTGTTTACTCTTGCAACCAACTTTCCGCCTCCACTGCCGTTACGCTCCAAAATAGGCATCGATCACCGCTTCGTTTTGCAGGATCTCTTTGGGGGTGCCCTCGGCCAGCTTTTCGCCGTGGTTGAGCACGTAGACGCGGCTGCAGAGGTCGGCGATGAAGTTGATGTTGTGCTCGATCAGGAGAAAGGTTTTTCCCTGCTCGTTTAGCGCGCGAATCCGGTCTTTGATCGTTTCGATAAGCGTCGGATTGACGCCGGAGGTAGCCTCGTCCAGGAGCAGGATGTCGGGGTTGGGCATCAGCGCCATGCCGATTTCGAGCAGGCGGCGCTGTCCGCCCGACAGGCGGCCGGCCTGCTCCCCCGCAAGCCGCTCGATCTGCAGAAATTCCAGGAGTTCATGCGCGCGGTGCGCGGTGCCGGCAGGGCTGGGCTGGAGCATGCGGAGGAGAGAGGTGTCGCGCCACTGGTGGCTGATCAGCATATTGCTGAACACGCTCATCTTGCGGTAGACGCGCACCGACTGGAAGGTGCGCGACAGGCCCATTCTGGCGATTTGATAGGGTCGCGCCCGCGTGACATCGCGACCTCTGAACAGGATTCTGCCGCCGTCGATCTTCTGCAGGCGGCTCAGGCAGTCGAACAGGGTCGTTTTGCCGCTGCCGTTCGGCCCGATCAGGCCAACGATTTCGCCGGGATAGACCGCGAAATCGACGTTGTTGACCGCGGCCAGACCGCCAAAGTATTTGGAAACGGTATGCCCCTCCAGCAGGGGCTGTCTTTCAGAAGGCATGGTTCTGCCTGAACACAAGGCGAGTTATGGTTCCTGGGGGACAGCGATTCTGCCGACCTCGTACTCAAGAATCACCGTTCCGGTCTTCTCCAATACCCTTTGTCCCTTCAGCCTCAACTTGACTCGTTTCGACAGTCCGGCCACGAAGGGAATGCCGTCTCCCAGCAGAATCGGAATTACCGCCACTTCGACCGTGTCGACCAGCCCCTCCTGGCACAGACTCCCGAACAGGCGGCCGCCCCCGAACAACCAGATGTCCTTGCCCGGCTCCGCCCGTATCGAACGCACCACCTCTTTCCAGTCCTCGCCGATGATTTTCACATTCTGATAATCACACTGGCGCAGGTTCCTGGAGAAAACGTAGTTTCGAATCCCCGCTGCTTCCGGCGAACCTTGACTGCCGGTAACCTCGAACGTCCGCCGCCCCATCAGATAGGTGTCGAACTGCGCCGACAACTCTTCAAAATCGATATCAGGATCAATGACAATCCAGTCGAACCCGTCGTTGGCGTCGGCGATGAACCCATCCAGACTCATCGCGCAGTTGTAGCGGACTCTCCGCATCCCCAACCCTCCGTAAACCTGGCGCTCTGCTCGTCCCAGCGAATTGGAAAGCGACTGTTTCGCGAACGCGGGACGCGGGCATGCGCGCGCCGGTCGAAAACTAATGGCCTTTGCCGAAGCGCCCCAAAAGCCGTCCGAGCGATGTGCTGCTGCGGTCGCCCAGCGTGCCAAGGATGCCCTCAGGCAGGAAGAGCACCATCACCACCAGCAGCAGGCCAAGCGCGAGCAGATGCACTTCGAACAGTTTTTCCCAGAGGAGATTCTGCATAAAGTAGATGACCACCGCGCCCAGCGGCGGGCCCCACACGGTGCCCAGCCCGCCCAGCATCGACATCATCACCATTTCGACGGTGCGCGTTTCGATGAAAACGACATCGGGGTCGATGAAGGTGTTTTGCCAGGCCCAGAATGCGCCGACAATGCCGGTGAAGAAGGCCGCGATCATGAAGGCGATATTTTTGTGCAGCGTTGTATTGATGCCGCGCATCTCGGCGCCGGTCTCGTCCTCGCGGATCGCGATGAGGCTCTGCCCGAACTCGCTGCGCCGGATCCACCAGATCAGGGCCACGGCCAGCCCCATGACTGCAAGCATCAGGTAGTAGTCGCCCAGACGGTTGAGGACGGGCGGCAGGTTCAGCCCGATGCCGCCGCCGGTGATAGGGCGCAGCACGCGCGCGATCTCCCGCATCGCCACGAAGGTGCCGAGCATGGCGATCGAGAAGTAGGGGCCTTTGAGCCGCAAAGTCGGCAGCCCTATCAGAAGGGCGAAGATGGCCGCGGCAACGCCGCTGACCGGCAACGCCTGCCAGAATCCCCACTCCGGCGAGATCAGCAGCGGCGTGCGGGTCACGAGGATGCCCATGACATAGGCGCCGATGCCGAAAAAGACGGCATGGCCGAAGTCGACGTAACCGGTCAGCCCGCCGATGAGATTCCAGTTGGAGGCCAGGGTAACAAGCACAAAGACCTGGCTGCCGACCAGCAGGGCGAGGCTGGAGACGCCGGTGTAGGGATAGGCTGCGAGCAGTACCAACAACAGAAGCCACAGCGTCAACCCCGTCCAGTTGCCAAAAGGCCGCGTCAGCCGCTGTCTGAGCCGAGATCGATGTCGGTCAGAGGCAGGCCCTGCTGAGGACGCCCCGCTTTCTTCCCTGTCGTCGAGCTTCGTTTCGGTCTGTTCACCCTGCGCGCCCATTACTCGGCCTCCGCATCGAGCGGGCGCAGACCGCCCAGAAGGCCCTGCGGCCGCACGACCAGGATGAGGACAAGGAGGACGAAGCTGGTGGCGACACCGAGGTTGGTGCCGATGCCGCGCACATAAGTGGCGACAAAGATTTCGGCAATGCCGAGGATGATTCCGCCCATGAGCGCACCTGGAATGCGCCCCAGGCCGCCGAGCGCGGTGATGGTGACAGCCTTGAGCGTAAAGGGAGGCCCCATGAAGGGAAAGATCGCCTGCGTCGGGCTGAGCATCGCGCCGGCCGCGGCCGTCAGAGCGATGCAGATGCCTGCGGTGATGGCGTAAACGCGGTTGATGTCGACGCCAACGATGCGGGCTGCGTTCTTGTTCTGCGCCGCGGCGCGGATCGACTTGCCCAGGCGGCTGCGCTGCAGAAAGAGGTGCAGGCAGAGCATGATGAGCAGCGCGGCAGCAAAGATGATCGTCTTGACGATGGGAAAGGTGATCCCGACAAGCTCGACGGAGCCGTTGTAGCTGACGGCGATGTTACGCGGGTCCGAAGAGAACAGGATTTTGAAGAGGTTGGCCAGTGCGATGGAGACGCCGAAAGTGACGAGCAGGGTCATCAGGTGGGGACGCTCGACGATTCGGTTGATCAACACGATCTGCAAGAGATAGCCGGCCAGGAACATCAGCGGCAGGATCAGGGCCAGCGACGCGAAGGGGTCCAACCCGAAGAGGCGGAACATCCCCCAGGCGAGGTAGGCCCCGATCATGAGGAACTCGCCGTGGGCCAGGTTGATCACGCCCATTACGCCCCAGATCACCGAGAAGCCGAGCACCATTACGGCGTAGAAACCGCCGAGCAATAGCCCGCTGACGAGCGCCTGCAGAAGCTGGTCCATGCTTGAGAGTCTTCAGTTTCCAGTCTTTCGTTGTCAGTAACACCGCAGGCCTAAGCCGTGGGCGATCCCTTGAGAATATTGCTTCAACTGCATCTGCGGAGGACTGCAGGAGCATGCGGCTGCGACTGCACATTGAGATATGGGACACAGAGCCGGAGTCTTACCGATCTTTCCAGGTTGGGGCCGGGTAGTTCAATTCGGCGACCGCGGCGTTGGTCGGCGCGACGACCAGTATTTCACCGTTCTGGATCTGAATCGCGCCCATCGGTTTGGCGGCGTTGCGGCCTTTTTCATCGAAGCTGATGGGGCCATAGAAGGTGACCACGTCAAGGTTGCGCAGGCTCGCGCGCACGGCATCGGTGTCGATGGCGCCGGCCTGCTCGATGGCGATGTGCAGCGCGAGCGCGGTGGCGGTCGATTCCGCGGCCTGGTAGGTGGGCGGCTCGCCCCACAGGTTCTCGTAGCGGGCAGCGTACTCGGCCGCGGTGCCGAAGTACTCGTCGGCGTAGCTCATCGACGCCTCCCACTGGGTGGGGCCGATGACGTACTCGGAGTCGGCGCCGACCTCTTCGATCAGTTTCGGGTTGCTCGGGCCGACGGTGATAACCATCGCCTTGGGGTTGAAGTCCAGCTCCTTGGCCGCGCGGATAAAGAGGACGGCGTCGTTGAAGTGTCCGCCGCCGATGAAAATATCCGGCTCCAGTTCCTTGAATTTGGCCATGATTCCGCTGACGTCGGCCACGTTGACGGGGTAGGTTTCGACGCCGAGCACTTCGAGACCGTACTCCTCGGCCCAGCGCTGCGCGCCATCGGCTACGCTGGTGGGGAAGGCGGTGTCCTCGTAGGCGATGACAACCGTTTCGGCGCCTTGGTCAGCGAGCAGTTGTAAGGCCGACCGCGTATAGTTCACGGCCGGCGTCAGGACCGCGAACAGATTCTGGAATCCCCGTTCAAAGAGGGGCTCGGCCGCGCCGTTGCCCTCGATCATGATCTTGTTGTACTTTTCGGCAATCGCGCTGGCGCTCTGTGTCAGGAATGAGCTGTATGGCCCCAGCAGGAAGTCGACCCGGTCCTCGTTGATCAGCTTTTCGACCAGGCGGGCGGCCGTGTCGGGGTCGCCCTCGTCGTCGTACATGATCAACTCGACCTTGTACCGTTCGTCTCCGACCTTGATGCCGCCGTATTCGTTGTTGACCCAGTCCAGCCAGACGCCGTAGCCCTGGCGCGTGTCTTTTCCTTCGCGCGAGAATTTGCCGGTCTCGCTGACTGCGGCGCCGAGATAGATGATCTTTTCCGCGTCCGCGCCTGTGGCGGCGGATTGCGGCTCATCCACCGGCGCGGGCGGCGCCAGCGAGCAGGCAGCCGCGACGATAGCCGCCATCAGCAGTAACGGGAGTATTGACAGTCGTTTTCGCATCATGCAGGCCCTCCGCAAGTCGCAGATTCCGGAAACGGGCATCGTCTGAATTGGCGGGGGAAAACTGAAGATGAAGCCGTTCCCAGAGCCGTCACGCCGGACGGTTATACACTGGAATTGATGATACTCCAGGGTATTTCACGCTGTCAATTTGCACGGTGGCGGGTCGCGCTTCGGACACGGCTGTCGCTTGTGAACGCGTTCCGGTATGGTTTGACCCAATGAAAACGGGAATGCTACAATCACCGGTGTTTGGAGCACGTCTGTCGGCATTTTCGGGAGGGCCGGCGCAGCCACGTGCGACCACAAAAGGATTCGAGAGCGGCGGTGGCAGCGCTGCCGCACCATTCGATAGGCGGCGTTGTGAGCACACAGTTCTACGGCGGGCAGGCGGTCATTGAAGGCGTGATGATGCGGGGGCGCAAGGCGATGTCGATTGCCGTGCGCAACGCCCAGGGCACGATCATTGTGCATGAGGAGCCGCTCACAGCCAGGATCTACACGCGCAAATGGGGGCAGTGGCCGTTCGTGCGCGGGCTGGCCATGTTATGGGATGCGCTCGGCCTGGGCATGCGCGCGCTGATGTGGAGCGCGGACGTGGCGATGCAGGAGGATGACGCTGAAGAGCAGGTCGAGTTTTCCGGCCCGGTGGCGTGGACGACGATCGCGACAAGCCTTGCTTTTGCCGTGGCCGTCTTTTTCCTGCTCCCCACCTTCGCCAGCCGCTGGTTTGCGGGCTTTTTCGAGCACAACCCCTATCTTGACGCGGTAGCCGAAGGCGGCATCCGCCTCATTTTGTTCGTGGTCTATCTGTGGGCAATCAGTTTTTTGCCCGACATTCGCCGCGTCTTCGCCTATCACGGCGCTGAACACAAGACGATCAATGCGTACGAGGCCGGGGATGCGCTGAATGCGGCGAGCGTGCAGAAGCACAGCGTCCAGCATGTGCGCTGCGGCACCAGTTTTCTGCTCTATGTGCTCGTGATCAGCATTTTGCTCTTTGCGCCGCTGACTTTCGCGGGGATCGAGTACGCCTGGCTGGCCCTGGTTTTGCGTTTTGTCTCCCGGCTGCTGCTGATCCCGCTGGTCGCGGCCATCTCCTATGAGATTATTCGGTTCAGCGCGAATCATGCCGGCAACCCCTTAATGCGCCTGCTGATTGCCCCCGGCCTGCTTCTCCAGCGCATCACCACGCGCGAGCCGGACGACAGCATGGTGGAGTGCGCGATCGCGGCGCTGGTGCCGGTGCTGGCAGCCGATGGACGCGTGGCGGCTTCCGCCGGGACCGACTCCACAGATCAGACGGGCGAAGAGTCCGCGGGCGCGACCGCGGTGCTGAGCAATTAACTCTTAGGGGCATCAAAGGCCAGGTTTCGGGGTACGTCCATTCTAGGGGCGCTGCTGATTGTAAAGCTCCGCGTCAATGGCATCCGCCAGCAGAACCTGCTGGCGGGCGGCCGGGTTCAGGCGGCCCAGCTCTGCCATGTAGCGCGCCATACTCCCCAAGTCGTTCAACTCAAGACCGTGCAGGGTGCGCACGAAGGTGATCTGGAAGGGGTCGCCCGTCAAAAGGCGGGGGATGCGTAAGCTCTGCATCACGCCCTCGGTCAGGTCGCTGTCCGGGTCGCCGGAGACGGCGGCGAATTCGACCGGCAGGCCGTAGGCGGCCAGGCGGTCGGAGACATCGTAGTTGGCCGCGGGTTTGGCGACGCTCCACATCTCTTCCAGATAGCGTAGCGTTGCGGCGGAAACTGGTGTGAACGTCCCTTCGGGAGAGAAGGAGGTGAAATCCTCCGACGAGGCGATGTCTCGCCAGAGGAGATGCTCAAGGTTGTAGTCGCGGGCGAGCGTGCGCACGAATTCCCGGCGTGCGGCGAGGTTCTCATCCTCGTGGAAGGCTCGCCCACCGCCGGCTGCCTGTTCTGGCGTTTCTGTCGGCGCAGCTGCGACCGCGTCCTGCGCGCTGCGGCGGACGTAGGCGGCCAGGCTCTGCGCGAGGCCCCGCTGAACTTCCCCTCTTTGCGTATTGTCGTGCTGGCCGGTGAACAGGGCCGCGAGTCGGTCACGGCGCTGAGGCGACGTCCAGATTTCGCGCAGACGCCCTTCCCCATGGCGACCTTCAGCGTCCTGGCGGCTGCGCATAAAGGCCTGGCACCGCTCCCACAGCGCTGAATTGAGATGGGGGCGATAGAGATGAGTGCTGGTCACCTCCGCGGGCGGCAGGGGAGGCAACGCCTCGCTGACCGACCAGTCCTGCAGAAGCTCGCAGGTCTCCTCAAGAACGCGGTCCATCTGTTGCAGCATCTGTTGCAGGCGCTCATGGACGCGTCCCAGCCCGCGCTGCACACCCTCCTGCAACCGGCCGGTCAACTCGGAACGGGCCAGGTTCACCCGTTCTCGCCGCAGCGCACGAACGCGCCGCAGCCGCGCCCGGAAAGAGATCATCGCGCCCAGAAACGCGCCGAGCATCAGTCCAATGAAGGTGGCCGCGTTGGCCTCGCTCTCGATGAAATCGACGATTGCGCCGGCAAACGCCTCGTCCATCAGTCCCATGAGCGCGACCGCGTTTGCATCGCTCGCTACGATGGCGTCAATGTTGCCTGCCAACCCGGAACCGAACAGATAGAGCAGAGTCAGCAGCACGATGCCGCTCAACAGGCCGCCCGCCCTCGTCATCGAACCGAAGAGAGAGGGCTGGTCGCCAAGCGTGCGCATATAGCGTGCGCGCCAGTCGCGCAGCTCGAGCTGGCGTTCGGCGTGGCCGGCTCCGGTCTTCGGGATAACGTCATTTGCGAAGCTGGAGAGCGCATGGCGTTCCAGCCCCAGCTCGTAGAGCCACTGGTGGAGCTGCCGCCGCGCATGTACGATCCCCGCCGGCTGCGAACCGAGAAGCGTGAGCAACCTCGTGCGCATTCGCACGGCGATGGCCGGCAGAAAGCGGGCGTCGCTCGCGTTTTGAGGCAGGCCGTTTTCGCGCAGGGCGGCCAATCCCCAGGCGGAGTCCAGCGCGCCGGCGTCGGTGCTTTCTTCAAACTGGGCCAGAATCTCGTGCAGGTGACTGTCGAAAGAGGCCTGCCAGCGGACCGGGTCCAGTCCGCGCAGCTTGCGTGCGGTCGCGTTCGGCAATATGTAGCTGGGGTGGACAGAGATCTGCTCAACCGATTGGGGACTGAGCTCATTGAACAGGTGGGGCATCTGCTCGGTAAGCTGTGTCAACACCTGCTGCGACGTTGCGCCCAGCTCCTGTAGAGGCGTCAACGGCTCCATGTTTGGCGCCGCGGGCGGCGGCGAGATGACAGCCCCGCCCGCTGCCTCGGTGGGCAAAACCATCTCGCGTAAGAGTCTCTTGCCTTCGTTTTCCTGCGCAGTCTGCAGTAGATAGTCAATCGGCAGATAATCTGCGGCTGCGCCCAGCAGGCTGTACGGCCGCTCGCCGGCATTGCGCAGGTCGATGCCGACCTGTTCATCTATGTAAGCGGCCCCGTCGGCGGTGATGAGAGACTGTAGCGCGTTGCTGACGAGAACGGAGAGCTCGTAGCTGTTGCGGGCCAGTCCTTGATTGCTTTTTTCGCGGTCGACCAGGTAGATGCGGTCAAAGAGCTGATGTCCCAGCCACTCCTCCGGCAGCGAGCCGCGACTAGTACCGCGCTTGCCCAAATCCTGACGCATGGATGCCGTAAATTTGGCGAGATTGACGGGGCGGAGCCCGGTGAGCGCCTCCAGTTCCGCCATCGCCGCGTAGCAGGTGGCATCCTCGATGACACGGCTGCTGTCGGTCGCGTAGCTGCCCGCCGCGAATATGCCGACAACCTGAGCGATGTGGCGCTGTCCCAGATAGTTGAGCTGATGCGCGATCGTCGGCCAGATCAGCGCCGAGGTAAGCGGTTCGAAGAGCGGCGCGATGACGTAAAGGGTCGTCTGCACGAAGGGATCGCCCGGCACGTGGGTGTCGGCGCGGATCGGGTCGATGATATTGGATGCGACCAGGTGGGCGATGTGGTCGCCGGCCTGCAGGCCGGCGCGAAAAGCATGGCGCCGCGTGGGCGGGTCGTGCGCGGTCTGCGCTGCAGGCGGCATGCCGGCGCCGCCGAGCGCATCGCCGCTCTGTTCGTCTTTGCTCGGCCTGCGGAATGGCCAGGGCAGTCCTCTGCGGGGAGAAGAATCGTTCCCGCGCCTTCCTGCGTTCGCCTGCCACTGCAGAGGGACCAGGGTTTCGCCGACCGCGTCCAGAAACTGGCTGGCCCGCCGCTGGCTGGCGGCAAGCGGCGCGGCGTGTCCGCCTGCGGCCGTCTTCCTGGAGCGGTCGAGCTTGTGCAGCAAGCGCTCCAGGTAGAAGGGAGGCAGCCGGCTGTCGCGCAGGGTGAACAGGCTGAGGTCAAGCTCGCCCTGTTGGTCGAGATGATCGGAGGGGAGGAGGGCTGCAAAACGAGTGATGCGGGTCAGGTCGGGGCCGTCGATGCCGGTGGCGATGCGTTGTTCCTGGGCAGCCTGCAGGCGCGGCGCCAGGTGGAGCATAGTCTGCAAGCCCCATCCGCCAAAACAGAGTATCGCGGCTCGGCTACGCGTTGCGCCGGGAAGCATTGGGAGTTTTGAGTTTCCAGTTCTTAGTTTTCAGTTGTCTGCTCGTTGGGCGCTGAGCGCATTCACTAGCGAGTCACGACCAAGGAAAAGCGTGTGGCTGGAACTTAAAAGTTGTCCTCGGTGATTTCGGGCAGATCGACCCAGGCGGGGTGGAGATGAAATTCCTCGCGGGCGGGGAAATCACGCTCGTTTTCATACTGCGCCCGAAATTCGTCAAGGCGGTCGATCAGCGTCACCGGCAGGCCGTGGACGATCCACACGGCGTCCATGCGGCCGGTGTCGCCGGTGGGAATCCATTTGATGTCCTCCTGGCCAATCATCGCCATTGCCAGGTTCGGGTCGTCATGGCGGGCGGACGGCGTGGCCGCCAGGCGAATGTGCTCCAGATTGCCGTCGTGGAAGCTGAAGCGGTCCGAGTCCCAGCGGATGTAGGGATTGAGGCGGTCGAGCCACTGCTGCACGCGGTTGTTGGGCAGGGGCCGCGACTGCTGTGTCTCCTCGCCATGCTGTACATCGATGATGTGCCGGATGTCCACGCACTGCAGCACGCGGCCCAGCAAACTTCGTTCGTTGGCGATTGCGTTGGTGAGATTGGCGAAAAGCTCTTCGGCGGATACGGGCTGGCCGCTGCTTGAAATGCGGTCGATGGCAGGCCCCAGCAGGGTTTCCCAGTCGCTTGGATAGACGACCTGTGCCGCGTTACGGTAGAAATGCTGCAAGTAGTCGCGCCCGACCGCGCCGGTCTCCAGTTCATAGTAAGTGTTTGTGCTGGCCGTGCCGTCGGGAATGCGGGGATCGATTCTGTCAGCGGCCCTTCTTGCCGCCTGATTGGCCCGCCCCAGCGCGCTGCCGGCATTGTCAATCTGCGTTCGGAACAGTTCGCGCATCTGCGTGCTGTGAGAGAAGAGCCGCTCGACCAGGACCCGCTCCAGCCTGTCGCGGCGCTGGTTCAGGCGCGCGCGGGCCTTGCGCTGGCGCATGTCGCGCGCGCGGTCGCGCGCCTGGCGCGGGTTGAAGGCGGCCAGCAGCAGATCGCCGAAGCTGCCGGCAATCTGGCCGATCTGTTCGGCGGCTCCTCCCTGCTGTGCCAGCAGTGTGCGCCAGCCGGCGCGGTCCTCCTCGGTCACCGGATGATTGTTGACAAGGAATAGCCTCTGTTTGATCAGCGACTCCATCGGCGCCGTCGAGGGGTTGAGCGGCGCCAGCAGGTCGGCCAGCGTAAGTGCGCCGCGCAGCCCTGTCTCCAGCACGGTTTGGCGAAATGCGGTGTCGACCGCGGTCTTGAAGCCGAGCCATGCGCCGCGCTGCTCTTCGACCTCCTCGACCAGCTCCTCCAGCCGGTCGTTGTCCAGCGAAAGATAGCGGGCGCGCATGCGCGACAGCAGCCCCTGCCAGATTGAGAGTATCTTCTGACGGCTCTGGGTTGAGATAGGCTGGCGCGGGTCGTTAAGCTCCGGCCCGGCGGCCAGCCGCCTCACGCAGTCGGCCAGGAAGGCCTGCTGCCAGAAGTTGACCAGCGTCTCGTCCGGCGCGACGATGGCGGACGCGGCAAAGCTGCTGTAAACGAGATAGTTGCCTTTCTTCGGGCTGCGCTCGTTCACCACCTCGGCCGCGGCGACGCTGCCCGACATGCGTTCGCGCACGACGTTGACCTCCAACCCGAGGATCTCGCTGCTGAGATGGCTGATGGCCGTCAGCTGGATGAGATGCGCGGCCAGGTTCTCGGCGTCGGTCTTGCGCGCGAGGCTGCGGCCGTCGCGGTTGGTGCGCCCGAGCAGAAAGATGAAGTCGAACGGGGCGTAAGGCGTGTCGGGCAGGGCGCGCTGCTCGCTGGGATAGAGCTCGTGGAACTGCTGCGTCTCCTGAAAATAGTTAAGCTCCTTCAGGGCGGCGTAGGCGTTGGCCTTGATCCGTCGTCGCTGCAGGTCGCTGTTGATCTCCTCTTCGAGGACGTCCGGCAGGAAGAAGATGCCGACGACGCGCGCGTTGCTGCGCACGAGTGCGCGCACGCGGTGGGCCACGTCCATGAACATGCCGGCGCCCGTGCCGCCGCAGAGGCTGCTGACGACGTAGACGAGCTGGTAGTTGCTCATCACCGGAAAGCGGCGGTTCTGCGCCATTTCCAGGTCGCGGATCTTGTCGAGGGCCGCGTACTTCGTCTCCAGGAGCCGCTTGAAGTTTACGTAGTTGCGGAAGAACGAGAGCCGCCCGATTGGGCGCAGCTGTTTGGCGCCGTTATGGATATAGCCCAAGGGAATCGAAGGATAGTCCCACCAGCGGGCGATCTCCGGGTGGTTCTCGAGATTGTCCACCAGCCGCGTGGCGTCGAACTTGCCCATGTAGGCTGATTCATCGGCGTAGAGAGGCTCCTGGTCGAGTCGGTTGATCAGTGGTTCGGTGTCCAGCGCCAGGAGTTGAATCATCGCGGGCAGCGATTCGCCGCCCCAGGCTTTGCGCAGCCGCCTCTTGACCGCGCGCACGGCATTCGTGCCCATTCCGCCTACGCCGACGACGAGCGTAGGATAGATCGTCGGTTTTTCGCTGATGAACGGGGCCCCGCTCTGCTCCATAACAGGTTTCCTTCAATCGCACTTCGTGGTTCGCTCTTAAGCTTCTGGTATCTGCGCACTTTCGCAGACCTGAACTGATTGCCGGCAACCGGGAGCAGAGAATCAGACGTTGTTTCGTAGTCTATGCCCAAGGGTCGGCGGCGCTCGCGCCGGCAGGCGAGTTGCCCCAGACATTGTCGGGGGGGTCGAAGTCACCGGACCCCTCCCGTGCAGACGGGTCCGAATCCCAACTCACCTGTTCCCAGGTCGAGTCCCAGCCAGCATTGTGCGTGCCGGCGCCGGCCGCGTCTGCGAAATTTTCGAACGCGGGCGCGACGCCGGCGGCGCCTGCCGGGCTTCCCGCCATCGGAGGCGTTGAGCCGCCCATCTGCCTTTGCAAACCGTCGAAATCTGGCGCGACAAATGCGGCGTCCGGCTGAGGAGTCAGAGGAGTTTCCTGTCCGGGCAGGATGATCGGTTCGTCATCATCCACATTGTACCCGCGACTTCGGGCGCGCGCCACCACGATGATCAGCCCCAGCAGCATCAGCGGCCCGCTGCACAGAACGAGCGGGAAGGTATAGAACGGACGCAGCCACCACTCGACATAGCGTTGGTAAAGGGTCGGGCTGCGGAAATTGATGTCGACCGACCGCGTTTCGCCGACCAGGCCGGAGATACTCAGGACCAGCTCTCCGCTGTAGAAGGAGCCGCGCAGGGCGTCCTTGGGCAGGGCTTTGCGCGCAACCAGCGTTACGGGAACTTCGAAGAATCCTTCGTCATCAGGCAGTCCGTTCACTTCGACCGGAGGGGCTTCGAGGTACTGTTCATCCAGGGTCATCACGCCGCTGCCGGTTTCGCCTGCTGCGGCGACCCCGACCACCTGCACGAGGAAAGGCGTTTTGCCGTCGAAGCGCAGGAGCAGTGTCTCGGTCGCTCTTTCGCCCGCCCGGCCCAGGTTGCCGAAGTCGAGCGCGCCGGCGAGGCTCCACTCCACGTCGCGAATCTGCAGGCGGAAGGGCAACGTATCGGAAAGGACATCGTAGTCCTGACCGGGGCCGGTCAGGCTGAGGACACCGTGGCAGCTGCCGGGCGACATCGGGTTCTGGCTCTGCAGCCGGATCGGAAGCGCCCAAACGGTCATGATTGCCTGTTGCCAGCTGTCTGAGCCGCCGGCACTGGCGGCGCTACCCCCGTCTGCGGGCGCGGCGGGCAGGAGATCGCCGGCGGTGGCGGTCAGGTCGCTGCAACTGCTTTCGGTCAGTTCGACTGTGAGGCGGAAGGGCGTATCGGAGTTGTAGGCGACGGGCAGCAGGATCTCTTCGTCCAGCCGGAAATTCGGCGAAGTATCGAAGAGCAGCTCGCCGAAGTCGGCCTCCTGCACCTGAATGCGGGCTTCGGAACGGGGAATGTTCAGCGTAACAGGCAGCGAGGGCGCGGGCCGGACCTTCACCTCCATCGGCAGGCCGGCGGGGTTGAAGGCCGATAGATTCAACTGGCCCTCGTATGCGCCGGGGCGGAGCAGTTCCAGGCCCTCTATGCGCAGCAGGGCTGCTTGGCTGCCCTGTTCAGGCACTTCGATCGAAAAATTGAGTGATGTTTCGCGCACGATTTCACTCGTGTCGGAGCGGCGCAGGATCAGCGAGGCCTCAAGCGTACCGATCTCCTCGACCGTGCTGGCCTGCACAGTCAGGGGCCAACCCTCGAGCGGCATCTTCGCCAGGTCGATGTCGGCCGGCAGGCCGCGCACATAGATCGCCGGTTCGACTTCCAGCGGCGTGCGCGCGAAGTCGCCGAAATTGACCCCGTCAACCGCCGCGGTCACGAAGAAGAGCGCTTCGTAATCATGCCCGTCCTGCGGGGTAAAACCGTCGTCGGAGCAGAGAGGGCTGCGACCGGCGGCAGGACTGTGGCAGCTGAGTCTGGCGCGGTAGACGTTCTGGCTGCCGCCGCCGGTGACGTCGTACACATAAACAGCGGCATGCAGGTTCTGCGCCTCAACGCCGGCTGCAAAGCCGATTTCCAGCACGAGGCTACCGTCGTCGCGGATGCCGGCATTCTCAGCTGAGGGTGAGAGGACCTGGACCTTGGGCAGGTCGTCGCGGGCCTGCAGCCGGAAGGTGCGGCGCAGTTGCAGCGGATGCCTGTCCTCTCCCAACTGCAAGGTCAGCTCGTCCGGGTTGCCGGCCAGCTGCAGTGCGGCGACCTGCTTCCCGCTGATTGGATCCTGGCCCAGGGCAGCGATCGGCGTCGTGCCGTTGAGAAGCAGCGGCTCGTCCGCGGCGGGGCCGGCGCCGGCCACAACGATGAGCGGAGAACCGCCGGCAGGATAGTAGCGTGTCGAGGCGGGGCTGCCCTGGACACTCGGCGGCGGAAAGAGCAGTTCCGGGAAGCTGTCCGCCTGGACGACGGCAAAGCTGCTGAGGTCCCTTGTCTTGGCGACCCATTCGCCGGCTGGCAGCGGGGCGACCGCAACCTTCAGGTCAATGTTGCCATCGTCGAGAATGCTCTGCGTCTCAACCGGCGCGCCATCCCTATGCACTGCCGTGATCGCCGCGCGCGGGCTGATGAAAGCGATGCTGCCCGTGCCATGGCCGTTGCGAATTGAAATCGTCAGGTCGCCGGCGGTGTTGCGGCGGGTGACGACCGAGCGGTCCGACTTCATTTCTGCGAAGATTTCGCTGAAAATGAGCAGAAGGTCCTGCGAGCTCTTGGCCTCGCGAGCCAAAGAGGAGTGGCTCTTGATGAAATCGCCGGCGCAGCCGGCATCCGGATTGCAAAGGATCACGGGGTAGAGGAGCGCGCCCTCGTCTTCGATCTGTGCCAGCAGATTGGCAATGACAGGACGCTGGCCGGGCACGTGCAGCGGCGCGGTCGGTTCGCCATCCGTCAGCAGGAGCACATACTGGCTGCGGTTGGGGTCACTGTGCGTTTCGAGCAGCTGCAGCGCCTCCCGCAGGCCCAAATCCATTCGTGTGTAGCCGCGTTCGACGTAGTCCTCGGGCGCCTGCAGCGTTGCGGCCAGCCGCCGGCGGTTTTCCGGGCTGCCCATCTGCTGCAGGAGGCTCAGCGCACCGACGCCCTCGGCCGTGCTGTCAAAGCGCAAGACCGCTATGCGGTCGGCGCTGTCGGCCAGATGCACCAATAGCCGCGCTGCGCTGTAGCGCAGCTCGTTCGGATCGCTGGGCGCGTTGCTGCTGTAGCCCTGGCAGGGCGGAGTGGAGGGCGGCGTCCCTGCTTCCCAGGGCCAACAGGTTGCCATGCTGCCGGAATCATCGAGAATGACGATCACGTCGATTGGGTCGGCGGCGGCCGATTGGGCATTGACGACGGTTTGCTGCGCTGCCGGGGCGCTGGCTTGGGTCAGGGCGTGTACAGGCGCGGGGAACCGTCCTGTTGTCGACAGGAGGAGGCAGCCGGTTAGAAGACATGCAAACGCGGCACAAAGCCGGTGAAGAACTCTTTCGGGCAGACGGCGCTCCTGTTCGGGGGAAAAGGCCCCAGTGGTTTCCCGGAGAGAGAACGCCTCCACACCCCCCGAAGGTTCCCGGTCCAATAGAGAAACGTGCGCGCGCATCGGCTCCGCGTTTCCCCCGCTTCGTCAACGAGGGCGGCATGCCCGCTAATGGGGACAGGCCTGCTGTGAGCGAAATGCGCGCGCATAGGCTGCGCTTGTATCCATTTCGATTGTATCATAGCGCAGATTGGGAACAAAAGGACCCGGTCAGACTGGGAAAGCGCTCCAAATCGGGCTAAGAGACGGGGACAAGCGGCAGGGGCATACACTGGAGATGTGGGCACCGAGAGGCACACACGCTGCGGCCTGACAGTTTCTTCGGAGGTGGAAACTGCGGGGATGAGGCGGCTCTGATTTTGGGCGATTTGCCTACGATCCGCCAATGAAACATGCACTTCAGCGGAATAGAAAGAGCGGCGGTTGGACGGGCCGGCAGCCGTCCAACCGCCGCTAGGCGCGGCCGGCTGTTCTTCTATTCGCCGCTGTCGCCGCTTTCGACTCCAATTTCTGCGAGCGCCTCGGATAGCGCGCCGACGAACTGGTCGGCAGGCAGTGCGCCGGGAATCAGCCGACCCTCGCCGCCGTAGAGAACGACGAATGTGGGCGTGCCGCGCACGAAGGGCATGCCATCCTGCAGATCGCTCTGTACAGCCAGGGCCGACTCGTCCTGGCCCAGACAGCTTTCAAAAGCGTCGATATCCAGTTCATATTCAGCGGCTAGGGCCATGAAATAACCCTTGTTGTCCGGACGGGACCAGTCAGACATTTCGGCGAAGAAGCGATGATGGAACTTCCAGAAGGCGTCCTGCTGCGCCGCGCACTCCGCGGCAATCGAAGCCGAGAAGGCAAAGGGATGGATGTTCTCGATCGGGAAATGCTTGAACACCCACATCACCTGCCCTGTGTTGACGAACTGCTCGTCCAGGACCGGCTGTGTTGTCAGTGTGTGGCGGCTGCAGTAGGGGCACTGGAAGTCGCTGAACTCGACGACGACGACCGGGGCGTCGCTGCTGCCCTTGAATATGTCACCTGCGAGGGTGAAGCCGGGCCGGTCCGGGTCGGGGAGGAGGCCTGCAGGGGTAGCCCAAAATGGAAGCTGTCCTTCGCCCTGTTGCCGGTCCTGCTGCGGCGCCTGTGCAGCGCCCTGCGGCGAACGACCGAGCGCGATCGTTTCGATCCAGTCGGAGAAGGTTTCGTATGGCTGTGCGCCGCTGAGGCTGAATTCTTCGCCTGACTCTTCAAAGACGAAGCGGAAGCTGGGCGTGCCGGTGAAGCCCAGGGATCTGGCCTCCTCCAGGCTTTCGTTCACCTTTTCTACCAAGGACCCGCTATTGGCAACGCAGGCGCCGTACTGAGTTTGGTCGGCGCCCAGCTCCTGCGCCAACTCGGCGAAGAAGGACAAGGCCTCTTCGAGCGGCGCCCACTCTTTCTGCGTGCGGAAGATCCTGTCGTGCATCTGCCAGAAGAGGACGGCATCCTGTTCGCCCACACAGTTGGCGGCGATGGCTGCCGACAGTGCGTTGGGATGGAGCGAGGAGAGGGGCATATCGCGGAAGACGAATTTTACGGCGCCGCTCTCTCCGAATGTGGCCAACAGCGCCGGTTCGGTCTGGATTACGTGACGGGCGCAGAAGGGGCACTCGTAGTCGCTGTATTCGTAGACGGTAACCGGGGCGTCCGGATCGCCGCGGAAGGGATAGCCCTCTTCGGTAAAGCCGACGGGGACGCCTCTGTGCGTGCTGGGCTGCTGCCAGGGGTCGGCGGCGGTGGAGTCGACGCCAGGGGGGGCGACCATGAGACCTTCGGCGGTACAGCCTGCGGCGAGCAGGAGGGCGGCCGCGAGGAAGGTGAGGAGCAAAATGGACATCTTTCCGGTTCTATTCTTCTCTTTCTTGCGGCGCAAGAGTTTGGCTGGTGAATTCATGGGTTCTCCGATCGAGTTCAGGAGGCGGTTGTTCGGCCTTCCTCTGGCGGGCAGGCGGATAGGCGCGGCGGTTGCCTCAAAACCAAATGGGCAGGGGCCCCGGCCTGCGACAGATTCCGACATTGTAACCGTGGAGACAATGGAGAACCAATTCCGGAGTTAGATTTATCGATCAGCAGTTGGTCTCCGCGGTCCTATTTCCGATTGCGCAAAGGCCCGCTTTTTGTGTCGTCAAGTTTGCCTGAAACGGCGGTAACGTCGTAGTATGATGACTTTGCAAGGGCTGTGGCCAACCGTCGCGCACGCGAAGCGAGGGTACGGAATGGACGATGTGACGCTGAGAGCTGAAGCAGTGCAGGATATCGAGGAGAGCGCGACGCATGGGGCGCGTGTCAACGCGGCCGACGGGCAGCCTGCTCCCCAGGCCGGACACCTGCGTCAGCTTGAGTCGGAGGCGATCTACGTGCTGCGCGAAGTGGCTGCCCAGTTCGAGCGGCCCTGCATGCTCTTTTCCGGGGGCAAGGACTCGATCGTCTGCGCGCATCTGGCGCGCAAAGCGTTCGCGCCGGGGCGGATTCCCTTTCCTTTGCTGCATATCGACACGGGACACAATTTCCCCGAAACCTTGATATTCCGCGATCAGCTTGTCCAGGCGTTGGGTGTCCGCCTGTTGGTGCGGTCAGTGCAGGACTCAATTGATGCCGGCCGCGTGCAGGAGGAGCCGGGTACCGACCCCAGCCGCAATAGATTGCAGACGGTTACGTTGCTGGATGCTCTGGCCGAGCTGCGGATTGACGCCGCGGTGGGCGGCGCGCGCCGCGACGAGGAGAAGGCGCGGGCGAAGGAGCGCTTTTTCTCGCACCGCGACGCATTCGGCCAGTGGAATCCCAAGAACCAGCGGCCCGAGCTGTGGAATCTTTTCAACGGGCGCAGATTGGACAACGAACACTTCCGCGTCTTTCCGATCAGCAACTGGACCGAGCTCGATATCTGGCAGTATATCGCCGAGCAACGAATCGAGTTGCCCAGCCTCTATTTCGCACACGAGCGGGACGTTGTGCGTCGCGACGGCGTCCTGCTCGCGGTCGGAGATTACGTTGCACCGCGGTCGGGCGAAGTCGTCAGCAGTGAGAGGGTGCGTTTCCGTACGATTGGCGACATGACCTGCACCGGCGCGGTGCCTTCCTCCGCCGGCACGCTGGCCGCGATCATAGAAGAGGTCGCGACCGCGCGCATTACCGAACGGGGCGACCGCGCGGACGACCGCCGCAGCGAAGCCGCGATGGAGGACAGAAAGCGGCAGGGGTATTTCTGAGGGCAGTGGATAGTGAATAGTGGATAGTGAATTGTGGATGGTGAATAGTGGATAGTGACTGCATGACCCACCAGATTGTTGCCAGTTGAATTGCTATGGACCTGTTACGATTTTCTACAGCCGGCAGCGTGGATGACGGCAAATCGACTTTGATCGGGCGGCTGCTCTACGACTCCAAAGCGATATTTGAAGACCAGCTGCAGGCGGTTGAGCAGGCCAGCGCCGCACGCGGCGATGCAACGGTCGATTTGGCGCTCCTGACCGACGGGCTGAGGGCGGAGCGGGAGCAGGGCATCACGATCGACGTCGCCTACCGCTACACGGCTACGCCCAGGCGCAAGTTCATCATCGCCGACACGCCGGGCCACATCCAGTACACGCGCAACATGGTTACCGGCGCGTCGACCGCGGAGCTGGCGATCATCCTGGTGGACGCGCGCAAGGGTGTCCTGACCCAGTCCAAGCGGCACAGTTTTATCGCCTCGCTGCTGCAGATTCCCCATATCGTCGTCGCTGTCAACAAGATGGATCTGGTCGGCTACAGCGAGTCGCGGTTCCATGAGATTGTTGCCGACTACCGCGCCTTTGCAGCCAAGTTGAACGTGCGCGGCGTCGTCTACATTCCGATTTCTGCACTGCACGGCGACAACATCGTCAGCCAGAGCGCTAACATGCCCTGGTACAACGGCGCAACGCTGCTGCACCATCTGGAGACGGTCAACATCGGCGCCGGCCGCAACATCGTTGATTTTCGCCTGCCGATCCAGTATGTAATCAGGGCGAGCAACGCCGACGGCCGGGACTTTCGCGGTTTCGCCGGGCAGATCGTTTCCGGCCGCATCGCGCTCGGCGAAGAGGTGGTGGCCCTGCCGACCGGCATCCGCAGCCGCGTGGCCGGCATTCTTCGCGGTGACGAGAGCTATGAACAAGCGCAGGTCGGCGACTCGATCGTCGTTACTCTTGAGGACGAGATCGATGTCAGCCGCGGCGACATGCTGGTGCGAGTGCGCAATCTGCCGCACTCATCCAACCAGATCGACGCGACGCTCTGTTGGATGAGTGAAGGGCCCATGAACTGTCGGGGAAATGGGCCGGGCGGCAGTTTCGCGGCCCACTTCACGCCGGGCAACTGGTACTGGCTGCAACATTCGACGCGCCGGGTGCGTGCTTCCGTCCAGGAGTTGAACTATCGCATCGACGTAGACACGATGCACCGGCAGGACGCGCAGACGCTGCAGCTGAACGAGATCGGCCGGGCGCATATCGTTACGACCGAGCCGCTATTTTTCGATTCCTATCAGATCAACCGCGCCACGGGCAGCTTCATTCTGATCGACCCGCACACGAACAATACAGTTGCGGCCGGCATGATCCGCGACCGGGCGCGGCGGGTCAGCGAACTTGTGCAGACCAGGGAAAGGAGCAGGTCCCGCCCCGACTTTGCCGGTCCCCGTTCCTCCGACGTCGTGTGGGAGCCGGTCGCGGTCACGCGGCCGATGCGCGAGGAGATGAACGGGCACGGGGCGGCGGTGCTGTGGTTCACCGGTCTGTCCGGTTCGGGAAAATCGACGGTTGCCAAGGCACTGGAGCAGCGGCTCTACCGGCTGGGCGTGCGCACCTTTTCCCTCGACGGGGACAACGTGCGTCATGGCCTCAACAGCGATTTGGGCTTCAGTGCGGAGGCGCGCACGGAGAACATCCGGCGCGTGGCGGAGGTCGCGAAACTGGCGTACGAGCACGGCAACATCGTGCTGTGCACCTTCATTTCACCCTACATCGCCGATCGGGATGCGGCGCGGGCGCTTGTGGCGGTCCCTGACCCAGAGCGAGGCGGGCCGGAAGCTGAGCCGGCGGGGTCGGTGGCTGGACCGGCAGGCCCGTTCTGGGAGGTCTACGTCAAGTGCGACCTCAAGGTCTGTAAGCAGCGCGATCCAAAGGGGTTGTACGCGCGCGCCGCGCGCGGCGAAATCCCGAACTTCACCGGCGTGTCGGCGCCCTACGAGGAGCCGCCCCGGCCGGACCTCGTCCTGGAGACCGACCGGTACTCGGCAGACGAGATCGCGCAGCAGATTCTGGAAGAGTTGGTGCAGGCGGGAGTCGTAGCCAGCCCTTAGTTCCTGGCTTCCCGATTTTGGTGGACAGCTGCGGGTCCATGGCGCGCCTCGCAGTTTGGGGAGTCAGGGCAAATAGAGTTGTAAAACGAGGTGGCGGTAGCAATGGCGCTATTCGGTTCTGAGGATCAGCCGCGAAGATCCGCCGTCGTCCTTGGCGGCGGTATGGCCGGCCTTTTTGCGGCAAATGTGCTGGCCGATCATTTTGAGCGGGTAACGGTCGTCGAGCGGGACGATTGCGGCGCCGGGGAGTGGCGGCCCGGCGTGCCCCAGTCGCGGCATGTACATGTGCTGCTGTTGCGCGGCGTGCAGATCCTGAGAAGACGATTCCCCGGGCTGGAAGAGGAGCTGCTGGCCCTCGGCGCGCCGCCGCTCAACTGGCTGAAAGAAACGGCCGCTCTGGCTGCGGGAGGCTGGCTGCCGCGCTATGACCTGGACCTGCTCGGCTACAGCGTAAGCCGCTACCTGCTCGAACGCCAGATGCGCGAGCATCTCCAACGTAGCGACAACATCCACTTCCGCTACGGCCACCGGGTTACCAACCTCTGTTTCGACGGCGACAGCAGCCGCATTTCCGGCGTCATCTGCACTGCAGACGAGCAAACGGTCACGCTGCGCGCCGATCTAACCGTCGATGCCAGCGGGCGTTCGTCGCGCCTGCCGCGCTGGCTGGAGGAGTTCGGCTATGCCGCGCCGCGGGAGTCGGCGGTCAACGCCGACGTGGGATATGCGACCCGCTGGTACAGGATTCCGGCGGGCTGGCAGGCGGATTGGAAGATGGTGCTGCTGGGCACGCGCTACCCCGACATCAGCGGCGGGGCGGTGGTCCAGCCTGTCGAAGGCAATCGTTGGGTTGTAACGCTGGTCGGCTACGCCGGAAATCACCCGCCGACGGACGAGGCCGGGTTCGAAGCGTTTGCGCGCGGACTGATCGGGCCGCAGGTCTGGGACGCGATGAGCGCGGCCGAACCGCTCTCCGACATCAGAGGATACCGGCGCACGGAGAACCACTGGCGGCATTTTGAAAGCCTGAATCGCTGGCCGCAGGGGCTGATCGCGTTGGGGGACTCGGTTTGCGCATTCAATCCGGTATATGCGCAGGGGATGACGGTGAGTGCGCTCTCGGCGGAGGTGCTCGACGCTGTTTTGCGCGGTTCACCTTCGGCGGAGTTGGGGTTGGTTTTCCAGAGGAAGCTGGCGAAAATGCTGCAGACGCCGTGGCGGCTCGCGACCAGCGACGATTTTCGATGGGCTGGACGCGCGGCCGGCGACGCTTCCTTTCTTGATCGCTTCATGCATCGCTATGTTGAAAAAGTGGTCGACCGAATCCACCGACAGGATACCTGCCTTACTTTTTTCAACGTGGCCCATTTGATCAGCCCGCCGATTTCTCTCTTTCGTCCCGGCCTCGCCCTTCCCATCTTGTGGAGTATGGCCAGGGCTGCGGTTTTCGGCGGGCGGCGAGCGCGACCGGCCGCTCTCATTCGCTGACCTTCACCAGGGGCGTGAGTGTCGCCACTGCGCTGGGCCCGATGCCGGACACCCGCTCCAGATCCTCGATGGCCTCAAAGGGACGCTCGGCGATGATAGCGGCTGCTCTGCTGGGGCCGACGCCGGGCAGCGCGGTGAGTTCCTCCGCAGTGGCCGTGTTGACGTTGATCAATCCGCCGGCTGATGCACTTACGGCCGGCGGGGCCTCGCCTGAGAGTCCGGCAGCCGGTTGCTGGAGATTGGCCGAGGTGTCTGTCTCCTCTGGCGCCGGCGGCAGGGGCACGTGGATCTGGGCCCCGTCGAAGACCAGCTCGGCCTGGTTCACCAGCGCCGGGTCCGCCTCCTCCACGAGTCCCCCTGCCCTGGCCAGCGCATCGCCGACGCGTGCGCCGGGCGGCAATTCATACATGCCGGGATTGCGCACGCCGCCGCTGACGAAGACGAAGACGGGGGCGGGGGTCGCGGTGGGAAGCGGAGTCGGCGTGGGTTCGGCTGTGGGTGGAGGATGCAGCACGATGGGCGGCTGTTCCGGGCGCCGCAGGAGCCACATTACGACCCCGGCCAGGATCGCGCCCAGCAGGAAACCGAGACCGATCAATCGCAGCGCAGCGGCCAGGGGCATCGGCGGCGGCGGACCGGATGGTGGCAGAGCATCGGGGGGGTTCTCTGCATTCATGTAAGTCCCTTATGAGATTTCAGCGTTAATCTGTGCCGGATTCGAGCCTCTTGAGCGCATTCTGCCCGAAGATGAGCAGCGCCTGGTCGTCGTTCAGCGGGTGGAAGAGGCCGGGGCGGACGTCGCGCAGATAGCGCTCCAACGGCAGGCTGCGGGCCATAGACGCACCGCCCACAACCCTGACGGCGTGGTCGACCGCCTCGATCGCGTTGTTGGTGACGGTGTATTTGGTGGCGATCACGGCGGGGGCGAGCTCTTCCCGCCGCGTGCCGGACATCTCATCCCAGTCCCGCGCCGTGTTGTAGAGGAGTGCCCTGGCCTGAAGCAGCAACAGCTCGGCCTGGCCGAGTCTGCGCCGAATGCCTTCCAGCTCGGCGATCGGTTTGCCGAGCGCAGTGGGCGCGCGCTTGCGTGCGAAATCGGCTGCGAAGTCGAGCGCGGCCTGCGCCACGCCGAGATAGACTGCGCCGACCGTGCAGATGAACCAGGCATTGGCCGGTGCCTTCCCGGTCGTACGCGGGCTGGGCGCGCCGCGTGCGATCATCTGCTCATCGGTCACGCGGGCATTTACGATTTTGAGGTCATGGCTGCCGGTCGCGCGCATCCCGAACGAGTCCCAGGTCTCAACTATCTCGAAGTGGGGTCCGGCCGGGATGACGAAACGGGCGACGTGGCCGCTTCCATCCTGCAGCGCAGCCGGGATGATAAAGTAGTCCATCTCCGGGCTGAGGCTGGCGAAAGTCTTGAGGCCGTTAACGAGCCAGGCCTTTGCGCCGTTTTCTTGCACCGGTTCGCCGGTCGTTTCGGGCATGCCGCCGCGGCTGGGACTGCCCAGCTTGGGCTCGGTGGCGACTGAGTTGATCAGCGCGCCGTGCTTGACGGCGTCGCGGCAAACCTGCGCGAAAAGCGGCCGGGGCCAGCCGTGCGGCTCCTCGGCCACGCCGCCCATCACCTGGACGTGCATGACGAAGCTGAGCGCGGTGCTGCCGTCCCCCTGCGCCAGCCGTTCCATCGTCAGCGTCGATTCGAGCAGATTGGCGCCCCAGCCGCCGAACTCCTCCGGGATCACCAGGGCGGGCAGCCCAGTCCTCCGAATGTCGACGAAGTTCTCGTGCGGAAAGGTGCCGTCACGGTCGTGCTGCGCGGCCCGTTCCTGCAGCGCGGGGACCAACGCCGACGCGATATCGACGAAGCGCTGCTGGCGTTCGGTTCTCGGGTAGTTCATTCTGCCTCCGTCGCCCCGACCTGCCCCCAGGCCGGCGTAGAACAACAGGCGCACCGGCCTTGGCGATGCGCGGCTGGTATTTTAACATAATCTCCGGCTGATTTACCATACTGAAGGGCAGCAGTTCGTGCCGCTATTGTCCACCAGCCACCATTGTCCACCAGCCACCATCTACGGCCATGACTCAGGTGAACCGCAACCGGATACGCGTTCTGATCGCCAAGCCGGGCCTGGACGGCCACGACCGCGGCGCCAAAGTGATCGCCAGGGCGCTGCGCGATGCCGGATTCGAGGTGATCTACACCGGCATCCGCCAGACGCCGCAGATGATCGCCGAGGCCGCGCTGCAGGAGGACGTTGACGTGGTCGGCCTGTCGATTCTCAGCGGCGCGCACATGACACTCTGTCCCAAAGTGATTGAACTGCTCCACGCCCAGGGCCAGGAGGATGCGCTTGTGCTGGTGGGCGGCATCATCCCCGACGAAGATGCCGCCCGGCTCAAAGCCGCCGGGGTCCACGCGGTCTTCGGTCCGGGCACCGCTTCAGCCGAGATTATCTCCTTCATTCAGGATGCTTTCAGCGCTTAGCTTCCTGCCATCTTCCATTGTGCTCATTCTCGGAAAATCCCTGATAGCCCATAGCCAATAGTTGAAACCGCAGTCAACCCATGCCCAAAAGGATTCCCACCCGCCAGTTGATCGACGGCCTGCTGAATGGGGAGCGCCGTGCCCTGGCGCGTGCGATCAGCCGTGTCGAGGACGGGGCGGAAGACGCCGCCCGGATCGTGCAGGCCGCGTTTGCGCACACGGGCAAGGCGCACCTGGTCGGCATTACGGGCGCGCCGGGCACGGGCAAGTCGACGCTGGTGTCGGCGCTGGCCGAATGCTACCGCGAGTATGGGCTGACCGTCGGCGTGCTGGCTGTCGACCCGACCAGCCCGTACAGCGGCGGCGCGCTGCTGGGGGACCGGGTGCGCATGACCGGGCACAGCGGCGACGAGGGCGTCTTCATCCGCTCGATGGCGACGCGCAGCGGTGGTGGCGGGCTGGCCAAGGCGAGTGCGGAGGCGCTGCTACTGTTCGACGCGGCCGGCTTTGACCGCATCCTGGTCGAGACGGTGGGCGCGGGCCAGGCCGAGGTAGAGATCGCGGCGGTCGCCGACACGGTAGTGGTGGTGGAGGCGCCGGGCATGGGGGACGAGATACAGGCGATCAAGGCCGGGCTGCTGGAGATCGCCGACGTATTCGCGGTCAACAAAGCGGACCGCAAGGGCGCCGAGCGCACGGTCGCCGCGCTGGAGATGATGTTGGAGACTGGCGGAGGCGCGGCGCAGACAGTTATGCATCACGGGCAGCTGATGGAGGCCGGCGGGGTCGTCTCAGATGATAGCGGGGAAGGCTGGTCGATCCCGGTGCTGAAGACTGTCGCGGTCAGCGGCGGCGGGGTTGCACGCTTGCGGGAGGCGTTGGAGGCACACAGGGTGTGGCTACAGGAGAGCGGCAGGCAGGCCGACCGGGAGCGGACTCGACTGGCGCGGATGCTGCAGAGCCTTGTGGAGGACGAGTTGCGGGCGCGGCTGGAAGCTGCTCTGTCTCAGGCGCAGCGGCAAGAGCTGGTGGAGCGGATGTTGCGGCGGGAGGTTGATCCGTATTGCGCGGCGACGGAAGTCGTAAAGCGATTCGCGGAATGAAATGTATACAACCGGGACCGTGTACTATGCGGACTTCTGAAACTGGCACACCGGTTTGGCGCATCGCGACACTCTTTCCATACCAGGGCGCGTGGAGCGAGCAGGAGTATCTGGCGCTAGACACCAACCGCCGCGTCGAATTCGATAACGGGTTTGAGGAGGTGCATGACGCGCCCACCGATCAGCACCAGGCGATCAGCACCAGGCGATCATACTATTCTTGAGCATGGCCCTGAGCGGAATCGCTCAATAGATCGGCGGCGCCGTCCGAACGGCTGGTATGCGACTGCGGCTTTGGGACCAGAAGTACCGCGAGCCGGACATCCTTTTATTGCGCGATCGCGACAGCCGGCTGCGCCAAAAGAAATTCTGGGACGGCGCCGATCTGGCCATAGAGATCGTCAGCGAAAGACTCGAAGACCGCGAGCGGGACTTGGTGACGAAGCGGCCGGAGTATGCACGCTCTGGCATTGAGGAGTATTGGATAGTCGACCCAGAGCAGGAAACTGTAACGGTGCTAAACCTAGGGGAGGATGTCTATACGGAAGGTGCTGTCTTCGTACGTGGGGACACGGCTACATCATCCCAGCTACCGGAATTCGCCCTGCCCGTCTCGGAAATTCTGGACGCGGACAGATCGTTCTGACATCATCTGCCAGCGTTTCAGCGATTGCTGTCCTCCTCATCAGCCGGCAGTTCCTCCTTCTCTTCAACCTCATCTTCCAACCCGACGAGTTCGACGCGCAGGGCGGACAGCTCAGTCTCCAGAGTGTCGATGCGGGCGAGAAGCTCCTCGCGTCTCCGCGGGGCATCCAATTCATCGTGATCGCCATCGGGCGGCTCAACATCCTCCGTTTCATCCACCATCCGGCTGTCGGTGCGGATGGCGATCAGATGGACTGCCCAGAAGGCGGCTGCGGTGAGCGCGCGCACCAGCCCGCCCTGCGCTTCGTCGCCGAATACGTCGGCCTGGGGATCACCCAACGCCCACAGCAGCAGACGGTAGACGACGCGCGCCAGTTCGAACAGGATCAGCAGCGCGCCCACCAAGGCGATGCCGTACAGGTAGAGGCGCCGCGGCCAAGACGCCCGCTCGGCGCGGCCGGTCTCGTTGTCCTGCACGGCCGCGCGCTGTGTCGTGCGCCAGTGGAGCGACCAGACCGGCGCGCCGACCGCGATCAGGCTCAAGCCGGAGGAGAGCTGGTAGGCGCGAAAGCCCTTTTCGACCGATTGCCCGCCGATTAAGAGATAGTCCAACAGAGCCCGCAGCAGATCGACCAGCCCGATCCAGAGGAGCAACAGTCCGGTGGCGGCCACTGCGTAGTAGTAGAGCCGCCGCACGAACTCGCTTTCGCGCGTGTCGCCGTATCGCCCCGCCTCGGCGAGGACCTGCAGCCAATGCCAGCGCCAAGCCAGCGCGCCGACCGGCAGCAGGCCCAGCGGCGTGGTTAGATCATCGATGTTGACGTTGCCGGTGTCGACCTCACCGAGAAGAAGAAGGACGACCAGTCTGAGGAGCATCGCCACGGGGACCAGCGTGACAGCCGCAGACAGAACTGTGGCGGCATAGAGATAGAGGCGGCGCAGGGCCATGCGTCCTTCCGGGGGGTGCTGCGCCAGAAGGCCGTTCCAGTAGAGATTGTTCAGCCGCCAGACCAGCCCGCCCGCCAGGAAAGCGGCCAACGAACCTGCCAGGCCGCGCTCCCACCAGCCGAAGCCCACCGTAGCCATGCTGGATTCGCCGAATGGCTCAAGCACAACGCGCCAGACGAGATTCAGCGCGTCGGCCGCGCCGGAGATGAGCAGACTCAACCCCAAGAGACCGGCGAGCAACTGGAAGATCCGCCGCATGCTGCCCGCCCAGCCGGATTCCCGCCCCAGGTCGCCGTCGACCTGCAGCAGCCGCGTGAAGGCCAGAAACAGCGCCAGGTGTATGCCCGCGTGGAGGAACTGCGCCTGCCAGCGGCCGGGCAGTTCGATCCCTTCCGGCAAAGGATTGCCCAGCAATATCTCCAGGCTGCCCTCTATGAGAAGATAGAGGGCGCGCACGCTGATGAAGCCGGTGAATGCCAGCACCGCGTACAGAAACAACTTGCGCAGGGCTGCCGCGGACTCGCCCGGCTGCGCGGTCAGACGACGGATAAACCGCCAGTGGATCAAGAAGATCGGCGCGCTGACAATCAGGAATCCTCCCTGGCGGGCGATTGCATTGCGCGCAAAACCGGACGGGTTGACGTCCAGCATCGTGTCCGGCGCCAGCCACAGTCGCGCGAGAACTTCGATCAGGCCATAGGTTGCCGACAGCCCCGCGATCAGGCTGATGAACGCGATCAAATAGAGGTAGAGGCGGCGGATCGTCGCCAGCCGGTCCGGATTCGCGTTTGCCTGTTCAGCCATTGTTTACACTCTCTCTGAGCGGAGGCTCAATAGAAAAGGTCCTCGGTGTCGATTTTCCAGGCCCCGTCCTCGCGCACCAAAGGGATGGTGCGGCGGTAGGTCGATGTGCCGCTCTCGAACAGGCCGCCCTGGGAGAAATTGTCGATGGCGATGCGAACGTACGCCCTGTCGTTCTCCTCGTCGACGTCCACCTCGAGGATGCGCAGCCGCCGGGCCGGCCGGTTGTGGTCGTAGTAGTTGAAACGCTCGCGGAAAGGCCGCCCGTCGTCCTCGTCCAGTACATCCCGGGAGTAGTGGTTGATCGCAACGTCCGGCTCGTTGCGCACCGAGGCCAGGAAGGCGTCGTGGACGACCGCTTCCGGCGTATTTTCGTTCAGATAGTCGGCGTTCTGCCAGCCGCGGCCGCCGGAGAGAGTGACGGTGACGATGGCGGCGGCGATCAGCACCAAGACGCCGAGGATGATGGCCCAGGTAAAACGATCGATTTTCAATCCCATGGTACCGCTTCCTTGTCATTAGGGGATCCCGGTGCCCGCTGCGGGCCAGGGCAGGCGGCATGCGCCCTGAACCTGCCGCCGGTTACCGGGAACCGGCGTCGAAGCTGGTCAGCTCAAAGGTGGCCTGCGACCGGCCGTCGATGAACTTGATGACGGGGAAAGGCGCAGAACGCGCGACCCACGCCTGTGTGGTGCGCTCGTTGGTCTTCAACTCTACGACCCAGGTATCAAAGGCGCCGCCGGGAACCGTGACCGATTCGGCGCGCCGTACCTGCAATGCCACGCGTTCCATCTTGCCGACGATCGGCAGAAAGCTGTTGATGCGGGTGGCGTACCCCTCAGCCAGCGGCAGCGCGCGCATGATCAGCAGCAAGGTGCGCTCGTCGCGAATATCCGATGGTACCTGCACGCGTTCGTAGACGGTTGCGCCCTGGCGATTGGTCAGGGCGAGCTCGACCTGACCGCCCGAGATCTGCGCCTCCACCACCTGGGACCCGCCCCCACCGGTGCGCTCGAGACGGCTGTAGAGGGGACGATAGCCGACCGGCTGCATCTCGACCGTTGCCCGCTCGCTGACGCCGGCATCGATGATTTCCCGGTGGAAAGTCCAGCCTTCTTCCTGGGCCCATTCCAGGCCCCGCTGCACCTGGAAGGTAGCCGTGCCGACGATGCGATCCTCGCGGTTCGTCACGCGGTAGCTGCTCGTTTCGCCGTCGGCCCACACCGGTTCGCCAAAGACGAGCGGCTGCGGCCGGGCAGAGCAGGCGGCGAGGGAGGTGAGAATGAAGAGGAGCGCAGAAAGGGTGAGCACCCTGGCGACCAGGTAAGGACCTGTGTTATGTGCTGACGATTCGTCAGGTGCGCGCTTCGGGGGAGGCGGGAACCACACATTGCTCACTTCTCGTCCCTCGCGCCCTTTGCCCCCATCCATTTGACCGCGGCTGCAGCCAGTGCGGCCGCGCCGACCGGCAGGGCGTCTTCGTCGATGCGAAAGGTGGAGGTGTGGACGTAATAGCGCTGCGGCCAGTCCGGGTTGTGCGTGCCCAGCCGCAGGAAGCTGCCCGGCGCGGCCTGCGCCATGTAGGCGAAGTCCTCGGCAGCCATGACCATTGACCCCTCCGGCACGTTCTCCTCGCCCAGGAACTCGACTGCCGCCTCCATGGCGATTCGTGTCGCCTCCGGGTCCAGCACCGTCGGCGGATAGCCCTCTTTGATCGTCAGTTCGAAGCTGCCGCCCAAGGCTTCGACAACGCCGCAGGCGCGACGCAACTCTTCCTGCAGCAGCCGGCGCGCGTCCGGCGTAAAGCTGCGGATTGTGCCGTTGAGGTAGACGCTGTCCGGGATGACGTTGTTTACCGTGCCGCCGTGGACCTGTCCGATGGTGACGACGCCGGGTTCGAGAGGGTCGAGCCGGCGGCTGACAATATGGTGGATCGCGTGTACGGCGTGGGCGGCCAGCACGATCGGGTCGTTCGCCGCCTGCGGCCGCGCCGCGTGCCCGCCGGCCCCCTGCACGGTGATTTCGAACTCATCGGCCGAAGCCATCAACGGGCCCGGGCGGGTGGCGATGACGCCAAGGTCGCGCGTCGGGTCGACGTGGACGCCGAAGACGGCATCGATGCCCTCAAGGGCGCCCTCCTCGACCATGCGCATACCGCCGGACTTTCCTTCGTCGTCCGATGCCTCTTCGCTGGGTTGGAAGAGCAGGCGGACGCTTCCGGGCAAGCGGCCCTCGTCGGCGACCTGTTTGAGCAGTGCGGCCGCGCCCATCAGCATTGCGGTGTGCGCATCGTGGCCGCAGGCGTGCATGAGGCCGGGCCGCGTGCTGTCAAATTCGCTGCCGTTCTCCTCCTGGATCGGCAGGGCGTCCATGTCGGCGCGCAGGCCCACCAAAGGTCCGTGGCCGCCGCGTATATGGCCTACCACACCGGTCTTGGCGACCTCCGTCTGCGTCTCGATGCCGAGGTCCTGCATCTCCTTGTTGACATAGCCGGCGGTGCGGTGTTCATCGAAGGTCAGTTCAGGGTACCGGTGGATCGTCCGCCGCCAATTGCGGATGCGGTGTTGGAGCGACTGCGCGCGCGCGTAAAGTTCTGCGCTTGTAATGGGCCTGTCTACGGGCATCTGATCTCTCCTGGTCGGGCAGAGGACGGTGCCTACCTTGGGTCAATTATACTACAGCGGGAAGCGGATGGCGGCGAGGCAGCATGTGAACGGCTGGATTCCGCCGACGAACTCCGGCTACCTGTGGGCCGACGCCGGCCTGGCGTGCTGCGCAAACAGAATTCGAAAGACGGATGTTCAACGCCTCGGTTTTTGCGCTTTTTGCCCAATGCATGAAAATATCTCTGACCTTCTCTCGGGTTCTTGAACTCACCGGTGGCAAGCCACCGGGTACTCCGGATTCAGAGATAGGCTGCCGGGAGAAGCACTTGCACTGCAGGGACTTTGTTCACCAGTAGCCACCAGGGACAACCAATGACAACCATCACCAGTCGTGAAGTCCACCTGCGTAGTCGTCCGCACGGGTTGCCCAGCGCGGACAACTTCGCGCTCGTCGAAACTGAACTGCCGGCCCCAGCCGGCGACCAAGTGCTGATTCGCAACAGGTTCATCTCCGTGGACCCCTACATGCGCGGGCGGATGCGGGATACGCGCAGCTACACGCCCCCATTTGGTCTTGACGAACCGCTCACAGGCGGCGCGGTCGGCGAAGTGATCAGCTCGGCCAGCGAAGAGTTTGATGCGGGCGATTTTGTCCTGCACATGCTCGGCTGGCGAGAGTACGCGCTGGCAGAAGCCCGCGGTCTGACCAAGGTCGACCCGTCCCTGGCGCCGCTGCAGAGCTATCTCGGCGTGTTGGGCATGCCGGGAGTGACAGCCTACGTGGGTCTGCTGGACATCGGCGAGCCGCAGCCGGGCGAGACCGTTTTCGTCTCCGGCGCAGCCGGCGCGGTCGGCGCCCAGGTCTGCCAGATCGCGAAGATCAAGGGCTGCCGCGTGGTGGGCACCGCCGGCTCAGCGGCAAAAACGCGCTGGCTGGAAGAGGTCGCCGGCGTGGACGCGACCATCAACTACAAGGAGACGAGCAATCTGCGGCGAGCGCTCAAACAGGCCTGTCCCGACGGGATTGACGTCTACTTCGAGAACGTCGGCGGCGCGCACCTGGAGGCCGCGCTGCAGTATATGAACAACTGGGGGCGGATCGTCGTGTGCGGGATGATCAGCCAGTACAACGCGACTGCTGCGCCGCCCGGTCCGGCCAATCTGGTCCTGATGATCGGCCGGCGGCTGCGGATGCAGGGCTTCATCGTCTCCGACCATCCCGAGCGCCGCGACGATTTCGTGCGCGATGTCTCCGGCTGGATGAAGGAGGGCAGGCTCAAGTGGGAGGAGACGGTTTTTGAGGGCATCGAACGCGCGCCCGAGGCGTTCATCGGCCTGTTTCATGGCGAGAATTTGGGGAAGATGCTGGTAAAGGTGTGAAGGAAGTGGGTAGTGAATCGTGGGTAGTGGATAGTAACTGCAGTGGATGGAAATGCCCGGCAGTTTGGATGATCCAGAAGTGGCCACCGAGGACTGCGAAGGGATGAGTATGGGTACGCGCGCGATGCAGCCCCCGATGGGGCTCTACTTTGAGGAGTTTGCGCTTGGCGACGGCTGCGAAAGCGTCGGGCGCACGGTTACCGAGGGCGACATTGTCAACTTCGCCGCGCTCTCCGGCGACTGGAACCGCATCCACACCGACGCGCACTACAGCCAGGCGCAGATGTTCGGCGAGCGTGTGGCGCATGGGTTGCTGGTGCTCAGTATCGCCAGCGGCCTGGCGGTGCGCATGGGCTTCATGGAAGGCACAGTCCAGGCCTTCATGCAGCTGGACTGGCAGTTTCGGCGGCCCGTTCTGATCGGGGACACCGTGCGCCTGCGCGCGACCGTGCGCGAGAAGAAGGAGATGCGGCGCATGGGTGGCGGCGTGGTCACCTTTAAGATGGAGGTGCTCAACCAGAAGGATGAGGTTTGTCAGCGCGGCAACTGGGACATCCTCTGCAAGAACAGGGTGGACGAAGCTGAATCAGAGGGGTAATGTGTCCTCTCTCACTTCTCTCCTCTTCCTCCTCTCTCCGTCTTCCGCGCTGGCGATTGCACTCCTGCTGACGCTGCTCGGCGGTCTGCTGCTCTGGTTGGGGCGCGTCCAGCGCCGGCGCAGCGGCCTGCCCGCGGGTGAGTTGCTCTATCGCGATGTCGGAACCTGGCAGGCGACGGAACGCCCGCTGCGCAGCCGCCGCTACGGGCTGGTGGGACGCCCCGATTATCTGATGCAAACCCGGGAGGGCGCCGATGTCTTCGTCGTCCCCGTGGAGGTCAAAAGCCGCGCCCGCCCGCGGCGGCCTTATACCAGCCACGTTCTGCAGCTGGCGACCTATTGTCTGCTGGTCGAGGAGAATTTTGGGTCTGCGCCCCCCTACGGTGTTTTGCGCTACGCCGACGACACTTTGCGCATCCCCTACACGGATGAACTGCGCGGCCGCGTACTCGAAACGGCCGACGCCATCCGGCAGGCGCGCGGCGCGTCCGACGTGCGCCGAAGTCATCGCCAGTCATCCCGCTGCGCAGCCTGCGGCTACCGCGCCGCGTGCGGGTCGGAGGCGCTCTCCTAGCAGGCGCGAACCACGTTTTCGTAGTCTTCCGGCAGGTCGATGTCAAAGAGCAGCGAGGCGGACGCGACCACGCGTACGGGGATGCCCGCTGCTTCAGCGAGGCGCTGGTGGCGGGCAAAGCTCCCTCTGCCAAAGGCGAAGGGAATCGCCTGGGCCGGTTGCAGGAAGAGCGCGTTGGTGCCGCCGTCGCGGCTGGGAGCGATGATGATCTGAGGTCCTGCTCCGCACGGCGAGGCCACGGCGCGCACGTCCTCGGCTGTCAGGTTGGGGATGTCGGTCGGCAGGACCAGGACTTTTGTCGCGCCGCGTGCGACAGCGTATCGGGTAGCCTGCGTCAATGCCGCGTTGAGTTGAAGTTCTGGAGAAATCGCATGCGGCTGGACGGCGTTTCTGGACAGTCGCGGTTCAGGGGGTTCCTCGATCAGCGCATGGCTTCCCGTGCGGGCTGCTGCCTCGAGCGCCTCCTTGTCCCGGCTGACGACAACGATTTCCCCTTTGACGTGCGCCAGGCGGACAGCGCCGAGCGTGTGCGCGAGTAGATCGCGGTTGAGTGTGCGGCGTCTGTCGGGAGAAAGATGACCGGCCAGGCGGCTCTTTCCTTCGCCGAAGGGCTTGACCGGCAGGATTGTCCACAAACTCATGGCGGTGTTTCGAATTCAGCGCTTCGTACACGGCGACGGGTCACCCGCCATCGTCGACGAGTGAGCGGCCGAAGCGAAGAACCTCCTCGGCCAGGCGCCGTTTGGACGGCAGATCGGACATAACCGTATCGGTCGCCAGGGTCGGTATGTTTAACAGCCCGGCCTGCGCGAGCGCACGGTCGCGCCTGTCGATCACGAAGCCGCTGAGCAGGTCTCCCAAGTGTTCGGCGACGGTTAACGGGCTGGTTGATCGGCCCATCTCCTGCATCATTTTGGCAGCAGGTCCCTTCAGGGCGCGCCCGCCGACGATCGGGCTGACGGCTACAACCGGCGCCCGTACATCTTGCAACAGATCGCCCAAACCGGGCACCGACAGGATTGGGTCCACGCTCAGGTAGGGATTGCTGGGGCAGATGATGACCTGTGCGGCGCTCTGCAGCGCTTCTGTAATGTCCGGCGTCAGCTTTGCTCTTTCCGCGCCGACAAAGGTTAAGCCCAGAAAGACCGGTTCGCAACGCCGCCGCACGAAATAGTCCTGAAAAGGGAGTGTACCTTCATCGGTATGTACGAGCGTGCGCACCGGTTCATTACACATCGGCAAGATGCGGGAGGGCACGTCGAAAGTTCGTCGCAGCCGGTCGGTGATTTCGGTGAGGTTCGCGCCCGCATCCAGCCAGTAGCTGCGTAGGAGATGAAGCCCGAGGTCCTTGTCGCCCAGCCGAAACCAACTCTCGCCGCCCAAGCGCCTCATCTCGGTCAGAACATTCCAGGTTTCGTTGTCGCGCCCCCAACCAGTCTGGGAATTGTTGACGCCTGCCAGCCCGTACAATACGGTGTCGATGTCCGGGCAAATTGTCAATCCCCAGTGCTCGAAATCGTCGCCCGTGTTGACGATGACCGTCAGCGCGCCCCGGGGCAAAGCCGCCTGCAAACCAATCGCGAGCTTGGCGCCCCCGACACCACCGGCCAGGGCCACGACCCGCGCCGGTCTCTCCGATTTCGCCGCCATTGAATCCTACATTTGTAATTCGCTTTGCATGACGCGCTGTTTTCCATTCAGCGCCACAATACCCGGTCGGCCAGGGGAAGCCTCTGCGCCCTGTCTCTTCTCCCGGCTGGCTTGTTGCCCGAGCCTTCCGCCGCGTAGCCGAGCGTGATCAGCGCTTGGGGATGCCAACTTTCGGGCAGGTCGAGCGAATGCCGCACCAGTTCGGGTACGAACAGCGGCGCGCACATCCAGCAGGCGGCCAGACCAAACTGTTGCGCTGCCAGCAGCAGGTTCTGACAGGCCAGGGCCGTACTCTGCACGGCCATCATCCATTCGGCTTCCTGGCGGCGGCGATCGGGGTAATCGTCCATCTCCTCTAAAGAGACGGAGACCGCCACCAGCGCGGCCGCGCCGGTGATACGGGCGTGGCTGATTCGAACGCGCCGCTCGATCACCGCGGCGTCGACACCGTCCGCGCCAAGGTCCACGCGCCAACGCCTTCCCATACGGTCGCTCAGGTCGTTCTTGGCCGCTTGAGTGGTGACAACGCAAAAACGCCACGGCTGGCGGTTGTGGGCCGAGGGGGCCCAGACAGCTGCCGTTAGTAACTTTTCCAGCAACGGAGGTGCAATGGGGTCGGGCAGGTAGCGGCGCACAGATCTGCGCCCGCGGATGAGCCTCCAAAACCACTCGTCGGTGACGCGTTCCTGGCCGGGTCCGATTGCGCCGCCCGGCTGCTCGGTCCCAGCCGAATGCCGCCAGCCGTTGATCTCGTCGCCGAACGGGCCGGACGTTCTTGTGCTACGCTGTTGCTTCTGCATGGCACGGCATTATAGCACGGACTGTCGCGAGCAGAAACAGATTGGGAGTTGCGGGGCGTGGTCCAGGAAGGCGCGCCCTTCTTGCCTCCTGGCGCCCCCTGCAGTTGGCCAACGGACAACGACCGTATTCCAACCGTGGTTCTCCTGCCACAGTCGCGCTTTGCGCCGGAAACACCACTGGAAACCGGGCGGATTTGTGCATCTTTGACGCTACTTTCCGACAAGTGTACAATTCACACAAAGGCTGCGAGCGATCATTAGTGGACGCCGGGCCCTGGCAACGAAATGTCGGGGCTTTATCCTTCGCAATACCAGTTGATTCAGGAGTTTTCATGACTGCGCCAAAGCATACTCGTGTCGCCCTCTATCTACAGGATAAGCACCCGATCCGCGAGGGGATGGCGCACGCGCGCTACGCGGAAGAGATGGGATTCGAGGCGGTCTGGCAGGCAGAGAGCCGCCTGGTGCGCGATGCGATTGTGCCGATGGCCGCCTTCGCCGCCGTGACCGAGCGAATTCAGATCGGCTCGGGGGTAATCAATAACTGGACGCGCAACATCGGTCTGCTGGCGGCGACCTTCCTGACGCTTGATGATCTCGCGCCGGACCGGGTCATCTGCGGCATCGGCGCGTGGTGGGACCCGCTCGCGAAAAATGTGGGTATAGACCGCCGCCGGCCGCTGAAAGCGATGCGCGAAACGATCGAGGTCCTGCGCCGCCTGCTGGCGATGGAGAACGTCAGTTTTGAAGGCGAGTTTCACCAGGTGCATGGCGTCGAGCTGGACGTCGTTCATGGCCGGCAGGAGCCGCGCAATGTGCCGATCATGATCGGAGCGACGGGGCCGAAGATGATGGAGCTGACCGGCGAGATCGCGGACGGTGCGGTGCTGAACTATTGTGTGCCGCCGGAATACAACCATATGGCGCTGGACCGGCTGGCAGTCGGTGCAAGACGGGCCGGCCGCAACCTGGACGACATCGACCGCCCTCAGCTGATCGTCTGTTCTGTGCATGAAGACCAGCAGACTGCACTCGACGGCGCGCGCGAGCTGCTGACCCAATACCTGGGCCAGCAGCCACACATCGCCCAGGCCAGCGGCGTCAAATCGGAGGTTGTCGAGCAGATTCAGTCGATTCTGGGCTGGCCGGCGACCAGGGAGCAGGTGCGGCGGGCCATGCCGCTCGTGCCCGACGATCTCGTAACCCGCATCACCGCCAGCGGCACGCCCGACGACGTGAAGAATAAGGTGCGGCAGTATATGGACAACGGCGCCACCTGTCCTATCCTCTATCCCCTGGGCGACGTAAAGCTGATGATCGATACTTTTGCGGGCGGATTTTAGTGGCAGTTGGCAGTTGCCAGTTGTCGGTTGCCAGTGGTCAGTTGTCGGTTGCCAGTTGCCGGTGGTCTGTTGCAACTTTGAGGAAGGGAGAATGGTGTTCGCCACATTGTCGCCGCCGGTTCTTCGGAATGCGGGATTCGGCGGCGGTCGGTTCTACCGGCGGTTTATCGAAGGGTTTGACTGGTTTGCTGGGACCGCCGCCAAGTAATGAAGATCAGTAGCTTACATGTATCGATTCTACGAATCTCCGAACAGGCTGGCTGAAGCCCTCAAGTTGAAAGCGGAACACGGCGCGGCCGCCTGCTTTATCGCCGGCGGCACCGACCTGCTGATCGATCTGGCGCGCGATGGGAGTCCGGAAAGCGCCCGATTGGGCCTGATCGACCTGACGCGCATCCCGGGCATGGCCGAGATTTGGGAAGAGGGAGGCGCGTTACATCTCGGTCCCCTCGTTACCCACAACCAGTGCGTGCGCAGTCCGTTGATTGTCGAGCATGCGTTTCCGCTGGCGCGCGCCTGCTGGGAGGTGGGCGCGCCGCAGATACGCAACCGCGCCACCATCGCCGGCAATCTCGTCACGGCCAGTCCGGCCAACGACACGATCGTGCCGCTGCTGGCGTTGGATGCAAGCGTGCGCATTGAGAGCGCAGAACGGGGCAGCCGCACGCTGCCGCTGGCGCAGTTCTTTCGCGGCGTGCGGCAGGTCGATCTCGCCGCCGACGAGATGCTCACGCGTATCTCGATTCCGCTGGCAGACGGTGTACGGACGGGCAACTTCATCAAGCTGGGGCTGCGCCGCGCGCAGGCGATCAGCGTCCTCAGCGTCGCCGGTTCGCTCGCGATCGGGAACGGGGACAGCAACTGGCGCGAGGGTGAGATCACACACGCGGCGATTGCTCTCGGCGCGGTGGCGCCGACGGTCGTGCGTGCGCCCGAGGCCGAAGCATACCTGGTGGGCCGGACTCTGACCGAGGAGACGGTTGCAGAGGCGGCGCGGCTGGCCGCGATGCAGGCGCGGCCGATTGACGACATACGCGGCAGCGCGGCCTACCGTCTGGCGATGACCGAAACGCTCGTCGCCCGCCTTTTGCGTCAGCTGCGCGACGGGCGTGCGCGTGAAGGCTGGCTCGACGAACCGGTGACGCTGTGGGGCGACACACAGGGACGGTGGCCGGTCACGCGCAGAGAGGATGAGCAGACCTCGGCCCCGTCGACGTCCTTGCAGGCAACGGTCAACGGCGTCGGCGCGGCGCTGGCCGGCGGCATGACGCTGCTGGACAGTCTGCGCGCGGCGGGCTTTCTGGGCGTCAAGGAGGGCTGCGCGGAGGGCGAATGCGGCGCATGCACCGTCTTTCTCGACGGCATGGCTGTGATGGCCTGCCTGGTGCCGGCGGAGCGGGCCGCTGGCAGCGAACTGGTCACGGTCGAGGGGCTGGCCGCGTCCGACTCGCTCCTGCACGGCGTGCAGCAGGCGTTGATCGAGAGCGGCGGCGTCCAGTGTGGTTACTGTACGCCCGGCTTCGTCATGTCGGCGGCTGCGCTGCTGGCGGAACGGCCCAGCCCCACCCGCTCTGAGGCGCAGGAGGCGTTGACGGGCAACCTTTGCCGCTGCACCGGCTATCGCAAGATCCTCGACGCGGTCGTGGCCGCCGGGCAGACGGATGGCAGCGGTGCATAGGACTCGAACATGACGACTGTTGCAGACGAACTTATCACCTATTATCTGGAGATGACCAGCCCGGAGGAGTTGAGTCCGGCGCGTCAGCCGGCGGAGCCTTTCACCGTCCGCCAGGCAGAGCTTGCCTTTCCGGCGCTGAACCGTTTCTTCTACTCTGAGGTCGGGCGCGCGCATTCGTGGACCGACCGGCTGGGCTGGAGCGAAGAGGAGTGGCAGGCCTGGCTGGCGCGACCGGGTTTGCAGACGTGGATCGGCTACATCCGCGAGACGCCGGCGGGCTATTTCGAGCTGGAGAAGCAGCGCGACGCGAGCGCGCGGCAGGCGGACGGAGAATCGGCATCAGTTGACGCGGTCGAACTGGTCTATTTCGGTCTGCTACCTCCCTTTATTGGCCGGGGCGTGGGGGGTGCGCTCCTGACGGAGGCGGTGCGACGCGCCTGGGCGCTCGGTCCGCAGCGCGTGTGGGTCCACACCTGTACCGCCGATCATCCGGCGGCTCTGCCAAACTACCGTAGACGAGGGTTTCGAATCTATGATCAGAAGAGGGGCGAGGGGGCCTAGAGGCGCCCAGGTATTCTTTCTCCTCGGAATTTTCTGTCTCTTATATCTGTTACGCAACGACGAAAGGGGGCCAGCGGGGTGGTTTGCCATCCCCGGCGCCGACACTGTCATGTCGCCCTCTTTGCCCCGCCGCGGGAACTGGCTGACGCGCCTGATCGGCCGGCTGGCGTATAAACTCACGGGCTGGCGGATCGAGGGCCGCTTGCCCGACGAGCCCAAGCTGGTGATCGCCGGTGCGCCGCATACCTCACACTGGGATGCGGTGGTGGCGCTGGGCTTCTTCACACTGACCGGGCTGAAATGCCGCTGGATGGTCAAAGAGGAGGTCTTCATGTTTCCGATCAGCGGTATTATCAACTGGCTGGGGGCCTGGCCTGTCAATCGTGAGGATCCCGGTGAACTCGTCCTGGAGATGATCGGCGAGATGAATCGCAACGACAAGTTCGTGCTGGTCATCACGCCGGAAGGCGCTCGCCGCAAGGTGGCGCGTTGGAAGACCGGATTTTACCGCATCGCGCTCGAGACCGGCGCGCCCATCACCCTGGCCTACGCCGACTTCGCCCGGCGGGTGGTCGGCTTCGGCCCGACTGTTCGACCCAACGGCGACATGGATACGCAGATCGAGGAGATGCAGTCCTATTTCAAGGGAATTACGGCCCGCAACCCGCACTGGGCCTGAATTGCAGCGGCCCTTGCGACTTGAGGAACTCTGATGCGCGCAGTCGGCAGCAGCCTACCCCGTTTTGACGCCGCCGAGAAGGTGACCGGCCAGGCCGCCTATCCCGGCGATATCGATCTGCCCAACCAGGCCTGGCTCAAGATCGTCTTCGCCCGCGTGCCCCATGCACGCATCTTGCGTCTGGACACAACACGCGCTGCGGCCGCCGACGGCGTTGTCGTAGTTCTCACAGCAGCCGACGTGCCGGTCAACGAATACGGACTGGTCATGCCGGACCAGCCGGTCCTGTGCGGGCTGGGCAGCACGCCCCAGGCCGAGTTCGTGCGCTGGGAAGGCGACAAGATTGCCCTGATCGTGGCCGAGACGCCGGAACAGGCAGAGGCCGCGGCCGGTCTGCTTGACATTGAGTACGAGCCGCTGCCGGTCATCACCGATCCGGAGCAGGCGCTGGCCGCGGGCGCGCAGCCGCTCCATCCGCACCCCTTCAGCAACTTCCCCTACGAGGAGCGTGACAGGCAATCGAACCTGCTCGTCGCCCACCGTCTGCGACGCGGCGATATGGCAGATGGCTTCGCCCAGGCCGACGTCTGTGTCGAGGGCGTCTACAGCACGCATCCGCAGGAGCACGCATATCTGCAGCCGGAGGCCGGTCTCGCCCACATCCGCGCCGATGGGCGCGTCGAGCTCATTGTCGCCGGACAGTGGATGCACGAGGACCAGGAGCAGATCGCCCACGCGCTGGACCTGCCCGCGAGCCGTATCGTCGTTCGCTACCCGGCCGTCGGCGGCGCTTTCGGCGGGCGCGAGGATATGTCGATTCAGATTCCGCTGGCGCTGGCCGCGTGGAAGACTGGCCGGCCGGTCAAGACGATCTGGAGCCGCGAGGAGTCGATCGTCGGCCATCATAAGCGTCATGCGTTCGTGATCCGGGCCAAGTGGGGGGCGACAAAGGAAGGGAAGCTCGTTGCCGCGCAAATGGAGATGACCAGCGACGCCGGCGCGTACGCATACACGAGTACCAAGGTCCTGGCCAACGCCACGCTGATGTGCCTTGGCCCCTACGAGATCCCGAATGTGCATGTCGACGCGCGCACCGTTTACACCAACAACTGTCCGGGCGGCGCGTTTCGCGGTTTCGGCGGTCCGCAGGCCCACTTCGCCGCGGAGATGCAGATGACCAAGCTGGCGCACGCACTCGACATCGACCCGGTCGAACTGCGTATGCGTAACTTGCTGCGCGACGGCTCGCTCCTGGTTACGGGCAGCCCCGTACCGGCCGGATGCACGGCTGTCGAGGTGTTGGCCGAGGCCGCGCGGCAGGGCGGCTGGCAGGAGAACGGAGGTGGGTGGTCATTGGCCGGCGGCCGGCAGCCCTCCGCACAGCCGAGAATCGCGGAAGGGGATGCACTCACCACCAGTCTTGACTCCTCGCGCACCCGCGTCGCTCGCGGGCGCGGGATCGCGGCCAGCTACAAGAACGTCGGCTACAGCTTCGGATTCCCCGAACATTGCAACGCCTGGGTCGAGCTGCACGGCGGCGAGAGGATTGAGCGGGCGCGCGTGGGCTGCGTCGGCGCGGAGGTGGGGCAGGGCGCACACACCGCCTTTGTGCTTATGGCCGCGGAGATGTTGGGGCTGTCCCCGGAGCAGGTCGAATTGGAGGCGGAGGATACCGACGTAACCGGCTCCAGCGGAAGCAGCTCCGCAAGCCGCATGACCTTTATGGCCGGGAATGCGATCCAGGGCGCGGCAGAGCGGGCGCTGGCGCTGTGGAACGACGAAGAGCGCCCGGCCCGCGCCGAGTTCCTCTATCGTCCGCGTGCGACGACGCCCTTCGACCGCGAGACCGGTGAGTGCGACCCGAACATCACCTACGGATACTGCGCGCAGGTTGCCGACGTCGAGGTGGACTGCGAGACCGGTCACGTCACGGTCAAGCGGCTGATCAGCGTCAACGACGTCGGCAGAGCGGTCCATCCGCAGCACGTCGAAGGCCAGATCGAAGGCTGTGTGGCCCAGTCGGTCGGCTGGACTCTGCTTGAGAACTATCTGCAGGAGGAGGGGCGCACGGTTACCCCACATTTGAGCAACTACCTGATTCCCGGCGTGGCCGACGTGGCTGAGGAGATGGTGCCTGTGATCCTGGAGTACCCGGATCCGCAGGGGCCGTTGGGCGTACGCGGCATGGCCGAAATGCCCTTTCTGCCGACTGCGCCCGCCATCGCGGCCGCACTTCACGACGCGCTCGGTGTCTGGTATGATGAGCTTCCCTTTACGCCGGAGACGGTCTGGCGCGGGATGGAAAGGTAAAACGAGTCAGGGGCGAGGAGCCAGGAAATGGCCGCCGCGAACAGCGACAACCGCATAGGCAGCCTCACCTGGGGCGTTCTGCTGGCGCTGGCGGGCATCGGCCTGTTGCTCTTCAATCTCGACCTGCTCATTCGCTTTGAACCCTACATTCAATATGCAGGCGCCGCGCTGCTTTGCCTGCTGGCGCTGGGCTTCATCGGCAGCTATCTCTCCGCCCGCAGCCACTGGTGGCGGCTGATCCCCGGCTGGACGCTGATCGCCCTCGCGGTGATGATCTATTTGACGACTGTACGCGAGCTCGACCAGCGGGTCACCGCGGCCGCGCTCTTCGTCGGCCAGGCGATTGCTTTCGCCCACGTCTATCTGCTGGACCGCGCCGAACGCTGGTGGGCAATCATCCCCGGCGGATTCATGCTCATGTTGGGCGTCACCATCGCCCTGAGCAGCATCACAGAGGAGCCGGCCGCCCTGGGCACCGCGCTTTTCATAGGCCTCGGCGCGGTCTTCTTTCTGCTCTATCTCCTGGGGCGGCGGGGGCAGCTGTGGTGGGCGCTGATCCCCGGGTCTGTCCTGATCCTTTTCGGCCTCATCCTCTTTTCCGCCGGCCCCAGCGGGCAGAATATCGTTTTACGCTGGTGGCCGCTGCTGGTGCTCTTGCTGGGTGTACTGCTGATCTGGCGTGCGACGCGTCCTCCCTCCAGGCGCAAGCTGGCAACCAATACCGCACCTAAGCAGGAGCGCGCCCAGGACCAGGGATCTGCCGGCCGGCCCCGCCGGCAGCCATTCGGCGAATACAGGGGGCCCGCCCCCGGCGCAACCATTGAAGTGCTGCCCGACCCGGAGGAGTCGTAGCAGCCTCTGCCCCGTTGATCAAGAATCGTTGGTTTGCAATGCATACTGTTCCACGCTGCCGGTGCCGCCCGGGACCGGCGGTCGCGGCCACGGCGTCATCGCGGCTGGCTTTTTCCGAAAGCTTTTGTCCGGCTGAGAGTGAACTTCGCAAACCGCGCGGCCCGGGCCGCTTGAGAAAAGGAGAGGGTTTCTATGACAAAGATCGCTTATGTCGCAGCAGGCAGCACCGGTTTCGCCCCTGGTTTCGTAGCGGATATCATGATGCGCCCCGCATTGGCCGACTGCACCTTAAGGCTGATGGATATCGATCAGGACAACCTGGACGTCATCACAGCCCTGTCCAAGAAACTCGCCAGGCAACTCGATGTCCCCATTGTGATCGAGTCGACCCTGGACAGGCGCGAGGCACTCGACGGCGCCGACTACGTCATATCGACTGCCACTGCTCTTGGAGGAAGGGAGGCAAGGGTTGTCGAGCGCAAGATCATGCTCAAATACGGGCTGGATGTGTCCTCCGGGTGCACGACCGGTCTCGGGGGCGTCTTCCGCACCATACGCTATGCGCCCCTGATGCTGGGCATATGCCGTGACATGGAGGAACTCTGCCCCGATGCCTGGCTGTTCCACTATGCCAACCCCACCACGACCGTGCCGCTGCTTATGAACGTAGCATCGCCCATCAAGAGCATGGGCCTTTGCCACAGCGTGCAGCATACGGCACAGACCCTGGCCGCATACATCGATGCACCGTACGAAGAGACCGGACACTGGGTGGCCGGCGTCAATCACCAGGCTTGGTACCTCCGTTTCGAGTGGAAGGGCGAGGACGCCTACCCTCTGCTCTTCGAAAAGATGCAGGACTCCAAGATCTATGATAAGGACATCGTACGATTTGAGATGATGAAGTACTTCGGCTACTTCCTCACTGAGTCGAGCGGGCACAATGCGGAGTATGTGCCTTACTTTCGAAAGAACGCTGAACTGATCGAGCGTTACACGCCCGGCATCCACGCTCTTAAGTGGCAGGAGAGGGAGATTGAGCGGGAACCTAAGAGGCGAGCAGAGCTACGCAATAAAGCCTATGGAGATGAGCCGCTGGAAGTCTCTGAGAGCCCGGAGTACTGTGTCGGTATCATCAATGCGATGGAGACCAACGAGCCCTTCCGGTTCAACGGCAACGTGCTGAATACCGGTACGATCACGAACTTGCCGAATGATATCGTAGTAGAAGTGCCATGCCTCGTGGACAACCTGGGGATTCATCCCTGTTATGTGGGCGATCTGCCACCCCAGTGCGCGGCGCTGAATGCAGGTCGCAGCGCGGGTGATCCGCTGGCCGTCAAAGGGACGCTGGAAGCGGACCGCAAGGCGATCGAGCAGGCTGTGGCACTGGACCCGCTCACCGCCTCCTTGCTTACGCTCGACCAGATTCACGAGATGGTAGAGGAAACCTTCGTCGCGCTGGCGGAGTGGCTGCCCGAGTTCAAGTGAGGGATCGAACCGGCATACCGGAGGCTGCGGCGCGAAGGCATGAAACGCTGGCTTGCCGTGGAGAGGGTGAGGGCAGTAATGAGTTGCGTTCTCCGGGTAGCTGGCTGCTGAGTGCGCGGAAAGGAAGGATTTGGCCAAATAGGATTCTGAGTGGTTAACTTGCACCAGGGCCCTGGCATATGCGTTGGCCTCGGCCCGGCGCACAGGCTCGGTCCGCCCTCTCTGCAGGTTTACCCGGCGGGCGCCGGTCCTATCTTCGGAGACTACCATCTCTGTCCCATATTTGGGACGTACCCTGGAGCCATGAAATGGAGCTTGGAGCATTCTCGGTAAGCCTTGCGGTCAAGGACCTGTCCGTCTCGCAGGCCTTTTACGAAAAGCTTGGATTTGAAGTCTTCCACGGCGAAGCCAGCCAGGGCTGGCTGATTATGAAGAGCCCCAGCTGCGTGATCGGCCTTTTTCAAGGCATGTTCGACCAGAACATCCTCACCTTCAATCCCGGCTGGAACGACAGCGCCCAGCCGCTCGACACGTTTACGGACGTTAGGGAGATCCAGCGAAAACTAAAAGAGGACGGCATCGAATTCGCGACAGAGGCCGATGAGACGACGTCAGGACCGGCGAGTTTCGTTATCATGGACCCTGACGGCAATACGATCCTCGTTGACCAGCATGTCTGAAATCCACAGTTGCCGGGGATCGGTGGCCGGTGGCCAGTAACTTCGCCCTCGCTCGATAGCGGCAACCGAAATCTGAGAAAAGGTACAAACACAATGTCTGAATTCGTACTTACTCTTGTACAGATGGACTGTCTCTACGGTGACATTGAGCGCAATTTCGAGCGGGCGGAGGCGTTCGTGGCCGATGCGGCAGGGCGCGGCAGCGATCTGGTCGTTCTTCCCGAGTTGTGGAGCTCGGGTCTTGACCTCGAAAACGCGGGCGCTTACGCGTCACCGCTGGTCGCCGACGCGGACGAAGGGGGCTGGTTCGGGCAATTCGCCGCGCTGGCCAGGGACAATCGGGTCTGGTTGACGGGCTCGATGCTGGAGAGCCAGGGCGGACGGTTCTACAACACGATGGCGCTCTACAGCCCGGAGGGCAGGCTGGCTGCCTCTTACAGAAAGATTCACCTCTTTCGGCTGATGGATGAGGACCAGTACCTGGAGGCGGGCACGGCCGGGGTGATGCATGAGCTGCCGTGGGGCTGCGCGGGGCTGGCGATCTGCTATGACCTGCGCTTTCCGGAGCTGTTCCGGCGCTATGCGCTGGAAGGGGCGCGTCTGCTGATTCTGCCGGCGGCGTGGCCGCACCCGCGGCGCATGCACTGGCGCACGCTGTTGCGCAGCAGGGCGATCGAGAACCAGTGTTTCGTTGCGGCCTGCAACCGCGTGGGCACGACGAATGACGTCAGCTTTTTCGGTTCGGCCGCGGTGATCGACCCCTGGGGCGAGACGCTGATCGAGGGCGGCGAGACCGAGGCGCTGTTGACGGTGCGGATCGATCTGGAGACGGTGGAGGCGACGCGCAACAAGATTCCGATTTTTGCGGACCGGCGGCCGGAGCTGTATTGAAGGGAGTGGTGAACCAGGCGCCCTCCGAGACCGGCAATCTCAATCTTGCTACGGTGCTGAAGACCGTTCACGCGCTGAGGATGCGGCCTAAGGTCGCAAAACAGCGCGTGAGACATCCCCGCCATTTCCCTGTTTTTCGTCGTTACCTTGCCCCCCGAATGTCCTCAATCGACTGCCGGGCTCTCCGGACCTGCCAGCCGATCCTCCTGGCTTGGTGTTTCGGCCTGCTGCGCGGCCGGCTGAAGTTGTGGTCCGTTGTCCGGCGGCAACGGGAAAATGAACAAGAAGGATTTTCCCGGCACGATTGCACAGTTTCTCGATCTCAATCTGCCTCAATCTGCGTGGACTGTACTTAGCATACTCCTGCGCGGTAGGCGCAGGTACCAGTAAAAGCGGAGGTGAAGAACGTGCGGCCGGTTCCAAATACAGCGCCAGGTATGCTGAGCGTCGACGGGCTGCGCACAGCAGTCGAAGACGGCTCGATCGACACGGTCATCCTCGGGTTCCCGGATACGTACGGCAGGCTGATGGGGAAGCGCCTGGACGCCTCGTTTTTTCTGACCGACATGGCAGGCGGAACGCACGCCTGCGACTACCTCTTCACCGTCGACATGGAGATGGAGCCGATCGCCGGGTACGAGTTCTCCAACTGGGAGCTTGGCTACGGCGACGTGCACCTGGCGCCGGACCTGGGAACGATTCGCAAGCTCTCCTGGCTGGACAGGACCGCCCTGGTGATCTGCGACGCGCAGCTGGAGCCCGATCATGAGCCTGTCGCAGTAGCGCCCCGTTCGATCCTGCGCAGGCAGCTCGAGCGGCTGCAATCGCACGGATTTGAAGCGATGGCTGGGTCGGAACTGGAGTACTTCCAGTACCGGACTTCATACCTGGACGCGGCCCGGAGTGGATACCGGGATCTGACCGAGGTCGGCTGGTACCTGGAAGACTATCACCTGCTGCAGGGGTCGAGGACGGAGGAGTTCAACGGTGCATACCGCCGGCATCTCGCTGCGTCCGGCGTCCCGGTCGAGTCGACGAAGGGCGAGTTTGGCAGGGGCCAGCACGAGCTGAACATCCGCTACGCGCCAGTCCTGGAAATGGCTGACCGCCACCTCGTACTGAAGCAGGCAGTGAAGGAGATTTCAGACCAGATCGGTTGCAGCGCCACCTTCATGGCCAAACCGGACGCGGCGCAGGCCGGTTCGAGTTGTCACCTCCACGTCAGCCTCTGGACGGCTGGAAACGGAGAGTTTGCCAATGCGTTTCCCGGGGACAGAGACCTCTCAGGCATCGCGTGCTCCGACCTGTTCCGCTGGTTCCTGGGCGGTTGGATGCGCTACGTGCCGGAGATGATGGCGTGCTACGCGCCTACGGTGAATTCGTACAAGCGGTTCCAGGCTGGGAGCTGGGCGCCAACGGCTTTGGCATGGTCGCCCGACAACCGGACCGCCGGCTTCCGTGTCGTGGGCCGTGGGCCGAGTCTGCGCATCGAGTGCCGCATTGCCGGCGCCGACGTGAACCCATACCTCGCCTACGCCGCGGTTATCGCCTCCGGATTGGCCGGCATCGAGCAACAGATCGAGCCGCCGCCCGCCTATATCGGCGACGTCTATGCAGCTGCTGACGAGCAGATGCTGCCGGGCAGCCTTGGGGAGGCGGTCAGGTTGTTCGAAGGCAGCGACCTGGCGCGTTCGGCATTCGGCGAGGAGGTGGTCGCTCACTACGCCCATTTTTTCACGACAGAGGCGGAAGCATACCGAAATGCCGTGACCGACTGGGAGCGCGTGCGCTACTTCGAGCGGATATAGTTACTACCGAACAGTTCTCGCACGGGAAGCCCGTAAAGCGTTCGAAAACACAATCGCGTACCAAAAGACCTCATAGTTCTAAGAGGGCGTTTGAAAATTCGCCCAAGTTGCCATCCTGATCGATTGAGCGACCGTATCCGTCCAAATATCCGGTGAAATCCGCGTTCTCGTCGCAGGAATCAAGTAGATTTCACTAGGTCGGGCATTGCTATGACGACAAGTCTGAAGGTCACAACCTGGATTGTTCGACCAGACCGGAATATTCAAACACCCTCTAAGTGCGCGCCCTGAGATGTTGCCGCCGGTCAGGCTCAGGGTTGGGAACCGGAGACCAGCGCAGAGTCAGATCAAGATTCAGTGTTTCGCCCCCGCCTGCCATCTTGCAGGGACGACGGAGGTCGTCAGCTATTGCAGCTCGTCTTCAGCATTTGACTCCTTGGTCAAGACGCCGGTCTAGGATTACGATATCGAGACGCCGCTGATCGCGCGGGTCGAATTGGAGACGGTAGAGGCAAGGCGAAGGAAGTTATCGATTCTTGATGACCGCGCGTTTGGTGTTGTAATGGGAGGACCGTCGCGGCTTACAGGTTCTTTGCAGCGTACCATGGGACCCAAGAAATCATGTTGCAGGAATTAACCCAATTGTCCCCGACATCTTCTTTACACTTTTCTCTCTCTGTCTAAAAGGATCTTTATACCTGCAAGTACCACATTGCCCGCAAGCTTTTCCCTTCTGGCTCAGCAAAAGTATCGTTCCACTATGCACCTTAGACTGTGGCTTGGCTTTTGGGGCCAAGCGCATAAATGCTCAGTCTCGAGACTGTCGGTATCATCGTAGCATTCCCATTTTGCCGATTCACATGTATCGATCCGGGAGGGAAAAGCTACTTGACAGGTTGTGAACTACAGTTTACACTATTTGAGTGATTGAGATTGTCGAGAGTGCTACATTCAAGCGGTGGGTTCAAAGGTTGAGAGACCGTCGAGGTGTTGCCCGCATCAATGCCCGTTTGAGAAATGTTTCGATAGGTCACTTTGGCGACGTAAAGTCGGTTGGCGGAGGCGTTTTCGAGATGCGCATTCGCTACGGACCTGGATATCGACTCTACTACATGCGCGATGGCGCTAAAGTGATTGTCCTACTGTGTGGCGGTCACAAAGGTTCGCAGACACGCGACATAGAGCGGGCCAGACAGCTGGCAAAGGACTGGGGGATGAGCCATGACTGAAAAATTCACCCGCTGGGATGTGACCGATTACCTGCGCACCGAGGAAGATGCCCGTCTCTACCTGGAAGCGGCTTTCGAAGAAGACCTTGGCGACGGGCGCCTGATTCGTGCCGCGCTCAGCGACATCGCTCGCGCCCGCAACATGAGCCAGCTCGCCCGCGACGTCGGCATGTCCCGTGAAGGGTTGTACAAGGCACTGTCCGAGAATGGCAATCCGAACTTTAACGCGATGATGAAGATCATCCGTGCGCTGGGGATGCGGCTCCGTGTCGCCAGCTAGCTCGCTGAACTTTCCTTGCCAATTACCCCGTTAAAAAGTCGTCAATCGCCTTCCTCGCAATCCGGTACTGACTGCCGATGCGGCGCGCCTGCAGCGAGCCATCGTCGATCAGTGCCTGGATGTCGGCGGGGGCGACCTGGAGATAGGCAGCGGCCTGCTCCAGTGTCATGACGGCCGGCGCCGTAGGGGGCTGCGGTGGAGCGGGCGTCTGTGGGGTCGCGGGCTGATTCGGCGCGCCGCCGTCGGGTTGCGCGGCGCCCTGCATCGCATTGGTGATCATGCCGGCCATGCCGGCGCCAAGGCCGATGCCGGCGCCGAGACCAAGACCCTCGCCTGTTCCGCCGCCGCCGGGCTGCTGTGCGGCGTCGCCCAGCGCGCGCGCCGTCTTGAACTGCATGTAGGCGGCCATATCGCCGATCGCGCCCATGCTGGCGCGCTCGTCGATCGCCTTGGCCGTCTCCTCGGTCGGGCTGATTGAGACGATGCGAAACTGCTTGAGCGCCAGCCCCATCGCCTCAAAGTCGTCCTGCAGCGTGGCGCGCATCGCCGCGCTCAGCTCGTCGAAAAGCCGCGGCAGGTCGAGAATGCTGGTCATGTTCTCGCCCCACATGTCGGTCATGCGGCTGATGACGGTGCTGCGCAGAAACTCGTTGATTTGCCCGGTGCGGTACATTCCCTGCGTGCCGACGAACTGGTCGACAAAGCGCTTGGGGTCGGCAATCTGCATCGTGTAGTGGCCGTAGCCGCGCAGCCGCACCAACCCAAAATCGGTATCGCGCAGCGTGATCGGCTCGGGGGTGCCCCATTTCAGGTCGGTGAACTCGCGCATGTTGACGAAGAACACCTCGGCCGTGAAGATGTCCTGGCCGCCGGTGCCCATGCGCAGCAGACCGGACAGGACCGGCAGGTTGAAGGTGGTGATGGTGTGGCGGCCCGGTTCGAATGTATCGAGCGATTTGCCGTCGCGGTAGAAGACGGCGCGCTGGCTTTCGCGCACGATCACCTGGCTGCCCAGGCGGAAATCACCCGAACCGACCTCCGGCACGCGCACCACAAGCTCCTGTCCGCCCTGATCTGCGGCCTCGATGACATCTATGATTCTCGGCATTGCGTTTCTCCTGTACGGTTATTCGTCGTCGTCAACGCTCTCTGATGCGGGCAAGGGCGCGCCGGCAATGTGAGCAGGGTCGACAATCGCGTGGCTGCGCTTGTCGAATATCCGTTGGAGCTCGGTCACAGTCCCGTTTACCGCCTGAATGGCCGGGCCGAGGGCGTCGCGATTCGCGGCGGACGCCTCCATCTGGCTGATTCGCTCGTTGATCTCTTGGGCGCGTTCTGCCAGTGCCATGTCGAAGCGGTGGAGCGCGTCCAACTGCACCGCTTCGACCTTCACCGCCGCGAAAAGCCCGGCATAGCCGTAGCTGGCGGTCTTGATGCGGTCGATCAGCGTCTGCAGGCGTTGGATCGCGCCATCGGCATCGTCCATCCAGGCCAGCCCGCCGCCTCGCAACAGTTGCTTCTGCAGATCGTATAGCCGCTGTTTCTCCTGCTCTAACTCGGAAGCGAGCAGTTGGCGCAGGCGCCGGTCCGCCTCGCGGCGCAGCTCTTTGTCGTTGTACTCGCGCACAAGCGGCAGCCCTTTGAACACCCGCTCGAGCGCGCCCATGCTCTCTTCCGCCCTGTCCACAAAGGAATCCGTCATCTCAGACCTCGCTATGGTAACGGCAGGATATGAATCATTACGTTGAATCCGCCGACCGTGTTGCGGCCCGTTGCGTCAGGAAAACTTCGCTGCCGCACCACGGGCATTGCACCAGCCCCTTGCCGGCCAATTCGACTTGGCCGCCGCAGTTGGGACAGCTGCGTCCATCGGTCAGTTTCTGGCTGTCGACGCTGTAAAGCATCCCCTTCTCCCAGTCGATGGCGCCGCTGAACAGCTGCTTGCCGACCAGGCTGCGGATCATTTCTTCCACGCTCTCGCGCGGCTGCTGCAGTTCGACGATGAGTTCCTGCACGCTCACCTGCCCCTGCGTCAGCACCATGTTCAGGATCTTCCGCTCCTGCGCGACCTGGGCGAACTCGCCTTCCTCCTGCTGCCCTTTGCGCCAGAGATAGTAGCCGATACCCAGCAGCGGCGCGCACACGACCAGCGCCAGGAACAAACCCAGGACCAGCCCACCGGTGGTCGTGCCCGAGACCGCGACCGCAGCCGACCAGCCGGCGAATAGGACAACCGTTATTCCCATCATCGCCAGGCCGACCGTTTTCCCCCCTCCGCGCATCTTTCCTCCTTGCCGGGTTACCCGAAGCCGCCGCCGCCCCCGCCGCCACCTCCGCCGCCGAAACCTCCTCCGCCGGAGAAGCCGCCTCCCCCCCATCCGCCGCCGCCCGTGCTGGAGGTGCTGGGCCGGCTTACCATTGCGGTGCTGGTACTGGTGAGCAACGCACCCAGACCCGCGCTCATCCCCGACAGCCCGCTGCCCAGGCCGCGACTGGCATCGCCCAGCCCGCCGCCAATGCCGCCGCCAGCGCCGCGTCCATCGAAATCGGGCCGTCCGCTGCTGGAAGCAGGGCCGACAGGACCCGGCCCGTAATACCAGCGCCTGTAGGGGCCGTACATGGTCGGGTGTGGGATGTACCAGCCGGGGGCGGGCGCGTCAACCGCGGCGAACTTGCGAATGTAGTGGGAATCTACGCCAAAGGCGATCGCGTAGGGCAGCCAGCGGTCCCAAAGCTCCTTCTTTTCTTCCAGGTCGCTGTAGCGGTCGATATCGCGCAGGTAGCGTTTGAAGGCCTGCCAGCGCGCCGCAGTTTCGGCGCCCTTGTCGGTCTTGCGGGGCATGAAACGCGCCAGCAGCAGGCAGCCGAGCGCGGTCACCGCCAGCCCCACGCCCGGCAGCGCGGCCGCGCCGGTCAGGTGGCCGAAGAGCGCCGTCAATCCAACGCCCACGGCCGCCGCCAGCGCCACCAGGCCCACGCCGAGGCAGCCGTACTGGTTGCGCACCGTCTCGGGGCTGCGGGCAAAATAGTCGTGTGCGGTCGCTTCCTGGTAGAGCGCCTTTTTCAGTCCGGGCAGCTTGCTGTGAAACTTGTCCCTGATTTGCGACAGCCTGACTTCACTCTTGTTGCCGAACAGGCTGACCAGCAGCCGTGTCTCGAAATCGGAGACAGGCAGGTCGCGGTTTTCGTAGCGATAGACGAAGTCACGCGCGGTCAAAAGGCTGCCCGTCTGTTCCTCGGTGATGCTGATGACTTTGCGCTGCGCCAGGTCCACCAGGGTTGCGACGATGTCCTCCAAGTCGGCCTGCTCGTCGAGCAGCGTGCCGACCAAGCCCGGAGAGATGTCTTCGGGCGGCTCGGGCAGGTATTCGGCGACCATCTGGACCGGTTTGTCGCGGCCCAGGCGGTACCAGAGCAGATAGAGCGCTGCCGGTCCACCCAATATGAGGAGAATGCCAAGGGAGCCAAAAGACAGCGTGAGAAGCGGCCCTACGCGCGCGCGAAAACGTGCGGCCTCCGCGGCTGCCTTCGCCTCTGAATCGGCCCGTGCCTGCCAGGGTTGCGCCTCTCCGGCCACCACGCCGGGCGCAAACTCGACTCGCACCTCCAACGCCTCGCCCGCCGCGAGCGTGCGGTCAAGTTCGTACGTTACCTCCCGTTTGTTCTCTGCGAGCGACGCCGAGACGACCCCCAAGGCGTCCTCCCAAGCTCGGTCTCCCTGTCTGACGTAGGCTGCCCACTCCTGAATTGGGGCCGGCGCCGACAGATGCACGCGTCCTCCCCGCACCGGAAAGGTGCGCTCGCCATAAATTGCTTGCCACCAGAGCTGGTCGCCGTCCTCGTAGTAGCGCAAACCGCCGTGCACGGCATAGGAAATGGTATAGGTCTCGCTGCGGCCGGCAACGGGAGGGAAAAACCAGTAGATGACGTAGCGCGAACCCTGCTCGGTAACGGTGAAAGTGAAGGGTTCTCTGCCTGCCGTTGCCAGCCGGTAGCTGTTGCCGCTGCCGTCGGACAGGGACCAATTGCTGAGAGAGCTGAGCCTGACCTTGGGGATTTCACGAAAGCCGAAGGTGAACGTGCCGCGCGTAAAGCGAATCGTCTGGTGCTCATTCACGTCGAATGAGCCGTCCGGTCGAATGACGATGTCCACATCGAATCGTTCCCAGACCAGCGACTTTTCCTGTGCGGATACCGACGGAACGGGGAGGACCAGCAGCGCGCCGAGCAGCACAGCAATTGCGGCCGACAGTCGCATGAAAGTGCCGCCTCTTCGCCGTCTTATGGGGAATTGGAGTGGATGCGGGGTCATCACCCGACCTGGCTGCCCTCGGTGCTCATGCCATCAGTGTCGCGCAAAGTCGCCTGACATGCCTGACATTCTACCAACCCTTTGGCTGACGATTCAAAACAGGTCGTAATCGGCTCCGGGAGCGCCTACTGAGGCTAAATGACCTGGTTGACAAGCTCTGTTTCGCCCCGCCACAGCCGGCCGAGGTTTTCCAGCAGAATGTCGAGCAGATTCTCTTCGTACATGCAGGTTTCGCCGCCTGTGTGCGGGGTGATGAGGAGATTTTCGAGCGCCCAGAAGGGCGAATCCTGCGGTAGAGGCTCATCCCAGAAGTGATCGATGCCAGCGCCGGCGATCGTCCCCGATTCGAGCGCCGCCAGGAGCGCCGGCTCGTCGACGCAGCCGCCGCGCGCGACGTTGATCAGATAGGCGCTCTCCTTCATTTTGGCAAAGGACGCCGCGTCGATCAGCTTGTCCGTTTGCGGCGTCAGGGGGCAGGTGAGGGCGACGAAATCGGCCTGCGATAGCAGCGCGGGCAGCGCCTCCGGCGGGTGGACGGCATCGACGGTGCTGTTGCCGGAGCCCGGGTTGCGTTTTGTCGCCAGCACGCGCATGTCGAACGCCTTCGCCAGCCTGGCTAGACGGCTACCAATCTTCCCCAGGCCGACAATCAGCAGCGTCTTACCTCCCAGTTCGTCCTCGCGCAGCGACAGGTCGCCGATCATGCCGCGCCATTCGCGGCGATTCTGCCGGTCGCGGCCTGTGTGGATGTGGCGCGCCAGGGCCAGCACCAGCGCCATGGCGTGTTCGCTGACCGCGTTGCTGTTGACGCCGCTGGCGGTCGCCAGGCGGATACCCCGTTGCCGCAGCGCGTCGAGGTCGAACTGTTCGATGCCGGCGCCGATTGACTGGATGAAACGCAGTCGCGGCGCGCAGTCGAGGAGGTCGTTCTGCCACAGGCCGGAGATGACCAGCACATCGGCTTCCGGCAGGCGCGCGGTCAGGTCCGCTGCCGTCCAGACCTGGAAATTGCGCAGATTCGTCTGCCGGCTGGCGAAGATCAACTCCAGCTGGTAGGCGACGTGCGCAAAGCAGATCGTAAGTTTTTCCGGCGTGGGAATCGAGCGATTGGTCACGGGGTGGCTCCGCTGCGTTGGGGTGTCGGTTCAAAGTCCAGCACTGTATAGCATGGGTGCGCGCGATCGCGCAACGGGCGGGCGGCGAAAGATCAGCCTGTTTGACGCCGGCGGTGATCGCCGATAGGCTAAGGGCCTGCGCGCGAAAATAGAGGGACTCGCACCGCAATCATCAACCGTAAACGCCGGAGGCCTGAAATGAGCCAGTTTGTCGCCGATTTCGAATCCTACATGCCGGATGACTTTGCCGGAAAGCCCTATGGCCCGACCGGTCTTCTGGCCAATGCGGACGCGGCCGGCATCGATGTGAGCGTCGTATTCCAGTCCGGCGTGCCGGCCGACCCGCGGCCCGGCAACGCCGCGGTGCTCGACGCGGTCGCGGGCGAGCCGCGCATCCTGCCCGGCTGCCTCGTCAACCCGACGATGGGGCCCGATGCGCTGGCGGACCTGGAGCAGTGCGTGCGGCGCGGCGCACGCACCGTGAAGCTGATGCCCGCCGGCCACGGATACCGTCTCGACGGCCCCGCGGCCGATCCGGTCATGGACCTGGCCCGCTCGCTTGGCATCCCCGCGACGATCCATTCCGGTTCCTATCTGAGCGGCTGTGCACCGGAATACATCGCCAGTCTGGCCAGGCGTCATCCCCAGGTGACGATTATCATGGACCACATGGGCTATCGCGAGTGGGTCGGGTCTGCGGTGCAGGCAGCGCAGGAGAACCAGACCATCTACCTCGGCACGACGTTGATCGCGGCGGCCGAGCCGTACACCATCGCAAGAATTGTGGAGAGCGGTGAATTGGGTGCGGACCGGATCGTCTTCGGTTCGAACGCGCCCGCGGGCATCGCCGCGCACGGCGTGAACGGCATCCGGCTGGTTGGCTTCTCGCCACGGGACGAGGCGCTGATCCTGGGCGAGAACCTGCGCGCCATCTACGATCTGTAGCGGTTGGCGTTCACACTATCATTTCTACAGACGGGGAAGGGTGATGCCGGACTGCTTCTGGTACTTTCCGTTGCGGTCGGCGTAGGAGACCTCCGGCGTTTCGCCTTCGAAGAAGAGCACCTGCGCAATGCCTTCCCCGGCGTAGATGCGGGCCGGAAGTGGGGTGGTATTGCTGATCTCGATCGTGACGTAGCCCTCCCATTCGGGCTCGAACGGCGTCACGTTGACGATGATGCCGCAGCGCGCGTAGGTCGATTTGCCCACGCAGATCGCCAGCACGTTGCGCGGGATGCGGAAATACTCGATCGTGCGCCCCAGCGCGAAGCTGTTGGGCGGGATGATGCAGACGTCGCCGGTGTAGCTCTGCAGAGCCCGTTCATCCACCGCCTTGGGGTCGATTACCGTCAACTGGCCGGTGGCAGGCGTGAAGATGCGAAAGTCCTTGGCCACGCGAATATCGTAGCCGAAGCTGCTCAGCCCGAAGGAGATGACCCCGTCGCGCACCTGGCCGTCTTCGAACGGCTCGATCATGCCGCACTCGACGGCCTGTCGGCGGATCCAATGGTCGGGTTTGATGGAGGGCATGATCGATATCTTGAAAACTGAAGGATCGTCTAAAGCTCTGCTATCGGAAGGGGGGAACTGTAACCTGATGTCGCAGACAGTATACCACGCATGACTACCCTCCCTCGCCCTTCCAATCCCGGTCCGGCGTCAGATAGATCAGCGGCATACTCACCAGCGTAACCCCATATTTGACCAGCAGATTGAAGACGAAGATCTCCCAGGCCACGGCCCAGGAGTCGACCAGCTGCGCGCCCAGGAAGGCAAAGGGCGAAAAAGCGATTAACACGAAGATCAGGTTGTCGACCGGCACGCTGACCGAGTTGCTGACCAGCACGCGCAGCCACTGGAAGCGGGTGGTGACGCGGCTGACAAACAGGTGGTAGATTTCGGTGTCAGCCAGCTCGCTGACCAGTTCCGCCAGAATTGAGGCGCAGACGATGCGCCACAGCGGCGCAAAGATCATGCTGAACTCGGCACTGCCGAATGAGTCCGGGTCGCCAGGCACAGCCGCCGACCACATCAGGTAGAGCACCATCGCCAGGTTGATGACCGCGGCGGTGACGATCAACAGCTGCGCGTTGCGCTTGCCCAGCGTCTTGTGCACTAGGTCGCGCAGTGTGAATGTGATGGGATAGACGAAGGTGCCCATGTCGACCGCCAGCCCGGCGACGACGCCGATCTTGAGGCTGGCGATGTCGGCCACCATCTGTGCCGCAATGTAGGCCGCAACGACCACCACGGCAATCTTCGACAGCGCAGATGCGGCATTGCGGCGGGAACTATGTTTTGCCGAGTCGCGAATCGTCACGTTACAATCACCCTGCGCGTCAAAAAGGGGAAACCGAAGTACATTCGGCGCTGACGCTTCATTGTAAGCGGTCGTTACACAAAACAAAAAACCAGAAACCGAACACTTCCCATGCCTAAACGCACCGACATCGCCTCGATTCTCATCATCGGCTCCGGCCCGATCGTCATCGGCCAGGCCTGCGAGTTTGACTATTCGGGCGCGCAGGCGTGCAAGGCGCTCAAGGCCGAAGGCTACCGCGTCGTTCTGGTCAACTCTAACCCGGCCACGATCATGACCGACCCGGAGATGGCGGATGCGACCTATGTCGAGCCGCTCACCGCCGAGCTGCTAGAGAAGATCATCGCCGAGGAGCGTCCCGACGCGCTGCTGCCCACCGTCGGCGGACAGACCGGCCTCAACCTCGCGGTCGCGCTGGCCGAACAGGGCATTCTCGAGCGGCATGGCGTCGAGTTGATCGGCGCCAATCTGCGCGCGATGCAGGTGGCCGAGGATCGCGACCTGTTCAAGCGGGCGATGTCGGAAGCTGGTCTGGAGTCGCCGCGCAGCCGTATCGCCCATTCGCTCGAAGAGGCGCGCGAGATCTTTGAGACCGTGATCGGGCACTTCCCCATCTTCATTCGCCCCAGCTTCACACTCGGCGGCAGCGGCGCGGGCACGGTCTTCACGCCGGATGAGTTCGACGAAAAGGTGGCCTGGGGATTGCGCGAAAGCCCGGTGCATACCGTCCTCGTCGAGGAGTCGCTGATCGGCTGGAAGGAGTATGAGCTGGAGGTGATGCGCGACCGCGCCGACAACTTCGTCGTCGTCTGCTCGATCGAGAACCTCGACCCGATGGGCGTGCATACCGGTGACAGCATCACCGTCGCGCCGGCGCAGACGCTCACCGACAAGGAGTACCAGCGGCTGCGCGACCAGGCGCGGCTGGTGATGCGCGCCGTGGGCGTCGAAACCGGCGGCAGCAACGTCCAGTTTGCGGTCGACCCGGATTCGGGCCGCGTCGTCGTGATCGAGATGAACCCGCGCGTCTCCCGTTCGAGCGCGCTGGCGTCCAAGGCGACCGGCTTTCCGATCGCCAAGCTGGCGGCCAAGCTGGCGGTCGGCTATACGCTGGACGAACTGAACAACGACATCACGCAGGAGACGGTGGCCGCGTTCGAACCTTCGATCGACTATGTCGTGGTGAAGATCCCGCGCTGGGCGTTCGAGAAGTTCCCCGGCGTCGACCGCGAGCTGGGGCCGCAGATGAAATCGGTCGGCGAGGTGATGGCGATTGGCCGCACCTTCAAGGAGGCGCTGCAGAAGGGCGTGCGCAGCCTCGAGATCGGGCGCGATGGCCTCGGCCCGCTGGCGCGCGACGGCGATGGACAACTCAGAGGCTATCCCCCCGGCACGTCGGCCGCGGACCTGCTGCACGCGCCCAACCGCGACCGGCTCTTCGCCGTATTCGAGCGCCTGCTACTGGCGGAACGGGTAGGCATGGGAGAGAGCGGAGAGGCGGAAGGGGAAGCTCCTTCACATGCTGCCCTCCGGGCGTGCGCCGAGATCTACGACCCCTGGTTTGTGGTGCAAATGCAGGAGATCGCCCGCTTTCAGGTTGGCTTAGAGCGTGCACTACAGCTGGATGCGTGGACGCTGCGCCAGGCCAAGCGCATGGGGTTCAGCGACGCGCAGCTCGCCCGCATTCTGAATGAAGCAGAGAATGGACCCCCGCCGACCACAGAGGCCGGCGTCCGCGCGCTGCGCCACCGTCTTGGCGTCCTGCCCACCTATCACCAGGTCGACACCTGCGCAGCCGAGTTCGCGGCCTTCACGCCCTATCTCTACAGCAGCTATGAGAGCGAGGGCGAGGCCCCGCCCACCGCCCGCGACAAGGTGATAATCCTCGGCGGCGGGCCCAACCGCATCGGCCAGGGTATCGAGTTCGACTACTGCTGTTGCCACGCCAGTTTCGCCCTGCAGGAAATGGGCTACGAGACGGTGATGATCAACTGCAACCCGGAGACGGTCAGCACCGACTATGACACCAGCGACCGGCTCTATTTCGAGCCGCTCACGCTGGAAGACGTGCTGCACATCTACCAGCGCGAGGCCGTGGATACGCCCGGCGTTAAGGTCCTGGTCCAGTATGGCGGGCAGACGCCGCTCAACCTGGCGGCCGGTCTACAGGCCGCGGGCGTGCCCATTCTCGGCACGCAGCCGGAAGCGATCGAGCTGGCCGAGGACCGGGAGCGCTTCAGCGCGCTGCTGGCCGAGCAAGAGATTCCTGCGCCGGCGAACGGCATCGCGCACAGCGCCGAACAGGCGCTCGAAATCGCCGGCCGTATCGGCTATCCGCTGGTAGTGCGCCCCTCATACGTGCTGGGCGGGCGGGCGATGGCGATCGTGGATGATGAGGAGAGTCTACGCCATTACATGGCCTATGCCGTCAACGTGGACGCCGAGATGACCACCAGCGGCCAGGAGGTCGCGATCCTGGTCGACCAGTTCCTCGAAGACGCCTACGAGGTCGACGTTGACGCGCTCGCCGACGGTGAGCAGGTCGTCATCGGCGGCATTTTGCAGCATATCGAAGAGGCCGGCGTCCACAGCGGCGACAGCGCCTGCGTGCTGCCGCCCTACAAGATCAGCGGCTACCATCTGAGCATCATACGAGAGTACACCGAGAAGCTGGGCCTGGCGCTGGGCGTGCGCGGTCTGATGAACGTGCAGTATGCCATCAAGGACGATGTCGTTTACGTGCTGGAGGTGAACCCGCGTGCCAGCCGCACGGTACCCTTTGTCAGTAAGGCGACCGGCGTGCCGCTGGCCAAGCTGGCGGCGCGGGTGATGGCCGGAAAGTCACTGTCCGAGGTGGGGCTTATCGACGAGCCGGAGGTGAAGGGCTTTTTCGTAAAGGAGGCGGTGCTGCCGTGGAAGAAGTTCAGCGGCGCGGATACGCTTCTTGGGCCGGAGATGCGCTCCACAGGTGAGGTGATGGGCCATGCCCAGAACTTCGGCCACGCCTTCGCCAAGAGCCAGCTGGGCGCGGAGTACCGCCTGCCGGTTGACGGCGGTGTGCTGATCACCGTCAACGACTACGACAAAGGCGCGGCGCTCAAGTTGGCGCGTGACTTCGATCGCCTGGGCTTCTCCCTGTACGCCACGCCGGGCACCGCCGCGCTGATCCAGCGCGTGGGGCTGCCGGTGGACGTCCTCAGCAAGGCCACGGCCGAGGAGCGGGCCAAAGATCCGCTCACGTCCGATGTTTCTTACACGACCCTCGACGCCATGCGCGACGGCAAGATCCACCTGATCATAAACACGCCGCTCGGCCCCGGCAGCCGCAGCGACGGGCAGAAGATTCGCACGCTGGCCACGCGCATGGAGATCCCGCTGATCACGACCCTTTCCGCGGCACAGGCCGCGGTCAACGGTATCCGCGCCATGATGGACGCGGAGTTGAACGTGCGCAGCTTGCAGAACTACTACGGATAAATTCAGCCTCTTCTGCCCACCAACTTGGTGTCACAGGAATCAACAGCCGATCATGGCAGCGACACCAAAGACGAGAAACTCAAAACAAGAAACCAGAAACTACCGATGAAATCCGTCTACCTTGCCAACCCGTACGGTTTTTCAGCGCAGCAGCGCGATCTGTTGCTGCCGCCGATTATCGAGGCGATTGCCGGGCTCGGTCTGGACGTGTGGGAGCCGTTCTCCCGCACCGGCCCGGAGGTCGATCCGGGCGTGCCGGGCTGGGCCTATCGGGTCGGTCAGCTCTGCTGCGCGGACGCGCGCGCGGCCGACGCGATATTCGCCATCGTCAACGGTGTGCCGCCGGACGAGGGCGTCATGGTCGAGCTGGGCATCGCGATTGCGCTGGCGAAGCCGACATTTCTCTTTCGCGATGATTTCCGGCGCGTCGCGGATACGGAGGAGTATCCGCTCAACCTGATGCTGTTCACCGGCATGCCGCAGGATGAGTGGGAGAGCCACTACTACACGTCGGTTGATGAGATTTCGTCGCCCGGGAAAGCGCTCGCGCTCTGGGCTGCGGCGTGAGGCGAATTTCTGAAGGGTTTACAGTGCCATCTGGTCGATCAAGATTTCGGCGGGCAAGATGGGGATGGCATCGTAGGCGCCCAATTGGAGAAGATGGCTGTCGCCTGACACGATTGCTTCGGCCTGCGCTGCAAGGGCACAGGCTAGCACGGCATCGTCGTCCGGGTCAGACAGAATTACCGGCGGAATTGCCGCCGGTTCGACCACGGTTGCAAGCGCAGCAAAGCCAAGCACTAATTCATTTGCCGAAACGCGGGCTTGGCGCAGCCGCGCCTGAAATTTATTGCGGCGCAGCACATCGTCAAGTTCAACGAGTAGAGGAATAGAGGTGTAGAGTATTACTTCATTGGAGTGAGCGGAGAGCAGAATTCGTCGCGGTGCCCCTCGCCAGAGGAGCGCGGAGATGACTATGTTGGTATCAAGAACAAGACGCACCGCTGCGCCTTTCCGCTCGTGCGGCAGCAATTTCCGCCGCGATTTCTTCAATGCCGAGAGTGTCCGTTTCCTCCCGGTCCAGCCGTTCAATCGCGGCAATCAGGTTGTCGACGCGCCGGTGCTGCACCTCGCGGCGCAAGAGTGCCGTCAAAGACTCAGAAGTGAGCAGCCCTGCTTCACCTGCCTCGGCAGCCAGTGCCCCCGGCAGTTTCAGCGTCAGCGTAACAGTTTTCATCATTTCTCTCGCCGGCCCTGGAATGCGCATGTTCGTTCTTGCCAAGGACTTTTCGGGTTCAGTGTAGCGCGGTACGACAGGATCGCAAAGGGAAAGCGGGCATGTAGCACGCCCCAAGGTCATGCTATTGACCCGGTGACATAGTCTGCTACATCCCTTGCCTCGGCCAGAATAGGCACGTGAGTCCGGCGCGTGTCGTCGCGCGGTCGCTTGGTATCAGTCCAGCCCCATATTCTCTGGAGAACTGCACTACCGTACACCTTGGCTCGTGGTCCGGTTTTGGGGCCAAGTTCAGTGGTGCGACCCATGCTCATAGGCGTCTGTAGGCTACAACCTGACATTCGCCCTGGTCCAGGCGAATCCGGCGACACGAACGTGCACAGCGCGGGACCTCAGTTGCTGTCGATGTCGCAGATGAAGTCGCTGGTGTCGGCTTCTAGCAGGTGAAGGAACGGGACGCCATGAAACCGCCTCGGTGCCCGCTGAGGGCGGTTCACGCCTCACCTTCCCCAAATTTTGACATCTCCCCAATCGCCTGCTATAGTCTCCCATCAAACAACAGAATATCTGGTGCTCTTATCCAGAGAGGCGGAGGGACCGGCCCTGTGAAGCCTCGGCAACCCGGTAGCGGAATCTGAAGTGTCTTCCGTGACGTAGGTGCCAATTCCGGCAGATCTATTCTGGTAGATGAGAGGCAGGAACTTTCTTTTGCTACCTCTCGTCTGCGCGACGAGGGGTTTTTTATTCTCGAACAGCGAGTCATACGCGCATGATCGTAATGAAATTCGGCGGGACGTCCGTCGGCACGACAGATTCAATCGGAAGCGTGGCCCAGATAGTGGCCTGCGCCCTCGAGAAGCAGGCAGCGCGCGCGCCCGCAGCGTCAGACGGCGAACCGGGGGAGGACAGCCCCGGTGTGATGGTCGTGGTCAGCGCAATGAGCGGCGTGACCAATACGCTGATCGACGCCGCGCAAACGGCCGCGGCCGGCGACGAAACGCCCTACCGCGACGCGCGCAGCCAGCTGCTGGTGCGGCACCAGGTCGTGGCCGGCCAACTGATCGAGGACGGGGTCGAGCGTGCCGCGCTCGGCAGGCTGTTCGACAACCGCCTGCGCGAGTTCGAGCGCCTCTGCCGCAGCATCACCGTGCTCGGCGAGCTGACACAGCGCGGGCTCGACGTTGTCAGCGGCGTTGGTGAACGGCTGAGCGCGCCGCTGCTGGCCGCGGTGCTGCGCGCCAGGGGCGTCAAGGCCCAGTTCGTCGACGCCGGCGAGTTGATCATCACCGACGACCAGTACGGCAGCGCCAATCCGCTGATGGGGCCGACATTGGCGCGCTGCCGCGACCGCCTGCTGCCGATGTTGCAGAGCGGCGTCGTTCCGGTCGTAACAGGTTTCGTCGGTGCAACAGAAAACGGCGTGCCCACGACGCTGGGGCGAGGCGGCTCCGACTACTCTGCCGCTGTACTGGGCGCGGCGCTCGACGCGGCGGAGATCCAAATCTGGACCGACGTCGACGGCGTGATGACCGCTGACCCGCGCATCGTCGCAAACGCGCGCTCGATGGCGGAGCTTTCCTACGAGGAGGTGGCCGAGCTGGCCTACTACGGCGCCAAGGTGCTGCATCCCAAGACGGCCACCCCGGCGGTCGACCGAAAGATCCCGCTGCGCGTGCTCAACACCTTCAACCCCGGCCATCCCGGCACCCGCATCGTCGAGCGAACCCGCGAGCTGCGCCATGGCGTCAAGGCGATCACCGCGGTGCGCGATCTGCGGCTGATTACCATCTCCGGCCGCGGCATGATCGGCGTGCCCGGCATCGCGGCGCGCACCTTCGACGCGGTCGCCCGGCAGCACGCCAATGTGCTGATGATCAGCCAGGGCAGCAGCGAGCAGAGCATCTGTTTCGTCGTGCCCGAGTCCGAGGGTGAGGCGGTGATCGCAGCACTCAAAGAGGCGTTTGCCCGCGAGCTGGCCCAGCAAATGATCGAGGAGATCGCCAGCCAGCCGGATATCGTAATCGTGGCGGTGATCGGCGCCGGCATGAAAGGCACGCCCGGCATCGCCGCGCGCGTCTTCAGTGCGCTCGGCGAGCGGGGCATCAACGTGATCGCGATCGCGCAGGGTTCGAGCGAGGCCAATATCAGCCTGGTGGTGCTGCAGGCATCCGCCGACGATGCGATCCGCGCCATCCACGACACCTTTGAACTGGGAACGGAGTAGCGTCATGGCAAACAGTTCCGCCGCGACATCCGACCGGGCACAAAAACCGCCCAAGCCGGTCATCCTGCTGGGACTGGGCGCTGTGGGCCGTTCGCTACTGCGTCAGATCGAGGAACAGCGGCCCCTCCTGGAGCGGGAATATGATCTGCGCATCGCCTGGCTGGCGCTGAGCGACAGCAGCGGCGCAGTCGCGCCGCCGGAAAGCGGCTTCACCGGCGAGCAATTGGGCGAGATTCTCCAGCTGAAGGAGGACGGCGGCGCACTCTCCTCCCATTCGCTTGGCCGCGCCAACACGAGTCCGGCCGCGCTGGTTGAGGATGCCGGCAGGCCAGGCGCGGTCGTGGTCGACTGCACTGCGTCGGACGAGACGTTGGATGCCCTCTTCCTCGCGCTGGAACGGGGCTACCAGGTCGTTTTGGCGAACAAGAAGCCGTTGACAGCCGCGCAGGAGGTCTACGACCGCCTCAACCGCGTCGGAGGCGCCGCCTCAGCGACGCGTTCCCTGGCCGCGCTGCGCTACGAGACGACGGTGGGCGCGGGTCTGCCGGTGATCGCAACGCTCGACCGGCTTGTGTCGAGCGGAGACAAGATCGAGCGCATTGCCGGCTCATTCAGCGGCACGCTCGGCTTTCTGATGACCGGCCTCGAGCAGGGCCGCTCCTACAGCGAGACTGTTCAGGAAGCCTACCGCCTGGGTTACACCGAGCCGGACCCGCGCGACGATCTCGGCGGCGTCGACGTGGCGCGCAAGGCTTTGATCCTCGCGCGCGGCATCGGTTGGCGCATCGAAATGGCCCAGGTGCAGGTCAGCGGCCTTTATCCTGAGCGGCTGGCCGGCCTGGGCGTTGACGACTTTCTGTCGGCACTGCCATCGCTCGACGAGGAATACCGGCAGCAGGTGGCGCGCGCCGCGTCAGAAGGCAAGGTCCTGCGCTACGCGGCAACGCTGGCGGACGGCGCCTGCAGCGTCGGCCTGACCGCGGTCGCCAAGGACAGTCCCCTCGGCCGCCTGACCGGCACCGACAACCTGGTCGAATTCTACAGCCGCTGGTACAGCCCCAACCCGCTGGTTATCCAAGGGCGCGGCGCGGGTGTCGAGGCGACCGCGGCCGGAGTACTCAGCGACATCGTTGAACTGCATTTCAGCAGTTTCTGATTGCGTTTGCTGGCAGCCGGCGCTCTCCCTATCGCGCTTACTCAGGCCGCCGACCGCCGGCCTTTGGTCACCGTTATGGAGCTGATTCCGATGACAGGATTCCCACAGTTCAATCAGCCGAAGATTCGAGTGGGCGTGCTGGGTGCGACCGGCGCGGTGGGGCAACGGTTTGTACAGATGCTGCAGGATCATCCCTGGTTTGAGCTGAGCGTGCTGTGCGCGTCGCAACGCAACGCGGGCAAACGCTATGCCGACGCCTGCAACTGGCTCCTGCGCGGGGACATGCCGCCCCACCTGCGCGACTGGACTTTGCAGGAGATGGCGCCCGGCATCGACTGTGAGCTGGTCTTCAGCGCCCTGCCCAGCGAACCCGCGCGCGTCATCGAGGCGGCGCTGGCCGCGGCCGGATACGTGGTCTGCAGTAACGCCAGCGCCTACCGCTACGAGCCGGACGTGCCGCTGCTGATCCCCGAGGTCAACCCGGAACATGTCGGGCTGATCGAGCGTCAGAAGAGTGAGCGGGGCTGGCAGGGATTCATCACCACCAATCCCAACTGCTCCACCACACACCTGGTGAGCGCATTGCATCCACTGCACGAGGCGTTCGGCGTGGAGAAGGTATTTGTCGTGACGATGCAGGCGGCCAGTGGAGCGGGCTATCCCGGCGTGCCGTCGATGGATATCATCGACAACGTGATCCCGTTTATCGGGTCCGAAGAGGAGAAGATGGAGCGCCGCGAGCCGCAGAAACTGCTGGGAAAGTTCGACGGTCAGGCCGTGCAGATGGCCGATTTCGTCGTCAGCGCGCACTGCAACCGCGTGCCGGTCCGCAACGGCCATCTGGCAGCGGTCAGCGTCGAGTTCGCGCAGCAGGCCACCCTGGAAGATGTACGCCGGGCCTGGGATGAGTACGACCCGCTCCCGCAGCGCATGGGCCTGCCAAGCGCGCCCCAGCCGGCCATTGTCTACCGCGAAGAGGCCGACCGTCCCCAGCCGCGCATGGACCGGCTGGCAGGCAGCATCCCCGGCATGGCGACGGTTGTGGGCAGGCTGCGGTCCGATCCACTGCTGGACGTGAAGTTCCTGTCGCTGGGTCACAATACGATCCGGGGCGCGGCCGGCGCCAGCCTGCTCAACGCCGAATTCCTGGTGTCGCAGGGCTTTCTCGGCGGCGAAAGAATTTCCGTTGAAAAAAAGTTCCAGGAAGCAAACACTGTATTGGCCGCAAGTCACTAGCCAGGGCGAGGTCGTGCATACGCGCGGGTGCATCCCGAATTATTGTCTAAGGCGACAAGCCAAGAAGCTGAAGTGAATGTATCGGGTGAGGGCTGAGCAAGGTGGAACGCAAAGCGAGCATGGCTTGTGCGCCGTTACGCGACCAACGCATGCCAGATTGTTTG
>JAJDTL010000029.1 GCA_022827195.1 Caldilineaceae bacterium
CTACAACTGCCCGCACGGCATCTTCTTTGATTATCGCAAGTCCGAGCCGGAGCTCTACGTGGCGGACAGGGCCAACGACCGCGTACAGGTCTACGACATGGAGGGTGGATTCAGGCGGATGTTTGGTGACGGTTTTCTGAACACGCCCAGTTGTTTCGCGACACATGGCGATCTGATGATCATTGCCGAGCTTCGCGCCCGCCTCGTGGTCACCGATTTAAACGATGAGCTGCTCACGTACCTCGGCGGCAACAAGCAGGTGTGCGACGTTGCGGGCTGGCCCAACAATGTAAACGAATCGGGGCAGTCAATACGCACGAGCCACCTGGAGACGTGCAAGTTCAACAGCCCTCACGGCTTGGCTGCGGACGCCGACGGTAACCTGTATGTAGCCGAATGGCTCATTGGGGGCAGGGTAACCAGACTGAATAGGGCTTAAGCGCCCTGGGGACGCTTTGCGTCGCCGCCTGACAAACGAGAGTAAGCCACACATCCTACCGGAATTCCAGCACGGTGGCAAGGGGGACTGCATGGTAATGGCGGTCCCCTTTCTGTATTTCTGAAGTTTCGCGCCAAGTTAGCGCGGCTTTTCCCCTCTTTCCAATCCCTGCTATAGTATCCCGGACAGCGCAGACCGCTTAGCGCGGCCGCGCGACCACTCTGAAGACCCTGTCATACCGTGCACCAGGAAACAGACGGAATGTCCTCTCACTCGATGCTCGGCGCATACGGCTCGTGGGCGGCTGCCCTTGCCGGTGAAGGGCCGAACTACCTCTCCTTCCGCCACACCCATTGGACGGACCCGTCCGCCTGGCGGCCTGCCGCACGGCGGCGTTTTCGCGAACGGCTGGCGATGCCAGACACGGGCGGCCCGCCGGAGGTACGGATTGAGCGGCAGCACGAGTATGACGGCCTGTGCGTAGAGACGCTCTCCTGGCAACTGCCATACGGGCCGCGCACGGCGGCCGTCCTGTTGAAGCCGGCCGACGCGCAGGGCCCGCTGCCCGGCGTGCTGGCCCTGCACGATCACGGCGGCCACAAGTTCCACGGCTGGCAGAAGATCACGCGCACGCAAGAGCAGCAGAACCCGGTCAACACCGAGCACCAGGCGCGCGCGTACGGCGGCGTACCTTGGGCCAACCGCCTCGCGCAGCGCGGCTATGCCGTACTCGTGCCCGATGCCTTCGCATTCGGCAGCCGCCGCATCCGCATCGCCGACGTTCCTCCGCATATCCGCGACGGGATGGACGCGGCCGAGTCGGATGACCCTGACTACATCGCGGCCTACAACCGCTGGGCGAGCAACCACGAATCGATCCTGGCGAAATCCCTGTTCAGCGCCGGCACGACCTGGGCGGGCGTCTGGCTGGCCGAGGACCTGCGCGCGCTGGACGTGCTCTGCGCCCGCGCAGACGTGGACCCGCGCCGTGTCGGCATCGGAGGACTGTCCGGCGGCGGGCTGCGCACAGTATATCTGGCCGGTCTTGACGACCGCGTGCGCTGTGCGGTCTGCGTCGGCATGATGACCACATGGCGCGACTATCTGCTCGATAAGAGCCACAGCCACACATGGATGATCTACGTACCGCACCTGCCGACCGAGATGGACTACCCGGACATTCTGGGGATGCGGACGCCGCTGCCGACTCTGGTCCAGAACAATAATGAGGACCCGCTCTTCACCCTTCCCGAGATGGAGCGGGCGGACGAGATACTGCGAGAGGTCTACGAGAAGGCCGACGCGCCGGACAACTACCGCTGCGCCTTCTACCCCGGCGATCACAAGTTCGACCTTGAGATGCAGTCTGATGCGTTCGACTGGTTTGACCGCTGGCTGGCAGCATCCTGACGCGACGATTCCGCAAGAGGTGACGAACGAGACCATTTCTTCAACTGCCGCGAGACTCGCCACAAACGGAGATTCCCATGAATCCTGTCTCCCCGCACTTCACAACCGTAGATCTGTCGAAATCTTTCAATGCCCGCCGCGCCGAGCTGCCCGAGTCGCTGCGCATACCGGCGCCGCTGGCCGACAGAACCGGCACGGCCGACTTCAACGGCATCCCTTTCCAGCTGGGGGAAGCCGAAGGCCCCGCCGTCATCCTGCTGGACGCCGAGCCGGTCCTCGTCGACCTGGGCGGCGCCCACGCCGCGCACGTCGTCTTTCTGCACGCGGTTGCCGACCGCATCACCAACTACCTTGACGGCTTCGCCGACTTCGCGCTCGACGGCAACGCGTTAGGAGATCATGTCTCCTCCTATATCTTCGAATATGAAGACGGCGCACGCCACGAAACCAGGATCCTGCGCCGTTTCGCCATCCAGCAGACGCGCAGCGTGTGGGGCGGCTCCCTTCGAACGAGTACGGTCGCGGTGAGACCCGCACCACCTCGGGACGCGAGCAGATGGGTGAGAGGATGTGGCTCTACGCGCTGGAAAATCCGCATCCCGAGCGGCCGATCCGCCGCCTGGTTCTGGAACCGCGCGATGAGAAATCGGCCGTTTACGCAGTCAGCCTGACCGACCTGAGCGAACATCCTCTGCGCCCGGGCGTACGCAGCAAACTGCGCCTGACGCTGCCCGAGGGCGTCGAATTCAACGCCCTTGACGAATACGAAGACCTCGCCATCGACCTTGGCTGCGTCATCTCCGCCCGCGCCGCGCTCGATTATGACCGCGAGCGCTGGCTGGGCGACGAAGCCAATGTTCAGCCGGCCGTCTCCCAGCGCGATCTGATCGTAGAGTACAGCGCGCATCCCCAGGCTTGGCTGCATGTCGGCGTCGACGCCGACGAACCGATCGTCTACGACCTGGCGCGCCTCGCTGACGGCCAGCCTTCGGACGGCATCGCCGCGGTTCAGCCGGCCCACCGGCTTGTCAACGTACGGGTGGTGCAGAAGGGGACGAACAACCTCGTTCCGGTGCGCATCCACTTTCACGGCGCGGACGGCGAATATCTGCCGCCGCGCGGCCGCCATCGCAAGGTCAATCCCCACTGGTTCGAGGACAACTACGGCGAGTTCGTCAACAGCCGCAACCAGTACGGCTACATCGACGGCCATTGCGAGGTGGACATGCCCCTGGGCGACGTCTACGTCGAGATCACCAAGGGCTACGAGACCGCGCCGATCCGCCGCCAGGTCACGATCGCGGCGGACACCGATGAACTGGTCTTCGAGCTGGAACGCGTGCTGCCCTGGCGGGAGAAGGGCTGGGTGACCGCCGATACCCACGTCCACTTCCTCAGCCCCTCGACCGCGCTGTTGGAGGGGCAGGCCGAGGACGTCCATGTCGTCAATCTTCTCGCCAGCCAGTGGGGCGAGATGTACAGCAATGTCAGCGATTTCGACGGCAAGACGACCTTCGGCGCGCGCGAGTTCGGCGGCGACGGCGAGTTTCTGGTGCGGGTCGGCACCGAGAATCGGATGCAGATCCTCGGCCACATCTCGCTGCTGGGCTACAACGGCCCGATGATCCACCCCCTGTGCAGCGGCGGACCGACCGAATCGGCCCTGGGCGATCCGCAGGAGGTGGTGATGGCCGAATGGGCGCAGCGCTGCATCGACCAGGGCGGGCTCGTCGTGCTGCCGCACGCGCCCAATCCGCAGCTGGAACGGGCGGCCGACATCGTCCTCGGGCTCGTCCACGCGATCGAGATGATGACATTCAATCCCTGCGACCGCGAGTTGAACCCCTACGGCATTGCCGACTGGTACCGCTATCTCAATCTGGGCTATCAGCTGCCGATTGTGGGCGGTTCCGACAAGATGGCGGCCTCTTCGCAGCTGGGCGGCGTCCGCACATACGCGCACCTGGGCGACCGGGAGTTCAGCTACGAGAACTGGATGGCCGCGGTGCAGGCGGGCAACACCTTCATGACGATTGGCCCGCTGACCGAGTTGACCGTCGAGGGCGTTGTGCCGGGGGGACAGGTGCAGCTGCCGGCCGGCGGGGGAAGCGTTGGCGTCGAATGGCGGGTCGAGGCGGTGCAGCCGCCGATTCAGCAGGTGGAGGTTATCCAGGGCGGGCTGGTCGTCGACCAGGTCGACGTCGGCGGTCGGTTGAGCGCGTCGGGCAGCGTTCAGGTGCCGGTCACGGCTTCATCGTGGATCGCGCTGCGCGTGCGCGGCAGCTATGTCGGCACGGAGGGCGAGATCGCAGCCCACACGAGCGCGGTGCAAACGCTCGTAGCCGACAGCCCGCTTTTCAACCAGCCGGACGCCTCCGCGGTGCTGGAACAGATCGAGGGCGCGATCGCCTATGTCGACACGATCGCGCCGCGGCCGCACGCCCAGCGCTTCCGCGAGATGCGCGCGGTGCTCGAAGCGGCCCACAACCGCCTGCATCAGCGTATGCACGCGCACGGCGTCTACCACGAGCACACGCCGCTGCACGGCCACGGAGATGGGGCGTAGAGCGGGACATTTGCATGTAAACCGGGAGAGTTTTCTACTTATTGTCACGTTCTTTGGTTCAGAATTCCGACAAGTTTGGCTTACAGATTTTGATGCGCATGCACTGCGGCGCCGGTCAGTGCGGTGCGGAAAATTCGGGCCCTCATGTCATCCCTCATGTCATACTGTGAGAGACGCTTCCGGCTGCGCGGCCGATAGGCAGCCGTACTGACAGATGAAGGGAGCGTGAGCGGCTGTCTCTTCTGCCGTTCTGGCAAGCTCCCGTTTGCCTTGCGCCGCCATCTTGTCGGTCTTTCGGTCGATATCGCCTGCGAACGGGGATGGTCTTGACCTGTGCAACGGCGATCGGTCCAAGAGTGCCGAGGCAGCGGGCGTGTCGCCGCACTATAATTCTGTTTGCGAAGGGCAATGGGCCGTCGGATTCTTGAACGGGGCCGTGTCTCTCGCGGCTGCCGTAAACCGGGACCATCTGACGAGAGGATTGTGAAGGATGCGTAGAAGTTGACGGAACGTCCTGAAGCACCGTCGATGCGCGGCGCGCGCGTTCTGATCGTCGGCCTGACCGCCGTGGTCGTCGTGCTCGCGCTCGCGCTCGTTATCATGACGATTGGGCGCTTCGCGACGCCGGTGGCATTCGACGAACCCGCAGAAGTGAACGTCTTGGCCACCAGCGACGACGAGTGCGTGACCTGTCACTTTCAGCAGACGCCGGGCATTGTCGAGCAGTACGGACACAGCACCATGGCCGCTGCAGGCGTGACCTGCCAGAACTGTCACGTCGTCGATGAAGGGTATCCGGGCTCGGTGCCGCACGAAGGTGTGTTTGTGCTGAGCGAGCCGACCACCGCGATGTGCCAAAACTGTCATGTTCAGGAGGTGGCGCAGTTCAACCAAAGCCGTCACGGTCTGCCTGCCTATGTTGCATACGCCGGCGATGCGGGCCTGACAACCCTCCAGGCCCAGATGTACGCTTCGATTCCCGAGGACGGAAGCGACCCCGAAGCCAGTCGGGCGCGCAACGCCCTGCACCAGCTGGAGGGGGAAGCGATCACCCGCTTTGCCTGCGAAAGCTGCCATGACATCGGCAAACCGGCCGACGACGGCTCGGTCGGGCAGTGCAGCAGCTGCCATCTGCGGCATGAGTTCAGCCTGGAGCAGGCGCGCAAGCCCGAGACCTGCAACTACTGCCACATCGGCCCGGACCATCCGCAGTGGGAGATCTACCAGGAGTCTCCCCACGGCATCGCCTACGCAACCGGGGGAGACAGCTGGCACTGGGAGGCTGAGCCGGGAACGCTGACCGCGGCCGATTTTCCGGCCCCGACCTGCGCCACCTGCCACATGAGCGGATTCGGCAGCGCGGGCACGACGCACGACATCGGCGATCGCCTGACCTGGTTCCTGTACGCGCCGGTCAGCAGCCGTCGGCCTGCCTGGCAGGACAACAAGGTGCGGATGCAGGGCGTCTGCCGTGAATGCCACAACCAGAACTTCATCACCGAGTTCTACGCCGCGGCCGACGCTGCGACAGAGCAGGTCAACGCCTGGGTTGAGGAAAGCAACGAGCTGATTGCGCCTCTGCGGGAGCACGGCCTTCTGACCGCGGCACCCTTTGACGAACCGATCGACTTTACGCATTTCAACCTGTGGCACCACTGGGGCCGTACCGCCAAGTTCGGCGTGTGGATGCAGGGGCCCGACTATGTGCAATGGCACGGCGCGTATGAGATCCTGCATGATATGGCCGAACTGCGGGTCCAGGTGCGGGAGAAGCTGGATGAGGCCGGTCTTGGCCCCGCGCCGTCGGAATAGCCGGTCGAACCGTGGCTGAAGCCCGGCGGGACCGGAACGGGGCGGGCAGTTCGTCAATTGCGTCCGCTGGAGGGGGCTGGCCGCGCAGCACCGTAGGCCGGGCGCACGGGCTGCTGGGACGTTATTTTTCGCGCGACAGGCTGCCGCAGACGCGCGATCAGCTGATGCTGGCGATGGTCGCACTCAACGAGCTGTTCCTGGGGCTTGAGGTCTACCTGGCCCACGGCGCGAACGGCACCATCGTTGCGAACGAATGGCTCCCCATCTACTACGGCGTAAGCAGCGGCATTCTTCTGATACTGGCGGGCCTGATTTCCACGCGACGCAGGACGGCGGCGTCGGTCCTCGCTACTGCAACGCTGATTGGCAGCGCCGCGGTCGGTTTTCTTGGCGTCTACTTTCACCTGGCGCGCGCCATATTGCCGTCGGCGCCGGCAGGCGCGCGGCTGACTCTGAACCTGCTGGTTTGGGCGCCGCCCGTTTTGGGCCCCCTCGCCTATGCCCTGGCCGGGCTGCTGGGCATCAGCGCGGCGTGGGAGGAGTCGCCGCCTGCGAGCGGCCGGCTCGTGATCTTCGGGCAGCATGCGATCAGCCTCCCCTATAGCAAGACGCGGGCCTTTATCTTCACGGTTGGCATGGGCACACTGGCGGCCCTTGTCAGCAGTGTCCTCGACCACGCCCGCGCCGGCTTTGCCGGCGGGTGGCTCTGGTATGCGGCTGCTGTGGGTGTATTCGGCACGGTCGTTCCGGTGGCATTTGCAGCGATGGACACCCCTTCGCGTATGGACGTAGCTGTCTATGCGGCTGCCATGCTCCTGCTGATCGCGACCGGTGTGGCTGGTTCGATACTGCATGTGCGAGCCGACCTGGTCTTCGAATACACCGTTGTAATCGAGCGGTTTCTGCGCGGCGCACCGCCGCTGGCGCCTCTGCTCTTTTCCAATATGGGCATGCTGGGGCTGCTCGCTTTGCTTGACGCCGAATATCTGCAGAAACTGAGAGGGAAGCTATGATTGGCCCCGGTCGATGGACCACGAACTGGGAAAGTCGAGTCGCATTCAGACGGATAGCGCGACCGATTCTTGTTGGCAAGGGCCGGTCTTCTGCCCTCAGAGCAAGAAGCGCTCTTCAGCCGGCGTGCGACAGGGGAGACATTGACTGAACGTCTTGCTGCCTGCCAGCGAAATACAAGACTAGCAAGCTGCCGTGTGTGGCCGCCGTTTCCTGGCCATCGAACCGCCCCTCCCAAGGCTTGTGGAATTGCTCTACTATACCTTGGCTTGTGATCCAGATTTTGGGGTCCCCATTTCAGTCCTCTCGCATAAAGATACGATTGCCCCAGGGCGTAGCGGCGGCGAGTCATCGTCCCCACAAACTCGTGGTACAATGCAGCGGCTGGAGAGAATCACAACTGGAAGCGAGGAAAGCGTCATGCCCAAAATCCGCTGGGGGATCGTCGGTTGCGGAGACGTCTGTGAGGTCAAGAGCGGACCCGGCCTGTACAAAGCCGAAGACTCTGCGCTCGTGGCCGTGATGCGCCGCAACGGGGAGCTCGCGGCCGACTATGCCCGCCGCCACGGCGTGGCCCGTTGGTACGACGACGGCGACAGGCTGATCAACGACCCGGAGGTGGACGCAGTCTACGTCGCCACGCCGCCGGACACGCATATGGAGTACACCTGCAAGGCGGCCGCGGCCGGCAAGCCGGTCTACGTGGAAAAGCCGATGGCACGCGATTACGACGAATGCCAGACGATGATGCGCGCCTGCGAAGCGGCCGGCGTACCGCTGTGGGTCGGCTACTACCGGCGGCGGCTGCCAAAGTTTCTGAAAGTACAGGAGCTGCTGGAACAGGGCGCGATCGGCGAAGTACGCTCGGTCCTGGTCCGATTCTACGGACAGCCCAAGCCTACCGACGCCTTTCCCGACCTGCTCGGGTGGCGCGTCGACCCGGAGATCGCCGGCGCCGGCCTTTTCCTCGATCTGGGCTCCCATATGCTGGACATTCTCGACTATTTCCTCGGCCCCATCAGCCGCGTGCAGGGCTTCGCGGCCAACCAGGCGGGCCTCTACGACGCCGAGGACATCGTCAGCGGGAGCTTCACGTTCGAGTCCGGCGTGCAGGGCACCGGTACGTGGATGTTCACCGGTTTCGAGAACCTGGACTGGACCGAGATCGAAGGCTCGAAGGGCCGCATCGGTTACGTCTGCTTCGACGCCAGTCCCATCGTCCTGACGACCGCCGCCGGCGCGCAGGAGATCGCGGTAACCCAGCCGGACCACGTACACCAACCCCTCATCCAGACGATCGTCGACGAGCTGAACGGCCGCGGGCACTGCCCCAGCACCGGCATCAGCGGCGCGCGCACATCCTGGGTGATGGACCAGATGCTGGCAGAGTACCGGCAAGCCGCCGGGGCCCAATAGCTGGAAGGGGACATGATGCTCAGGATGATCTTCTGTACCCTTCTCTTGGCAGCCTGTGTCGCCATCCCTGCTGATCCGCCCGGTGTCGACGAGAAGAGCGCGGCGCATGATCCGGAGGCGTTCACGCTGGATTTCGTTGGTTCAGCCGTCGATTATTACAGGACATACGGACTGAAAAAGACAGTAGCGTATTTCAGCTCCAGCGAGAGTGTTCGGGACCAGTGGTACGTCTTCATCATCGGAGAGGATGGATACACCATTGCCCATCCGGAGCCCGCCAGCATCGGACGGGACCCGAATGAACGGGTTGACCCGACTGGATACTTCTACGGGGACGACATTCTGTCGGCGGACGAGGAGGGGAAATGGGTCCACTACGTGCGAAGGAGTCCTGAGACGGGAGGACTGCATCAGAAACACACCTGGGTAATCCGCTATGACGGGCTGATCTTTGGCTCGGGGTGGTACGAGGAGGAAGAGATCGAGGTTGAAGCGTCCTCCGGCTGACTACTCGGAACCGCGGGCCCGTTCCCAGGTGAGCGCCAACCAGGCAAACAATGTCGATTGCAGGATGGGACATCCGGCCAGGGGCAGCGGCCGGTGGGACCGGGTCGGCGAGAAGCGGCGAACAGGTTGGAAGAGGCGGTTGATCGGAGTAGACGGGCAGTAGAATTCAGAATCTCCAAACACAGAGCCAGGAACAATGAGACTCAGCAGCGAGGCCTTCGGCAAAACGGAAAGCGGACAAGCGGTCAGACAGTACACGCTCGCCAACAACAACGGCGTAGAGGTGGACGTGCTCGACTACGGCGGGCTGATCCGTACGCTCACGGTGCCGGACCGCAACGGCCGGCGCGGTGACGTTGTGCTCGGCTTCGACACGCTCGACGACTATCTTGCCGAGCACCCCTACTTCGGCGTGCTCGTGGGCCGCTTCGCCAACCGCATCCGCGGCGCCAGCTTCGAGCTGGACGGCGTGCGCTACCAGCTCGCCCGCAACCTCGGCGAAGACCATCTGCACGGCGGCGACGGCGGTTTCGACAAGGTCGTCTGGCAAGCGCAGCCGTTCCAGAATGAACGGGCGGTCGGCCTGCGCCTCAGCTACCACAGCCCGGATGGCGAGGACCACTACCCGGGCGCGCTGGACGCGGAGGTGACACTCAGTCTCGATGACGACAACGCCCTGCGCCTCGACTACCGCGCAACCTGCGACGCGCCCACAATCGTCAACCTGACCAATCACAGCTACTTCAACCTGGCCGGGCGGGGCACGATCCTCGACCACATGGCCATGATCGACGCCGACGCGTTCACGCCGATGGACAGCACGCTGATCCCGACGGGCGAACTGCGCGACGTGGCGGGGACGCCCTTCGACTTCCGCCAGCCGACCGCCATCGGCGCGCGCATCGAGGCCGACGACGAGCAGATCCGTTTCGGCGGCGGTTACGACCATAACTTCGTCCTCAACGGCGCGCCGGGCACGCTGCGGCTGGTGGCCCGCGTGACCGAGCCGATCAGCGGACGCGTGCTGGAGGTGCTGACGACGCAGCCGGGCGTGCAGTTCTATACCGGCAATCAGATGGAGGCGTCGAGCGCGGGCAAAGACGGGCAGCTCTATCCCCATCACGGCGGTTTCTGCCTGGAGACACAGCACTTTCCCAATGCGCCGAACCAGCCGAACTTCCCTTCTGTCGTTCTACGGCCCGGCGAGGCGTACAGCGAGACAACCGTCTTCCGTTTCTCAACCGAGCCATAGACGCGTCAGCGCGCCGGCGCGTTACAATCTGATTGTGGACTTCCGCTAGCAAAGGGGCTAACGATGGGAGAGATCACAGACGAACTGACTGCAGCGACGACTTTTGACGCAAAACGGGCGATCCTGAGCAAACGGGATATGTTCCGTCCCATAGCAGTACAGCGGACCGAGGCGCTGGCCGACGCAGTGGCCCGCAAGCAGGTCCGCCCCGAGACGCCGCTACTCCTGCTCGAGCGCGACGGCGCGGCCCTGGCCCTGCTGACAGACCAGATGGCCTTCCACCATGTGGCGCAAGGCGAGTTGAATGGCGTCCCGTTTCTCGCCACCTTCTGAGCGCCCTGCAACAGCGGCGTCAGTCTGACGCCAACTATCGACGGTAAAATCCACACGTTTGCGACCCGCGGCCTCTACAACGGCATGTCGCTGATGGGGGACCGCCAGAGCGGTTCCTATTGGGACCACATCACCGGCGAGTGCCTGCACGGCCCGCTGAAGGGACGGCAACTGGAGCTGGCCCCCCTGCGCCATATGCGGGCGGACCAGGCGCTGGCGCAGTTCCCGGATGCCCGCATCGCCCGTTCGCGGCTGCCCCTGCCGTTCGGACTGATTGGAGGCGTGACAAAGCTTCTGCAGAAGTTGGGCAGGGGGCGCTTCATGCCGCCCGGGTTCGCCGGCTCGATGGGCACAGAAGACCCGCGGCGGCCGCGCCTGGATTTGGGGCTGGGCGTGTGGACGGACAACATCAGCCGCTACTACCCGCTCGACCTGCTCAAAGCGAACGGCGGCCTGATCATCGACCGTTTCGCCGGCAGCACGATGCTGGTCTATCTCGACCCCGTTTCCGGCACGCCGGCACCGGTCATCGTCGACGTCCAACAGGCCGAGTGGGACGGCGACGAACTGCGCCTGGGCAGCGGCGGGTCGATCCGCAACGGCAGGCTCTACGACGCCTACGGAGCCGAGCTGCCGGTCGCGCAGCCGTTGCATTTGTTCGCCCGCTGGTACGGGTTCTCGCTCACCTTTCCAGGCTGCGAAATCTATGAAGGCGTAAACGGAGAGACCGGCTGAGGACAACCGCCGCGCAGGCCGCTGAGGCAGCCGCAGCGGTGAAATCAGGCCGGGCAGGATGGCAACGCGCGAAGGAGCTGAGCAACGTGCAACTCAACCTTTCCGGCAAAACGGCAATCATCACCGGAGGCAGCGCCGGCATCGGCCTTGCCTGCGCGCAGGCGCTCTACGCCGAAGGGGTCAGCGTGCTGATCGCGGCGCGCGACCGGGAGCGGCTGGCGCAGGCATTGACCGCGATCAATGATCACGCGCCCGAGAGCAAGGCCGAAGCGCTGGCCGAAAGCGCCGACGTGAGCACCGCGGACGGCGTTGAACGGGTCGTTGCCCGCGCTCTCGACACCTGGGGGCGGGTGGACATTCTGATCAACAACGCCGGCTCGGCGCCGAGCGGCGACTTCTATACCCTCGGCGACGACGCTTACCACGGCGCCTGGGACCTGAAGCTGCTCGGCTATATGCGCATGGTGCGGGCGGTCGCGCCGCAGATGAAGGCCAGGCGCGACGGGCGCATCGTCAACATTGTCGGCGCCGCGGCCCACAATCCGACGCCGACTTTCCTGGCGGGCGGCACGGCCAACGCCGCCATCATCAACTTCACCAAGGGAATCTCCCAGGACCTGGCGCCCCATCGCGTCCGCATCAACGCCATCTCGCCGGGACCGGTGAATACGGAGCGCGCCCGCCAGCTCGCCCGCCAGGAAGCCGACGCGCACGGCATCTCCGTGGAGGAGGCGACCGCGCGCCGCATCGCTTCGGTCCCGCTGGGGCGCATGGCGGAAGCCGATGAGATCGCCGACATTGCCCTCTTCCTGGTTTCGGACAGGGCGGCCAGCGTAACCGGCGCCGAGCTTCTTATGGACGGCGGAGCGACGGCCAGTGTCTGAGCCACTCCGTTCCCCCGACCCGTCGACTGTTGCCGTTAGCCCCTCTCAAGGCGCCTACCGCTGGTACGTCCTCATCCTGGCCGCGTTGACGCACACGCTGGTCGTGGGTATGCCGATGATGGCGCTGCCCGTGCTGTTCGAAGAGATCGGCCGCGACCTCTCCCTCGACCTGGTCCAGATCGGCTATGTCTGGGGCGCATCCTCGCTCTTGGGCGTTGCGATGAGTCTGACCGGCGGCGTAATCGGCGACCGCATCGGCGCGCGGCGCATGCTCGTCATCGCCTGCCTGCTGACAGGGATCACCGGCGCGATGCGGGCCTTTGCCGGCGATTTTGCCAGCCTGACGACGACCGTTCTGATCGCGGGCCTCTTTCCGATGGCCGCGCCGATGAACGTCCACAAGACGTGCGGAATCTGGTTCGCCGGGCCGCGCCTGGGCATGGCGAACGGCGTGGTCTCGGCCGGCATGGCGCTCGGCTTTCTGCTCGGTTCCTGGATCAGCGCAACCTACCTGTCGCCGTTGCTGGGGGGATGGCGCAATGTTCTGCTCTTCTACGGGGTGCTGGCCGTAATCGTCGGCATACTCTGGGCGCTCTCCAGACCCGAACCGGCCGCTGGCCCTACCTCCGCGTCGGCGGACCGACCTTCGCTGCGCGAATCTCTGGTGCGCGTCGCCCGCCTACGCAACGTCTGGCTGCTGGCGGTGGCGATGTTCGGCATCGGCGGCGCGATTCAGGGCGCGCTCGGCTACCTGCCCCTCTATCTGCGCGACCAGGCCTGGAGCCCGGACGCGGCCGACAGTGCGCTGGCCAGTTTCCACCTGGCCAGCTTACTCTTCACCCTTCCGCTCTCGATGCTCTCCGACCGAATGGGCGTGCGCCGTCCACTTCTGCTCGTGGCCGCGTTGATGTTCACGGTCGGCTTCGGCGTCCTGTCTGTCGCACAGGGGATCGCCGTCTGGCTGGCGGTTATTTTCGCGGGCATCATGCGCGATGGCTACATGGCCACACTGATGACACTGATCATCGAGCTGCGCGGCGTCGGTCCGGCGCTTGCCGGCACGGCCACCGGTATGATCATGGCCATCTCGCGTATCGGCTCCGTCGTCGCGCCGCCGATTGGCAACAGCCTTGAGTCCTTCGGCCCTGGCGTGCCCTTTCTCTTCTGGTCGGCCATGGCTCTCGCCGGCTGGATCGCGCTCACCGCCGTGCGCGAGGCGCGTGAATCGCAAACATAGCGCCCCTTCCGCGGCCGTCCGAACTGTGCCGGACCGGTCGCAAGGAAGAGACAACGTACAGTACAGACCATGGAAGCAGAATCTAATGCAGGAGGCCCAAAATGAGCACCTCAGTCGCCGCTGACAACTATCAACGCATCGCATCTGTCGCGGAGGTCACGCAGGACGGCCTGCACACCGTTCACGTAAACGGCCACGTCATCGTCCTCGTCCATCACGAAGGCGAAATCTACGCGCTGGACAATCGCTGCCCCCACATGGGCTTTCCCCTCGATCGCGGCAGCGTCCAGGATGGCATCCTCACCTGCCATTGGCACCACGCCCGCTTTGATCTTTGCACAGGAGGCGCGTTCGACCTGTGGGCGGACGACACGCCCAGCTTCCCGGTGGAGGTGCGCAACGGCGATGTCTTTGTTGATGTCGCGCCGCGCCGCGATCCGGTGGAACACCAGCGCCTGCGGCTGGACGTCGGCCTGGAGCGCAACCTCTCGCTGGTCGTGGCCAAGGCCGCCATCACCCTGGTGGACGAAGCCGGCGACACCATGTCGCCCTTTGCCGCCGGTCTTGGGTTTGGGACGCGCTACCGCATGGAAGGCTGGGGGCAAGGGTTGACCATGCTCACCTGCTTCCAGAATCTTCTGCCCAGCCTCGGCCGCGAGGACCGGGCCAAGGCGCTGGCGCACGGTCTCGCAGCAGTCGCGGCCGATTCGGCCGGCAGCTCGCCCCGCTTCCCCGTTACGCCGCTGCCCGACGGCAGTCCGGACCTGGTAACCCTCAAGCAGTGGTTCCGCCGCTTCATTCTGGTGCGCGACGCGCAAGGCGCAGAACGTTGCATCATCACAGCACTGCGCGCCGGCGCGGGTCCGCAGCAGATGGCCGACATCCTTTTCAGCGCGGCGACGGATTTCCGTTACATCGACGTCGGCCATCCGCTCGACTTTACCAACAAGGCCTTCGAGGCGCTCGATATCGTCGGCTGGGAAGAGGCCGAAAGGGTACTGACCAGCCTCGTCCCCGGTTATGCCTCGGCCCAGCGCATGGAGGAGTCCAACGCCTGGCGGAATCCCATCGACCTGATCGATCTGCTGGGCGACGCGCGCGCCCAGATTCCATCGGCCCTCGCTGCCGGTCGGACGCTGCGCGGCCGTTGGGCCGGTCGCGACGACCTCGTGCCAGTCCTGCTGGACGATGATCCGCATGCCATCGCCGCCGCGCTGCTCGATGCTCTGCGGGGCGGCGCCGGCGAAGTCGAGCTTGCCGCCGTTGTCGCCTACGCCGCGGCTTTGCGCATCGCCCGTTTCCACACCAGCAACGAGTTCGGCGACTGGGACACGGCGCTGCACACCTTCACCTTCGCCAGCGCCGTCCATCAGGGTCTGCGCCGCCTGGAAGGGTACGCGCCGCCGGATGACTATCTGCTCCTGTTGCGGGGGGTCTTTGACGCGGCGATGAGCATCTATCTCGACCGCTTCCTCAATATCCCCGCGGCCCGGCTCCCCGCCCCATCCAACGGTAACGGGGCGTCCCCCCAGCTCCCGCCGTTGGCAGAGATGCTGGACCAGCAGCAGCAGGTGAACGAGGCCGGCGGCGCGGTCGGTGATTACCTCTTCGAAGGCGGCGCGGCGGCGAAGCTGCGTGCCGAACTGGGGGCGCTTCTCCTGCGCGAAGACCGCAATTTCCACACGATCCAGTGCATCGAAGCGGCCTTCCGTCAGCATGACCTGCTCGCTGCCGAGCCGGGCTCCCAGGAGCAGGCTGTGCATGTGCTGGTGGCCGCGTCCCGCTATCTCGCCGCCCACGCACCCACGATGCGCGCCCAGGGCCAGACCTTCGGCATCGCCCGCCGCCTCCACCGCAACGAGAAACTGTTCGAAGGCGAATAAGCCTCAGAGCAAGGAGAGATGAGTGAGCCAGAAGATCATGACCCTGCACCCGCAGGGAAAGCAGGGCGTCAATATCGACAGGAGCAAGTATGACGTCGTACGGCAGGCGATCGAGCAGGTCCTGCGGGAGGAGCCGGAGACTTCGTTCAACCGGCTGACAGACCTGGTCAGGGAACGGATCGGCGGCACATTCGATGGCTCCGTCTCCTGGTACGTGGTATCGGTCAAGCTCGACCTGGAGGCGCGCGGCGTGGTGGAGCGCGTCGATGACCGCAGCCCGCAGCGGCTGCGGCTGGCGGACGCGGATGCCCAGCTATGACGCGATCGTCGTCGGCTCCGGCCCCAACGGGCTCGCCGCCGCCATAACGTTCGCACGCGCCGGCCGCTCCGTGCTCCTGATCGAAGCCAGGGACTCGCTCGGGGGCGGAACGCGCACAGCCGAGCTGACCCTGCCCGGTTTCCGCCACGACGTCTGCGCCGCGATCCACCCCCTGGCGCCCGGCTCCCCCTTTCTGAGCACACTGCCCCTCGAGCGTTTCGGCGTCGAGTGGGTGCAACCCGACATCCCGGTCGCGCACCCGCTCGACGACGGGACCGCGGTCGGCCTCTATCGTTCACTGGAGCAGACCGCCTCATCCATCGGCATAGACGGCCGGAACTGGGTCCGGCTCTTCGGCCCGCTGGCGGCAGACTGGCCGAAACTGGCGCCAGTCCTGCTGGGTCCGCATCCTCTGACGGTCCATCTCGGCGCGCTGGTCCGATTCGGCCTGGCCGGCGTCTGGCCGGCCCAGCTGCTCTCCCCTCTCCTGTTCGGCGAAGAACGGGCGCGGGCGCTGTTCGCCGGGCTTGTTGCCCACTCGCTGCTGGACTTTCGCCAACCTTTCACCTCATCGTTCGGGCTGGTGCTTGGGATCCTGGGGCACGCGGTCGGCTGGCCGTTTCCACGCGGCGGCTCTCAGGCCATTGCCGACGCGATGGGCGCCTATCTGCGGGCATTGGGCGGGGATATTGTGGCCGGTTGGCCGGTGCGGTCGCTGGACGAGCTGCCGTCCAGCCGGACGGTCCTGCTGGACGTGGCGCCAAGGGAGGTCGTGCGGCTGGCCGGGACGCGGTTGCCACCCGCCTACCTGCGCAGGCTGGAGAGGTTTCGGTACGGCCCGGGTGTATTCAAAGTGGACTATGCCCTCAGTGAGCCGGTACCCTGGCGCGCAGAGATCTGTCGAGACGCCGGCACAGTTCACCTGGGCGGAACGCTGGCGGAGATCGCTGCATCCGAAGAGGCGGCCTGCGGCGGCCGCATACCCGAGCGTCCCTATGTGCTGGTCGCGCAGCACAGCCGGTTTGACACCACCCGCGCGCCCGCGGGCAAGCACACTCTCTGGGCCTACTGCCACACGCCGCACGGTTCGACGGTCGATATGGCGCCCGCCATCGAAGCGCAGATCGAACGCTTCGCGCCCGGCTTTCAGGACACAGTTCAGGCGCGCGCCGCCCTCAACAGCGCCGACCTCGAGCGCTACAACCCCAACTACGTCGGCGGAAACATCAGCAGCGGCGCCAATGATTTTCGCCAACTGTGGACCCGACCGATGCTGCGCTTTCCACCCTACAGCACCCCTGTACGCGGCCTCTATCTCTGCTCATCCTCCACGCCGCCCGGCGCAGGCGTTCACGGCATGTGCGGGTACAACGCGGCCCGCGCCGCGCTGACACAGTTGCAGGAGTAGCAAACATTCGACGACCCGCAACCGGCCTAAACGATTTCGCCCTGGAGACGTGACTTCAGTTGCGCCCAGGGGCCGCGCTGAAACGAGTCGACCGAATCGCCCGGGTCGCCCTCCTCCTTGCGGAACAGGATATTCAGCCGGTCGCCTTCGTACTTGGCGCTATCGATCTTGAGTCGGGCCAGCCCGGTCGGCAGCGCAATGTTGCGCTTCCAGTTGCCGATGCGTACGATCAGCTCGTCGGCGACGCTGCGGTGCAGGTTCACCTCCTCCTTCTCCACCAGCGGCAGCGCGATGCTGAGCACGTAGTGGCCGTCGCGAACGAAGACGCTCTGCGGCTCACCTTTGTAATAGAGTTGGGTCGGGTCTCCCTCCCCGCCGCGCACCGGGTCCTCGCCAAAGACCGTGGCCGCCATCTGACGGAGCATTTCCCGGCCCAGAACCTCCTCGGCAAAGAACGGGACCTGGAGAATCGGCAATGGATGGAACGCCTCTTCAACGAAAGCAAGATTGCGCTGCTGCGCCTCGACCCAGCCGCTGAAGTAGGCCTCCTGCAACTGCCGAGGGAAGACCCGGTTGCAGACGACCGAGTCGACTGCGTAGCCGTAGAGGTTGAGATAGGCGTAGGCACGCTGCGCCTCTTTGATGACCATCCTTTCCGGGTTGATCACGAGCCGCATACTGCTGGTGCTGCTATCGCTCAGAAGAAGACTGGTACGTTCGAGCACGTCGACGAGCTCTTCTACGCTCTCGAACATACTGTCGTCCGGCAGCGGTATATCGCTCATGCGGGCAACGATAGGTCGCGCGATCTGTAATGTCCTGCGCTCGAAGGGCATGATCTTCTCGATAAACCAGCGGGCGATTTCGGGAAAACTGAGGAGTTGGAGCGTGGACCCGGTCGGCGCAGCATCGATGATGACGACGTCATACGCGCCGCTGTCGGCCAGATGCGTGATGTGCATCAAGCTGGCGAGCTCTTCCATACCCGGCAGCACCGACGTCTCTTCGGCCACAAGAGAGTCCATCCCTCGCCAGGAGAACAGCACGTTCAGATACTCCTGCACGCGCCCCCAGTATTTGTCCATCTGATGCAGCAGGTCGATCTCCTGCCCCCACAGATTGGGCGCCAGCTCGACAAGCTCGCTGCCTATGCGCGTGTTGAAACTGTCTCCGAGACTGTGGGCAGAGTCTGTGCTGAGTACGACCGTCCGGTAGCCCAGCTCCGCGCAGCGCAGCGCGCAAGCCGCGCTGACACTCGTCTTGCCGACGCCGCCCTTACCGGTGTAAAGCAGTATACGCATCCGCTCCTCTCCATGCTTTCACAGACCGGCGCTTAGGGAGAGAAAGTCTCCCGCTTTGAGCCGGCTGCAAACAAATACGCCGCACGGCCGGTTTGGTTTCCGCCCAGCCTCCGAACTGCTGGATTCGCCACCGACTCGTCAAATTGAATTTCGAGTGCGGCGTGCGAAGCGGCGGCAACCGCAATGCCGATACGACGCTGTGTTGTCGCGATTCGATATTTCGTTTTTTGAGCCTTCGACGCCCGCTGCTGCAGGACAATTGGCAGCGATGAAGAAGCCGGCAGATTAGCTACCCCTGCGCGCCGCCGTTGGCCTCCTCTTCATCGTCAGCGGCGGTCTCTTCAGTCCCACTTCCATCTTCCGCTGCGTTGCCGTTCCCGGCGCCCGCCTCTTGCTCTCCATCACCTTCTTTCTCAGCGAATTCGACGAGCGCAGCGAATATCCAGAGACCGTCGCGCAGTTCGAGCCACTGCCCGTCCTCAGCACGGCCAACGACGGTCACCTCAGTACCGGCCAGGACGGAGGCGACGATCGTAGCCTCAAGACCCGGCCCGTTACGCAAATTGGCATCTATGTTGACAGTTGCCAGTTCGGCCGGTTCCTCGTCATCCACCGGCACTTCTTGCTCGTTTTCAGTTTCATCTTCCGTCTGAGCTTGCTGCTCATCTTCGGTTTCGTCTTCCGTCTGAGCTTCCTGCCCGTCCTCGGTGCCATCTTCCGTCTGAGCTTCCTGTCCGTCCTCGGTGCCGTCTTCCGTCTGGGCTTCCTGGCCGTCTTCGGTGCCGTCTTCCGCTTCGGTGCCGGTCTCTTCCCCCGAATCTACTGGTAGGCCCTCGGGCACATCGCCAACAAGCGCGGCGAACACCCAGAGACCACTGTCCAGTTTCAGCCAGTCGCCGCCGGCATTCTGCGCCACGACGATCAAGCTCGTCCCCTGTGCGACACCCTCTATGCGTTCAAACTGGACGCCCGGCCCGGAGCGCAGATTGGCGCCGAGCCGTGCATTGACGATTGATGCCGGTTGCTCTTCGTCTCCCTCCGGCTGCTCTTCGTCATCTTCGGGTTGCTCTACGTCGCCTTCGGGCTGCTCTTCGTCACCTTCGGGCAGCTCTTCCTCCCCATCCGGTTGCTCTTCGTCACCTTCGGGCAGTTCTTCCTCCCCATCCGGTTGCTCTTCGTCACCATCGGGCTGCCCTTCCTCCCCGTCCGGTTGCTGAACCGGCACGCCCTCTTCAGTGACGATCGGTACGTCAACCGCTTCAACTACGAGGGCCGCGAACAACCAGGCGCCGCCTTCAAGGAGATACCATTCTCCATCGGCGGATTGGCCGACGACCGACACTTCGTCGCCGGCAAATACACCGTCCACCCGTTCGAATTCCGTTCCCGGGCCGGAGCGCAGATTGGCGTCGAGCCGGACAAAAGCCTGCACGGTTACGAGCTGAAGGGTCGGAGTGACGGTAGGTGTTTCGATTTGGGTCGGTTGCGCCTCGACTTCTGTGTCGGCCTGCTGCGTCTCGGCCGTCACAACCGGGACCCGTTCACCTGGGGCTTCGGCCAGCGCGTCAGCGTCAATCCAGGTGCCGTCTTCCAACCGGTACCAGTTGCCGGAGGGATCCCTTCCGTCAACGAAGACCGTACCCCCGATGGCGACCAGCCCAATGACGTCTGCCTCTTCGCTGGGGGCGGCGCGTAGCTCTGCTTGGACGGACACCGTCACCGAGACCGGAACGACCTCCACGACTACCGGCTGTTCGTGCGGCTCTGCGTCCGATGTTGGTGTAGGTGACGGCGTTGCGGGCGGAGCGGTGGGGGGCGCGGCAGTCGGCGTTGCGGAGACGCGTGTGGCGGTAGGGGGGGCAGTCGCGGCCGCAGCCGGCGAGGGCGTTGCCGTGGCCTCGGGTACGACTGGAATCAGCGCGCCCAAATCCCCTGGCAAGAAGTCGGTAAAGTTTTGCAGCAGCTCGCGCAGTTCGTCGGGGCTGGTAAACTCCCTCACTTGTGGAGGTAGGGCCTCTCGAAATCCGGGCACGAACGTTCCCGCCAGGAGAACAACGATCAGGCTGAGCCACAATATGCTTACGAGTACTGCAACAATTCTCTTCAAAATCACTGCCATTGGCTTCTCTCGTCGAATAGCCGGGGAAGAACGGATATGGCGTACCGCGCTTCGCCCCGTCCGATGCAAGTGCGCTTCGGTATGGGTCAGGTTCCGTGCAGCTTAAGGACTGTCAGGTGTCAGCACCGGGCTATCGTAAGGGAGTAGAGAAAGAAAGAGTTCGAACGGCCACTCTACGGTTTCTTAGTAGTACTTTTCAGAAAATAAAGTTTAGCACAACACGAAACAGTCCACAATTGCGGTTTCTTCAGGGCAAATTCCCAGACTCTACGCGGACGTTGGACGATCTTCGAGACATTGCCGGATCCTAGCGGCGACGCCGCGCATTCCTGCGCCGCTCAGCGCCAGTCGCCGCCGGTTTCCGCGCGCGAAGAGGGAGCTGCCGGCTACGCCTCTGCAGGCAAAACAAATGAAATGCTAACCTTATCGTAACAAAAATGTAACTTTCACAGGTTATGCTAGATTCAAGCCCCCTTGCTGCACCGACCTGAAGCGACTTGGACTTCCTCACGACGAGACTGTATACTTAGATAATGTACAGATTTATGTCGCTGGTTCAGGCAAATTGGTTCGCTTATCCGGCTATGTTGTCCATATCGCATAGAATTTGTACAATTTTGGCGTGAAACGGCCTCCAGCGGAGCGGAGGCCCGTGAACCCTCTCGCTGACCGGCGCCGCAAGCGGGGCAGGTCGGGGAGCAATTGACAAGGATGTGCCCTATGTTCGAGGAACCCCATCATCACTCCTTCGCCGAAGGTGTTCTGGGCAGAAAACCTGAGCTGTTGCAGACTTTGATGGACCTGCGCAAGGACGATCCCTCTTTTGGAAAGCGTGTCCGCATGCGCTCCTTTCGCCCGAACGACGTTGTCGCCGATGCGGCTGCGCTGAAACAGGAGATGTTCGTGCTCATGCAAGGTAGAATCAACCTTGTCTGCACCAACCACGAAGGCCGCCGCCTGGTCATCGGTTCGCTGGAGCCGGCTGCCATTTTCGGCGAGGGCGCCATGAACAGGCCGCATGAGGCCAATGTCTTTGCAGAAGCCGAAACGGATGTAATCGTCTGGTCGATTCCGGCCGCGGAAGCACGTAACATGACACTGCAGTTCCCAATATTGGGATGGGGCATGCTGCAGACGTACGGCAGGCGCCTCTTGCAGGTCGAGGACAGGCTGGAAGATGTCGCCTACAAGAAGCTGCCGGAACGGCTGGCGGCTCTCCTCGTCGAGCTGAGCGGCCGCCAAGACGGTGTCATCCAGGGTCTCAGCCACCAGGTCCTTGCAGACCGACTCGGCACATACCGTGAGACGGTCAGCGCTATCCTGCGCGAATTCAAGAGTCAGGCCCTGGTGGAACTGGGCTACCGCCGCATCGAGGTCCTGGACATCGGAGAGCTGAAAGAGATCGCCGGCATCTGGGAATGGTAAGAGAGAGCCAGGGTGGGGAGCGAGTCCGATTGCCGCGAACTGCAAGGTGCAGGACGGTTCGCGGCAGTCGGCAGTTCTCACGCAGAGCTCGCGAATGCGCGAATCCACGACAGGACGAATGTCGAAAAATCTTCTTACATTCTCTCGAGCTCACTCGTAGGACGCTCGTGCATCGCTCGTACGAGCCTACTGCGAACGCCTGACAGACGATTGCTTCTTTTCGCCGGAAGTTCGGCCCCGGGAGGTTGCCGGGGTCCCTCCTGTTTGCTTGCCGGCAGCGCCGGGCCGCCGTTCAAGCACGCTCCGCTCCATTCAGGCCTGTACGCCGCGAATTGAGGTTGACGCCATTTCGAAAGACTGCTATACTTGTGTTCAATGCTGCCTGTTTGCCTCCGCCTCTACGCGTCCGCTGCCATTATCCTAACAGAAATCAGTTTCGCAACCGGCTCGCTGTATAGGCCATTGGCGATGATCGAATCAGAGTGACCCAGTGTAGTGGACGACGGTCGCTGGCGGGAGATAGAAGCGAGTAGTCGTTCGTCGAATTCACCTCTTTAGCACTTACCCAACCCCTGGCGCAACACGGACCATCGCAAATCACTGCCCGACTTCGGGCAATCCCCAAAGATATTGCTGTGTAGGCCGTTTGTCTTCACACTTATCAGCAACCCACGCGTTGGCCGGCGCTGACCCCAGCGGTCCTCGGACAGCTTGCGACGGCCCGGCAAAGCACACTAACCTGCATGTATGCCAGATAGTCCTGTTGCGCAAGCAATGAGAGACGATTTGTGGAGCCTGACAAGGAACAGATTATGGAAACGCTCAGTATGAACATGGCCCAGCTGGAGGATTGTACTCTGGATGAACTCAGAGAGATGGCCCGCGCCATGGCGATTAGCGGCTACACCCGGCTGAAAAAATTTGATTTGATCCTTGTATTGCTGCGGGAAAACGCCGAGAAACAGGGTTATATCTTCGGAGGCGGCACCCTGGAAATCGTGCAGGACGGCATCGGCTTCCTGCGCAGCGACCATCTCCTGCCGGGGCCGGAAGACGTCTACGTCAGCCAGAGCCAGATCCGCCGCTTTGGTTTGCGCACAGGCGACCTTGTCGTCGGCCAGGTTCGTCCGCCAAAGGACACTGAGAAATACTTTGGGCTCCTCAAGGTAGAAGCTGTCAACGGTCTCGACCCGGAAGAGGCGAAACGCCGGCCGGTCTTCGAAAAACTTACGCCGATCTTCCCCGACGAGCAGATCCACCTCGAAACCAAACCCAATCATCTCGCGACCCGCATGATCGACCTGCTCGCGCCGATCGGCCGCGGCCAGCGCGGCATGATCGTCAGCCCGCCAAAGGCAGGCAAAACAACAATACTGAAGCGGATCGCCAACGGCATGTCGGACAATTACGAGGACCTGCACCTGATGGTCGTTCTGATCGGCGAGCGTCCCGAGGAAGTTACCGACATGGACCGCTCTGTCGAAGCCGAGGTTATCAGCAGCACCTTCGACGAACCGGTGCAAAACCATGTGCGCGTCGCGGAGATGGCTCTGGAGCGTGCCAAGCGGCTGACCGAAAGCAGCCGCGATGTCGTGATCCTGCTCGACAGCATCACGCGCCTGACCCGCGCCTACAACCTGACCGTGCCCCCTTCGGGCCGCACACTCTCCGGCGGCATTGACCCGGCTGCCCTTTACCCGCCCAAACGATTCTTCGGCGCTGCCCGCAACCTGGAGGAGGGCGGCAGCCTGACGATTGTGGCAACCTGCCTCGTCGATACGGGAAGCCGCATGGATGACGTCATCTATGAAGAGTTCAAGGGAACAGGCAACATGGAGTTGCACCTGAACCGGCGCACATCGGAGCGCCGCATCTTCCCGGCGATCGACATCGAGCGCAGCAGCACGCGCGCCGAAGAAAAGATGCTGGAACCGGAGGTCCTGGCGAAGGTCTATACGCTGCGGCGCATGAGCGACGCCATGGGCGGCGGAAACGAAGCGATTCTGCCCATTCTGGAACGCCTCAGCCGCACGCGCGACAACCAGGAATTTCTCGATACACTGATCAAATAGGCTGTTCTACGCCCAATGCTTCCCTCTTTCAGGGCGGATGCCGTAACCTGCAACCTCCGTGCGCGGCCAGGTACCGCGCACGGATTCAAACTGGTCACAGACAGTTCCAGATCACATTAGTTGCATCTTCAACTTGCCATTCTTACGTAAAGCCTACGTTTTCCCTACGCTTTCCGCCCAAATGGCAACGAAAGGGTCAAAACAGCGCCTGAAGCCCAAATCGGATTTGTAAGGGACCTCTTTTGACCCTATAATTCCGATCCTGGGACCGAAAGAACGTCTGACCAACTTAGATGTGAATACGTTCTTGGTGTCGCCGCAGGCGCAGTCACCCCCCTTTCTACTGTTCATTCGGACTTGGAGACTACCGAGCGAATTCGTGCAGTCCTGACACTGTCAGCGTAGCCTGGGCAAACTGTATGCTGAAGAGCAAAGAACACGTAGAGCAGCGCCGCTTCAGTTATCACTCCTTGAACCGATCAGGCACAGACCCAACAGCGAATCGGGAACCCATTCTCCCCCCAACTCCTTCCGGCCTCTCAGGACAACCCCAGAGCCCAACCCCAAGTCAGGTTAGATCCGCTACCGATAGTTTGGGCGAGGTTGTTCTGGAAAAGAGGACGACAGGCTTTTTCGACGCGTCCGGCGCGGCCGTCATGCAGCTGTTTGCAGCCGTTCAAGGCTTCCTGCGCGAGCAGGTCGCGCCAATCCGGCTTGCCAGCCATCTTGCCGTTCTTATCGTGGGAACGATGGTCGTCGTGGTAAGCCGGATGGACCTTCCCGCCTTGGACTTTCCGCTGCACACGCTACCGGCGGATGGTCTGCTCGCCGACAATGCTGCGGCCGACAAAGAACTGATCAGCAGCAACCCATTCGCGAGAGTTGGCGAAGCCCTCCAGGTTGCGATCCGTCCCTCTTCCAAGCAGAAGATCGACGAGCCTGCCATCGCTGCATCGGAAGCTCAGAGCGCCAGCGCGGAGTCGGCGGCCCCGGCCGCACCGGCAAAGGTAGATGTAATACGAATTTACGAGGTACGCTCTGGAGACAACCTGCAGAAGATCGCCGCCCAGTACGGCCTCAGGCCAGAGACGATCCAATGGGCCAATGAGGAACTGGAGTCCAATCCGGACCTTTTGCGGGTTGGCCAGCGCCTCGTCATTCCACCAGTAGATGGTGTGTTGCATGCGGTTCGACCCGGCGATACGCTCCTATCCCTCGCGACGAAGTTCAAAGCTGAAGTCAGCGATATAGTGACCCACCCCATGAACAAGCTGGCGTCGGCGGACACACCGGTCACTGTGGGCTCCCATCTCATTATTCCGCATGGTACCAAGCCATATATCGCCCGACAGGTTGCGATTTATCGCGGACCTATTCCCGCTTCCGCCGCCCGCGGTACCGGGCGCTTCGTCTGGCCGGTCGGCGGCCTTGTGACGCAGCGGTACTGGCACGGCCATCGAGCCATCGACGTGGGCGCCCGGACCGGCGCTCCCATCGTCGCGGCTGACAGCGGCTTTGTCGTCAAAGCCTCGCATGGTTGGAATGGCGGTTACGGCAGGATGGTCATGATCGATCATGGCAACGGCGTCGTTTCACTCTACGCCCACATGAATACGATCTACGTGCGCCAGGGCGAAAACATAGCCAAGGGTGCGCAGTTGGGCACTGTGGGCAACACCGGCCGCTCAACCGGCCCGCATCTGCACTTCGAAATTCGACACAACGGCGTCGCCCGCAACCCGTTCTATTACCTGCCTTAAGCCGTATTTGGCCCGCACAACAGAGAAGGCCCGACACGTTTTGTGTCGGGCCTCTTTTTTGATTTCAGGAAGTGAAGAACAGACCGAAGGCCTCGTGCCCGGCACCCGTCTCAGCGCTGCTGAATCCCTCCCTCGGTCAACTGGCGTGGATCGAGCAGTTCATCCAGCTCTGCCGCGCTGAGATCGGTCATTTCCAACGCAACTTCCTTGAGTGTTCGGCCCTGCGCATAGGCCGTCTTGGCGATCTGCGCCCCCAGCTCATACCCGATGACCGGGTTCAGCGCGGTGACCAGGATCGGATTGCGATTGACCAGCGCGCTGATTCGCTCCGCGTTCACGACAAAACCAGCAACTGCTCTGTCCGCAAGCAGACGACAGGCGCCGGTCAGTAGCGAAATGCTCTCCAGCAGATTGTAGGCAATGACCGGCAGCATTACATTCAGCTGAAAGCTGCCGGACTGGCCCGCGATCGTGATCGTGGCGTCGTTGCCTGTTACCTGGGCGGCAACCATAGCCACCGCCTCCGGGATCACCGGATTGATCTTGCCGGGCATGATGCTGCTGCCGGGTTGCAGGGCCGGCAGCTCGATCTCTCCGATGCCCGCAATCGGTCCGCTGTTCATCCAACGCAGATCGTTCGCCACTTTCATCAGCGAAGTCGCGACCGTCTTGAGCTGCCCGCTCAATTCGACCGCGGCGTCCTGGCTGCTGAGGCTCTCAAAGTAGTTCTCGCTGGTCCGGAAAGGCTGACCTGTCATCTCGGCCAGCTTGGCTGCGATTCGTTCACCGAACTCAGGATGGGCATTGATGCCGGTGCCGACCGCGGTGCCGCCCTGGGCCAGTTCTGCCAGCCGCGCCAGCACGGCGCGCAAGCGCCGCTGCCCTTTGTCGATCTGATTGCTCCAGCCACCCAGCTCCTGGCTCAACCGGATCGGCATCGCATCCATCAAATGCGTACGCCCCGTGGTCACGATCCCGTCCACCTGCTCGGCCTTGTCCTCCAAAGCCCGCTGAAGCCGCTCCAGCGCCGGCAACAGCTCCTCGACAACGGCAAGATAGGCGCTCAAGTGGATAGCGGACGGAATCACGTCGTTGCTGCTCTGCCCCATGTTCACGTCATCGTTCGGGTGAACGCTGCGACCAAGAATGGCGGATGCCAGCGTCGCCACGACTTCATTGGCGTTCATATTGGTGCTGGTGCCCGAACCGGTCTGGAAAATGTCGAGCGGGAAATCGGCGTCGTGCGCGCCTTCCGCAACCTCGGCGCATGCACTCTGTATCGCCGCTGCCATTGCCGCCTCCATCTGTCCCAAGTCCAGGTTGACGGCCGCAGCCGCCCCCTTGATCAGCCCGATGGCTCGGATAAACTGCCGCGGAAAACGGAGAGGGCTGATGGGAAAGTTTTCAACTGCCCGCTGCGTTTGGGCGCCGTACAAGGCCTCTTTTGGCACCCGAACTTCGCCCAGACTGTCATGCTCGATACGGTAATCCTGTTCAGACATTGAACTATTCTGCTCCGTTCCTCTATCTGCCAGACGGGCTAACGCTCGCCGCGCATGTAGGGCAGACCGAGCGCTGCCGGCGCGCCCAGACGCCGGCTTACGTTTTCATAGACGGTAATCAGGGTGAGGACGACAACGGTCAGAAGATAGGGCATCATCGCCAGCACCGCGGCCGGGACGACACCGCCTCCAGCGGCCTGCAAGCGGAACTGGATCGCATTGACGCCGCCGAATATCAGGGCCCCGAGGAGAGCCCGCGCCGGGTCCCAGGTAGCAAAAATGACAAGTGCGATCGCAATCCAGCCGCGCCCGCCGGTCAGATTCTCGGTCCAGCCGGGCGTGTAGGCCAGGCTCAGGTGCGCGCCGCCCAGCCCCATCATCATGCCGCCGCCGACTGTGGCCAGATAGCGGGTGCGGGTTACCGAAATCCCCATTGCGTCGGCGGTGTCCGGATCTTCGCCGACGGCGCGCACATTCAGACCGATCCGGGTACGGTAGAGCAGGTACGCGGCCACCGGAACCGACAGGTACATCAGATAGACGAGCAGGTCCTGGTTGAACAGTGCCGGGCCGAGCAGCGGAATCTGACTGAGGCCGGCGATTTCGATCTTTGTAAACTTCGGGCCGACCAGCCCCACAAGCGGCGCGCCCTCCGGGCCGAGGCGCTGGCCCAGAAAGCTACTCAACCCGATGCCGAACAGCGTCAGCGCAAGACCGCTCACAACCTGATCGGCGCGCAATGTGACCGACAGAAAGGCGTGAATCGATGCCAGCGCGGCCCCGACCACGATTGCAGCCAGCGTGCCCAGCAGGAGACTCTCGGTGTGGTAGCCAACCGCGAAGGCCGAGACCGCGCCCATTATCAGGGTGCCTTCCAAGCCCAGATTGAGAATGCCGGCCCTTTCGGTATAGATTTCACCGACTGCGGCAAAAACGAGCGAGGTGCCGGCCTGAATCGTAACGGCCAGGACCGAGACAAGAAGGGCGAGATCTATCATTGTAACGCCTTCAAAGTAGCATCTTCCCTTTACAGCCCATCATCTAAACACACAAATCACGGTTCGCCCAACTCGTCACTCGCCGTATATCCAGAAGGCGATCAGGTCGTCGATAGGGGTATCGCTGTGGCGGTGGAAGGCGGCAAACAGGTCATCCGCATAGGCGATGCCGTAGCGATGGCGCAGGGCGTAATCCCGCAGCGCAGCGAAGAACGCGCCGTCTCCGATTCGCTCGCGCACGGCATGGAAAAAGAGCGGCCCCTTGCTGTAAATGATGTTGATGTAGTTGCTCTGATCGAACTCGACGACCGCTCCGCTGACCGGCCTGTCTATGCCCAGATTGCGCGCGGCATTGTAGCGATATCGGAAGATATTCTCCAGCATCGCGTTCTGCATCTGCGGCCAGTCCACCGCTTCGTAGTAGAGGTAGACGGCGTAGTTGGCAAGCGATTCGTCCAGCCAGGGCTCGTCCGGCTGGTCGTTGCCGACCAGATTGAAGAACCACTGGTGGGCGACCTCGTGCGGCGCGGCGATGGCGAATGCGCCGCCCGCCTCCGTGTAGAAGCCGCCGGCAAGGGCGAAGAGGCCGGCATACTCCATGCCGAACGCGGTCGTCGGCATCGGCACAACGTCCAGTTCGCGATATGGATAGGGGCCGAACAGGCGGTTGAAGACCCGCAGAGTGTTGGTTGTGAAATCCATCGCGGTCTGCGCCGAAGACAGGCCGCCTCCGGGATAAAAGGCGTTGACCAGGACGCCATCCACGTCCTCACTGATAGCCTGCCAGCGACCGGTAACGGCGGCATAAAAGGAGCGCACCGGACCGGCGGCGATGCTCCACGTCGTCGTGCCGTCGTCGTTCGTCCGCTGCGACAGCGTGGAGCCGCTGGCTACAATGGAGAGACCCTGCGGCACGGTCAGCTCCACCTGGTAAAAGCCGATGTCGGCAAACAGCGAGTCGCCGAACCCGGCCGCTGTCTCCAGGTTCCATCCTTCGTGGTCGTATACCGCCAGTGTAGGATAGAAACCCGCCAGATCATAGACGCCGTCCACGAACCCGTATAGGCCGGCGCCGGCTGTGCCCGCGGCCACCTGGGTAGGGAGGGTGGCGCTGAACCAGAGTGTCACATCGGCTATGCCTCCGACGTCCACCTCGCCGGCCAGCGGAATGCGCACAGCCGCGCCGTCCAGGATCTCTTCGAAATCGACGATCCGGCCGTCGACCAGCGCCCGGCTGATCTCCGCTGTGCCGCCATAGGCCGGCAGATTTGGAAAGAGCCAGAATATGAGCTCGTTGAGGCTTGTTTGCTCCTGATTGGTGATGCGAATGCGCTGCACGCCGACCAGGGCCGGGACTTCGCCCGCGAGGAGACGCGCCTGGATATAGTAATGAGGCGCGGCAGGCAGTCGCGCGGCGTCGTCTGCATGGGCTTCCAACAGCGTCTGGCGATAGACCGTGTAGTCGGTCAGATCGACGGCGGGCGTGGGAACGGCCGGCTGATCGGGCGTGGGCGGGGGAGGCGGGGTAGGCGTTGGCGGCGCGACAGTGGCCGTAGCAGGAGGGCTGGTGGGCGTCGGTGGGCTGGTAGGCGACGGCGGGGGCACTGTCGTCGCGGTCGGAGCAGGTGTGAAGATGACGACGTCCGGTTCATCTTTCGGCGGGGCCTGCTCTGTTTCGCAGGCAGCCAGGACGGCGGCCAAGAGGATTGCGACGCCGAACAAGGGGGTAGAGAAATGTCGCGGCCGCCGCAGGCGTCTTAGTTTGATGGTGGGTATTGATTTGCTGTTGGGGGGTGACTGCCGACGCGCGGGGGTTGCCGATCCCATCGATCCCGCCTCTTGTGGCCCGCCCTGAATTCCAACTCTTCAACCGGTTGGCGGCGGGTGAAACTGTCAGTATACAGGGTACAACACGCACTGTCCTCCGTTTGTGCAAAGAGCCAACCCTACCTTGCCGGCGCTGCGCAGGCGTTTACTCCGAAGATGCCCGCTGCAACGTCTCAATGAACCGTCGCGCTTCGACACTGAGGGGCACCGGCAGCTCGACGACCACCTCGACCAGGAGGTCTCCCCGCTCTTTGTTGTTCTTCAGGTCCGGCATGCCCTGGCCCTTGAGACGGAAAACCTGCCCGTTTTGTGTATCGGCGGGAATCGTCAGGGCCACGGCGCCCTGCAAGGTGTTTACGTGGACCTCTCCGCCAAGAAGTGCATCGTACAGGTCTACCGGCGCCTTTGCGTGCAGGTCGTTCCCGTCCATGACAAACTCTTTGTGGGGTTGGACGGCCACTGTCATGATCAGGTCGCCGGCGCGCACCTTGGAGCCTGTCTTGACGCCTGCCGGAATCGTCACTTCAAAGCGGGACGAGCCCTGTTGTATTGTCCGTTTCGTCCCACAGAACGCCTCTTCCAGCGAAATCTCGACAGGAATCTTCTGGTCGCCGTCTGGGCGGCCGAAACTGGTCTGATGGGACGGACGGGGACCTTTGCGCGTTTGAGCCGGTCCACCGCCGAAAAGCTGCTGGAAAAAGTCGGAGAAGGAGCTGCCGCCGCCGCCGCCGAACATCTGCTCAAACTCTTCGGGGCTGACCGTACGCCCCTGTTGCCGTTCAGCCCCGCCGGCATTGTACCACTGCGACCAATCGAAGCTCTGTCCACTCTGCTCATACTGTTTCCATTGCGCGCCGAACTTGTCGTAGGTTCGCCGCTTCGTGCCATCAGACAGGACCGCGTAGGCCTCGTTGATCTCTTTGAACTTTTGCTCGGCAGCCGCATCACCGCTGTTCACGTCAGGGTGAAATTTGCGGGCCATTTTGCGGTAGGCCTTCTTGATGTCGGAGGCACTCGCCTTGCGGCGCAGGCCCAGTATGGCATAGTAGTCTTTATAGTCCACAGAACTGTTCTCCGCTTCGCTCGGCTGCGCGCCCCTCTCGACCGGGGCGCGCCGATTGCTGTCCTACTCCCGTCTGGAATCCGCAGTGCATTCCAATGACGCGAAACCGGGCACGGGGCGCCCGGCTTCGTTCGGTATTATCCTCTTATCAACCAGGCGCAACCCTTGGCCGGGTGGAAGGCTAAACCTGGCGAAACTCGCCTTCCACCACATCGTCCTCATCCGGCGTCCCAGTGCCGTCAGCCTCGCCGGCCGCGCCGGGACCTGTGCCGTTCTCGTCGCCCTGCTGCTGGTACATCTGCTGGGCCAGCGCGGAACTTGCCTGCTGCAGCTGCTCGGTCAGGCTGGTGATGCGCTCGTGATCATCGCTCTCCATGGCCGCGCGCAGCTCGCTGATCGTCTCTTCGATTTGCTCGCGATCGGAGAGCGGCACCTTGTCTCCCAACTCGCCCAGCGACTTCTCCGCGGCGTAGATCAGGCTATCGGCGGTGTTACGGCTTTCCACCAGCTGACGCTGCTGCAGGTCCTCGCTCTCGTTCTCCTTCGCCTCGCGCACGAGCCGATCTACCTCATCGTCGCTGAGATTGGTCGAGGCCGTAATCTGGATGCTCTGCTCCTTGCTCGTGGCCTTGTCCTTCGCCATGACATTCATGATGCCGTTGGCGTCGATGTCAAATGTGACTTCGACCTGCGGAACGCCGCGCATCGCCGGCGGAATCCCATCCAACCTGAAGTTGCCGAGCGTCTTGTTGGCCTGCGCCATCGGGCGTTCGCCCTGCAGGATGTGAATGTCGACCGCAGTCTGATTGTCCTCGGCCGTGCTGTAAGTCTCCGTCTTCTTGGTCGGAATGGTCGTATTGCGCGGGATCAGGGTTGTCATCACCCCGCCCAACGTCTCCAACCCCAGGCTCAGCGGCGTAACGTCCAGCAACAGCAGGTCCTTGACTTCCCCGCCCAAGACGCCGGCCTGCAGCGCCGCGCCAACCGACACCACTTCGTCCGGGTTGACGCCTTTGTGCGGGTCTTTGCCGGTCAGACTACTGACCAGCTCCTGGATCATCGGCATACGCGTCGAACCTCCGACCAAGACCACCTCGTCAAGCTCGCTTGGCGTCAGAGCAGCATCCTTGAGTGCGGCGTGAAAGGGCTTCTTCAGCCGCTCAACCAGGACCGAAGTCAACTGCTCGAATTGGCTGCGGGTCAGCGTCATCTGCAGATGTTTGGGCCCCGTGCTGTCCGCGGTGATATAGGGCAGATTGATCTCCGTCTGCGGCGTGCTCGAGAGCTCGATCTTCGCTTTTTCCGCTGCCTCGCGCAGTCGCTGCAGGGCCTGCCGGTCCTGGCCCAGATCGATCATCTGCTCGCGCTTGAACTCGTCGATCAGCCAGCGCACGATCCGCTCATCCCAGTCATCACCGCCAAGATGCGTGTCGCCGTTTGTTGCCTTCACCTCAATCACACCGTCACCGACCTCCAGCACTGAGACATCAAAGGTACCCCCACCGAGGTCGAAGACCAGAATCGTCTCGTCGTCGTTCTTGTCCAGCCCGTAGGCCAGCGCGGCAGCGGTCGGCTCGTTAATGATGCGCAGGACCTCAAGGCCGGCAATCTGACCGGCGTCCTTCGTGGCCTGGCGCTGGCTGTCATTGAAGTAGGCCGGCACCGTGATCACCGCTTGCCGCACGTCCTCGCCCAAATAGGACTCGGCATCCCGTTTGAGCTTGCTGAGGATCATCGCGCTGATTTCCTGCGGCGTGTAGACTTTGTCCTTAATCGGAACGCGGACGCGCGCATCGTGGTTCGGGCCTTCGATGCTGGCGTAGGACACCATCGCCTGCGTCCGCTTCGTTTCCGGATCGTCGATCCGACGCCCCATCAGGCGCTTCACCGAGTAGATCGTATTCTCCGGGTTGACGACCGCCTGCCGCTTGGCGGTTACGCCGACGAGTCGCTCGCCGCCCTTGGAGAAGGCGACGACCGACGGCGTGGTGCGGTTGCCCTCCGCATTCGCGATCACGGTCGGGTTCCCCGCTTCCATCACTGCGACGACGCTGTTGGTTGTGCCCAGATCAATACCGATAATTTTCGCCATTTGTAAATGACCTCCTTTAACCAGAGAGCCTGGACGCACGCGCCATGCGCGCAGCGTCTGCCCAATCTATGATTTCTTCCTACCGTTTCCTTCCCGGTCACTTGAACGCGCTAATGTTAGTTTAGCGAACTTTTGCAAGTGTGTCATTGGGCTAGTATTAGCGAATCGTTTGAATTCTTCCACGATAGATATACTTTCCATACGCATCCCGTCCGCTTTGAAACGCACGGGCGGATCGGACGGTTTTCGGCGTGGGCCAGGCCGTTTCAGAACGGGTTCAGCAGGCTGCCTCCAGCAGACGCAGACAGTGGTCGACCTCCTCCATCGTATTGTAGTGCACCAGCCCCAGGCGCAGCCAGCCACCGCTCGCCTCGACGCCCATCCGCTCGCTGGCGGCGAGCGCGTAAAAGTTTCCATTCCAGGCAAAGATATTCTCATCCGCCAGTGCCTGTGCCAGCCGCGCCGGCGTGACACCGCGCCGGCGTACGGCCACGGTCGCCACTCTCCTGTCCCAGTCGGCCGGCGCGGTAAGGCCGTAGATGCGGATGCCAGGCAGATTGAGAAGGCCTGTGATCAGCCGCTCGATCAGCATACGTTCGTAGGCCTGGATGACCGTCCAGGCGGCACTCAGCTTCTGGCGCCGGTTGTCCGCAGCAGCGGCCGCGCCGTATTCGACACCAAGGCGGGCAAGGTAGTCGATGGCCGCAGTGACACCGGCCATCGCCTCATGATTCTGCGTACCCGTCTCCCACTTGTCCGGCAGCTCCTCGCCCGTTGGACGCACTCGATAGGCCTGCAGCCGCCGCAGATGCTCCCGTTTGCCAAAAAGCTGCCCGCTGTGGGGACCGAAAAACTTATAGGAGGAACAGGCCAGGAAATCGCACCCGAGGGCCTGAACGTCGATCAACCCGTGCGGCGCGTACTGAACGGCGTCCACAAAGGTGAGCGCGCCCGCCTCCCTGGCCCAAGCGACAATCGTGGCAACGTCATTGACCGTGCCGGTGGCGTTGCTGGCGTAGCCGAATGCTGCGATCTTCGTGCGCGGCGTAATCTTGGCGCGCAGATCCTCCATATCGAGCGTGCCGCTCTCTACGTCTATGTCCGCCCACTGGACGCGCGCGCCCTGCGCCTGTGCAGCCAGCGCCCATGGCATCACGTTGGCGTCGTGGTCCAGCCGTGTCACCAGCACTTCATCGCCCGGTTCCAGGTCCTGCGCCAGAGAACGGCTGAGATGAAAGGTGAGGCTGGTCATGTTGCTGCCGAACACCACCTCATCCGCGTCGCATCCGAGAAGGTCGGCGACCGCTTGATGCGCCTCCGCGATGACCGCATCGGTCCTGCGGCTGGTCTCGAACAGGCCGTGGGTATTCGAGTTCCGGCGCGTCAGGTAGTCGACCATCGCGCCGATGACGTTTTCGTGCACCTGCGTGCCGCCGGGATTGTCGAAAAAGATCGCTTTGCGGCCGTCGTACTCCTCATTGAGTGCGGGAAACTGTCGACGAATCTCAGTTACGTTGAACATGGCTCACCTGTCCCGCCGCTGTCGCGCCAGAATACTAGGGTCAGATCGGATGGGGCGGTCTATCTGCTTTTCGGCAGGCCGTCGGCCAGCAGCCAGATGCGCTCCCGGCCCAGCAATGAAGAGATATCGCCTTGCAGCAGCGCAAGGAGCGCGTCTGTCAGGTCGGCAAGGCTCTCCGCGCCCGTCATCTGCTCGAGGCTGCGCTCGGAGAGGGGTGGGCGCGTCCGATTCTGGGGCGCCGTAACCTGTATGATGGGGACGGAGCCGTCCTGGGGCAGCTCTGCCAGTTCGCACAGACGATCGATAGCCGTGGCGAAGTCGCCCATTTCGTCTACAAGACCGCGCTCATGCGCCTGTCTGCCCGTCCATACGCGCCCGCCACAGACATTTTCGAGCGGCTCCGGCGCAAGCTGCCTGGCGTCGGCCACCAGATTCCTGAACCTGCCGTACGTGTGGCCGATCTGCTCTTCAACCTTCTCCCGTTGCTCCGGCCGCCAGGGCCGGTCGCTTGCGTAGATGTCGGCGTTTTCGCCCCGCTGTACGGCGAAGCGGTTGGCGCCGATCTTGGCCAAGGCTTCGCCGGCTACTATTTTTGCCATAATGACGCCGATACTGCCGGTTAGCGTCGTCGGTTGGCAGATGATCTTCTGCGCAGGCAGCGCCACATAGTAGCCCCCGCTGCCAGCTACGTCGCCAAGATAGGCGACCACCGGCTTCTTGCGGTTGAGCAGGGTCAACTCGCGCCAGATCAGATCGCTCGCCAGCGCCGAACCGCCGCTGGAATCAACGTGGAGAAGAATCCCCGCCAGGCGGTCGTTCTCGAGCGCCGCCCTCACCGTCTGCTGGACCGTGACGCTGCCGATGGTGCTGCCGCCGACGAGCGGCAAGCCGGCGGGGAACCGGCGGCTCTTTCCGCTCGTGATCATGCCGGTCAACGAAATCACACCAAGGCTGCGCTTGTGCCGCAGCCGGGGGCGGCGGTAAAGGGCCTTGCGCGCCTCCTCAAACGGCAGGATTCTGGCGTCTTCGCCGGTCGCGGCCAGCTTGGCGGCGAGTTGGTCTTCGTAGGCCAGTTCGTCGATCAGCCCAAGTTGGACGGCCTCGTCCGCGGTCAAGGGACCGCTGTCGATAGCTGAACGGACCTGCTCTTCATTCAAGTCGCGACCGCGGCTGACGGCCGCGACCAACTCGTCAAACCAGCCGTTCAGAAGCCACTCGAGCTGCTCCTGGTGGGCAGGGCTTATCTCGGAGCGCTCTAAAGTGTCGGCCGCGGTCTTCCAGGGCGCAACCTTGACGACCTCAGCTCTGACGCCGACTTTGCGCAGCGTATCGGCCAGGAAGATTGGTTCGGCGCGCAGACCGAGCACCATCCACTCGGTGCGCGGCGCGACAAAGATGCGGTCGGCGGCCGCGGACATCATGTATTCGGCGCCGCCGCACGACTCCAAATGGACGACGACCTCCTTGGGCGGCGCCCCGGGATAGAGAGCCCTGCTCCAGCCACGAAAGCGGTCGAAGAGATCGGCCAGCGTTTGGGCCTGTGCGAGGCTGATCTGCGAACCCTTGACCAAAAAAAGCACGCCGCGCGCATCGGGGTCCTCCGCGATCTGACGCAGCGCACTGTGCAGAGATTCCACGGTGAGCGACGGACGCCCAAGCGGGCCCAGCGCCATAAACCAGGGCCGCTGAGGCGTCAACTCCGGCAGCGGACCGGAGAGCTCAAAGAGCGCGTAATCGGCGCGCGCGCCCTTAAACAGGCCCCGCAGCAGATTGGCGAAACTGCAAACGCAGACCAGCCACAGCAGAGACAGCCCTCGCAGAAGCCTGGCTACGGTTCTGCCGACAAAACGCATACGATTCCCCCTACTCCTTCACAGACATTCGGGGCAACAACCGCCCGTAACGACGATGTTGACCAGAATCCAGGCGGACCGCAAAAACCATACTATACCCAGTCCGATCGGTTCGGACAAGTGCGCCTTCGCGTGCGCGCGAACGGATTACTCGCCCAGCGCTTGCCAAGGTATGATTAAGCGCAGACCATCACGCCAGGGAGCGAGTGAAATGGCCCTAGCCTACAAGGCCCCAGTCTACACGGGCTCTGTGGTGGGCGCCGGCAATGGGGGCAAGGGCAGCATGGCCGCCCTGTCCGAGTCGTCGCGCTTCCGCCTCGTCGCGGTCGCCGACATCCAGGAGGAGGCGCGCGCAGCCGCCCGCGAACTGTACCCCGGAATTCGCACCTACGACAGCCATGCAGAGATGTTCGCCGACTGTCCGACGGACGTCGTCTGCGTCTCCACGTGGCCGCCCTCTCATTTTGAGGTGACGGAGGCGGCGTTGGACCTGCCGCTGCGCGGCATCCTGGTCGAAAAGCCCTTGGCGGACAACTTTTCAGACGGTCGCAGGCTGCTGGAGATTGTGCGCGCCCAAAAACTGCCTATGGTAGTCCCTCACGGTCTGTTGGTGGCTGAACACAGCCGGCAGGTCCTTGCGCGGGTACGCAACGGCGATATCGGACAACTGAAGCTGGTGGAGATACAGTCGGACGGCTGGGACATCATCAACGCCGGCATCCACTGGCTCAACTTCTTTGTGACGCTGACAGGGCGGGAGCCGGTCGACTACGTCATGGCGGCCTGCGACGTCAGCACGCGCACATATCGCGACAATATGCAGGTGGAAACGCTGGCCGTCACCTACGCGCACACCGCCAGCGGCGTACGCGTCGTGATGAATACCGGCGACTATGTTTCGATTTCGGAGCCGGACGAAAACACGCTTTTCCGCCTGATCGGCACGCGCGGGACGCTCGACTTCTACGGCTGGGCGCCGCGCTACCGCCTGCTCAACGCCGACCATCCTGACGGTCAGCTCTTCGAAGTCGACCCGGGCGCAGCCACGAATCACCAGCGCCACCTCGAAAACCTGGCAACGGAGATCGACCGGGGACAGCCGGACTATAGCGTCGCGGAAGGCTCGCTGGCCGCGTTGGAGCTCTGTGAAGCCGCTTACCTCTCCTGCCGGCACGGCGGCACGGCGGTAACCTTACCGCTGGACGAATACTCTCCTCCCCCGCCGGCTGACTGGCAGCCCGGCTTGCCCTACGGCGGCCGGGGCGGCGGCCGCGACGGGCGCAGGCTTCCCCGCCGGCACGGGCAACCTGGACGGCAAAGCTGAAGGCGGCGTCATGGTACGATTCGGTATTGTCGGAAGCGGATGGCGCGTGCGCTTCTTCCTGCGTGCCGCCCAAGCCCTGCGCTGGCAGCTGGAGGTGGCTGGGCTGGCGGCGCGGCGCCCGCAGCGGGCCGCGAATCTGGCCGCCGCATACGGCGTTCCCCTCTACCGCTCCCCCACCGAGCTGATCGCGGCGCAGAAGCCCGACTTTGTCGTGACCAGCGTATCCTGGCCGGCCAACCCGTCGATTGTAGGCCAGCTGGTGGAAAAGGGCCTGCCGGTGCTTTCGGAGACGCCGCCGGCGGGCACGGTCGCAGAAATGCATGCGCTGTGGGCTTTGCAGGAGCAGGGCGCCCGCATCCAAGTGGCGGAGCAGTATTGGCGTCAGCCCCACCATGCCGCCCGTCTCGCCTTCGCGCACAGCGGCCGCTTGGGCTGCGTCAGCCAGGCCCAGGTCTCCGCCGCGCACGGCTACCACGGCATCAGCCTCATGCGCCGCTTTCTCGGCATCGGCGCGGCTCCCGTTACCGTCTCCGCACGCCGCTTCTCCTCGCCCATTATTAAGGGCCCCGGCCGTAGTGGGCCGCCCGACAGCGAACATATCGCCGAATCCACGCAGCTCATCGCCAACTTCGACTTCGGCGACCGGCTCGGCGTCCTCGATTTCACCTCAGACCAGTATTTCTCGTGGATTCGCGGCCAGCGGCTGCTGGTGCGGGGCGAGCGCGGCGAGATCATCGACGACCGCGCCGTCTACCTGGAGGACTTTCGCACACCAATTGAAGTTACATTCACCCGGCACAGCGCCGGCCCCGGCGGAAACCTGGAAGGCAACTATCTCAAGGGCATCCAGGCCGGCGAGAAGTGGTGGTACCGCAACCCCACCATCCCCGCCGAACTGTCCGACGATGAGATCGCCGTCGCCGACATCCTGCTCCGCATGGCCGCCTACGTCAGCGGCGGCCCGGACGCCTATTCCCTCGCCGAGGCCTGCCAGGACCGCTACCTCGATATCCTCGCCGCCGAGGCAGCCGACAGCGGACTGCCCGTCCGTTCCCAGCCGCAACCCTGGAGCGAAGCAGTCCCCGCCGCAGACGGGAGCTGAGCCCCTCCCTCTCCCAGGCCGCGCCGAACGGACCCGCGCCCAATATTGCCGAACTGCCACGACGGCACACACCCCTACACGGCCTGACACGCGCGGTCGCGCCCCGACAACGTCTTCTGCGAACGCCTGTGGCGCAGTGTCATGCACGAAAACATCTTTCTCAACCGGTTTACATGGAACCACAGTTGTACGCCGGGCTGGCCGCCCGGTTCGCTTTCTACAGCCATGAGAGACCGCGTCAAAGTCTCAACCAACGCACGCTGGCGGAAGAGCAGTTCGAGCTCTGTTCAAGGCCGGCCTCATGCGCCCAAGTGCACCTTATTCTTCCCATTTCGCGGTCTGACGATTGAGGCCAGCAGCAGGCCTCTCAAATTCATGGACCTGCGTCAGAATGTAAAGAAGGGGGGCGTATTGACCCGACGTCAGCGGACTTCATGGGAGCGCTTTCGGACTCATTGATCGATTCACGACGAATTCCAGGACCGACAGATTAGGGCGGTATTTCGCGTCGTTTCGCGTCAGGAAGCGACCAGGCGGGATCCTGACGAAGCGCCGACCCCCAGCCTAGTGTGGGATGCAGCCTACACTTTAGGACGGAAATCGACCAGAGGGGGGATTCATGCCGGCGGCGGATGAAGTCGCTTGCCGGCTCTGGGAGAGGCAGAGGGCAGGTACGAGGCCTGCCCCTATCGAAGGCTTAGCGTTCGCTGATTGGGAGGCGGAGCGCTGGGCCGTATTAGCAGAGGGCTACATCAGATCCTACACTCGGCGGTTGCATGGTATCAGGGGGGCGTTGCGGGGGGAGTCCCCCCCGCACAAGGGAGGGCCGAAACGGCCGTCCAACGGCAGTGGTCGGTGGCCAGTGGTCAGTGGTCGGGAACTGCGGGGGCCGGGTATGACACGGGGTGCATTCGAGGCATAGGAATCGGTACCTCAGTTTTGGACTGCGTCCCTGTCGTGCACGCTCTTGGCGGATCGGGCCGGTCCGCTGTACAATATTGTCAACCGCTTGATGCACACTTCGACGCGGTCACCGAAGACCGACGTCCCTGATTGATGTAGATCAGACCAATGGCAAAACTCCTTCTCTGTCACCCGCTCTTCCTCAGCCTGAATCCCGAAGAGCAGGCCCTCCAGAGCCCCTACTTCCCCCTCGGCCTACTCTATCTCGCCGGCTATGTGCGAGCCCAGGGCCACGACGTCGCCATCTTCGACGGCACCTTCGAAGAGGATGCGGCCGCCTTCGCCGCACGACTGGCCGTCGAACAACCGGACCTGGTCGGCATCTCGGCTGTGCTCCCCCTGCGCGAAATGGCCCTCACCCTGGCCGCCGACGCCAAGGCCGCCGGCATGCCGACCATTCTCGGCGGCCCGGACCCGACCAAGGATCCCGCCCACTATCTCCAATACCCGCAGGTCGATCTGATCGTCCACCATGAAGGCGAGCAGACCCTGGACGCGCTGCTGCGGCTGGTGGATGCCGGCCCACTCACGGCCGAACTGCTGCGCCGCGAGCCGGGAATCGCGTTTCGAGACAGCGACGGTTCGGTCGTTGTCAACCAGCCGCGCCAGCTTATCGACAATCTCGACGAGTTGCCGCTGCCGGCGAGAGACCTGATCGACATGGACCGCTATCTCGACACCTGGCGCGAGGAGAACGGCTACTCATCGTTGACGATCGCCACATCCCGCGGCTGCCCCTATGGCTGCGACTGGTGCCGCGATTCGGTCCACGGGCAAGGTTTCCGCCAGCGCTCTCCGGAGAGCGTCGCTGCCGAAATGAAGCAGTTGAAAGAGACCTATGACATCGACCGGCTACGCGTTGTCGATGATGTCGACGGCATCGAACGGGACTGGGTCGAAGGTTGGGCCGAGGCCGCAGAGGAGGCCGATGCCGCCATCCCCTTCGAGGCTCTCTACGACCTGGAACGCCAGGACCTGCCGATGCTCGACGTGCGGGATACGTTGTGAAAAAAGCGCAACCAGTATCTCCCCACCGTGAGTGGGGCCTTGCATGCGCCGCCGGATGACTCGGCAGCCGGAAACTGAACCTTGAAGGACTTCTTCTCTCACGGCTCACCCTTCCTCGGTCATCCGCTGTTGACGGCAGAACGAACCCAACGGGAAATCGACTTTCTGGTCGACGCTTTGGCACTCGGGCCCAACGCGCGCGTGCTGGACGTGGGCTGCGGCTTCGGGCGGCACACCATTGAACTGGGACGGCTCAACTTCGGCGCGCTCGGCATCGACCCGGCGGCAGCCATGATCGAGGCGGCCAGGGCGCGGGCCGAAGAGGCAGGCGTGGCGGTCGAATTCCAACAGGTTGCCGGCGAAAACTTTGCCGGCGCGGGGCAGTTCGATGCTGCGATCTGCCTTTTCACTACTTTGGGACAGGTCGCGGCCGATTCGCGCGCGGACAATCGCGGGCTGCTCGCCGCAGTCGCCAACGCTCTCAAGACGGATGGCCTCTTCGCGCTGGAGCTGCCGCAGAAACAACCCGCTCTCGACGCGCTCAAGGCCTCTGAGCGGTTCGGCAGCGCGAGCAACTATACAGAGGTCCAGCGTAGTTACGACGCCGAAGCCGACCTTGTGACCGAACAGTTTCACGTCGTTACGCCGTCACAGACACAGACTTTCCGCTTGCGCTACCGCCTTTTCAGCCAGGAGGACGCCGCCGTTCTGCTTTGCGCGGCCGGTTTGCGGATCGGCCAGCGCTACGCCGGCTACACATGCGCTGAACTGACCGAAGACAGCCCGAACATGCTCCTGATCTGTGAACGATGCCTCTAGATTGGCTGACGCAGGACCTACTCTATCTCCTGTTGCGCGGTCTGCTGCTCACAGTCGTGCTGACCGCGGCAACCGCAGGTCTGGCGCTGGTGGTGGGTGTCGCTGCCGGAACGATGCGCCTGTCCGCGAACCGGTTCGTGCGCGGGCTGGCGGTTGTGCACGTGGAGATGCACCGCAATATGCCGGCGCTCGTACTGATGATCATCTGGGCCTTTGCCCTGCCCAACCTGTTCCCCGCAGAGATGCGGCGAGGGCTCTTCTTCGACAACGACCTCCTCAATTGGATCAGCGGTTGGAGCGGGCTGTCACTGCCCTATTACACGCTGGCAGCGGGCATTGCGTTGGTCCTGAATACAAGCGCATACCTGGCAGAGCTGTTCCGAGCCGGCGTCGGCGCCATTCCCCAGCAACACGTTGACGCCGCCCGAACGCTCGGCGCGTCGCGGCTGGAGCTGTTCCGCCGCGTTCTGCTGCCTGAAGGCTTGCGCACCGCCTTTCCGGCCATTTCGACCCGCCTGATTCACCATCTGAAAAATACTGCGCTGGCCGCGTTTGTCGCCACGCCTGAGTTCTTCCACAGCGCACAGACGGCGATCACCCGCACGTTCCTGGCGCTGGAGTTTCTGTTGCTGGCAGCCGCCGTCTACCTGCTGCTGGCATTCGCCTTTTCCGGTCTGTTGCGCTGGATAGAGAAACAGTGGCTGGCGGCCGGCAGCCGACAGACGTCTCTGACCACCGCTCGCTAGACGAATGAACGATCATCTCGCCTTTCTGATAGAGAAACTGCCGGTCCTCCTGTTCGGGTTCCCGGGTCAGCGGCCCGGCGGCCTGACGCTCAGCCTGATCCTGGCCGTGCTGGCGGTAGCGGTCGGATTCTGTCTCGCCATGCCGGTCAGCGGCGCGGAGCGCGCTGGCTGGCGGCCGCTGCGCTGGTGCGCCGTCGCCTATGTCGAACTCTTCCGCGGCCTGCCCCTGATCCTGCTCTTGGTGCTCGTGCATCAGGGCCTCGGCGGCGTTCGTTTCGGGCTGGACTGGAGCCCGCGCATATCGGCGCTGGTGGCTTTGATTCTCTATTCCAGCGCCTACCAGGCTGAAATCCTGCGCGCCGGTCTGTCCACCGTACCCGTGGAACTTGTGGAGTCCGCCAGGCTCATGGGCAGCCGCCCGCGCCAGGTGTATTTGCTGATCAAGCTGCGATACGCGCTGCGGGTCATGCTGCCGGCTTTCACCGGCCAGGCCATCAGCCTGTTCAAAGACACATCGGTCGTTGTCGTCATCGGTGTGGCCGAAGTGATGACCGTCGCCCGCATGGCCCTGGGCGCGGATGTCACCAACGCCCCCTATTGGGTGACGATGTACAGCTTTGTCGGCGTTCTCTATTTCGTAATCGCCTTCACCCTTTCCCGCCTCTCGCAACGCTGGGAGCAGCGCAGCCGCCAGCCGGACCTCGTTCACTCGTTCTTCAGCTATTGAATCGCTCTCTCTTTGGCGATGAATTTGGCGAAGAATTTGGCGACAGAACACATAATCTGAGCCGATTCTGCTTAAATGCGTACCGCTTCTTACAGTACTTACGGTTGCCGCTGTGTTAAGATTAGGTGCGCTGCTAACTGCACGTGTTGATAGTGCGCGTCTTGCAGTCAGCAACGTCATCAACGGCGTGACAGAAACAGGGGACGTTTCAATGTCAACGAAGACACATTATTTGCTAGGGATCGCTCTACTTATTGCGGCGCTTGCTTTGAGCGCATGCCAACCGATCGCCCCGCTTCCAGCGAGCGGCGTCAGTTCTCTTGCCGACGAGATCGGCGCCCGCGGGACAGTCCGCATCGGCGTGCGCAACGACAACCCGCCGCTGAGTTTTGTGACAGAGGACGGTGAATGGGTCGGTTTCGACGTCGACCTCGCCCATGCGATAGCCGCGGAAATGGGGCTGGAGCCCGAACTGATTGTTGTCGACGGCACGACCCGCATCAGCTTCCTGCAGGAGGGGCGGGTCGACATCTCGATCGCCAGCATGAACCACACGCGCAAACGGGACAATGCCATCGACTTCAGCATCACCTACTTCTGGGACAACCAGTCGTTCCTGGTGCGAACCGGCGACTACACGTCGATTGACGAACTGATGGGCAAGAAGGTGGCCGCCAACGCCGGCAGCTCCGCCATCCCTTCCTGGTTCGCCTACAGCGCGGCGCAGGGCGGCCCGGAGCCGGAGATTGTCGAGTTCAGCGACAAACTGGCCGCCATGCAGGCCCTGCGCGACGGCGCCGTCGAAGGCTACACCGAGGACAACATCACGATGTTGGCGCTTGCCGCGGGCGACCCTGCGCTTGAGCTTCTGCCCGGCGGCCACAATCCAGTTCAGTTCGGCATCGGCGTGCCCAACAACCAGTCAGCCTGGCGCGACCAGGTGAACTACGCCTTGCAGGAGCTGTGGAAATCCGGTCTCTACCACGAGATCTACTTCCGCTGGTTCGAAGACCCGGATGCCCCGATCCAACTGCCGCTGGGCGGGCAGATGGAGGTCTGGCCCGAGTAATACAGAGCAATGACATCCGTCTCGTTGGACAATCTATCCGTCATCTACGCGCCCGGTCCACAGGTACTGGGCAACGTCACGTTGCGTGTCGAACCGGGCGAGCTCATGGTGCTGCTCGGCCCGTCCGGCAGCGGCAAGACGACCATGTTGCGCGTCCTGGCCGGTCTGCTGCAGCCAAGTGAAGGCGACATCCGCTTCGATGACCGCTCTGTGCTCGACGTACCGCCGGAAAGGCGGGGCGCGGTGATGGTCTTCCAGGAGCATGCGCTGTTCCCGTTCATGAACGTCGCTGCCAATGTCGCCTTCGGCCTGAAGATGCGTCGGATGGACCCTGGCGCGATTCGTAGCAGGGTGGCCGAAGCCCTGGCGGCCGTGCAGCTGGCCGGCTACGGGACGCGCTGGCCCGACGAGCTTTCCGGCGGTCAGCGGCAGCGCGTCGCGCTGGCGAGGGCGCTGGTCATCCAGCCGCGCGTGCTGTTGTTGGATGAACCTCTCAGCAGTCTTGAGCCGAGCCTGCGCGAAGAGCTGCGCGGCACAATCCGCACGCTGCAACAGCAGGCCGGCATCACGATGATCTTCGTCACGCACGACCAGACCGACGCGGTCGCGGTCGCGGACCGCATCTGCCTGTTGATGCAGGGCAGAGTACGTCAGACCGGCACGCCGCGCAGCTTCTTCGAACGCCCGGTAGATCGCGAAGTAGCCCGTTTCTTCGGCGGCATCAACTTCCTGCCGGGCATCAAACGCGGACGCATTGTCGAGACTACACTTGGCCCGCTGGAGGTGGAGGCAACGGACAGGCCGGACGGCGACGTGCTGGTGACGATCCGGCCTGAAGCCGTCGAGGTGGGACGCAACGGCCACAACAATCTGGTCGGTTCCGTCGAGTCATACAGCTTTCAGGGATTGGTGGCGCGCTGCGGCGCCGGCATCAGCGATACACAGCTGCAACTGACCGTACCGCCCTATCAGCGCTTTCACCGCGGTGAGAGAATCGTGCTGCATCTGCCGCGCGAGCGCATCCACCTGCTGCCGGTGGAACCGGAACGATGAGCGCTCAGACGCCCTTGTGGCCGGTTGCTGTCGCCCGGCCGATAATCGGCCTATTGTGGCTTTTCTCGCTGCGCTGGAAGCTGCCGCCCATTTTCATGCCGGCGGAAGGCCGCGGGCTGATGGACTGGTTGCAACTGGAAGTAGCGCATGCCGCTTTTCCGCTCTACGGCCAATTGGTCGAGCAGGTCGTGCTGCCGAACTTCACGCTCTTTGCCTGGCTGATCTTCCTGGCGGAGTTGGCCGTCGGCCTCAGCCTGCTGACCGGCGCCTTCACCCGCATCGGCGCATTGCTGGGCCTGGCCATGGCCGTCAACCTCGGCATCGGCCTGTTGGAAGTGCCGGGCGAGTGGCCCTGGAGCTACGCCATGCTGGCGATGTGGCATGGTCTCTTTTTCGTAACCGACGCCGGCCGCGCTTGGGGCGTGGACGGTATGAGAAGCCGGGCCTAAGGCCGGAGAGCGCTCTCTTGCACTGCGCTGATGCCCCGGACTTCGCCAGAAAGAACGAACTCGTATGACAATCCTGCTGGCTCTCGCCGCAGGCGCAGTCCTAGGCTATCTCTTTGAGCGAGGCGACTTCTGCTTCCACAGCACATTGCGCGGGCTCGTGCGGCGACCGCGTCAACCGAACCTGGCACGCGCCTATATCCTGTCGCTGCTCATCGCCGTGCCTCTCGTGCAGGGAATGACCGCACTTGGATGGATTTCACCCTGGATCGCGCCCTGGTCCTGGCAGGCGAACCTTGTGGGGGGGTTGATCTTCGGCGCGGGCATGGTCGTCGCGGCCACCTGTGTGACCGGCATCTTCTACAAACTCGGCCATGGCATGCTGGGCACGCTGGTCGGGCTGGCCACCTGGTCAATCGGCGATGTAGTCACCTGGCGCGGTCCTCTCAACCCGTGGCGCGAAGCGCTGAATCGCAACGTCGTCGAGGTGGAGGGACAGACGGCCACTCTCGTGAACACGCTGGGCGCCCCGCTGGGGCCGGTTGTCGTCTTCCTGCTGCTGGCGGCGGCGGCCTTCTATCTATGGCGAAGCCCTATGCCGAGCCTGGAGGAATACTGGTCATGGCGGACGCTCGGCCTGTCGGTCGGCCTTTTCACCGCCCTGGCGTGGTTGCTGGCGCGTCTCGGCGAGTCCGACTACACGTTTGGCACATCGCGCGTGCCGACCGCGCTCTACGAGACGCTGGTGAGCGGAGTCGATCCGAGCAATCTGTGGATCCCGGTGGCGCTTGTGGCCCTACTGCCGGGCGCACTGATCGCTTCACGACGCGCCGGCACATTCTGGGCCAGGGGAGAGTCTACCGGACGCTACGCACAGTTGGCCGCCGGCGGACTGCTGATGGGCGTTGGCGCCGGCATTTCGGGCGGGTGCAACCTGGGCCACTCCCTCGTTGGCGTGCCGCTCCTGAGCCTTGGCAGCATCACGACGACGCTGGCAATGCTGCTGGGCGTCTTCCTGGCAGACCGGGCCATCGGAATGCTGCGCCCTATGCAGCCGAAAGCGAATTGAGCGTCCCCCGCGTAGAGGTCTAAAATGAACATGAGAGCGGACACAGAGCATAACGGGAGCAAGAGCATGGGTCAGACGGAAAACAGATTGCGGCAGGCAGCCGCGATTCTACGCATAACAGTCGGTGTGATACTGGTCGCTACCTGGTTTGACAACCTGCAAGGGGGAATCTATGCGGCCGACGGCCAGGGCATTGTCGGCCTCTTCAACTACCTCTTCAATGACAACGGGGGCGGACCGGCCTTCTACCGGGCGATCATCAACGGCACGATTCTGCAGGTGCCGGGTCTGTTCGCCGTCTTTCAGCTGGTAGCAGAGCTGTTGATGGGTCTGGCGCTACTGGTCGGCCTGCTCACACCTCTGGCCGGAGTCGGCGCGGCGCTCTTTTTCTTCAACCTCTTCCTGGCCTATCTCGGCGGCCAGGACTGGATCTGGACCTATGTATTGCTGACCGTATCCGCGCTGGTCGTGGCGCTGTCGCAGGCCGGGCGCGCATGGGGACTGGACGCGCTGCTACTGCGACGGCTGGGCGAGCCGCCGCGCGGCCCCATCTGGTGAATCCGGGCATACACTATGTGATGTCCACCCGCAACTGGAACTAGGCGAATACTCCATTCGACCACCGGAAACGACGACAGATGGTTCTGGAACTCATCTACCTAATCACCGCGTCGCTCCTCGCCGTTTACGGACTGCAGGCGCTCTTCCTCACGCTGATCGCCCGCTGGACCCTGCCCGACCCGGCAGCGCCGCCGCCGCCGGAGATCGAGAACCCGCCCAGCGTGACCGTGCAGCTTCCGGTCTACAATGAACGCCATGTCGTCCGCCGGCTGATCGACGCGGTAGCCGCATTTGACTGGCCGGCCGATCGAATTCAGATTCAGCTCTTGGACGACTCCAACGATGACACGAGCCAGATAATCGCCCACAGCGTTGCCATCCACGGGCAAAGAGGTATCGACATCGCGCAATGCCGCCGCGCCGACCGCCAGGGCTACAAGGCCGGCGCTCTGCGTGAAGGGCTTGCCGACGCACGCGGCGAGTTTCTCGCCATCTTCGACGCCGACTTCGTCCCGCCACCGGACTTTCTCCAGCGCACGATCCCTTCCTTCGACGATCCCGCGGTCGGTTGTGTTCAGACCCGGTGGGGCCATCTGAACCCTGATGTCTCGCGCTTGACGCAAGCACAGTCGCTTGGCATCGACGGCCACTTTGTCGTCGAACAGAGAGCCCGCAGTGAGCTTGGCGCAATGCTCAACTTCAATGGCACAGCGGGTGTCTGGCGGCGGAGCTGTATGGAGGACGCCGGCGGCTGGCAGGGCGACACACTCACGGAAGACCTGGACTTGAGCTATCGCGCCCAGCTGTGCGGCTGGCGGGTAGCCTTTCTTCCCGATGTAACTGTTCCCGCGGAGATCCCGGTCTCGGTCGACGCTTTCAAACGCCAGCAGTTCCGGTGGGCAAAAGGCAGTATGCAAACCGCGAAGAAGCTGTTCACCGCCGTTCTCGGTTTGCCCAGGGCCTTCCCTTTACCTGCCGGCGAGCGCGCCAGAATTCCTCTGTGGAGTAAGGCGCTTGGCCTTGTGCATCTGACCAGCTACGCGGTCCACCCGCTGATGATTCTCAACCTGCTCTTCCTGCTGCCGATGATGTCCTCCTTAAGCCCGGTCCTCAAGGTTGCCTCATTTTTCTCGCTGACGGCCTTCGGCCCGCCGCTGATGTATTGGACGGCGATGCAGACCCGGGGCATACCGGCAAGGAAACGGATTTTCCGGCTCATGGTGCTGTTGGGGCTGGGAACCGGCCTGTCGGTGAACAACAGCCGCGCGGTCTGCGAAGCGCTCCTGGGTGTACGCAGCGGATTCAAGCGCACGCCCAAGTTCGCCGTCACCCGCGCAGCCAACGACTGGCATACGAGCGCCTACGTTCTGCCCAGCGACCCCACGGTCTGGGCCGAGATTGTTCTGGCCCTGTACGCGATCTCGCTGCTGCTGTACAGCCTCCTGAACGGCATCTGGTGGCTTCTGCCGTGGCTTTCCCTCTACTCCGGCGGATACACCTTCATCGCCTTCCTCTCCATGCGCCAGGCGTGGGAGAAACGCGGCGCTCTCCGCCACGCGTTGACGGCCGCGCGGGAGACGGGAGATTGACCGCCGGCAACTCTGCGAAGACTGACAAAAGAGCCGGTCGACGGGCACTGCTTGTCATGGCGAAACAGCCGGTCGCCGGTCGCGCCAAAACGCGCCTCGTGCCCCCGCTGACCGACGAATCCGCAGCCGCTCTTTACCGCTGCTTCCTGGAGGATGTTCTCGCAACCGTGCGCGCCGCGGCCCGCCCGGCCGCTTTCACACCGTTCGTCGCCTACACGCCTGCCGCTGCGCGCGATTACTTCAGCAGCATTGCGCCGGATTTCCAACTCATCCCGCAGCAGAGCGGGCAGATAGAAAATGCCACAGACTCTTCTCCCCTCAATCCTGCCTCTTCCCAATTGGGCGACCGCTTGCAGAACGTGCTATCGACCGCATTGAGACAGGGCCACCGTCAGGTCGCCGCCATCAACAGCGACAGCCCAACCCTCCCGTCAGAACTCCTGCGCGCTGCATTTCACCGCCTGGACGATCCCCATGTCGACGCCGTGTTCGGCCCCTGTGCAGATGGCGGCTACTATCTGATCGGCGTGAAGAAGGCGCCCGAACGGCTGGTGACGGCGGTAGAGATGTCTACGCCCACAGTTCTGCAGGATACGTTGGCCGTTGCTGAGGAGGAGACATTGCGCGTCGAGCTATTGCCCGAATGGTACGATGTAGATAGCGCCGACGACCTGGAGCGCCTGCGCATCGAATTGGCCGCGCACCCGGAGAGGGCACCCGCCTCCAACCGCTTCTTCAACAAAACATGGCCGTCGAAGTCATCATTCCGGCTTTGAACGAAGCCGGCAATATCGCTCAACTGGTGCAAGAGGCCGCGGCGCAACCGGTGGCGCGGGTGATTGTTGTCGACAATGGCTCCAGCGACGGCACCGGTCGTCTTGCGGCGGAAGCCGGCGCGCACGTGGTCGTCGAGCCGCGGCAGGGCTACGGCTATGCCTGCGCGGCCGGCGCCGAGGCCGCGACAGGCGAGATTCTGGTCTTTCTCGACGGCGATTTCAGCTCGCTGCCGGTCGAAATGCCCAGACTGATTGCCCCGATTCAACGCGGCGAGGCCGCACTGGTGCTCGGTTCACGCGTACTGGGAGAGATTATGCCTGGGGCGATGCCGGCGCATCAGCGTTTCGGCAACAGGCTTACGTCCGGGCTGATGCGACGGCTTTACGGCGTGCCGGTGACCGACCTGGGACCGTACCGGGCAGTCCGCCGCGACCTGCTGCTGGCGTTGAATATGCAGGAGATGACCTTCGGCTGGCCCACTGAAATGATGGTAAAATGCGCGCGGCGGGGCACGCCGATCCTGGAAGTGCCGGTCAGTTTTGCGCCGCGACGATCCGGACAGTCGAAGGTAAGCGGCACACTGCGCGGCTCCATCCTGGCCGCCTACTACATTCTCGGCGTCACGCTGCGCTATGCCTTTTCGAACGAATAGCCGGCAGTGGGGCCGCGAACCGCCGGCCGCTGGAAATCTGCTGACGTGACCCACCGCAAGGCTATCCTCTTCCAGGCCCTGGCAGCCGTTCTGTTCAGCACGGGGGGGCTGCTGATCAAAATCGTTTCCATCGAGCCGCTGGCCCTGATGGGCGTGCGCAGCGCCATCGCTGCCTTGGTGATCGGTCTCTTCATGGGGCGGCCCCGCTTCGTCTGGTCTGTGCCACAGCTTGGCGGGGCTATCGCACTCGCCGCCGCCCAAGGTTTCTTCATCTTTGCCAACCGCGAAACCACGGCCGCCAACGCGATTTTCATCCAGTACACCGCGCCCGTGTTCGTCGCCTTCTTCGGAATCCTCTATCTGCGCGAACCCGTACGCAAGCTGGACTGGTTCTCTCTGGCGGCAATCGGCGCCGGGCTGCTATTCTTCTATGGCGATGGGTTGACCGCCCACGGCGCAACCGGCAATCTCTACGCCTTGCTGGCCGGCATCTCATTCGCCTGGTTTCTCCTGTTCATGCGTAAACAGAAAGATGCGTCGACCATCGAAACCGTCTTCCTGGGCAACATTCTGGCGGCAATCCTGGGCCTGCCCTTCCTGCGCGAGGCCGCGCCCAGCGCCGTCGACTGGGCAGGGATGCTCGCCCTCGGTATCTTTCAGATAGGTTTCCCCTTCATCCTCGTTGCCCTCGCCATCAAAAAGCTGACTGCGGTGGGAGCCGTCCTCATCCAGGCCCTCGAGCCGATTCTCAGCCCGATTTGGGTTGTCCTCTTCATCGGGGAAGCGCCGACGCCGCTGGCGTTTCTGGGCGGTGCAATCGTTATCGGCGCGGTGACGCTGCGCTCGGTCCTGACGACACGGACACATCGCGTGCAGCCCGCTTCCCAGCCGACCACATGAAGACGCGCCCAGGACGATTGTGAGTAGCCGGAACTCTTCCTCTCAAGGTAGTATCACAAACTCCGCCTCCAGCAGAATTGCGCTATGGCAACGTCTGTCGAGCTCTTTCCCGGCCGACCTGGTTGTCCTCGCGGCGGCCGCGTGCACACGTTTCTGGCGGCTGGAATTTCACAGCTTCTGGTTCGACGAAGCGGTCTCTCTCGCCTGGGCCAGGGCAGACGCCGCCGATATCCTGCGAATAACCTTGCAGCTCAGCCGCGATAAGCACCCGCCCGCCTACTATTTGGCGCTCCACTACTGGCAGGGGCTGCTCGAATGGTTCGGCGCAGCCGAAAGCGATGCCGCCTTGCGCACTCTCGGCGTGCTGATGGGGCTGCTGATGGTCTGGGGAATCATACGGCTGGCAACGGAGCTCAGCGGGCGCGTCACCGGTCTTCTGGCCGGTCTGTTTGTGGCGCTCGCGCCCTTTCTGGTGTGGTACAGCCAGGAACTGCGCATGTTCCAGCCCGCTGCGACCGCAATTGTGTGGGCCCTCTTCTTCATGGTCGATGCAAGAAGGCACGATCCGTCACAGGGCCGTCCCGCCGCGCTGTCCCGGCTTCTTCGCTGGCTCGGCTTCGCCGCGGCGCTCATCCTTTCCCTCTACAGCTATCTATACGCCGCCTTCTTCCTGCCCGGGCTCGGTCTGTCGCTGATTCTGCTGGCATGTCGGGGCGGCGCAGTTGACAGACGCTACCTGCTTGAAGGAAGCACGGCCCTGGCAATCGTAGCCGCACTCTTTCTGCCCCTGGCCCGCAATGCGTGGCTCGTAAACAGCGCGGAGAATCCGCCGGGCGCGGCCTTTGCTGATTTTCTGCCCAATCTGTGGCTCCAGCTGAAAATATTCACGGTCTGGCTCGCCTCGTGGTCGACCGGTCCGAAAATTGCGGCCGTCTCTTTCTTTGCCTTCCTTGTTGCGGCAGGCCTGACCTTGCCCGGCAAAGAGCGCCGCGGCCCGCAGTTCGGCGACCAGCCCCTCGCCCGGTCGCTATTCCAGCGCTTAGCAGCGGGCGATCAGGTACTTCTGTGGCTGTGGATCGGCGGACCACTGCTTATCGGCAATCTGCTGCTGGCGGCGAACGCGGCGATCTTTCGCGAGGACCGTTACTTTCTCTTCGTGGCGCCGTTTGTCCTCTGGGGCGCAGCGCGTGGTGTCGGTGCCATCGGGCGTCGGTGGACTTCGGCCGGAATCTGTAGCGGCGTGATTGCCGTCGCGCTCCTGGCCGCGGCGCTGCCGGTTTTGTGGACGCCCTGGATGTTCCGCGAAAACTGGCGCGCCACGGCAGAGTATATCAGTGCGTACCGGCAGAGCAGCCCAGGCTTCGTCACAGCCGCCGTCATCCATCCCTACTTTGTGCTCCCCGCGTTGGAATGGTACTTGCGCCGGGAGTCGACAGCGGACGAACTGCCGATCTTCGGCAATTTTGGCGACACCCTGACGCCGGAGAAATCGGACTCGATCATCGCGCCGCATCTGCAGAAGATCTCGGCAGACCTGGGCGCCGATACCGTCTGGCTGGTCCAGAGGCATCTGGCCGGCGTGGATGACCAGCGGCTGGTACAGGCCTGGATGGATGCCAACTACCCGCTTATCACCGAGCAGTACCCGACCGGCATTCACGTGCGCGGCTATGCCGTCCGCCACCGTTATCAGGAGCTGCCTGAGCTCTCGGATAGGACCGTTTTCCCGAACGCGCAACTCTTCCCCGGGATCGAGCTGGCCGCCTGCGAGATTGTGACGCCGGTCGTCGCGGCGCGCGATGTCATATATCACCCGCCGAGCGGTTGGGTCCACGTACGGTTTTGGTTGCGGGCCATCAAGGCCATCGGAGAGGAGCCGACGATATTCGCGCTGATTCAGTCTGATGACGGCAATGTCTGGGGCCGTTCCCTGGAACGTTCCGGGGACGTGCTGGCTGTCTATCCGCCGGCCCTGTGGCAACCGGGCGAGTTGGTGCGCGTCGAGTTGGATGTAAACCTCAACCCTCTGACGCGTCCCGGCTCCTACAACGTAAAGGTCGAGGCGGCCGGCGAATTCGGGGTGCCCTGCGGCAGGGTCCAAATTGAGTGAGAGGGCTACACTGATCCAGGTGAGGCGCGTTCAACGAGCGCTGGATGTTTCTAGCTTGCGCCGGGCACAGACGCGTCGAGCCCGAGCGCATTCAGCTGCGCACGCTGAAAGAATCGCCGGTAGGCCCGCGTTTCCGCCAGGAGCTCCTTCAATGTGGTCTGGACGAGGGTTCGCTCCGAATCATCGCGAACTCGCCCGTCACCCGGGTTGACGCGCGCAATACCGGGGCCTTCCCACGTCCGCACCTGCAGAATCCCCTTTTGTTCCAGCCAGAGCAGGGCATGTCGAACGATCGCCTCGGTTGCTCCGATGCGAGCCGCCAGCCGGGCGACCGGCAGCAGGCCATCGTGCGCCGCGCCCGGCCGCCCTTCGCCCGACCCGGCGCCCATTGACCATTTCGCCATGCCGGCCACCTCCTTCAGGACCAAGTCAAGTTGACTCTCGGCGGTGTCGCGTCCGACCAGATAGATTTCAGACGGGTCGAGCGTGTCCAGCAGCCAGCGCAACAGCTCCGGTGAGGGCGGACTGCTCCACAGCACCAGAGGGCGGCCCGCCGCGGCGGACACGGCATCCAGCCGCGAACTGAAGGGAACATCTCCCAATCGACTGCCTTCCGCATACCAGAAGGCGCTGTCAAAGGCAGGCAGATCGGACACTGCCACACTTTCCCGGCGCAGATCATGGATGTAGTCGCGCGCGGCGTTGGGACGGCCTGCGACTGCTACGGGCGCCCCGGTGGAATCTTCTGTGCGCCGCAGCGCTTCGAGGGTCAGCTGCAGTTTGCGTTCGCCTCGATACTCGTTTGTTCCGAGCGTGTAGGCAATATCGACGGGTCCGTTGGGCAGTTCGGCTTCGGCGCTGCGCCACCACAGCACCTCCTGTCCCCTCTCCTGCCCGACCTTGAGCAACAGCCGGCGGTGGGCGCCGTCGCGGCCTATGCGGCGGTCCTGGACAACCGTCAGCGCGCGGCTCATGAATCTGGGCGCCAGGTTGCCGTTGCCGAAAGGTGCCAGCCGTCCGACCTGCTCCGCCAGACCAAGGTCCAGTTCACCGAACGACAGTTCGGCATCAATGTGCAACCCTTCCGGCCCGGCGTCTAAGCGATGCCGCTCGACCTGGCGGCTCAGTTCCCGGCGAAAGCGGTTGATTTGGGAGGCATCCAATCTCAGTCCAGCCGCGCCGACGTGTCCACCGTGCTGGAGCAGCAGTTCGGAACAGGCTGCGATGGCCGCGCCGATGTCCACGCCGGGTGTGCTGCGGGCGCTGCCGCGCGCCGGTTCGCCCGGCGGGCTGCACAGCAGAACGGTCGGCAGGTGATACTCCTCGACCAGGCGCGAGGCGACGATGCCGACTATTCCCGCGTGCCAGTTGGGATTGGCCAGAACGATGGCGTTGAAGTCGAGCAAAGCTGAATCCCGCTCCAACATATCGAAAGCCGTCTGCGTGATCTGACTGGTCAGCAGGCGCCTCTCATTGTTCAGCCGTTCCATGCGCGCGGCCAACTGTCCGGCGCGCACGGCGTCGTCGGTGGTGAGCAGCTCGACCGCGACCGTGGCGTCGTCCAGCCGCCCCAGCGCATTCATGCGCGGGCCGATCTGAAAGCCAATCGACTGGGCATCAACGCTATCGGGGGCAATGCGTGCGGTGTGCATCAGCGCCTTGAGGCCGACGCGCTTGGTGTTGCGCAGCTTGTTCAGCCCCAACTGCAGCAGGTAGCGTGTGTCATGCAACTGCTCGGCCACGTCGGCGACGATGCCCAGGGCCACCAGGTCGAGGAACTGCGCCGCGCCGTCGGGCTCACCCGCCAAATCGTATAGCTGTTGCACCAGCTTGTAGGCGACGCCCACGCCGGGCAACGTCCGTAGCGGATCATCCCCGCGCAGAAACTTGGGGTTCACGATGGCATCTGCCCTGCGCACACTGTGGACGCCGGCCAGGTCAGCCGATTCGGCGCAAGGGGGCGCTGCGCCGGGCTCGGAATCGGCGAACTCAGCGGGCAGGTCGTGGTGGTCGGTGACGACTACGGTCAGTCCGGCCTCCTTGGCAGTGCCGATTCCTTCTCCGTCGGCGATGCCGGTGTCGCAGGTCAGCAGCAGGTTGGGCGAGAAGCCTGGATCGCCCAAGAGTTCGTTCAGCTTCGCGGGGCGAATGCCATGGCCTTCCCTGAATCGGTTGGGTACGTGGTAGCGGACATTTTCCGGCGCAGCGAGCTCTCGCAGCGCGGCCACCAGCAGTGTTGTGCTGGTCTGCCCGTCGACGTCGAAATCGCCCCAGACGAGGATTTTTTCGCCACGGCGAATGGCATCAAACAGCGTGTGGGCTGCGCGTTCCAGGCCGACCAGGGCGGTGGGAGGCGCAGGCGTGTAGGCCGCTATGTCAAGGAATGGAATGGCCATCTGCGGTGTGTCGATCTTCCGCTGGGCCAGCAGCTGCGCGACCAGCGGATGCCCGCCGACGGCGTCGCGCAGCGCCTGCGAAGGCTCGACGCGGGGCAGGAGAATCCAGGGTTGGGGGGGCATAAGCAGTTATGCGGACATCATCTCGTTGGAGAATCTCGAATGATCGAAGTTTCCCTCAGCCTTCGCAACTCATATACCGGCGTCCCTCTCATATCCAGTAAAGAGTTGGTAGGAGGCAATTCCCATCTAGAACGCCAGCTCCAGGACCTCCTCCAGCGTGAAATCGAGCGCGTCCTCCAAGTCTGCGTCGGGGAATTCGGCTTCGTCGAACTCTTCCAGACTACCGGCGCCGATGCCGCGATCGCAGCGGGAACGGTAGACGCAGAAGCTGCAGAATCGCCGCCGGTTCTCGTCGGTATCGACCACTTTGGGGAAATCGGCTCGGTTCTCGCCGCGCAGAATTTCGTTCAGTATATTGTTGAGCTTGGCGCGGTTGGCCGCGTGCAGATCACTGCTGTAATGAAAGGCAACCGGTTCGGTTGGCGCCGCGGTGAACCAGTAGCGCATCTCGACCTGCTCCGGCGACACAGGGCCCCAGGGCAGACCGGCGCTTGCCTCCACCAGAACGAATGGATAGACGAGCGTCTGCATGCGCTGCTGTAGAATCGAGCGCCGGGTCGCGCGTTGATTGGTCTTCCAGTCGAGGATGACCACGCGGCGGTCCTCGTCATCGCCGCCGACCGCGATCAGGTCGTACCGCGCCGCCAGCCGGGTCCGCCCGGCCTCCACCGCCAGGGGCGCGCTCAGGACGCGTTCGACCTCAACGATCTCCGTCGGCAAATCGGCCGGCCGGTGGCGCAGATAGCTCTCGAACCATTCGTCGAGCGGATGGGCCAGGCCCTGGCTCAACAGCTCTTTCGGCAGTCCTGCCTCGGCGCGCTCGACCAGCCGATGGAACTGGGCGCCCCGCCGCAGCAGTTGCTCATGCTCATCATAGGGCGCCACTTCGAGGGCCGGCCAGGTCAACTCCTCCACATAGGCAAGCCAGAAACGGCGCGGGCAGTTCACGTATGATTGCAGACTCGACTGGCTGAAGGCGAAGGTTGGGGGAAGTTCCAGTGGCACGTCGTATCGTTCTTTCTGCTTGTCAGATCGTCCCGAAATCACGGTACATTTGCAGTCATTGTAGCACGCAAGTTCGCGCGCTTCAACCGGTCTGGGGCTTGCGGGATACCTACTCTTCGCATACCATCAGATGATTATCAGGGCCATTTAAAGCGCAGGCGCTCGCAGTCATCCCGTCCCAATTTGCCCAGTAGAGGAACCCGTCATATGAGCAGACCCACCAGCGACTACGCGACCGTCGAGGTCCCCTCAGCCGGCGTACCTCTGCCCGTAGACGGCGGCCCCTTCGCCCGGCCCGGCGCCGACCTGATCGAGCAGCTGCGGCAGGTGAGCACGGCCACGGCCAGCGCTACGATGCACAAACTCGGCGTCCGCCAGACCTTCATCCAGGGGCCGCTGCCGCGCACACCGGGCGCCAAGATCGTGGGCGCGGCCGTGACGCTGGCATTCATGCCCCAGCGCGAGGACGTCTTTTCCGGCGCGACGCAGGAGGGCGCGGAGAAGCGCGGCGCGCTGTGGGCCGTATTCGAGACGGTCGAAAGCGGGGACGTGCTGGTCATTCAGGCCTTTGCCAGCCGCTACACCGGCTGTGTGGGCGAGATGCTGACGACATATTTCAAAGGCCGGGGCGGGGCCGGAATCGTCGTTGACGGCTGCGTGCGCGACTGGCCCAACATTCAGACGATCGGAGTGCCGTTGTGGACCGTCGGCTTCACGCCCAACTACGCTTCGCAGGCCGAGCTGTTCCCCTGGGGACTGAATGTTCCGGTGAAGATCAGCAATGTTCTGGTTCTGCCCGGCGACGCCATTATCGCCGATGACGACGGCGCGGTGGTCGTGCCGCGTCAGATGATCCCGCTCGTGCTGGAGCACACCCTGGCGCACGAGGAGTGGGAGGTCTTCAGCCGCATCAAGCTGGAAGAGGGCGGCGCGCTGAGCAAGTACTACCCGCTCAACGACGAGGGTTGGGCGGAATACGAAGAATGGAAGAAGAGCAACGGATGAGCGGCGGCGAAGCGTCATGCCGCCGCGGTCAGTTTCACAATTGAGGCCCGCGCAACCGACAAGGAGCAAGCACCAATGTATCTCACTCGCCACACTACACCCGCCGGGCCGCGCTGGGCGGTTGACGGCAAGCTGCTGCCCGCCGGGGTAACGCTCAGCACCCTGTTGACGCTGCCGGATGAGGGTTTGCCCTCGCTGCTGGCGGAGTTGGCGACAGATGAGGAGGCGAGCGGGGAGCTGCAGGCGCCGCTCGACGCGCAGCAGGAGGTCTGGGGCAGCGGCGTCACTTATCTACGCAGCCGCGACGCGCGCAAGGCAGAGTCTGAGACCGCGGCCGACGTATATGAGAAGGTCTACGACGCCGAGCGGCCGGAGATCTTCTTCAAGCAGGTGGGCTGGCGGACGGTCGGACACGGTCAGCCGGTGCGCTTACGCGCCGACACCACCTGGAACGTGCCCGAGCCTGAACTGTGTCTCGTGATCAACGCTGCTAGCCGAATCGTCGGCTATACCGTCGGCAACGACATGTCCAGCCGCGACATCGAGGGCGAGAACCCGCTTTACCTGGCGCAGGCCAAGACCTATGACGGCTCGGCCGCGGTCGGCCCGGGCATCCGCCTGGCCGCCGCCGACGCGATGACCGACCTGGCCATTCACCTGGAAATTGAGCGGGACGGCGCCGTCGCCTTCGCCGGCGACACCGCGACCAGTGAGATGAAGCGCACATTTCCGGACCTCGCCGCCTATCTGATGCGGGAGCTGGCCTTCCCCTACGGTGCGCTGCTGATGACCGGTACCGGCATCATTCCGCCCGACGAGTTCACCCTCCACGGGGGCGACCTGGTCAGGATAACGATCGATGGTATGACGCTGGAAAACCCGGTGACCTGAGAAGAGTCTTGTCAGCTGAAGCGGACGGAAGGGCCGGGTATCGACTGGCATAGAGTACAGTGAGGAGCCAATTTGTCCTGAATCGGGACGGAAGATTGCGCCGTCTGTGCGGTTTATGCATTGGCTTGTCGGGTAGAGGAGAGGGATATGGCTGCACTGAATAACAGGACGGTCGAACTTGCGAAAGTGGTATCTCGTGATCCCGAGATCCACAGTGGAGATCTGGTCTTCTCCGGCACGCGCGTTCCCGTAGAAACGCTTGTGCATTATCTCATAGGAGGGTCTTCGATTGGGGAATTCCTGGAGTCTTTCCCTACCGTTGAACGCTGGCAGGTCGAGTCGTATCTCGAGATTTCGCCTGAAGCAATAGACCGGCTGCGGGTACACAGTGCGAGTACTGCTTGACGAGGATGTTGACGTTCACCTCAGGCATCACTTCCCTGAAGAGATGACTGTTGAGACAGTGGATTCCAGAGGCTGGAAGGGGCTCAAGAACGGGGACTTGCTGCGAGCCGCCCAAGAGTATTTCGACGTTCTTGTGACCCTGGATGACAATATTCCCTATCAACAGCCTATTCGGCAGTTCGATTTGGCAGTGGTGATCCTGCGGCCATCGAGCCAACGACTTGAAGATCTGGCAGCGTTGATTCCTGAACTTGGCCGGACAGCCCCCGCACTTCAGCCAGGACAGGCGTTGCGAATCTATCCTCCCAAGTAGCCTGCATCCCCATCTCCGGCCGCCTGAATGCCGCCACCGAGTGCTCGAAACGCGCACCAATCCTGACAGGAAAGCCTCAAATGGACCGTCCCAATATTCTCCTCTTCCTCAGCGACGACCACGGTCAGTGGGCGAACGGCTGCTACGGCAACAGCGAATTGCAGACGCCCAATCTGGACCGGCTGGCTGCGGAGGGGGCCCGTTTCGCCAACGCGTTCACCCCCTGCCCGGTCTGCTCGCCGGCGCGCGCCTGCCTGATGACCGGGCGTACACCGTCGCAGGTCGGCATTCATGATTGGCTGCAGGAGGCGGAACCGGTCATCGGCGACTTTGACTGGCTGGCTGGCGAGGCGACCCTGCCGCAGCTTCTCTCCGCGGCCGGCTATCGCTGCGGCCTGTCCGGAAAGTGGCACATGGGGCGCTCACACCGCACGCCGCGCGGTTTCGACTGGGCATTCGGACTGCCCCGCTGGCAGGGCGCACACAACGGGGCATACACCTATCACCTCAACGGTGAATCGTTGGAATTGGCCGGCAACAAGAGCACGCTCATCACCGATCACGCATTACAGTTTTTGGATAGCGCGCCGGCGGAACAGCCGTTTTTCCTCAATGTGGGTTACATCGCCACCCATTCACCCTACCAGGCCGAGACCCATGACCCGCAACTTACGGCGCGCTTCGCCGACGCCGAATTCAGAGATGTACCTCCTTACGAGCCCCACCCGTGGCAGCGCAATGAAGGTTTGGCCGATGGAGTCCAGCCGACTGAAGAGGAGATTCGGAGCCGCTACATTGGCTACTATGCCGCGGTCAGCGAGATCGATCGCGAAGTGGGCCGGCTGCTGGACAGGTTGGAAACTGACGGACGGCTGGAAAACACGGTTGTGATCTATACGTCTGACCATGGCTGCTCGGTGGGGCAGAACGGATTCTGGGGCAAAGGCAACAGCACGCGTCCGCTGAACATGTACGAGATTTCTACCCGCGTGCCGCTGATGATTCGCGCGCCGGGCCGGGTCGCCGCGGGACAGGTCAACGCGCGCTGCGTGGACCATTACGACACCTTTCGCGCCATCTGCGACTGGGCCGGGATCGGATTGGACGAGAGCCGCAACTATGCCGGCGCCAGCTACGCGCATCTGCTGGACGGCAGCGGCCAGGAGACATGGAACGATACCCGTTACGGCGAGTACGGCGACCTGCGCATGGTGCGCACACCGAGCCACAAACTGGTCAAGCGTTACCCGGACGGACCACATGACCTGTTCGAGTTGGAAAGCGACCCGGGTGAGTGTTTCAACCGCGCCGGCTGGGATGAGTTTGCCGCGATTCAGGAAGAACTTGAGCAGGAATTGGAGGGGTGGTACGGGCGCCATGAGGAGCCGATTTCTTCCGGCCTGCAAATCAAGTTTCAGCGCACGCATAACCACAAGGAGGCCTGGCGGGACGGTGTCCGCGAGCGCCGCGGGTTGCAGGTCTACGACAAGTGGCAGGCGGGTTGAACGGACAGTTCAGTGCTCGGCTCTGAGCAAGAGCGGCGCGGCTACGGCTCGCGGGCCAGGCCGTGCCATTGGCCCCCTTCGAACCAATTCAAAAAGACAGTTCGATCTTCCTCATCGGCGATGGCTTCGCCGGCCGCCCGCGCCTGCGCTCGGGCCTGGCGCGCCGCTTCAGTATCCCCAGCAGCCGCGTAGGCCCTTGCCAGGGAATCATAGGCGAAAGCCTTGTCCCAATCTTCCATCTCAGCGGGGTTGGCTTCAAACAGTTCCAGATAACGACGGGCGTGACGCAGCGCGGCCTCGCCTAGCCCGGCGGCGGCATACACGCTGGCGACGGCAAACTCACCCCGACCGTGATTGGCGACTGTGCCGACCTGCATCCAGTGATGACAGCTTGCGTGCGCGGCGTGAATGTAGGGCTCGGCCGTCTCCGCTGTCACCAGCCCGGCGTCGAGGGCGTCCATGGTGCTGTTGTTGAGCTGGATGCCGAACCAGCGGTGGGCTTTGGGGATATCGAAGGGCGCTTCGGCCATGGTAAATCCTTCCAATCTGAAATCGAGACGGCCTGAACAGCCGTCAAAATGGCAATGAGCCCGGCGAAAACTGTTCCCGGCAGGATGGCGCAGAAACGAGCGTACATCAAAACACCAGCATTGCCGAAACCAAGCCGTGTTGCCCTTGTTGGACAGAAAGTCGCCAGCACGGTCAGGCGATGGCAAGCAGGCAGGCGTAGTTATGGGACGCGGTAGGCGCTTCGATCTCTTTTTCCCACAGCCCTAAAGAGGAGACTTGAGAGAAACCGGCCCGCTGCAGGAGTTCCAGGTGACGGCCGACTTCGAACCGGCCTGGCTCAAAGGGGAGAAGGGTTCCGTCCGGCCGGACAAAATCGCCGTTCAGCAGCAGCCCGCCGCGCGGCAAAGCGGATGCGCAGGCCTGATAGACCTGGGCCGTCTGCGCCTGTCCGCCCAGGTCGTGAAGCGCCCAGGTGGACACGATAGCCGCGGGCGGACGCGATAGGTCGGAGCTCCACCGGTCGAGCAGCAGGTCAGCCTGTTTCAGCTGCAGGCGGGCGGCAAACCGGTCCAGACGCGACGCAGCTTGGCCCAACATCGGCTGTGAAAAGTCGACGCCTTCATACGAGATTGACGGCAGGCGGGCTAGAAGATACTCGGCCAGATAGGCCGGGCCTATCCCCAACTCAACGACATGGCCGTCCGCGGGAATGGCGCTTTGCAGCTGCTGCAAGATCGTCTCGAACAGATGCAGCCGCTCCGGCGTGGGCGTGAAGCGCTGCGACCAGTCCTCGGCGTATTCTGCATCATGGAACTGATGCGTTGCGCCCACGACTTCAGACATCGATTTACCCTCCGTTCGTGCCTTTAACGTTTCAGTTGTGGATTGGTTGCACCGGCGCCGGCGCGCTGCACACACAGTGGGGAGCCGGTCGTCATTGTCCCGGCTCCCCGACTGCTGTATTGGAGGAGGTAATTGTCAACAAAAAGGTAGCGTGGAATGCGCCCCCTCGCGCGAGGGGGCGCACAGAACCCCACTCAGTTGCCGGCATCCACTTCCAGGCCCAGCACTTCTCCTTCTTCGGCCTCTACCACGACGGTCGCGGTCCCGTTCACACCCTCCAGTGAAACGATCCAAACCCTGACACCGCCGCGAACGCCGCCGCGGGCCGAGCTGTTCAGGATTGTCCCTATGTCATTGGACTCGGCGACCGCCTCTGCGGCGATTTCGATCGCTTCTCTCATACTTACCCACTGCAGATCGGGGTCCTCGTTCTCCATCGCGGGGCGGGTAGCCAGCTCAACATCGATCGTGCGGCTCCTGCCGTTGCGCAGAACGCCGAGCTCGACGGTCTCGCCGGGCGACTTCTGCAGAATCAGGTAGCTGATCACATCCTCGAAGCTGCGGACCTCGATTCCATCGATGCTGACGATGATGTCGCCTCTGCGTACACCGGCATCAGCGGACGGACCGCCTTCCAGCGCCCGGCTCACAAAAACTCCGAGGACGTTGGTTTCCAGATTCAACTCTGCCGCGACCGGCGCCGAGACCGTCATACCGGAGACGCCCAGAAAGGGATAACGGTACTCGCCGTCATCGATCAGAGCCGGTACGACGCGCTCGACCACCGTGATTGGTATGGCGAAGCCTACACCTGAATTCACGCCGGCGCCGGTAATCGAACGCTCTTCGGTGCGAATTGCGAAGTTGACACCCACGACCCGTCCGCTGAGGTCCAGCAGCGGCCCGCCCGAATTGCCGGGATTAATGGCCGCGTCGGTCTGGATTACGTCCGGCAGGGAATAGCGGCCGACGCGCCCGGGGTCTCCCATAGGGAAGCTGCGGCCCAGCGCGCTGACGATGCCCAGCGACATCGAGTTTTCGAGGCCGAAAGGGCTGCCCAGCGCGATCGTGTAGTGGCCGACCTTGGGCAGCGATTCCGCACGCACCAGTGGCCGCAGCGACACGCCGTCAGGCGCTTCAACACGGAGTACGGCCAGATCCGACTGTGGATCGCGGGCGACCAGTTCGGCCTCAGCCCACATGCCGTTGGCGAAGTTGACGATGAGCTCGGTCGCGTTTTCGACGACATGGTTGTTGGTGACGATGTGCCCGTCTTCATCCCAGACCCAGCCGCTGCCCTGCCCGCCCTGCGGCCGGGCAGGACTCCCCAACCGGGACGCCGGGAGCCGCGCCAGGATGCTGACGACGGACTGCGTCGCTCCTTCGTAGATGCGGGAAAGCAGTTCCTGGTCCGGATGATCGGGGGTTCCCTCTTGCGTAATGTATGTGATCTCTTGGGGTTGTGTCTGGTTGGCCGTGGCTTCCACGGTAGCCGGCGTGATCTCTATTTTTCCGATTCCGGCCAATCCAATGACAAACGCGATTGCCAGAACCCCGACCACAACCAGAAACGTCCGCAGACTGACTGTTCTTGGTTGCACTGTTACGTCTTCCTTGGTCTATAGGCCATCCCGTCCCCGATTTCGGAGCGGGTGGTCCGCCTCAACTCCTCCAATGGCCCCTAGCATAGCAGGATTCCACGTTGCCGTCCTTATCCGTTCCCTAAGGAGACTTTAAAGAAATCTTATCGCCGCTCCGGCGCCATCAGGAACTTGTGTCGGGCTCCGCCAACTCTCTGTTGAGAGAGAGCAGGAAGCGCGCGCCCGTGCCTGCGGCCCGGTTATGTGCGGTCAGTGTGCCGCCCTGCGCCTCTGCCAGCCGGCGCGAGAGCGCGAGCCCGATACCCATCCCTTCGCGCACCCGCTCCTGTCGCGGGGAGCGGTAGAGAAAGTCAAAGATACGCTCCAATTCGGAGGGGTCGATGCCCGGCCCGGAGTCCTCGATTGTCAGTTCGACCGCGTCCACTTCGGAACGCAGATCAACCCGGATTTGCCCGCCGTGGGGTGTGTACTTGATGGCGTTGTCCAGCAGATTGCCTACGATCTGGCCCAGCCGCATCGGGTCTGCCGCCGGGAGGATTGCATCGGGAGCGATGTTCGTGACCAGCGCGATCTCCTTTTCCATGATGCGCGGGTCATAACGGCGGCTCTCTTCGCGGACGAGCGCGCCCACGTCTGTGGGGACGAGGTCGAGCGCCAGATTGCGCATATCGTTGCGGGCCAGCAGGGCCAGGTCATCGAGCAGACGTCGCAGCTGATCGACCTGATCGTCGATGCCGGAAGAGAGTTCCACGACCGTCTCCGACTCCGTGTCGTGCCGGCTCATCACCTGCGCCGCGGCCTTGATCGCGCCCAGTGGACGGCCCAGCTCGTGCACGACCGCGCTCAGCAGGCGCCTTCTTCCCTGCTCCAACTCATACAGCCGCTCCGACATCTCATTGAAGGTGCGCGCCAGCGTGCGGACTTCGGTCGGCCCCTCTTCCTTTACGGGGTTCGGCGCGGCGTCGAAGTTTACGGCGCGCGAGGCTCGCGTCAGGCGCTCGAGTGGTTGATCCAGCGAGCGGCTGAGTGCGAAGCTCAGAAGAACGGCCACCAGCAGCCCGGCGCCGACCGTCCCCCAAACGGTCCAGCGCAGAATCGCCAGCCGATTGGAGACCTGGGTCAGCTGCATCGACAGGTGCACGGCGCCGACCACCTCCCGGTCCTCGTTGTGCAGGGGAACAGCCACAGACGCGCTGCCTTGCCGTACCTGGCGGGCGGTCTCGCCGGCCAGGGCCTTACGCAGCAGCTCCTGGTCCGGCGGGCGAAGAGGAACCTTGGTCGAGGCGGTCGCGATTCCGGGCCTGACGACGATGTTGCCCTCTTCGTCCACCACATGGAACAGGACCGGGACCTGCACTTGCAGGCGGGCGAAGAGGGAGCGCGCCTGCTCTTCGTCCTCCAGCGCGGACAGTTCGGCCTGGTAGAGCCGTGAAATCAGCTCGCCCTGTCCGGCCAGCTGCGCGGTCGCTTTCTCGAGGACGTAACCGGCTTCGAGCAGGTAGTAGAGCAGGAGGCTGAGAAGGGGAACGATCACAAGCAGGGGAAGAAGATGGCTGATGGCCAGCCGACTGCGCAGATTACGCCACATTCGGGTCATCCTTGTCTGCGGGGGTCAGACGATAGCCCACGCCCCGCACGGTGTGAATCCGGCGGGGATGTGTCGCGTCTTCCTCTATCTTTGTGCGCAGCCAGCGGATATGGACATAGACGGTCTGCATCTCGCCGACCCAGTCCGGCCCCCATACGTTACTGAGAATGTCGGCGACCGGGACGACTTCACCGGCCCGGGTTGCGAGAAAGGCGAGGAGTTGAAACTCTTTGGGCGTAAGCGCGACAGAGCGCCCGCAAACCTTTACCCGGTGCGCGGCGCGGTCCAACTCCAGGTCGCCGACGATAAGCAAGGGGATTTCTGCGCCGCCGCGTCCCTCTTCTGCTGCGGCGCGCCGCAGTACGGCCTTTACTCTGGCCAGGAGCACATCAATGTCGAAGGGCTTGGTCACGTAGTCGTCCGCGCCCAACTCGAGGCCGACGATTTCATCCAGCTCGCGACGGCGGGCGGTCACGAAGATGACAGGCGCATCGAGAGACTGCTGCAGCGCCCGCAGCGTTTCCAGACCATCGATTCCGGGCAGGCCGATGTCCAGCAACACGAGCTGGGGTCGGATCAGGCGGGCTTTTGCCAGCGCCTCTTCGCCGCTGGAGGCGGTCTCCGTGCGGTAACCGGCGTCCTGCAGACCGATTGAAAGGCTGCGCCGCATCAGCCGATCGTCATCCACGACAAGAATCATTGTCATAGGGGGATCTTACCCGCTGCGCCGGACAGAATATGTAGTACGCATTGCCCTTCAGTGCACGCCCACGCCGTAAGAATAGACGAGATGTCCTCCGAGCCATCCGCTGAGGACGACCAGCCCGATACCGAGGAGAAGCTGCAGGGTCAGGCGCCATTTCCCGCTGCGTTGGTCCAGAATATCGACCGGCGGAGAGGATTCGTCCGGTTCCGCCCTCTTGGCCCGCATCCAATGCAGCCAGCCGCGGTAGAGCAACTCCGCATAGAGAACGGCCAGGGCCAACCCGCTGCCGGTATGCCAGTTGAGAATTGGGCGAAACGGTGCGTCCGGCGGCAGGCCCCCCTGGGCGACGATGCCGCTGACAATGGCCGCCAGCACGGTCAGCCAGCCGGGGAGGACGAGGCCCCAGCCAAGAATGCGGAGCTCTGCGCGCGGCCAGCGATGGAGGTATCCGAGCATGGCAAGACTTCCGCAGATTAGCAGCGCGATAGGAAAATGGACGACAGCGGCATGAATGAGAGACGGCTTCATCGTAACAAGCTTCGATAGGTCGCGCTATCATTCGGGCATTCGCGACAGGTAGGCTGCGACAGTTTTTCGGAACTATCAATGCGGATCCCACAGCATTGTCAGCAGTACTTTACTTGGCATCACGAGGGGATCGCAACTTGGCTCCTGTATGTATTGCGGATCACTTACGGTGGCCTGTCCGGCCCATATCATTTCAGATATCGATAATCCTCTGATAAGATTGTCCGCAATAGTTCCGTAACAATTTCTGGCTATACTTGGGTTTGAATACGAATTCGGATACCCGCATCGATTCTCAACTATAGGCGTATGGAGAAAGGATGAGAACCATGGCACGCATTCAGATTCCCAAAATTCCCTCAAGTGAGATTACGCCGGAACATGTCTACCTCAACCGGCGCAGCCTGATGAAGGGCGCCGGCCTTGCCTTGGGCGCGGCGGCGCTGGCCGCATGCAGGATGCCGGAGATGGAGGAGGTGGCGGGCAGCGGCGAAACGGAGAGCGCGGACCAGCCCGAAACGACACTGGCAGAGGCCGGAACCACCGACGAACTGGGTGACCCGCTCAACACATTCGACCAGATCACCAACTACAACAACTACTACGAGTTTTCCACTGACAAGCAGGCGGTGGCGCGCCTGGCCGAAGGCTATCCGACCTCTCCGTGGACGGTCGAGGTCGGCGGGCTGGTCAACAACCCGGGCACATACGATGTGGACGACCTGCGCAAGATGTTCGATATTGAAGAGCGCATCTACCGGCTGCGCTGCGTAGAGGCCTGGTCGATGGTGATTCCGTGGATGGGCTTCCCGATCTCTGACTTGCTGGCCGTGGTCGAGCCGAAGTCGGAGGCGCAGTATCTCCGCTTCGAGACCATTCTCGACCCCGAAGGGATGCCCGGACAGAGGAACAGCAGCTTTTACGAATGGCCCTATGTCGAAGGCCTGCGCGTCGACGAGGCCATGAATCCGCTGGCGATTCTCGGCACGGGCCTGTACGGCAAGGACTTGCTGCCCCAAAACGGCGCGCCGATTCGCCTGGTGGTGCCCTGGAAGTACGGTTTCAAGAGCATCAAGTCGATCGTCAAGATCGAACTCGTCACCGAGCAGCCGACTTCCCTGTGGATGGCGGCGGCCGGCCACGAGTACGGCTTCTATGCCAATGTGAATCCGACGGTCAATCATCCGCGCTGGTCGCAGGCGACCGAGCGGCGCATCGGCGAAAGGGGCCGGCGCGAGACCCTGATGTTCAACGGGTACGAGGAGCAGGTGGCCTACCTCTATGAAGGCTTGGACCTGGTGGTGAATTACTAGCAAGACAGCAGCGCTGTGCGCCCGCACTCGTGTCTGTCATGCGCCTCGGAGTGCGGGCGTACAGGAGGAATTCGCCGGTTGCGGACCGGAGTCGATTCGGCAGGAGTTTGCAGCCGGCGAAGAGTTGAGTGACGGGGCGCGGGGGATGAAGGTATGAATATCGACAAGCTGCTTACAAAGACTTATATTCTCTGGCTGACGCATGTCGGCGCCTTGATACCGTTTGCCTGGCTGCTGTACGATGACTACACAAACGGACTCAGCGTCAATCCGATTCAGGACTGGACGCTCCGCTCGGGCAAGGCGGCATTCGTCCTGCTCGTTCTCTCGCTCGCCTGCACGCCCTGCAACATCGTCCTCGGCTGGCGAAACATTATAGCGGCGCGCAAATGGCTCGGGCTCTATGCATTCAGCTACGCGGCCATCCACTTCTACATCTTTATTGGCGTAGACTACGGCTTCGCGTGGACCTACATCTGGCAGGATGTCGGCACCAAGCTGTATGTCATCGTCGGGTTCGCTGCGCTGCTGATTTTGCTGCCGCTCGCTCTAACTTCGTCGACTGCGTGGCAGCGCCGTCTCAAAAGGGCGTGGAAGAAGCTGCACCAGTGGGTCTACGTTGCCGGCGTCCTCGCGGTATTCCACTATGTCTGGGTTATAAAGGCAGATTACAGGGAGCCGGCGGCCTGGGGTACGCTGCTCGGTTTCTTCCTGCTCGTGCGCATCCCTGCGGTGCGCAAACGAATTGCCAGATGGCGCTCCAAGCCGCGCAGCCCTTCCGGGCCGAGGGCGAGGCGTTCACCGGCGTAGTCGCGGCGGAGAGCCGCCAGGCTCCGGGCCGATAAGCCAGAGAGATAGTAAGGCAGAGAGATAGACAGAAGGGGGCCCATTTCGCCGTGCTTGTTCAGGCGAAATGGGGCCCCTTCATTCCTGGCTTTCCAGTTCGCACTGGGGGCAGTGCAGCGGGTCCTCCAGTTCGAGCAGATGATTGCTGCAGACGGAGAAGGTAACTTCCACCCTTTCGGAGAGGAAGCGCTTCTTTACCTCAACTTCGAGCAGTAGTGAGCGGCAACTGGTGGTCAGCAACAGGGCGGGCACCGGACAGCTGTTGCACAGTTTGCGCCTCCAGGGGCGTTGATTGCCGGGGCTTGCCTCGAGCAGCCGGCATGTCTCCCGTTGATTGCCGCGGTGATAGTCCCCGTAGAAGTAACGACAGTTAACCGGTTGTGGCATCGAAATTTCCGGGCGAAGCAACTCCCTCGGCGCAGTCGCGGATGCCTCGAAGCATGTGTGCAGCCGTCAGGCGGGGGCGAGGGGCGGAAAGACAAGACCGCCGACATCGTTCGATCGGCGGCCCCCTGACCCGATTATCCGCTCAGAACGCGCGAACGCCTAATTGTTCCAGAAGGGGACGTCACCAGGGTCGTCCTGGTCCCAGTCGCCCCCCAAAAGAAAGTCCGGATCGATGAAGAGACGTTCAGCCAGCTCGTTTTTGCGTCGTTCCTGCTCAGGCATCAAGAACCCAAACTCCTGCTCAAGGCTGACCAGCATTTCCAACTCGGCTTCCAGCAGGTGGAACTCCATGTGGTCAAGCGCAGGCGTACCCGGGCTATACTCCTCGAGGTCGCTCAGGTAGGCCTGGTAGGCTTCACAGCTCTCGCCCTCTGCATCCAAAGGAGAAAACTCGGACCGCCCCCACTCGGACTGGGAAATGCCGGCATGCCCGCTCCCCTGGAAGAACTGCTCCAGACGGTCGACATCCCAGTTCTCAGCCAGAAACTGGAACGGGTTTTTGAGAGATTTTTCTTCACGGGGGGGCAAGTCGCGGCGCAGGGGCGCTGATTCGTCGGCGCTCTTGTCCTGACGCTCGGTCGTGTAACCGATATCGTCGAGAAAATGCAGGCGGCTGTACTCGTGCAGCACGAAGTGCATATCGTCCGGCGGAATGTCATCGCTGTACATCTTCTGGCCGATCAACGCCGCGGCCAGCTCCCAGGCCGGCATCGCCTTACGCGCCTTGCGGTCTCCGCTGACGATCAACTCGGCTGCCCGCGATAGAGCGGCGTTGCGGTTCCGAATCTGGTCTTCCTGCCGGGACTCTTTGGGCTGTAACCGAATGCCGTACTCTCCGCCGACCGCATCCTGCACGTGAATCAGAAGATCGTCCTGCGTGGTTCCGCCGATCTGATCAACCCACTGTACAAAGGCGCGCCCAAGCCGCAAGGCCCAAGTGCCTTGTTCAATGTCGGCGTGGGCCTGCAGTGTAGGTCCCCCCATCAACTCAACCGATATCAGTCGCGCATCGGGCTGATGGGCCTGAAAGAACTGGGGAAAGAAGACGGCATGTTCCAGTTCGTCCAGGAGCAGATTGCCTTTTTTGATTTCGTAGCGGTTGAGGGGATGCCGGAACCGCTGGTCCCGCAGCAGGCAGGAGAGCCATCCGAAACGCCCATGTCCCACCGGAATGGCTTGGTACAAGCGGTTGATCGCCTGATAGACGGCGCTGCGCGCGCCGTTGCCTACGGGTCGTCGATTGGCAATGCGGGAAACGAGGGCATCGACGCTGAGGGGTGTCCTGGAATTGCTCAGAATCTCGGCAACACAGGTGAAGTAGCTGGGATAATGTCTATCTTGCGCCATTCAATATGCCTCCTGCGAGATATTATCCCATAAGAAGTTCGCTTTGTCTACCAAATCCCCGCGGGGCGGGCAGTCCCGAATGGTGGAGTGTACCCGTATACGGAGGGAATACGAGAATGCTTGGCGACGGTTTGTAGCACAGAGCACGCGATCGGGCCTGTCGGGCCACCTTTACATGCGCTGATGTGAGCGCTGATAGGTGTGTACGAGTGTTTGCGAGTGCTTGCGAGCGTTTACGAGTGATTGCGAGTGTTTACGAGTGATTGCAAGATGTATTTTCGGGTTCGACTCGGACGGATGACGTCGCGGCAGCGGCCGGCCCGCGACCCTACTGCGATACACGGTGCGGCTGACGTACCAGCCTGAGCGCGTTCGTCATGATGTGAAATATATAATATTTTTTAATGAGGGAAACCGCGAAGACGCGCCCGAGTGCATCAAACTTTTTCGCAGGAGTGTACTGGAATTGAGGTCAGCTGGAAGTGAAGTTTGGGATCACAGTCGGAAAGGGGACGTGGGACTCCGGACCGTCGTGCATCGTTGGGCCGTGTGCGGGAGGGGGCCAGCGCGCTGGGCAAGTGGTTGCGCGTGGCAGTTCACCGTAGGGCGGGATGCAGGTCGCGGCCTGCATCCCGGTGCCTCAGACGAACTCTATGCGGTTCAGTCGGCGGCTGCGTAGGCGGGGCGAAACTTGTAACCGTAGACGATTTCGCCGCTGTCGCCCTCTTCTCGCAGTTTGCGCGTCACCATCTCGACAGGCATGCCGATCTCGACATCATCTTCAGTGACATCGGTCAGCTGCGCGGTCACCATCGGCCCTTCCTCCAACTGGACGAGAGCCACGGTGTAGGGCCGCTGCGCCTGAAAGCCCTCCGGCACGTTGAACATCTTCGTGAAACTGTAGACTTCGCCGCGTCCGCTCATCGTGTGAAGCGGGCCGGCGGCTTCGCTGCAATGGGGGCAGACATCGCGCGGGGGAAAGATGGCCTGGTGGCAGTCCGGGCAGATCTCGCCCTGCAGACTATATCTTTGCTGTCGCGTGCGCCAAAGGCTGGCTATGCTCATGAATTCCTCACTGGCTGGCATTTGTCATGTTTGCTGTGCTGTCCCAATCGTACGCATATTGACCTCTCAAACTCTACCTACCGGAGGGCGTAACGCTGCGCTGATAGCTTTTGGCAGACGTTTCGGGCCCGTTCTCCGGCCGCAACCCGGCCACTCAACCGCCCAGAATGTGCGTGACGATGGTTGCGCCGCTGCCGCCGATGTTTTGTGTCATGCCGATCGTGGCGTTCGGGATCTGGGCCGGCCCAGCCTCGCCTCGCAGCTGTTGAACGGCCTCAACGACCTGGTATACGCCGGTAGCGCCGACCGGATGGCCCCGGCTTTTGAGGCCGCCCAGCGTGCAGAGGGGAATGCGTCCGTCGGGGCTGATCGCCTCGTCCGCGGCCAGATGCCAGCCCTCGCCGCGCCGCGCATAGCCGGTCGCCTCGAGGCTGAGCGCGCTCATGATTGTGAAGGCGTCGTGGAGCTCAAAGAAGTCGACGTCGGCCGGCGTCACCCCGCTCTGCACGTAGGCCTGCTGGCTGCTGACATAGGCGGCTTCGAGAAAGAGAGGGTCTTTGCGATCGTGCAGCGCGATCGTATCGTTGGCGCTGGCGCTGGCCAGGATCTCTACCTTGCCGGGATGGTGGCCGGTCGTGTATTGCTGCGCCTGCTCGGTCGGCGCCAGCACGACTGCGGCCGCGCCGTCACAGACGGGGCTGCTGTCCATCATATTGATGGGTGAGGCGATCATGGGCGCCTGCAGATAGGTCTCCAGCGAGATCGGCTTTTGGAACATCGCATTGGCGTTGTGGGCGCCGTTGCGATGGGCATTGATGCTGAAACCGGCGAAGGCGTCGATCGGCGCGTCGAACTCGTACATGTAGCGCCGCATTATCAGTGCGTTGAGGCCGACAAAGGTGACACCGTGGGCCGCTTCGTATTCGGCGTCGGCGGCCGTGGCGAGTCCGGCGGTCGTGCTGCCGCCGGTCGAGTCGGTCATCTTCTCCACGCCGCAGACGACCACGCGATCGTGCATGCCGCTGGCCACCGCCATATGGCCGACGCGCAGCGCGGACGCGCCGCTTGCGCAGGCCGACTCGATCTTGGCCGCTTCGACATTGCGCAGCCCGCTGAAATCCGCAATCAGGGTTGCCAGGTGCTCCTGGCTCAGCAGGGTACCGCTCAGCATATTGCCGACGAAGAGCGCGTCAACCTGCTCGGTTCCGGCCTCCTCCAGCGCGGCTGCAATCGCGTGATGGGCAATGTGCCGTACCGACAAGTCCCAGTGTTCCCCGACAGGCATCTGCCCGATACCGATTATTGATACATTTCGCATGATTCGATTCCCGTTGGAGGAGCTCGTCGTGCCGGAAGCCCCACTTCTGTCTGTATCATCGTCCAAACGGTGCGCCATTTGCTACCGCCCCGCGCCTCCATCCTGTCAAAACCTATCGCGCGCGCAAGAATTGCGCGGCAGGTGCGATGCACTGCGACGGGTCCGCCTGAAGGGTAGCTGAATTGGGATGAATGGGTCCGCTGACCGTCAGGGCGGCGGAGCTGGTGCCAGATCTGTCAACAGGGTGGTGACAGGCGCAGCTCAGCCGTCAAGCTGGACGCCGATGATCCGCCACTGGTCGGTGGTGCGGTTGCTCAGGTCCGAGGGGACGTGCTCCAGCGTGAACGCGTAGAGCCGGCTTTCCCACTGGCTGCCTGATTGGTAGACGATCGACGCCCAGACGGTGGTGGTGATCATGCGCGAGGTGTCGGCCTGTCCGGCGAAGGTCTCGATTGAAGCCATGTACTGCAACGAATCGACCCAGGCGAAATCTCCCAGCGTGGCGGGGACCGTTTGGCGCGCCTCTACGGTCAGGAGCTGTTCGTCCCGCTGGGGCTGCAGCAGATAGGACAGCACCACCCCCTCCGGGTAAAAAGGCGCCTGGGGAATGCCGTAGCAGAAGACCAGCTTGCGCGCGCCTTCCTGATAGTAGACGGCGGCGCGGTAAGCGCCCGCGCTGGTGAAATCGGGGTCCAGCCGGCGATAGAAGCGGGACTCCTTGCAAAGTATACTGCGGTCATACAGGGGGTAGCGGGCGCGCACCGTCCGGATCGGCGACCGGTCTGCCGCCCCGTCCCACTCTTCTATGTGCAGGCCGCCGGGCGCGGAGATTTGCGTGCTGCCGTAGCCTTCGCTGAGTGTGCTCCACCAGAAGACACTGATAAAGGTTGGGCCGCCGATCGGGCTGTTGCCGCCGAAGACGATCAGCTCGTCGTGCGGGGGCAGATCGCTGGGCGGATCGCCTGACAAGGTCGGCATCTGCTCGGCCAGGACTTGGAAGTAGCGATTTTCGGTTTCGCTGTCCTCCTCGCGCTTGACCACGATCCAGTCGGGCCTGCCGCTTTGGCGCGGCGGCGCGACAAAACCATAGCCCGCCCCTTGCCAGTAGTTGGGCAAGAGCGCGTAGGGTTGAAGCCAGGGGGCCGGTGGTCTCGCGCTTTCTTCAGAGTCTTCCGGCATCCCGATCGGCGTCTGCGGATCGTAGATCACGGCACCGATCGGCCCGCCGATGTTCTCGCCGTCCGCGGTCGTGCTGGCGTCGTAGCGATAGAAGAGAAGATACTCCTCCTCCGCGTCGGCGTCGATGTTAATCGACTCCCAGTTGGAGACGGCCTGCCATTCTTCGGGCAGGATCCTGCGCAAATCGATTATCAGCTCCTCGGTGGGCTCGACTGGCTGGCAGGCAGCGAGCAGGATCGCCGCGGTGAGCAGGCAGACCGCGCGCGCGCGGGACGAAATAACTTGGAGGCGATGGCCGGGCAGCCTGCCGGCAATTGCGCCGCGCTCTGCACTGCTCGCCAGGAAGGGTCTGTTGAAGGACGGGCGGGCCGCCTGCGTCTGCCTCTCGCGGGCGCGGTCCTGGTGTTGAGTTTTCATCGGTCAGATCATGCCGTAGGCCGGGGGCAGGGGCGCGAGCTGGGGATCCGTGTTCGCCTCGTGAATCCAATCATCTGCCGCGAAGAGGCCGGGATGCAGTTCGTGCCAAGTCTCGCGCAATTCGGCGGCGACAAAGACCGAACCTGTACCAACCAGGTAGCCGTCGGGCGAGGTGATGCGCGTCGCGGCTTCGAGTCCTGCCCTCATCGACGGCGCCGCGATCACCGCACTGTCATCTTTGGATGGAAGAGCGTCGATCGCCGAGCGCAACTCGGGTACCGGCAGCGCCTTGGGATGCCTGCTCTGTACGAGGACGATGCGTGGCGACGCGGCAACCGCCCGCTTCAGCATGGGCGCGATGTCCTTGTCGCGGTTGACCCCGAAGATAAAGGTGAAGGGCCGCCCAGGGTGGATTTGGGCCAGCGTCGAGAGCAGAATCTCAAGGCTGTCGACGTTGTGGGCACAGTCTACCACCAGGGGCAGGCTCTCGGTCTCCGGTTGCTGCAGCCATTCGATGCGGCAGGGCCACCTGGTGTTGGACAGCCCGCGATCGACGAGCCGGTCATCCCAGCGTGTCAGACCTTGCCGGTGGAGCTCACGGACCATGGCAAAGGCGATGCCGGCATTGATTTGCTGGTGTTCGCCTACCAAGGGCAGCGGCGCCCGCCGGCAGCGGGTCACCTCGGTGAGCGGCGCGTCCATCTCGCCGGCAACCCGGCGCAAAACATCTCTCGCCCTCTCTTTCTGGGGCGCGCTGAAGACTGGTCTCTCTCGCTTGATGATGCCGGCCTTTTCCGCTGCGATCTCTTCCAGCGTATCGCCGAGCATGTGCATGTGGTCCATACTTACATGGGTGATCCCGCAGACCGCCGGCTGCACGACGTTGGTGCTGTCCAAGCGCCCGCCGACGCCCACTTCCACCACGGCCCAATCGACCCCGGCCTCGGCGAAACAGAGAAAGGCGATGACGGTGATGCGGCCAAAGACGGTCAGATCAGGGACCGTTTCGAGGTGGGGCAGGGCGCGCTCGATCAGCCCGGCGCACGTTTCCTGGCTGATCAACTTGCCGTCAACGCGGATACGTTCGCGGAAACTGTGCAGATGGGGGCTGGTGAAGAGCCCGGTGCGGTAACCCAGATGGCGGAGAATCGATTCGGTGTAGGCGCTGGTGCTGCCCTTGCCCTTCGTGCCGGTTACATGGACCGTGCGAAAGCGCTCCTGTGGGTTGCCCAACGCGGCCAGGACAGTGCGCATGCGTTCCAGGCGTCCTTCCGGGTCGTTGGACCGGGGGGCGCGTCCGTCAAATCTGGCATCGTGAAAGAGAATGCCGATGGCTTCTTCGTATGTAAGCGGCTTGGTTGGGACGAGTCCTGGCGCCGGTCGGATCGACACGGACACTCCTTCATCTGACGGTCGCACGGTTACAGATTGATTGTAAACTTTGTACTGAGTGCGTGCAAACAACCCCGTATTGATTCGGTCCCGGTTGCGCCTATCTCCGCCGTCAACGGTTGCCAGGCGCAGGGTCATCATTGCTGCCGGAATTGTCAGCGATAGTTAGCGGATATGGTAAAATGCGCACATCAGTCACCGTCTACCACTGTGGAGGACAGGCCCGTATGACCACACGGATCGGCATCAATGGCTTTGGCCGCATCGGCCGCCAGGTAACAAAGGCGCTGTTTGAGCACCATAAGGATAGCTTTGACCTCGTCGCCGTCAACGATCTGGGTGACGTGCAGACCATGGCCCACCTTTTCAAATACGATACCAACTACGGCGTTTTTGATGGCGCAGTCGAGATTGTCGATGGAGACCTTTCGATCAACGGAGACCGGCTCAAGGTTCTCAGCGAGCGCGATCCCAGCAAGCTGCCCTGGGCGGATATGGGCGTTGACATCGTGGTTGAGAGCACAGGCATCTTCCGCGATCGCGAGACGGCCGCACTGCACATCGCAGCCGGCGCCAAAAAGGTGATCATCAGCGCGCCGGCCAAAGGTGAGGACATCACCATCTGCATGGGCGTCAACGACGAGAAGTACAACCCCGACAGCCATCACGTCATCAGCAACGCCAGCTGTACGACCAACTGCCTGGCGCCGGCGGCCAAAGTCGTCAACGACACGGTCGGTATCGAACAGGGTCTGATGACGACGGTGCATGCCTACACCACCGACCAACGCATTCTCGATCTTGTCCATGAAGACCTGCGCCGTGCGAGGGCTGCGGGCATGAATATCATCCCAACCTCGACCGGCGCGGCCAAGGCGGTGGCGTTGGTGGTGCCGGAGCTGGACGGCAAGTTCGACGGCATGGCCATGCGCGTCCCGACTTCGACCGTCAGCGTCGTCGATTTTGTCGCCAAGGTGAGCAAACCGGCCAGCACCGACGAGCTGCTGGAGGCCTTTGCCGCGGCTGCGGCCGGGCCGATGACCGGCATCCTCGATGTCAGCTACGAGCCGCTGGTCAGCTCGGACTTCCTGGGCAATCCCCACAGCAGTGTAATCGACGCCGAATTCACGGCCTGCTACGGCGACCTGGTCAAGGTCGTCACGTGGTACGACAACGAGTGGGCCTACAGTGTCCGCGTTTCCGACCTGGCGGCCTTTATCGCCGGCCAGGGCATATAACCCGGACAGCGAACCTCCAGGTTTGGGCGGAGCTCCATGCGCAAGCGGACGGTCAGGGATATCGACTGGCAGGGAAAGCGCGCGCTTGTCCGCGTCGACTTCAACGTGCCGATCGACGGTGACGGCCGCATTACCGACGACGCCCGCGTCCGCGCCTCGTTGCCGACGGTTGAATTCCTGCGCGCGCAAGGGGCGTCGCTGGTGCTGATGAGCCACCTGGGCCGGCCCGAGGGTGCGCCCGATCCCCGCTACAGCCTGCTGCCCGTCGCACGACGGCTGGAACAGTTGCTCAAGTCAGACGTTCGCTTCCCCGGCGCCATTATCGGGCCGGTGGTGGAAGAGGCCGCAACCGATCTCGGTCCAGGCGAGCTCATGCTGCTGGAGAACACGCGCTTCGAGGCCGGCGAGACCAGCAATGATCCGGCGCTGAGCGCGGCGCTTGCCCGCCTGGGCGATCTGTTTGTCAACGACGCATTTGGCAGCGCGCACAGGGCGCACGCCAGCACAACGGGCGCTGCGGGTCATCTGCCTTCCGTAGCCGGCCTCCTGATGGAGAAGGAGTTGGCCTTCTTGGGCGACGCGCTGGAGTCGCCCTCGCGCCCATTTGTCGCCATTCTGGGCGGCGCAAAGGTCAGCGACAAGATTGCGGTCATCGAAAATCTGCTGCAGAGGGTGGATGCAATCCTGGTGGGCGGCGGCATGGCCAACACCTTTCTGGCCGCCTGCGGCCAGCGGATGGAGGCCAGCCTGGTGGAGACCGGCGCGCTCGACACGGCGCGAGCCCTGCTCAGGGCCGGCGACGGCATCATCCAGCTTCCTGTCGACCTGGTGACGGCCGACAGATTTGCTGCGGAGGCCGCGCGCTGCACTGTCAGCGTAGAAGATGTGCCGGCTGGATGGATGGCTCTCGACATCGGCGCGGCCACGGTGGCCCACTTCGCCAACCGTCTGGCCGGCGCCCGCACGGTGTTGTGGAACGGCCCGATGGGCGTCTTCGAGTTGCCGGCCTTCGCGCACGGCACGAACGCCATCGCCGAGATGCTGGCAACCCTATCCCACGCCACCACGATCGTCGGAGGCGGCGACTCCGCAGCTGCGGTGCGGCAGGCCGGGCTGGTCGAGCGGATGACCCACGTGAGCACCGGCGGCGGGGCGAGCCTTGAATTCCTGGAAGGAAGGGTGCTTCCCGGCGTGGCGGCCCTGGACGACAAGGATGGTGACCCATGAGCTTCCTCAAAAAACTGGCATCGTTCTTTGCCGGCGGCGGAGGCGGAGGCAGTCGCGCCCTGCCGATCTATATCTTCAGCAACCGCTGTCGCGAACCGATCACAGCCGACATCGATCTGGTCAACAGCCTCAGCCGCGACGAAGAGAACGACAACGAGTACTACACGCGCAAGGTGCTGCAGGGAAGCGGCAAGAACCGCTGCTTCACTCAGGTCGAGGTCGAGATCTGGTTCGACCGGAACAAGAATGTCTCGCGCTACGAAGTCAGCGGCGGCCGCTGGCTCAGCGAGGAGGAGTACGAAGAGGAGCTGGCCCGCTTCAACGCGCCGCCGGCGGGGGAAAGTCCGGGGGATGGGGGTTCGCAGTCGGATGGGGATGACCATGCCGAAGAATCCTAGGCGGACAATGCAGTGCGGTCAGCCCGTTGCCCGGTCATTCGAGACTGACGCCTGCGGCGCCGCCGCCCAGGGAGAAGACCCGCTATGCGCAAGCCGATGATGGCCGGCAACTGGAAAATGAACAAGACCGTGCCGGAGGCAGTTGCTCTGGCGCGCCAGATCCACGCGCTCGCCGGCAGTTCCGAAGGCGTAGAGCAGCTGCTGTGCCCGCCTTTTATCTGTCTGCACGCGCTCAAAGCACTGACTGAGGAGACGTCTTTTTCGCTTGGCGCGCAGAACTGCCACTGGGAAGAGAGCGGCGCCTACACCGGGGAGATCAGCCCGGCGATGCTGCGCGGCCTCGCCGACTACGTGATCATCGGGCACAGTGAGCGCCGACAGCTGTTCGGCGAGAGCGACGAGAATGTAAACAGGAAGGCTCGCGCCGCGCTGGCGCATGAAATTAGGCCGGTTGTCTGCGTCGGCGAAAGCCTCGAGCAGAACGAACGCGGCCAGACCGGCGAGACCATCAACCGGCAGGTACGCGCCGCGCTGGACGGTTTGAGCGGGGCGCAGGTGCAATCGACGATAATCGCATACGAGCCGATCTGGGCGATCGGCACGGGCCGGGCCGCGACCGCTGGAACGGCCGGCGAGATCTGCGGGCAGGTACGCGCCATCCTGCGCGAAATGCACGGTGAGGCCGCCGCCGACGCGGTCCGCATCCTCTACGGCGGCAGCACCAAGCCGGACAACATCGGCGCCATCATGCGAGAACCGCAGATCGACGGCGCGCTTATAGGCGGCGCGGCGCTGGAGGCCGAGAGTTACGCGGAGATGGTGAGGATTACCGGCGAACTGTACGGCGCATAGATCGCGCCCGCATAGATCGCGCCCGCACAGCACGCGCCCGCTTAGACCGCCTTCCCGATGGCTGCGTTGTCCCCCTATTCGTTCTTCCTCCTCTTTTTCATCCTGCTCGCCGCGCTGTGGTGGCTCAGCTGGCGAATCGGCCTGCTGATCCAGGAGATCGTCTACCGGCTCAGCGGTTCGGACAACCTGGCGATGGTGGTCCTGTTCCTGGTCTACCTGCCGGGCATCCTGATACACGAGGCCTCGCACTGGCTGATCGCCAGGATCCTCGGATTGCGGACGAGCAGATTTCGCGTGTGGCCGAAATTCACACGAAACACGATCGGTCTGGGCAGTGTGACGGTTGCATCGGGCGGCGCGCTGAAGGACAGCCTGGTGGGATTGGCACCGCTGCTGGTCGGGTCGGCGCTGATCGTACTCATCGGCGAGCAGGTCTTCGACACCGAGACGATCGCGTTCGCCTGGCGCACGGGCAAGCTGCTCGATGGGTTGACTTTTGTCGTCGACGGCCTGGCCCACAAGCCCGACAGTCTATGGTGGAGCTACCTGCTCTTCGCCATCGCCAACGCGATGATGCCCAGTGCCAGCGACCGCGCGCCGCTCAAGTCACTGGGCATCTATGTCCTCATCATCGGCGCCCTGTTTGTGCTCATCGATCAGTCGGGCCGCAATGTGGTGCTGCTGCTCAACTTTCTCCTCGGCCCGATACAGCTGCTAACCGGCGCCTTTATTCTGGTCGCCGTCATCGACCTGGCGATCTTTCTGCTGTTGTTTGCAGTACAGCTGATCTTGTCAATGCTGACGGCGCAGACCGCCCGCTGAATCGAGCGCGCCCCTAGACCGACGGGACCTTCTGCAGGCTCGCCCGGATCGCCTCTTCAGGATAATCGAAATCTTCCAGATTATCGGCCAGATGCTGCTCGTATGCCGCCAGGTCGAAGTGGCCGTGGCCGCACATGTTGAAAACGATCACTTTGCTCTCGCCGCTCTCTCTGCAGGCCAGCGCCTCCTGCATCGCACCCCAGATGGCGTGGGCCGGCTCGGGCGCCGGCAGGATGCCCTCCGCGCTTGCGAACGAGAGCGCGGCCTCGAATATGGCCCGCTGCTGTACACTGACCGCCTCGATCAGCCCGGACGCTTGCAGGGCGCTGACCTGCGCGCTCATGCCGTGATAGCGCAGCCCGCCGGCATGAATCGGCGCGGGCACAAAGTCGTGGCCGAGCGTGTGCATCTTGATCAGCGGTGTCATCTGGGCGGTGTCGCCGAAATCGTAGGTGTAGACGCCGCGTGTCAGGCTGGGCGCCGCCGCCGGCTCGACCGCCACGATGCGGGCGCTCCTGCCGCCGCTGATGTTCTCCTTGAGGAACGGGAAGGCAAATCCGGCAAAGTTGCTGCCGCCGCCGGTGCAACCGATCAGCACGTCCGGCCAGTCCTCAGCGAAAGCCTCCAACCCGGCGATTACCTCTTGGCCGATGACCGTCTGATGCAGGAGGACATGGTTCAGGACCGAGCCGAGCGAATATTTGGTATCGTCGCGCGTGGCGGCGTCTTCCACCGCCTCCGATATGGCGATACCGAGGCTGCCCGTGCTGTCCGGGCTTTCGGCCAGGATCTGGCGGCCGGCGTTCGTGTCCGGGCTGGGGCTGGGTACGACCTCGGCTCCCCACGTCTGCATCATGACTTTGCGATAGGGCTTCTGCTCGTAGCTGACCCGCACCATGTAGACCTTGCATTCCAGGCCGAAAACCTGGCAGGCGAAGCTGAGCGCGCTGCCCCACTGTCCGGCGCCCGTCTCGGTCGCGAGACGGGTGACTCCTTCCTCTTTGTTGTAGTAGGCCTGGGCCACCGCGGTATTCGGTTTGTGGCTGCCGGACGGGCTGACGCCCTCGTACTTGTAGTAGATGCGGGCCGGGGTTTCGAGCGCCCTTTCCCATTCATGGGCACGGACGAGGGGCGTGGGCCGCCACATCCTATACACCTCCTGCACCGGCTGCGGAATCTCGATATAGCGTTCGGCACTCACTTCCTGCAGGATAAGCGACATCGGAAACAGGGGCGCCAGATCGTTGGGCCCAATCGGCTGACCCGTGCCGGGATGCAGAGGCGGCGGCAGTTCAACCCCCGCGGCGGGCAGGTCGGCGTTGATGTTATACCAGTGGGTTGGCATCTCTGCCTCGCTGAGGATCACTTTCTTTCGTTCGCTCATTTCTCCCCTCCGCAGTCTATGAATAACGCTCTGTTGGATGAGGATTGGCTCCTGCATCGGTACTGCCGCCAATTGTAGCAGCCGCCCTGGGGATCAAAAAGACCCGCCGTGTTTGCGGCGGGTCCTCGCAGGAATCAACTCGAAGCGGACGTCAGTTCAGGTGTGCCTGAATCCTGCCCAGCAGCTGTGCCTTCTGCTGGAAGCCGACGATTGTCTCCACCTGCTGGCCGTCTTTGAACAACATGAGCGTGGGAATGCTCATCACGCCAAAGGCCATCGCAGTGCTCTGGTTTTCGTCCACGTCGAGCTTGCCGATGGTCAGCTTGCCGTCCAATTCGGATGCAATCTCATCCAGCACCGGGGCAATCATCTTGCACGGACCGCACCACTCGGCCCAAAAATCAACCAGAACCGGAAGCTCGGACTGGATGACCTCATCCTCGAAATTCCCATCTGTGACAACCACTGTGTTTCCGCCCATCTTTTCGTCTCCTACTCCTGTATACGGCCCTGCAAAATGCTGTCGTAAGGCCGGGTCTACCTTCTTCCTCCCACGCAACACCGATTCTACCAGGAAACGGGGGCAGCGGCGGTATCGTCCGCTACAGACAATATCGTACCCTCAACTGAGGGCAAAAGTCAAAAAATCACCGTCTTCATCACGCCGCGCTTTGGGCTGCCGCGCGTGACGGTTGCTTCCTACTTCCCTCTGTTGCGACGCTGCAGAAACGCGGCGAACTCCTCCTGGTTCAGCGCGCCGGATTTGGGCTGGGTGAGCTCGGGCGCGGGAGGAACCTGCACGGCGTCGATCGCGGGCGCTTCATCTACAGAGGCGAGGCGAGCCGCGATCAACGGAAGGAGGTCGAGGATGCTCTCCAGGAAGGCTGCGGGCAGTTCCTGTCCGCCCGGCAGGTTGACGATCAGCGTCCGCCCGCGGATACCGGCCATGCCTCGATCGAGCAGCGCGAGGGGGTGGGCTTGAGCAGCGTGCGCACGCATCGTCTGCGGCAGCGAAGGCATCGTCCGCTCCAGTACGGCAGCGGTCGCTTCGGGCACGATCTGCTGTTCTGAGGGCCCCGGCGCCGGAAAGGTGCCGCCCACCGTTACGATCAGGTCGAGTTCTTCCTCATCGCACCAGTCGCGCAGGGTTTCCTCCACCTGGTAGCGAGGCGGTGCGGCATAGATGCGGCTGGCAAGGTGCAACAGACCATCCAACCCTGCGGTCAAAAGGCTCTGCACCTCGGTCAGGGCAGCATCATCGCGCTTGGGGTCGGATGTCTCGGTGACAAGGAGCAACCCGCATCGGATCAGCATATGCGCCGGAGTCTACCTGATCTGCTTTGTACCTTGTGCATCTGTACATCCACGCGGCCGGGTGGAGGTCCGGGGGGCCACCGGCCAACACTTTGAACAGGCTGCCGAACAAAAAGCGATAGCCGGGGCCATCGCTTTCCACGTTCGTATTTTCCCACCCAGCTCTCTTAGCGCTTGGTGTATTGCGGAGCCTTGCGCGCCCGCTTCAATCCGGGCTTCATACGCTCCTTCACGCGGGCGTCGCGTGTAAGGAAACCGGCCGACTTCAGGGTAGGCCGCAGGTTCGGGTCGGCTGCCACGAGCGCCCGCGACAGCCCGTGACGCACGGCGTGGGCCTGGCCGCCTTCTCCGCCGCCATGCACCTTGATGCTGACGTTAAAGCTATGCTCGGTGCCGGTCAGGACCAGTGGCTGACGGATCACCATCTGGTCCAGCGCTCGCCCGAAGTAGCCATTCATCGGCAGGCTGTTGACGACGATTTCGCCGTCGCCTTCGTACAGCCGTACCCGTGCCGTGGCGCTCTTGCGGCGTCCAATCGCTTCGATGTACTCGCTCATCTCTGCTCTCCTACAGCTCCATTGCTTTGGGCTTTTGCGCTTTGTGCGGGTGTTCGGGACCGGCGTAGACCTTTAACTTTTTCATCTGTGCACGGCCGAGCCGCGTCTTGGGAATCATACCCTTAACCGCCTCGAAGATGATCTTCTGCGGTTGTCGTTCCCGTTGCTCGCGCATCGTGCGGCTCTTCAGGCCGCCGGGATAACGCGAATGCCTGTAATAGCGCTTCTCATCCAGGCGGTTGCCGGTAACATGGAACTTCTCGCAGTTGACAACGATGACGAAGTCACCGCAATCGACATGAGGCGTGAAAGTCGGCTTGTGCTTGCCGCGCAGGATGTGCGCGATCTCCGACGCGAGCCGGCCGAGAGTCTTGTCGGTCGCGTCGACGACCCACCACTCACGCCCGTTCTTGGCCTCTTCATAACTCAGGCTCAATGTCTTCACCCTGAAATCTCCTCATTCACCTGCAAGCAACCCACACCCTGTGCGGCGGCATTACGAATGGGCAGCAAACAGATCGTTGAACTCCGTGTATTGCACACGCTCCAAGACCAGGCCATTGGGGGGGAGGGGCGGCGCTGAGCGGCTGCGGTCCTTCGCCCTCAGGGCGGCGGCCATGTCTTCAGCCTGCCACTCTCCCAGGCCGATCGCCAGCAGCGAAGCGGCCAGATTGCGCGCCATCCGCCGCAAGAAGGCGTTGGCGGTAATCGTCAGAACCAGCCGCTCCAGGACAAATGGTTCTAGTGCGGGCAGCGACTCGTTGACCCATTCCCCGCAAAGGGAGACGATGCAGCGGACCGTATTTTCTCCCTGAGGCGCCTGCCCGAAGGTGGCGAAATCGTGCGTTCCAACCAGCAAGCCCGCGGCCCTGTTCATCGCATCAAGGTCGGGGCGCCTGGGCAGGACCAGCGCGAACCGGTCCAGCAAGGGGAACCGTCGACCGCCCTCGCGCCCGGCAGCGGGCGCCCACATCGTATAGCGGTATGTGCGCTCCGCCGCGCTGAAACGCGGATGGAACCCCTGCGGCGCTTCGGCCAGCCGGTGGATGAGAATCGAAGCGGGCAGTCGCTGGTTCCAGGCCTCGCGCAGGGCCGGGAGCGAATGTCTCCACGCCAACTCGACGGCGATAACCTGCCCACGGGCATGTACGCCTGTATCGGTTCTACCCGCCCCGCTCACCCGGCAGGACTCGCCGGTCAGGTCGGCGAGGGCATCTTCCAACGCGCCTTGGATTGTCGGCGCCTGGCGCTGCACCTGGAAGCCGCGAAATTCTGTGCCGTCGTAGGCGATCAGACCGGCGACCCTGCGCATTCGCTCCTCACCGGCGCGGCGCACGCAGCGCCAAGCGGACAGATTGTCCGCCTATTCGTCACCGTTGTCGGAAACCAGCTCGATGACAGCCATGTCGGCAGCATCACCGAAACGTTTGCCCAACTTGATTATGCGCGTATACCCGCCGTTTCGCTCCAGATAGCGGGGGGCCAGCTCGTCAAAGAGTTTCTTGGCGACGCCCTTGTCATTGAGGTAGGCAACCACCTGCCGTTGGGCGTGCACGCGGTCGATCTTACCGGAGAGGCCGTGCTTGGCCTTGGTGATCAGCTTTTCCGCATCGCCGCGGACGGCACGCGCCTTGGCCTGCGTCGTGGTGATCCGCTCGTGAATATAGAGTTCCCGAATCAAGTTGCGGAACAGGGCTTTGCGTTGCGCCGGTGTGCGGCTCAACTTCTGCCCCGCGATCTGGTGTCGCATCTTCCTATTCCTCCGGTAACAGCGCCGCGTCCACTTCCCCGACGGTCTCCGCTGTTTCGGTCGTTTCGCTATCCTCGGCCGCTTCGGCAGTCTCGGTCGTTGCGGCGGCCTCGGCCAGGCTGTCCTCGCTGTCGACTTCGGCGCCGTTGCCGCCGCCCAGGTAGGCGCTGAGGTCTACGCCGACTACATTCATGTAGCCCTTCTCGCTCAGCTTTTCTACCAGTTCATCCAGCGACTTCTTACCGAAGTTTCGGATGGCGAGCATCTCGTCCTCGCCCTTTTCCATCCGCTTCAGGATCTCGCCGACTTTGGTGATGCCGGCCCGTTTCAGGCAGTTGTAGGCCCGCACGGTCAGCTCCAACTCCTCAATCGGGGCTTCGGCCACGCGACTGGGAATCGTCTCTTCCTCCTCCTCCGGCAGCTCGATCATGGTCGTACGATCGCCGACGAAGAGGCTCAGGTGCTGGACGAGGATGTCGGCTGCCTGGCGCATCGAATCTTCCGGCGAAATGGTGCCATCGGTCCAGACTTCCAGGTTCAGCTTGTCGTAGTCGGTCTGCTGACCGATGCGTGTGCGCTCGACGCGGTATGACGCCTTCGTCACCGGGCTGAAGATTGCATCGACGGGGATTTCGCCCAGCGGCAGCTGCATGCGCTCTTCACCCGGACTGTAGCCGCGGCCTTGCTCAACCACCATTTCAATGTCCAGATCAACTTCGTTCGAGTCGGCAAAAAGCAGGTACTGGTCCGGATTGACAATTTCAACTTCCGGCGGGCAGGTCAGGTCGCCGGCCGTCACGGGTCCTTCGTGGTAGACCTCGACGGAAACGCGTACTGGCTCGGTGCTCTCGCTCCTGAATCGGATCTGTTTCACATTCAGAATCAGGCGGGTGGCATCCTCCAGCACGTGGTCGATGGTAGAGAACTCATGATGCACGCCACTGACCGATATCGAGGTTACGGCAGCGCCCGGCAGACTGGACAGCAGGACGCGGCGCAGAGAGTTTCCAAGCGTGATCCCATAGCCGCTCTCAAGCGGGCTGACGACAAAATGGCCATAGTTGCGAGAACTGGCCTCCACTTCGATCTTCGGCAACACTAGATTATTAAGCAACGGCTACCCCTCCAGGCTATATAGCAATCACATCCAAGCCATTTGCGGTGACAGGCGTTCGTCGCGTTCCTGCCGGTTACCTGTGCGAGCGGCAAGGACGGACAACGAAACGTAACAGTCTCAGCTATCGACTGTAGTACTCAACGATCAGCTGTTCGTTCAGGAGTACGCCGATCTCGTCCCGCTGCGGCTCCGAAGTCACCGTACCGCTGAGATTACCTGCATCCAGACTGAGCCACGAAGGGGGCGAAGCAGTTCCGAGAATCTGGGCGCGCTCACGGAAATAGGTTTTGGTCCGGCTCCCATCCCGGACCGAGATCAGGTCATTCGGTGACACCTGGAAAGATGGAATATCGGTTTTGCGTCCGTTTACGGCAAAGTGGCCGTGGCGAACGAGTTGGCGCGCCTGAGGACGGCTATCGGCGAATCCGAGCCGGTAGACTACGTTGTCGAGGCGGCTTTCCAAAAGCGCGAGGAGGGTCCCGCCGGTCAAGCCCTTGCGTCGCGAAGCTTCTTTGAAATAGCGGCGGAATTGCCGCTCCATCACCCCGTACATGCGCCGCGCCTTCTGCTTCTCGCGCAGCTGGACACCGAAGTCCGAGACTTTGCGCCGCATGACATTGCGGCGGCCCGCTTCGCCCGGCGGAAAGGGACGCCGGTCGACCGCACATTTGGGGCTGACGCAGCGCTCGCCTTTCAGAAACAGTTTCTGTCCTTCACGTCGGCAGAGTTTACAGACCGCATCTGTGTATCGTGCCATCTTTCCTCCAAGTCGACTATGGTTCGCAAGCACCTGGGCAAATCAGGCCCTCGCTCCGGCCGGTTGCCTCATTCCATCTTTCCTGGCATCGTTCAACCGTCCGCTGGCTCGCCCCGCATACAGGCACTTTCGGTACATGGCGAACCCGCTGGGCAAAACAAGCGGCATCGCGCCGAAACACGATGCCTCTCCTCCGCCGGCAGGTGAATCCCGTTGTCGCGCAACCTCGCGGGCCGGGCTGCCGATGGCAACGCGGCGCCGCCTCTGCTAGACTCTTCGCTTACTCGGGGGCCGAACCCCGTTGTGTGGAATCGGCGTTATGTCGGCAATCGACGTAACGGTCAGACCGGCCGGGTTCAAGGCCCGCAGCGCGCTTTCGCGGCCCGGTCCCGGCCCCTTAATGAACACCTCTACCTCACGCATGTTGAAGTCGCTCACGGCCTGGCGCGCCGCGGCGGACGCGGCGAGCTGCGCCGCAAACGGCGTACTCTTGCGGCTGCCCTTGAAACCGGCAGTGCCCGAACTGGCCCAACACAGTGTAGCCCCCTGAAGATCGGTGATCGTTATAATCGTATTGTTAAACGTAGCGCGGATATGCACCTGACCGCTTGGCACATTCTTCCGCTCGCGTCGGGTTGACCGACCACCCCGGCGGCGCTGTGTTCGAGCCATGTTCTCTCCTTAGCCTCGACCTCTGGCGAAAAGTCTGAAAATTGCGAGCAGCCGTCGCTACTTTGGCGTCTGTTACTCTGGCGCGTGTTACTCTGGCGCGTGCTACTTTGGCGCCTGCTACTTTGGCGCCTGCTACTTGCGCGCCCGCTTCTTGCCGGCGACGGTCTTCTTGACGCCGCGCCGCGTGCGAGCGTTAGTGCGGGTGCGCTGGCCGCGGCTCGGAAGATTGCGGCGATGACGCAGGCCGCGATAGCTGCCGATCTCCATGAGACGCTTGATGTTCATGTTCACTTCGCGCCGCAGGTCGCCTTCGACGCGGCAGTGGCGCTCAATGTAATCGCGCAAGGCGACCAGCTCGTTGTTGTCCAGATCTTTGACGCGCTTGTCCTGGTCGATGCCGGTCGCTTCCAGAATATCCTGGCTGATTGTGCGGCCAATGCCGTAAATGTAGGTAAGGGCGATAACGACCCGCTTATCCCGAGGAATGTCGACGCCTGCAATACGTGCCATTGTTGCTCCCTCCTGGTTGGCCTAACCCTGCCTTTGCTTGTGTTTCGGGTTCTGGCAGATAACAAAGACCAGACCCCGCCGCCGCACAATCGTACACTTATCGCATCTTTTTTTGACGGATGGACGCACTTTCATCCCCAGCTCTCCTCATTCTGAAACTCAGGGTAACTCTATAAGTTTAGCACAAGGCTAAAGGCGCGTCAAGATCTCAGGCCCTCGGTTCGTGACGGCTACCGTATGCTCGAAATGGGCGCTGAGGCTGCGGTCCTTGCTGATGACGGTCCACTTGTCCTTGAGCGTCTCGGTGCGCCAGGTCCCGATCTGCACCATCGGTTCAATGGCTACGACCAGGCCGGACTTCAGTTCAACCTTGCCGTCGACATCGTCCGACACATAGTTCAGTACCTGCGGCCCCTCGTGCATCGCCCGACCGACGCCGTGCCCGGTGTATTCCCGCACGACGTGAAAGCCGCTCGGCTCCACACTTTTCTGCACCGCGGCGCTGATGTCGAGGACACGATTGCCGGAGCGGGTCGCTTCAATGCCGGCAGCGAGGCTCTCTTCCGTGACCCGCAGCAGCCGTTCGGCCTCAGGATCGATGGTGCCGACAGCGTAAGTCCAGCCGCTGTCGCCGACAAAACCGCGATGGAACACACCGACGTCAATGCTGATAATGTCGCCGTCCAGCAACATGCGCCCGCGGTTGGGAATGCCATGCACAAGCTCTTCGTTGATGCTCGTGCAGATGTTGGCCGGAAAGCCGCGATAGCCGAGAAAGCTGGACTTCGCGTTGTGGCTGTGGATAATCTCCACGGCCAGCTGGTCCAGGTCCCAGGTAGTGATGCCAGGTTCGATCGCCTCGCGAAACGCCTGATGGACCCTGGCGACGATACGGCCCGCTTCCCGCATAATCTGAATTTCGCGCGGATTTTTGAAAACCGGCGCCGGGCGTTCCCGTTCCTGCCTGGCCCTGGGCCGTCTCGGCCCACTCCGACGCAGCCGCCGCCTGAATTTCGTCATCATGCTTTCGCCGGCCATCCGCATTTGCTATCGTCCACATACGCCTCAGGCGGACACTGCGCTGCCCTTCAGCCCGATATTCCTCGCGACCAGCAGCGCCACCAGCTGCTCCTGCATCGCCTCGATCGACTTCTCGCCGTCAACTTCCACCAGCAGGCCATGGGCGAAGTAGTAGCCGATCAGCGGCGAGGTCTGTTTGTAGTAAACATACAGTCGATTCTGGACTGTCTCCGGCTTGTCATCTTCCCGCTGATACAGCACGCCTCCGCAACTGTCGCAGTTCTCGCCGCGGGGCGGGTTGAATGTCACGTGGTAGACGCGGTCGCAGTCCCGGCACAGCCGCCGGCCGGTGATCCGCATGGAGACGACATCATCTTCCAGCTGGATGAGCGGCACCAGGGCGATTCCGCCGTGCGGCTCGGTGATGCCGTCCAGCGCCCGCGCCTGGATGAGATTGCGGGGAAAACCGTCCAGAATTGCCCCCCGGGCGGCATCCGGCTCGGCCAGTCGCGCCTCCACCATCCGTATTGTTACCTCGTCGGGAACCAGTTCCCCCCTGTCGTAGTAGCTCTTGGCCAGCTGTCCGAGCTCAGTCTCGTTTTTCAGGTTGTAGCGGAAGATCTCCCCCGTCGAAACCTGTGGAATCCCCAGCTGTTCCTGCAAAAGCTGCGACTGCGTACCCTTGCCTGACCCTGGCGCTCCCAATAAGACCAGATAAATGCGGTCGCTCATCGGCACCACTTCCTCGCACTGCGATATGAACTTTGGCTAACGGATAAAACCCTCGTAGTTGCGCATCATCAACTGCGCCTCGATCTGTTTCATCGTGTCGAGCACAACGCCGACAACAATCAGCAGACCGGTGCTGCTGATGATCAGGGTGTTGAAGCTGCCAACGCCGCCGCCGAAGACAACGCCCGCCAGAAAGGGCAGGACCGCGACCAGCCCGAGAAAGAGCGCGCCGACCAGTGTAATCCGCCCCAGCACACTGTTCAGATACTGCTCGGTGCGCGGGCCGGGTCGGATGCCGGGGATGAATCCTCCCTGCTTCTGTAATGTGTCCGGCAGATTCTGTTGCCGGAACATGATATCGGTATAGAAATAGGTGAACGCGACCGTCAGCATGAAGTAGATCAGCCAGTACAGGAAATTCTGCGGACTGAAAGAGGTAAAGAAGAAATTCGCCACCGAGCCGATCCAATCGGTACGGAGAATGAAGTAGGAGGCCATCGTGTTTGGCAGAATGAGCAGGCTCTGGGCAAAGATCAGCGGAATCATGCCGGCGGTGTTGACACGCATGGGCACGTAGGTGCTCTGCCCGCCGACCATCATAAGGCGGTTGCCGCGCATCGTGCGCACGCGCTTGCCGTACTGCACGGGGATGCGCCGCTGGCCTTCCTGCACCCAGACGATCAGCGCCACCGTCAGCACCGTGATGACGGTGAAGATCATCAGCTGGGTGATGCCCTGCTGGGTCAGAAGGCGCACCTGATTGGGGGCTGAAGCGACGATACCGGCAAAGATAATCAGCGATACGCCGTTGCCGATGCCCTGCTCCGTCAACAGTTCACCCATCCACATCGCCAGCATTGTGCCGGCGGTCAGGCTGATCAGGATCGTAAGCGAGGGCAGCAGCGCCTCACCGGTGAAGCCCCACTGTTCGAGGACGGCGCCGGTCGCCCCGCCGCCCAGCGGCCTGCTGAGCAGCGTAGCCTGGCCAAACGCCTGCAAGATTGCCAGGGGAACGGTCATATAGTGCGTGTAGCGGTTCAGTTGTTGCCGCCCCTGCTCTCCTTCGCGGCTCAACTCCTCCAGTTGGGGCACGATTGGCGTCAGGAGCTGCATGATAATCGTGGCCGTAATGTAGGGGTAGACGCCCATCGCCATCACGCTGAACTGCGCCAGCGCGCCGCCGCTGAAAAAGTTCAACAGACTCAGAAGGATATTCTGGTCGGTTGAACGAAATATCTGATCCAGGACCTCTCGATTGACGCCGGGGAGAGGAATATGCGCGGCCAGCCGGTAGGCGACCAGAATCAGAAATGTGTAGAGCAGCTTCTGACGCAGGTCCGGCAGGCGGAAGGCATTGCGTACAGCTTCGAGCATTGAGAGTTCTCCGCTGGAGATCCGGCCGCGGTCGGCCGGCAAGATGCGGCCAGGGCGGCTTCTCCACAGTTAAGACCGCGGCAGATTCTTGTTGACCGTGAAGGGCAGGATCTCGACGGAACCGCCGGCGGCTTCGACCTTCTCTCTGGCGCTCTTGCTGATGCGATGAACTTGCAGATGGAGCGGTTTGTCGATCTCGCCCCGCGCCAGTACAACCACAGGCTGCTTGCTGCTGCCCAGCAGCCCCGTCTCGAACAGTGTCGCCGGCGACACCTGGGAATCGGCCTCGAACTGGTCACTCATGTTGTCGAGGTTCACCGGTGTATAGGTCACCTTAAAGCGGTTGACGAATCCGCGCATCTTCGGCAGTCGCCTGATCAGCGTCAGCTGGCCGCCTTCAAAGCCCTGGCGCACACCGCCGCCCGAGCGTGCGTTCTGCCCCTTGGTGCCGCGGCCGGCCGTCTTGCCGCGCCCGGAGCCGGTGCCGCGCCCCACTCGTTTCCGTTTTCGTATCGCGCCCTCTGCGGGACGCAGATCGTGCAGTTTCATTTTTGGCATACTCCAGCCAGGTGGGAAAGGCAGCGACCGACCGCCCGGGTCCCGCACCGTCCCGTTGACGCGCTCACGCCTCCGTCTCTTCCATCACCTCTTCCACTACCTCCACAAGGTGGGAGACCTTGGCAATCATGCCGCGGACCGTCGGACTGTCGTCCTTCTCGACCGTCTGGTTCAACTTACGCAGACCCAACGCCTGTACCGTCGCCTTCTGGCGTTTGTTGTAACCTATCGGGCTCTTGGTTAGCTTCACGGTGATCGTCTTACCCATGGGACTCATCTTCCTGATACCAGAAAGGACGCAGCTTTTCGGGATCGACGCCCCGCCGTTGCGCCTCGACTCTGTAATTCTGCAACTGCTTCAAGGAGGCGAACGTCGCCTGCACGACGTTCAGGATATTGTCGCTGCCCAGCGACTTGGAGAGGATGTCCTTGACGCCTGCCGCCTCGACGACCGCGCGCACGCCGCCGCCGGCGATGACACCGGTGCCGGGGCTGGCAGGTTTCAACAGCACCTCGCCGGCGCCGAAGCGGGCTTGGCTGGCGTGGGGAATCGTCGTCCCCAGCAGGTTCACCTCCACCATCGTTTTGCGCGCAGTCTCACTCGCCTTACGGATGGCATCGGGCACTTCACGCGCCTTCCCTACGCCGACGCCGACACGCCCGTTGTTGTCACCGACGACGACCACGGCGCGAAACGCGAAACGGCGCCCGCCTTTGACGACCTTGGCCGTGCGCGCGATATGGACGACTTTTTCGTCAAATTCGTCCTTTTCTTCTTCCTGCTCGCGGTCCCGTCGACGATCTCGACGCCCCATATCGAATTCTCCTTGCTCTGATTAAAAGACGAGACCGCCCTCTCGACTGCCATCGGCGACGGCTTTGACGCGACCGTGATAGCGGTATCCGCCGCGATCGAAGACCACCCGTTCGATGCCGGCGTCCTTGGCCCGCGCCGCGACGACCTTTCCGACCTCCTTCGCCTGTTCCACCTTCAGCTTGTCGGCCAGCTCCTCCTGCAGCCCGGCCTCGAGCGTCGAAGCGGACACAAGGGTATGTCCGGCCTGGTCGTCGATCACCTGTACGTTAGTGTGCTTCAGGCTGCGGAATACGTTGAGCCGCGGCCGCGCCGCCGTCCCGAAGACTTTGCGCCGCACCCGCTTGTGCCGGCGTTTACGCATCTTTGCTCGTGTCTCTTTCGCCATGGTTCCCTACTCCTCGTACGGCTATGCCGCTCCGATGGCGCCCGCGCCGGCCTTGCCGGCCTTCGAACGGACATATTCGCCCTGATAGCGGATGCCCTTGCCCTTGTACGGTTCCGGCGGGCGCTCCTTGCGTATCTTCGCAGCCAGCTGGCCGATCTTTTGCTTGTCGATCCCGGAAATTGTCACCGTCCGCCCGTCGCGCGACACCTCGAACGTCACGTCCTGGCTGGGCGGCGGGTATTCGACGGGATGGCTCTTTCCGATCTGCAGGATCAGGTTCTGGCCTTCCTGCTGGGCGCGGTAGCCGACGCCGTGAATCTCCAGGACTCTCTGGAAGCCGTCGGTAACACCCACCACCATGTTGTTGAGCAAGGACCTTGTCAGACCGTGCAAAGCGCGGTGATGCCGCTGGTCGGTGGGGCGGGTGACGACGATCTCTCCATTCTCCCTGGAAATCGTCATATCCCGGTTGAATCTCTGGCTGAGCTCCCCTTTCGGGCCCTTTATCGTTACGATATTGCCCGGCACAATGTCAACCGTCACACTGGCAGGCACAGAAACCGGCATCTTCCCGATTCGAGACATCTTAACCTCCCAACACTACCAAACGTTGCACATAATCTCGCCGCCAACCTGCTCGCGCCGCGCCTGGCTTCCGCTCATGACGCCGTTGGGCGTGGAAACTATGTTTATACCCAGTCCGCTGCGAACCAGGGGAATGTTGCGGTAGCCGGTGTAGGTGCGCCGCCCCGGCCTGCTCACCCGCTGGATTCCGGAGATCACCGGCTGCCCTTTTTCGGTATACTTCATGCCGATGATCAGATTGGGCTTGGCCTTGTCACCCGTGACCGAATATCCGCTGATGAAGCCCTCTTCGGCCAAAACTTTGGCGAGCGCGACCTTTGTCTTTGAACTTGGCATCACAGCACGCCGGTGCCTCGAGTTTGAAGAGTTGCGGACCCGCGTCAGGAAATCCGCAATTGGATCAGTCATCATAAGCGTAGATTCCTCTTGATTCTTGCGGCGCGACTTCTGCAGCCAAGCGCGGCAGCAATCCCCGCGGCCGTCGGTACCGCTACCAGCTCGACTTCACAACGCCAGGCAGATGGCCCTGCAGGGCTTCACGGCGGAAACAGATGCGGCAAAGGCCAAAGCGGCGCATAAAGGCCCTGGGCCGGCCGCACTTGGCGCAGCGGTTGCGGACCCGCACTTCATACTTCCGCTTGGACTCCCGCGAAACAATGCTTTTCTTAGCCACAGACCATCCTCTCCTTGATCTCTGTTAGCGCAACGTTTTAACGCCGCTGAAACGGCATATCCATCATCGCCAGCAGTCGCCGTCCCTCTTCATCGCTGCCCGCGGAGGTAACGATCATTACCTCCATGCCGCGCACCTTGTCGATTTCATCGTAGTCGATTTCGGGGAAGACGAGTTGTTCGCGCAGGCCGAGGCTGTAGTTGCCGCGCCCGTCGAACGAATCGGGTGAAATGCCGCGGAAATCGCGTTGGGCGGGCAGCGCAATGCTGATCAGACGGTCCAGAAAATCCCACATCCTTCGGCCGCGCAGCGTCACCTTTACGCCGATCGGCATGCCTTCGCGCAGCTTAAAGGTGGCAATCGACCTGCGCGCTCGCGTCACAATCGGCCTCTGACCGGTGATGGTGGTCAGGTCCTGGCTGGCGCGTTCAATCGTCTTGCCGTCGGTAATCGCCTCGCCCATGCCGATGTTGACACTGATCTTTTCGACGCGGGGCACCTGCATGATGTTGGTATAACCAAACTCCGACATCAGCGCCGGGGCGATCTCGCTGTCAAAACGTTCCTTCAGCCGCGGCTTCGGCGTTCCGTTCAATTCGCTCATTGATCTTCACTCCTCGCCCATTTTTGTCGCAGCGCGCGACCACGGGCGGTCGTTCTCTCGGTTGAACTAACTCTCGCTCGGTGTCGGCAGCGGCTCATTGGTGCGCCGGTCGAAGCGGACCTTGTCATCACCTTCATAGCGGAAGCCGGCGCGGGTCGGTTCGGTGTTGGTTCCCACCAGTGCCACATTGCTGATGTGGATCGGCGCCTCCAGCTCGATGCGTCCGGTCTGCGTGCGCACGGTCGGGCTGCGGCGCTGGTGCTTCGTCACGAAATTGGCGCCCGCAACAACGACGTATACCCGGTTGGGGTCGAAACGGCCCTTCTTGTCCTTTTTGCGAATCACGCTCTGGACTTCACCCTGGTGGCCCTTATCGTTGCCGGCGATCACCTCGACAAGATCGCCCTGTCTAATCTTTAGACTCATCGCTTCATCTCCTGGCGTCGACAATGCCGTCTGTCCGCCCGTTCATCCGCTGGCGTATCTGCGCGAGGCCCGTCACAGCACCTCGGGCGCCAGCGATACGATCTTCATATAGCCGTGGTCTCGCAATTCGCGCGCGACGGGGCCGAAAATACGGGTGCCGCGTGGATTGCGATTGTCATCGATCAGGACGGCGGCATTCTCATCGAAACGGATGTAGCTTCCGTCCTTGCGCCGCACCGGCCGCCGCGTGCGGACAATAACCGCCCGGACGATTTCGCCCTTCTTGACCGACGCGGTGGGGCTGGAGGACTTGACCGTCGCCACAATCACGTCGCCGATTCCGCCATACCGGCGCGAGCCTCCCCCGCGAACTCGAATCGTCAACAACTCTTTAGCGCCCGTGTTGTCGGCAACCCGCAGGCGGCTCTCTTGCTGAATCATAGCTGCATATCCCTTCTCATGCCGGCCCGTCTGAAATCAGACAACAACCGCGCGGTCAAGTATTTTGGCGACAAAAAACTTCTTATGCTTGCTGATCGGCCGACACTCGCGTATCTGGACCTTATCTCCGATGCGGCAGGCGTTGTCGGCATCGTGGACCTTGTACTTCTTGTGCGACTTCACGACCTTGCCATAGAGGGCATGGCGCGCGACCCGCTCCACTTCGACTACCACCGTCTTGTCCATCTTGTCACTGGTGACGACGCCAACCAGTTCCCGCCTTCGTTCGCGCATTTCGCTTACTCCTCCTGCTCCTCGGCCAACAGCTCCCGCTCGCGCAGGATCGTCTTGATGCGCGCGATTTCGCGACGGACCTGACCCTTGCGCGCGGTGTTTGTCAACTGTCCCGTCGCTTTCTGAAAGCGCAGGTTGAACAGCTCCTGATACCCCTCGTCCAAGCGGGTGTACAGTTCGCTTGCCGTCAGCGGGCGTAGTTCGTGTGCCTTCATCTTTGCTTTTCTCCAAGCCTGACTGCCTGGCGTCAGAAGTCCTCGCGGGCGACGAACTGCGTGCCCATCGGCAGTTTGTGCGCGGCGAGACGGAATGCCTCGCGCGCGTGTTCCTCGTCCACGCCGGCGATCTCAAACATGACGCGGCCCGGCTTTACGACCGCCACCCAGTGATCGACGTTGCCCTTGCCCGAACCCATGCGCGTTTCCGCGGCCCGCATCGTAACCGGCTTGTCCGGGAAAATACGAATCCACAGCTTGCCGCCGCGACGTACATAGCGCACAATGGCACGGCGGGCCGCTTCGATCTGGCGGCTCGACACCCAGGACGGCTCAGTGGCCTGCAATCCGAATGTGCCAAAATCGATCCGGTTGCCGCGACTGGCTGTGCCGCGCATCCGGCCGCGGTGCATCTTTCGAAACTTTACCCGTTTTGGCATCAGCATAGTCTGCTCTCCATCCCCAGTCTTGAATCCAGCCACCGCCGCCCAGCGGGAGACTCTACTCGGTCAGCGCCATCTCCGCATAGCGGGCGTGGTACTCTTCACCGGGCAGCACTTCGCCATGGTAGACCCACGTTTTGACACCGATCACACCGTATGTCGTGTTGGCTTCGGCGGTGCCGTAGTCGATCTCGGCGCGCAGTGTATGGCGCGGCACCTGCCCATCGCGGATGGTGTCGACCCGGCCCATTTCACTGCCGCCCAGGCGCCCGGCAACCTGAATCATGACGCCCTCGGCGCCTGTGCGCATGGCCCGACCGGCCGCCTGTTTCATCGCCCGCTTCCAGCTGATGCGGCGCTCCAGCTGCTCGGCCACGTTCTCGGCCACCAGCTGCGCGTCGGTCTCCGGCTTGTCGATCTCACGCACGTCGATCTTGACCTTCTTGTTGGTCAGCTCCTGCAGGTTGACCCGCAACACGTTGACGTTCGCGCCCTTGCGCCCGATGATGATCCCGGGCTTGGCCGTGTTGATGATAACGTGAACCTGGTTGGGCTGGCGCTCGATCTCGATAAAACTGATGCCTGCCCGCGGCGCGTCGCGGTGAATCATGGCGCGGATATCGCGGTCCTCGCCAAGCTGATTCACGTAGTCATTCCCCATAGCAAACCATCGGCTCTTGTGCTCCTTGATAATGCCCAGGCGAAAGCCGGTCGGATGTACTTTGCGTCCCATGGGACCCCCTTAGTCTGGCCTGCTATTCGTCGTCCGAAAGCTCGTCCAGCACAACGGTGATGTGCGAAGAGCGTCGAATCCAAGGCTTGAAGCGGCCGCGTGCGCCAAAGCGGCGCCAGCGCCGGTTCGGCGCCTGGTCGGCGTAGATCCTGCTGATGTACAGCTCATCGGCCTCAAGACCGAAGTTCTCGACGCCGTTGGCGATGGCGCTCTTGAGCGTCTTCGCCACAGCGCGGGCGGCCTGCTGCGGCATGAACTGCAACAACGCCAGCGCTTCCTCCGCCGGACGCCCGCGCACCTCGTTCAGCACCAGGCGCGCCTTCTGCGGGCTGATCCCCGTATATTTGGTAACTGCTCGAACTTCCATCGTACGCGCTCCCCTATCTCCAGGACGGAGGAAGAATTCAAAGACCGGTAAGTGGCCGAAATCTACTGTCTGCGCGTGCTGCGCTCCGACCTGACGTGGCCGCGAAAGAAACGCGTCGGCGCGAATTCGCCCAGTTTGTGGCCGACCATGTTTTCGGTGATGTAGATCGGCACATGCCGCCGGCCGTCGTGAATCGCCAGCGTGTGGCCCACAAACTGCGGAAAAATCGTCGATGAACGGGACCACGTCTTGAGAACGCGGCGTTCGCCGGCCCGGTTCATATCTTCGATCTTCTTCAGCAGGCGCGGCTCGACATACGGTCCCTTCTTCAAGCTACGTCCCATCGAATCTCCTCCAGTGCTACGCTCCGCCGATTCTGCAAGGCCGGCGCAAGAGCGTGCGGATATCGTTTAGTTGCGGCGCTTGCTGCTGCGCCGGATGATATACTTGCCCGTCCGCTTGTTGCGGCGGGTGCGCTTGCCAAGAGCGGGCTGCCCCCAGGGCGTCTTGGGGCCGGGCATGCCGATCGGCGAACGTCCCTCGCCGCCGCCGTGCGGATGGGACGCCGGGTCCATGGCAACGCCGCGTACGGAAGGTCGAATGCCCATCCAGCGGCGGCGGCCGGCCTTGCCGAGCGAAATGTTGCTGTGATCGGGATTGGACACCTGGCCAATCGTGGCGAGACAGTCCATGTCAATATAGCGGACTTCGCTGCTGGGGAGGCGGACTTGCGCGCGCGGGCCCTCCTTGGCAACGAGCTGCGCGGACACGCCGGCACTGCGCACCAGCTGTGCCCCGCGGCCCGGGTACAACTCGATATTGTGAATCTGCGTGCCAAGCGGGATGTTGCGGATTGGCAGAGCGTTTCCCGGCCGGATGTCGGCGGTGGGGCCGGATTCCAGCGTATCGCCCACCTGGACGCCCAGCGGCGCGACGATGTAGCGCTTCTCGCCATCCTCGTATTCGAGCAGGGCGATGCGCGCGCTGCGGTTGGGGTCGTACTCGATCGAGGCGACGCGCGCCGGCGCGCCCCATCTTTCGCGCTTGAAATCGACGATGCGGTAGCGCCGTTTGTGACCGCCGCCGCGGTGGCGCACAGTGATGCGGCCCTGGTTGTTGCGCCCTCCCTTCCTGGGCAACGCCATGGTCAGCGTGCGCTCCGGCTGGGTGCGGGTGATCGTCTCGAAGGTCGAAACGCTCATGTCGCGGCGCCCCGGCGACGTGGGGCGGTATATTTTGACAGGCATATAGATCTATCTCCGTTCGAAGAGAGAGGGCGGAACCTTGAAAACTGCGTCCGCCACCCGCTCCTGACTGTTACACACCCTCGAAGAACTGGATGCTGTCGCCATCGGCCAGAGTGACCACGGCCTTTTTCCACGGCGACTTGCGCACGACCTTGCGCCGCCCGCGCATTCCGGTCTTGGCCGGCATCATCATCACGCGCACGCCGACAACGCTCACCTTGAAAGCGGTCTCGACCGCATCCCGAATCTGGTGCTTGTTGGCGCGTGTGTCGACCTCAAATGTGTACTGATTGCCGAAATCGGCGGCGTCGTAGGACTTTTCGGTGATGACCGGGCGCTTTATGACTTCATAGACGTGCATCAGGCTCTCCTCGCATTCAGGCGCTAACTCGACGCGCCGAGCCAGCTGTGGATGAATTCGACCGAGGCCTGCGGCAGAAGGAGTATGTCATGGCCGAGCAGGTCCTGAATATTGAGATTGCTGCTCAGCAGAGTTTTGGCCTGCGGCAGGTTGCTGACTGACTTTTCAACCGCCATGTCCCGCTCCGGCAGGATGACGAGCACACTGCCGTCAGCCAGGTCCAGGTCGGACAGTGTTTGCACAAAGGCTTTCGTCTTCGGCGCCTCCATCGTCAGCTGTTCGAGCACGACGATCTGGCCGGACCCGGCCTTGACGCTCAGCGCGCTGCGCAGGGCCGCGCGCCGCATCTTCCTGGGCATCTTCTGCGTGTACTTGCGCGGCGTCGGGCCGAAGGCGCGTCCGCCGCCGATCCAGATCGGCGAGCGGATGGAGCCGTGCCGTGCGCGGCCGGTGCCCTTCTGGCGCCACGGCTTGCGGCCACCGCCGCGCACCTCGCTGCGCGACTTGGTCTTATGCGTTCCCGCGCGGGCGTTCGCCAACTGCCTCACCAGTGCCTGGTGCATCAGCCCCCGATTGATCGGAGCGGCAAATACCGTATCCTCCAACTCTATCTGGCCGGTCTCTTCACCGGCCATATTTCTGATTGGCAGTTCCACCGTTTCGCCTCCGTATCGGTGGCCGGACGTATGCGGTTCGCCGCTGCCCGAGCCGGCGCGCATCGGCCACTGATCGTTAATTTATGCCTTCGCCGCGGTCCGAACGAACACCAGCCCCTGCCGCGGGCCGGGCACTGCGCCCTGAACGGCAATCAGGTTGCGCTCGGCGTCGACCAGAGCGACCTTCAGATTCTGCGCCGTTACGCGCTTGTTGCCCATCTGGCCGGCGCCTTTCGTTCCGGGAAATGTATGCCCCGGCGTCGAACCCGCGCCGCGTGCGCCGGGCGCTCGGTGCCGGTCCGACTGGCCATGCGTCTTTGGGCCGCCGGCGAAGCCATGCCGCTTCACACCGCCGGCAAAACCTTTGCCCTTGGACGTACCGGTTACGTCGACAAGCTCGCCCTCGGCAAAGACATCTGCCTTGATGACATCACCCGGTGCGTGTTCGGCGCCGCTCGTCAGCCGCACCTCGCGCAGCACGCGCAGCGTCGGTGTGTTGGACTTCTTCAGGTGACCGAGCTGGCCCTTGGTCAACTTACGCTCGGGGGTCTCGTCGAACCCAATCTGAATTGCGTTGTAGCCGTCGGTATCTTCGGCCTTCACCTGTGTGACATAGCAGGGGCCGGCTTCGATGACCGTGACCGGCACAACCGCGCCGCTGTCATCAAAGAGTTGGGTCATGCCGACTTTGCGGCCTAGTATCCCTTTCACTTGCGCCTCCGGTCAGTGGTTCGCAGAAGGCAGACCGCCCTCGCGCCCAAGCGGGCATTGTCGGCGAGCCACAGTTCAAACGCCGCCTGGTTACAGCTTGATTTCGATGTCGACGCCGGCGGGCAGATTCAGACGGGTGAGATTCTCAATCGTCTTGTTGCCCGGGTCCACCACATCGATCAGACGCTTGTGCGTGCGAATCTCAAACTGCTCGCGGCTGTCTTTGTCGATAAACGGCGACCGCATCACGGTAAACTTTTCGATTCGCGTCGGCAGAGGCACAGGCCCGACCACCTGGGCGCCGGTCTGCTCGGCGGCGCCGACGATCTGCTTCGCCGACGCATCCAGTACGCGGTGATCGTATGCCTTGAGCTTGATACGAATCTTTTGCTTTGCCATGTAGTCATCCCTTTTGGCGCGGTCCGCAGACAGTAAGAGTGGCGAGCGTATCGCTCGCCACAAACAGTTGCCCCTATTCGATGATTTCGGTGATGGCTCCGGCAGCGACGGTGCGGCCGCCCTCACGGATGGCGAATCGACCGCCAGTCTCCAACGCCACTGGCGCAATCAACTCGACTTCCATCGTCACGTTGTCGCCAGGCATCACCATCTCCACTCCCGCCGGCAAATCGATCGAG
>JAJDTL010000054.1 GCA_022827195.1 Caldilineaceae bacterium
TCAAACAATCTGGCATGCGTTGGTCGCGTAACGGCGCACAAGCCATGCTCGCTTTGCGTTCCACCTTGCTCAGCCCTCACCCGATACATTCACTTCAGCTTCTTGGCTTGTCGCCTTAGACAATAATTCGGGATGCACCCTACCAAATTCACCGCTTGACTTCTGTTGACCTCTGTGCTACTGCCGCGGTTGGAGTGGAAGGCACAAGTAAAGAAGACCAGCGTCATTGGCAAGAGCCGCGCCACAGGTTTTGGGCGAATACTGCGCCACATAACGAAGCAACCACTCTGCTTCTGCGGGGATTGATGATTTCAATGGAGTTGGAGCTAGCCAGTGAAACTCCTCATGATCTCGTCCTATTGGACGGAAGCTTCGCTTCGCTGATTATTTACCTTAACCAAGGACTGTCGAATCTGGCTGAAGTACCATCCATGGGAGATAACCTTAGGCACCGTTGGGAGTCGCAAAGCTTGTTGCAACGATTGGTTGCTACTTTAGGAAGTACAAGAACTCTAGCACTTCCCAAATACACATCACGAAATGAATTTGGTGGCCTCTTGCCCATTGAAGACACATACAATTGTGATGGTCGAACGGTGGCGACGCTCATCTTGGAACCGGGCGAGTACACAACGCCCTTGCCAGTTTACATGGATGAGAATTACCATCTACCCACGAGTGTTTGCTCAGCACAGGATTTAGAGCAACTAAATACTGCGCTTACTGAGATTCAAGTCATCTATTACCGACCTTTTGGATGGGTCCCAGCACTTCGGATGGAAGTTCCCGGTGCAATCGCACACAGCCGTACAAGGTTGTCTATGGTTCTCCGAGGAATTGAAAGCCAACTGTTTGTGCCTGCTGTGATAGAGCCTTATCCCTTGTTTCTAGCAGATCGTATGGTCAAGAGTCTTGGTGCCGCTGTGGCCGCAATGGAACAGACGATTGTTCAGCACGTTACCGATCACAGTGAGGACATAGAACTTACCATGTTACTGCTGCAGAATTACCGTTCTGAGTCAGGAAGAGGAGGAGTCTAATCGTGGATGCGCAAGACGACATTGGAGTTGTAGGCAGTCCCTCTACGACAACCGAGTTCACTATAGACCTTTTGCAAGAGTCAAGCGAAGAAAGGCTAGTAGGGGCCTTAGTTGCTTTTGACGCAACACAAAACGGATTCCCGATTAAGTCAGTAGGTCAAATAATAGGGATAGAGTTACGCAATAGATGGCACGAAGACGCCACCTTCCGAAACCTTATCAAGAGAACAGGTGAGATACCCCCAATAACCAGCCGACAGGATACCAGAACCGCTAAGTTGGCAGTAGGGGCGACCCTCAAACAAAACAGCGATGGCTTTGAACCAGATCAATTGGGGATGATTCCCCCTACGGGCACCCGAGTCGCTCAAGTTGATCAGAGTGTAATTGACTCTTTGCTGGCTCTCTATCAGGAGGAAGTGTTTTACTTAGGAAAGGCTTTCGCGAACGACGTACTTTACCCAATGTGGTTCAAACATTTCGGGTCGGGCCCAAGTGGTGCAGGAGAGGCTTATCACACCGGGGTATTTGGAAAGACTGGCTCGGGAAAATCTGGTCTAGCAAAAATGCTTCTTCTTGGATACGCTCGCCACTCGGATATGGGGATTCTAATCGTTGATCCGCAGGGCGAATTCTCGCAGGAACTAAGAGGCACAAACGTTGGTCAGCAAAAACTACCTGTCAAAGATGTACTTGACAAACTGCGAGGGCAGAACCGTGTTCAGGTTTACAACATTCGGGACATTCAGCTTGATGATTGGGATCTTTTTGAGGAGCTTCTAGTGGCCTTGAGGTTGACCGGACAACTAGGAATTCCCGCAGGTTCAACTGACAACTCTCTGAAGGCGGCCGAAGTAATAAGATCTGCACTTGAAGGTACATTCAACTTAGACAAGTTGAATTCCACCGAGCCATTACAAGCAGCACTTGCAGCCGTAATCGAGCGGGCCAATTATATCTACTCCAGCGACAGAGCCAATCAGCTAGTTGATGATGTTCAAGAAATCCTTGACAGTAGACTGCAAGAATTCTCTGAGAAACATTGGCAGCCCTTTACGGGCCTGTTCTCTAGCGGTGAAGGACGCCGCAAGTTGTATGGAATCGTAAGAGACTTGGTGCAACCAAACCCAACCGAGGTTCAGCCACGCTCGATTGTTGCGATTGACCTTTCAGAACGCGGTAACCAAAGGATTTGGACTGAGAATCTTCAGAGGCGATTGATCAAGAAACTGCTAGGGGACTTAGTCGGGTATGCGTCCCATGAGCTGGGTCTACAGGCAAGCGCAAATGTGCTAGTTATGGTGGATGAAGCGGCCCGAATCGCTCCGTCCGGCTCTCTGCAAAGTAGTGGCAGCGAGGCAGAACAATTGAGAAGTACTCTGAGACGGGCGGTCAGGGAAACGCGCAAGTATGGAATTGGCTGGTTCTTCATTAGCCAGACACTTGGAGGAATTGACAACGAGATACTTCAGCAACTTCGTTCACATTTCTTTGGGTTTGGCCTAGCATTAGGTGATGAATTCAGGAAACTGAGAGAATTCGCAGGAGGCGATAACCGGGCCATGGATTTGTATCAATCTTTCCGGGACCCTCACAGCGCGCCGAGAGCTGATCTTCGTGAGTTTCCCTTTATGGCTGTCGGCCCAATATCTCCTCTTTCGTTTAGCGGGCGGCCTATATTCTTCTCAGCATTTACAGACCCCGACAAATTCCTAGCCTCAAACAAGTTGGAAAGTCTAATGAGAATGGATATCTGAATTAGAGTACCGGATTCGCAATCCCTCGAATCTCCGAAGGTTTTCTCACGAAAGAGGCAAGCGAAGCGACATCACGCCTAGCCACCGCAGGCTCGAATCGCAGCGGCCCTATTCAATCTCTCCGCAATCCAACCGGGCACACGCGTCATGCGGCCTGCGCTGTCGACGCAGATATGCCGCGTGTGGCCGTCGGCGTAGATGACCTCCGTCTCCCGGTTGCGGATACTGTACAGGAACTCGATCTGGCGGCTGCGGAAAATTCCCAGCCGGGTGACCACCTGCACGGGATCGCCGAAGCGGATGGCGTTGCGGTAGCGGCACTGCAGGTCGGTGACGGCGAAGTTGAAGCCGGCGCCGGCAATCTCCGTGTAGGGCATCCCCGCGGCTTCCATCCAGGCGACGCGTCCGGCCTCGAACCAGACGACATACTCGCTGTGGTGGACGACGCCCATCTGGTCGGTCTCGGCGAAGCGGACGGTGATGTCCAGCGGGACGGCGGCGCCCTCGATGCTGCCGCTCATAGCGACGGGGACGGGTTCAACGCTTGACATAGTTGCTCGCCATGGGAGCGCGAATGAGATTGGTCGAAGCCACATGACACCTAGGAGGTGCAGGCAAGTCTTCGCTCTTCCAGATACTCAAGATCAGCCTTCTGTCCCATGATAGCAAGATCGTAGTTGTCTGCGTCGTATTCGTCCTCGGCGTATAGCCGTTCACCGCAAATGACTTCGTAGGCAAGGTTCGGGTCGGCGCTGCCCAGGTCGACGAGACCGACCCGCTGCACGCCAAAAAGGTCCTCCAGGGAGTGCGCCAAGGCCACCGCCGAGTTCAAATCTAACGCGCTTTCCGGCTCCTTTGGCCCCCAGCCCCGCTCGTCGGCTGTGGAGAGCAACCGCACGGGCTTCGCCCCGATGTCGACGTCCGACGGGCCGGGCGCGAGGACGCTATCCGCTTCGTCCAGCCATGCCAGCACCTCGCGGGCGCGGCTGCCGAAACTGTAGAGAATTACGATTCGGTGTTGCCGGCAGACAGCCTCGAGCGCGGCGCGTCTTTGATTCATGGCGAGTGCCGATGGTCGAGCTTCGGAAAAAAATCAGTGATCCGTGATCAGCGGTCAAACTCCATTCACGTCACTCCGGCCACGAACCAGTGGCCACCGACCACTGACCACTGCAGTCTACATATGGATCGCCAGCCCCTCGACCCCATGGGCCGCCTCCATCACCACTTCGGCCAGGGTCGGGTGGGCATGCACGTTGTGGGCGATCTCCGCCGGCGTCAGTTCCATCATCTGCGCCAGAGTGAGCTCCGGCAGCAGCTCGGTCGCGTTCGGGCCGACGATGTGCGCGCCAAGGATTTCGCCGTATCTCTGATCGGCAACGATCTTAACGAAGCCGGTGCGGACGCCCTGCGCCTGGGCCGCTCCGTTTGGCATGAAGGGGAACTTGCCCACGTTCACGGTGTATCCGGCTGCCTGCGCCTGCGCTTCGGTCATGCCCATACTGGCAACCTGGGGCACGCAGAACGTGCAACGCGGCATGAAGGTGTAGCGCTCAGCCGGTATCGGGGTTGTCGGCTGAGCGGCAATGTGCTCGGCGGCCACAACCGCCTGCGCGCTGGCTACGTGCGCCAAGGGCATTTTGCCGGTGCAGTCGCCGATTGCGTAGACGTTGGCGCGGCTGGTGCGCATGAATTCGTCGATTTCGATGTACCCTTCGCGGCCGCACTCCACTCCGGCCGCGACGAGTCCGAGATCCTCGGTGTTGGGTGTGATGCCGATCGCCAGCAGTACCTTCTCGACTTCGACCGTCTGCATACTTTCGTCCGTGACATTCCTGATTGTCACCTTGACCGACCGTTCCGCGACGTCAAAGCTCTCTGTGCGGCTCGACGTCAACACGGTGATGCCGCGCCGCTCGAAGGCGCGCACGACCTCCTGCGCCACTTCGGCATCCTCCAGAGGCAGTGCCTGATCCAACATTTCGACAACCGTCACCTGCGCGCCGTAGGTGGCATAGATGTGGCCCAACTCCATACCGATCGGGCCTGCGCCAACCACAAGCATAGACTCGGGGATCTCAGACAGGCGGATGGCGTGACGATACTGGAGAACGCGGTCGCCGTCGGCTTCGATGCCGGGCAGATCGCGGGCACGGGCGCCGGTCGCAATGATGAAGCTGCGCGCGGAAACCGTACGGGGTTCGGCTGCCGGGTTAAGCGGCCCGGCACTGACCTGCACGCTGTTGGCGTCGATGAAGCGGGCATGGCCTTCGATGACGTCGATTTTGTTTTTGCGCATGAGGAAGCCGACGCCCTTTGTCTGGCGGGAGACGATCTGCAGCGAACGAGCGACCGCGGCGCCGTAGTCGACTTGCAGGTTGTCGAAAGTGAGCCCGAACTCTTGCGCGTGCCGGAGCGTGTCGAGCACTTCGGCGCTCTTGACGAGGGACTTCTTGGGGATACAGCCCCAGTTGAGACAGACGCCGCCCAGATGCTCGCGCTCGATCAGGGCGGTCTTGAGGTTCAGTTGGGCGCCGCGAATCGCGGCCACGTAACCGCCCGGCCCGGAGCCGATGACGATCAGGTCGTAGTCGTAGTTGCTTGCCACAGATTCCTCCGCACGGCCGGTGGCCGCGTATTTTTGCGGTTTAGGCCCCGCCTTCTGCGAGCGGCGAGGCGTCGAACTCTTCGAGGCGCGACACGACGTCAACGAGAAACTTGTCGGCGCTCACACCATCCAGGATACGATGATCGAAGGCGAAGCTAAGATAGCACATTGGGCGGATCGAGATGGTGTCATCGGCGCTGGGCAGGAGGGGATCGGCAGACGGCGCGACCGGGCCGCTGCGGACGACGGCGCGCTTGGTGATGTTGCCGATGCCGAGGATGGCGGCCTGCGGCTGGTTGATGATCGGCGTGCCCAATAGGCTGCCGCTCATCCCATGGTTGGTCACAGTGAAGGTCCCGCCGCGCAGGTCGTCGGGCGCCAGTTCACCGTGACGGGCGCGGTGGGCCAGGTCGTTGACTGCGCGCGCCAGGCCCTGCAGGCTGCGTTCGTCGGCATCGCGGATTACCGGCACAACCAGCCCGTCGGCAACCGCGACCGCGACGCCGACGTGGATGCGCCGGCTCAGCACCAGCCCGGCATCGGTCCAGCGGCTGTTGACCGTCTGATGGTTGCGCAGCGCGGACGCGACCGCGGCGACAAAGTAGGGCGTAAAGGTGAGGCCGATCTCCTTTTGCGCGAACAGCTCTTTGTGTACGGCGCGGTGATGCACGACCGCGGTCATATCGGCCTCGTGAACTGTCACCACATGCGGACTGATGCGGACGCTGCGGACCATATGCTCGGCGATCGCCTTGCGGATGGTCGAATGCGGCTGCAGGCGTTCGTCGTCAGCGAGGGCAGCGTCTTTCTGCGCAGCCGGGGCGGGCACCTGCCGTTTGCGCGCGTCAATGAAGGCCAGCAGGTCCTTCCTTGTGACGCGCCCCTGGCGGCCTGTTCCTGTTACTTCGGCCAGATCGACATTGTTTTCCGCGCTGATTCTGGCGACGACCGGACTGACGAAGGCGCGGCCTTCCGGCTTTTTGACAGGTGCAGTCTCTTCTATTCCACGAGACTCATGTATTCCACGAGACTCATGGGACTGCGGGGCATCAGCGCTCGGAGCTTCGTGTGCTCCCACCTCACGCTTCGGCCCCGTCTGAACGGGGCTTTCTCTTTCGTCGCCGATATAGGCGATAACGGCGCCAACTTCGACGGTGACTCCCTCATCCGCGAGGATTTCAAGCAGAACGCCGGCCGCGGGCGCGGGAACTTCGGTGTCGATCTTGTCTGTGGTGATGTCCAGCAGAGGCTCCTGCCGCTCCACTGCATCTCCGGGCCGTTTCAGCCAACGGGCCACAGTACCTTCAAAGACCGTTTCGCCCAGTTGGGGCATTTTCACCGGCGTTGGCATTGCCTGCGCTCCGACTTCAGTTGCCAGTTGCTCGTTTCCAGGTGCCGGTTTCCAGTTAATGGAAATGGCACATCTTGGAACCGGATGGGGCCTTTTGGAACTCCGAAAACCAAGAACGGAAGACGAGAAACGTCTAAATCATGGGCGTTTTGCGCTGAACGAGCTGCACGGTCACGTTCCAGGGATCGCGCAGGAAGCAGAGCTTGTCCCCTGTGGGCGTGTCGTTGATGTCGCCGTCGGGCGTGGCGCCGGCGCGGATGAGACGGTCTCTCTCGCCCTCCATGTCGTCGACGCTGAAGGCGAAATGCAGGTTGAAGGCGTTGATGTTGGCAAAATCGAGGTGTTCGTGCTCCTCGTTGCTGTACAGCTCCAGCATGCTTCCCTTTTCGTCGGCGATGAAGTTCATGTAGGGGGCGACATCACCGGCGGAGACGATGCGTATGCCGAGATGCTCTTTCCACCATTGGACCTGCTCGCGGACGTTGGGTACGTTAATGGCGACGTGTTCCAGGTTCATTGTTTTGCTCCGTTCGAAAGTGTGAGTGCGAATTGGTGACTGTTTAGACTCTATATGTTCCGGCGCCGCGCGTCCACAGGGTGATGGGCGGGGTTATGCCCCTGCGATTCGTTCGAACCGGGTCGGTTCGCGTTCCATCTCGGCCTGCACGAAGCGCTGCAACAGGTCCGACTTGACAGCGGCGAAGGCCGGGTCGTGCCAGCGGTTGCGGCGCTCTTCAGGATCTTCGCGCAGATCGAACAGTTCGCCGTATTCGTGCCCGCGGTAGACGGTCAGTTTGTGGCGGCTGTCGACGAAAGTACGCAGATGCAGTGCCGTCGGCTGGTGGCGGTTCTCCACGATTAGATGGTCGCGCGCTTTGGCGGCCGCGCCCGTCCACACCGGCAACTGGTCGGCGCCCTGCATCTGCCCCGGCATGTCGATTCCGGCGGCGTGCAAAAGGGTCGGGGCGAGATCCACCAGCGCCTGGAGCGAACTGTTGACCGCGCCGGCCGGCACACGCCCGGGCCAGCGCACCAGGAATGGCAATCGAATCAGGTCTTCGTAGTGAAAGGCCCCTTTTGCGACCAACCCATGATGACCGAGAAAGTGCCCGTGGTCGGTGGTGAACACGACGAGCGTGTTGCCAGTGATGCCCAGTTTATCCAGCCTGTCCAGTATGCGTCCAATCTCACGATCCATCAAACTCACCATCCCGTAATAGACGGCCATGTCCTTGCGCAGTGCGGCCGGTTCACGCAGATGGCTGTGAAAGCCGTGGTTGCCATGCGAAGTCTCCTGCCAGGCGGAGAAATCGGGATGGTGGGTCTGAGTCTCGGCAAAGTGCGGCGGCATCGCGTCGAGCTCGCCCGGCTCCAGACCTCCCGGCTCCATCCCATCGGGGCTGTACATCGAGGCCCACGGTTCGGACACGAGGTAGGGCGGGTGTGGGTCCTGGAAGCTGCTCCAGAGGAAGAACGGCCTGCCGGCCGCGGCGCTGCGTTCGATGGCCGCGATCGAGCGGTCGGCCGTCCAAACGGAGTAGTGGAACGCCTCGGGCAGGTCCCAGGCATGCCGGCGTCGGACGGCGTTGGGGTCCGGCGGCCAGGTCTGGAAGTAGCTCCTCCAGTCGGGCAGGCCGTTGTCCTCCATCCAGATGGCGTAGTGCTGTCCGGCATGGGCCTCGTCGGCGTGATTGCGGGCAACTTCGACGTGCTGAAAGCCGTACCACGGTCCATGGAAATCGCGCCAGAAATTGAGGTCGCGCAGGGTTGGCTGGCACTCGAGCGAACGCTGCTCGGGGCGGGATGCGAGCGGCTGAAAATGGGCCTTACCGATGAGGGTGGTGTCGTAGCCTTGCTCGTGCAGCAGGCCGCCCAGCGTGGGCACATCTTCTCCCAGTTTAACGCCGATCGTCCAGCAGCCGTGCCAGGCCGGGTACTGGCCGGTGATGATTGTCGACCGCGAGGGCGAACAGACGGGATTGTTGCAGTAGGCGCGATCGAAGCGGACGCCTGCGCGGGCCAGCCGGTCGAGAGCCGGCGTCTGGATTTTGGGATTGGTCACGCCGAGGGTCGAGAAGTGCTGCTGGTCGCTCGTTATCAGCAGGATGTTGGGCAGTTTGGCCACAGACGGCTGCCTTGGAAACTGGAGATGAAATGCGGCCCTGCGATCGTATCACAGCCTGCCGGTGCGCGCTAGTCAACACTGTGTTATACTCAGCGCGATCGCACGCGCAGATTTCGACAAGCCAACGCCCAAAGGCTACCCGCCGCACTGGCATCTCAGCGTTTCCCGCCCGTCTTCCTGAGACGGAAACCGCTGAGGCCACCGCGAGATGCGGTGCTCTGTTCCCCTGCCTAGAGCGACAGGCGGAACACTGTAATCAGGAGGAAAACATTCGATGACCGAAAACAAGAGCCAGCCCGCAGCCAATGTTTCGGTAGCTTCGCCACTGGTAATGACAATCGTTTCCGTAGTGGTCCTGATTGCCCTCTACGCATTCATTGGCAGAATAGAAGAGTTCACGCATGCCAGCTTCCTGGTTCCTTATAAGGAGTACATTTCAGTCGGCCTGGTCGTTATTTTGGGGCATGTGGCCGTTCAGGCAGGGACCAAGTGGGTTTTCGCTATCGTGCGAAGGCGGTCGTCATCGGACGTGGCCGGGTCGATGCGGATCATCGCCCGCCTGGTCGGATATGGTCTGATATTCTCCTTCATGGTGTCGGTACTGACCGACAACGCCGCGGCCGCGTTGACAATGGGCAGTTTTGCGGGCCTGGTGGCCGGTTTTGCCTCCCAAACCGTCATGGGCAACACGGTCGCCGGCATTTTTATGGCCATCTCTCGGCCAATAGGAATCGGAGAAAGAGTGACCATCGGCGGCAAGACGGGGACTGTGACCGACATCACACTGATGCACGTCATTTTGGATACGGATGATCAGCGAATTCTGATACCAAGCTCTACGACCGTGACAACGGTCCTGATCAAGCACAAGGCGAGCGAATGACGAGGCCGGCTCGACTCGATGGGCAATCACCTTGACGGAATTGCCAGGTCCCGACCGGCGGCAACCGATTCCGACTGCTGAAAGACGCGAGAATTGAGATGGAACAGACAGTTTTGCAGAGTGTACGGACCCACTGGAGGGACCTGCGCGGACGTACCTACGACCTGCTGGACGTTCTGGTCGACGCCGACCTGAACGCCCGCCTCCCGTTCGCCGAGTCCCAGAACATTCTCTACCAATTCTACTGTATGCTGGGGACGCAGGAGAGCTGGACGCCGGTGCTGCTGGAAGGTGGGATGCGCGGTTGGGGATGCAGCCTGAAACCGGCGCCCGCCGGAGAGGTGATGCCCATAGAACGGGTACGTGCGGCGATGGAGGCGGCGGACGGCGCATTGGAGACGGCGTTCGAGCGGGCGGACTGGCTACGCGTCTTTGAAAACGGCGCCACGCCGCTGGCAGGATACTATCGCCTGGTTGAGCATGAGTCCCACCATCATGGACAGTTGATCAATCTGATTTACGCCAACAACCTCCCGATTCCCGAGAGTTGGGCCGATTCGTGGGCGCTCAAGCGCGACTGAGAGTAGGCGCGGCGGGGCACTGAGACCAGAAGAATAGACGAGTAAAGCGGCAGCCTCGCGCGGAAGCTGCCGCTTTTTGCTGCATATCAGTCTAGTGCCCGGTAGCCGGCACAGATCGGGCTGCGGAAGTAGAGGCCGTCACTCCAATCTCAGGAACGAGGCCGAAGCCCATGCTGGACCTCCCACCTCGGTGCCCACAAGGAGGGCCCATTCCCCGTCCAGGCTGAAGCCGAGGATCGAGTAGTTTTCGCTGTCCTGGACGTGGCCGACGATCGGTGCCTCGAGGGAGGGACCGCCGCGCAGGCGCAGGCGTCCGAAACGGCCTACGGAAATGGTGGCGCGGCCCATCTCCACGACCAGCTCTATCTCGCGCAGCTCCACCAGCGAGGCTGAGACCCAGACCGGGTCCTCAGTTTCGTAGAAGAAGATCGCCACCCAGTCCTCATCGGCGCTGAAACCGGCGACGGGGTAGGTTTCGCCGGCGACCACGCCTGCCAGGACTTCGGAGATGGTTTCGGGCTTGCTGCGGACGCGCAGGGCACGGCTGGTGACGATCGCCAACTGGGTGGTGACATCGCCCCGCTTGAGCAACAAGGTCTGAGCCGGCGTGACTGTGATTTCTTCAGACACCGCGGTTTCCTCGGCGTCCGCTACGGCGATCGACATCTCGCCGATGGTTACTGCGAAGGCCGGGCTAATCGGGTCTCCTTCCTCCAGTACCGGCATATCCGGGCCGGGGAATTCGAAGACATCGAAGACACCGCCGTCAACGTGGAGCATGGCGTAGAGCGTCTCGGTGGCGGCATCGACGTCGATGTAGACGGTAAGTTCGGTGTGGACGCCGGCCTCGACGGGCGCCTGCCCGATGATCGGACCGAATGAACCGGCATCATCGGCGTGGACAACGATCCAGCCCTTCTCGGGGGCCACCGCTTCGGCAATCGTAATCGCGCCCCTGATCACATCCTGGGCGACAACGGTGAGGCTGGGCTTCAGGTCCTGCATTGCCGAGCTGCCGTCGTCGAGCTCCTCCTCGGCTTCGGCTCCCGCGGCGGTCTCACCATCGTCGGAGGCCGTCTCGGCAGCGGTCTCTTCGCCCATGGCGGGGTCGTCGGAGGACTCTGCGGACACGTTCTCGGACGCCATTTCCTCGACGACGTCGGAGACAAGCAGCGCGGCGACGTCCCCGTTCAACGTCACATCCTCCGACCAGACCCAGCCAATTGTCTCCACATCCGGCACGCGCACCATGAGCCAGCTGCCGTCATCGGTGCGCCCGATTACCGGGATCAGGTCGTCCTGTATCAGACCGGCGATGATGGGCGAGCGGGCATCGGCCTCCTTGCGCACGCGCAGCGCGTTGGCCACGACCGTCGCTTGCAGGGTGACCATTTGCGGTTCAGCAGGTTCGGCGTTGCCTTCCGGTGCGGGTTGTGCGACAGGCGTCAAGAAGGTCGAATCATCATTTTCGATGGGTTGACAACCTGCGAGCAAAAGGGCCAGAATCGCCAGTGCCCAGACCGCGGCAGGTCGCCGTGCGCCGCACAGAAAGACGCTAAAGCGAGTAGGCATAGTTCCTCCCAACTGTCGATAGATCGGGCGCAGTAGCATTGGCTCTGGAGAAGTAAGCAGGTGTCATCAGTCAAAGATACGCCTCGAACGGGCGGAAGCGCATTGAATTATTATGGCACGGCGAAAGAAAGCCGGCCAAATGGATTTGGCTAATCGTTGTAGTCAAAACCATCGAATCAAGGTACGCGCATTCTAATCGACGAGAAACAGTGCAGATTTTGTAGGCGGTTTGTCGGTTACGTTTCGCAACAGAGGCCGGTCTCGCCAGCCAAAAGCCAAACGGGAGCTTCCACGAGAACAGGCGTTCGTTGTTTGCAGGAATCTGGTTTGACAGGGGGCTTTCGGTTCAATATACTGGTCGCATCCACGGCATATGGCCTTACGCTTACCTCAGCCGACGCCAACGTATTACAGGGCAGAGCATTCTCTATCCGTCATCGAAAGGGCCTAATCACACACCAAGGAGAACAGCTATGACTGACAGGGATCGTAACTTTGTATCCAGGCGTGACTTCCTGCGCGTTTCAGCGTTTGCGACCGCCGGTGCGGCGCTGGCTGCGTGCGCACCGCCAGCAGCGGCGCCGGCAGACCAGGGCGGCGGGGAAGAGGCCATGCCCGCCGAAGCAGACACCGGTGTTTCCCTGTGGAGCTGGGGCACGGCGATGGCCCGCTACCGAAGTCCGGAGGGCGAGGACATCTTCGCGGATACGCTAAAAGCGGATACCGGGTTGGACCTGGAGCTTGGCATGGTCGACCACCCGGACATGGCGGCGAAGCTCAAGGCGGCCCTGCCCGCGGGCACCGGTCCCGACCTGCTGAACACCGACTTTGACATCATGGGGCCATTCTGGGGTTTTGTTGAGCCGCTCAACGACCGCGGCGAGGCCGAATGGGGCGCGAGCTGGAAGGAGGACACCTTCTCGGGCGCGGCGTTAAGTGAAATGGAACTGGTCGCCGGTATCGAGGACCTTCCGGGCGAGGCTCTCTACCTGCCCGGCAACATGCAGCTGCTTGGCTGGCTCTATTACTGGATTCCCACGTTCGAAGAGCGCGGTATCGATTCGTCTGCGCTGCAAACATGGGACGACTTCGAAGCCCTTTGCCAGTCCTTCCTGGACGATGGCATCTCGCCGATCGGCGGCTACTACCATCCCGCCAACCTGGTCGACTGGTTCAAGAGCCTGGTCGAGGTGACAGGTCGGGGTCAGCTGGACGAGGTGCAGGTGGGGAACGGTTCATTCACCGACGCGGGGGTGGTTGACGCGTTCGACCTGTTCGCCAAGGTGTATAACGATTACATGCAGGAAGGGGCGATCGGCGCGCAGGACGGCAATGCGGTGCGCGAGCCGTTCTGGAACGGTACAGGTGAGAGGCCGATGATAAACATTTTCACCGGCACGCCCTATTTTGGCTTCCTCAACCACGAGTCGGAAGTCATCCGCGACGCCATGAATAACCACGTGGGCACGTTCCTGCTGCCAGGCTCTAGGGGACTGGCCGCGACCGATGCCGGTGTGGCCATGGTCTCCGAGTCGCAGCGCAAGGACAACGCCTGGGAGTACATGAAATGGCGCACGCTTGGTCCTGGGGCGGAGCAGATTGCGAGAACGGGGCAGCCGATGGGCGCCAAGGCGATCGAGGTCCCGCCGCAGAACACCGACTTCGACAAGAATCTTGGTGAGCCGTTGCTGGAAGCGATGGTCAGCGGCGACAACGTCTTCCGCCGCGTCCTCTGCACCGATGTCTACCAGCAGCTGGGCATCGTGCTGCCGGGCGTGACCGCCGGACTGATCACGGCGGAGGAGGCGGCCCAGGAGGTCCAGGACGCCTTCGACATGTCCTGCCAAAACTGGGTAAAGTCTTAGTTTATACATCGTCACCGGCCGCGCAGGGGCGCGGCCGGTGACGGACACACACATCTGCTTCAGACCACTGACCGAATGGCAACTGCGGCGGCAGGCGCAACGCGACAGCGGGACGATCAGAGCGCGATGCAGCGGCTCGCACGCGTGCTGCGCGCCAACGGCGGCTTTCTGTTCATCCTGCCCGGGCTGATCGTCTACCTGGGGTTTATCGCCTGGCCGATTATCGCCACCCTCTATAACGGTTTTTTTGTCTGGGATGGGATCAGCCCTGACCGCGAGTTCACCGGGCTGGACCACTACGTGCGTCTGCTGACAAAAGACCGCGCCTTCCGTCTCAGCATCCGCAACAATATATATTGGGCGATCATCACCGTCGTCTCTCTATCGATCGCCGGCTTTCTCTTCGCCTGGCTGCTCAATCAGCGCATCCGTTTCCGCAACACCTACCGCGCCGCATTCTTCCTCCCTGTAACCGCCTCGCTCGTCGTGATCGGCTATACCTGGGAGTTCATCTACCAGCCCGAAGTCGGGATGCTCAACCACACGCTGCGCGAGCTCGGATTGGAGAATCTGACCCGCATCTGGCTGGCGGACCCCGACGTTACTATCTTTGCCATCATTTTTGTCTCGTTATGGGCTTCGCTCGGATTCTGGGTCGTCGTTTTTCTGGCTGCCTTGCAGGCCGTTCCGCAGGACCTGTACGATTGCGCCGCGGTCGACGGCGCGACCGGTTTTCGCCAGATGTGGCATGTGGCGGTGCCGCTGACGATGGGCACGACGCGGGCCTTGTGGATTCTGGGTCTGATCCGCTCGATCAATGCGTTCGCTCTAGTCTTCCTGCTCTCGCGCGGGGGGCCTTACCACGCCTCGGAGGTAATCGCGTATCAGATCTACGATCTGGCATTCAGGACCAATCACACCGGCTATGCCTCCGCGCTTTCGGTCCTGCTGCTGCTCATTTCGGCGGTTGTTACCATATTCCAGCTGCTCCTCATGCGAGGACGCCGCGTTCAGCTATAGGCAGGCTCCGGTTTGGAGGGTTCCCTGATGGGGTTCAAGTTCAGCAGAAAATCAGTTCTTACGCATGCGGTGCTGATCTTTTTCTCTTTCATCATGATCTTCCCCTGGCTGATCGCACTTTCGACCGGCCTGAAAGCGCCCGGCGAGTCCGCCCTGAACAGGGGGCTGATCCCGCATGAGATATCGCTGGGCAATTTCGCGAAGGCCTGGGAGATCGCCAATGTGCCTGTTTTGGCATTCAACAGCTTTGTTATTACGGCGGCGTCGGTGGTGGCGATCCTCTTTCTTGCCTCGCTGGCGGCCTATGGATTCGCCCGGCTCGATTTCGCGTTCAAGGAGCCGTTTTACCTGCTCTTTCTGGCCGGGCTGATGTTGCAGGCGGCTGCGATCATGGTGCCGCTCTACCAGGTAAACGTGACCTTCAAACTTCTGGACACCTATTTCGCCATGATCGGGCCCTACGTGGCGCTTGGCCTTCCCTTCGCCATCCTGATTTTGCGCGGCTTCTTTGAAGGGCTGCCAGAAGAGATCGAAGACGCGGCCCTGATGGACGGTGCAACCCGCTTCACCATCTACTGGCGCATCATGCTGCCGCTGACGCGGCCGGCGCTGGCTACCGTCGCCATCTTCACCGGCCTGGGGACGTGGAACGACTTCCTGCTGCCGATGCTGATGACCAGCAAACCGGGTCTGCGCACGATGCCGCTGGGGCTTATCCTGTTCGAGCTCGAAGGGGCTATCGGCTTCGTCCTGCACGAGTACCGTTTCGCGCTGATCATCATGATGACGGTCCCCCTTATCATCGTTTTCCTCCTCTTACAGCGCCAGTTCATGAGCGGCCTCACCGCCGGCGCGATCAAGGGATAGGGCGCTCAATGCCCCCGCAAAACCATGTGGTCGAATGGAGCTATGCCTCCGGCAAGCTCTACGACGACCCATTCAATCAGGTAGCGCTCGACGTTGACATCATCGATCCGGAAGGAGAGGTGCGCAGCGTCCCCGCGTTTTGGCGCGGGCAACAGGAGTGGGGCGTGCGCTACGCCTCCCCCAAGGTCGGGCGGCACCGCTTCCGGACACGCTGCTCCGATAGCGCCAACGACAGCCTGCACGGGCAGGAGGGCGCGATCGAAATCACGCCCTATGACGGCGACAACCTCCTCCTGCGGCGCGGGCCTTTGCGCGTCGCCGGTAACGGCGGCCACCTGGAGCACTGCGATGGCACGCCTTTTTTCTGGCTGGGGGACACCTGGTGGATGGGGCTGGTGAAACGCCTGCCCTGGCCCGATGGCTTCAAGCGCCTCAGCGCCGACCGCGTGCAGAAGGGCTTCACCGTCATTCAGCTGGTCGCCGGCCTTTACCCGGACATGCCGCCCTTTGACCCGCGCGGCGCCAACGAGGCCGGTTTCCCCTGGGAGGAAGATTTCAGCCGCGTCAATCCGGCCTGGTTCGACATGGCGGACCGGCGGATCGACTGGCTGGTGCAGAGCGGGCTGCTACCGAGCATCGTCGGCTGCTGGGGCTACTTCATGGATTTCGCCGGCGAGGAGAGGATCAAGCAGCACTGGCGCTATCTCGTAGCCCGCTACGGGGCTTATCCCGTCGTCTGGGACGTGGCGGGCGAGGCGCTGATGCCGCACTACAGCCACCCGCACTGGCAGGATATCTACGCGGCCGCGCTGAGGCAACGGGCTGATGACGAGGGCGGCGTGGCAAAGACGCGTCTCAAACGCGAGGACCTGTCGAGCCGGGTGCAGGAGCGGCAAGACAGTGTGCGCACGGCGTGGACGCGCGTCGCCGGCTATCTACGCGGCGTCGATCCTTACAGGCACCCGATGACGATCCACCCCGGCACCGGCGGCATCTGGTCCTACGATCACGTTGACGATCCTTCGGTCATCGACGTAGACATTACGCAGTGCGGTCTCCACGACATACTCACGTTTCCGCAGATCCTGGACGAAGTCTCCAAACAGGCGCCGCGAAAGCCGCGCATGCCGCGCTTCGTGGGCGAGTCCTGTTACGAGGGCGAGGGCGGCTGGAACTGGGAAAACGTACAGCGGCTGATGTTTTGGGGGAGCGTGCTGAGCGGTGCGGCCGGTCATACCTACGGCGCCAGCGGGATCTGGCAGGTGAACACGCGCGAGGTGCCCTACGGCCCCAGCCCGCGCATCTACGGGGAGGGGTTCGATGAGGACCCGTGGGAGGAGGCGATGCAGTTCGCCGGCTCGCGGCAGGTGGGGTTGGGCCGCCGCCTGCTGGAGCGCTATCGATGGTGGCGCTTTGATCCGGCGCCGCAATGGATCACGCAGCGGGGCGCGCACCACTTCAAGCCGCTGCAAGAGTACATCAGACCGTTCGCGGCGGGCATCGCGGGGGAAGTTCGCGTCATTTTTATCCCGGTACGTTACCTGATCACCGTCAGGGAAATCGAGCCGGACGCCGGCTACCGCGCCTACTACTTCGATCCGCGGTACGGGCGGGACTATGATGCCGGAGACGTGGTCCCGGACGAACAGGGTACGTGGCAGCCGCCGAGACCGCCTATCATTCAGGATTGGGTGCTTGTACTGGAACGCAAAAAGACTGATACCGGCCCTGTCACAGTTCATTGACCACAGTTCGCTGTCCACTGCGGTCCGGAGAAAACAACAATGCTCTACGCCATCCAGAATTGCGCCACCGAATGGGCCTACAACTCGGGCAGGGCCTACGCCGATCCGTTCAACGACGTCGAATTGGACGTAGTGGTTACGCGTCCTGATGGCAGCGAGCAGATCGTGCCCGCCTTTTGGGCCGGCGACCAGACCTGGCGCGTTCGCTACAGCTCGACGCAGACCGGTACCCACCGGTACCGCACCGTTTGTTCGGACGCGAGCAACAGCAGTTTGCACGGACAGACAGGAACGCTCGAAGTTTCGCCCTATGAAGGCGATAACCCTTTGCTTGAGCACGGGCCGTTGCGCGTGGCCGCAAGCGGCCGCACGTTCGAACACATCGACGGCACACCGTTTTTCTGGCTGGCCGACACCTGGTGGATGGGCTTCTGTAAACGCTTTCGCTGGCCGGAGGACGTGCAGGAGCTGGCGGCCGACCGCGCGGCCAAGGGTTTCAGCGTGGTCCAGATCATCGCCGGACTCTATCCCGACATGGCGCCGTTCGATGAGCGCGGCGCGAATGAGGCCGGTTTCCCCTGGGACCGCGAGTTTACGCGCATCAACCCGGCCTACTTCGACATGGCCGACCTGCGCGTCGCCCATCTGGTGCGATCGGGGCTGCTGCCGTGTATCGTCGGGCTGTGGGGCTTCTTCATCGACTTCGCTGGGCCGGAGGTGGTCAAGAAGCACTGGCGCTACCTGATCGCTCGCTACGGCGCGTACCCCGTCGTCTGGTGTACGACGGGCGAGGCGCTGATGCCCTACTATCTGGCCGAGGAAACGGCCGAATTCCAGCAGTGGCGCACCGAGGTCCAACTGGTCACGACGGCGGACATGACCTGGCTGCCGGCCGAAAAACGCGCCATCTGGTCGGAGATCATGCGCATGGTGAAGGAGACCGATCCGTACGGGCATCCACAGACGATCCATCCCAACGGCTTCGCTCACCTGACGGTCGACGATCCGTCGCTGGTCGAGTTCAACATGCTGCACCCGGCGCATCTCGGCTACCAGACGATGACCGACATGGCGCACCTCGTCGTCAGCGCGGTAGAGGAGGGCCCGCGCATCCCCGTGCTGGTCGCCGAGGTCAACTACGAGGGCGAGATGGAGATGAGCCACCCGGAGACGCAGCGATTCTTTTTCTGGGCAGCGGTTCTCTCCGGCGCGGGCGGCCACACGTACGGTGCGATGGGCATCTGGCAGATGAACACGCCGGAGAAACCGTACGGACCGTCGCCGCACGGCGCGTCCTATGGCAACAGGCCCTGGAACGAGGCCGCGCAGCTGCCCGGCTCGACCCACGTAGGCAACTCCAAGCGGCTGCTCGAACGCTACGCATGGTGGGATTTCGAGCCGCATCCTGAATGGGTGGAGCCGCACAACACGGTGGAAGACCGATTCATGCCGTACGCGGCCGGCATCCCCGGTCAGGTGCGGATCTTCTATCTGCCGGGACCTTCGATCCGCTACGTAAACCGCGGCGAGGTAACCATCACCGGCCTGGAGGCCGGCGTCCGGTACCGCGGCTTCTACTACGATGTACAGTCTGGTCAGGAGCTCGAGTCGGTGCCGCTAACGGGCGACGGGCAGGGGAACTGCACGATGCCCAAGGCGTCTATCATCTGGGATTGGGTATTTGTCATGGAGAGAGACGATGCAAAAAACGGTTGAATTCCGGGAACACAACGGGCTGCTCGACGACCCGCAGGCGCTGCGCCGCCAGATGGAGAGCGACGGCTACCTCTTCTTTCGCGGTCTGCTGCCGGCCGATGAGATTGTTGCCCTGCGCCGGCGAATCCTGCAGATCTGCGACAACTACGGCTGGATCGCGCCCGGCACGGAACTGATGGACGGAATCGCCGACCCTTCGGCCGACGCGATGGAGCCTTTCTGCGGCGTCGGCGTGCCTCCTGCAGCCTACGGCGACGTGCAGTGCCTGGAGTCCTTTCACCGCCTGGCGCACAATCCCCGCCTGGTCACGATGCTGGGGCAGCTATTTGACGAAGCGGCGCTCGTGCATGCGCTCAAGATCGCGCGGCTGATGATTCCGGCCAAGGGCAACGCGCCCACGCCCGCGCACCAGGACCACATCTTCATTCAGGGGACGAAAACGGTCTACACCTGCTGGATGCCGCTGGGCGACTGCCCGCGCCGGCTGGGCGGGCTGAGCGTGCTGCGCGGTTCGCACAAGCTGGGCATTCTGCCGGTGCGGGCCGCGGAAGGCGCGGGCGGCCGGCATGTCATCCTCGACGACGAGAGCGAGCAGGAGTGGTTCGAGACCGACTTCGAGATCGGCGACGTGCTGGTATTCCACAGCCTGACCGTGCACAAGTCGATCCCGAATCTGACCGAGAACCAGATCAGGCTGTCGGTGGACTACCGCTATCAGCCGCCCTCGCTGCCGATCGAGAGGAAGTCGATCACGCCTCATTGCCAGGTGCTGCCGTGGGAAGAGATCTATGCCGATTGGAAATCGGAGGAGCTGCAATACTATTGGCGGGACTATGATCTCGAGTTCAAAGAGTATGACGTGTCGCTGGTTGAGCTCCAGGAGGCGTGAGAGGCAGTTTTGAGTTGTCAGTTTTGAGTTGTCAGTTTCTAGTTTTGAGTTGGTGCTGCCGACCGGAAAGTACGTTTCCACGGAAAGGTCTACACCATAAGCCAACCAGGGAAGGTTGAAATGCTTAAGGTATACGGCGACGAAGATGCCGATCTCGGTGTGTTGGAGGGGCGAACGGTCGCCATCATCGGCTACGGCAACCAGGGGCGCGCCCAGGGGCTGAACCTGCGCGACAGCGGCGTCAACGTCGTCGTGGGGGGCATCACCGACGGCAGCTGGCGGCGGGCGGAGGCGGACGGATTCCCGGTTTTCGCCACCGCCGAAGCGGCGCGGCGCGCCGACATCCTGTTCCTGCTCATCCCTGACGAAGCGCAGCCGGGCGCCTACGAGAGCGACATTGCGGCACAACTGCACGCGGGCGATACGCTCGTCTTTGCGCACGGTTACAACATCCGCTTCGAGTTGATCAAGCCACCGGACAGTGTAGACGTGATCATGGTCGCGCCGCGCATGATCGGAAAGGTTGTGCGCGATCTGTACCTCGAAGGCTCCGGCGCGGCGGCCTATGTCGGCGTACACCAGGATGCGTCGGGCCGGGCGATGGCGACCGCGCTGGCGATTGCCAAGGGAATCGGGGCGACGCGCAATGCGGTCATCGAGCAGTCGTTTGAAGAGGAGACCGATCTCGACCTGCTGCTCGAGCAGACCTTCGACCCGGCGATGGGCCAGGTCCTGCTGCATACCTACGAGTTCCTGGTGGAGGCCGGATTCGCGCCGGAGGTAGTCGCGCTGGAGTTGTACGGATCGAAGGAGCTCGCCGAAACTGCGGCCGAAATGGCCGACATCGGTTTCTTCAAACAGATGACGTTTCATTCGCAGACGAGTCAGTACGGCAACCTGTCGCGCTCGGACTGGATTCTGCCGGCCGGGCCATTCAAGAAAAAGCTGAGCGAGGCGCTGCAGGCCATCCGGCGCGGCGATTTCGCCCGCGAATGGGCGGAAGAGGAACGGAACGGCTACCCGGAATTCAAGCGGCTGCGCGACGACGCGCTGCAGCATCCGCTCAACGAGGTCGAAGAGCGCCTGCGGCGGCTTGTGAAGAGCCAGGCTTGAGGTTTCGGTTCCTGGTATCGGCCGACAACGCAAAATAAGCAAGTCAATATGAACCCAACACCTGGGAACAGGAACAGTTTGGAGGCATGGCATGTCCGCACCGATCCAGTTGCACCCAGACAATCCCCGCTATTTCCTCTACAAGGACAAGCCGCTCGTTCTCATCACCGCCACGGAACATTATGGCGCGGTCATCAACCGCAACTTCGACTACATCGCCTACCTGGACGACGCGGCCGAGAAGCGTCAGACGCTCAGCCGCTGCTTTCTGCTCTTCCGTGAGCTGCAGGTATTCGACCCGTCAACGCAGGTAAAGCCGCTCAACCCACATTCGCCGTGCAAGCCGCTACCGGGCGAGTATGTTTCTCCTTTTGTGCGCAGCGGGCCGGGCTTCGCCACCGACGGCTACCCCAAGTTCGACCTGGAGCAATGGAATCCTGAATATTTCGAGCGCCTGCACGGCTTTTTGCGCGCGGCGCAGGAGCGGGACGTCATCATCGAGCTTACGCTATTCAGCAGCACGTACAGCGACGCGGTATGGGGACTGAACCCGCTGAACATCCAGAACAACGTCAACGGCATCGGGGACATTCCCTGGCAGGACTACATTTCGGGCCGGGACGAAGCCCTGACCGAGCGTCAGATGGCCTATGTCAGCAAAGTGGTCGAGGAGGTGAACGGGTACGACAACTTCTACTTTGAGGTCTGCAACGAGCCGTTCACGACGAGGGCGGGCATGGAACCCGAAACTGAGTTTGCGCTGCAGGCGGAGGTGGACGGCTGGCAAGAGGCGGTGCGGGCGCAAATACGCGCCGCGGAGAGGGGGCTGCCGAAGAAGCATCTCATCTTCCAGGTGCCGGTCGAGAACTGGCGCACCGATACCGCACTGGAGCAGATTCTGGGCGAGGCGTCGGTTGACGCGGTCAATCTGCACGACTATCAACAGCTGACCTACAAGGGTCAGATCCTGGCGCCGCTCTCGCGCTTCATGCAGCGCGATCTGCGGCTGGCGCGCATCCGTCATCTGTGGGCGGCGGTACACGACAGCGGCAAGCCCTTTGTTTTCGACGAAGACAACACGGCCACCAGCTCGCTCGACGAGGAGTCGTGGATCGTACATCGCAAGCGGGCCTGGGCAACGGTCTGCAGCGGCGGGCACTACAACATGATCGACTTTTCGGTGCAGGTCGGCGGGCAGGAGGCGGGCACACCGGCCTCGCAGGCGATGATCCGCAGTTGGATGAAGAACCTGTCGGCATTCATCCATGGGGTCGACTTTGTGCGCATGGGGCCGGACGCGGAGTTGGTCACGGAAACGCCGTCCAACACGATTGCGATCGCGCTGAGCCGGCCGGGGCAGGCCTACGTGATCTATGTGGCGGACCAGCGCGAGGTGGACGACCCCTCGCTGGGCCAGCCCTGCCAGGGCCGCCTGGCGTTTGCCCTGCCGGCCGGCGGCTACACGGCCAGACTCTACTCGCCGGCAGAAGGGACCTACCAGGAGCGGACGGTGGAACTGGCAGGTGGGGATGGGGAGATCGACCTGGAGCCGTTCACGCACGACATCGTCGTTCAGATCGAGGTCAACGGTTGACCCGAACCGCTTCAACCAGCGCGGCCGGTGAAGAATACTATACGAAGGAGAAGCTGCAAGATGGAACTCAAACTCTCGTGCCCCGACTTCACCTTTCCCCTGCTGCCGCATGACGATGTGTTGCAGCTGATCGCGATGTTGGGCTTTCAGGGGGTCGACATCGGGCTGTTTGAAGACCGCTCGCACATCTATCCGAGCCACGTGATGCCGGACCTGGCAGGCTCGGCGCGCGACCTCTCGAGCCGCGTGCGCGACAAGGGGCTGGAGATCGCCGACGTCTACTTTCAGGCATCGGGGCCGGGGCTGATGGACCTGGCGATCAACCATCCTGATGCCGAAGACCGCCGCAAGGCGCGCGATCTGTTCGCGCGCGTGGTCGAGTTTACGCTGCGCTGCAACGCTACCCATATATCGATCGAGCCCGGCCTGCTGTGGGAGGGAGAATCCTACGAGACGTCGCTGCAGCGGGCGTGCGAGGAGCTGGCCTGGCGGGTCGAGCTGGCGCAGAAGGCGGGCTGTGTCTGCGCGGTGGAGCCGAACGTCGAGTCGGTGGCGCGCACGCCGGCTCAGACGCACCGGCTGCTGGAGATGACGCCGGGGCTAACGCTGACGCTCGACTACTCGCATTTTGCCTACAGAGAGATCAGCGACGACGAGAGCGAAACGCTGATCCCGCATACCTCCCACTTTCACGTGCGCGGGGGGCATAAGAACCGCCTGCAGTCGAAATACCAGGACAACGTGATCGACTACCGGCGGGTCGTGCGGGCGCTGCACGAAGCCGACTACACAGGATTTATCTGCGTCGAGTATGTGTGGACGGAGTGGGAAGGCTGCAACGAGGTCGATAACCTGTCGGAGACGATCCAGATGCGCGATCTGCTGCGGTCGGTTGACCTGACCTAAGGGCCTTGTACCGGCTTTGCGCCCATATCGGCACCTGCGGGGTCCGGAATTTCGGTGTTTGTACCTTCTTCAGCCGTCGTTTATACTGGAACGCGTTGGTTTTCAAAAAAATATAGTTTATTTCATCAGTTGACGTATAGCGGGCGTTCTGCTCATCCATTATTACGAAAGGGACAGAATAGCTGCCAGAATTAACACATGGGAAAGGGAGGAGATCATGGCTGACGAGCTGAATCGCAGGGATTTTCTGGTCCGCGCTGCAGCAGTGGCGGGAGCGACGGCCGGCGCTGCGCTGATGCAGGCGTGCATGCCGGTTGCAGCGCCCGAAGAGGATGCAGCGGGCCCGCCGATGGCAGAGCCTGTCAAGTTGACGCTGTGGCAGGGCAGTTGGCTATGGGACGAATACTTCCCCACCATCGGCCCCAATATGGAGGCCGCGGGCATCATGCCCAAGGTCGAGATCGACAACCCACCGATCGGCTGGGACGAACTGTACGAAAAGTACTGGCTGGCCGGCGAGGCCGGCGTCTTTCCCGACCTGATCTGGGCCGCGCCGGACATGATGGTGCGTTCGCTCAACAACGATGCCTGGCTCCCGATCCCCAAAGAGGCGATCTCCTACGACTGGATCAATGAGAGCTTCATCAAGCAGTCGATTGACCAACTCTTGGTTGATGGAAGCTATTACCTCATTTGTTGGGAGATGGCCACGATGGCCCTCCAGGTGAACCGAACGATCCTGCAGGAGGTCGGCTTCGACAGTGAACCGGCCAGCTTTGAGGAGTTCCTGGAAATGGCCAAAGCGTCTGTGTCCAAAGACGGGGACAAGGTGTTGCGCTCCGGCTTCGGAATCCATGGCGTCAAGGACATTTACAGAGACATTCTACAGAGCATGGGGGGCGAGCATCTGACCGACCTCTTCGCCACCGAGATACCCTTCAACAATGAATTGGGCTGGGAAGCGTGGGAGCTATTGGCGGATTTCGAGCGGGCGCATGATGTGCTCCACTTCAAGTTCGGCAAGGGCCTGGGTTGGACAGGCCAGACCTACTCACAGGGCTTCTCCGCTTTTGGCTGGACTTCGGCGGCCATAAACAGTGAGCTGGAAGCCAACGTGCAGGATGTGGAGACGGGCACGATCAGCGCCCGCCACTGTATGCCTGTGATTGGCCCGGACGGCTACCGGCTCGGCATCGCGCCCAACTGGGGGATGGTCGTGACTTCGGCCACGGCTGAAGAGAAGCGGGACGCGGCCTGGCAGGTCTACAAATACGGTCTTTCGAAAGAAAACCTGCTCGACTACATCTCCTACACCAACACGCCGCCCACGCACGTGGAGATCGCGGCGATGGGCGCGGATGCCTTCGCGGGGGACAGAGCACCGCAGTACGCGGTCGAACTGGCCGACGCCGTCTGCTGCGGCAAGGTCTTTGCTCTGCCGCCGGACATCCCGTTGTGGGATTCCGTGCACGAGACGATCTACGAGAAGATCGTTTTCGACGGCATGTCCGCGCAGGACGCCATGGCATCGGAGATGTCAACTCTGGAAAAGGCGCTGCAACTGAGTTGACGGCTTTGAACAGTCAACTGCGAGGGGTGAGGGATCTTCTTTCCTCGCTCCTCGCTCCTCTCCCATCTTCGCTCTCTCCAGGTCTGGCTCTCCGTCGCGCAACCGCCTATTCGTTCCCCTTCTTTGCGGCAGGCAGTTGCCGCGCCGGTTTGACCTTGGCACTGTGGCGGCCGGTGGCGTTGTCTCAGGCCAAAGCGGGAGGTGTTTGAATGCCTTCTCTTGTCCATCCCGCGCCCGATCGATCGAGAACGATGCGTTCCCAGCAGGTGTTGACCGCCTACCTGTTTGTGCTGCCGGCCATCGTTTTCTTTCTGATCTTCCTCGTCTATCCGCTTGTGCGCGGGCTGGCGATGAGTTTGCAGGACTACCAGATCGCGGCGCCGGAAAAACCATTCGTCGGACTGGAAAACTATCGCAAGCTCTTCGACGATCCCGACTTCTCCGCCTCCCTTCTGGCCACTTTCAAGTTTACAGCGATGTTCGTCCCTGCGGTGATCCTGGTCGCGTTGGGGCTGGCCGTGATGCTCAACATGATCCGCCGCGGCGCGGCCCTCTACCGCGCCATCTACTTCGCGCCGGTAATGACCGCCGGCGTGGCCGTAGCGCTCATCTGGCGCTACGTCATGCACCCCAGTCTGGGCAGCGCCAACCTTTTGCTGGAAAGTGTGGGGCTGCCGCCACTGAATTGGTTCGTCGATGCCGCCACAGCCATGCCCAGCCTGGTACTCGTCTCGGTCTGGCAGTCGATGGGCTTGCAGACGATCCTCTTCCTGGCGGGCCTGCAAGGGATTCCGCAACACTTCTATGATGCCGCCAAGATCGACGGCGCAGGGCAGTGGCAAAGTTTCCGCTATGTCACGCTCCCGCTGCTCCAGCACACAACGCTCTTCGTCACGGTCACGACGATCATCAGCTCGTTTCAGGTCTTTACACTCGCATTTCTTTTCGGGCGCGATGGCGGACCCGGCAAGAGCCTTTTGGTAATGGTTCTTTACATCCAGCATACGATCATGGGACGCGGCAACGCGGGCTACGCCGCGGCCATGGCATTTGTTCTCTTCGCCATCATTATGCTTTTCACACTGGCGCAGCTGGCCTTGTTACGGGCGCGCTGGGAGTACTGAGATGAAGGAGACGACCGCGCCTACGCACGCCTGGCTGCGCGGCGGAAGAGCCTTTCAACTGCTCTCGTACCTCCTGCTGACGCTGGCCGCAGGCTGGGTGGTCTTTCCTTTCCTGTGGGGCGTGCTGGGCGCCTTCAAACCAGGGCACCAGATTCTGCGCATCCCGCCCACTCTGATCGCCGATGAGTGGACGCTGCAGAACTTCCGCGCCCTGACCAAGGTTTTCCCCGTGGCACGCATCTACGCCAACAGTCTGTTTGTATCCACTGCAGCCACAGCGGCGCAGATCATCACCAGCGCCATGACCGGATACGCCCTGGCTCGATTCGACTTTCCGGGGCGACAGACGCTTTTTCTGCTCATCCTCTCGACGATGATGGTCCCCTTTTTCGTCGTCCTCGTACCACTCTTCGTCATGGTGGTCAGCTGGGGCTGGCTCGATACATACCACGCCCTGATTGTCCCGGTGCTTTTCACGCCATTCGGCATCTTTCTGCTGCGCCAGTTTGCGATGACGATTCCGAACGAGCTTCTCGACGCGGCGCGCATCGACGGCGCGAACGAGTTCCGAATCTTCGTACAGATTGCGATGCCGATTCTGACACCGGCGATGGGGGCGCTGGGCATCTTCGCCTTCACGGGAATCTGGGGGGACTTCCTGTGGCCCCTGTTTGTAATCAACACGGGGGACCTACGCACACTCCCTGTCGCGCTCAGCACGCTTGTCACGGTCAACCCGCGCGGAATGGGCGCTGCCGGAAGGGGGACGCATCAGCTCGGTATCCTGATGGCCGGTGACTTGATCGTCGTTGTGCCGGTTTTGGTCGTCTTCTTCATCTTTCAACGTTACATCACCCGGGGCGTCGCGCTCACTGGAATGGGCGGACACTAACTGTAAGCGGGGAGACGAAGAGATGTTCGACGTTGTCGGCCTGGGATGCGCATGTGTCGATTTTCTGGGCGTTGTCCCCTACATGCCGGGGCTGGATGATGAGATCCAGATGCTTGCCGCCAGCCGACAGGGCGGCGGAGAAGTAGCGACTGCGCTGGTGGCCCTGGCACGGCTGGGTTCGACAGCCTCCTACGTCGGCCAGATCGGCGACGACCCCTCAGGCGACCTGATTGCGACAGAATTTGAACAGTATGGCGTCGACACAAGCCATCTGCTTGTCGAGAGGGGAGCCACCTCCCAGACAAGCATCGTGCTGGTCGATGATGAGTCAGGCAAGCGCACGATTCTGGGCGTTCCCTTCACCGCCTCCGAGATCGCGCCGGATCAGATCAGGCCCGGCTTCGTCGAAAAAGCGAGATATCTTCTACTGGATGGGACGGCGCGCCAAGCCGCCTTGGAGGCGGCGAGAAGGGCGCGCAGCGCTGGCGTCCCGGTGGTGCTCGATGCCGATGTGGTGGCGCTCGATTCCGAAATCGAGGCCCTCCTTGACCTGACGGACATTCTGATACCATCGAAGAGCTTTTCGCAGCGCTTTACCGGAACGGAAAATGTAGAAAAGGCCTTAGAGACCTTTCGCACCTTTGGCGCCTCGATCATTCTGATCACACTGGGGGAAGAGGGTTGCGTCTGCCACGCGGACGGCGATACCTTCCACACACCGATCTTCGAGGTGGATGTGGTCGATACGACAGGGGCCGGCGACGTCTTCCACGGCGCCTTCGTTCGGGGCCTGCTGCAGGACTGGGAGCTGCCGCAGACGGTCGAGTTCGCCGCGGCGGTGGCCGCCATCAAGTGCGCCAAGCTGGGCGGACGGGCCGGAATTCCCACGGCCGAGGAGACTGCCAGCTTTCTGGCCGGTCGAGAGACGCAGTTTGATTACAGCCAGTTGACGGCTCACGGCTAGCACAGGTCGCTGGCCCCGAACTAGACCTTTTGCGGCCCCGCTCGAAATGGGAACGATATCGGCCTTGCATTTGGTAGGAGAAGCGGTGTCATCGCCATGTCTACGCAAGCCCAGGCCAGGGAGAAAAGATACCAGCTGATTGAAGAAGGCTACTGCGTCATTGATCAGGTATTGGACCATGAATTCGCGGCCGAACTCAGGCGGGTTTCGGCGCGCATTCGCGAGGAGGAGGAACAACGACTCGACGCCGTGAAATATCACGGTACTCTGATCGAACCTGCCTACCGGGATCCAGTCTACGCTCGCCTCATTGCCTGGCAGCCAAGTCTCGATCTTTTGGCGGCGATGGATTTCGGGGAAGTGCGCTGGGAGGGCTCCATGTATCTCATCAACAAACTGCCCTTTGGCCCGCCGTTGTATTGGCACCAGGACTGGGTATGGTGGGACCATCCCGTCAGCAGCGAGGCGCGGCCGATGCAGGTGTTTCTTTCATACTACCTGACCGACACCAGTGTCAGGAATGGCTGCCTGCGCGTCATCCCGGGCTCGCAACTGCGCCGCTTCGACCTGCACGACGAGCTCCTGATCGGCCCCGGCCATGTCGATTGGACGAAGGGCGAAGAGGCCGAAGGGGTCAATCAGGCAATGCTGCTGGACCATCCCGCTGCGGTCGATGTGCCGGCGAAAAGCGGCTCGCTGGTGATAGCCGACGCCAGGCTGCTGCACAGCACGCATGCCAACCAGACGCCCCGGCACCGGCCGCTCGTGCTGGTGTGGTATTTTCTCGATTTCCAGCATTTTCCGGCGGAAATCAAGGAGGCATGCAAGGTCGAATACGATTTTCGGCCTCCCAACTGGTGGGAGGGGGACGTGGGCAATGCGGTCAAACATCTGGTCGTCCAGGGCAGGAGAACGGGGGAGGCTGTCTCCGGCAACCGTGTTCCGGGCGTTCATCTGCGCAGAACGAAGGAGTGAGAAGAGATGAATCAGAGCAATCCAGATCGGACGCCTGGGCTCCCGGACAATGAAATCGATTTTCGCGGCTCTCGGTTCGTCGCCCCAGCCGGTGCGCTGACCGGGCTGGCGCTGCGCGTTGCACGCCTGGACGAGGACCCGCACCGCCCGCGCTACCATTTCCAGCCCAGGGCCGGCGAGTTTTTCCAGGACACGATCCCCTTCTTCTGGAAAGGTGTATACCATGTCTTTTTCCAGTACGCGCCGGATGAGTGGGCGGGGGACAAGTGCGTGTGGGGACACGTCAGAAGCGCCGACCTTATCCATTGGGAGGAGCTGCCGGTTGCCATTACCAACGGGCCGGAGCAGTATGACCGGGCGCTGTGCGCCAGCGGCTGCGTGTTGAGCCATGAGGGCAAGGTCCATATCTTTTACGGCGGCGTAGACGGGGAGACGCGCGAGGAGACCCATTGTCTGGCTACCGCCCTGGATGACGACCTGATTCGCTGGGAGAAAGATGCTCACAATCCGATCATGCGCCGGGCCGATCTGCTGCCGACCGATGTTTACCATCTGCACGGGCGCTGGTCCGACCCAGACATCTGGAAGGAAGGCGACACCTGGTATATGCTCCTGGCCGCCTCGCTGGCAGACCAGAAAACGGCCGCGATTCCTCTCTACGCCAGCAATGACCTGCGCAACTGGTCCTACGTGAGTTGCTTTTACCAGGCCGGCGCGGCGCCGATGAGGGCCATGGAATACCCGCACTTTTTCGAGCTGGACGGCCGCCACGTCCTCTTCCATCATCCATGGGGAATGTTCACCACTTTTGTCGAAGTCGGTGAACACAAAAAGGGACGCTTTGTCTCACAGCGCCGCACACACTACGACTCCGCGCGCGCCTGCGCCACCAAAACGCTGCTGGATGACCAGGGACACCGCATCGCCTGGAGCTGGGTGCTGGAGGACCGGCCGGCCGGGGCCGAATCGCAGCCGTTGGACTCGCCCACGCGGCGGGCCGGTTGGAGCGGCCTGATGTCGCTGCCGCGTCAGTTGCACATCGCCGCCGACGGTGCACTCCTGATGGAGCCGCCCATTGAACTGGAAGCGCTGCGCGGAGGTCACACCCGGTTGCCATCCTTTGCTCTGGGAACAGAGAGCCCGCCGGATGCACCCGGCACGGTCAGCAGCCAGCTGCTCCTGGACGGCGTGCGCGGGGATTGTTTGGAGATCATCGCCCGAATTCGACCACAGGGGGCCAGCCGCTTCGGCCTGCTCGTGCGCTGCGCGCCGGACCTAACCGAAGCGGCTCGCATCGGCATCGACCTGGAGAGTGGCAAACTCAGTTTCGACAATACCCACGGCAGTCTGGAGAGCGAGGTCTTCAGGACGGTGCGCGAGGTGGACCTGCCGATGGCAGAGGACGGGCTGGTTACCTTGCGAGTCTATGTCGATCGCTCGGTTGTGGAGGTGTTCGCCAACCGCAATCGCGCTTGCATAACGGGCCGGACCTATCCCAAGCGGCCTGACAGCCTGCAAGTCGGCCTCTTCAGCACAGGTGGCCGCGTGCGCTGCGAAGGGATCGACATCTGGGAGATGGCCCCTATTCACGCGCCTGCAGGACATGGCGGAAGCGGGCAAAAGGACGCGGCTGCGGACGGGTACGAATTCCCGAACATCACCGACGAAGAACGTGAGATCCTGGGTTGGCCCAAGAGTTGAGGCTCTGTGTGCCGCGCAATCGCGGCGTTCGCGAACAGGGCGACAGACGGCAATCGGGGCTAATTTTTCGCGTTTGTTCCTATTCCCTCTTTCAACTACAATGGCGGTCAATCGCTATCCACATGGGAACCGTTGCCGTATCCGAGATCCCATGAACGTCGTTTCCCACAAAGCCATACAATTCATCGACAGTCCCGTAGTATCAGCGAATCCAGCGCGTATCGAAATCCCATTTCACACGCAAAAGGAGAAACAGAAATGGAAAGGCGAAGGAAGTTCGGCGTACCATTGAAGATCGCTGTGCTCATTGCAGTGCTGGCCCTTCTGGTGGCCGGCTGCGGGCAGCCGGCCGCGCCCGCGTCCGAAGAGATGGCCGAGGAGCCCGCCGAAGAGACGACCAGCGTCGAAGGCGTCATGGATGTGCCCAGGGAGCAGACACTGATCGTCGGCTGGTGGGGCAGCGACGAGTTTGAAGAGTCGGAGATCTACACGCCCTTTGCCATCGGCGGCGACTATCAGCGCGGCCTCAACGTCATCTACGAGGGCATGGCCTACTGGAATGCCTTCCGCGACGAGACGGTCATGTGGCAGGCCGAGAGCTTCGACTACAATGACGACTATACCGAGCTGACCATCTCGCTGCGGCCGGAGGTGATGTGGAGTGACGGCACGCCATTTACGGCCCATGACGTCGTCTACACGATCAACCACCTGATTGAAATCGGCGGCGAGGTCCGCTTCGGCAACGAAGTCCAGCAGTACACCGAAGGGGCGGTCGCAGCCGACGACCATACCGCGGTCATCACCCTGAAATTCCCGTTCCCACGCTACCATGACCGCTTCTTCGTCTGGAAGTGGGACTCGGGCGCCTTCCCGATCATGCCCAAGCACATCTTCGAAGGGCAGGATTGGGCGACGTTCACCCACTACGACATCGAGAAGGGCTGGCCTGTAACAACCGGCCCGCTGAAGGTGGTCTACTCTTCACCGCAGCAGAAGATGTTTGACCGTCGCGATGACTGGTGGGCGGTGGAGTCCGGCCTGACCGACGAGCTAAACATGGAGCGGGTCATGTTCGTCGTCGGCGGCACCGACCAGACGCGGCTGATCGAGCTGGTCACGAGCAACCAGATCGACATCACCGAGTTGCAGGGCGCATCGATCCGAATGGCTGTCGAGCGCAATGAGAAGGTAACAGCGCACTATGGCCGCCAGGCCCCTTACGGCTATGTCGACTGGTGGGCGCAGGCGCTGTGGCTGAACAACGAGAAGCCGCCATACGACGACGTCCACGTACGCTGGGGCATCAGCTACCTGATCGACCGTCAGCAGATCGCGGACATTGCCTACGAAGGCCTGACGAGCCCCAACCCGATGCCGTACCCGCCGTATCCGGGACTCGAACAGTACACCGAGTCGATCTCCGACCTGCTTGAGGAGTACAATACCAACGAGTACAATCCGGAGAAGGCCGCCGCACACCTTGAGGCGGGCGGCTACAGCATGAACGACGACGGCATGTGGGCGGACGCCGACGGCAACACGATCAAGGTGCCGCTGGAGTCCTGGTTTGCCTGGAACGCGCCGGCCGAGGTTCTGGTCGAGCAGCTCAAGCGGGGCGGGATCGACGCTGAGCTGACGACGCCGCCCGACGCCTGGGACCGCTTCGTTTCCAAGACGCACACCGCCTTCCCCGCCGGCCACACCGGCAGCCTGAAGGAGCCCTACGAGGCGTTGAACCTGTACACCTGCGGCAAGGAGGGCGGCCCGGCCTCGAACTGGGCTTCCAACCAGTCGCTCTGGTGCAACGAAGCGTTCGACGAGATCGTGTTGGAGATGTCACAGGTGCATCCGGATGATACCGAGACGATGAAGGCGCTCTTCCGTGAGGCGATGGAGATCTGGCTGCCGGAGCTGCCTTCGATCATGCTCTTCAACTGGAAGCACAACATGGCGATGAACCAGACCTACTGGGAGAACTGGCCGACCGTTGACAGCAAGGATGGCGAGTATGTCAACGAAGCGCCGCAGCTGCTCGGCTTCCACCTGGTCCTGCTGCATCTCGAACCGGCTGAATAGTCTACAGTAGTTTACATGTAGTAGTTTTCAGCAGTAGTTTACAGTGACGAGTGGTTAAGGGTTTGCAGCCCCGCTGGCCACTCGTCACTGCCCCTCTCTACGGGGGTCTGCAGATGTGGGCCGCCGGCTGTCTCCTCAGACGGATCGCCTTCTTCCTCCCGATCGTACAGACCGCTGTCAGCGTGAGCTTCTTCCTGCCGCGGCTGTCCGGGCAGGGCCCGATCCGCGAGGGCATGATCAAACGGGTGCAGTCGGGCTGCGCAATGCAGTTCTGTCGAAGTTCCGCGACGACATAATCGACTACCGGCGGACGGTGCTGGCGTTGCACGAGGCCGGCTATGCCGGCTACATCTGCGTCGAGTAGGTGTGGACCGAATGGGAGGCCTACGAAGAGGTCGACAGCTTGACTGAGACGATCAGGATGCGCAATCTGCTGCGTTCGGTTGACTCGAGTTGACGGGCCTGGCCAGCTGCGCGCGGAATCCTTCACCTGTCGGGAGCGAATTTTTCGCGTTTGCCCAAAGCACCTCCGTCGTTTAGACTTCTCAGTGTCGAATACTGCAAGAGTGGAGTTGTTCCAGGCCGCTGCCAGCAGGAAGGTGTTCGTATTTTGTCCGGTCTTTGCCGCCCTTTGGTCACCGCCAAAGTCCGCCGGTTCAGGTCAGCGGCAGCCCAGACTCACACTTGTTCCTCAATACCACACTATCCATTTACAGTATCCATTTTCCATTGACAGCGCCGCAGTACCAGCGAATCCAGCGCGTATCAGTGTCCCATTTCACACGCAAAGGGAGATACAGTGATGGAAAGGCGAAGTAAGTTCCGCGTACCATTGAAGATCGCTGTGCTTTTGGCTGTGCTGGCCCTTCTGGTGGCCGCCTGCGGGCAGGAGGCCGCGCCCGCGTCCGAAGAGATGGCCGAGGAGCCCGCCGAAGAGACGACCGGCGTCGAAGGCGTCATGGATGTGCCCAGAGAGCGGAGCCTGATAGTCGGCTGGTGGGGCAGCAACGAGTTTGAAGAGTCGGAGATTTATACGCCCTTCGCCATCGGCGGCGATTATCAGCGCGGCCTCAACGTCGTCTACGAGGGCATGGCTTACTGGAATGCCTTCCGCGACGAGACGGTCATGTGGCAGGCCGAGAGCTTCGACTACAATGACGACTATACCGAGCTGACCATCGCGCTGCGGCCGGAGGTGATGTGGAGCGACGGAACGCCGTTCACCGCCCACGACGTCGTTTATACGATCAACCACCTGAGCGAAATCGGCGGAGCGGTGCGCCACGGTAACGAGGTCCAGCAGTACACGAAAGAGGCGGTTGCGACCGATGACCACACCGTCGTCATCAGCCTGAATTACCCCTTCCCGCGCTACCATGACCGCTTCTTCGTCTGGAAGTGGGACTCGGGCGCCTTCCCGATCATGCCCAAGCACATCTTCGAGGGGCAGGATTGGGCGACCTTCACCCACCTGGACATCGAGAAGGGCTGGCCCGTGACGACCGGCCCGCTGAAGGTGGTCTACTCATCGCCGCAACAGAAGATATTCGACCGGCGGGACGACTGGTGGGCGGCTGAGTCCGGCCTGACCGACGAGCTGAACATGGAGCGGGTCATGTTCGTCGTTGCCGGCACCGACCAGACGCGGCTGATCGAGCTGGTCACGAGCAACCAGATCGACATCACCGCGTTGCAGGGCTCCTCAATCCGGCTGGCCATCGAACGCAATGAGAAGGTAACGGCCCACAACGGCCGCAAGGCCCCCTACGGCTATGTCGACTGGTGGACGCAGGCGCTGTGGCTGAACAACGAGAAGCCGCCTTACGACAACGTCGACGTGCGCTGGGGCATCAGTTACCTGATCGACCGTCAGCAGATCGTGGACATCGCCTTCGAGGGCCTGAATCCTCCGAACCGGATGCCGTATCCGCCGTATCCGGGACTCGAACAGTACACCGAGTCGATCGCCGACCTGCTTGAGCAGTACGACACCAACGAGTTCAACCCGGAGAAGGCCGCCGCACACTTTGAGGCCGCCGGCTACAGCATGAACGACGACGGCATGTGGGCGGACGCCGACGGCAACACGATCAAGGTGCCGGTGGAGTCCTGGTTTGCCTGGAACGCGCCGGGTGAGGTTCTGGTCGAGCAGCTCAAGCGCGGCGGTATCGAAGCTGAGCTGACGACGCCGCCCGACGCCTGGGACCGCTTCGTTTCCAAGACGTACACCGCCTTCCCCGCCGGCCACACCGGCAGCCTGAAGGAGCCCTACGAGGCGGTGAACCTGTACACCTGCGGCAAGGAGGGCGGCCCGGCTGCGAACTGGGCCTCCAACCAGGCGCTGTGGTGCAATGAAGCGTTCGACGAGGTCGTGCTGGAGATGTCGCGGGTGCATCCGGAAGATACCGAGACGATGAAGGCGCTCTTCCGCCAGGCGATGGAGATCTGGCTGCCGGAGCTGCCTGCGGTCATGCTCTTCAACTGGAAGCACAACATGGCGATGAACCAGACCTACTGGGAGAACTGGCCGACCGTTGACAGCAAGGATGGCGAGTATGTCAACGAAGCGCCGCAGCTGCTCGGCTTCCACCTGGTCCTGTTGCATCTCGAACCGGCTCAATAGTTTACAGTAGTCTACTGTAGTTAACAGTGACGAGTGGCTAGTGGTCCGCAATCGAGCCGGCCACTCGTCGCTTCAGTTCTATCTACGGGGGTTTGCAGATGTGGGCCGCCGGCTATCTCCTCAAACGAATCGCCTTCTTCCTCCTGATCGTGTGGACCGCGGCCACGGTGAACTTCTTCCTGCCGCGGCTGTCCGGGCAGGACCCGATCCGCGAGCGCATGATCAAGCTGGTGCAGTCGGGCAGCGCCTGGGGCAAGGGCATCGAGGATATGGTCGAGCTCTACAACGAGAAGTTCGGCCTGGACAAACCGCTGTGGCAGCAGTACCTGACTTACCTGGGCGACATGGCCCGCTTTGAACTGGGCCATTCGATCGCATCCTACCCCAGGACAGTCAAGCAGATCCTGCGGGATTCGATGCTGTGGACGATCAGTCTGCTGACGGTAACGACGCTCCTGTCGTTTCTGTTCGGGACGGTCTTCGGCGCGATTGTGGCGTGGACGCGCGCGCCGTTGTGGCTGCGCTCACTGGCGCCGCCGATTATGACGATGGCGGCCATCCCCTATTACCTATTGGGGCTGATCCTGCTCTTCATATTCGCCTTCGAGCTGCGCTGGTTCCCCGGTCACGGCGGTTACCGCATCGGCCACATCCCCAACTTGAGTTGGAAGTTTCTGTTGGAGGCGGGTGAACACGCCGTCCTGCCCGCGCTCTCCATCCTGCTTTCGAGCCTCGGTTTCTGGGCCATTGCCATGCGCGGCATGATGGTAACGGTCGAAGGCGAGGACTACATGACGCTGGCCGAGGCCAAGGGAATCAGGAGCGGGCGTCTCTTTTACGACTACGGGCTGCGCAATGCAATCCTGCCGCAGATCACCTCGCTGGCGCTTGCGATGGGTTACGTCTTCTCCGGCGCGCTGCTGGTCGAGGTGGTATTTGGTTTTCCCGGCATCGGGACGGTGCTCTTCCAGGCGATCAAAGGCGTGGACTACCCCGTGATCCAGGGCATCGTACTGGCGATCATTCTGACACTCGCGACTACGACCTTGATCCTGGATTTGACGTTGCCGATCCTGGATCCACGAATCAGAAGGCGGACATAGATGGCAGTACGGGCGGAAGGCGAGACGGCGACGCGCCTCAGCACCAGTTCACCGATGCAGGGAGCCCTGGGCTACCTGCGCCGCAACCCGCCGCTTGCCTTTGGGCTGGGCCTGATTCTGATCCTCCTGTTGTTTTCGGTCGTGGGCCGGCTGGTTGTCAACGTGGAAGACGCTTCGCCCCTGTCTGCGCCTCCGTTCAAAGCGCCCTCCGCCGAGTATCCATTTGGCACGGACAAGGTGGGCCGGGACCTGCTGGCAGTGATGATCGTGGGCACGCCGCTCACCCTGCGCGTTGGCCTGCTGGCCGGCATATTGGGCGTGGCTTTTGCCAGCCTGCTGGCCTTTGCCGGGGCCTACTACGGTGGCATCATCGACGCGATCATTCGCCTGGTTGTGGACGTCGGCCTGACGATCCCCAGTATCCTGATTCTGATCCTGATCGCGATCGCACTTAGAGGCGTCAACCCGACGGAGATGTCGCTGATCGTGGCTGCGACAGCGTGGCTGTGGCCGACGCGCACGATCCGATCGCAGGTCCTTTCGTTGAAGGAGCGCGCCTACGTTGACGTGGCGCGCATGTCCGGCATGCGCGGGTACGAGATTATCGTGCGCGAGCTGATGCCCAACCTCATTCCCTTCATCGTCGCCAATCTCGTCAACACCACCGCTTCGGCCATACTCGCCACCATCGGCATGGAAGCCCTTGGCCTGGGCCCGACCTCCCACCCGACGCTGGGTATGACGATCTATTGGGTTATTCTGCACGCCGGTGTCCTGGGGGGATACTGGTGGTGGTGGCTGGCGCCGGTGGTGATCATCGTGCTTATCTTTATCGCCCTCTACCTGACCTCGATCGGCATGGACGAGTTGGCAAATCCGAGGTTGAGGAGAAGCGTATGACGGCGGCGAGCGCAAACGGCGAGTCGGCGAAGAAATCAGCCACGCTACAGGTGCAGAACCTGCACGTCCACTACGCGACGCCGGAAGGCGCGGTGCGGGCGGTGGACGACGTGAGTTTCAATCTGGAAGCTGGCGAGCGATTCGGGCTGGTGGGCGAGTCCGGCTCGGGCAAAACGACGCTGGCGATGGCGTTGCTGCGCATGATCAAGCCGCCGGGACAGATCGAGTCGGGCCAGATATGGCTGGACGGTCAGGATGTGCTGTCGCTTTCGGGTGAGGGGATGCGCCAGTTGCGGCTGGCGGGCATCGCGCTGGTGGCGCAGGGCTCGATGAACTCGCTCAATCCGGTGACGCGCATCCGGCGTCAGCTGCTTGACGGGATGAAAGATCACGCGGCCGGGCAGGCCGAGCCCGAAGGCGGAGCGGCCGCGGCGAAGATGAACCGGCGCGAGCAGGACGACTACGTACGCGAACTGCTGGCGCGGGTCGGGTTGGAGCCGCAGGTTGCCAACATGTACCCGCACGAACTGAGCGGCGGGATGAAGCAGCGGGTCTGCATCGCGATGGCGATCAGCCTGCGTCCCAAGGTGATTATCGCGGACGAACCGACCAGCGCGCTGGACGTGGTGGTGCAGATGCAGGTGATGGAGACGCTGCGCCGAGCTCAGGAGGAGGTCGGGGCGGCAGTCATACTGGTCGGCCACGACATGGGCATCATGGCACAGTTTGTGGACCGCGTGGGGGTGATGTATGCCGGCAAGCTGGTCGAAGTCTCGCCGGTGCGTGAGATCTTCCGGCGACCACTGCATCCCTACGCCGGTCTGCTGATCGAGAGCGTGCCCTCGTTGGAGAGCAAGGATGAATTGGAAGGCATTCCGGGTTTGCCGCCTTCACTGCTCGAACGTCCATCGGGCTGCCTCTTTCATCCCCGCTGCCCGCATGCCGCGGACGAATGCACAACGCAGGAGCAGACGCTGGCGGAGGTGGAGTCGGGGCGGTGGGTGGCCTGTCATCGCGTGGAGCTGATACACGATCTGCAGCCGGCCGGAGAGGCGCAGTAGCCTGAACCAATTGCGAGTCACAAGATAGATGAGCGCATTGCTCGAAGTACAACACATTACCAAGGTTTTCGGCGGCGGTCTGTTCAGCCGCAGCAGGACCGTGGCGCTGGAAAACTTTTCGCTGGCGATCGCCAGCGAGCCTCCCTCGATCACGGCTGTGGTAGGTGAGAGCGGCAGCGGCAAGACGACGCTGGCCCGCATCCTGCTGGGTCTGGAGACCCCGACCGAGGGGCAGGTGCTCTATCAGGGGAAAGATCTGCAGGGACTGTCGACGGCGGAGTGGCACTCGTTCCGGCGCGACGTGCAGGTTGTCTTCCAGGACCCGTTCGAGGTCTACAATCCCTTCTACAAGGTAGACCATGTTCTGACGGCGCCGATTGCCCGGTTTGGGCTGGCCAGTTCGCGCCAGGAACGCCAGAGGCTGATCGAGGAGGCGCTGGAGGCGGTGGGGCTGCGCCCCGAAAACACGCTGGGGCGGCGTCCGCACCAGCTTAGCGGCGGACAGAGACAACGCATCATGGTGGCGCGTGCGCTGCTGTTGCGGCCGCGCCTGATCGTGGCCGACGAACCGGTCTCGATGATCGACGCGTCGCTGCGCGCCACTGTTCTGGGCAACCTGCGCCAGCTGAACGAGGAGTTCGGCATCTCCGTCGTCTATATTACCCACGACCTGACAACGGCCTACCAGATCAGCGAGAACATCATTGTCATGTATTCCGGCTCGGTCGCGGAGGCGGGCGACATCGACCTCGTAGTGAAGCAGCCGCAGCACCCCTATACGCAACTGCTGATCGGTTCGGTGCCGCAGCCCGACCCGGACCGCCGTTGGAATACGGAAGCGGCGACCGGATCATCGACTGTGGCGGCGGATGGAAGCGTCTTCTGCAAATTTGTTGCGCGTTGCCCGCACGCCATGCCGAAATGTGCAGAGGAGATGCCGCCCCTGTACCGGACGGACCCGCATCGCCTCGCGGCCTGCTATCTGCACGAGGAGTCCCCTGCGCTCGCGGCAGAAGAGATGGCCTCGGTGTTCGTCGGGCGCGGCGCAAGCGCCGAATCTGCCCCTTGAAAGAGTGGGGGCTTCCGTCCCCCGGTTTCCCGCCCGAGCAGTCACTCATCCTCGTACCAGCCTGATCCGAAAATCAGGCCGTCATAGCGCACGAGCCATGTGTGCTTGCGCCGCTCCTCGCCGGTTTCCGGGTTGAGGGCGAGGTAGCTAATCCACTTGCCCGCCTCGGTCGCGCTCAACATCTCATCGCCGAAGAAGTAGCCGGTCGAGTCGATGCGCAGCGCGGGGTCACGACCCTTAATTTCCGGGTTGTAATGTGCGATGGTGTAGCCGTCCTCGCCGATGATGACGACGTACCATTGTCCGTCCACATTCTCGGCTGAATTGTGGTAGTCGATGGCCGCTTGCCTGCCCTCGCGTTGGTAGCGGCGGATTGCGTCCTGCACGATCGATTGCGTATAGGCTGCCGGGTCGTTCCGGGATGGGATGGCGACGCAGCCGGCGACGACCAGCGCCAGGCCCAGGGTCAAGAGAAAAGCAGTTGCGCGATACATGGATATTTGCCCTCTGATGCGGCTGTGCTTTGACAATGGAGGGAACAAAGGACTCGAGTGACAGTAATGCGGATCGACGCTGGCGCAGTCTTCCAGGAAGGCAACCCGTTCGCCGCCCGACGCGGGGCGCTGCTTTATCTCGGCTTTGCTCCTGGACAGTTACTTCTCCTCGTACCAACCAGAACCGAAGAACAGGCCGTCATGGCGCACGATCCAGGCGTGCTTGCGCCGCTCCTCGCCCGTTTCCGGGTTCTGGAAGACGTAACTGACCCACTTGCCGTCCTCGGTCGCGCTGAGCACGTCATCGCCGTAAAAGTAGCCGGTCGAGTCGATGCGCAGCGCGGGGTCGCGACCGATCATTTCCGGGTTGTGATGGGCGATGGTGTAGCCGTCCCCACCGATGATGAACACATACCACTGCCCGTCCACGCTGTCGGCTGAACTGTGGTAAGCAACTGCTGCCTCCCTGCCGTCCCGTTGGTAGCGGCGGATCGCGTCCTCCACAATCGATTGCGTATAGGCCGCCGGTTCATTCTGGGATGGAATGGCGACACACCCCGCAGTGAGCAGACCCAGCAGCAGGGCCACAGAAACAGTACGAATCATCGATATCTCCTTTTCGCTAGATTCAAGAGTCAGCAAACTTTTCCAGTTTAGCGGCAGACGGCCGCCAAGGCAAGCATTGCCTTACCGCAATTGCAAGCGTATAATCCCAGTGTCGATCTGCATCTGCCCGCCCTTTGGATCTCCGGGTCCGGTCATCCCCTTTTGGTAGAACTGTTCGCCCTTGCTCAAAAGATGAGCAAGAAGGAATCGAGTGACGGGTATGCGGATCGGCGTCGGCTCAATCTTCCAGGAAAGCAACCAGTTCGCCGCCACACAGACCGACCTGCCACTGTTTCGCAACTCCTATGTGCATGAAGGCGACGCGCTACTGCGGCTGGCAGGCACAGACTGCGAAGTAGCGGGCATGCTCGCCGTTTGCGCCGAGGCGGGCGCGCAGGTCGTACCGCTTGCGGCGGCGCGCTGTGTCTCGGGAGGTGCGCTCAGCGACAACTGCTACGCCTACCTGAAGGAGGCGCTGCTGGCTCCGCTGCGGGAAGCCGGCACGCTTGACGGCCTCGCGCTGGCGACGCACGGCTCGATGGTCGCGGCTTCGGAGCTGGACCCGGAGGGCGACATTCTGGACGCGGTGCGGGCGATTGTGGGACCAGAACTGCCAATCGTCATGACGCTCGACCTGCACGCGCACGTTACGCCGCGCATGGTCCGGCAGGCAACCGCCCTGGTCTCCTTCGCTCACTATCCGCACGACGACACCTATTCGACCGGTGAACGGGGAGCCCGCCTGCTGCTGAAAACCGTGCAGGGTGAGATCGAACCGGCAATGGCGCTGGCGAAGGTACCGATGATCTGCGGCGCGTGCAATGGTCAGACTTTTGGCGACGGGCCGATGGCGCAGCTGACCCGCCGGGCGCGCTGGTTGGAGAAGCAGCCGTCGATCCTTTCCGTCTCCTGCGTCCAGGTCCATCCGCACAACGATCTGCCAAACATGGGCTGCGGCGCCGTCGTGGTGACCGACAGCCATCCCGCGCTGGCGGCAAAGGAGGCGCAGGCGCTGGCAGCGGACTTCTGGGAGCGACGTTGGGCGTTCGAAACAGAGACGCTTTCGGTTGGGGAAGCGGTTGCCCGCGGCCGCCGGATCGAGGGTGGACCCGTGCTGCTGGTTGACACGGCCGACTGCACGGGGGGCGGCGCGCCCGGTGACAGCGTCGCGTTGCTGCGCGAGTTGTTGGCGATGGGTGTGGAGGAACCTGCCTTTCTGATGGTGGTCGACGCGGCCGCGGCGCAGAAGTGCGCGGACAAGGGCGTTGGCCGGAATGTCAGCCTGCAGGTCGGTTACAGCATCGACCCGACATGGGGCCGGCCCGTCGCCGTCAGCGGTGTCGTGCGCCGCCTGAGCGACGGCTGTTTCGTTTATGACGGCGGTCTCTTTGGCGGCACCCGGGCTTCGATGGGTCTCAGCGCGGCAGTGCAGATCGGTAGCATCGAGCTGCTGGTTATGTCGCAGCCGACCTACGATTGGGGCGACGAGCAGTTCAGAAGCGTGGGTATGGACGTGTGCCGGGCCAAATTCATTGGCGTCAAAAACCCGATGAACTATCGCCGCGCTTACCGCGACGTGATGAAGGCGGCATTCGTCGTCGACACGCCGGGACCGACGCCGACCCACGTGCGAAACCTGCGCTATCGAAGGATGAAGCGTCCCTTTTTCCCTTTTGACGAGGAGATTCCAGACCTGGAAATCCCGGTGGTCGTGGGTTGAGTGATAGACCGGCCACAGTTGGGCATTGCGTTGAACGGAAACGAACATTGGCAGCTGGCCGGCACAGTGCCCGAAGAAGCCCCCGGCCTCTCAAATTTGAACGGAGATGTGCGAGCCTGCGCCAAGCGGGAGGCATCCAACAATGAGCCCCAATGTCACCCAACAGTTGGAAGAGTGTGTTGCTCGGCTGCGTGAGGGATGCCTGACCGAGGCACAGTTGCGCGAGCTGGTCAGAACAGTCGGAGAAAGCGGCGCCAGGCGCCAGAGTCTGCTCTACCTGCAGACAGCTACCACATCCGTCACCTCGAAAGTGGTTGGGACGCTGCTGATCGAGGACGGCGCTGTTTCCGACGTTCCCTTCGATCCCGCCGACTGGCCCTACCAGACGGTGCTGGAAGCGATCAACGCCGGCTGGCGCGTCATCCGGTTTCCGGCCCAGCTGCTTTCCGGACACGAGCGGGATGTGCACGTCATCTGCGAGTTCATCCTTGAAAAGTGGGAGTAGACCGATGGCCTTCAAATCGCAACGCGCCGCGGGCAACGTCAGGCCGACCCTGTCCGACGAGGAGATTCTGGAGTTTTGCAAGACGGGAATGTATACGCTTGAGGGCGTAATCCCGGATTCCACCAACCGCTGGGTGTTTGAATATCTGGACCGGGAAGGCGCGGACCCCGTTCAGCTGGTGAGAGATGACCGTTTCATCGAAGAGGTGTTGTTGCATCCGGCAGTCACAGGGGTCGTACGATCGTTGTTGGGCGAGCATTTCCAGCTGCCCGAGGTGATGGGGAACCATCGCCTGGCAGGACCGGTGGAAGCCAGAAGCTGGCATATCGACGGCGGATCCAACTTCGAACGCACCTGCGAGTTGCTGCAGGTTTTCTACATTCCGCAGACAAACAGACCTGAAATGGGACCGACTCTGTTTCTGCCGGGCTCCCACCTCGTGCCGGTGGCGCGCGAGGACTTGGAGCGTTTCGGCGACCTGGCCGGTCAGGAGATGACCGCGGCGCCGGCGGGCTCAGTCTTTGTTACTGCCTATTCGCTTTGGCATCGCCAGCCGCGCAAGGTCGACCAGTCGACCCGCAACCTGTTGAAATGGGCGTATTGGCGTACAGAGCAGCCCGAACGCGACTGGATCACGGACCCGAACTTTGATTTCGCCGGCGCAGACTATACCTACACGAACGACTATTTCAGCGGTGCTGCGCGCAAATGGCAGTCGGCCCCACGCGTGGCCGAGATGTTTTACTGGCTATGCGGCAGAGCGGATGAATTCCACTTGGTGGGCGGTGCTGGATGGCCGTACTCTTCCACCGATCCGGGAAAACGGGGCGCGGCGGGCTGACAAACATCGTCAGCGATAGAGAGTTCCCTCCTCTACCCTCGATAAGGAAAAGGACAACGAGCTGTGGAAGCAAGCCTGTGGAACATCGGCATGAAGGTCGATGACATTGACAGCGAGATCAGTTTCTGGGAAGAGATCGGCGCGAAACTCGTTCTGCGGGAAAAGTTCACGGCGCCCGACGGTGAAGAGGCCGACTACGCCTTTCTCGATTTTGGCGGCACACGCATATTCCTCACGCCCAAGACCGTTTTCGAGGACAAATTGGGCTACCAGCTGATGCCCGGCCTGACGCACGCCGTCTTCGAAGTGGAGGACCTGGACCGGGAGTACGAACGGCTGACCGGCATGGGCCTGGAGGTGCTGGTAGACAAGGTGGAGATCAGCGCCGGGTTCGGCTCGCGCCGCCTGGCCTTTTTCCGCTCGCCCAACGGCATGGTTTTTGAAGTGCTGCAGATCCTGGAGGGCAAGATCTGATTCTGATGCTCGATTCTCGTTTCAACGCCTGGCAGGAGGAACAGAATGGCAGAGGAAGCGCGCCGTGCGCCGAACGACATCAGGCCATCCCTGACGGATGAGGAGGTCCTGGAGTTCTGTAAGACGGGAATCCTCAGGCTCGAAGGCGTGATCCCGGAGTCCACCAACCGCTGGGTTTTTGATTATCTTGACCGGGAGAATACCGACCCACACGATCTGGTCAGAGATGAATATTTCTTCGACGAAGTGCTGCTGCATCCGGCGGTCGCCGGTGTGATTCGCTCCCTGCTGGGCGCCCAATTCCAGCTGCCCGACTGGATGGCGAACCATCGCCTCGTCGGTCCGGTCGAAGCCAGTTACTGGCACATCGACGCTGGCTCCAACTTCGAGCGCGCCTGCAATCTGCTCCAGGTCTTCTACATTCCCCAGGCCAACACGCCGGAAATGGGCCCGACCCTGTTCCTGCCGGGCTCCCATCTCGTGCCCATCGCGCGTGAAGACGTAGAGCGCTTCGGCAGCCTGGCCGGTCAGCAGATGACCGCGGCGCCGGCCGGCTCGGTGTTTGTCACAGCCTATTCGATCTGGCACCGCCAGCCGCCGAAGGCCGATCGTTCGACGCGCAACCTGCTGAAATGGGTCTACTGGCGCACAGAGCAGCCCGAACGGGACTGGGTGGCAGACCCGAACTTCGATTTCGGCGGCGCGGACTATACCCACAGCAGCGATTACTTTCACGGTCCGGCGCGCATGTGGCAGTCGGTGCCGCGTGTGGCCGAGATGTTCTACTGGCTGTGCGGCAAAGCGGATGAATTTCACATGGTCGGCGGCGCAGGATGGCCGTACTCTTCCACCGATCCGGGATTCCGCGCCGATTTGCCTTGAGTCCTGAAGCCAACCAGATTGCGCCGCCAGAAACGGAGGCCGTCCAATGGAACTGAGCGAATCCCAGATCGCACAGTATGACGAAGAGGGGTACCTGTTTTTTCCCGGCTTGCTCGACACCGATGAGGCAGCCGTCTTGCAGGGGGCCCTGCCCGAGATCCTCAGTCGCGACGGGCCGGAGATAGTTTCCGAGAAGGAGGACGCTTCAGCCGTACGGCTGGCCTTTGGCGCGCATTTCTTTTCTGAGCCGTTCCGGCGTCTGACGCTCCTGCCGCGCCTGTTGAATCCGGTGCGCCAGCTGCTGCGGGAGGATGTCTACATCCACCAGAGCCGCATGAATCCCAAATATGGCTTCGGCGGCGGCGCGTCGTGGGACTGGCACCAGGACTACCCGCCGTGGCATTCGGTTGACGGCATGCCGGAGCCGCGCTGCGTCATGGCGTCGGTGTTCATAGACGACTGCACTCCGGTGACGTCGCCGCTGCTGATCATGCCGGGCACGCAGCGCTACGGACTGCTCGATGCCAGCCCTCACAAGGACGCGGAAGGGCGGGGCTACGAGTTGCACCATGTCGACAATACAACCTTTGAGGGGCTCGCGGCTGAGCACGGCATTGAAGCGCTGATAGGGCCGGCCGGGTCGGTCGCATTCATCCACTGCAACGTGCTGCACGGCTCTGCGAACAATGTCTCGCCGTGGCGGCGGGCGATCATGTATTTGATTTACAATGCGGCCAGCAACGCCTGCACCGGCACTGTGCGCCCCTGGTATCAGAACAATCGGGACTTCACGCCGCTGGAATCTCTCGACGACAGTAGTTTGAGGGAACTAGCCTGATGACCTGCGAAATCAAAGACCCGGCCATGGCTGGCCGGATTCGCCAGCACCTACGTCTGGAGCAATCGACATGAAACATTTTAGTGCCGACCAACTGAAGGAGATCGGGGTCCGCATTCTGGATGCGGCCGGCTCGCCCCATGCGGAGTCGGAAACCGTTTGCGAGATACTCGTGCGCGCCAATCTGCTCGGTCACGACTCGCATGGCATCATGCGCGTACCGCAGTACGTCGGCGAGATTCGGAGCGGCGAGATCAGGCCGGGAACGCCGATCGAGATCGAACGCGAGACCGCGGCCGCGGCCGTGATCCAGGCCGAACAGGGCTGGGGCCACGTAATCGCGCGCAAGGCGATGCAGCTCGCCATCGAAAAGGCGCGGCAGGTTGCCATCGGAACGGTGGTCGTGCGCGGCAGCCAGCACGTAGGGCGGGTGGGCGAATACCCCACCATGGCGGCGGAGGCGGAGATGATCGGCATGGCGTTCGTCAACTCCTACGGCCGCACGGGCTCGGTGGCCCCCTGGGGCGGGGCGGAGAGGCGGCTCTCCCCCAATCCGATCGCCTTCGCTATGCCGAGCGGCGGGGACTGGCCGGTCATGGTCGACATCACGACGTCGGTATTCCCGGAAGGCAAGATCAGAGTTACACGTTACGCGGGGAAGCAGCTGCCTGAAGGAGTCATCATCGACTCGGAGGGCAACCCCACGACCGATCCGGCCGCGTTCTACGGTCCGCCGGAAGGGGCGCTGCTGCCGTTGGGCGGGATCGTCGGCCACAAAGGGTACGCCCTGAGCCTGGTGGCGGAGCTGCTGGCGGGCGCGCTGTCGGGCGCGGGCTGCACCGGCAAGGAGAAGGAGGAAAAGGGCAACGGCGTCTTTTTTCAGGCGATCAATATCGCTGCGCTGCTCCCCTACGAAGAGTTCATCCAGACGGTGCAGGAGCAGATTGCCTGGGTCAAATCGGCGCGGCCAAAGCCTGGCGTCGAGGAGATTCTCTACCCCGGCGAGCCGGAGTACCGCACCGCGCAGCAGCGCGGCGCGGACGGCATCCCGGTCGAGGAAAGCATCTGGCAGGAGATGCTGGAAACGGCTGACAGCCTGGGCGTCACGATTCAGTAGAGCGTGTTCGATGGGCGGCGGCCCCGGCATTCGAGACGGAACGGCGTCATTGGGGCGCGCCGTGCTGGACAGCTTGCAGAGTTGAATGCTATGCCCACCGCTTCTCACTCTCAGCGCATTGTCCTATTGCCGGGCTCGCGGCAGAAGCTCATGGCCGGCGCCGACAGACTGGCTGAAAGCATCCGTCCGACTCTCGGTCCGAATGCTCGAACGGTCGTCGTGGAAGCCGTTCGCGACCTCTCACCAGTGGAGATTCTGGATGACGGCGGCACAATCGCGCGGCGGATGGTCTCTCTAGGCGACCGGGATGAGAATGTGGGTGCAATGCTGTTGCGGGAGAGCCTGTGGCAGATGCACGAAACGGTTGGTGACGGCGCGGCTACAGCCGCCGTCATCTTTCAAGGCATTGTGCGCGCGAGCCGGCGCCTGCTGGCCGCCGGTTTCCATGCCGCGCATCTGAGGCCCCAACTCGAACGGGCGGCACGGACGGCCGCGTCCGTGCTGCGCGCGCAGGCGCGGCCATTGAGCGGGCAGGAGGAGATCGCACGTTGCGCGCTGGCTATCTGCCACGATGAGAAGATGGCCGACCTGCTGGGGGAGATCCTCTACATCACTGGAGGCGAAGGCTATGTGAACGTGCTGGAATCCCGGCGCCGCGGTCTGGAGCGGGAGTACTTTGACGGCTCCTATTGGACGGGTTCCTGGATATCGGCAACCATGATCACCGACATCGCCAAGCGGGAGGCGATCCACGACGATCCCGCCATCTTTATCAGTGACCTGGACCTTAGAAAGGCAGATGAGATCCTGCCGCTAATGGAAGCGACACTGGCAGCCGGCAGAAAGAGTCTGTTCATGCTGGTGGAGCAGGTCAGCGGAGCGGCACTGGCCGCGCTCCTGTCCAACCACCAGTCCGGCGTGCTGCCCTGCCTTGCTGTTTCTGCCGGGGCAATTTACAGCGAATTGCCCTATTTGCACGAAGACCTGGCGCATCTGACCGGCGCGCGCCCTTTCTTGAAGGCTGCGGGGGAGAGCCCCACTGCAGTGACCGCTGCCGATCTGGGGCACGCGCGCCGCGCCTGGGCGACGCGAAGCGACTTCGGCGTCGTCGCGGGAAGCGGCGACCCCCATGCATTGCGCCGACATATACGGACGTTGCGCGTTAGACTGCGCACCGCCGAGACGGAAGAAAGCGCCAACCTATTGCGCAAGCGTTTGGCCAAACTTCTCGGAGGCGCGGCGACGCTCCACGTGGGCGCGGCAACAGATGTCGAAAAAGAGAGCCGCTTAGGGATGGCCAAGCGAACGGTCAGGGCGCTGCATGCTGCTATGCGCGATGGCGTTGTGCCGGGCGGCGGCAGTGGATTGGCGCGTTGTGCCCAGCGTTTGCGGGGCGCCTGTCAGCGGGCCGACGAGACCATGGGCACCGCGGTGATGGCAGATGCCCTCGAAGAACCCCTGCGCGTCATCGCCGCCAGCGCCGGACTTGAGCCGGCGCCCATTCTCGGCAAGGTCCTGACGGCGCCCGAGGGCAGTGGATTCGACGTCCGTGCGGCCGCCATCGTCGATATGCGGCAGGCGGGCATCGTCGATCCGGTTGCCGTGCTGGAGGCCGCCATCATGACTGCCGCGCACGCCGCTGCTCTGCTCCTGACAACCGAAGTCCTTGTGCATTCTCCCGGCTTGGAGAAAGATGAATGGTCCAGGAAGAGACCGCGCTTGCCTGGGAACGCACCGCAGGTTGCCACCTGAACCGGACCGGTGCGGAGATTGGAACTGACATTCCGGGAGAAGGCGAAAGCAGCGGCTTGTCGGTGAGTTCGTTCGCCTTCGCGGCCGCGGCGGCACACGGTTCGTCGGAATCACTGGGCCTGGCAGCTGCGGATTCAGGGCTCTTTTTCTCGCGCGACAGTTGCCGCAGCTGGCAACGCGCGCCCGGTCCAATCGGCGCGCTGCCGATGCTGACCGTCTGTCTTGCACCCTTCTCCAGCGCTGGACCAAGGGCTTTGTTGGGCACGACCGGCGGTATCGCCTACTCCCACGATCTCAGCGAGTGGAGGCTGGCGCGTCTGCCGCAGGACGGCATAGACTCGATCTCCATGGTCGCTTCGCCCAACTTTGCCGAGGACGGGACACTGTTTGCCGGCACACTCGATTACGGCATCCTCCATTCGCTCGATCGCGGCAGCAGCTGGCAGGCGCGGCATTTCGGCCTGCTGGACATGCGGGTCTTCACGACCGCGATTTCACCGCTCTTTGCCCAGGACCAGACGGTCCTTGCAGGTACGCCGACCGGCATCTTTTTCAGCCCCAATGGCGGACTGGCCTGGCGCGAGGCGGCTGTCCCCGATGAGGACGATGCTGTTCTCAGCATCGCATTTGCACCAGACTATCAGGTTGACGGCCTGATCGCGGCCGGAACGGAAGCCGGGCTGCTGTTGAAGTCGCTGGATGGCGGACACACATGGCAGTATATGGAAACACCCTGTGCGGGAAAGTCGATTAACGCGCTTTCGTTTCTGCCGCAACGGGACTCTGACCCATTGATGCTCCTCGGCGCTGCAGACCGCATCTACGTTTCAACCGGCAGCGGCTCTCGCTGGCACGCCTGGGAAGCCGGTCAGACGGTGTTGACGCTGGCTTCGTATGCGGACGGCGCGCAGCGACCATTTGTACTGGCCGGACTGAAGGAGAATGGGATCTTGCGGGGTCAGCCTGAGGGCGCCAGCCGATCCCAACAGGCGCCTGAAAGCAATCGAAAAGACTGAAGGAGGGAGCATGACGGCGCAGATGATCGACGTAGGCAAACAGATTCGTTACAACCGTATCGTCAGCCCGGAAACCGGCAAGACTGTGATCGTCCCGCTGGATCATGGCATCATACTTGGGCCTGTCGCCGGCATCGAAGACCCCGCGGAAACTGTGCGCAAGGTCGTCGCCGGAGGAGCGAGCGCGGTCATTTTCAATACGGGTCTGGCGCCCAGCATCTACAGCGCATACATGAACCGTTGCGGCGCGATCTGCAACCTCATCAACAGCATCACCGCTGCCAGCGAGCTTACGTTAATCAGCAGTGTCGAAAACGCCATCCGCAGTGGGGCCGACGCCGTTTCCGTACAGGTCCTGGTCGGTTCACCTCATGAACGGCATATGCTGAACAATGCCCGCATCGTAGCCGACCAGTGCGCGCGCTGGAGCATGCCCCTCCTGGCGATGATGTACCCGACCGACGAAGCGCTGGCGAAAATGGGAACCGAAGTTGAGCTGCTGGCTGCCCGGGCGGGGGCAGAGCTGGGGGCGGATATCGTCAAGGTCTCCTACACAGGCGACCAGGACTCATTCCAAGCGCTGGTGAACGCGTGTCCCAGGCCGGTCGTGATCGCGGGCGGCCCGAAAAAGGAGACAATACGCGCCGCGCTTGAAATGGTTGAAGACGCCATCGCCTGCGGCGCTGCGGGGGTTGCCCTGGGGCGGAATGTCTGGCAGAATCCCGATCCTGTCAGGATGACCGCCGCCCTGGTCGATATCATTCAACACGGCAAGAAGGTAGCCGAACTACAGCTTCCGGCCGCATGGCAGTAAGGCCCTGCTTGTCGACTCGTTGACAGCATCCGGCGTCGAGCAGCAGGGAACCTGTTCCGAACGGCCGCCGCGATCCGTATTCCAATTCCCACTGATCAAAGAAAGGTGCAATCAATGCGAGTCCTCTTCCTTCCTTACGATCCCGAATATCACTACTACTGGTACAACGGCTTTGTCGAAGCGCTAGACGATCGCTTCCCGCTTGAAATGTTCGATCCCGACAAACCGATGGCGCCGCAGTTCGAAGGCATCGGCGTGGTCGTCACCTGCTCGCAGTTCGACAATGAAATGATCGACGCGGGGCTCAAAGCCGGCGTGAAGCTGTGGCAGGTTCTCTCGGTCGGCATCGATCACTGGGACGTGCCCTACATCCTTGAAAAGGGGATGCCTTTCGCCAACACACCCGGCCCGTTCAGCGCCATCGCCCTGGCCGAGCACGCACTTTCTCTGATGTTCCTGATCGCCAAAAACCATAACACGTCGCAGGCGAACATGCGCGCCGAATTCTTCAGCCTGCCGCTGAACGACGAGCTGGCGGGCAAGAAGCTGGGCATCATCGGGCTGGGCGCGAGCGGGCGGGAGCTGGCCAAGCGCGCGCACGCCCTGGGCATGGAGATCATGGCGATCGACGTCGCCGACATCCCTCAGTCGGTGCGCGACGAGCACCATGTCTCGTTTTTCGGCGGTGCGAGCGAGATGGCGCATGTGATTGCGGAGGCCGACTATCTGTCGCTGCACACGCCAAGCACTGCCAGTACCCGGCACATGATCGGGCGGGAGCAGTTTGAGCTCATGAAATCGTCCGCCGTGCTGATCAACGTCGCGCGCGGGCTGCTGGTGGATGAGGACGCGTTGGTGGAGGCGCTGCAGAGCGGGCAGATCCGGGGCGCGGGTTTGGACGCGTTCGCGGTGGAGCCACTGTCCAGTTCGCACCCGCTGCTGCAGATGGACAACGTCTACTGCACGCCGCACGTTGCCGGCGTGACCAGGGAGACCGCGCAGCGCCGCGGCGAGGCGGCGGCGAACAACGTCGATCGGGTCTCCAAAGGGCTGGAGCCGTTGCATCTGATCACGTCTGTGGATTGAACGCGGCTTACGAACGGGTTGCAATGCGGACCGCGGGCGGACTGGGGGCGCAGGGATTTGGCTAGCGGTCGTTGATCACGGTCAGAGCGGTCAACCTGCACGTCGCGAACTCCCGGCCCTCTTCTTCAACCCGCACCCACAGTTCGTAGGCGCCGGGCGATAAACGCTCCGGCACATGTACTGCCGTGTAGATCGGAGAGATTCCACCTTCGGCCCAGTGTTCGGTATGGAAGATTGTCAACAGGTCTGAATTGGCGCGCGGTGACGACTTCTCCATCAGCGTCTGTCAGATCGGTTGTGATATTCAGAACAGGGTTGTCCCTCATCCATGTCGTGTAGGAGTCGTTGATGCGGCTAACAAGCAGGTTAAGCCGTACACGCATCCAATCCCCCGCTTTCAACTGTTCCCTGTCTACCGCGTAACGTACCATTGTCAGACCGCCGTAAGGAAAGAGGTCCAGCTTCTTCTCCCCTTCTATCATTGGCGGAGGGTCGAGGGCATGTTGGAGGACAGAGACAGGCTTGCCGCTGCGGGCGAAGTTACGCGTATGGCTGTAGGTGATATAGGCCTCGTCGATCGCCAGAGGGAAGACGTACACGGCCGCGACGATCACCGCCGCGCCCGCCGCGAAGTTGGAGGTCAAGAGCAACAGAAACAGGGTGCCGGTTGAATTGGAGACGATTACAACTCTTCGCCTCGTACCAGCCGGCGACTAAACCGTTGACCGGCGCCGCCCGCGGGCTGCTGCTGGATGAAGATGCGCAGGTGGAGGCGCTGCAGATCGGACCGATCAGGAGAGCTGTTGAGGACGGGTTCGAATTCGAGCCGTCGCAACTGGTCAGATCAGCAGGCGAAGACAGGCGCTTTGGAGCATACTCGGGAGGGTTGAGCGGGTAGCGATTCTTGCTCGCCACTTGCCACGATTCGCTAGGGATCGTTGACATTTCGTTCGAGCCAGATCAGTGTAGAAGCAAGATGCAAGAAAGCCATGAAACGCCGTGCCAGTTTTTCATTGCGGGTGAAATTGCGTCGATACCACTTGATTCTGTTGATGAAGCGTTCGACGATGTTGCGCTTTTTGTAGCGAAGGCGGTCGTAGCCCCGCGGTTGCTTGCGATAGCGGCGAGAAGGGATGAACAGCTCGACCTGTTTGGCTGTTAGCAGTTCTCGCAGCGGGTCGGAACTGTAGCCTTTATCGGCAATGACAGCGTCAAAATGGAAAGGTGCGAGCAACGATTCAGCCTGGGAAAGGTCATGGCGTTCACCGCCGGTCAAGATGAACTGTAAGGGGAAGCCAAGCGCTTCGACGAGGAGATGAATCTTGCTGCTGAAGCCACCCCGGCTCCGTCCTAGGCACTGGTCGCGCTGGCGCCCCTTTTTTGGAGCCGCCCGCGGCGCACATATGGGCGCGAACAGCTGTACTGTCGGGCATGACCGCTGCCATGTCGGGGTCTTGCGCGAACTTTTTGAACATGTCGGCCCAAACACCGTTCTCTTCCCAGTGTGGGTAGCGTTTGAAGACACTGTTCCACTTGCCAAGGTCGGCTGGCAGTTCACGCCACTGTGCGCCGGTGCGCAGAATCCAGTGAACTGCTTCGACGAAACGGCGACACCTGTCCTCCTGCCCCGCATAGGCACGAGGGTGTCCTTGCAGAAATGCGTACAGTTTCTGCCACTGATGGTCGGCAAGCTTATAGGTAGACATCCTACTTTTGTCGCCACTTTGACAGAATCCTTCAAACGTCAACGAGACCTGATCGACCGCTACCCCCGCTTGTGCCCTCTCCTGTACGCAGGATGCATTGCATTCGCTTCTTTCCCCCCTGTGAATCGTCAAGGAAATCAAGGCGGCGTCGATCCGCCTCTTTACCTATCCCCGTCCTCACAAATATAGGCCCGTGGCCGCCGATGCGAGGATGGGAGACAGTTTTCCTCTAGTGCCTGAAATGGAATCTTCCGAAGAACTCCCGGCAGACTCTTCACCTCTGAGACGAGTACTATCCAGTCGGCCCCGACTGGCAGTCTGGGGAGTGCTCATCCTATTGGCCTTTGCCGTCGTGATGTTGCGTTTCCATCGCATCGCTGAACTCCCGCCCGGCCTCCACGTCGATGCAGGGGCAAATGGAGCCGATGCTCTAGAGGTGTTGCAAGGAAGACACGCCCTGTTCTTCCCTGAAAAGAACAATGGTCGCGAATGGCTGGGCATCTATCCGATAGCGCTGACTGTATCCCTCATGGGCCGGACAGAACTGGCCGTTCGCTTGCCCACGATTCTGGCCGGCGTGAGCGCAATCTTTGCTGTTTTCTGGCTTGGCCGGCTGCTCTTCGGGAAAGACGAGAGCGGGCGGGACAGTCCGTGGCGAGGTCTCGTGATCGGTGGAGTTGCAGCAGGCCTTCTGGTGGTATCCACGAATCATACCGTTCTTGGGCGCACGGCGAACACGGCTCAGCCCGTTATGCTGTTTCTTTGCTTGTCTTTGGCTCTTTTCCAGTGGGGCTGGGGGCGACGAGCAAGCTCTCGCGGCTCCTGGTGGCGAATCGTCCTCGCGGGCGCGTGCGCCGGCCTGTTGCTGCACACTTATGTACCCGCGCGCTTTACACCCTTCCTATACATCCTTTTCTCCCTGAGTTTCTTATGGCCTGTTCGCCTTGTTTCCTGGGGTAGTATGCGCGCCGAACTGCCTTGGTTGCTTGCCTTCTGGGGCGCTTACGGGCTCGTGGCCGCACCTATGCTCATCCACTTTGCCCTCAATCCTGAGCATCTGTTCCTCCGCAGCAAGTCACTTTGGCTTTTTGATCCCGGTCTCAATCAGGGCGAGCCATTTTGGCTCTATCTTCAAAATGTTTGGGGTTATCTGAAGATTTTCGGCATCCGCGGTGACCCGGATTGGCGGAGCAACTTTGCCAGCCGACCCATGCTAAACGTATGGGAAGCGGCTTTCTTCTGGCTAGGCGTTTGTGTGGCAGCGCGGCGTTGGAGGCTCCCCGAGTATCGTCTGCTGCTCATCTGGTTGGGGGTGATGCTATTGCCTGCAACACTAGCCGTAGATCACTTTCCTCTTCCTAACACGACTCGCATGATTGGAGCTGTGCCGGCAATCTATCTGCTCTTGGGAGTCGGCGTCTGGGAGGCGGCAAAGTTTCTGAAAAAGGGCTTCTTCGCAAGACATGACACCGGATATGCTGTCGTTGCGGGAGTCGTCGTTGGTGGCATGATACTGGTACAGGGTGTGGTCACTTACCTCATCTATTTCCAGAAGTGGGCCGACGCGCCCGAAATCCGAAGCGAATACGAATTCGAGTGGTCAATCCTGACAAAGTATCTGAATGCGCAGCCGCACAACCCCGCAACGGCTTTCCTGATCCCGGACGGCCAGCGGCAACAGCCACTCAAAGCAGGGTTTCGAAGTCATACTTTCGACTATCTGTATCAAGGCGAGACGCCTGCCTATCTCTTTCATACTGCAATGCCCGACTTTGCGAATAGAATCCAGTCGACAATGCTCGCAGTTGACGACCTCTCCACCGTAAATGTCGTAGAGTGGAACCTGAAATCCGTCTGGACTGGCGATGAATACGAACGCTTCGCTTTTCTTCTCGGCAAATACGGCCATTACCGTGATAGCGAAGATCTCGGCAGTTTCCGAGTCCACCGTTATACAGATGTCTCCCTGAGCACTCCCTGGAAACCCTATGAATTCTTGGAGCCTCTGCACGTCGTCTATGACGGTGGCATAGAATTGCTGGCGGTTGCCTTGGGTCGTGGACAGGACCAGCTATCGATTGAGGAACCAATTCTTATTCGAAAGTCGCGAAACATATGGACAGTCCTGCAATGGCAGACGGCGCATGATTTGAACATCGAATACTCAGTTTCCCTTCGACTGCGAAACGCTGAGTCGCCCGAGGTCTATCTCAAGGATCTGCTCTTGTGGAAGACGGATCACACCGTCACCGGCGACGGGGGCCCTGCTGAACAGTTCGATACCTGGATCCACTTGGACATTCCTGCCGATATCCCGCCGGGCGAGTACGAACTGAGGCTCATTGTCTACGACACCAAGACCCTCAAGCCCACCGTTGAAATGGAAGTCTGGGAGCCGGAAAGGACACTGGCCATCCTCCGGGTAGTGGCCGCACCTTGAAAATGAGTGACCTGTTTTGCAACTCTGCCGGATGCCGGTTCGACCGGCGGACAAGAGACACGCCAAGTTCCGTTGACATTTTGGGAAGGCCGTACGAAATTCAACAAGGACAGAACGTCTGCAGGCCTGTTCGGGATGGTATTCGCTAGAATCTTGTTGTAGACACAACCTTTCGATCCGCGAAGTCACGCGAAGGGGCGCGAAGAGCACCTTTCTTTGTTCCAGGGAGGGCAACAGAGGGACACGAAGGGCACACAAGGGAGCAACGACCAGGGCACCCACAAGAGGTGCCCCTACGGCCGGGATGGCTGGTTGAAACGTCAACGAACCCTAGCCACTATCCACTGCTTTTCTGACTTCGCGGTCGCTGACGGTTACTTTGGGGCCCTGGCCGAGCTCGATGCCGCCGGTGAGGGGCAGTTCGGCGCCGGTGATGAAGCTGGCGGCGTCGCTGGCCAGAAAGAGGCAAAGATTGCCGGCCTCCTCGATCGTCCCGCTGCGCCCGGTCCACTGCCATGTCTCGACAAAGTCATGGAAGGCCTGGCCGTTCTCCATGCCGGCTTCAAAGTCGAGCCGGCTCTGGGTGAGGATGTTGCCGGGGAGGATGGCGTTCACGCGCACGCCGTGCTCGGCTTCGTCGATCGCGAGCGCTTTGGTGAGGCCGTGGACGCCGCCCTTGGAGGCGCAGTAGGTTGTGGCGTGCCACTGGCCGACCGCGCCGACGATGCTGCCCAGGTTGATGATGCTGCCGCGCGTTTGGCGCAGATGGGGGAGCGCGTACTTGCAGGCGGCGAAGACGCTGACCAGGTTCATCTCCAGCATTTGCCTGAACGCTTCGACAGAGAAGCCGTCGATCGGCTGGTGCGGAGGGTGCTGACCGGCGTTGTTGATGAGGCAGTCCAGGCGTCCGAAGCGGGCCGCGGTCCGCTCGATGACGCGCTCGATCTGTTCGGGCCGGCGCACGTCGCACGGCTCGAAGTGGCAGGTTCCCGGCCCGGCCGCGGCCAGTTCTGCGGCGAGCGCGCGGCCGGTCTCCTCGTCGATGTCGCAGATGACGACGCTTGCGCCGGCGCGCACAAAGACGCGTGCGCAGCCCGAGCCGATGCCCTTGCTGCCGCCGGTGATCAGGGTGGCCTTGTCAATTCTGTCGGCGAAAGGTGCTGTGTTCTCCGCCATCTGTTTCGTCCGGTGTCAAAAGAATGGCTAACTTCGGCCGCTCACTGAAGGTAGGCTGCACCGCGCACGATCAAGCTCTCAATATCCTCCAGGGTTGAGTCCTCGACGTCGAGCACGCCCTGTCTTTCGCCGCCCTTGAGCACCATCACCCGATCCCCGATAGCGAGGACATCGGAGATGCGGTGGGTGATGAGGATGATCGAAATGCCCTGATCGCGCAGCCCGGCCATGAGGTCGAGCAGTGTGTTGGCCTCCTTCACACCGAGGGCGGCGGTCGGCTCGTCCATGATCAGTATCCTGGCATCGAAGCCGATCGCGCGCGCGACGGCCACCATCTGGCGCTGGCCGCCGGACATTCTCTCGACCAGCAGCTTGGATGAACTGATGTTTATGCGCAGCCGGTCAAGCAGGGCCTGCGACTCTTCCTCCATCCTCTTCCTGTTGAGAAAGGTGATGCCGAGGATGCGCCTGGTGTACTCGCGCCCGGTGAAGACATTGGCCGCCACGTCCAGGTTGTTGAATACGGCCAGGTCCTGGTAGATCATCGCCAAGCCCAGCGCCTGGGCGTCGCGCGGATTGCGCAGCTCGGCCTTCTCGCCCTCGATGAAGATTTCGCCCGCGTCGGGGATTACGGAGCCAAAGAGCGTCTTCATCAGCGTGGATTTGCCGGCCGCGTTGTCTCCGACCAGCCCCAGCAGCTCGCCGCGCCTCAACTCCAGGTCGACATCATTCAGCGCCTGGACGGTGCCGAATGTCTTGGAGATTCCCCGCATCTCGACCACGTGCTCGTTGCTCATAGGCGTACTCACTGGTGATTTGAGGAACGGGAAGGGCGCGCCCTTCCCGTTCCTGCGCGTTTCTTACTCGTTGGGCTGCATGATCTCGTTCTCGACGATCTCCTTGATCTCCAGGAAGTTCTGCTTCATCGTATCCTGGTAGCTGTCGATGTTGGACTGGTCGACAAGCGTGATGCGGGTGTCGAGGTACTGTTGGGTCGAGTGCACGTTCTGGTGCTTGATCAGCCACGGGATGTAGACCGCCAGGTAGCCCTGACCATAAGGCTGCTGGACGTAGGTCAATGAGACGGTCCCGTTGATGATGCCTTCGACGATCTCCGGCGCGTCATCCACACCGGTGACGATGATGTCATCGCGGCCTGCGTCGGGGAACGCCACGGTCGCGCCGACCGAGTTCAGGTTGCCGCACGAGTAGTAGGCGTTCATCTCAGGATAGGTGGCCAGCGCCTCTTCTGCGCAGCGCACGGTGCCTTCGGGATTGTCGCAGTCGATCAGCGTGCCGATCACCTTGATGTCGGGCGCATGTGCAGCGAAGTAGTCCTCAAGCCCGGCCTGGCGGTCCTTGTCAACCACGTTGCCCGGCTCGCCATAGGCAACCACAACATTGCCTTCGCCTCCCATCAGATCCGCCAGCCGTTCGGCTACAGTCCAGCCGGCCTGGTAGAAGTCGGTCGCCATGCAGACGTCGGGGTTGATCGCCTCACCGCAGGAGGCATTCTGGGTGGTGCCAAGTCCTCTCTCCTTGGCCTGGCCGAGGACGCCTTCCATGATGTCGGGCACACCCGTCATGACGCTGAGACCGGCGACGCAGGGCAGAGACATGGCGGACTCGGTCATATCCAGCTGCTTCTCGGGGCTGTATTGCGCCGGCGCCAGGAAGACGATTTCGACGCCAAGCTCCTCCGCGGCGGCTTCGGCGCCGCCCTGCCACTGCGTGATGTAAGGATGCACCAGCGGCGCGCTGACGATGTAACGCTCGGTGTCGCCGCAGTCCGCTTCCCTCTCAACCACTACCGTCTCCGGCATGGTACAGGCGGCCAGTACCAGCACCGCGGCGACCAGTACCAGCATCGTCATACCGAAAATCAATCGCTTCATCACTCTTTCCTCCTTCATGTCATAAATTTGATTGTTGCGCGATTTCGTGATGCCACTCGTTCCGTATGACATTTTTTTGCTTACAGCACCTCCCTTCCGGTTCGTTCTAGTCATGCCACGACCACCAGCCGGGTTTGTACAACCAGCTAACGGTCCAGGCCCAGTATGATGCGCCAGGTCAACTCGCCGCGCCGGAACTGGTCGACCAGCAGGGCGACGACAACCAGGGCGCCCTGCACGATGTCCTGCAGATAGATACTCATCTGCAGGACGACCAGCGCGTTGCGGGTAATTCCCATGATGGCCGCGCCGATCAGCGTACCTGCCATCGAGCCAACGCCGCCGGTCAACAGTGTGCCGCCCACGATCGCGGCGGTTACGACTGGGAAGAGCAGCCCCTGGCCGATTTGGGGGACCGCATTGCCTACCCGGCCGAGCAGGACGATTCCACCCAGAGCCGAGAGAAAGCCGCTGAGGGTGAAAATACCGACGCGGATGCGCTCGACATTCATGCCCATGTCCTGGCTGGCCTTGAGATTACCGCCGATCATGCGCACGCGCAGCCCGAAGAGCGTGCGCGTCAGCATTATGTGCATGAGGATGGCGACGATGAACATCAGGATGACCAGCGCCGGGATGCCGAAGATTCGCCCCTGGCCGAGGAAGACCAGGCCGACGGGCAGACCAACGATCGATTCGCCGCGCGTGATGTAGAAGTTGACGCCGAGAAAGACGGCGCCGGTGGCCAGCGTCATAACGATTGGGTGCAGGCGAAAGCGGGCCGCCAACATCCCATTGAGAAAACCGCACAGGATGCCGACCCCCAGACCGCCGGCAATGGCGAAGGGGGGCGAGAGGCCATAGATCTTCCACAGCCTGGCCGTAACCATGGCAGCCAGGCCGGCGATCGACGCCTGCGACAGATCGAAGGAGCCCGATACAATCACGAGGGTCTGGCCCATCGCCATGATCGAGGTGACCGAGATCTGCCGGAGAATTGTGGTCAGGTTGAAGGGCGACCGAAAGATCGGCGAAACCGTGTACATGACCACAAAGAAGATCACCAGGGCCAGGAATACGCCGGACTCGCGGTAGGACAACAGCTCGCGGATACGGGTGCGCGCCGTCTCCCCGCGCGGGCTGGATGTTGGCGTAGCCGTCATCTGGACCCTCCTGTGGATCCTGCTCGGACAGAGTCGAGGCGGGGGAAGAGAGTGCTATTCATGGCGCCCCATGCGCGCTTTCAAGCCGGCGTAGTCGTAGTCGTCGCTGGCCAGGAAGTCGAAGTAGGAGGTCTCCGTCTTGAGTACGTTTTGCGCCTGTTCGACGAGGTCATCAACGATGGCGAGCGGAATCGAGACGATGCCGTTGGCGTCGCCGTGCAGCAGGTCGCCGGGCTGGATGGTCAGGCCGCAGATCGAAACGGTGATGTCCAGGTCGATATAGACGCCGTACCCGTGGGAGACGACCGCGCCGGGACAGAAGAGTTGGAAACCCGGCGCACGCTGCCGGATGCCGGCGAAGTCGCGGCAACCCAAATCGGTCACCAGCCCGACCGCGCCCAGCTTTTGTATGGCGGAGCAGAACATATCTCCGGCCAGACAGCTGCGCATCCGGTCCGGACCCATGTACTGGACGGCCAGCACAGTCGGGCTGGGCGCGTCCAGGACCATATCCATCACGTCGTGCAGCCGCATGAGCCGGTCATCGCCGGCGGTGGTCGTGTCGTGGGTCGCGGTCACGGCGAAGCCGACCATCGGCTTGTGGTCGGGGAACTGGCAGTTCATTTCCATCGAGATGTAGCCGGTTACCTGGTCGCGGACGCCGAAGTGCTCGATGGCATTGGAGACGGTTGCGCTGTCGATCTGGCGCAGCGCCTCGATGGTTTCGGCGGATACTTGTGGATTCGTCATTGTCATCACCCCAGTTTTGGCGCGGCCGGTGGGCGGTTTGGTTCACAATCCGCTGCTCACCGACCGCTCGGTTACTCGATATTCACTCCGACGGATGCGGCCGCCTTGGTGAAGTTTTCCCATATATCGTCGGCGATTGGGATGCCGTCGCGGCGGCGCTGCTCGCGGCTGCGCGCCTCCATATCGCCCGGCGCGAGCACCTCTTCAAAGCCGGGCGCCGGAGGGATTGCGCGCACGCGCTGCTCCATTTCATCGGCGCGCGCCGCGTAGTCGGCGAAGGGCTGGAAGAGGTCGGCCTTGAACGCGATCATGGTGACGCCCTGGTGGCGCATGATGGCGCCGGCCCGTTGCGCGTGTACGTAGCTGTCGGAGCCGGTAAAGATCCGGCCCAGGAACTCGGTCGTCATCATCAGCGTATAGCCCTTGTGCCCGCCGAAGGGCAGATGACCGCCGCCGTCGAAGAAATCGGCCGCATTGGTCGTGGGCACGCCGTCCTTGTCGACGATGGCGTTGGGCGGCAGCGGCTCGTTGCGGTGGTAGGCGTTGTCGACCTTGACGCCGGAAAGAGCGGTGGTGGCCCAGTCAAACATCATGGCCGACTCTTCGCCGGCGGGCATACCGATGGAGATGGGATTGGTGTGCAGAACGCGGCGACTGCCGCCGTAGGGAACGCTGGCAGGCGCCTCCTCGCTGTAGCCGCCGGCCCAGACCATGCCGACCATCTTCTCCGCCGCGGCCATCTCCACGTAGTGCCCCAGCCGGCCGATGTGGTGCATCTGCACGATGCCGACGACAGCCACATTCTGTGATTGGGCCTTGCTGATCGCCAGCTCCATCGCATATTTTGCGGCCACGTGTCCGAAAGTCCAGTTGCCCGTGACCAGTGCGCTGGTGGCGGTCTCCTGCAGGATCGAGGGTTTGGCGGCGGGCCGAATCTCGTCGTCCTTAATACCGGCCACATAGATGGGAAGCGGCCAGATGCCGTGCGTGTCCACGCCGCTCAGATTGGACCGCACGAGATGGTCGGCGACTTCCTGGGCGTTCTGCTCATCGGCGCCTGCGGCCAGCAGGATGCTCTTGACCAGGCCATGCAGCTCTTTCTCGGACTTGATAATCATGTCATCGCTCCAGTGGTGAGTGATTCAAAGCGCAGCGCCGGGATAGCGGACACTGGCCGCTGGCCGCCGGTTCTCAGGCGGGCGGGGGCTTTACTTCATACAGTTCGCCCTGCAGGCCGACCGGCGTTGAGAAGAATATATAGCGCACAATCTCGCCGGTGTCCACCACGTTTACATCGATCTCCTGGATCTCCTCGGTCTCGAAGGTGACGCCCTTCGCCGTGAGATCGGCGACGGCGGCATCGATGTCGTCGACCTGCCAGGCGACGTGCTTCACGATGCCGGGCGCAGCGTCCTCGGTCGCCTGCCAAAGCTCCAGGCCGGGATACCAGGCGATGGTAAGGCCAGGCCGGTTGACCTCTCTGAACTTGGTCAGGCCGCATTGCTCTTCCAGGTATTTCCTTGTCGCCTCCAGATCGGCGACGTCGACCGAAACATGGTGGTCGATAATTTCAAACATCGTCACTACCTCCTGGCGTGCGCTCTCCTTGCGGGGAGAGACTGGTTGAGAAACCGGGCGCTACAAGCGGTAGAGCGACCTGCCTTTCGACATTGTTCTGTGCGCTACCGGCCGTTCATGCCTCGTGCACCAGCTCCATCTGCGCCCACCATTCGCCGGCCGGGGCTTCCGGCGCCGGTTCCTGGAAGCCGCGCATCAGATCGTCCCACTCCTGAATTCGCTCAGCCTCGGCCGCGGGCGCGGAAAAGGCGCGGCCAAAGTCGAACTCGTCCTCGGTCTCGATGTACATAAAGAGACGGCGGCCGATGAGGAATATCCTGGTCTTGAGGATGCCCAGGCGGCGGGCGTGTTCGAGCACCTCCGGCCAGGCGTTGCGGTGGTACTCCTTGTACTGGGCGATGACCTCGGCGTCATCCTTCAGATTGATCGTCAGACCGTAGCATTTCATGCGCACGCCCCCTTTCCGCACGCCGAATTCCCGGAGCCGCTACTGAACGACAATCGGCAGGCTCTTGAGATTGTGGAATGTATTGTTCTGCTGCCATTCGACGCCGGCCTCGTCCAGTTCGATGCGCGGGAAGCGGCGCAGCAGGGTGGTGAAAGCAATCTCGGCCTCGCGGCGAGCGAGCGGCGCGCCGGCGCAGAAGTGAATGCCCCAGCCGAACGACGTGTGCAAGTTCGGTTCGCGGGTGATGTCGAGCCGGTCGGGCTCTTCGAACTTGGCCGGGTCGCGGTTCGCCGCGCCCAGCATGAGCGAGAGAGTCTGTCCTTTGGGGACCTGTTGACCGCCGATTTCGACATCTTCGGCGGTCAGGCGCCAGGCGCGCAGGAAGGACGTGTCAAAGCGCAGGAACTCCTCGACCGCGGTCCCGATCAGGTCCGGGTTGTCGCGCAGCATTTGCAGCTGGTCGGGATTTCGCAGAAGCGCCAGCAGGCCGTTGCCGATCAGGCCGGTCGTCGTTTCGTGGCCGGCCGTCAGAAGCGTGATGCATGTGGCGACCAGCTCGGTCTCGTTGAGCACGTCGCCGCGCTCCTCGGCGGCCACGAGCGCGCTGATCAGATCGTCCTGGGGCTGCCGGCGTCGCGCCTCGATCAGCTCAAGCAGCCACTCCTTGGTTTCGAGCAGCGCTTCGGTGCTCTTCAGGATCGTCTCGACGTGGGGGCGGCCGGTGCCGTGGAAGGCGACGATGTCGTCCGACCACTCTTTGAACTGGTCGCGGTCCTCCGCTGGGACGCCCAGCGTCTCCGCGATGACGATCGCGGGCAGCGGATAGGCGAAATCGCGAATTACTTCGATTGTGCCGCCGCTCTCGGCCTCGTCGAGCAGGTCGTTGACGATTTCCTGCACTCTTGGCCGCATCCCCTCCACCACGCGCGTGGTAAATGCCTTGTTGACCAGATTGCGGACACGCGTGTGCTCGGGCGGGTCGGTATTGGGCATTCCGGTGGTGAAATTCTCGTAGAGCGGACGGATCCGCGCGCGCACGTCATCTGGCAGCTGATCGAGGAACGCGGCGATACGGCCGACATTGGTAAAGCGGCGATGGTCGCGCAGCGCCAACACCACGTCGTCGTAGCGCGTCAGCACCCAGCAGCCCCAGGCGTCACTCCAGTGCACCGGGTCCTGTGCGCGCAGCCGGTGGTAGATGGGATATGGATCGCTGATTATCTCGGGCGAAACCAGAAGCTGATCAAGCGAGGGATCGTAGTCCACAGCCATGGATCCTCCTCTGCACTCTGTGTTGAGCAGCTGTGCCAACAGCTGTTTGCTAGGCGGCGCCGTTTCCGCGTCCTGGAATCGAATCGATGAGCAGCCTCGTGTAGGGATGCTGCGGCTGCTCCATGACTGCTTGCGTTTCTCCGGTCTCGACAATATCGCCCTTCTGCATCACGTAGACGCGCGAGGTAAGGTAGCGCACCAGGCCCAGGTCGTGCGAAATGAAGATGATCGACAGGCCCTGCTCCGTCTGGAGGCGGCGCAGCAGATTCAGCAACTGGGCCTGTGCCGACTGGTCGATGGAAGAAGTCGGCTCGTCGGCGATCAGTACTTTGGGGCCGGGGGCCAAGGCCCGCGCAACGCTCACCCGCTGCCGCTGCCCGCCTGACAGAGATTTGGGAAACTGGCGGGCCTGGTCGTCGCTGATGCCCATGGTCTGCAGCAGCCGCAGCGCCTCCTCCCTGGCCGCCGCCTTGGGCAAATTGTGCCACACCTGCACCGCCTCCGCCACCGCCTGCCAGACCCTCATGCGGGGGTTGAGCGACGAATAGGGGTCCTGGAAGATCATCTGTGTCTTCCAGCGCTCGCTGCGCGGCATGCGCTGCTCGTTGTGCGCGCTGAAGATGCGTTCCCCTTCCAGCCGCACTTCGCCGGCGCTGGGCCGCTGCAGGCCGACAAGCACGCGCGCCAGTGTCGTCTTGCCGCTGCCGCTCTCGCCAACGATGCCGACGGCCTCGCCGCCGGAGACGGTAACGCTGGCCGCGCGCACGGCATCGAACGCTTCGGCGCCGCGCCCGAAGGAAACGGTGATCTCCTTCCCCTCCAGCAGCAACTCTGTCATTGTCGTTGGTGCGCCGGTTCGGCCCGGCCGGCGACGGCCGACGGTTGTTCACCAAGGACCAAGCGCTCGGCATGGATGCAGGCGGAAAGCTGTTGACCTATCGGCATGAGCACCGGGTGGGGATCGCGGCGGCACTCCTCGTCGGCGTGCGGGCAACGCGGCCAGAAGCGGCATCCCGGCGGCCACGAGCCAACCGAGGCGGCATCGCCGGGGATCGCCTCCAGGTCCTGGCCCGGCACGGCGCGGTCGACGCGCGAGACGCGCAGCGCCCGCGTGTAGGGATGGCGAGGCGTCGTCGACAGGGCGGCAACCGGGCCGGACTCGACCGAAGCGCCGGCATACATCACCATCACCTCGTCGCACACGTCTTCGATCACGGCCAGATCGTGGGAGACGAGGACCAGCGCCATGTTCAGTTCATGGCGAAGCTGGGTGATCAGGCTCAATATCTCACGCTGGATGGTCACGTCGAGGGCGGTGGTCGGCTCATCGGCGATCAGGAGCTTGGGGGCCTGGGCGATCGCCGCGGCGATCATCACGCGCTGGCGCATGCCGCCGGAGAGCTGGTGCCCGCGGGCCTTGAGCACCTGCGGCGCCCTGGGAATACGAACCCTTTCGAGCAACTCGACCGCCTTGTCCCTGGCCTGGCGCCGGCTCAACTGTCCTGTTGCAGCAATGGACTCGACCAGCTGGGTCTCGACGGTCAGCACCGGGTTGAGCCCGGCCAGCGAGCTCTGCGGGATGTAGCCGATTTCACGGCCGCGTATGCCGCGCCAGACGCGCTCCGACGCTGCGGCCAGGTCCAGGCCGCCAAACATCACTGTCCCGGCGGTGATCTCGGCGCCGTGGCGGGCAAGCGTGCCGATCAGGGCCCGGCACAGCATCGTCTTGCCGGAACCGGACTCGCCGACGATGCCGACCGCCTGCCTGGGATCGAGGCTGAGGTTGGCCGCGTCGATAACGGGCAGCAGTCGACCGCCGCGTTTGCGAAAGCCTATGCAGAGGTCTTGCACTTCGAGAAGCCGCCTAATCTCATACTCCTCTCAGGACGATTACCCTTCCTCCCCTTTGCTGATCTGCTCCAGGCCGCGCGCCATCAGGGCGACGCCGATGGCTGTCAGCGAGAGGAAGAATCCCGGGAACAGGATCAGCCACGGTTCGGTGCGCAGATAGAGCCGGCCCTCGGCCAGCATCGCGCCCCACTCCGGCGTCGGCGGACGTACGCCCAGGCCCAGGAACGACAGCCCGCCGATGATCACGATGATGAAGATGAAGTCGCTCAACGCGTAGGCCAGCGCCTCCGAAAAGACATTGGGCATGATGTGGCGGACGAGGATGCGCAGCTGCGAATAGCCCAGCACTTGTGCGGTCTGTACGAACTCGGCCTCGCGCAGGGCCAGCGACTTGGCGCGGGCGATGCGCGCGTACTGAGCCCAGCGCGATATCCAGATGGCGATCAACAGGCCGCGAACGCCGCCCTCCACCATCGCCACGATGCCGAGTACCAGGATGATCTCGGGGAACGCGGTCAAAGCGTTGACGAGGCCGTCCCACAGAGTTTCGGCGATGCGGTTGCGCGTCGTGCCGGCGAGCGTGCCGATGAAGGTGCCGATGACGATGGGCACGCTGACGCCCAGAATCGCGAGGAGGATGTCCAGCCGTGCGGCTGCGAAGACGCGCACCAGCAGGTCGCGGCCCAGATGATCGGTGCCGAAGGGATAGGTCGCGCCGGGGGGCTGCAGGGGCAGATCGACAAATTCGTAGGGATCGTTGGGGCTCAGCAGGGGTACGAAGACGCTGAGAATCAGGATCAAGGCCAGGATGACGACGCCCCAACGGCTCTCGGCGTTTAGCTGCTGCCAGATGCGGCCTAACGCAAGGCGGCGCAGGGGGCCGGCGGGGGATTCCAGGGTGTCGTGCAGAGACTGTGATGGCGCGCCGCTACCTATCGTCATCGTATCTTCGCCCGCGGGTCTAGCCAGCCATTGACCAGGTCGGCGGCAAATGTCAATCCGACCACCAGCAGGCCGCTGAGGAAGACGATCCCCTGCACGAGAGGGTAGTCGCGGTTGCGCACGGCGTCGACGAGCGACATGCCGACTCCGGGCAGATTGAAGATGATTTCAATGATGACGGCATAGCTGACGACGGTGGCGGCGAAGTAGCCCAGTGCGGCGATAGTGGGCGCGAGCGAGGGCCGCAGCAGATAGCGCCAGTAGAAGCGCCAACCCTGTGTGCCGCGGATGATGGCCGCCTCGACGAACTCCTCAGAGCTGGTCTCGATGATGGATGATTGGAGTATGCGCGCCAGGACCGGAACGAGCACACAGTTGATCGTGAGCGCGGGCAGCCAGAGCGAGTAGAGATTGGCGGGAAATCCGGGAAAGTAGCCTGCGATGGGCGCCAGGTTGACCTGGACGGCGAAGAGCAGGATGAGCAATAGGCCGGAAAAGAAGACGGGGGTCGCCACGAAGACGGAGGCGACGATCTGGAAAAGGTGCCCGAACCAGGTGCGACGGTAGAGCGCGGCCGCGACGCCCAACGGCAGCGCCAGCACAACGGTCATGACGATCGTCGTCGCCGTCAGCCACAATGATACCGGCAGCCGCTTGCCGATGATGGAGAGGACCGGCTCGCGCGAACGGATCGAGAGGCCGAAGTCGCCGCGCGCCAGATTGGAGACATAGCGCCCGAACTGGCTGTGAAGCGGGCCGTCGATGCCGAGCAGCTTGCGGTAGGCGATCAGGTCCTCCTCGGTCGCCACGTCGCCCAGCAGGATCATGGCCGGATCGCCGGGGATGAGACGGACCAGGAGGAAGGCGAAGACCATCAGCAGGAAAGCGACGAGGAACGCCTGCGCCAGCCGCCGCGTTACGGGATGGCGCAGCAGGCGAAGGGTTCCTGCGTAGAAGCGAGGAGAGAATGAGGGGGAGAGAGTAGAGGGAGGGGGAACGTTCGCGGGCCCACCATCGACGTTTCGGGATGGCTGGCGGTCTTGATCCCGCTCGAGATCCCGGTTCCCGCTGCGCGCGGCTCCCCTCTCACTCCTCACGCTCTATTCCTCGCTTGCTGCTGTGCGGCGAATGGCCTGTGGCAGCCATTCGCCGCAGGTATCGAATTACTGTTCTACGTCCGCTATCGGCACGACGATAAAGTGCGATGCGCCGGTAACGGTCCTGACGATATTCTGGCCGATGCGGCTGCCGCCCATCACCGAGCGTTCACAGCAGGGGATGATCGACTGCACCTCGTAGCCGCGATACTGGATCTGGCGGATCAGCTCGTCGCGGGCATCCTGGTCAACGGTATTGGTCAGCTCGTCGAATAGCTGCTTCATTTCGTCGTCGTCGATGCGCGACCGCTGCGCCCAGAAACCGTCGAGGAACTGGTTGCGCAGATAGCTCTCGGGCGGACCGCCGTTGTTGCCGGTAACGGCCCAGCCGGCATTGTAGTCGGGCGAATTGGCCATGATGTCCAGCGCGATACCTACCTCCTGGCCGTCCGCGGTCACCTCCATGTTGAGCTCTTTAAGCTGCTCGGCGAAGACCAGGATGCTCTCGACATAGCCGGGCCGCGGGCCATAGGTCGTCACCGTGAAGGAGCAGCCGCCGTCCGCCCAGGGCGTGTCCGCCATCAACGCCTTGGCCGCTTCGAGGTCCTGCGCGCCGCCGTTGGGCAGAATGCCGACGTCGAGCGGCTGGCCGGTGTAGAAGTAGCCTATGACCGGCGGCGAGACGCCCAGAAGGGCGCGTTCATTGATCTCGGAGCGGTCGAGGGCCAGGGAAATTGCCTCGCGCACATCGCGATTTGAGAGACAGTGGTCGTCGGGAAGCTGCTGGTTGATGCTCAGGTGGAAGACACCGCCCAGCGCCACGACGAAGGTCTCGACGTCCGGCGGGAAGGTGGCTCGCGCCTGCGGCGGCAACTCGTAGACGTAGTCCAACTGGCCGGTGGCCAGCAGCAGCGAGCGCGAGGTCGGATCGGGCACCCAGTGCAGCTCAAGCTCCTGAACGGCCATCGGGCCGAGTTGGTAGTAGGGATTCTCCATCAGGGTCACGACGGGATCGCCGGGCTCACCCGAGGCGACATAGTAGGGGCCGGCGCTGACCGGATTGCGGAAGTAGCCATCCGGGTCGGCTTCGACCTGGGCCTGGGGATGAACGGAGAATCCGGTGCGGCCAAACCAGAAGGGCAGCGACGGTTCGGGCAGGCTCAGCGTCCAGACGACGGTGCGGTCATCGGTCGCCTCTACGCTGACGACATTGGCGATTGGGCCCTGGTCGGTCGGCGGCGCGTCCTTGATGCGCTCCCAGGTGAATACGATGTCCTCAACCGTGACGGGCGTGCCGTCCGAGTACATCAGGTTTTCGCGCAGTGTGAAGGTATAGACGAGGCCGTCATCGGAAACATCCATCGATTCGGCCAGGTCGGGCTGCGGTACGCCGTACTGATCGAAGCGCAGCAGCTGCCCGCTGATCAGCTTGATGGTCGAGCCTTCCGAGGTCTCGCCGGGCAGGGCCGGGTCGAAGTGCGTCAATGCGCCGGGCAGGCCGTAGCGCACCTTCGCCAGCGGCAGCATTGGCCCCGACTCCATCATCGGTTCCGCAGTGATTGGCTGGCAGCCGGCCAACAGAATCGCGAAAATGGCTATCGCGAAAATGAACAGTTTGGGCTTTTTGGCATCCATCTTCTGACCTCCGTGAGAAAAGTGTGTTTGATAGCGAGCCGCTCGCGGCCGGTAAGAATTGCGGCCGCCGATCGCTAGGGACTACTCCGCCACCTGTACGGGGCGGTTCGTCTTCAGAGATTCAACCGCAGCCTCGACCAGCAGCTGCGAGCGATAGCCGTCCTCGACGCTGACCATGGGCGGGTCACCTGCTTCGAGCGACTCGACGAAGTGGTTCATCTCGCTCGGATAGGCCTCGGCGTACTTGTAGAAGTAGAACTGCGAGCCGTCGGGGGGCCCGGAGAGCAGCCTGTCGTGCAGCGCGCCCGCGGCCGTGTAGCGGACGAGGCTGGTCTCGGGGCGGTTCTCGGCGCGCAGCATCCCCTTCGCGCCGTGCACTTCGAGCCGCTGGTCGTAGCCGTAGGTCGTGTGCCAGATATTGTTGATGTTGCACAGCGCGCCGCCGGCGGTCTTGAGCGTCGTCAGCGCGGCGTCGACCTCGCCCAACTCGCCCAGTTCCGGTTCGACCAGACACGAAGCCGCAACGTAGACTTCCACAGGCTCATCGTCGAGCAGCGCGCGGGCCAAGTCGAAGTCATGCACGGTCGACTCTCGCAGCAGCGTGTAGGGAGCGGTCTTGTAGGTCTCCCGGCTGAGTTCGAGCAGGGTTACCTTGGGATCGCGGTTGGTGAGCATGACCATTTGGACATCGCCGACCTCGCCGGCTTTTACTGCCTGGATCAGCGCCAGATGACCCGGCTCGAACCGCTTCATGAAGCCCATGAAGCTGGGCACGCCGGCCCTCCTGACCTCCTCGACCGCGGCGCGGGCGCCGGGGATGTCCTCGGCAAGCGGCTTTTCGCAGAAGACCGCCTTGCCCGCGCGTGCAGCCGCGACCACCAGCTGCGCGTGGGAGCTGGCCGGCGTCGTGATGACGACCGCGTCGACTTCGGGGTCGGCCAGGGCGCTTTCGCTGTCGTGCACGGCCAGGGCGCCGTACTGCGCGGCCAGTTCGTCGGCGGCGTGCGGCAGAAGGTCGCAGACGCTGTGTATCGTCGCCTTGGGATGCTGCGCCAGGGTGCGCGCGTGCCGTTTCCCCATCTGGCCGGCGCCGAAGATGCAGAATCGGACCATTTCACAGTCCCAGTGGCTAGCGGCCGGTGGCTGGCAACCCGCTACGCGTCACTTGTCACCGACCAACTTTTGCCTACCAGCTGCTGTCGGGCTGGATCTCTCCCCAGGTAGCGAGTTCGTCCCGGATCTCGGGCAGCGTGCTCCAGCCGGCCCCGATCGCCCAGAAGAGGCTGAGCACCTCATCGCCGTCGTTGGAGACCGAATGCTCATGCCCCTTGGGCACGAAGACGACGTCGCCTGCCTCCATGCGGTGCTCGACGCCCTCCATGTGCAGGATGCCGCGCCCGGCAATTATGTAGTAGACCTCGTCCTGCGCCGGATGCACGTCGGAGTGGCCGTGCGTGCCCGGGCGTACCCAGAAGAGGCCTGCGGTGTACTGGTCCGATCCGCACGTGTCTTCGGTGATCATGACACTGTCGCGCATCGTGCCGTCGGGCGACTGGATCAGGGGGACGTCCGTTACCTTGAACACATACCTCATGCCGTCTGCCATGGCTTTCTTCTCCTTTCGAGATGGGTAATAGGTCGATGACCGGTTGACGAATGCCTATCCGAATCGAACTGACTACTGCGGGCCGCTCTGATGAGAATCGCTGTCAGACTGGGCAAGAAGACGCCGAACTTCGGGCATTCGTTCGATTGTTTCGTGGTCGAACGGCGCTCGCAGGCTGAGCAGAATGTGCTTAAATCCGATTTCGGCGTGCGCCCTAAATGCCTGGGCAACGGTGTCAGGTGGTCCCGCGGCCAGGATCGATGGCTCGTAGCCCTCCAATCCGTGGTAGCGCAATGATGCCTCCAGCACGCGAAGCGCCTCGTCGGGATCGTCCCGAATTGTAACCCACTTGCTCGCCAATCGCTCAATGGTGTCCGGATCCCGCCCTACGGCCGCGCAATGGGCGCGCAAGACAGCGTCGCTGGCCTGAATCTGCTCCAGCGAGCCGAGCTGAGTGTGCCACATATCGGCGTACATTGCGACCGTGCGCAACGTTTTGCGGCGGCCCTGGCCCCCGATCAGAATGGGCACTCGCTGTTGCAGCGGCCGCGGGAACTGCTCCGCCTCCTGCATATTGTAGAAGCGGCCGCGGTGGGTCACCTTCTCGCCGTCGAGCAGGCGGCGAATCAGGGGTACGGCTTCGTGGAGCCGGTCCAGCCGTTCGCCCGCGCCGGCGCCAAAGTCGATTCCGAACATATGGTGCTCGTGGGCGTGCCATGCTCCGCCCAGGCCGAGGACGGCCCGCCCGCCGGTGATATGGTCAACCGTCGTTGCCAGTTTCGCCACCAAGCCGGGGTTACGAAAGGTGATCGCGCCCACCAGTGTGCCGATTGTCGCCCGCTCTGTCAGCGCGCCGAGGCTGGCGATGGTTGCCCAGGCTTCGAAGATCGGATTGTGCCACGGGCCAACCGGACAAATAAGATGGTCGGATACCCAGAGAGAGTCGAATCCGGCCCGGTCCGCCGCGATTGCGGCAGCGCGCAGGGCCGGCCAATCGGTCTGCTGCGCCCAGAGAAGGGCGCCGATCTTCATCTGCATCCCCTCCTCGAAACAACGGACTGTGTACGGCGCGGGCCGTCGGCGCTTGTGTCAGGCGATGCCTGCTGCCGGCGACGCTTGCAACTCGGCAAAGTGGCAGGCGCTCGGATGGCCGTGGTCAAACCGATCGATCAGCTGCGGCCGGTCCTGGCTGCAGACCGGCTCGGCCTTCCAGCAGCGGGTCCGGAACGTGCAGCCCGAAGGCGGATCAACTGGGCTCGGCAGCTCACCCTCAAGCACGATCCGCTTCCTCTCCTTGCGGCCGACCGGATTGGGCACCGGAACGGCCGAGAGCAGGGCCTGCGTATAGGGGTGCGTTGGCCGCACGTAGATCTCTTCTTCGTCGCCGACTTCGACGATGCGACCCAAATGCATGACCGCGACGCGGTCGGAGATTTGCCGTACAACCGCCAGATCGTGGGCGATGAAGATGTAGGAAAGGCCCAGGTCGGCCTGGAGCTCGGCCAACAGGTTGATGACCTGGGCCTGCACCGAAACGTCGAGCGCGGAGACCGGCTCATCGCAGATGATCAGCTCCGGCTGCAAGGCGAGGGCGCGGGCGATGCCGATGCGCTGGCGCTGCCCGCCGGAAAACTCGTGGGGATAGCGGCGGGCGTCGGTCGGCTGCAGCCCGACGCGCTCGAGCAACGCGCTGACTTTTGCGCCCTGTTCTTCCTTCGGCACGATGCCGGGGTGCACGACCCACGGCTCGGCGACGATCTGGCCCACTTCCATACGCGGATTCAGCGATGCGAAGGGGTCCTGGAAGACCATCTGTATCTCGCGGCGCAGGGCCTGCACGGAGGCTTTCGACAGGGTGAAGAGATCCCGGCCCTTGAAATAGGCTGCTCCGCCGGTCGGTTCCTCCAGGCGCATCAGTGTCCTGGCGATGGTGGACTTGCCGCAGCCTGTCTCGCCGACCAGCCCGAGCGTTTCGCCCCGGTGCAGGTCAAAACTTACGCCGTCGACCGCCTTGATCGTTCCCCGCCGGGCGCCCAGAAAACCCTTTCGCTCGATGGGATAGTGCTTTACCAGGTCCTTGACGCTGAGCAGAGGCCCCTCTGGCTGTTCTTGCATGCCGGAGGCCGATTCGCCGCTGTCAATTGTCATGCAAAAGATCCTCGAAACGGTGGCAGGCGGCGCTGCGCTCCTGCGAAACTGGGTAGAGCGGCGGCGGTTCGACCGAGCAGCGGTCGATCACGTAGGTGCAGCGGGGATGGAAGGGACAGCCGGACGGGATCAGGCGCAGATTGGGCGGCGCGCCGCTGATCTGCTGCAGAGAATCCAGCTTCTGATCGACGCGCGGCACGGATTCCAAAAGCCCCTTTGTGTAGGGATGAGCCGGACGGTTGTAGATCTCCTCGATCGGGCCTGTCTCAACAATTTTGCCAGCATACATCACAGCAACTCTATCGGCAACGTCGGCCACGACGCCCAGATCGTGGGTGATGAGGATCAGACCCATGCCGGTCTCCTGCTGTAGCTCGGCGAGCAACTCCATAATCTGGGCCTGGATGGTGACGTCCAAGGCGGTTGTGGGCTCGTCGGCGATGAGCAGGTCAGGGTCCAGTGCGATGGCAGAGGCGATCATCACGCGCTGGCGCATACCGCCGGAGAACTGGTGCGGGTAGTCGTGCACACGTTCGCGCGCGGATGGAATGCGCACACGGTCCATCAGCTCGATGGCTTTGGCTGTGGCTTCGCGTTTGGACGTGCCGCGATGCTCCTGGAACATGGCGGCGATCTGTGAGCCGACCGTGTAAGCCGGGTTGAGTGCGCTCAACGGGTCCTGGAAGATCATCGCGATCCTCTCGCCGCAGAGGCGCCGGCGCCGCGCCGGCTGGACCTGCAGCAGGTCGACGCCGTCAAAGAGGACCGAGCCGCCGGTCACGAACGCGGGCGGGCTGTCGAGAATACCGATGACGGCTTCGGCGCTGACCGTCTTGCCCGAGCCTGACTCGCCCAGAATGGCGAGGGTTTGACCGCGGTCCAGCGTGTAGCTGATTCCATTGACCGCGTTGAGCGTGCCTTCGGGTGTGCGGAAATTGACGCGCAGGCCGTTCACTTCGAGCAGATGGCGGCCTTTGGCGGCAGGCGTGTGCGGCGGTTCGGACATTTCGATGCTGTCGCTGTGGACAGGGGCAACCGGCGCGTCCGTCGCGCTGCCCGGCCCGAGCGGGCTGGCGAACCAGCGCCAGCGCTGCACGGGATCGCTGACCATGCGCAGCCAGGCTGCGGAGAGATTGAGCGAAAGGGCGGTCAATAGGATGGCGAGGCCGGGAAAGGTGATCAGCCACGGTGCGCTGGTTATGTAGTCGCGGCCTTCGGCGACCATGCGGCCCCAGGTGGGTGCGGGCGGCTGGATTCCCATGCCCAGGAAACTCAGGCCGGCCTCGGCGAGGATCACGATTGCGATTTCGAGTGTCGCCAGCACCAGGATCGGCGATGCCAGGTTGGGCAGGATGTGGCGGAAGATGATGCGGCTGTCGCTGCAGCCGATCGTTTGTGCGCCCTCGACGAAGGGCTGCTCGCGAAACGAAAGCGTGAGGCCGCGGGTCACGCGCGCGTAGATCATCCAGCGCGTCAGGGCAAAGACGATGACCAGGTTCCAGAAGCCGGTGCCGACGAGGAAGAGGATGAAGAGCGCCAGTAGCAGACCCGGAATGCCCAGGAGAACATCGACGCCGCGCATGACAAGGTCGTCGAGCCAGCCGCGATGGTAGCCGGCCATCAGGCCCAGCAGGATGCCGATCGTGCCCGAAGCCAGAACGCTGGCAAGGCCGACGGCGAGCGAGACGCGCGCGCCGTGTATCAGGCGGCTGAACAGGTCGCGGCCGAGCGGATCAGCGCCGAGGATATATCGAAAACCTTCTGCCTCGGCGGCGGGCATGGACATCGGCGGCAAATTGCGCGAGCGCAGATTCTGGTCGAGGGGATCGTGGGGCGCGAGAAAGTCGGCTCCCACTGAGGCCACGAAGAGCGCAGCAAGGAAGATGAGCGGGAAGAGCATCAGCTTGTCGCGCCAGAGCGCGCGCAGCAGCTTGCGCGCGGTTATGCCGCGCGCAGCTTCAAATGGGTCTGGCACCGCGGGGCCGTCGCCGGCGGTCATCTGATTCGAAGCTGTCACTCGTATCCTTCTTTAGCCGAAACGCACCTTCGGGTCCAGGTAGGAGTAGGTAAGGTCAACCAGCAGATTGGTGACGATAATCATGACCGCCACGACAAAGACGAGTGCCTCGATCAGCGGCAGGTCGCGATTTGTCACTGCCGAGACGATGAGGAGGCCCAGGCCGGGCCAGGCGAATACGGTCTCGACGACGACTGCACCGTTGAGCGTGGAGATCGCCTCGTCGCCGGAGAGAGTGATGATAGGAATAAAAGCGTTCTTGAGCGCCTGGCCGAGGACAATTCTGCGCTCTTTGAAGCCCTTGGCGCGCGCGGTCTTGATGTAAGGCCTGCTCAGCTGATCGAGCATAGCGCTGCGGGTTACCTGTGCGACGCGGCCGAGCGGCCTGAGCGACAGGGTCAGGGCGGGCAGGATGATGAACTTCAACGAGCCGGAGCCGGACGTTGGCAGCAATCGCAGCTGAACGGCGAAGAGGAGGATCAGCATCAGCCCGATCCAGAAGTCGACGGCGGAGGCGCCGGTCAGGGAGATGACGTTGACGGCTTTGTCCACGGGTGAACCGGGCCTCCAGGCGGCGAGCGAGCCCAGCAGCATGGCCAGAGGCAGCGCGAACAGCATGGTCACGCCGGCGAGCTTGAGGGTGGCGGGAAGCCGTTCCAACGCCATCGGCAGCGCCGGTCTGAGCTGCCACCACGAGTTGCCGAAATCGCCGGAGAGGACGCCGCGTGCATAGCGCCCGAACTGGACGAGGGGCGGCTGGTCGTAGCCGAAGCGCTTCTCGAGCGTTTTGACATCGTCGGCGCGCGCTTCCGGGCCCAGGATAAGGACGGCCGGATTGCCGATGACGCGTCCTGCAAAGAAGACGAGGGTCAGGACAACCACGAGGACGAAGAGCGACTGGACCAGTCGACGTGCCACGTAGCGGGCCATTCAGACACTCCTTACAAATCAGGAGAGAAGGAAGAGGAGAGGAGAGAGAACTGCCAGTTGCCTCTTTCTCACTCCTCTCTTGACGATCGGTGGACAGTGGAGGCCGCTCACGCCGAAGTCAGAAGATCCGAGCGAACGGCTTCCACATGCTGCAGGACAACTCTTACCAATTCTGAGTTTGTCGTACGCGGCTCTCAGTCGCAGGTATTGTCCATGTCCTTTGCCAGCGCGCGATGGCCGAGCGGAACGACCCAGTTCAGGCAATCGCTGACAGCATAGGAGAGGTCCAGGTGCGCGACCGCGCCGGAATAGACCTGATCATGGACATACTGGGCGATATCCTGCAGGGCCTGATCGCGCTCTGCGCCGATCAGCGGTTCGGCGGCTTCGCGCATCACATCCAACTCGGGGAAGCAGCCGGTCGCGAACGGGCTTTCGCAGGAGAGATGGCCCTTGAGCGAGAGGGCGTAGTCGTACAGCTCATTGCCGTGCGGGCCTACGAAGAAGTAGCGGCCGCGTCCAGGCGGGGGCCGCTTGCCGACCTTCTCAATGAAGGGTTCCAGTTCGGACACCTCGAGCACGACATTGAGACCGAGCTCCTGCAAGTAGGCGTTGACGGCCTGGTGCAGTTCTTCGCTGCGTGAAAACCAGCCGATCAGACTGACGTTAATGAACTCGGTCTCATAGACGGGCACGCCGTCAGCCGCGGCCTCGTCCAGAAGCTGCTTGGCGCGCTCCGGATCGTAGCCGTATGGCTCGATGCTCTCGTTGTGCCCGGTGGCGGAGGGGCCGACCATCTGACGGGCAATGGTCGCTTGGCCGCCCAGAATCGTGTCGAGAATGGTATCGTAGTCGACCGCCAGCTGGAATGCCAGCCTGACCCGCATGTCGCCGAAGGCGGTGCCTTCGCGCGGGGGTTCGAGGTCCATGCGCATAAACAGGGTTTCGACGCTGACCTCACTGCGGCAGCCGATACCCTCGGTGGCTTCAGCCTCCAGGCAGCTCTCGGCCGAAACCCACTGGGCGATGTCGACCTCACCGGTCTTCACCTGCGCCAGCCGGACGGCGTCCTCGGGGCGATAGAGAAAGACAACCTCGTCGAAGTTGATCGCGCCGCGCGCGCCCTGGTCAGGGTCGAGCCCCCACCAGTCGTGATTGGCTTCGAGGATCAGCGCGTCGCCGGCGATGAAATCCTTGAACTTATACGGGCCGGTGCCGATGGGAACGAGCGCATACTGGTCCGGCTCCTCGAGAAGCTGCTTCATCGATGAGATGCCCTGAAGGTGCATGCGGTTGGGGAGGATCGGATCGGGGGAGGCGGTCATCACGTGGACCGTAAATTCGTCGACGGCCTCGGCCGTGATCTGCGGCCCCATGAAGCCGCGCACCTGGAAGGCGTTCTCCTCGCTCCACTGATGGTTTACGGCGTAGGCGACGGCCTCGGCGTTCAGGGGCGAGCCATCGTGGAAGCTGACGCCTTCGCGAATTGTGAAGCTCCATGTGAGCTCGTCGAGCTGCTCGAAGGAGGTGGCAAGTTCGGGGATCAACTCATTCGAGACAGGATCGCGGTCCAAAAGCACCTCGATCACATTGCGCAGGCCGGGCGACTGTACCTCGTCATAGGCATTGAACGCCTCCATGGTGCGCCACTCTCTGATGGCGGCGTAGGTGAAGGTCTTCTTCTCGGCGGCCATTTCGCCGTCCGAAGCGGGCGCTGCGGCAGGCAGGCAGGCGCCCAGTAGAAGGACGAATGCCAAGAGGGCACATACAAGAAACCTTCCTTTGGTCTGAGTCATTGCTCTGATCCTCCTTGATTTGGTGAGTGCTGCACGATTACGTTGGCGACGAATAGCCGCTGCAAGCATACGATCGAACGAGCAATCTCATGGAATCTCGTGCTGCTGACTCGACAGAGGGCGACTCCGTCCGGAACCAGACTCTGTTGACGCAGTCGGCGATCTGAGGGGCACCGATCACGCTACGAACAAGCGGACAGTTTTTTGGCGGGACTCCTTATCACTCAGGGGTGCAGGTGGCGCGGCGGGCTGAGCGGCCACGTCTTTCGCGGCCTACCAGCAGGTATAGCCGCCGTCGATGACCATAATGTTGCCGGTCATGTAGCTTGAGGCATCGGATGCCAGATAGATCACCGCGCCCTGCAATTCGGGCGGTTCGCCGGCGCGTCCCATCGGCACTCTTGACATCCATTGCTGCCACATTTCGGGGTCTTCGGCCCGCATCTTGATGACCGGCGGCGTGATCATGTAGCCGGGCGCGAGCGCATTGACGCGGATGCCGTGCCCGGCCCACTCCGACGCCAGTGACTTGGTCATCATGATGACCGCGGCCTTGGCCGCGTTGTAGTGCGTATGCTTCTGCGGATTGGGCGCACTGATGCCGGCCATGCTGGCGATGCTGATAATGTTGCCCCGCCCCTGGCGCGACATCGGGCCGAACGCGGCCTTGGAGAAAAGAAAGACGCCTTTGACATCGACGTCGAAGACATACTGATAGTCGTCGACAGGCAGCGTTTCAGCCGGTCCCAGGGTGGCGATGCCGGCGTTGTTGAGCAGAATGTCGAGACTACCCAATGCCTCGACGGTCTCGTTCACCGCCCGCTGCGCGTCCTCTTCACGACGGACATCACCTTCCATGGCCAGCGCCTTCACGCCCAGCGCCTTCAGCTCCTCGGCAGTGGCCTGCGCCGTTTCCATGTCGATGTCGAAGATGGCGATGTTGGCCCCATACTGCGCCAACCCTGTGGCCATCGCCTTGCCAAGCCCGCGCCCCCCGCCAGTGACGAGCGCATTCCGTCCTGTCAGGTCGAACAAATCACGATTCGCCATTGGCGTTTCAGCGCTCCTTTCGAACTACAGTGGTTAGTGGCCAGTTGCCAGTGGCTCGATAGACCGCTGGCGAATGGCAGCGAAAAACAGAAAATTTCTATTTGGATGTGGGCGCCCTTGGGCGTGCATCATACCCCAAGGGAGGTCGTATCTCCAATCGCATTTTTTGCATCGAGGCGGTGGAGTTTCGGCGCATCGGATGCCGGGCGACGCCAGCAGGACCGGTCCCACAGGCCCAGGAGCTCAATAGTAGGGAAAGGCGCCGCCGGTCACGTCGAAGACGGAGCCAACAGAGTAGTCGGCGTCGGTCGAGCAAAGGAAGGCGACCATGTTGGCGACCTTTTGCGGCGACTGGAAGTAGCCGAGCGGGACCGATTCGCGCGCCCGCTCGCGGACTTCCTCTTGCGGCGTGCTTTCGCGACGGGCGATCTCGGCGTGCATGAAGTCGAGCATCTCGGATTCGACGATGCCTGGGAAAACACAGTTCACCAGAATGTCGTAGCGTGCCAGCTCGAGCGCCATCTGCTTGGTCAGCCCGACGGCGGCGTGCTTGCTGGCGACGTAGCCGGCGATGGGGGCGTCTTTGCCGGCCGGGATCTTACCTGCGGTGGAGGCGATGGTGATGATGCGCCCGCCTTCTCCCTGGTCGATCATGCGGCGGGCGGCGGCCTGTGAGCAGTAGAGCACGCCTTTTGCGTTGACGTTCATCTGCCAGTCCCAGGCGTTGTCGTCCAGCTCCAGAATGGGGGTGACGGCGAGGACGCCGGCGTTGTTGACCATAATGTCGAGGCGGCCGAAGCGGTCGGTGCAGTCATTCACCATGCGATCGGTCTCTGTGCGGCTGGTGACGTCGACCTCCAGGGCCAGGGCGGCGCCGCCCTGCGCCTCGATCTCGGCCGCCACGCGGCCGGCGGACTCCAGATTGATGTCGGCCGCGACCACGCTGGCGCCTTCATCCGCCAGGCGGTGGGCGATGGCGCGTCCCATCCCCTGACCGGCGCCGCTGACGATGGCAACCTGATTTGACAACTCATACGTGGGCATCGATTGCCTCCTCCTGTAGCGCCGGTCCCCGGCAAGGGTCGGGTGTCCCGTAACCGAATTGCCTGCATGGTAGTGAAAACGCTGCCTGCTGTCAACCGGGGTGCGTGAGGGGTACACAGCCCACTCTTGGGGCGGGAATCGTTTAGCGGCTCTTGGGAGAGACAAGGGCAGGCCTTGTGCCTGCCCCTACGGTGGCCGAGGCGTTCGCTGACGTGGGGGCGGCGCGTTGGGCCGCAGGTAGCACAGGGCTGCATTGACCCCTCACGCGGCGCGGGGCGTACATCAAGGGGGGCGTTGCGGGGGGAGTCCCCCCGCACAAGGGAGGGCCGGGACGGCCGGACCGTCCAAAGTGCAGTGGTCAGTTGCAAGTGGCCAGTTGCCAGTGGCCGGGAACTGCGGGGGCCGGATATGGCTCCGTTTCTGCCCGGGGTATTGGAATCTGTGATTCTGTTTTGGACTGCACCCGCGCGTAAGCGGCTTGCCGGCGGCGCGTCGGACGGATTTTGACCTGTAGACGGCTCCCCGGTATACGTAGTATACTTCGCCGGCAAAGGCGTCGCAGCAACTTTTGGAAAACCCTGCAGATGGACTGGTCGGAAAGGAGGTGATACACGGCGAACAGGCTGTGCTCTGCTTCAGTCGATTCGGATAAAAACCAGAGACATGGAGGGGAACCTGACCATGAAGTCGAAAAATCTTTGGACACTCGTCATTCTGGGGGTGATTCTCGCCCTCGTAGCTACCCAGTGCGCGCCGCCGACCGAAGACAGCGCGGCGCTTGAGGAAGCCAGGGCTGAAGTCGCGGCCGCGCAGGCTACGGCAGAGGCGGCGCTGGCTGAAGCCGAAGCCGCCAAGGCGGCGGCCGGCGGGGAGGCGATGCCGGCCGAGGCCGAGGACAAGCCGAAGCCCTATGAGGGCACGGTGCTGCGCATGCTGGCCCCGTACGAGCCGGTCAGCTGGGTCATCCCCGACATGGTGAATGAGTTCTACAAGGAGACCGGCATTCGCGTTGCGGTCGACCTGCTGCCAGGCGGCGCGATGCTACAGAAGATGGTCTCGGAGTTTCAGGCCGAGACCGGGTTCTACGATGTCTTCCGCGAGTCACCGAGCTGGATTCCCGATCATACCGCGGCGGGCTGGCTGGAGCCGGTCAATGACCTGATCGAGCGCGATCGGGACGAAATCGACGTCGATGACTTCATCTCCTCCGTGTGGGGTACGCACACCATGGTGGGGCTCTTCCCCGACCAGATATGGGGGCTGCCGCTCAACGTGACCACGCGTATCCTTGTCTATGACAGGCAGCTATTCGAGGACCCGGACGAGCAGGCCGCTTTCAAAGAGCAGTACGGTTATGACCTGGCCCCGCCGAAGACCACGCAGGAGTGGTTGGACATGGCGGAGTTCTTCACGCGCGACACCGACGGCGATGGTGAAATTGATCTGTGGGGCCACATTTCGCCGCAGAAGCAGGGCTTTCCCGCGGCCACGTGGGGCGGACAGATGTTGGCCTGGACCTTCGGCTGCGAGACGTACGACGAAAATTTCAACGCCTCTCTCGACGACCCCCGCTGTCTCGAGTCCTGGAAGTTCGGCCTCGAGCTGAATCAGTACATGCCGGACGCGGTGCACGCGATGGAGTTCTATGACCACTTCACGTGGGCGCTCGACGGCAGGATGGCGATGGGCGAATTCCTCGATTCATGGGTGCAGAAGCTGTGGGACCCGAACGAGACGGATGAGCCGGGCCGCTTTGGCGCCGCGCTGATGCCCTTCTACCCTGATAACGGGCGCGGCCATGTGGCCGGCCAGTCAAACCTGGCAGGCGGCCTGATCGCGATGAACGCCCATAGCAAGAACAAAGAGGCGACGTGGGAGTTCATGAAGTGGATCACGAGCAAGGAGACGGCCCGCAGATTCGCCACTGAGCACGGCATCCTCTTCTCGCGCAAGTCGATCCTCCAGGACCCGAATGTCCTGCAGGTGCATCCGGCGATGCCGGAGCTGCTGCCGGTGATGTCGGAAGCGTGGGAGGTGACGGGCAAGGCCGCGCCCAACGTTCCGGGCGCCGGGGCGATCCTGGGCGTCCTGGGCGATACCTGGTCCCAGGTAGCGGCTGGGGGCGCCGATCCCGAACAGGCCCTGTTGGATGCGAATGCCGAGATCAACCGCATCCTCGAAGAACAGGGCGTGAAGGAATAGCTGGTGCGCTTCCATGACAAGCACGTCCTTGTCACGGGCGGTGGTGCGGGCATCGGCCGCGCCACCGCCTTGCTCTTCGCTGAAGAAGGCGCAACCCTGATCGTCGCCGACCGCGACGCGCCGAACGGGCGCGCCGCTGTTTCGGCGATAGAAGAGGCCGGCGGCAGCGCCACCTTCATCGAGTGTGATGTCTCGAGCGCAGAGCAGGTGCGGAACATGTGCTCTGCGGTCGCGGCCGATTTCGACGGCCTCGACGTGCTTGTCAACAACGCCGGGATGCAGATTGTCGGCAAGAGCGTCGAAGAGACGAGCGAAGACGAATGGGAGCAGATGCACGGCACGAACCTGAAGGGCGTCTTCCTCGTCAGCAAGTACGCGATTCCGCAGCTGCGCCGGCGCGGCGGGGGCTGCATCGTCAATGTGGCGTCGCTCAATGCGCAGGTCACGATGGCGGGATTCGCGGTGTACGCCGCGTCCAAGGCCGGTGTTGTGGGACTGACGCGGGGGATGGCGCTCGACCTGCTGCCGCAGGGAATTCGCGTCAACGCGGTCCTGCCCGGCGCAGTTGACACGCCGATGGCGCGCGACTACTTCGATGAGCATGAACTGCCATTCGACGAAGTGGTACTGAAAAGGCCGACGCGCATTGGGCGATTTTCGGACAGCAAAGAGATTGCGGATGTGATCGCCTACCTGGCTTCGGACGCCGCGCGCTTTATCGTCGGCGCGTCGGTCGTGGCCGACGGCGGTCTGCACGCGATGGCCGGCTTCAGTCCTGACTGAGCGGCGGCAGGTGCCAATCGGGGGAATTCAGGTGGAACTCTGGGGAAGACAGTTCAGCAAGCAGGAGATTCTGCAGCGGGTGGGGGACATCTCGCAGATTGGCGGCGTGCGCAGCGTCGAGTTGCGCGAGGGCAGCGAGGCCGGCGTTGCCGCGATCGACTTCAGCAGCGGGTGCGGCCTCAACTTTACGGTGTTGCCGGCGCGCGGCATGGACATTGCGCGGCTGGAGTTCAAAGATATTCCCCTTGCCTGGCGCTCGTCGACGGGGGAAGTGGGGCCCTGGTACTATGAATTCTCGCCGGCCGGCTGGTCCAGGGGCTTTTTCGGCGGTCTGCTGGCGACGTGCGGCCTGGCCGCGGCGGGACATGCCAGCGTGGACGAGGGGCAGGAGTTTTCTCTGCACGGCAGGGCGAGCTATATCCCGGCGCGCAACGTCATGTTGGATGGCTACTGGGACGGCGATGACTATGTGATGTGGGCGCAGGGGAGGGTGCGCGAGAGCGTTCCGCTGGGGGAAAACCTGAGCCTGACGCGCAAGGTGTGGTGCAGGATGGGTGAGAAGGCGCTGCACGTTCGCGACACGGTCGAGAACCTGGGCTTTGCGCCGGCCGCGCATATGCTGGTGTATCACATGAATTTCGGCTTTCCGCTGCTGGACGCGGGTACGGAACTGGTTGCGCCGGCGCGCGAAGTTATCCCCTGGGATATCACGTGGGACCAGATGCTGGGCGCGGAGATGAGTCGGGCGATCCACGAGGCGTCGACAGAGGAGATTGAGCGCTACCATCGTTTCGGCCCGCCGCAGCAGCCGCAGTTTGTCAACCGCGTGTACAATCTCGTGATGGGGACCGACGAGAACGGCGACGTCACGGTGGCGCTGCTGAACCGCGGGTTTCCCCAGGGTGACGGCATCGGTCTGTACCTGAAGTACAGCGGCCGAACGCTGCCCGAATTCACGCTGTGGAAAGTGTTGGAGCAACAGTCTTACGTCGTCGGCCTGGAGCCGGGAAACTGCCGGCAGGGCGGCAGGGCGGCCGAGCGCGCCCAGGGGCGGCTGAAGGTGCTCGAACCGGCTGAGACGGTAACGTACGAGCTGGAGGTCGGCGTCCTGGAGACCGAAACCGAGTTTCTGGCGATCGAAGAGCATATCGCGGCCGCCCGTAACGGGGCAAAATGAAGTCAAAAGCGAAGAACCATTTCCTTTCCGCCTGAACGCGTAGCGCACAATAATGTCCGAAGTACATTCTGAGACATTGAAGGAGATTGTTGGCCGGCTGGTACGTGGGATGCAGCCGGACAGCATCTATCTGTTTGGCTCCCAGGCCCGTGGGGAGACCGATCCGGGAAGCGACATCGACCTGTTGCTAATCCTGCCTGACTCTGATTTGCCTCGCCACAAGCGCGAGGCGATTTCGTACGATCTTCTATGGGACCAAACGACCCCGGTTGATGTTATCGTACTCACGAAAGCCGAGTTTCAGCGCGGCTGTCACGTGAAATCTTCGTTACCATCCAGGGTAAGGGCTGAGGGTAAGATGATCTATGGATGAAGCGGACTCCAATGCAGGAGACGACAAGTGAAAGAGACCCGTGTGGAACCGGAAGTAGCCGTAGACATCGAAGCGATCGTCGGCGAAGGGGCGATTTGGGACGCTGACAAGGGCGTGCTCTACTGGCTGGATATCCTGGGGAGCCAGCTCTATGTCTACGACCCTAAGACGGGGCAAAACCGCGCCATCGACATCGGCCAAACTGTCGGGACGGTGGTTCCGAGGGCGAGCGGCGGCGTGATGGTGGCGCTGCACAACGGTTTTGCCGCGCTTGACCTGGAGACCGAGAAGCTGACGCCGGTCGCAGACCCGGAGCGCGATATCCCCGCCAACCGCTTCAACGACGGCAAATGCGATCCGGCAGGCCGCTTCTGGGCCGGCACGATGGAGTTCAACGGCGAGGCGGACCGCGGCGCGCTCTACTGCCTGGAAATCGACCACTCGGTGTCGCGCAAGGTCGAGCCGGTGACGATCTCGAACGGCATCGTCTGGAGCCTTGACAGCCGCACGATGTACTACATCGACACGGCGCGCGAAAATGTGAGGGCGTGGGACTACGACCTGGAGAGCGGCGACATCTCCAACGAGCGCGTCGTCATCGAAAACAGCGGACCGGGGCACTTTGACGGCATGACGATCGACGAGGAGGGCATGGTCTGGATTGCCGTCTTCGGCGGCTGGGGCGTATGGCGCTACAATCCGCGGAGCGGCGCGCTGCTCGAGAAGGTGCTCGTGCCGGTTGAGCAGATAACCTCTTGCTGGTTCGGCGGCGAGAATCTGGATGAGCTCTACATCACCTCGTGCCGCTATCTGATGGACGAGAAGGCGCTGCGCGAGCAGCCGCTGGCCGGTTCACTGTTGCGGGTGAAGTTGGATGCGCGCGGCGTGCCGGCTTACGCGTACGGTGGTTGAGCGCCATTGTGGGCGGGCCGCAGGCTGAAGTACGACCGGCGCCGTGCGCAGGAAAAGCGGGTTGGCGACGTGTAGGCAGACTCAGATAAGGAGAGGTCAAAATGACGATGAAGGCCGCAGTGGTTACGCGCCCGCAGCATGTCGAGGTGCAAATGCGCCCGGTCCCGCAGCCGAAGGAGAAAGACGCGGTGATCAAGATTGAGATGTGCGGCATCTGCGGCACCGACGTGCACCTCTTTTACACGCCGGAATCGTTCCCCCTGCCGATGAAGATGCCCTACGTGCTCGGGCATGAGTACGTGGGCACGATCGTCGAGAAGGGCAGCCGCTTCCCGACTGTCGACCACCTGGGAAACAGCATCGGCCTCGGCGACCGGGTCGTCTATATCAATCTCAACTGCGGACAATGTTACGCCTGTCGCACGCTGCTGGCGCCGTGGCTGTGCATGGGCGGTGTCTTCGATGATCCCGGCGAAGAGGGGATGGGCGCGTTCGCGGAGCGTTTCTACATCAAGGGAGAAGGGTTAATCTACCGCGTGCCCGACGAGGTGCCGACCGAGGTGGCGGTTCTGGTGGACCCGATTGGGATCGCGCTGGCCGCGGTGCAACGAGCGCACCGGCCGGGGACGCCGGACCGGTTGGACGGGCTTGGGCTTGGGCAGACGGTCGTGGTGCAGGGCGCGGGCGCGATCGGCGCGAGTGCGGCTGCACTGGCGAAACTGTCGGGTGCGACGCAGGTGATCGTGATCGGCGCGCCGCAGGGGCGTCTCGATATCTGCAAACGGCTGGGCGCGGACCATGTGATCAACATCGATGACGTGACCGACCCGGCGGAGCGGCTGGAGGCCGTGCGCGCGCTGACCCCGCATCGGCTGGGCGCGGATGTCGTCATCGAGGCGGCGGGCATTCCGCAGGCCTTTGGCGAAGCGCTGGAGCTGGCGCGGCGCGGCGGCACGATCGTCGAGGTCGGCTCCTTTACGCGGCAGGGCACGATCGAGTTCGACCCCAGTCTGCTCTGTTACAAGCACCTGAACATCCACGGCTCATGGACGCTGCCGCCGGCTGCGTTCGGCATGGTGCTCGAGGTCATGCGCGCCTTCCACGAGAGGGTGCCCTTCTCTGAGATGATCACACACCGTTTTGACCTGGACGGTGTGCGCGAGGGCCTTGAGACGAGCCGTCGGCTGGAGGCGCTCAAAGCGGTCGTCGTCCCCTGAACTGCGTTGGCCTGTTAAGCGCGAAGGGTGGCCTGAAGCGCGGGCCACTCCCATCCGCAGCTGGAGGAGCGCGTGTCCAAGCAGAAGCAGCCGCTCTATTTTGTAGCGCCTCTGGTCGTCGTTCTCGCCATCGTCTATCTCTATCCGGTCTATTTTGCGATCCGGGTCAGCTTCTTCAAATGGCTGTTCACGCGGCCAGATCTGATCGGGTTCAACGGACTGGAAAACTACGCCCGCGCCCTGGCAGACAAGACGCTGCTGGACTCTCTGATAACGACAACGGTCTACACATTCGCCAGTATCCTGATCGTGGTAGTCTGGGGATTCCTGATCGCCTACGTGCTCAACCGCAAGCGGCGCGGCAGGGAGTTGATTCGCGGCAAGCCGGTCATCCTCACCATTCTTACCTGCTCGGCCATCATCGCGCCGGCCGTGATTGGCGGCGTGTTTCGCGTTTTCATCTGGGACCCGGCCTACGGGTTGGCGAACTACGCGCTTTCGCTGGTCGGCCTTTCCTCTCTGGGCTGGCTGGTCGAGACGAAGACGGCGCTGATGGCTGTTGTGCTGACCGAAGCCTGGCTGCGCGTGCCGCTGGCGGTCCTGATCCTCGACGCCGGCATCCGGCGCGTTCCACCCGAACCGTTTGAGGCCGCGAAAATCGAAGGTGCGTCGGCATGGGATGAGGTCAGATTCATCCTGGTGCCGCTGATAAAGCCGCAGCTGTTCACGGTCGTCCTGTTTCAGCTGACCTTCGCCTTCCGTCAGTTCGACCTGGTATTCATGCTGACCGGGGGAGGACCGGCCAACGCAACGAACCTGGTCAGCATCTACATCTACAAGATGTTTTCGCAGCACACCAACCTTGGCTATGCCAGCGCGATGGCGGTGGTCGTTACCCTGGTGCTGGTCGTCTTGGGGTTGATCATCCTGGCACTGAGCGGGCCCCCCGAGGAACGGCTGGTGGAGACATAATGGACAGCAGAGACCCGCGCGCCTGGATCGCGGACATCGCCGCGTACGCTTTTATCGCGATCACGCTAATCGTAGCGGTAACGCCGATCCTGTGGACGTTTCTGTCCTCGTTCAAATTTGCGACCGACATTGCGACGGTCCCGCCAAAATTGCTGTTTACACCGACGTTGGAGAACTACCGCATCGTGGTTGAACAGGGCAGCCTGTTGCCCGGTTTGCGCTCCAGCATCGTCGTTACGCTGGGCGCGACAGTTTTGTCGCTCCTGATCGGCGCGCCGGCCGCCTACTTCCTGGCGCGCTCGGGGGGCTTCGTGGCGGTCGGGCTGGGCGGAATCGTCATGTCGACACGGTTCATTCCGGTGATCGTTCTGCTGATCCCGCTCCTGATCGCGTTCCGCTCGCTGCGATTGACCGGCTCGTTCTACGGTCTGATGATCGCGTACCAGCTGGCGACGCTGCCCTTCGTCATTCTCGTGCTGTGGGCCGCGTTCACCCAGATCCCACGCGAGCTGGACGAGGCGGTCCTGATCGACGGCGGCACTCCCTTCACTGCTTTCTTGCGAGTCAATCTCCCTCTTGCCGCGCCCAGTGTCGGCGCGGCCACGATCCTGGCGGCGCTTTTCTCCTGGAACCAGTTCATCATTCCGGTCATCATCGGCAGCGGGGGCGGCGCGCCGCTTGCGATCATGGGCTTCGCCCGTTACGCCGGGGGCGAGGAGGCTCTGGCTGATTGGGGACCGCTTTCGGCCTGGGCCAGTATTCTGATGCTGCCGATGATCGCGGGCGCATTCGTCGTGCAGCGGCATCTGATTGCGGCCTTCGGCGGCGAAGCGCCGAGCGACGGCAGTTAGCAGACAAAATTCGTAGCTGCATTGGCCGCCATTTCACACATTGCCCAAGAGGCAAGGAGAAATGATGAGCGACCAGTTGAACATTCTGTTTCTGCCCCACTATACCGGGCCGGAGATGACCAGGCCGTGGCAGAAAGACCTTGAGGCCGCCATTGATGACCGTCACGATCTGCGGATCTACGATGCCAGCCAGCCGCTTGCGCCGCAGTTCGAAGGCGTCGACGTGGTGCTGGACCTCGGCGGCTCGATGGGCACAAAGGAGATGGCCGACGCGGCGGCCGGACAGGTGCGCCTGTGGCAGATTCAGGGCACGGGGGTCGATCATTTTGACCTGGAGTACTGGCGGGAGAGGGGCATCGCGGTGGCAAACTGCCCCGGTCAGTTCAGCAGCGTGGCGCTGGCTGAGTGCGCCATGATGTACATTCTGATGCTGACGCGACTGTACGCCGAGACGCAGGCCAACTTCGGTCAGGGCATCTTCTACCGACCGATGGGGCTGACGCTTGATGGGCTGTCACTGGCGATTGTCGGATTCGGGGCCAGCGGGCAGGAGCTGGCGCGGCGGGCGTCCTCGTTCGGCATGAGGATTTCGGCGATCGATATTCGGGATGTGTCGGAAGAGGAGATAGGCCGCTTCAGCCTGGAGTTTGTCGGCAAACCGGACGCGCTTGACCGGGTCATCGCCGCTTGCGACGTGCTGTCGCTGCATCTGCATCTGACCTCGCAAACGCGGCACATCATTGACGCGCGGCGGCTGGGCTTGTTGAAGCCGAGCGCGCTGTTGATCAATGTCGCGCGCGGGGAGCTGGTTGACGAGGCGGCGCTGAGCAGGGCACTGGCGGAGGGCCGCCTGGCCGGCGCTGGTCTGGACGCCTTTTCGCAAGAGCCGCCGGACCTGGACGAACCGATCTTCAGTATGCCGAACGTGATTACGACCCCGCACATCGCCGGCGTTACCGACGGCACATCGCGCAATCGCGCCGGGGCCGGCGCGGAAAACATCGAGCGGATTGCGGCGGGGCTGGAGCCGCTGTATCGCGTCGACTGAGGCGGAGAAAACCGGGGACGCACGCGGACGTCAGGTTGGCTGCGATTCAGATCAGGCGGGCGGGGCCATGCGTTCGGCGGCGGCGATGCGGTCCTGCAGCGCGGCCATCTGCTCCATCTGCTTCATGAAGCTGATCGAACTGTTGACCAGCGTCTTCCAGTCGGGCTTGGCCGGCACAGCGTCGAGCGACAGGTAGCCGCTGTAGTCCATCGAGTTCAGCGTTCTGATTACCTGCAGGAAGTCGATGTGGCCGGTGCCGGGCGCCTGGCGATTGTTGTCGGCCAGATGGATGCACATGAGCTTGTCGGCCGCGTGGCGCAGCGTGTCTGTCAGGGCCGCGTCTTCGATATTGACATGGAAGAAGTCGGCGAGAACGCCGAGATTGTCGGCGCCCACCTCGTCGGCGATGCTTTTGGCTTCGACAATCGAGTTCAGGAAGCCGGCGTAGCCCTCGAAGCGGTTGATCGGCTCGATGGCGACGCCGACGCCGCGCGGCGCGGCGTATTCGGCGAGCTCACGCGCCGATTTGGCGAAGTTGCGCCGCAGGTCGGCGCGCGGCACGCTGGTGACCGGGTATTCGCTTGCGGGCGGGACCGCGGCGATCTCGAGGATGGGCGGGTCGTCGAAGCCGGCGGCAAGGTCGATGCACTTCTGGGCGTAACTGACGGCATAGCTGCGGACGGATTCATCGTTGGAGGCCAGGTCGCGGACCTCCCCTGCATGCCAGCCGCCCCAGGCGCAGATGAGCGCCGGTACCTTCAGCCCTAAAGAAGCGGCCATGGAAGCCACCTTGTTGAACTCTTGCGGGTCGATCCGGTCGGGCTCGGCATCGAGGTCGACGCCATCGTAGCCGGATTCTGCCACCGTCTCCAGGACCTCCTGCGGTTTTTCCCAGACATTTCCGCCGTCGCCTGCCAGTGTAACCAGGATGACCGAGTATTTGTGCACCATGGCGCGGCTCTCCTTCTTCGCTTTCCAGATCGACCGGATGACTAACCTGTATCCGGCGTGTCGGTTGGGGTCGGCGTTACCGTCGGTGTGTCGGTCGGTGTCGGCGTAGGCGTTTCGGTCGGTGTCGGCGTTATCGTCGGCGTGTCGGTCGGCGTCGGCGTGTCGGTTGGCAGCGGCGTGTCGGTTGGCGTCGGGGTAATCGTCGGCGTCGGCGTGGGCGCGAGCTCCCACCAGAAACTGATGAGAGCGTGGCCGGAGTTCTCGAAGAACTCGACCTGGATGGCGCGTTCGCCGGCGGGCAGGTCGACGTCGACGCTGACGGTACGGTCGGCGCCGTCGCGCCATTCGTCGAGCACGATCTGGTTGTCGATGAGGACGCGGGCACCGTCGTCCACGCGCAAGAAGAAGCTGTAGATGCCGGCTTCGAAGTTGATGCGCCGCTGCCAGCGAGCGGAGAAGTGGTCCACCGGCAGGTTAACGGCCGGGCTGCCCTCCACCCAGGAGAAGTCGATCGCCGGCTCGTCACGAATGAGGACGGGGTTGCCCTGCAATTCGCGGTTGCCGAAGTATTCGCCCTTCCAGCCGCTGAAAGTCTCTTTGCGGTCCCACCAGAAACGCATGAGTGCGATGCCGGTGCGCTCGAAATACTCGAGCCGGATCGAATGGCTGCCGGCGCTGAGGGGGACATCGACCGTATAGGTGCGCGTGGCGCCTTCTTCCCACTCATCGAGGACGAGCACGCCGTCAATGAAGAGGCGGAAGCCGTCGTCGACTTCGATGCTGAAGCGATAGATGCCGGCATCGAAGCTCAGTGTACGGCTCCAGCGGACACTGTAATGATCGGCGCCGAGGATGGTATCGGGCGCGCCTTCACCCCAGTTAAAAAAGATGACCAAATCGTTGCGTGTCAGGACCGGCGGGCCCGCCAGATTGGCGTTGTTCCAGTATTCGCCGAGCCAGTCGGTGATGATCAGCGGCGTGGGAGTCGGTACCGGCGTAATCGTGGGCGTGTGTGTGGCCGTGGGAATAGGCGTCGATGTGGGTGTGGCCGTTGCCGTCGGGGTGGCGGTCGGCGTTTGCGGTTCGGTTGTGGCGTCTGCGGTCGGGGTCTGCGTCGCGACTGCCGAGTCGGTCAAGTCAACGGTGTCGCCAGCTTCGCCGGTGCGGAAGAGCGCGGTTGCCTCCAGGCGGCCGTCGGAGGTGTAAGCGAGAATTGTATGATCGCCGTCCTCGAGCCAGCGCGGGCTGATGGGGTAGAGGAAGCCGGTGCTGATGTTGCCTTCGGTGTCGGCGGTGCTGGCGGCCAGGATTCCGCTACGGCCGCGCTCGTCGCGCAAGGCGATCAGGACGAGGCTGCTGGTGGGCCAGCCTTCGCCGACGACCTGCACATAGACGCCGGCAGAGCCTGAATCAGGGGAGATGGCGATGGCCGGTTCGCTGCTGGTCCGCTCGACAGGCGGACGGGTGGGTACGCCGACCGCGGGGCTGAAGGAGGTCCCGGCACAGGCGTTGACAGCCAGCATTAAGAGAGCAAGTGCGGCGAACGGGACGATGATCGGCGTGCGGCTGGCAATACGGCGGGTGAACTGTGGGAGGCGATTGTGGGTCTTCATCCTGGCTTTACTCCAGCAGTATGATGTGAGGAGCAGACCAAAAATATAGGAGCACGGTATGTCGAAGAAACGAGCGTGCGCGAGAATGCGTTCCCGGGACCGTCGTTTTGTGCGCAACTGCGGCGGAAAATAGGCGCGCGGTAACCAGTTGGGGGGATTATACCACCAATCTACAGATAGAAGACATTCGCGACGGATTCGGTTCCCCGGAAGTTGGGGCTGACCAACCCGCCGCGACCGGGAAGCAATTGAGCTTAACTGCGATCCGGGACGCAAGCGATACCTTGCCGCACACGGGAGTAGGCTAAGGTCAACTCGTACGAGCGTCTGTGAGCGTTTACGTGCGTTTACGTGCCTTCTGGAGAAGGAAAAAGTGTCCTGGTGCACGTTGCAGAGGACCAGCGCCGCGGCTTTAGTCGGCCAGGGCAGGTAGTGAAAGGCGCGGCGCGTTTGATATGTCAACACTGGCAGACAGGGGCAGTATTGACAATTATATTTTATTATTCATATCTTATGGCTGACGCACTTCTCGTCGCCGAGTCGCTGACAGGCAGAGTCGAACCGTCTCGCGCGGTGGTACACCTGAAAGAACTTAACACAAATGGTCCAATTGATCGGTAATCACCAGTGAGATGCACCCGCCAGATTTCGTGAACGAACCATCTGCTTTGCCACTGACTGACGGCGAGCTTGTGCGCCGTGCAAGAGAGGGCGAGCGGCGGGCATTTGATGAACTGATCGAGCGGCATCAACCGATCGCGCATTCGCTGGCGACCCGCATTGTCGGTGAACGGGAGTGGGGACTGGAGTTGACGCAGGAGGCGGTCCTGCACGCCTATCTCTCGCTCGACCGGTTGCGCGAGCCGAGCAGTTTTCGCGCCTGGCTTTGCGGGATCGTCGTCAATCTGTGCAAGAATCAGCTGCGCAGACCGCGCGTTGATACACTGTCACTCGAGCTGCTCAGCGGCGGACGCAGCTTCGACTCACTGCCATTTTCGGTCAAGGCGCCGCAACCGGACGAAGTGGCGCAGGCGAGGGAAACCCACCGACTTGTGCTGGATGCGGTCGCGCAGCTTTCAGCGGCCAACCGCGAGGCGGTCCTTCTCTACTACTTTGAACAGCTGAGTGTGCACGAGGTCGCGTCAATTCTGCATATCAGCGAAGTCGCGGTCAAAGGTCGTCTGCACAAGTCGCGCGGCCAGTTGCGGGCGCGATTGCGTTCGACTTTCCCTGAAATGCTGCGAGGGGAATCCCTTGACAGACAACCTAGGAGCATGCAGATGATCCCCGTTTCCGTATTCGACGTTATGATTCCGGACCCGGAGAAGGACCACCGGATTCTGGTACTGATGGATGAGAAGAGGCGCCGGCTGCTGGCGATCTGGATTGGACCATACGAGGCGGATAACATCGCCCTGACTCTACGGGAGATAAAGGTCAGCCGCCCGATGACCTACAGCCTGATGGCCGACCTGCTCGACAAGGCGGGCGTGCAGATCGAATCAGTGGCGGTATCGGCGCTGGAAAACGAATGTTTCTACGCGACGATTGAGGCGCGGAACGGTGAAAACGCGTTTCCCGTGGATGCGCGGCCCAGCGACGCGATTGCGCTGGCATTGCACACGCGCAGCCCGATCTTCGTCGCCGAAGCTGTAATGGACGCCGTAGGTGAAGAGATCCCGGAGGATTTGGAGGTCGCGGAGCGAGGCCAGGGACTGGGCGAGGTTCTCAATGCCGGCAGGCCTTCCGTGAGCCGGGAGGAGCAGGAGGCGTGGCAGAGCAAGTCTCCTGAGCAACGGCGCGAAGAAAATCGCAAGAAGCTTCTTGCCTACCTGACTGAAGCGGGCAGCCTCAACCAAAGTGCAGAGACATCGCAGGAGTAGACCTCTTGGGCTTTGCCGCCTTCGTGCGGGCTGAAAGCGATCAGGAGGTGGAAGCGGGCGAGCGGGAAGAGGCCTTCACCCGGGCGGCGTGGAATTCGTGCACGGTCTGGGCGAAGCGGGCGAAGAGCAGGTCGGCGTCGTGCGGGCCGGGGCTGGCTTCGGGGTGATATTGTACGCAGAACACGGGCCGGTCGGTCAGGCGCATGCCCTCAAGGGTGCCGTCATTGAGGTTTAGATGCGTAATCTCGACGTTCGGGGGCAGGGTCTCCTGGTCGACGGCATAGTTGTGGTTCTGTGCGGTGATTTGAATGTTGGCGCTGTCGACATCGCTGACGGGCTGGTTGCCGCCGTGGTGTCCGAACTTGAGCTTAAAGGTCTGCGCGCCGAGGGCGAGGCCGATGATCTGGTGGCCCAGGCAAATGCCGAACATGGGCAGTCCGCTTTCGAGCAGCGCGGCAACCGCGCCGGCCGCGTAGGGAACGCCGGCGGGGTCGCCGGGGCCGTTGCTGAGAAAGATGCCGTCGGGGTCCAGCTGCAGGACCTCCTCAGCGGGCGTATCGGCGGGAACGACGGCGACGCGCAGGTTGTGGCTTGCCAGGCGGCGCAATATGTTGTGTTTCATGCCGAAATCGTAGGCGACGATGAGCGGGGAGGCGTGCCCCTCGCTTGCCTGCCAGACACCGTAATCGGGGCTGCCCGACGCAACCGGGGTCCACTCGCCTTTCGTTTCGGCATTCCAGAAGTAGGGCTCTTCGCAGGTGACCTCCTGAACGAGGTCGCGACCGTCCAGCCCCTCCCAGCCGCGGGCAAGCTCGACCAGCTCGGCGGACGAACGGCTGCCGTCGGTGCAGAGAGCGCCGTGGAGCACGCCCTGCTCGCGCAGCAGCCGCGTCAGCGCACGCGTGTCGACCTGGCTGATGCCGGGGATAGCGTGGCGGCTGAGATAGTTCTCCAGGTTTTCGTTGGCGCGCCAGTTGGAAACGACAGGGCTGACCTCGCGCACGATGAATGCGGTCACCTGCGGCCGGTCGCTCTCGACATCTTCGCGATTGACGCCGGTGTTTCCGACGTGGGGCACGGTCATGCAGACCATCTGCCCGCGATAGGAGGGATCGGTCAACACCTCCTGGTAGCCGGTAAGGCTGGTGTTGAAGACGACCTCGCCGACGACCGTTTGCCGGGCGCCGAAGGCTTCGCCCTCGAAGACGCGGCCGTTGGCCAGAGCAAGCATGGCCCTCATTCTGCGCCCTCCTCGCGCGGCTCGGCGTCGTCCAGCGGAATCGGTCGGGAGTTGCCCGCGGCTTGGGCCTTAGCCGCTTCGCCAGGCGGCCGCCGGTAAGCAAGCTTCAGCGGCTGCCAGGCCTGCCATTTGAGCAGCGGCGAGGCGGCGGGGGGCTGCGCTGTGTCGGCCTTGTCGAGCGGTCTGTCGGTAAGATTGCGGGCCACGGCTACCTCGTCACAGTGGTGGAACTTGGGACAGTAGATGCAGTCCTGCCAGAGTTTGGGGCTGATGCTCCAGCGGTCGACAACGTCGAAACCGATCCTTTCAAAAAAGCCTTCCTCCAGGGTGAGCGCGCAGATCTGCGCGTAGCCGCGCGCGGTCGCGACCTGCACGAGCTCTTCGACAATGCGCCGCCCGATGCCCTTGCCCTGGCCGGCGGGGGCAACGGCCAGCGAGCGAATCTCGACGAGCTGCTCGGTCAGGGCGACGAGTGAGCCGCATCCGAGCAGCTGCGGACGGCTGCCCGGGGGCTCGGCTTCGGGTCCGGGACGCGCCCGCGCGACGAGCCAATCGGGCAGTGACTGGAGAATGCTCTCCTCGGTGCGCGGGAGCATCAAGTTTTGGGCCGCGAAGCCATTGACAAGCTCTGCGATGGCAGAGACGTCGTCTGCGGTTGCCGGTTGAAGTTGAATCTCGCTCATAGCCTCAGTGGCCATCGGTCTGTGGCCAGCGGTCAGTGCACAGCAGTCAGTGCACAGCGGTCAGTGGCCGGGAACGCGATGGCTCTCGCAGTCCGCCGGCCGCCGACCGGAAGCGCTACAGTTCCTGGAGGATTGCGCCCAGCTTCGAGACGGCGAGGGCCAGCTCCTCCTTGCTGATTGTCAGGGGCGGAACAAAGCGAACGATCTTCTCGCCTGCGCTCAGGAGCAGCATACCGGCCTCGTAGCCCTTCTCCACGATCGGGTTGGCGTCGATGTCCAGTTCGATGCCGACGATCAGACCTGCGCCGCGGATTTCGAGGATATGGGGGCTGTTCAGTTCCGCGAGCAGCTCCATCAGGTACTGGCCCTTTTCCTTGACATCGGCCAGGAAGGACGGCTGCGCGACCCGGTCTACCACTGTGCAAGCGACATGCGTGGTGAAGGGGTTGCCGGCGAATGTGCTGGCATGGTCTCCGGGATGGATGGTGTCGGCAACTTTCTGCTTCATCAGGATGGCGCCCATGGGCAGACCGCCGGCGAGGGGCTTGGCCGCGCTGAGGATATCCGGTTCGACGCCGTAGCCCTGGTAGGCCCACAGGTCGCCGCTGCGGCCGAGGCCGCACTGGACCTCGTCGAAGATGAGGAGCGCGCCGTATTCATCGGCGAGAGCGCGCAGGCCGCTAAGGAACTCGGGCGTGGCCGGGTTGATGCCGCCTTCACCCTGGATCGGCTCGACGATGATGGCGCAGACCTTGTCGCTCATCTTGGCGCGGGCGTCGTCGAGGTCGTTGAAGTCGGCGAAGCGGACGCCGGGCATCAGTGGTTCGAACGGCTGCTGGTACTTTTCGCGCGGGGTGGCCGCCAGCGCGCCGAAGAGGCGCCCGTGAAAGGCGTCGCTGAAGGCGAGAATCTCCCATTTGTCCTCGTGACCGTGCTCGCGCGCGTAGCGGCGGGCGAATTTGAAGGCCCCCTCGTTGGCGCTTGCGCCGCAGAGGCAGTAGTGCACCTTGTCGGCGAAGCTGGTCTCGCACAGCTTCTTTGCCAGCTTGGTATGCGGCTCAGTGTGGTAGAGGTTGCTGGTGTGGTACATGCCGGTGGAGGCGGCCTCTTTGATCGCCTGCTCGACTTCGGCGTCGCCATAGCCAAGCACGTTTACGGCGATGCCTGCCACGAGGTCGAGATAGCCGTTGCCGGCGCTGTCATAAACGGTCGTGCCCTTGCCTTCGGTCAGCACGAAGGGCGGCCGTCCGAATACGCCGAGCACATAGTCCTTTTCGTTCTGAATAATCTCCTCTGCGTTCACTTTCTCCTCCTGAGAATTGTTATGTCGCGTCGAGTTTTCGCTGAAGCACAACTTCCCGTTGCGTGCTTTGAACCTGACCTATGGAAAGTACAGTGAATTATGCCGATGCGATGATACCGGTGCCGCCGTCCTCCTGAACGCCGGCGAGATTGGTGATAACGGCCTGGGTCACGCCGCGCCTGATGGCGTCGACCGCGCTCCTGACCTTGGGCACCATGCCGCCGCTGATGCTACCGTCTGCGATCCACTCCTCGCACTGGTCGGCTGTGATGCCGCGCACCACGCGCCCTGCGATGAGGACGCCGGGGACGTTGCTGACGAAGATCAGCTTGATGGCAGCGACTGCAGCGGCGATGGCGGCGGCGACGTGGTCCGCGTTGACATTGTAGCTGAGGCCGTCGAAGGCGCCGATACTGATGGGGCTGACGACCGGCACGATTCCGGCGTCGAGCAGCGTGTTCAGCAGCCCGGTGTCGACGTCCTGCACTTCGCCGACACGGCCCAGGTCACCGTGCGGATGCCACATCTTCTCGACATAGACGGTACCGTCATCGATGCCGCTGATGCCGACGGCGCGCACGTCATCATTGACGAGCTGGCGCACGATGCGTTTGTTCATCAGGCCGCTCAGCACCATCTCTGCCACGTCCAGGCTTGCTTCATCGGTCACGCGCAGACCCTCGATGAAGCGGGTCTCCAGTCCAAGCCGCTGCTGGTAGTCGGCGATCGTCTTGCCGCCGCCATGCACGATAATCGGGCTTTTTCCGTCCCGCTGCAAACTCTTGACCGCCTGTACCAAACCGAAGAGAAAATCGTCATCGTCGAGTTCATTGCCGCCGACCTTCAAGATAATGACAAAACGGCTGGTATCGGGCGGGGCGACGGCTGGCAGTGGACCTGATTCACTCGAATTCATTGCGTTGCCTCTTGCGAGATTGTGGTCGGTTGCCTGCGGCCCCTGGCTGGTTGTCTTGCATTTGCCGGACCACGTGCTGGCGGCCTGAACTGTGCAAAGTCTTTCGCTGCCGCATCACCTCGTAGGCCAGCGCGGCCGCGGCGGCTGTTGTGCCCAGCGAAGGCGCAAAGTCCTCCCTGTGGTACGGAATCTGCAGGCACAGGTCGGCCTGGCCAATGAAGGAGCGCGTCACGCCCCGCTTTTCGCCGCCGACCAGCAGAAGGAGCGAGGTGGTAAGGTCGGCCCGATCGACAGGAACCGCATTTTCCTTCTGCGCGCAGGCTACGGTCAGCCCCTGCCGGCGGAAAAAGTGCGCGGCCTCATCAACGGTTTCGGCAACTGCGATCGGGATCAGCTCCGATGCCCCGGCGGAGGCCTTGGCAACGGTTGCTGCCGCGCTCATCCAGTTGCGCGGGCGCAGCACCAGCCCGTGCGCGCCCATGGCATAGAGCGCGCGCAGCGCGTGACCGAAGTTGAAGGGGTCCTCAATGCCGTCCAACATCACGACAAAGGCGGACTCGTCCCCCTGGGGCAGCAGTGATGCCATATCGACGAATCGGCGCTGCCCTGCCACGGCAGCCGCACCGCCGTGCGAGTTCCCCTGGGTAACGGCGTCGATTTCGCTTGCAGCGACCAGCTCGACCGGCACGTTGGCCTCCTTCGCGCGGTGTTGCAGCCAGCGCAACGCCCGGTCCTGCCGGCCGGCGCGCAGCAGGACGCGGTGGACGGTGCGATAGGGCGAGCGCAGCGCCGCGGCCACCGATATTTTGCCCTCCAGCAAGGTGGTCGCTGACTCCTGTTCGCTGAAATCCCGACTCGGTCCCATTGATTCCCGCCTTCTGACAAGGCGTTGCTTTCGAAACGTTCAAAACCGACGAACAGGGAACACGGCTATTTGAGGCCCGCGGTCTCATCCAGGCCGACGGCGATATTGTAGTTCTGGATCGCTTGCCCGCTGCCGCCTTTGACCAGATTGTCGATAGAGGCGGTGATCACATATTCGCTCCCATCGGTCTGTGACGGGTCCGCTGGTGTGATTCCGATGGCGCAGCGATTGGTGCCGACGGTGTGGGCGAGGCTGGCCTGTTCGCCGGAAGGCAGCAGATGGATGAACGGCTCGCCGGCGTAGTTTTCGGCATACAGCTCTCGGATGCGCTCCTCGGTCACACCGGGGGACACGTCGACGTACATTGTGCTGAGAATGCCTCGATTGACCGGCAGCAGATGCGGCGTGAACAAGAAACGCAAAGGACCCCCGTGCCCTCCGCCGTTGGCCGCGCCGAGGACCTGCTCCATCTCGGCGATGTGCCGGTGACGGTGGCCGACGCTGTACGGGGTGATGTTTTCGTTGGCCTCGACGAACTGGTAGGTGAGGTTGGTCTTGCGGCCTGCGCCGGAGACGCCGCTCTTGCTGTCAACGATGACGCGCTGGCCCAGCCAGCCTGCCCTGGCGAGCGGGTACAGGCCGAGGTTGACGCTGGTGGGATAGCATCCGGGGTTGGCGATCAGTTTGGCGCCGCTCAGTTCGCCGCGGAAGAGCTCGCACAGGCCGTAGCGGGCCTCGGCGCACAGCTGCGGCGCGGTGTGCTCGGCGCCGTACCAGCGTTTGTAGGTGTCGACATCCTTGAGACGAAAATCGGCGCTGAGATCGATAACGCGGACGCCGGCTGCGTAGAAGCGGCTGACCGCCTCCATCGACTCGGCATGGGGCAGACAGAGGAAGACGACATCGACCTCATCGGTGCGCAGATAGGCATCGGCGAGGGTTATCAGCGGGTAGTCCCACGGCGTGCTGAAAACCTGATTGAAGCATTTGCCGGCGTTGCGCTCGCTCGTCAGCCAGGCGATTTCAAGCTGTGGATGGCGGTGAATCAGCGTGATCAGTTCGTAGCCGATGTAGCCGGTTGCGCCGGCGATACCTGCCTTATGCATCGTATGGCTCCTCAAGGTTCCAATTGCTTTGCCATTTGTTCAATTCCGGAGGACGGCCATCGGGGAACCGATGCCTGCTTCAGGCAGGACTCACTCTGTTCCTCGCGCTTTGCGGGCTGCCGCGGCGCCGGAAAACAGCGGTACAAAAAAAGCCCCCCGTCCAGGGAGCTTTGCAATCGGGTGATTTCCTTCCAGGGAATCCGGCCCACGCGCAAATGCCCAGACGGTGGTCTGGTTATTGCTCGCGACGCCTCCTCGACTGAATTTTGCCGGAATTTGATGGACTCATGCTTGTGCCTCAGTCGGCATGACCTGATTGACTGGCAGTCTAACACACGCTGTCTGGACTGTCAAACTCGGGAAACAGGCAGTGGCGAGTGGTCAGTGGTCAGTTGCCAGTGGTCAGTTGCCAGTGGTCAGTTGCCAGTTACCAGTGGTCAGGGACTGCCGTGGCCAGGGACTGCCGGTCGAACGCACGACCGGCTGGCGACGCGCAAATACGGTCGCACCGGCACGCGACGCGTTGGCGACAGGCTGGAGCCGCGCGCGCACGGTGGCATAGCTACAGGGGGGCGTTGCGGGGGGAGTCCCCCCGCACAAGGGAGGGCCGGAACGGCCCGACCGTCCATACGGGTGTGGATGATGGTTAGGAGCCGCTGGGGACCGGTACCGCTCGGCTGCTATCCAACACAGAGGAATCTGTCCCCAGACTTGGACTGCACCCAAATAGGCCGTTGCGTCCAAACGAGCGACGCGCCGATGGCGTGCAGCAGGCGCGGCCGCCGGAGCACTATTCGAGGTCGATCATACGCAGTTCGGTGGAGATGTCGATGCTGCCTTTCAGACTGCGTGCCACAGGGCAGAAGTCGGCATGGAATCCGTGAACGCGTTGGGCTGTGTCCCGGTGTTCGGGCGCCACTTTCAGCGTGTAGGTGGCGTGAATGCGCTTGATGACGAGAACATTGCCCTCTTTTTCGATTTCCGCTTCTACGTCGGCTGAGAGAAAGCCGTCGCCCGCCGGTATATCGCGCGCTTCCAGCGCGCCGCCGAAGGTACCGGTCAGTCAGCCGCCTGTGGCCGCGTTGATATAGTCAAGCGTGGTGGCGTGGGGGTCGTGGACGGTGGTATCGACGCCGTAGTGCTCAGCTACTTCTGAATGGACGCCGAACAGGGTGTGGCCTTCCTCGGCAGGCAGAAATGCTCTGCGCAAGGGCCCTTTCACGCGCTCTATGCGGGTCTTGGAGCGGTATGCGACATCTGCCATCATCATCCTCCTCGAAATGAAACCTTCCGCCTACCGGATTCGTCTAGATCGGTAGGCAGGCTATCGCCGACATGTCGATGCGGCCCAGCCGCTACAGTCGTGTACTTTAGTCGTATGCAATAGTCGTGTACATTCGTCGTGTACATTCGTGGCGCATTTTAGACGTTTTCCTTCCAGCGAACAAATGGTGGGGACGCGGGCCTGGCGGTGTGTTTGGGGCATGGTCCTGCTGTCGTGCTGTGGATGGGGGGACATTGGAGGTTTGTTCAGGAATTGAAGACGAAAAAGAGAAAGAAGGGTATTGAAATTGATCGGCCCGCGTGCTATACTAGGTCGGCTGCCCACGGTTTACGTTGAATCTGAACTGTTTTGAGTCTGCACTGTATTGAATGTGCACTGAATTGAATGTGCACTGAATTGAATCTGCGCTGAATTGAATCTGCACTGTATCTGAAATCGGAGCGCCTTTATGTTTCACGTGAAACAGGGATGGGCTACGGAGGGGCAGCCCGAGTGTCGATTGAGAATCTGATGGCAGCCGATTGCGCATCGATCGAACATCCAAACGATCAGGCAGATTCAAGCCCGGCCGTCCCGGTGATCGACTATGAGGGCAGCGGCTATCGCCAGGATTTCTGGGAAGGGCAGGGGCGCGAATACGAGGATGCGGTCGAGCGGATTGCGCTGCGCCGCCTCCTGCCGCCGCGAGGGGGCCGCATCGCCGAAATCGGGGCGGGGTTCGGGCGCTTGGCCGATCTCTATCTGGGATACGAGCAGATCGTTCTTTTCGACTACAGCCGCACGATGCTGAGCGACGCGGTGCGCAGATGGGGTGATGACAAGCGTTTTGTCTTTGTCGCCGGAAATCTGTATCAGATGCCGCTGGCCGATCAGTCGCTCGACACACTGGTGATGGTGCGGGTGATGCACCACCTGGCGGATATACCTGCGGCGCTGGCCCGGTTGCAGGCGTTGCTGCACCAGGACAGCACGGCCGTGCTCGAATATGCCAGCAAGCGCAACCTGAAGGCGGTCCTGCGCTGGCTGACGCGCCGGCAGTCGTGGTCGCCGTTTGACCCGGCGCCGCTGGAGTTTGTGGCGATGAACTTCGATTTTCATCCCGGCTGGATGGGCGCAAAACTGAAAGATGCCGGCCTGAACGTGCATCAACGCTACGGCGCCTCCCATTTCCGGCTGCGGACGTTAAAGAGAAGTCTGCCGGCGCAGGCTCTTGCCCGCGTGGACAGTTGGCTGTTTGGAATCGGAGGCAGATTCCCCCTCGCGCCCAGCGTCTTCGTACAGGCGCATGCGCCGGACGCGCCGGGCCGCCGGCAAACAGAAGCGTCTGCCGCGCATTCCAAGCTTTTTCGGTGTCCGGCATGTGGAGCGCATCCCCTGTCTGCGCTCAGCCCGGTTGAACTCCAGTGCCCGTCTTGCGCCCGCAAGTACGTGCAAAGGGAGAGCATCTGGGACTTCAAGTTGCCGGCATAACCACGCTCCGTCCGCTCTGGACGGGACCTGAATCGTGTCATTCGGGAAAAACTCTACGGTAGAGTTAGGACGCCGCAAGGTTGATGAAACGCGACGGAATTGAAAATGCTTGCAGGGCGACGCACCGGTCCACATAGGCGGGCCGACTGCAGACTTTGAATGCCCATCCAGGAAAGAAGAGGGGACGATGGCTGAAGAGATGCTTTTGACGAAAGACCAGACTGAAGAGGGCAGTGAGGCGTTGAATGGGGCCGCGCCGGAAATGAGCGCAGCGCAACCTGCGGTGCAGGCTTTCAGCCCGCAGGAGACCCTGACGCATCTGCTGAAGGTCGGTCGCGAAAAGGGCTTTGTCAGCTACGATGAAGTGCTGCATGTCATGCCCGAAGCTGAAAACGACATAGAGCAACTGGATGACATTTTCGCTTCTCTGCTTGACCAGGGAATCTCCGTCGGCCAGGCGAAAGAGGACATCCACCCGGAGGAGAAGCGGGAGTCGCCGGAGAGCGCGGAAGAGGACGAGTTCGATCTCAGTCAGATCGAGATAGACGATTCGATCAGCCTCTATCTCAAGGAGATTGGCCGCGTGCCGCTGCTGACCGCGGCCGAGGAGGTCGATCTGGCCAAGCGGATGGAGGCTGGGCGAGATTCGCGGCACCGGCTGAATCAAGAGGAAGTTGATTGGGAGGAGCGGGAGCAGTTGTTGTGGCTTATGCGCGATGGGCGGGCAGCGCAGGAGCACCTGATCAAGGCCAACAGCCGCCTGGTCGTAAGCGTGGCCAAGAAGTATGTGGGGCGCGGGGTGCCGTTTCTGGACCTAATCCAGGAGGGCAATATCGGGCTGATTCGCGCGGTCAAGAAGTTCGACTACTGCCGGGGATACAAGTTCAGCACCTACGCGACGTGGTGGATCCGGCAGGCGGTGACACGGGCGATTGCCGACCAGGGGCGCACAATCCGTGTGCCGGTGCATATGTCCGAGCAGATCAACCGGCTGACGCGCACGAGCCGCCAGCTGGTGCAGGAGCTGGGCCGCGATCCGACGACGGAAGAGATCGCGGATGAGCTGGGGGTGACGCCGCGCAAGGTCGAGCATATCATGCGCGTGAGCCAACGCCCGCTTAGTCTGGAGATGCCGGTCGGAGAGGAAGAGGACAGCTACCTGGGCGACTTCATCGAAGACGAAGACGCGGACAGCCCGCAGGACTCGGCCGGCCGCCAGATTCTGCGTGAGGTGATCGACGAGATCTTCCAGAGCCTTTCGCCGCGCGAGGTACGCATCCTGCAGTTGCGTTTCGGACTGGTGGACGGCTACAACTACACGCTTGAGGAGGTCGGGCGGAAGTTCGGCGTCACGCGTGAACGGATTCGCCAGATCGAGGCGCAGGCGCTGAGCCGCTTGCGCCACCCGAGCCGCAGCCGCAGACTGCGGGACTACTTGTAGTTGAAGCGCTATAATTGAACCGCTGCAATTGAACCGCTGTAACTGAAGCCCGGCTGGTGGCCGGTAGATAGAGGAAACCGCTGGCCGCCAGCCGGGCAGCTCCTCAGCGTACATCCCCTTCCCCGCGAATTACACCGCGTTCCAGCCGATCGAATAGCTTAGAGATGTTCTGCGCGGCCACTTCCTCGAGTGGAAGGTCGAGTTCCGTGCAGATTTGGGTCAGATACCAGAGCACGTCGCCCAGTTCGCTCTTCAGGGCGGCGCGGTCCTCTTCGCTGATGACACCGCCTTTGTCGCGAAAGATCTTCTTTATTTTGCCCGCCACTTCGCCGGCCTCGTTCACAAGGCCCAGCGTCGGATAGACGATAGGGTGGTCGGTGCTGATCAGGCTCCAGGTCTTGCGGGACTCCCTCTGATAGCGCTCGAAATCGATCCTCTCCATGCCTCTTTCCTTCGCTGACGGGTGTGGGGTGTCTTCGGTTGCGGGCAGCCCCGAACAAACAACACAAAAGGCCCGACCTTTCAGTCGGGCCTTGGGCTCGGCACGGGTGCGGTTATACGTCCAGATTGCGCACCTCGTGGGCGTGCGTCTGGATGAAGCGGCGGCGGGGCGGGACGCTGCTGCCCATCAGCATATCGAAGGTGCGGTCGGCTTCGGCCGCGTCCTCGACCTGCACTTGCAGCAGGGTCCGGTGGTCCGGGTTCATGGTCGTCTCCCACAGCTGCTCCGGGTTCATCTCACCCAGCCCTTTGTAGCGCTGCTCCAGCTTGATATTGTCGGCGCCCATCTCCTGCCGGATCTGCGAGAGAGCGTTGTCGTTGTAGACATACTGTTCGGAGCGCTTTGACTTGCCGTTCTGACGCTCGGTGATCTGCACCTTGTAGAGCGGCGGCTGGGCGATGTAGAGATGGCCGTTTTCGACCAGCGGCTCCATGTAGCGGAAGAACAGCGTCAGCAGCAGCGTGCGGATATGCGCGCCGTCGACGTCGGCGTCGGTCATGACGATAATGCGGTTGTAGCGCAGGTTTTCGACGGTAAAGTCATCGGCGACGCCGGTCCCGAGCGCGGTGATCAGCGACTGGATCTCCTTGTTGCCCAGAATCTTGTCAAGGCTAGTGCGCTCAACGTTGAGGATTTTGCCGCGTAGCGGCAGGACGGCCTGGAAGCGCCGGTCGCGGCCCTGTTTGGCGCTGCCGCCGGCGCTGTCGCCCTCGACGATGTAGAGCTCGCTTTCGTTCGGGTCGCGGCTGGAGCAGTCGGCAAGCTTGCCCGGCAGGGTCAGGCTCTCAAGCGCGCTCTTGCGGATAACCAGCTCGCGGGCCTTGCGTGCGGCCTCCCTGGCGCGGAAGGCGACCTGGCACTTGTCGGTAATGCGTTTGGCCTCGCGCGGGTTCTCTTCCATCCAACTGTTGATGCCCTCGGCCACAGCCGTTTCCACATGGTAACGGACCTCGTTGTTGAGCAGTTTGAGCTTGTTCTGGCCTTCGAACTGGGGCTCCAGGACCTTGACGCTGACGATGGCGGTCATGCCCTGGCGGGTGTCGTCGCCGCTGAAGTTGGGGTCGTTGTCCTTGAGGATGCCCTGCTTGCGCGCGTAGTCGTTGATCTGGCGGGTAAGCGCGGCGCGCAGGCCGGTCAGATGTGTGCCGCCATCGGGCGTATTAATGGTGTTGGCAAAGGCGAAGATCGATTCGTTGTAGCCGTCAGTGTACTGGATTGCGGCCTCGACATGGGTCGATTCGATCTGCATGTCGACGTAGATCGGCTGGTGCAGCACCGTACGATTCTTGTTTAGATAGCGCACAAACGTCTGCACGCCGCCCTCGAAATAGAAGCTGATCTCGCGAGTCTCGTCGCCGCGTTCATCGATGAAATGGATATCGACGCCGCGTGTGAGGAAGGCCATCTCGCGGAATCGGGTCACCAGCGCGTGCCAGTCGTATTCGAGTACGTCGAAAATGGTGTCGTCGCGCAGAAAACGCTGGATCGTGCCGGTCTCGTCGCGGGGACAGTTCCCGACCTCCTTCAAGTCGGTCACCGGCACGCCGCGCCTGAATTCCTGCTCCCAGATCTTGCCGTTGCGCTTTACTTGCGTCACCATCCACTCACTGAGCGCGTTGACGGCGCTGACGCCGACACCGTGGAGGCCGCCGGAGACCTTGTAGCCGGCACCGCCGAACTTTCCGCCGGCGTGCAGTTTCGTCATTACGACGGTCAACGCGGGCAGACCGGTTTGCTTCTGCGTGCCGACGGGAATGCCGGCACCGTTGTCTTCGACGGTTACACTCTCGTCCTTGTGGATCGTCACCACGATCTTGTCGCAGCGGCCTTGCATCGCCTCATCGATGGCGTTGTCGACGACCTCGTAGACCATGTGATGCAGCGCCTTGTCGTCGGTGCCGCCGATGTACATGCCGGGCCGCTTGCGAACGGCCTCCAGGCCTTCGAGCACCTGGATCTGATCGGCGCCGTAGACGAAATCCTTCTTGTTCATCCTTTCAGCCACAGAATCCTCCAACAGTTTGAGGCTGCTGAGATAGCCGCAGACAGCCCCGCTAGAATGTCTCCGCTTGCGCCCGCCAGGTGTCAGGCTGACGCCTGCGATTCTCCCTGCTGCATCGCCAGGATGCGGGTCCGGTAGAAGACGAGCAGAGACATTGCCAGTCCCGTGCCGATAAAGGTATTTCCCAGCGTGGCAAGGGCCACACCCAGGGAGTGCAGCTGCGTGATCTGACGGAACAGCAGCCCCATACCCAAAGAGATCAGACTGGTCAGCAGTATGAACCCGAGCGTATGCCAGAAGTTATGGCGGACCAGATGTATGCTACGACGGACTGCGTGTCCTATGGCCAGGTCGTCCAGCACCATCGCGGTGGTCACAAAGTATAGGAAGAGCAGGATCACAATGACCAGACCGCCGAAAAAGCTGCCAAAGAGCAGGAGCGCGCCGGAACCGAGCGCCGGGCTAATCAGTGTCAACACAGTAATGCCCAACATGCCGGGAATGTAGATCATCAACAGGCCGAATACGACAATAACCAGAAAACCGATTGTGCGCAGCCAGTGGCGGACGACGCGCCGCGCCAGGCTGTTGATTGAGAGCGCCTTCTGGCTTTCGCCGATTGGCAAACTCCTGGCCAGAAGATTCATGTAGGTCGCGCCAATCAGGAGACCGGCGAGCCCAAAGAGCAGTGAAAGCAGAATCGCGGTGGCGACCGAGTCGATCTCGACACTGGGATGGCCGCCCTTGATTGCGGGCAGGACGGCGAGCAGGCTAGGCACACGATAGAGCAGACCGTTGACTAGAAAGTGGGCCAAGTTGCTGGTCTGACCAACCGCAACCAGCAGTTCCCCGGTCTGCGGAGAGGCGAACGGGTTCCCTTCCATCATGTTTGCGCCGGCCGTCATCGTCCTGAAGAGGTCGGCCAGCTGCTCCAGGAGCGGCCCGACGCTCCAGCGGGGCATGAGCCACAGAAGGGCGTCCAAGAGAAGTGGCAACAGCAGCAGGCCGGGGCGCTGACCGACAAAGCGGTAGCCGGTTGATATGCTGTCGATGACACCCACGAGCGCCTTCCGATCGCGGCTGCAAGACCCTTCGAGGACAGGGTCGCCGGACTGCAAATGGCCGCAAAGTCTAACTAACTCATTTTACCATATACGCCACTTCGGGCCGAACTGTCGCGGCCAGCGATCCCGTAAGCGCAGGCAAAGAGTTCGCCTTGGAAACCGATTAGACGGGAGGGCCGGAGCCGTCTAAAATCAGGGGACCGAGTACAACGAAGCGCCTTTGCTTTCAGACGACCCAAGGAGTCAGCATGGCCTCATTTGCCATCGAGGGCGGCCATCCAATCGAAGGAACTGTCAGCGTCAGCGGCAACAAGAACGCCGCATTTCCCCTGATTGCCGCATCTCTGCTCACCGATGAAGCCGTTGTCCTGGAAAATGTGCCGCAGATCGACGACGTTGGTACGATGCTGGAAATCCTGGCAGGGCTGGGGGTCTCGATTAGCAGGCAAGGCAGCCGGTTGAGGCTGTGTGCGAAGGGACTGCACGGGCATGCGCCGGATGCACGGCTTTTCAGCCGCATCCGCGGGGGATTGAACCTGATGGGGCCGTTGCTGGCGCGGCGGGGCGCGTTCAAGGTCGGCGGCGCGGCAGGCGGCGACGACATCGGGCGGCGGCGGATCGACACGCATCTGCTCGCCTTTGACCATTTGGGGGCTTCGTTCGCCCGGCCCGGCGGCGGCCCGTTTGAATTGCGCGCGGGCGGCCGGCTGCGCGGCGCAGATATTCTGCTGGACGAGGCTTCTGTGACCGCGACGCAGAATGCGGTTATGGCCGCCTCGCTGGCCAGCGGGACCACGGTCCTGCGCAACACGGCCAGCGAGCCGCATGTGCAGGAGCTTTGCCGGCTGCTGGCGGCGATGGGTTGCCCGATCGAGGGGATCGGCAGCAACACGCTGGTTGTGCATGGCCAGGAGCGGCTGCATGGGGCGAAGGTGACGGTCGGGCCGGACTATATGGAGGTGGGCAGCTTTATCGGCCTGGGCGCGATCACGCGCGGGGCGTTGCGGATTGCCAACGTCGAGCCGGGGCATCTGCGCATGTTCGAGCTCGTCTTCCGTCAGCGGCTGGGTGTGCGCATGGAGCTGGAGGAGGACCCCCAATCAGGGCTGACGGGATACACGCTTGTGGTGCAGGACGAGCAGGCGTTGCGCGTGCGTCCCGACTTTGGCGGCGCGATCCCGAAGATTGATGACGCGCCCTGGCCCGCGTTTCCGCCAGATGTGATGAGCATCGCCATTGTCGTCGCCTCACAGGCGGAGGGTACGGTGCTAATCCACGAAAAGATGTTTGAGAGCCGTCTCTATTTTGTGGATAAGCTGGTGGCGATGGGCGCGCAGATCATTGTCTGCGACCCGCACCGGGCTGTGGTGACCGGTCCGGCGCGGCTTGTCGGCCAGGAGGTAAGCAGCCCAGATATCCGCGCGGGTATGGCGTTGATTCTGGCCGCGCTCAGCGCGGAAGGGGAGACACGCATCGGTAACAGCGAACAGATCGACCGGGGATACCAGCGCGTGGACGAAAAGCTGCGCGCGGTCGGCGCGCGCATCGAGCGCGTCGACGGCTGAACCGGTCAGCCGCTGCCGTCCGCGGCGGACTGTTGCGCCCGCCGCAAAGCCAGTTTGCGCCGCAGATCGTCGTGGGCGTCGCGGTCGAGAGGATAGCGCGCCGCGGCCCACATCGAGAGAAGCAGCAGGACCGCGGGGGCTCCGCCCATGATGAAACGCAAAGCGAGCACCGCCTCGGGCGGCTGCGACGCGGCCGCGCCTTCGACGAAGCCGGCCGCGTTGAGGATCTGGGGCACGATCAGGCCGACGACGAAGGCGGTGGCGATCTTGCGGAAGGTGACCAGATAGGCGGAATAGACGCCTTCGCGGCGCTCACCGCTGTGCCATTCGTCCTCTTCGATGATATCGGCCACGATCGCCCAGGGTGTGACGTTGGCCGCGCCGTAGCCGATGCCGGCAATGGCAGCCACGAACAGCACGAGCGCGGGGTTCCCCGGCGGCAGCAGGCTGATCACCGCCATGACCGCGGCCCAGAAGACCATCATGCGGATGTATGTGCGGCTCTTGCCCCAGCGGCGCATCAGCTGCACTGTCAACGGCATTGATAAGAAGGCGACACCAAGCACTGCTGCCAATACGTAACTATCGAACGGCGGCGTTAGCTGCATGTAGTAGACGAGGAACCAGACAAAGACCGCGGTGATGATGTCGACCGCGCTGAAAGCCAGCACGTAGATGGCGGCGCCGATGCGGAAGGGCCGGTTGGCGAAGACCTCTTTGGTGATGCGAACGAAGTTTGGCCGGCCCTCAGGTTTCGCCAACTCCCGCTGCGGCTCGCGAATGAAAGCCACGACCAGCAGCGGCGCCACGACAATCAGCAACCCCCAGATCGCACCCGAGACGGCGAAGCCGTATTGCAACGCGTCAGGCCCGCTGAACCAACCGGCGAAGACGGTCTCGGCCAGCCGCTTGAAAAGGCCGGCGGTCAGAAGGGCAACGAAGATCGAGTTTCCCATACGCCAGCCGGCGAGGCTGGCGCGCTCGTCGTAGTCTTCGGTCAGCTCCGCGGTAAGCGCGGCGTAGGGTGCGTTGACGATGGTGAAGGCGGTGTCGTAGAGGATGAATATGACCGCGTAGTAGAGGGCCGCGGCGAGGCCGCCTTCGAACGGCGGCGGGCTGAACATGAGGAAGAAGCCGACGCCGAAGGGCAGCGCGCCGAGGAGCATGAAGGGGCGGCGGCGGCCCCAGCGGCTGCGGAATCGGTCGCTGAGGATGCCGATCAGGGGGTCGTTGACGCCGTCCCAGAAGCGGCCGATGATGAATGCGACGCCGGCCAGGCTTATGTCGACGCCGACGACTGTGACGGTGAAATAGAACCAGAAAAGAGTGCGGGCCGTGGTCGCAGAGGCCGCGCCCCAGTCGCCAAGCCCGTAGATGACCTTGGTGAAGGTGGGCAGCCGCTGCCGCGCTACGCCGGTCGAAATTGTCCCGCCTCCCTAGATCAGTTCTGGCTGAGGATTATCCACACCTCGCCTTGGTCTCCTGACACCGCAAACTGGATATTCTGGCTGTCGCGCTCGCCGTGGCCGTCCATCACCCATATCGTGTAGTTCCCGTTCACCGTTCCGCCGGGAAGCCGGTCGAGCTTAAGATTATAGACATAGTTGTGATGACCAAGCGGTCCGTGAGCGGGTGAGCCAATCAAGCTGCGTGTCGTCCAGTCTTGGTCCTGCGTGGGCATCACCTGCGTTCCATCTTTCATCAACCCGACGAAATAAGAGCCCTGCCACTCATAATTGTTGCCGCTGAGAACACGTACGAAACCGACTGTGAGCTTCAGTTCCGATCCGCCGTTATGGCGGAAAGTCGGCCCTTCTCGCAGCCTGAATTTGCAGCCGTCGCCGCCGATGCCGGCGCAGGGGTCGGCCGCTGCCGGCGCGGCAGGCACAGGTGTGGCCGTAGGCGGGGGAGGAGGCACCGGCGTGGCGGGGATGTTCTGGGCGAGCGCGATCAGTTGCGGGTTCTCGACGTTAACCAGGCCTATGTAGACCCAGCCCTGCCGGCCATTGAAAGTGAACGCATACCAGGTGCCTTCCACATTCTTGCCGCTGATCTCAAACTGCTGTCCTCTCTGAATGGTGCCGAGCGGGGGGAAACTTGTGCCCGGTCCGCTGCGTACATTGACCGCCTGGGCCTGCAGGTCAGGCTTGACGGTAAAGCGGGCCACAGTCTGCTCCGGCGTCGGCGTGTCGGTGGGCGCGGGCGGGACCGGCGTGTCGGTGGGCTGGACAACCTGTTGCTGCGCCGGCTGCTGGACCGCCGCCTGCGCGGCCGGAGGCACGGGTGTAAAGGTGGGGACGGTGGCCATCATCTGACGCGTCGCCGTCGGTGTTGGCTCCGGGCCGTTGAAGAGACCGCAGCCGGCCAGCAGGAACGCGCTCACGCCGAGCGCCAATGCCGCGCTGAGCGGCTTACGGGCGCCCGCCTGGCGGAAGAGTTGCGCAATCAACGTATTCTTACGCATCGGCGAAAGATTCTCCTTGCATATCAGGCGCGCTGCCATTCCCGAGGGGTGCATCCCGAATTATTGTCTAAGGCGACAAGCCAAGAAGCTGAAGTGAATGTATCGGGTGAGGGCTGAGCAAGGTGGAACGCAAAGCGAGCATGGCTTGTGCGCCGTTACGCGACCAACGCATGCCAGATTGTTTG
>JAJDTL010000033.1 GCA_022827195.1 Caldilineaceae bacterium
ATTGTCGAACGCTTCATCAACCGAATCAAGTGGTATCGACGCATTTTCACCCGCTATGAAAAACTAGCTCGACGCTTCATGGCGTTCCTGCACTTTGCCGCTACACTTATATGGCTTGAACGAAATGTCAACGAGCCCTAGCCACTATGCTGCCCTCCGTTGAATCGGTCGCCGAAGCCCTACGCACCAAGGCCTACATCGCCGACCACAGCCTGGCGACATCGATCTTCCTTGCGCTGAGACTGAATCGTCCCCTCTTCCTGGAAGGGGAAGCCGGAGTCGGCAAGACGGAGGTAGCAAAGATCCTGTCGCAGATGCTCGACACGCGGCTGATCCGCCTTCAGTGTTATGAGGGGCTGGATGTCAGCACCGCAGTGTACGAGTGGAACTACGCCCGCCAGATGCTGCAAATCCGGCTGATGGAAGCGACAGGGCAGGTTGCGAATTCTCGTGGTCCTGCTGATGCACCGTCTGATGGAGGGCTGCAGGAATCGGCGATCCAGGACCTGTTCAGCGATACATTTCTGCTACGCCGGCCGCTGTTGCAGGCGATAGACAGCCGTGGGCAGCAGAATGGCAAGGCGCCCATCCTGCTGATCGACGAGTTGGACCGCGCGGATTAGGAGTTTGAAGCCTTCCTGCTCGAGGTCTTAAGCGACTTCCAGATCACGGTGCCGGAAATCGGCACGATCAGGGCTGCGACGCCGCCCGTTGTCGTGATTACATCCAACCGGACGCGCGAAATCCACGACGCGCTGAAGCGGCGCTGTCTCTACCACTGGATCGACTATCCCGACTTCGAGAAGGAGTATCAGATTCTGCGTGCCAAGGCGCCGGACGCGTCGGAGAGGCTATCGCGCGAGGTGGTCGGCTTTGTGCAGGAGTTGCGGCGCGGAGAGTTGTACAAGTTTCCGGGCGTCGCCGAAACGTTGGATTGGATGAGCGCACTCACCGCACTTGACCAGGAGGAGCTCACCGAAAGCGTCATTGATGAAACGTTGGGTGTACTCCTAAAATACCGGGACGATATCGAGAAGGTCCAGGGGCAGACTGTCCGCGAGATCGTTCAGGTTCTGCGCAAGTCTGCCGCGTTAGCAGAGTAGTGCAGGTGCAATCCACAGTTCACCCGCCGCCGAACGGTGCCGCAGGCGGGAATTTCCTCCAAAATCTCCTGCTGTTCGCCCGTCTCCTGCGCGGCCTGAGCATCCCGGTGACGCCGACACAGATTCTGGACCTGGTGGAAGCGCTTACGCAGATCGACCTGCGGGTGAAAGCGCAGGCGCGCGACGCGGCTCGGGCCGTTCTGGTCAATCGCCAGGAACATCTCGAGTTGTTCGACGAGGCATTCGAACTCTTCTGGCGGGCCAGGGAAAAGCAGGAGCTTGCGCGCTTCAATCTGGGCGAACTGCTGCAACAGACGCCGCAGGGCGAGATTCAGTACCGGCTCGTCCAGGCAAACCGGGAGCGAAAGGACGACCGACAGTACCTCGAGCAAGAGCCGCACGTCGAGAAGGTCTACACCTACAGTAGCGCGGAGGCCCTGCGGAGCAGAGACTTCGCCACGATGACAGAGTACGAACTGCAGCAGGTGAAGGAGTTCATGCAACAGTTGCAGTGGTCGCCGCCGGAACGAAGGACGCGCCGTCGCGTTCCCGCGGCGAACGGCGATCTGGTGGATTTGCGGCGATCGATGCGTCAGAATGTCCGTTACGGTGGGGAGCCCCTGGTGCTCGCGCGGCGCCAGCGGAAAACCGCACGGCGCCCGATCATCGCCCTGGCCGACATCAGCGGCTCGATGGACCGCTACAGCCGCGTCCTGTTGCAGTTCCTTTTCTCGATCACGCACGCGCTGGACCGGGTGGAGGCATTCGTCTTCAGCACGCGGCTGACGCGAATTACGCGCCACCTGCGGCGGCGAGACATCGACTTGGCGTTGGAGCAAACTGCCGGCGCAGTCGATGACTGGGCAGGAGGCACGCGAATCGGCGAGTCGGTGCGCGCGTTCAATTTCGACTGGGCGCGGCGCGTTTGCGGGCAGGGGGCGATCGTCCTGGTCATTAGCGACGGTTGGGACCGGGGGGACCCACAGATGCTGGCGCAGGAGATGGACCGTCTGCACCGCAGTTGCCACAAACTGATCTGGCTCAACCCATTGCTCGGCTCGCCCAGTTACGAGCCACTGACGCGCGGGATAAAGGCTGCGCTGCCCCATACCGACAACTTCCTGCCGGTCCACAACCTGATCAGTCTGGAACAGTTGGCGCACGTCCTGGCGACGGCCCAGTCGTAGTGGAACGCAGAACCACACCAAGAGAGGAACGCCTTGAAAGAGCTACTGGCCGACATCGACCAATGGCAGGCGGAAGGCAAGCGAATCGCGCTGGCGACTGTCGTGCATGTCTACGGGTCGGCGCCCCGTCCCCTGGGCGCCAAGCTGGCGGTATCCGAAGACGGCGCGATGGTCGGCTCGGTGAGCGGCGGCTGCGTCGAGAGCGCCGCGGTACAGGAAGCGATTGAAGTGTTGTCAACGGGCAAGCCGCGTCTGGTCTCCTACGGGATCGCGGATGAGACTGCCTGGGAAGTGGGCCTGGCCTGCGGCGGCACGATTGAAGTTTTTATCGAGCCACTGGATTGGTAGCGGCTGCGACAGGAAAAGAAGAGTGGCTGAACTGTTAGACGCGCTCGCGCAGGCGATACGGCAAGATAAGCTGTGCGCGGTCGTCACGGCATTAGACGGACCCGAAATCGGCCGCAAGCTCCTGGTGCAGCGGGCACCCGCGCAGGATGGGGGCGGCTCCGAAGTTGCTTCGACTGGGACATTGGGTCGCCCCACATTGGACCAGGCGGCCATAGCCCATGCCGGAGCCGCGATGGAAGCGCGCAACTCAAGGCGCGTTTCGATTTCGGTCGAAGCGCACGAGCGCGACTTCCTGATCGACGTTCACGTGCCGCAGGAGGTGCTTGTCATTGTCGGCGCGGTGCACATCGCCATCCCTTTGGTCACTTTTGCACGCGAACTCGGGCTGCGCACTATCGTCGTCGACGCCCGCACGATCTTCGCCACCAAGGATCGCTTCGACCACGTCGATGAACTGATTCAGCGCTGGCCCGAGGACGCTTTGCAGGAGATGACGCTGAACGAATCGACCTACGTCATAACCCTGACGCACGACGAAAAGCTGGATACGCCCGCGCTGATCTGCGCGCTGAATCATCCGGTCGGCTACGTCGGCGCGCTTGGTTCGCGGCGCACGCACGCCAAGCGCGTGGCAGCATTGCAATCTGCAGGGGTCAGCGAAGAGCAGATCGCTCGCATCCACGCGCCGATCGGGCTGGACCTGGGCGCCCGCAGCCCCGCTGAAATCGCGCTTTCGATCATTGCCGAGATCATGCTGGTCCGCAACCGAAAGGGGGAAGGCAAATGAGCGTTCACCCCCTGATCCGAGAGCTGGCAGGCCTTTACTCGGAAGAGCGCGTTTTGACCCGTCCAGGGCAACTGATGGCGTACGAGTCGGACGCACTGACGGCATTTCAGCAGAGACCGGAAGCGGTGGTCATTGCGGAAAACCGAGAAGAGGTGATCGAGACCATCAGCCTCTGCCACGCCTACGACGTTCCATTTGTCGCCAGGGGCAGCGGCACCAGCCTGTCCGGCGGCTCTCTGCCGGTCGCGGACGGCATCGTGATCGCCCTAAACCGCCTGGACCGTATCCTGAGGCTCGACCCGGAGGAGCGCATCGCGGTCGTCGAGCCCGGCGTCGTCAATCTTAAGGTCTCTGAAGCGGCCAGGCCCTACGGCCTTTACTACGCTCCAGACCCGTCGAGCCAGTCGATCTGCACCATCGGCGGCAACGTCGCATTCAATTCGGGCGGCGCGCACTGTCTGAAGTATGGCATGACCAGCAACCATGTGCTGGGAATGACCGTTGTGCTGCCCGACGGCGAGGTCGCGGAACTGGGCAGCGAAAGTCTGGAGGGCCTCGGCCCCGACCTGCCGGGGTTCTTCGTCGGCAGCGAAGGGCTGTTCGGCGTGGCGGTGGAGATTACACTGCGATTGCTGCCGATTCCGCAGTCCTATCGCACCGTGTTGGCCGCGTATGACTCGCTGCACGCGGCGGGAGACGCGGTGACAGCTGTGGTGGCTTCAGGTCTGCTTCCGGGTGCGATCGAGATTATGGATGAACTTGCAATCAAGGCCGCCGAAGTGGGCGCCAAAGCAGGCTACCCGACCACGCCGGCGCTGCTGATCGTCGAACTGGAGGGCGAAGAGAGCGCGGTCGATGCCGAATTCGCCCAGTTGATGCAGAACATCGAAGAGACCGCACCGGTAGAGGTGCGTATGGCACAGACCGCGGATGAACGCGCCCGCATCTGGAAAGGCCGCAAGGCAGCTTTCTCAGCGGTGGGTCGGCTGGCCCCGGACTACATTGTTCAGGATGGCGTCGTGCCGCGCAGCCGGTTGGGTGACGCTCTGGCCGAGATCGACCGGCTGAGCGGCAGCTACGGGATCGAGGTGGCCAACGTCTTCCACGCCGGCGACGGAAACCTTCACCCCCTGATTCTTTTCGACGGGCGCGAGGAGGGCGCGCTGGAACGCGCCGAGGAGCTGGCCGGAGAGATCCTCGAACTGTGTGTAGATTTGGGCGGATCGATCACGGGCGAGCACGGTGTGGGTATGGAAAAACGCGCCTTCCTGCCTAAAATGTACGGGCCCACGGAGATGCAGGCGATGGAGGATGTGCGTCGCAGCGTGGACGGCAAGTCCCTGGCCAATCGGGGCAAAATGCTGCCCTCGGGCGAAGCCGAGTCGCTGGCGCATGTCGGCCCGCATCCGTTGGAGAAGGCGGGTGTGATCTTTCGAGATTAGGAAGGTCTATTGGGCGTGTTGCTTGTGTTCAAAGGAATCGACTTGGCGCAGGACCGGTGGAGGCAGCCCGGTTACCGCCCAGTTGAGGAGCCAAGGCCCGCAGTGGAAGCAGTCTCGACGGTTACTGAAATTCAGGAGGGCGTGCGGGGGGCGGAGCGCGTGCTCGTGCAGGGCGGCGGCTCCAAGCCGGCCCTGTCGAACGACAAGCGCGCTGGAGGGGCACTGACACTGAATCTTTCCGGGCTGAGCGGCGTGGTAGACTATCAGCCGGACGAGTACACCTTCACGGCCCGCGCCGGAACGCCGGTTGCCGATGTCGAGGCGATGCTGGCGGAACAGGGCCAGTATCTCCCCTTTGACCCTCCGTTCGCGGCGCGAGGAGCGACGCTGGGTGGAACGGTTGCCGCGGGCTTGAGCGGTTCGGGACGGTACCGGTACGGCGGCGTGCGCGACTTTCTGATCGGCATGCGCTTCGTCGACGGACAGGGACAGGAGGTGCGGGGCGGTGGCGCAGTGGTAAAGAATGCGGCCGGTTTCGACTTTCCCAAGTTATTCGTTGGCAGCTTGGGCCGGCTCGGCGTCCTTACCGAACTGACCTTCAAGGTCTTTCCGCAGCCGCCTGCATTTGCCACTGTCACAGCTGACTTTGGCCCGCTCGCCGATCTGCTGTCGGCAGTGCACGCGGTGACGGGAGGACAGATCGATCTTCATGCTGTCGACTTTGGGCCTTCAGAAGATGGCTGGACGCTCTGGGTGCGCATCGGCGGGTTGACCGCGACGCTGGAACAGCGGGTTCAGACGTTGCGGGCTCTGGTGACTTCAGGCGAGAACGCGCCGCGCGGTATAGATGCAATGCTTGGCCGGGACGAGGACGACTTGTGGCAGCAGGCACGCGCAATGACGTGGCTGCCGGAGGGCTTTGGGCTGGTTAGAGTTCCGCTGACGCCGCGAAGGATCGCAGCGGTGGAGGAGGCGCTCGGCGCCGCCGAAGGGGCTGCGCGGCGGTATAGTGTGGCCGGTAACCTGCTGTGGCTCGGATGGCGCGATGGTGACGCAACCGTCGGCCCACCTAACCTGAATGATCTCCTGGCGAGCCTGGATCTGCGCGGCATTCGGCTCATTGGCCAGGCACCGGGAGACTCGCCGGATGACGGCAACGGTCCCGTCCTTGGCAAACCGCTACAGAATCCATTTCTGCGGCGCATCGCCGCATCGCTGGACCCCGCGGGCAAGTTCGGTGGCTACGAGCGCTAGTTTGTAACAACGACGCCAAAGAGATGGGAATCAACTCCCACTATCATCTGCAATTGCAGGAAAGCAGCATCGAGGAGAAACCTGATGAAAGCGATTCGCGTGCAGGAAGTCGGCGCACCAGAAGTGCTTCAGAGCGTAGGACTGCCGGTGCCCGAGCCGGGCGCGGGTGAGGCTCGCGTGAAAATTGAGGTCGCGGGCGTAAACTTTATCGACACCTACCACCGCAGGGGCTGGTATCCAATGCCGCTTCCTTTTACGCCGGGCGTTGAAGGCGCGGGCATCGTAGATGCCGTCGGAGAGGGCGTGACAGAGGTGGCAGTGGGCGATGCGGTGGCCTACGGGATGACGGCCGGATCGTATGCCGAATACGCCATCGTGCCGTCCAGGGTGCTGGTAAAGCGGGCCGGCGGCGTGGATGCACAAAAAGGCGCGGCGGCGATGATCCAGGGATTGACGGCACACTACCTGGCGTGCAGCACCTACCCGCTCAAGCCGGGGGACACCTGTCTTGTGCATGCCGCGGCGGGGGGCACCGGCGCCCTGCTGGTGCAGATTGCCAAGTTGCGCGGGGCTCGCGTGATCGGCACGGTCTCGACCGAAGAGAAGGCTCGCATCGCCGAGGCCGCGGGCGCAGACGAGACGGTCCGCTATACCGAAGTGGACTTTTCGGAGGCGGTGCGAGAACTGACCGAAGGCGCCGGCGTAGATGTTGTCTACGATTCGGTGGGCATTGATACTTTCGACAAGAGCCTGGACTGCCTGAAGCCGCGCGCACTTATGGTCCTGTTTGGCCAGGCCAGCGGTGTCGTGCCAACCTTCGACCTGCAGACCCTCAACCAGAAAGGCTCGCTCTACGTGACCCGGCCCAGCCTCGCGTCCTACATGCTGACGCGTGAGGAACTGGAGGGACGCGCAAATGACGTCTTCAACTGGATTGCCGAAGGGAAGCTTACGATTCGCATCGACCGCACCTTTCCACTGGATGACGCACGCGGCGCGCATGCCTACCTGGAGGCGCGCCAGACCAAGGGCAAGGTGTTGCTGACGACGTGACCCGTACTGCTGCCTCTACTGACTTCCTATGCGCCACTCGATTCCGGTAGATTCTCTAGGCCCGCAGGCCCCCTCCATGGCGGAAGCCGTCGCTAGCTGCGTTCATTGCGGCTTCTGCCTGCCTGCCTGCCCTACTTACCTGGCGCTGGGTGAGGAGATGGACTCGCCGCGCGGGCGGATTGTGCTGATGAAAGGGGCGCTGGAGGGAGAACTGGCGCAGGAGGAAGTGCTCCCCCACGTTGACCGCTGCCTAGGCTGCCTTGCCTGCGTAACGGCCTGCCCCTCGGGCGTCGAGTACGGCGATCTGCTTTCGCCCTTTCGCGAAATGGCGGAACAACAGCGCAGCCGGCCCTTCATGCAGGAGTTGACGCGCACGCTGACCAACCAGACGCTGCCCTACCCGGGCCGCTTCCGCGCAGCCGCTGTGATAGGCCGCTATACGAAGGTGTTCAGACGCTTACTGCCACCGGCGCTGCGTACGATGCTCGATCTGCTGCCGGACCGGCTGCCCCCGCGCGTTGACCTTCCGTCCGTCTCGCCGGCGAGAGGAAAGCGCCGGGCGCGGGTGGCGTTGCTGAGCGGCTGCGTCCAGCAGGTGTTGACGCCTGGCATCAACCGCGCCACAGTCGACGTTCTGACTCGCAATGGAGTCGACGTAATCATTCCACCCCGGCAGGGCTGCTGCGGTGCCTTGTCGATGCACACCGGCGCCGCAGCGCAGGCTCGGGCGTTAGCAAGGCGGAATCTCAACGCCTTCGATCTCGCCCAGTGCGACGCTATTGTAACGAATGCAGCCGGCTGCGGCTCCGGGATGCACGAGTACCCGCTGCTGTTCGCCGGTGAAGCCGAGGAACAGACCGCGGCGAAATTTGCTGCCAAAGTGCAGGATATTGCCGTCTTTCTGGACAAGCTGGGAATCGAACCGCCGCCCGCGCTCGCTCAGCCGGTCACGGTGGCCTATCACGACGCCTGTCATCTGGCCCACGCGCAGGGGGTTACGGACGCGCCGCGCAAGCTGCTTTCAGCGATCCCCAATTTGACACTGACGCCGGTCCCCGAAGGGGAAATCTGTTGTGGTTCGGCGGGAAGTTATAACATTGAGCAGCCGGAAATCGCCGCGCAGTTGGGTCGCCGCAAGGCGGAAGCGATACTTGGAACAGGCGCTCAGGCGGTCGTGACCGGCAATATTGGCTGCATGACGCAGATCGACAACCACCTTCGCCGTTTGGGAACTCCTCTGCCCATCTACCACACGGTAGAGTTGCTGAACGGACTGCCAATCTCTTAACCGGTCGCTTACCTTCTCTTCGCTGCGACTTTACCCGTTCCGGATATTCTCAGGGTCGAAGCAACCAGCCTCTCTACCCGGGGGCAGTCGGCTTTCCGCGGCTCTGGCGCAACTCTTCCTCGCAGGATTCTTCAGAAGGTTCGGGCCGTTGCCGGGTTCATAGGGAAACGGTCGGCGGCGTCGCCAGGGTGTGGTCCGGTCGGGGGACAGGCCACACCTTCACCATTTCATGAAGACTGCAGAATCGGGAATCCTGAACTGGCGGTGAGGTCGGCATAGAGTTGGCTGAGTCGCCGGGAGACAGGGCCGCTTTCGCCCTGCCCGATAACCCGCCCATCCAACTCGATCACAGGCGACAGCTCACCCAACGTGCCGGTGCAAAACAGCTCGTCGGCACTATACAGTTCGGGCAGGGAGATGTTGCGCACAGCTGTAGGGATGCCGTGCTCGCGACACAGATCGAGCACGGTGGCGCGAGTAATTCCCTCTGGGCAGGCGTGCGTGTGGGGCGTGGCCAGGGCGCTGTCACTGACCAGAAAGAGGTGCGTCGCATTCGTTTCGGCCACAAATCCGTTCAGATCCAGCATCACCGCATCGTCCACGCCGGCGGAGTTGGCCTGAATCTTTGCCAGAATCGAGTTGAGCATATTACAGGAGTGGATCTTTTGATCGAGGCACTCCGGGGGAATGCGGCGAATGGCAGAGGTGATCAGACGAATCCCGCCGCGCGCGTAGACGGGCGGCTTGTGTTCGGCGAGGATTATCAACGTCGTGCCGCTGTTGTTGAGGCGGGGGTCCATGCCGCTGGTGTACTTGACGCCGCGGCTGAGTGTAAGACGGATATGAACGCTGTCGCGCATGCCATTCGCCGTGAGGGTACGCCGCAGCTGTTCGACAATCTCGTCATTTGTGGGAACGCCCTGGTAGGCAAGGGCTCTGGCCCCGTTTTGCAGGCGGGCCAGGTGCTCACGCAGCTTGAAAATGCGCCCGTTGTAAAGACGCAGACCCTCCCAGACGGCATCTCCGTTCTGCACGACCGAATCGAACGGGCTGATTCCGGCCTCATCTCGGTGGACAAACCGGCCATTGATGTTGACGAGAAGATCGCGGTTTGCTTCGTAGAACTTTTGCAACATGGTCGCAACTGTGGCTCGTGTGCGGCGCGCCCGATTCGCGGCATCGCCGCGGCCTCATAGACGGAAGCGATGGAGCTCCCGGTAGATCTCCTGGGCCTCGTCAAGCAGGCCCTGAAGATAAAGCGGAACAGGCTCCTCTTTGGGGCGATACGGGGCAAATCCGGTTGATTTTTCGACGGCTCCGTACCAATAGGGCGCCCAAACGCCGTCGCTCTCGCGGCGGCCCGAAGGCCATGAGAGCATGCGTTCACTGAATGGTACCGAAACGGCCCGGCACAGGCGGGAGAGCATCTCCCGGGGGTCGCGCAGAACGTCCTGGCTGTCGATGACCGGCGGAACGGTTCCGGTGCGCGTGCGGACGGCTTCAAACAGGCGCATGAGTTGGGGAAAGCCAAGGTCCTGCAGCGTAGGTTCCGGCCGGACCTTGATGTAGGAGGTGATGACCTCCTCCGGGGCGCGCAGCAGAAAGCAGTTCGTCAGTTTGCAGGCCCAGTCCAAATCGATATGGTCCAGCATATGGTGTGCCATCTGCTTCTGATAACAGATGGCTACGCCGTCAGGCAGGGGATCCTCTATCAGACCGCACGCTACAACGCGCCAGTCAGTTTCGTAGCTGGCGATGATCTCGTCGCGGCCCGGGTGATCGATGCCGGTACTCTGCAGGTAGTGTGCATAGAACGGCTCGTCGATGACGACCGTATCGGTCCGATTCTCCCAAGCGCGCATCAACGCGGTAGAGATGGTGCGCGGCGCGCACCACATGGCAATTCGCGTCATAGCAAGCGTACGAGCGGTTGGCGTACTGAAGGGCTACGAGCCCCTGCTCACCTTTCTCCGCTCACGAAGCACTGACAATCTCTGTATCGATCCCCATCCAGACGGCAATCGTCTCGGCCAAGAGTCGAATCCGCCCCACAAGAGCCACACTGTAGGTGTCGACGGTAAGAATGGCATGCGGCGACGCAGAACCAGGTTCCAAGATGCCAAGCAGAACGTAGCCGTGCCCCAACTGACCGCTCTCGCCGTTTCTGCTCGATTCATCTACGGTCGTACTGTAGGCAAGCTTCGACTCAGCCCGGCTGTGATATTCGCCATTGTCGCTGCGTTCATTTGCGCTTCCGCCCTGGAGCCCTGGTAGCGCAACCGTCCCATGCTCGATCAGTCTTTCGGCCTGTTGTCCATTGGGGCCGTTCCGGCCCCCTCCTGATTGCCAGCCGTCGGCGGCAATCAGGGTCGCGGCCAGCGTAGTCTGGCTGGTTGGCTGCAGGTTCAACCGAGGATACAAGGAGCCTGTGGGCGCGTGTCTGAGCTGCAGCCGGCAGTCGGCGTTTGCGTCCCAGGCGATTGCGCCGCTCCGTGTATGGATGCTGGCGATGCGGCTCTGCAGGAAGAATCTCAGGAACAGAAGATCCTCTGGCCCGTCCTCTATCGGCGGCAGATCCCGGCGCAGTCGCGGCGGCAAGGTTGACGCAACCTGGGGCATCGAAGAATCCGCCGGGAATGCATACGATCTTTCGCGCACAATTTCTCTATCGATTATCCGAATCATCGTTCGCTTTCCCGGTGATTGGACATTTCGACGTCAAGGGTGTCAAGAATGAAGGCATATTCGAGCGCAATCTCCTCCAGGTAGTCGTAACGACCGGACTTGCTGAAGTGTCCGGCCCCCATTTCAGTCTTGAGCAGGAGTGGGTTGTCATCGGTCTTGCATACTCTTAGCCTGGCAACCCACTTGGCCGGCTCCCAGTATTGAACTCGCGGATCGTTCAGCCCGGCAGTAGCCAGAATGGCTGGATAAGGCTGGGCTTCAATATTGTCGTAGGGCGAATAACTCTTCATATAACAATAGTACTCCGCATCGGCGGGATTGCCCCATTCTTCCCACTCGATGACCGTTAGAGGAATGGTAGGATCGAGCATTGTGTTGACGACATCGACGAAAGGAACACCGGCTACGACGCCTGCAAAGAGGTCCGGGCGCATATTGGCCACTGCGCCCATGAGCAGACCACCGGCGCTGCGACCGCTTATGACAAGACGCTGCGGCGAAGTAAACTGCCGGGCGATCAGTTCCTCAGCGCAGGCGATGAAATCGGAAAATGTATTCTTCTTTCTCAGATACTTGCCGTCTTCCTTCCACTGCCGTCCCATCTCACCGCCGCCGCGGATGTGGGCATATGCGACGCTGAATCCGCGCTGCAGGAGGCTAACGTGGTTACTGCTGAAGGACGGATCATAGCTGATACCGTAGGACCCGTAACCGATGAGCAGACAGGGACTGCGGCCATCTCTTTTGGCTTCAACCGGATAGACGAGTGAGACCGGCACCCGCACGCCGTCTGGCGCGACCGCCCAAATGCGCTCTGAACTGAACGCTGCCGGATCGTAGCCCTTCACCTCGTCCTGTTTGCGAAGCCTGCGCGTCCGGTCATCCATGTCGTAGTCGAAAACGGTCGGCGGCGAGACAAGTGACGTGTACCGAAAACGGAGTGTGCGGCTGCTGAATTCGGGATTTCGGCCGGGCGAAACAGAATAAACGGGCTCGTGTTGCTCCAGGCGATGGGAAGCGGACGGGCGTCCCGCGAAAAATGCTCCATCGCGCAGGTCGTAGATATTGATCTGTGCCAGCCCGTTTTCGCGCTCCCAGACCACGAGAAAGTCCTGGAAAGGCTCGACCCGGTCCAGCATGACGTCGGCGGAATGAGGGATGAGCTCCCGCCAATTCTCGCGGGCAGGCGTGCCAACCGGCACGGCCATCACGCGGAAGTTCTCTGCCTCCCAGTTTGTCAGGATGACAAAATGCTCACGGCCTGATTGGTCCCGGTGATGGGTGACGAAGTACTCCACATCCTGGACACGCGGCTGTACGAGGAATGGCTGGCTGTCGGACGCGTCGGCGTCAATGGCACGGACCTCGGAAGTTACGGCGCTTCCCAGGGCGAGGAAGATATACCTTTCGCTCCTGGCCTTATACAGCCGCAGAAAAAAGCGCTCATCTTCCTCGTGGTGGACAATCTCATCTTCGGCCGGCGCGTCGCCCAAGAGGTGGCGGTGCAGTTTGTGAGGTCTTTGGGCTGGGTCAAGTGTCGTGTAGTAGAGGGTGCGATTGTCGTTGCCCCACTCAAGCCCGTAATAGGTATTCTCGATGCGGTCTGGCAACAGTTCGCCGCTCTCCAGCTCTTTGATCCGCAATGTGTAGGTTTCGGAGCCATCGGTATCCAGCGCGAAGGCAAGCAGGGAGTGATCGGGGCTGACGGCAAAGTTGCCCATGTGCAGGAAATCATGGCCCTTGGCCTCTGCGTTGAGATCGAGCAACACCTGTTCAGCGGCGTCCAGACTGCCCTTCTTGCGGCAGTAAATCCGGTACTGCTTGCCCTCTTCTTCGCGGTAATAGTAGAGGTAGCCGCCGTGAACCACGGGGACAGATTCATCGGTCTCTTTGATGCGGCTCCTCATCTCCTCGTAAAGCGTGCCCTGCAAGGGCTCGGTGTGTGCCAGCATCGCAGCAGTGTAGCTGTTCTCCGCTTCGAGATATGCAAGCACCGCGGGGTCGTCTCGCTCCCGCAGCCAGTAGTAGGGGTCGACACGCTCGTCGCCGTGATTTTGATGGGTAACAGGGCGCTCTTGCGCCACTGGAGGGACCGGGACCGCTTGCTTCTTGCAGATGTTTGCGCCGTTCTTCACTGCCTTGAAATCTCCTCACTCACCCTGAGTGTTCACGAGACAGGGCGTACTGACCGTCTATTATAATGTATCTATGTTGGATGCCCTATTTTTGCGCGATAGTGAAAAACTTGACAATGGAATGGGCAAGGCTTAGGCTTGTACCTGATCAACTCTCGCCTAATATGGATCCTTCTTCAAACCAAGATTGTTTCGAAATGCCACTCCGCGAGACCGCGCGTGTGCCTGCTGGCGCGGTGCCGGGACCGCGGCCGTCCTCGGGCTCACAGTTGACGCGCCCCCGGCCCATCTATCTCGGAAGGCTGCGAAGCAGACAGTTCGGGTGTTGGCCCGCGATCGTACCGGTCGCCCACCCCACAGATTAGCCGACCGTTGCACTATTCCGATAGAGATACGAAGTCCAAGTCATGCTTTCAGGATCCTGGAGATAGTGAGGCGCGCGGACTGGTTCCTCTATCTCTAGAAAGACATCGTCGCAGGACCTCCGAAGGAGTCAGGAACAGATGAAGATAACTGCGATGGACACGCTCTGTCTCTCGCGCATGCACGAACCCGAACGCCAGTGGATCACTGCCAGCTATCGCACCATAAAGGCCGATTGCGCCGTTGTGAGAGTCCACACCGACGAGGGACTGATCGGAATCGGCGAGGCCAGCGCATACGGTGTGCCAACGCTCATCGCCGAGTGGGTCGACTGGCTTGCGCCTTCAATTGTCGGCAAGGAGCCGACTGACGCCGCGGCCGCGCCCCATCCAAACGGCAAGAGTCGCGCCCACGACGCGGCGGCAGCCGGAATCGACTGCGCCCTGTGGGATCTGCGCGGGCAGATAGAGGGAAAGCGAGTCAGCCAACTGCTTAACGACAGCCCGGCTGAATCAGTGCCGATGTACGCGTCGAGCGGCTGCCGCTACGACTGGCGGGATCGCCCCGAACAGCTGGTTGAAGAGGCGCTGGCGTATGTCGAACAGGGTTTTCCCGCGATGAAATTCCGAATCGGCACGCGGTGGGATTGGGACGGCGTGACGGTCGACCGCTTCCTCGGGCTGGTTCGCGAACTGCATCAAGCGGTTGCGGGTCGCATGCAGCTGGCATTGGACGGCAACTGTCGACTGACGCTGGAGGAGGCCCTGCTGATTGCAGAAGAGCTGGACCGTCTGGGCTTTGCCTGGCTGGAGGAGCCGATTCCGTGGAGCGACATCGACGGCTATTTCACGCTTGCGGCGGCGGTAGAGATGCCGGTGACGGGCGGTGAGAGTTTCTCGACGCTTGAGCAATTTCGTCCCTACATCGAGAGACGCGCCTACGATATTGTGCAGCCCGATGCGGGCATCTGTGGACTGACGGAGCTGGTGCGGATCGCAGAAGTGGCGGCGCATCACGGCCTGAAGCTCTATCCCCACTCCTGGCACAATGGGCTGATGGCGATGGCCCACGCACACGCGATAGCGGCTTTGCCGAACCTGGAAATTCTTGAGGTCTGTCAGATTCAGGGGCCGCTGCAGTGGGGCATCGCGGAAGAGTCCCCGCCGATGGTCGACGGGTGGCTGCACCTGCCGGATCGGGCCGGGCTGGGGATCGAGCTGGCCGGGGATGTCGCCGAGCGCTTCCCGCACATCGAAGGGCACTATGCGATCACGGTTGAGCGGTAGCAGAAGGGGTCCAATGGCATCCGAGGTTCTACGATGAAAACAGTGCGTGTCGCCATCGTCGGCATGGGCATCGGCAGGCCCAACGGGCTTGCGCTGGCCAACAACCCGCGCGCGGACGTGGTTGCTCTGTGCGATCTTGTAGAGGAGCGCATGGCCGAATTCGCACAGCTTCTTCCGCAGCCGAAGCAGATCCGCCTGTTCAACGACTTTGAAGAGCTGTGCCGCTGGCCGGAGGTCGACGCCATCTTTGTCGGTACGCCCAACCAACTGCACGTCCCGATGGGTCTGCAAGCTGTTTCCCACGGCAAGCATTTGCTCATGACAAAGCCGTTGGCCGATTCGGTGGAAGGAGCGGCGCGGCTGGTGACGGCGGCTGAGGCGGCCGGCGTAGTGAATATGATGTCGCTTTCGACTCGCTTTTCGCCGGACGTGGGGTTCATGGGTGCGCTGGCGCAGCAGGGCACGTTCGGCGAACTATACTATGCCCGCGCCCGCAGCGTCCGACGCAACGGCATTCCTGCGTGGAACCCAGGCTTCATTCGCGCGGGCGGTGGCGCGTTCCGCGATATGGGCGTGCACGTTCTCGACGCGGCCTGGTGGCTGCTGGGGATGCCAAAGCCGATGAGCGTGACGGGCGTGGCCGGTGCCAAGTTCGGGCCGCGCGGGCTGGGCTACTTCGGACGCAAGGCGCCCGGTGAGGCGCTCGCCGCGCCCAAGAGCTACTACAGCCAGTTCGCCGCCGACGACTACGCCGGCGGATTCATCCGCTTCGAGGATGGGAGCGGCCTGCAGGTGGAGAGCTTCTGGGCATCGCATCAGCCGGGCGATCTACAGATCGAGCTTTTTGGCACGGATGCCGGTGCGCGCGTGCGGCCGCCCGTTCTTTATACAAACGGCCCGCTGGCACCCGGCGTCGCGGAGACAGCGCGCGAGTTCGACACGGTGCCGCGGACAGGTCAAACTGCCGCCGTAGACGACCTCCCTCTGGACATCACATTCGAGGGTCTTGCAGACGTAAAGAGCCGGTCGTGGAACGCCATCGCCGATCATTTCGTTGCCTGCATTTTGGACGGGGTCCCATGCAGGGCGCCGTTGCGACACGGTCTAATCGTGCAGGAGATGATGGAGGGGCTGTTGCGCAGCGCGGAGGTTGGCCATGAGATACGCTTTGACCAAGCTTGAGCAGGGAGGGAGAGATGCCTGTACTGGGTGAACTGGACTGGGCGTTTTGGGAAGAGCACGGCTATGTCGTGATTCCGAATGCAGTGCCGCCGGCGAATCTGGAAGCACTGGTCGAACGGATTTGGCAGTTCCTGGAGATGGACGCAAGCGATCGGGAGTCGTGGTACAGGTACAGGCCCTATACGCGCGCGGACCACTGCTCGCCCATCTCGGAGGCGGGCATGGTGGAAATGTACCAGCATCAGACGCTGTGGGACAACCGCCAGTATCCACGCGTGCACCAGGCGTTCAGTGAGATTCTGGGTACGGAGAAGCTGTGGGTGTCGCTGGACCGGGCCAATATGAAGCCTCCGGCGCGACGGGACAAGCCGGAATGGGGTCACAAGGGGATGATCCACTGGGACATAGACACAAGCGCGATTCACCCGCTGGAAGGTGATGAAATGGCGGCGACGTGGCGCCCGAATCCGTCCATGCATCTGGGTGTCCAAGGCGTGCTTTACCTGACCGATACCGAGGCAGACCAGGGCGGCTTCCAGTGCATCCCAGGTTTCCACCGGACTTACCACAAGTGGGTAAAGAGCCAGCCGGCGGGCCGCAATCCGCGTTTCCCCGACCTTTCCGGGCTGGAGATCAAGGCGGTGGACGGCAAGGCGGGCGATCTTGTCATCTGGCACCGGCTGCTGGCGCACGGAAATGGGCACAACCGCTCGACACGGCCACGGCTGGCCCAATACATTACGATGTCACCGGCGCGGGAGGAGGATGAATCCGAACGTTCGGCACGCATCCGCTCCTGGCAGGAGTGCCGCCCGATGCCCAACTGGCAGGGCGACCCACGCGATTGGGAACATCGACATCAGACGCCTGCCAGATTGACGCCGCTTGGGAGGAAGCTGTTAGGGGTGGACTCCTGGAATGAAGCCACCACCTGAGGATGACTCGTCTGCCGGCTTGGTCAGAACTGTCAGCAAATAGAGTTTGAAACGATTGAGGCGCGGCGCGTCGGTTATTTTTTCGAAAACAAGCGCGCAGCAAAAGAGAAGCGGCGAAAATGCCAGGTAGAATGGATTGCCGACGTAGACTGTCGATTTCAGGCACATTCCTGTGCGCCGACAATGACTCCCGATTCGGGCGGCGGTGTTGGCGCGATAGAAGGTGGGGAAGGACTCGTGCGCTGGCCGGTGGAGCAGACGTGCAATCAGTCCGCTCTGGCTCTCCCCATTCAGCAGGCGGCTAAGCAGGGGGACATAATTGTGGGCATTGGTGGTAAAGATCACGCAGCTTCCTCCCGGTCGCAGAATGCGGGCGATTTGGGCAAAAACGAGCCCGGGATGCTCGAGATGTTCCACTGCCCACTGACTGACGACCAGGTCGAACGAACTGTCAGCGAACGGGAGTACTTCGCCATCGGCCATGATAACGGCATCGAGCGCACGGTTGTGCTGCAGATCGGAGAGGCTGAGATCCACGCCCACGGAGCGCTTGGCCCGTTGTATCGGCTCGGCGGCCAGGCTTGTGCGTCCGCAACCCAGATCAAGGAGCAGGGTTTCCGGGGTCACCAGGTCGGCGACGAGGTCCCGAAACAGCTCACCAGCGTTGCGGAAGCCGGGGCACCAACGCGCAAAAATCTCCTGGCAACGGCGGTATTGGCTGGTTGAGGTAAAGTCGTCCACGGCCATTGTCTCCGAGCTGTCCAAGCCCTCAAGATCAAAAAGGCATGCTCACTAGTTTAGCCCCGATGTTTTGAACGCCCAATCGCCCTGAAGTAAAATGCTCACGCCGCGCGACCGTCCAGAGACATTGCGCGCGATTTACGAAACTTGGCGACGGAAACGTGCGTCTGGCATCACACTCCACGGCTACAGTTCACCAGACTGCTGCCCCAATCCTCAAGACCGACCTTCTGCCCAAGCTCATTGGCTTGAGGGTTGGCTATCGATCATCGGTTGCAATCCTGCTAATGCTGGGATTCGGATTGCGGCTAGTCATGCTGGACCGTTTTCGTTTCCACCAGGATGAGGCGCTATACAGCTATTGGGCTCTGCATTTTCTGCACGAGGATCCCCAGTTCCTCACACAGTGGATCGACAAGCCCCCGCTGTTCGTCTGGCTGCTTGGCGCCTGCTTCAAGGCGTTTGGCGCGTCCGAGGCGAGCGCACGGCTGCTGAATGTTGGCATCAGTGTGCTCACCATTCCTGCAGTTGCCGCAATCGCCCGCCATGCCTGGACGCCAGGCGCCGCGCTCATAGCCGCGGCTGCCTTTACGCTGAATCCGTTTGCCATCAGTTACAGCCCGACGGCGTTTACCGATCCTCTGTTTGTGCTGGGCGGGGTCCTCTCCGTTTGTGCTGCGCAGAGGAGACGCCCCTTTTGGGCCGGCTTGTTCCTGGGCGGCGCGGTCATGGCTAAGCAGCAGGGCGTCTTCTTCAGTCCCTTGACACTGGCCTTTCTCGTGGCAGGTTCGTTGGATTCCAAGTCAGCCATCCGCGCCATTCTATGGAGCTGTTGTGGGCTGGCGCTGGCGGTCTTGCCAGTACTTTACTGGGACAGTCTGCGCTGGGCTGTTGCGCCCTCTCCGTGGGACCTGGGCGTGCGCAACTACGGAGCGCTGGAGATCGTTGTCCCTGCGCTATGGCCTGCTCGTGCCATGCGCCTTGGCGAACTGCTCTGGTATCTGACGGCCAGTCCTGTCGTGTGGATAGCGATAGCAGTTGCGGCTGCGGTTGTGGTTGCGGTTGTGGTCCTGCGTGCACGGCTGCCAAGTCGAATCGTGCCGCAACGACGGGAAATTGTTGCTGTCCTGATATGCGGTTGGCTTGCCGGGTTCTTAGGTTTCCACACGGTGACCAGTCTGCCGCTCTGGGATCGCTACCTTTTGCCTGTGGCGCCTTTCTTCGCTGTATTGGTAGGATGGATTGGAGCCAGAATTCTCGCGAACGGTACCGTGCTCTTGAATCGGGTCGTGATGGGGCTGTGGATTGTGCTTTTGCTGCCCAGCGCGGCGCAGGCAGCGCGCGGCGGCATACCAATTGGAGGCGATCATGGCGCGTACGACGGCCTGCGAGAGGCAATCGTATGGCTGGACAAGCATAGCCACGAGGGGGCGGTCCTGTATCACCAGGCGCTGAACTGGCATTTGCGGTTCTATCTGTACGATAGCCCTAACGACTTCCGCGTGCGCTGGTTTGCCAGTCCTGTCTCGCTGGCGGACGATGCCGCCAAAATGGGCCCGCGGCCAAAGTTCGTCGTCGTTCCGGCGTGGCTGCCGTTGCGGGACGGGTATCCTCATCTGACCGCACGTGGCGTGGAGCTAACCCAGAGACACAGAGTGGAACAGTTCACAGTCTTCGAAATCTTGATAGACAGGCGATGACAAACGGTCGGCGACCTAATCCGGGCGCCTTGGTGTGACGAAAGGGGTGCAAAACCCAGGGGAGCGTATACGATGCAAAGCGGTGGGAAATCAGCGTATTCAGGGGTCCTTTCGAGGGCGCAGGGCTGTCTGCTCGGCCAGTTCATCGGGGATTCTCTCGGCAGTCTGGTGGAGTTCAAAGGACTTTCAGAGATTCGCAGGATGTATCCCAACGGTGTGCGAGATATGGCCGACGGGGGCACATGGAACACCCTCGCCGGGCAGCCGACAGACGACTCCGAGATGGCGCTGATGCTGGCGCGGTCTCTGGTTGCCCAAGGCAGGTTTGATATGGAGGAGGTCAGAAAGGGGTATTGCTACTGGCTGGACTCCGGCCCGTTCGATGTCGGCAACACGATATGGAGCGGCCTTGCCGGACGGCACAGTCCTGGCAGCCAGGCAAACGGCGCCATGATGCGTATCAGCCCGCTGGGAATCTTCGGCGTCAACTACAGGCTGGAGGAGGTGGCAGAATGGGCGAAGCAGGACGCGGCGATAACCCACATTCACCCGGTCTGCCAGCAGGCCAATGCCCTGTTTGCGATGGCGATCACCCACGCCGTGGGCACGGGTTGCGGCGCGCGTGAACTCTATTCGCGGGTGGCAGGGTGGGCGGAGGAGATGGACGCGCGTGCAAGTCTGAAAGAGACAATCACTGGCGCGGCCGACTCACCGCCCGACGATTACGTTGACAAAATGGGATGGGTCCTGATCGCGTTCCGTAACGCGCTTTGGCAGCTGCTACATGCCGAAAATGTAGAGGAAGGCATCGTCGATACGATCATGCGCGGTGGCGATACGGATACAAACGCGGCGATTTGCGGCGCGCTGCTCGGTGCAGTTTATGGTCGTGAGGCCTTTCCCACGCGGTGGATCGGGACGATACGCAATTGCAGGCCGCGGGCGGGAGACCCGCGCGTGCGCAAGCCTCGGCCTGAATGTTTCTGGCCGGTGGACGCTTTGGAACTGGCGGAGCAGCTGATTGGCTACGAGAGTTCTGCAGTCACTTCGGCGAACGGCTGAAGCCCAAGAGCGGAGGGCAACGATGGAAGAAATGAAGCGGTTGGACCTCTGGACGCCAGAACTGCAGGAGCTGGCGCCGGTTGTGCAGCAGGGGTTGGAGGCCAACTTCGCCCACGTTGAGGTTGAAGTAGCCGATTGCCCGGACTTGCGCGCGCTGGGCTGCGCCGGCGAGGGAATCTGCGGCTCTACTGTGCTGCTGGAGGTAGGAGGCGAGCAGTATGCGCACAACCCGAAGTATCGGCACGTTACTTTTGACATGGAACAGATGGCACGCGATTGCGGCCAGGCCGCAGCGAGCATTGTCGGCGCGGGCATGGCCTTTCCGGGTGTGTTGAATGGACATTGCGGCGAGTTGATCGCGACAATGCAGTCGGGGCAGGACAACCGCTCTAAAGTTGCACGGGTGGGGCCACAAAAGGAGTGCATCGTCGAGCCGTATCCATCGACCCGGCATAGCGGCCTCTCCAATCTCTTTCTGTCGGAGGGAAAGCCGGGAAAAATTCTGAAAGTCAGGGTGGAAAAGCGGACCGGCAGCGAAGCCTCCTTCACGCAGGCGCTGAGGCAGAGTCTGCTGGCACATCCGCAGGTCGGCTCAACTGACGCGCCCGGATCGACGCGGCAAATTGGCATGGGCGGCGTCTTCGTCGTCGAGGCAGGCCGCGTCCGATCGCATATCATGCCGGATTACGAGTGCATTGCGCATCGCTATTACGATACCCAGCGGGAGGAGGTCATCGCCGACTTTCTTCAGTTCTATGAACACATGGGACCCGAATTGCTGTGTCTTTCGGTATTCTGGACCGGCGACCCCAGCGGCGGACGGATGCACCTGCGGCCGACTGGCGAGCATACCCACTTCTTCCACCTGGGCGAGCGCAGTGAGGCGGGGCATTACCATCACGACGTTAGCCCTGAAACGATCCGCTACACCGGCTACTTCAATACGGCCGCTGAACTGGTGCGAATCGGTGACATCAATGCGGAACTCGACGGACTAAACTGTTTCCCCAAAAAAGCCTAGCCTATCTGCCCTTCGGCCGCACCGGCGAAACGCCCTTGGATCCAGGCCTCCTCTTCTCTGAAAGTTCGCAGTCTGTAGCTGAACCCACTGTAGAAGCGATATAAACAGAGAGAATTGACCAGGGGACGCCAAAACTTTTGCAAATGCCTGCAACACGAGCTACTGCAGAATCATGACCGGCGCGACAACCACCATCGCCGATGGGACAGACATTTTGACCGGCAACCCGTTACCAAAATCCCGGCAACGGCAGCCCGGTCGCGCCGCGGCGCGAAAGGCCAAAACGACCGACCAGTGACGAAAAATGACGCAAAAGGCGAAAACGCGAGCAAATGGCTTTCAAATGTGCTACGCTGGTATCAACAGCAAAGACCGGCCATGGCAACGGGAAATGGAATGCCAGGAACGAAGAACGCCAAATTGAAAACGCAATACGAGCAGAATATCCCCTCGCGAAAAAAAATATAGGGCGACATTGGACGACATTGGGGGACATTGGGGGACATTTGTCCCCCCTTCATGCCAAAGCGAGAGGAAATCGGTCCCGTAAGATTTAGGATCCAGCCGACCGCTATGTCAGCTTCACTCACACGCAAACGATGGGACCAAGAGTCAGAAGAACCAGGACAAATCAGACGAGTTGAGAGGATCGAAACACTCGGTTTCCAAAGGAAAAGGCAATTCTAAGTTTGGGGCTTGACAAGTGAAAGCAGATCGGGTATACTGTGTATATCAGCGAACACAGGAGATGCCCGATGGATCTGGTCACAGTCTTCACAAAGTTCCCCACTCAGCAGGCTTGCATCGACCACCTGGAAGAGGCACGGTGGGGCGACCAGCCGGTTTGCCCCTTTTGCGGCAGCGACCGCGTAGCTCGCAAGAAAGAGAATCAGCGGGTAGGCCGCTGGAACTGCCACAAGTGCCGCAACTCCTACAACGTCTTGACCGGCACCATTTTCAAGGCGACGCGGATCCCGTTGCAGAAGTGGTTCGTCGGCATCGCGATTCTGCTCAACGCCAAGAAAAGCGTCTCCAGTCTCCAGCTTGCCCGCGACCTGGACCTTACGCCGCCGACCGCTTGGCGCATGGGAATGCAGATTCGCAAGGCGATGGTGGATGACGCCGTGTTCCTGAAGGGCATTGTCGAAGCCGACGAAACCTACATCGGCGGCAAGCCCCGGGGCAAGCGCAAGGACGATGACGATCCGCCCAAGCGCGGTCGCGGCACCAAGAAACAGCCGGTCATCGGTGCGCTGGCACGCGGCGGCAAGGTCATAGCCGAACCGTCGGAGCGGGTAACGGGCAAGACGCTGAAAGCGTTCCTGGCAAGCGTGGTCAAGGCCGATGACAGCGTTCTTGTGACCGACGAGTTCAGCGGGTACAATCGCATGGGCGAATGGGTACCGCACATGACCATCAATCACGCCGTAGCCTACGCTGAGGGCCTTATACACACGAACACGATTGAAGGCTTCTGGAGCCTCGTAAAGCGAGCGATCTTTGGCCAGCATCACCACTACAGCAAAGCGCATACGGCCGCCTACATCGTCGAGGCCTGCTACAAGTACAACAACCGCAACAACGCAGACGCCTTCGAGCAGTTCCTCGCCGGTACCGTCACGATATGAGAGGCAGACAAAATGAAGCGCGATATGGAGCTTATCTACCTGATCCTTGCCTATGCCGAAGAACACGGCGACCTCAACAACCGCAAGCGATGTGTGCCGAACTTCGATGAGTATGACCCCGATTACATCGACTACCACGTCCGGCTCTGCGAGGAAGCTGGCTACCTGAAAGCCAGCTGGCCGTCCGGCAATCGGCGGGGGCATGTCCAACGGTTGACCTGGCAAGGCCACGAAGCACTCGATGCCTCCCGCACCCGGAACGAATAGCACATACGCACTGATTGCGGCGTTTCCGGGTATGTGGTACAAGGGGATATCCCTAGCCCATACACACACGGAGACGCGGCCATGAATCGCATCCTCTACGCCTCCGATTGTCTGGATGTGCTGCACGACAGGGAGGCACTGCCGGACGAATCGGTTGACCTGATCTACCTCGACCCGCCCTTCAACTCCAACAGCCAATACAACCTCCCTTTCAAAGGCAAGTACAAATCGGCGCGTGCGGTCGAGGCCTTTTCCGACACCTGGACCTGGACCGACAAGGACACAGAGTTGTTGCACGAGTTGGAATCCGACCCGCGAACACGCTCGCTGGCCAACATCGTCCGCTTCGCCCAAAGCACTGAACAGACGGGGGGGGGGACTTCCCTCGCGTCCTACCTGCTCAACATGGGAATCCGGCTGGGGGCTATGCGCCGCGTGCTCAAGCGGAATGGCAGCATTTACCTGCACTGCGATCCCACGGCAAGTCACTACCTGAAACTGGTAATGGATGACAGATTTGGCCGGAAGAATTTCAGGAATGAGATTGTTTGGCGGATCGGCTGGGTTTCCGGTTTCAAAACGCAGAAGAAGGGCTGGATACGCAACCATGACACCATCCTCTATTACGCAAAGGAAGGCATCCCCTATTTCGACAAGGAATACATCCCCTATCCCAATGGTTATAAGCGACGCGATGGCAGCCTGCCCAAAGGCAAAGGAATTCCGATAGAGGACACCTGGAATTGCAGTCGCGCCGATATTCTTGACTCGATAATGATCAAGAGTTTTTCGACCGAGAAAATGGGCTATCCCACACAAAAAACCCAGGCCCTCTTGGAGCGCATTATCAAGGCGAGCTGCCCTCCTGATGGCGTGGTACTCGACCCCTTTTGCGGTTGCGGCACGACCGTTCACGCCGCCGAATCCCTGGACCGGCGGTGGGTAGGCATTGACATATCCAGCTTCGCGACGGGCTTGGTGCGGGACCGGCTGGTCAGGGCCTTTGACCAGGTGACCAAAGAGAATGTGCAGATGCGGGGCAACATTCCCAAAGACCCTCCTTCGGCGCGTGCCCTTGCCCAGCGGGACAAGTTCGAGTTCGAGAAGTGGGTATGCGGGCATATCGGCGCCGAGGGCATGTTCCACAATCCGGGCACGCCTGGGGCCGACGGCGGCGTTGACGGCGTGATGAAGTTCTTTCCCGTCCGTCCTGATAAGAAATGGCGGGCGGAATACGCTATCGTGCAGGTGAAAGGCGGTCATGTGACCCCGGACGCTGTGCGGGCGTTGAGAGAGACGGTGGACCGGTTTGACGTGACGGCGGGCGTTATGGTCTGCTTCGACCAGTACATGAGCACGGTCGACAACCAGCGCAGCCGTGAGACGTTTTCCGACGCGTTGGGCACCTATCCGGTCATTCAGGGCTACAGCGTGGAAAACCTGCTTGCAGACGCGCCGCTTAACCTGCCTTTGTACGGATTCAAACGCCAGGGCGCGCTGCTCACCGCCTGAGTATAGCAGCCTTGCCCCCGCCTGTCAAGCCCCAAACTTAGAATTGCCAAGGAAAATAGTTAATGTCCGTAGACAAACAAGGAGTTGAGATGATAATCGAAGAGATCAGCGCGGTCGGACTACGGGGCGCGACACCAGAGGGCGGTTGGAGCGAGGAACTAAAGGAGGAGGACTGCATTCACACCCTCATATTCGTCGATACGGACGAGGGCGTCAGGGGCTGCGGTTCGGTCTTCACCAACGACGGGCTTGTTCTGGCTGCGCTGGAGGTTCTGCGACCCCTGGTCATCGGCCAGACCGCGATCGAGCCGGAGCGGGTAAGCGAGCGGCTGCACCAGAATACGTTCTGGATGGGGCGCGGGGGCAGCATTACACACACGATCAGCGGTATCGACATCGCCCTGTGGGACATACTGGGCAAGGTTACCGGGCAGCCGGTCGGGCGGCTGTTGGGCGGGCGTTACCGCGAGCGGGTGCGCCCTTATGCTTCGCTACTCATGGACCAGCCGGCGCCGCTGCGGGACGAGCTACAACGATGGAAAGAGCAGGGCTTTCGCGCATTCAAGATGGGCTGGGGGCCCTTTGGCCGCGTGAGCGATAAGCTGGACGAGGAAATTGTAGCGACAGCGCGAGACGTAGTGGGCGATGACAACCAGTTAATGGTCGACGCCGGCGGCAGCGACGCGCACTGGCAGGGTCGCTATACATGGGCGCTGCGCTGCGCGCAGATGCTGGCCGATTACGGCGTCGACTGGTTCGAAGAACCGCTACGCCCGGACGATCTGGAAGAGTTCATCCATCTGCGGCGCAACACGACTGTACCGATCACAGGCGGCGAAACTCTGACACGGCGCCAGTCGTTCCTGCCGTTCCTCCAACAGGGCGCATTCGATATCGTGCAGCCGGATGTCGCCAAAGTGGGCGGCATCAGCGAGGAAAGGCGCATCGGCTGGATGGCGCAAGAGTTTGGCGTACGCCTGATTCCGCATGGTTGGAACACAGCACTGGGGCTGGCGGCCGATCTGCAACTGGCCTCAGCTCTCGCTGATACCGACCTGGTGGAGTACAAGACCGGCTCGCCCTACATTGATGAGATTGTGCAGGGTGGATGGCAACTGGACGCGGAAGGGATGCTGCCGATACCGGATCGACCAGGGCTGGGGATCGAGCTGGACATGGATGCAGTGGCGCGCTACACCTAGAGACAAGCGCGGCATGAGTGAGGACGGCTGAGGCGGGCAGGCAATCAGACGGCGAGGCGCGTGCGCAATAAGCGCACTTGCTCCTTGCCCAGAAGGAGCCACCAGATCGTAACGGTCTCGGCACTGAATCCGGCCAGCAGGGCTGCTACGCCGCGGGCCGCGCCCTGTATGCCGAACAGAGGCAGGATCAGCAGGGCCGCGAGAATGGCGCCGGAGCGCATGGGCGCGGTGACTGCCATCGGCAGTGTACGCCTTTCGACAAAGGCGATGCTGTGAAAATAGGAACGGTGCAGCACAACCAGCGGGAAAAACGAGTAGATTTGCAGCGGCGTACGGCTGAGTTCGGCGAGTGCAGGCTTCAGGCCGATCAACTGCTCCAGTATCACCGTCCGCAGGGGCGTCCAGAAGAGTAAGATGCAAATGGCGAAGGCGACGAGCCCGCACGCGTAAGCGTAGCGCAAAAAGGGACGGTAGGCGCGCACTTCCTGGTAGAAAGGCGGCATCAGCGCGCGCATTTCGTTTAACCAACGGTAGGGCCACTGACCAAGCGTGTAGGCGACGGTCATCACCGCCATCGCCTCGGCGCCATTCATACCGCGCACGATGAACAGGTTTATGAGCGGGCGGCTGAACTCCTGCATGAAGTTCATCAGCGCCAGCGGCCAGGTGAATCGAAAGATCGCCGTGTAGGAAATCGGTGCGCGGTCCAGACTGTCAGGCAGGTCGTGCACAAAGAAGCGCCACAAGTACCAAAGGACAACAGCGCACTCGGTCACCATTGTGGCATAAAGAACAATGATCGGCAGCCAGATCGGATAGGCCCAAACGGCTTCGACTTGGAGTAGCACCAGTACAGATACGAAGCCGGCGGCAACGCTTAGAGCCGCAGCAACGGTGACGTGCCCTGTTCGTTTACCGCGAGTCAGTACACCCACGCCGAGCTGTGTGATGCCCCGCAACAGCGGCATGGGCAGCAGCCAGACCATGATGGTCCGCACGAGTTGAGCGGTGTCGGCGTCGAGCATGTGCAGGCCCTCAAGCAGTTGGAGGCTCAAGAACGTGCCGCCGAATAGCCACTGCACGGCCATCATCAGCAGGGCCAACACGCCGGCATAGTGCAGTGCCCGCCAGAAGTCGCGCTTGTCTTCAACGAGGACCAGCCCGGCGTAACGTAACTGCGCCAGCGGGCTGGAGAGCACCGACACAAGTCCCCAGGCCAAGCCGAAGGCGGCCAGAATGAGGGTGGCCTCAGGCATGCGGGCCATGCCCGCATTGATGATCTGCGCGCCAAATTCGATTATGAGAATTGTCAGAACCAGAGGCAGGAGGAAACGTGTAAAACGCAGGTACATAGAATGCAAGAGTGGTCTGGGAAAAGAGCAACCGCGCGGCAACAGGGATTATCACACAGGGGCGGACTGCGCACCAATGGCTGGCGCACGGAAAGGCAGGCGCTTCTCGTGACGGGCGACCTTTGGAGGGGCATTGACAACCAACAATGCGTATGCAACAATCGAGACGAAGATACTGGACAATGTGTTGCCGGGGCAGCGATGGGCATTACGACACCGGATTGGGTGAAGCACTCGGTCTTCTATCAGATCTTTCCCGATCGATTCAGCCGCAGCCCGCGCTTGAAGCATCCGCCGGGCATTCGCTTTCAGCCTTGGGGGGCGCCGCCGACCGCGCGCGGCTTTCAGGGCGGTGATCTGCTGGGCGTCGTCGACCGTCTGGACTACCTGGAAGAACTGGGCGTCAACGCGCTCTACCTGAATCCGATCTTCAGTTCGGCTTCAAATCACCGTTACCATACCTATGACTACTTTCAGGTAGATCCGCTGCTCGGCGGGGAGGCTGCCTTTCGCGAGCTTCTGGATGAAGCGCACGCGCGTGCCATGCGGGTGATAATCGACGGGGTCTTCAACCATACCGGCCGCGGCTTCTGGGCCTTCCATCACATCCTGGAAACAAACAAGAATTCGCCCTATTTGGACTGGTTCCGCGTGCGGGACTGGCCGCTGCGCCCATACCAATACAGTGAGGAAAGCCCCCACAACTATGCCGCATGGTGGGAGCTGCCTGCCTTGCCGCAACTGAACGTCAGCAACGCCGGTGTGCGGCAGCATTTGCTAGAGGCGGCGCGCCACTGGATCGAGTTCGGGGCGGACGGTTGGCGGCTGGACGTACCGGAGGAGATAGACGACCCGCCCTTTTGGCAGGAGTTTCGCCGCGTGGTGAAGGATGCCAATCCCGATGCCTACACGGTAGGGGAAATCTGGCACGAGGCGGATGAGTGGCTGCGAGGAGACAGGTTCGACGCGGTCATGAACTACGTCTTCAGCCGTGCTGCCTACGGCTATTTCGGTGCGCAGACGTTGCGCCGCGACTACCGGCCTGGCGGATATACGATCGATAGACTTGAAACGCCGGCCTTTGCAGAAATGATCGAAAGGATGCTGGGCCACTACGACTGGCAGGTTGTAACCGCCCAACTCAACCTGTTGACCAGCCACGATACGGCGCGCAGCCTGTGGACTCTGAACGGTGATGCGAGCGCTGTACGCCTGTGTGTCATGCTGCAGATGACATTGCCGGGCGCGCCCTGCATCTACTACGGAGAAGAGATCGGCATGAGCGGCGGCCCGGACCCCGGCTGCCGCGGGGCATTCCCGTGGGAAGCGCGCACGAGCTCGTCGACACGGGCGGGCAGGGCGCCCGACCCCTCTGGAGAGGCGGGACTGCTCGACGCGCAGCCTTGGGACGGCGACCTGCTTGACTTCCACCGACAGGCCATCACTCTTCGGCACAGCTACCCGGCGCTCCGCACTGGCGCATACAAGACGTTACTGGCCGCGGGCGAGGTCTTCGGTTTCAGTCGCTCAGACCCTGAAGGCCGGCAGCCCCCAAGCACTCCGTCCAAAGAGGCTGATTCGAACAGAGACAGGATAATCGTGCTGTTCAATCGCGCCGACTCGATGGCGCGGGTGGCCGTACCCCTGGAACGAGCCACTCGAGTCTTCGGCGAAAGCGTGAGGCCGGATGGCAAGCATGATGATGCCAAAGGCAACCAGAATCCCGGGCAAACCTTCCGCGCTATATGGCCGCCGGAGGCGTCCGGACAGGTCCACCACGCGCGAGATGGGACACTTTGGGAGTTGAAGATACCTGCGCGGCAGGCTCTGATTCTGAAGGAGTCGGACTAGGCGGAATGAGCCCAATTTTGAAGGGAACGTCGTGAGGCCATGGAAAAGATAATGATCATCCTCAACCCGTATGCAGGTCGGGGGCGCGGCGCCAGTGTGTCCACAGAAATCCAGGAGGCCTTCCGGCAAGGCAAAGTTCCCTTCGAGCTTGCCGAAACCAACGCGCAGGACGGTGCTGCGTTGCTCGCGAAACAGGCCCGGCAGGAAGGGTTCAAAATCATCGCCGCTGTTGGCGGGGACGGAACGATAAACGAGGTCGTCAACGGCATAGCCGATGCAACGCCCGAGGACGAGACAGTGCGTGGGTTGGCGGTGCTGCCTGTCGGCAGCGGCAATGACTTTGCCGATATGGTCGGCGCCGCGCGCAGCTTTGATGCGGCCGTAAATGCCATCCGCGAGGGGAATACGCGTCGCGTCGATCTCGGGCTGGTCGAAGCCCAGGGCAATGGCAAGTCATTCCGACGCTTTTTTGACAACAATCTTGGAATAGGTTTTGAAGCACAGGTTACCGTCGAGAGCCGCCAGATCAAGCGGTTGCGCGGCTTTGCCATCTACGTATGGGCGGCGCTGCGCGCGCTGCGGGCCTACGATCAGCCCAAATTCGAGCTCGGATGGACTGACGGGAACGGCACGACCCATACAGAATCGAAGCCTCTGCTGCTGATCAGCATCGGCAATAGTCAGCGCACGGGCGGCGCATTCTACCTTACGCCGGATGCGGTTATGGACGACGGACTGCTCGATATGGCGTTCGCAGACGCGCAATCCAAGATCGGGATTCTAAATCTGATGCCTAGGGCTATGACGAAAACCGGCTTGTACAGCCAGAAATCCGTGTACTTTAGCCGGCTTCGCTCCATCTGCGTCGCCGCGGAGCAACCGGTTCCGGTCCACACGGATGGCGAGATCCTATCACAAGCGATCGACAAGCTGTCGATTACTGTTCAACCGGGCCGTCTACAGGTAATCGTGTGAAATTTCCCGCAAGAGCTGAGCCTGCTATAATTCCCTATGGCGGACTAGGAGGCCACTCCTCTGTAGTGAGCACGATTTCCAGGTGCCCCGCGCAATTGAGTGCGCTTCGTACATACACAATTTGAACACGCGCTGGCGCGAGAGGCTGCCGACTTGCAGTTCGAGAGAGTATGGGTAGACTTTGACGGCTTCAGAAGAGATTGGAGCGGCCGCGGCGGAGAAAGAGTCAGCCTCACTGATCGTTCCAGCAACGTCCAGCAGCGCCCTGTTGGACGCCCGGTACTGGCTGGAGTTGTCCCCGTGGCGCATCTCGGCCGCCTGGTCGCTTGCAGCGGCCGCGCTGGCCGCGGGAATCGGCGAAGTAATCCGTAGCGTCTCCCCTCAGCTAATCGTACTTCTCTTCCTGCTGGTTGACCCGCTTTGGGGAAACATCTGGGGCGGGCTTACCGCGTCAGAGGCCTTGCCCCGTATCCGCCAGTCGGTGTTGCGCCGAAGGCCCTGGATTCCCTACTTGAGTTCGGGTTCGCCCGCCGCGCGCCTGTTCGGACAGGAAGGCGCAGGGGTCCACTCGATTCTAGCCCGGGCGTGGCTGCCGGGCGTTGCGGTCGCGTTCGTGGTTGCATTCGCGATTGGCCCTCCGGCAGTTTGGACGACGCTCGTTGTGCTCTGTGTCTCCGTCGGCAACTGGATTCAGCGCCACGTGCCGGTTTTCCCTACCTCGGTGCTGCACAGCCTTGTCATCGTAGCGGGGCCCTGGATTCTAGGTCTGGAGATCTTCGGACTCGATCCGTGGAGCGGCTATCACTGGGCGATCGTTCTCCTCTGGACGGTGCATGCATGGGGCGGGAACCGCTGCCTGGAGGAGCCCAATGCACACGGAGGTCTGTGGGGCGCATACTGGGCAATGGGGCTGGCGCAGTTTGGCGTCGCGCTCCTATTGATAGTCGGGCAAGTTCCGCTGCCGCTGACAGCTCTTGGCGTCCTGTGGCTGGCCACGTGGCTTACGATCTATCGTGGCCTGCCTCTCGTCAATATTCAGTTCTCTTGGACGGCGGGCATGCTGATCAGCGCGGCGGCGATAGCGCAGGCAACTTTCTAATCCGGCGACGAAACAGCACTCCCTGTGAAACCAGGATGTTTTGCCCAGGGGCCGTGCCGGCAGTTCGCCCGCGAGTCAAGCCTGCCCCCCGTTCCGACAATCCACCGTTTGAAGATGGACACCGACGAGAAATTGAGAACGGAAAACAGGAATCGACCGAAATACCGGAATCGCCTGCACAAGCCGGCCACGCGAGCTTTAGTTGAGCAATGACCGGCGCGATATTCACCATCTCCGACTGGAAAGAAAAGGCGACCGGCGGCGCATCACCCAAACACCGGCAACATCGGCTTTGCACGTCGACTGCAAAATGGGCCAAAACGGCAGGCGCAAGATCAATAGTGGTAGAAAAAGCGATAAACCCGGGCAAATGGAACGCAAATGTGCTACGCTGAAATCAACTACCGGCTGGGGCAACTGGGAGAGAGAAACTGAGAGCCAGGAACGCAGAAGCCCGAACAGGAACCATTCTGACCTCTGCATCCGCTACCAGGAGGCGGCCGCTCTTGCCACTTTCAAACGCCGAAAAAAAATGGAACCGACCCGACCTGGCAGAAATTGACCCGCCCCGCCCGGCCCTGATGCGAACCTCCTTCTCCTCTTGTGGAAAATTCCGGGGGGTCGAGATAACTCAGTCTTAGCATCTATTGTAGCAACTGTGCTGATGTCGGAAGCTGAAGTCAAATACGCCGAGAACCAGGATCCGGAGGTCGACCGGTTCACGGTGGCAAAAGACGAAGAATGACCATGAGAGGGAATTGCAGAGCAATTGCCCCCCGACAATACAGTGGAACTTTCGAGGCCTTTCTGTCGTCTTGACTTTGGTTGAATCGCTATGGATCCAATATCGCATGGAGTTTCCGCCGGTTCTCCAGGGCCTTTGCTGTATTCGGAATGGGTCTCTAACTGTCCAACTCTTCAGGAGAAAGTCGTGAGCGTTCAGCCTCTGTGCCACTTCACCGGAATCAGCGACCTTAGCAGCGAACAGTTTTGGGGGCTGCTGAAATTGGCCAGGCAGCTGAAGGACGAGTGGACACAGAGCGGTTGTAACGAACCCATCCTCGCGGGAAAGTCCCTGGCGATGCTCTTTGAGAAGCCGTCACTGCGAACGCGTGTCAGTTTTGAAATGGGCATGCAGCATCTTGGCGGCTACGCCTTCTATCTCAGCCCGGCGGAGGTCGGCCTGGGCACGCGTGAGAGCGCGGCAGACGTGATTCGAGTTTTGAGCGGATACGTGGACGGGGTCATGGCGCGCGTCTTCGATCACCGCCAGATCGAAGAGATGGTGGAGTGGGGCAGCGTGCCGATAATCAACGGCCTGAGCGATTACAGTCACCCTTGCCAGGCGCTGGCAGATCTGTTCACGATCTGGGAGGAGTTGGGGGCACTTGAGGATAAAACGCTGGCGTACGTGGGGGACGGCGCCAACAATGTTGCTACCAGCCTGTTGATGGCGGCGGGAAAGGTTGGGTTGAACGTTAGGGTGGTTGCGCCGTTGGGCTACGTTCCAGCGGCGGAGGTGTTAAACGCGGCGGAGGCAGAAGTCGAGGTTACAGACAAGCTGGACGGTGTAAGCGGCGCGGATGTACTCTATACCGATGTCTGGGTGAGCATGGGCGATGAAGACGAACAGGAAGAGAGAATGGCCGTCTTGCCTCCCTATCAGCTCAATGAAGAGTTGGTGCAGCGATCGGAGAATGAGGACGTACTGGTGATGCACTGCTTGCCGGCCCACCGCGGAGAAGAGATTACCGACAAGGTAGCCGACGGGGACCGCAGCGTGCTCTTCCCACAGGCGCACAACCGGCTGCATGCGCAGAAAGCTGTTCTGGCCCACCTCTTGGGGGGCGTAGGACTGCCGTAGAAGATTCATTGAGTCTTCCTCCGTAACTGCCGCCCATCCGCGGGGTTCTAGCCAGATACGTTGATTGCAATTTGATTCGCTCGGGTTGCTGTCCCGTACCCACCCAGGGAGTCCTGTCGATAAATGGCAAGTTCGACCACGATACGGTGAATCATGACTGACTTTCTGGCAATTCTGAGTCGTCTTTCTGATTGGCAAAACCTCGTCGATCTCTTTCTGGTCACACTGATCTTTTACGCGCTGCTACATCTATTGCGAGGGACGCAGGCCGCTCAGCTTGTACTTGGCGTACTGATTATCGGCGTCCTGGTTTTTGTCCTGATCCGCACGGTGGAGTTGACGGCATTCAGCTGGCTGTTACGCACCAGTTCCCTGGTCGTTTTTGTGGCCATTCCGGTCATTTTTCAGCCGGAGATTCGGCGTGTACTGGAGCAGGTTGGGCGCAGGACGCCGCTCTTCCTGCGTCGAACCAATGGCGGGACCGAGCCTCTGATCAATGAGATTGTGCGCGCCTGTGAGCAGTTGTCGGCGCGGAGGCATGGGACGCTGCTGGTCCTGGAGGGTAGTGGCGGCTTGAGAGAGTACATCGACAGGGGCGTCGAAATCGACGGCGAGGTCTCGGTCGAGTTGCTGCTGACGATATTCTTTCCTGGTACGCCTCTGCACGACGGCGCGGTCGTCATCCAAAGCGGAAAAGTTGTCGCGGCGTCCTGCATTTTGCCGCTGACGAATCGCAACATAGCGGACCGGCAGCTGGGCACGCGCCACCGGGCCGCAATCGGCATCACCGAAATTACCGACGCAATGACAGTGGTTGTGTCGGAAGAGACCGGGGCGATATCGATATCAGTGGGCGGACTGATGGATAGTCGGCTGGATGCCAACGAGTTGCGCCGGAGATTGACCGAGTTCTATCATCCGCGGCCAATCATGGGCAACGCCGAGACCGAGGAATTCCTTGCTTAAGTTCAACGACATTCGCCGATACGGCCGCACAATGAGGACGATGAGGCCTACAACGACGTTGCTCTTGTCGGTCCTCCTGGCGTTTGCCGTATGGTTCATTGCAATCGATCAGGAAAACCCGATGATACGGGAGGAGTACGAGGAACCGATCCTGATCGAGGTTCGAAATATGGGGGAAGGCCTGCAGAGCCTGCAAGACCTGACCAATCGAACGGCAGTGCTTACCCTGCGGGCACCGCAGCGCACACTGGAAATGCAGCAGGCGGACGATTTCAGCGCGGTGATCGACCTGGCCGGCCTGCCGGCGGGCAGCCATGAAGTTCCGGTCGTTGTTACGGCACTGAACCCGGACGTGGAAGTCATAGCGCTTGAACCGCGTCAACTGCTCGTACAGCTGGAACCGGTCATCTCCAAGGAAGTACCGGTGGCGGTCGAGGTTATGGACAGCGCGGCGTTTGGGTACGACTGGCAGGATCCGCTGGCAGAGCCGTCGGTTGTAACGATTACCGGGCCGCAAACCCAGGTGGAGCAGGTGCGCTCAGCCGTCGCTTCCGTCTTCCTGCGCAACGCCAAGAGCCAGGTGGAGAGCCTCCGTCCGCTCAGCCCGCGCAACCCGCAGAACTTGGAAGTGGATAGAGTAAGGGTTGATCCCGGTTCAGCCCGCATCGTCGTGCCGGTAGTCCAGCCGCCGGGCCGCAAAGAGGTGGTCGTACGCGCTGACGTGCAGGGGGCGCCGTCGCCCAACTACCGCTTGACGGGCGTTAAGGTGGACCCGCCTACGGTTGTGCTGCTGGGCAGCCCCGATGCGTTGCGCGACCTTCCCGGATACGTGGAGACGATGCCGCTGCTCATAGAGGGCGCAGTTGGAGAGGTGCGTGAACGGTTGTCCTTGATCCTGCCGGAAAACATCTCTACGGTGGAAGACAGCGTCATTGTTACCGTAGGCGTGGCCGCGCTGGAAAGCAGCCTGACCGTCACACGTCGCCCCCTCTTGCAGGGAGCGGGAGACTTCGTTCGCATTACGGTTTCGTTGAAAGAGGTGGAGGTGATTGTAAGCGGCCCTCTCCCGCGTCTGGAACTGTTGGGGCCGGAAGAGGTGCAGGTCATGCTTGATGTGACAGGACTGCTACCCGGCAGCCACGTTGTTCAGCCGACCGTAGTCGTTCCGGAAGGCATCGTTGAAGAAGGAGTGATCCCTGAGGCGATCGAGGTGCTGATTGAATCGTTGATTACGCCATCGCCCGCGCCGACCCCTGAACCGGTCGGAACGCCCTCCACACCTGTACCGGAGACGGCTGAACCGGCATCAACCGCGGAGGATGAGATGGAAGGAACACCGACATCGGGAACAGTCGAGCCCGCACCTGCGCCGGACTCATCCGATCCTCCACCCACTGCAACACCCGCGCCCTCCAGTTGAACTGAAATGAAACGACGAAGAGCAGTGGTTGCGCTGGTGGGACGTCCAAATGTGGGCAAATCGACCCTGTTCAACCGCCTAGTTGGCGCGCGAACGGCAATCGTGGAGGACCTGCCCGGCACAACCCGCGACCGGCTCTATGGTGAGGCGGAATGGAGCGGTGTGTCCTTTACCGTTATCGACACCGGCGGCCTCGAAGCACAGAAGACGGCCGAATACAGGGCTGCCCGGCCGGGTGTCGCGCCGCTGGCGCGCGATTCCGCGCGCTACGTTGCGGAGGTAACGAATCAGGCCCGAATCGCGGTAGATGAAGCGGATGTGATCGTTTTCGTAGTGGATGGAAAAGATGGCCTGACGGCAGCCGACGAAGACCTTGCCGAGTATCTGCAGCAGACGACAAAGCCGATACTACTGGCGGTGAACAAGGCGGAAAGCGAAGAGCGGCAGCTCAACGCGGCGGAGTTCTGGTCGCTGGGACTCGGTGAACCGTTCGCGATCAGCGCGTTTCATGGCATCGGCGTCGGCGACCTGCTGGACGTGATTGCGGCCGCGCTAGCTGACAGCCCGGTCAGCGATGAAGAGGACAACGGAGGGGTGGCAATCGCGCTCGTGGGCAGACCAAATGTCGGCAAGAGCAGCCTGCTCAACACGCTGACCGGGCACGACCGGGCCATAGTCAGCCAGATTGCCGGTACTACGCGTGACCCGATCGACACGAAGTTGGTCTACAATAGACAAGAGATCACGTTGATCGATACAGCGGGCATCCGACGTCGCGGGCGGGTGGAGCCGGGAATAGAGAAGTACAGCGTGTTGCGAAGTATGCGCAGCATCGATCGCGCCGACGTAGCCCTGCTGCTGCTGGACGGCGTTGAAGGCGTCACTGCCCAGGATGCGCACATCGCGGGCTACGTTCTAGAGGCACACAAGAGCGTGATCGTGATCGTAAACAAGTGGGATATCGTAGAGAAGAACACACAGACGATGGTTGAATACACGCGCGAGGTACGCGCGGATCTGCAGTTTCTTGACTACGTTCCGGTGCTCTTTATCAGCGCGCTGACGAAGCAGCGCGTACAGAAGGTGCTGCCGACGGCGCTGGAGGTGGCGGCTGAGCGGCGCTATCGCATTCCCACCGCGGAGTTAAACGGGGTTATTCAGGATGCATACCACCGTTCACCGCCGGCCACAAAGCAGTTGCGTCCTTTTCGCATCTATTACGCTACACAGGCCAGCGTCGAGCCGCCCACTTTTGTGCTCTTTGTCAATGATCCGGAGTTGGCGCACTTTAGCTATTTGCGCTACCTCGAAAACCAGCTGCGGCGGCATTACCCGTTCGTAGGAACGCCGATCCGAATTCGGCTGCGGCCCCGTTCCTCGCGCAGAGACTAAACCGGGGCTGCAGGATCCTGCCTGACGCCCCCTGAATTGACCAAGTATGTCATCTTTAAGGCGCTTTATGGAAACTACCAGGAACTACCGGGTTGAGTTCACCCTTCTTGTGGCGCTGGCGGCGTCGGCCGGTTTTTTCGGTTATCTGGGCTACGGGCTGCTGGACTTGCCGGTCGAGGATGCTTCGTTCTCTGCGGACCAGGCGATGGTCTATGTGGAAAAACAGATGTCCTTCGGGCCGAGAATCACCGGCACGAGGGAGCACCGCGAGATGGGCGATTGGATGGTGGAGGAGCTGAACCACAACGGTTGGGATGTGTTGATCCAGCCGTTCCGCCCACTGCCTGAAGTGGAGGCGCGCAACTTCATCGCATTCAGAGGGTCCGGCCCGGTGATCATTCTCGGCGCGCATTACGACACGCGCATTTATTCGGATTCGGACCCGGATCCCGACAACCGCGACAAACCTGTGCCTGGCGCCAATGACGGCGCGTCCGGGGTGGCCGTGCTTCTGGAGTTGGCGCGCACACTGGATGTGGCAAACACGAACCATACCATCTGTCTTGCATTTTTCGATGCCGAGGACAACGGGCGCATCCCCGGGTGGGACTGGATTCTGGGTAGCAGCCACTTTGTCGAACATCTCGACAGCATGGAACAGTGCCGCTCACCTCGCTATACGGTCATCGTCGACATGATTGGAGACGCGGATCAGCAGATCTTGTGGGAGCCGAACTCCGACAGAGGCCTGACTGAGGCGATTTGGCGGGTTGCGGGGCAGCTGGGCTACGGAGAATGGTTCAGCCTCGCGCGGGGCACAGCCTTGATCGACGACCACACCCCATTTATCGAGGCCGGCTTCACGGCCATTGACATCATCGACTTCACATACCCCTACTGGCACACCGTTGAGGATACGGTGGACAAGCTGGGGGTGGAGAGTTTCGAGCGCGTTGGCGCAACGCTGGAGGTATGGCTGGAGAGCGGCGCGCCGGGGCCGTAAAAGAGATTTCAACATGAACCTACAGGGGAGCCCCACCGACGGTGGTAATTCTTTGCCATTGCAGCGGCATCTTCTATACTACTGCCTTGGTCTGGACAGGGACTTTCCAAGCAAACAGCGAGCGGGCAAAGCATGAATCCCACCATTCTTGAAATCGGTGTATTCTCGTTGCAGTGGTACGGCGTCTTTATCGTCGGGGGGGCCGCGGTTGCCGCGTGGCTGTCCGCCCGCCAGGCCGCGCGCGCCGGTGAGAACCCGGACCATATCTGGAACCTTCTGGCCTGGACGCTTCTACTGGGAATCATCGGCGGCCGCCTCTATCATGTCTTCAGCACTCCGGCTGACGGGCCGGGATTTGCCTTCTACCGTGAAAATCCTATAGAAATCTTCAGATTGTGGGGAGGGGGCAAGGAGGGATTTGGATTCACGGGTCTGGGCATTTACGGTGGCCTGGTTGGGGGAATCGTCGCCATCGTCCTGTACACAAAGCGCAACAAACTGAGCTTTCTGAGCTACTTGGATTATATTGGCCTCAACGTGCTGGTAGCCCAGGCAATCGGACGGATGGGAAACTTTGCCAACCAGGAACTGTACGGTCAGGCCACAAGCCTGCCGTGGGCCTTCCACATCAACCCCACCTACCCTTGCCAAAGGCCGCCGGCCGACGTGATATCTCCTGAGATCGGATTCTGCGGAGCCGGAAACCTCTCCCAGGCTACGCTCGACTGGTATGCCACCCACGGATTTCACCCAACCTTCTTTTACGAAGCCGGTTGGAGTATTCTGATGTTCGGACTTCTCTTTCTTGTCTACCGGCAGTTCGGACACAAGCTGCGCCAGGGAGACGGCGCGCTGCTCTACTTCATTGCCTACCCGCTGGGCCGCTTCTGGGTCGAATTCTTCCGCCCGGACGCGTGGGTAATCGGCCAACTGGCGACCGCGCAGTGGATCGCGATCGTCTGTGTTATTGCCTGCGTTGCCCTCCTATACGTTCGGCACAGAGGTTGGTCGGCTCAGGGAAACCGGGATGAATCGCTTTTCGCCCTGAGCAAGTACAATCCCTCCCCTGGCGTTCGCCCATAGGTCTGCGGTACGGGGGCCTTCCTTGCTTGCAGCCAAACACTACGGCAACTGGCTCTTCAGCCAACCAATTCAATAAAGTAGTCAATTAGCTCGGCGTCGAGACGCCAGTTTTCGACGCGCGTTGCGATCTTTTCGAGTTGCCGATAAGCCAGAGCCCCGTTTTGGCTGACGCAAACAACCTCCAGCACTGCGCGACTCAGAACGTCCTGGCCATCCGCCTCGCAGACCGATACGTTGTAGTCGCGGCGTAGGCGGGCGATGAGCGGTTTGACTATGCCGCGCTTCTCTTTGAGCGAAGCAGTGAGGGGTAGATAGAGTTCGAGAGTGAGATGTCCGATGGCCATGGTACGCTACCGTTGACGCGTCCAGGCCGGGTCGGCGAAACGGGTGCGGATCAGCTCGGCGCTGCGGCGCAGTTCCCTCGCTGAAATTGTACCTGGCTGCAGGTCAATCTCCAGCGCCGAAGCAAAGCCCTCGGCCATGGCCGCAGCCACGCGCTGGAACGCGAGGCTCTCTGAGTCGTGCGGCACTTCCAGCGCCTCGGCCAGAGTCGTGGCCAACCGGGGCAGCTGATGCCGCAACCGCTCCTTTTCGGCAGGGGAGACAGCGAGCACATCCACCAGGCGGGTGATATCGCCCCACAGCGGCAGGCTACCATGCTGCAGGACATAACCTTTGCGGCGGCTCTGTGCGCTGCCCATCAACTTGAGTCCTCCCGCAGTGATCTCATAGGCGCTGGGCGCCTCAAAGCAGACAGCCGAAAGGTCGCGCGGGGTGCGCGTGCGCGCGCCGGCCTTGTTTGCGACAAGCCCCAAGACTTCCAGGCCGGACAGAAGAGCGTTGCTGAAGCGCAGGTAGGCGTCCATCACACCGCCGGCCATGAGGGGATCCGTGACTGGCCCGGCGACGGAGTAGGTCAACTCGTCTGTATGAAGGATTGCCCGGCCGCCTGTCGTTCGCCGCACCAGGTCATAGCCGCGCGTGGCGAGCTGGGCTTCGTCCACGTCGGCCGCCTTCTGATGCCGTCCCAGGCTTACGGTGGGGAGATGCCAGCGGTAAAACCGCAACGAGGGCGGCACTGCGCCGTCGGCTGCGGCTTCAGCCATCGCCTCGTCAAGCGCCATGTTGGCCGCGCCGGAGCGAGGAGACTCTTCAATGATCAGACGCCAGTGCGGACTCGGCATTGCCAGTTGCAATCATGCCTGCCTGAGACGTTTCTCTAAACAACGACTGAGCTGCTCAAGGCCCAATTGGTGGAATCCGTTCCACGCACACGGGAGCGTCTTCCACCGAGACCGAGGCGCCTTCTTCGTTGTGAGGCCGCTTTAAGATTGCGAGCGCCAGCGGTCCGCGCGTCGGGCTTACTCCGCTGCTGGTGACCGTCCCTATGCGGCGGCCATCAGCGCTGACGTTGTCGCCTGCGGTCAGGGGCAGTTCGCTGCGCAGTCGGACGAGCGAACGCGTCACCTTGTCATAGGTAATCTGGCGGGCTATGACCTCCTGGCCGGTATAGCAACCTTTATTCTCAGCGCAGACCCATGCCAGTCCGGCTTCGAGAGGATTGGACGCCTCGGTCAGCTCGCTTCCCGGTTGGGGGCGGCCCAACTCGACGCGACGCGTCTCGTAGGCAGGGCCGTCGGAAAGAGGCAGTGCGCCGGCTTCCGTTAGCCGCTTTGTGAGCGCGTTCAGTTCGCCGGCTTGACAGATGAGTTCAAATCCGGGAAGGTCGAAACGCTCCTGTCGCAGCACGGTGACGCCCGCCTCTTCGCTGAAAGTGTCATCGTCGGCCGGCTGAGGCAGTCCCGCGGCCGCAAGTATATCCCCAGCGGCTGGACCCAACAGGCGAAGACGGTGCAACGCCGCGCTCTCATCGGTAACCTTCACCTTGTCCATGAAGAAGATCTGTCCCTGCAGGCGTTGCCGCAGGTTCTCTGCCTCGCCTTTCGACGCCAGCAGAAGAAGGTCATCTCGGCGGCAGAGGACCGTGAACACGGCGTCGATGCGGGCGACTGGACTGGTGAGTACGGTCAGAGCAGCCTGGCCCGGTTGCAGGCAGGCGATGTCGTTGGTGGTCATCCGTTGCAGAAAGTCGACCCGGTCCTTGTCGGTAAGACACAAAGTGCCGAACTGAGGTCGCGGTTGAACGGCCGCGCCGGAGACCAAGGCCTGGTACTCATGTTCGTCAATGAAGACAGCAGGTAAGATGCACATCTGAACCTCGCTTTTCTGAACCTCGTTGCCGGTAGTCCGCGCCCCGTGCGGCGTATCGACCGCATTCGATCATGAGGAGCCTGCGAGAGGCCGTCAAGACGGGGAGAACTGTCAATGGACCGCTCACTCTGCACTTGTCTTTGTATGTTTTTCCAAAAAAGCCAGTGTCTTCCAGAACATCTCTTCTCCGGACTCGGTCATGTCCTCGCCGATCTGCAAATAGTGGCTCTCATCCTCGTAATACAGGACCTCCAAGGGAACTCCGGCCGCGCGCAGAGCCCCTTCCATTTCGTAGGCTTGGCTTATCGGGATGATGCGGTCGACCATGGTGTGAATGATCATTGTCGGCGGCAGGTGGGAGGCGGTGTAGACGGGCGAAAAGTAGAGGAATGGCAGGGGAAAAAGGTTTGCCGGGCCTAACGCGGGAATCACGTACTGAAAGCGTTCGGGCAAGGACAGGCGGCGGGCGTAGAAGTCGGCGCTGCCGCTGAAGGCGTTGCTGATGCCGCCCAAGGTAAGCCAGGCGGCAAACTGGTCGCGTTCGTCGCGCAGCAGCCGGTTTACGATAGCGCTGGTGAAGCTGCCGCCCATGGCGACGGCGGGAACATCGGCCAGGTCCACGCCGAGATGGCCGCCGCGGGCCAGTGCCAAAGCGAGGCGCGCGTCCTCGGCGTGGGCGGCAACGTCGATCTCCCAGTGGGCGGAAGGAGAAAGGGCGACAACGGTGTAGCCGGCATCGGCCAGGCCAACGATCACGGGTACCCAGTCGTCAACGTCGCCGGGGAAAAGAACAAACAGCAGGGGCAGCTTCTCACCGGTATCAGGGAGGGGGCGATAGAGCCGCAGCGACCCATTAAAGGCGCCCTCGCGGGAGAATGCGTAGGCACGCGCCCAGGCGGTTGCACCCGCGGGAAAGGTGGCGGTCAACGTGATCGGTTCGCCAGCTTCTAGCGAGGCCGCTTCCGGCAGAGGTGCGGGCAATGGGCGGGGCTGATGCGGACGCAGCGTTAGTGCCGGAGCCTGAGCAATCTCTCCGGCGCGTACTGTAATCGGATAAGGGAGGTCGAAAGCGCCACTGAGCGCAAACTCCTCGAAGTTGGGGGCCACGGCCGCGGGCACGTACTGCCCGGGGGGAATATTGTCAATGCGATATTGGCCGCCGGCATCGGTGCGCGCGGAGAAGGGTGTTCCTGTGCGCGTGGCAACGATAACGGCAGCGCCCGCCACCGGCTTGCCTGCAGACAACACTTGCCCCGCAAGGCTGCCGCGCGCGACCGCCGGCGAAGGATCAACTGGACCGCCCAGCCTCTGTTCGATCAGGTAGCCGAAAACGTTCGATTCCGACGAAGGCGTACAGGCTGCGAACAGCAGTGCGGTCAGCCAGAACAGGCACAAAGCTGACCAAGCACGGCAGTTGGCGGCGCGGTTCACGATAGTCACAACACACTCGCTCTACGAGGAAATTGCATATTGGCCAACACCACGGGCGCAGTATAACACGCTCCGAATTGCCCAATCAAAGGACACTGGTAGCTCGAAATGTACGTCACGCGTCGCGGCCGTCACGTGATAGAAGCACTGCTACAGGTTGGACGAGCAGTTGCCTTTCAGTTGCGGCAGCAGGTTGGCAAAGCTATACTGGCAACCATAGATCTGCCGTCTTGCCGTTCGTAACATTCCTCGGACAAGTCACGCCAGTAGGGTGGCAGCGGACGACCGACTCTCTGACGACTCACACGCAGGAGCCAACGATGCTTTCAGTTGACTTTGGCTGGCACGCGCCCTCCTTTCCGGTGGATGGCAGCGATCCCAACTCCTTCCTGGAACAGTTTGAGGCACATCTTCAACTAATTGACGGCCATATGACATCGGTGTGGGTGGACGACCATGTGCATCCCTGGGGAAACTTCATGCCGCGCACAACGCCGGCGACCGAAGTGATGACGACGCTGGCCCACTTTGCCGCGCGCTACCCGAACTTCGATTGGGGCAGCCTTGTATTGTGCCAGTCCTACCGCAACCCGGCGCTCACGGCAAAGATGGCCGCCTCGCTACAGTGGCTGACCGGCGGGCGGTACATCTTTGGCATTGGCGCCGGCTGGCTGGAGGAGGAGTACAAGGCGTACAATTGGCAGTTTCCGCGACCGGCCGACCGCATTCGTCAGCTGGAGGAAACAGTTGAGATTACCAAGCTGCTCTGGACAGTTTCTCCGGCCAGTTATGAGGGCCGCTACTATCGAATTGAGAATGCCTACTGCCATCCGCAGCCCAATCCGCTGCCGCCGGTGATGATTGGCGGGGGCGGCGAGCAGTTGACCTTGCGCGTTGTCGCCAAGCACGCGGACTGGTGGAATATGCCCGGCGGCACTCCGGAGCTCTCCGCCCACAAGCTGGGCGTGTTGCGGGAACACTGCGCGGCGGTAGGGCGCGATTTCAACGAAATTCGCAAAACGAATTCGCTTTCGGTGATTGCAATTCACGAGTCAGAGGCAGAGGCCAGTCGGCAGGCACTGGAATCGCCGTATACAAGAAACAGAATCGCCCTGGTTGGCACTCCTGACCAGGTGGCCTCGAGCCTGCGGGAGTATGTCGACCTCGGCTTCGATCTCTTCCAGGTCCGCATGGCCGACTTTCCGCACACCGATGGAATGGAACTGTTCATCCGGGAGGTCATGCCCCGATTCGCAGGCTGACGCCGCAAATGGTTATCAGGAGTGTGGACGTATGGACGCTGAGATTTGCGTTGGGGTTGTGGGCTTAGGGCTGGCGGCGACCGCGCACATCCGCGGGTATCTCAGCCACCCTCAGGCACGCGTCCTGGCGGTATGTGACAATGACGGCGGTAGGGCGGCGGCCTTTGGCGAACAGCACGGCATTGAACGCGTGTACACTTCCTACGCCGAGCTTGTGACGGACGGCGACTTGCATGTTATCGATATCGCAACGCCGACTTTCCTGCACGCGGAGATGACCGCGCTGGCCGCGGAGGCCGGCAAGCATATCCACTGCGAGAAACCATTTTGCCGAAGTGTCGCGGAGGGGATGGCCGCGGTGCAGGCTGCAAAGAAAGCGGGTGTCAAGCTGCTGGTGGGCGAGACGTATGTCTTTCTCTCCTCCCACATGAAGGCACGCGAGCTGATCGAAGACGGCGCGATTGGGCGGCCCTTGCAGATACGCCAGCGTCACGGCGCCTGGCACCGGCGCGCGCAGCACGAACTGCATATCGACGCGGCCGCGCGCGCATGGCGTCTGGACGGGGCCAAGTCCGGGGGCGGGCGCTATCCGTGGATTTTCGATCACGCGGTGCACTTCTTTGCCACAGCCGAGTATCTGATGGGAGACACACAGATCGATGAGGTCTACGCGGTGGCCGCGAGCGCTGGCGGCGGGCCCAGCCGCGGCGGCGCGGAGCACGACCCGTATCGCACGGCTGAGGTGGACATCCCGATCATCACCTGGCGGTATGCCGACCCGGAAAGGCAAGGTGTGTGGATGCGGGCGGAGCGGCTCAATGGGAAATATGATTTCATGCACGGGTTCAGCACGACGGTTGTTGGCGAGACAGGCATAATCGAAGTGCTTGGGGAGGGCGGCCATAACCTGCTGTGGCAAGGCGAACAGCAGCACCTAGTTCTGCACCGGGAAGGACAGGAGACCGCCTGCTTCCGCTTTGATGAGGGCGGCGACCGGGTGTGGGCGTCGGAGATCAGCTACTATGGGATGGGCCATGTCAACCAGGTCCATCATCTGATCGAGGCGATTCGCCAGAACAGCCTGGTGCGCTACGGCGGAGAGGACGGCGTGCGGGCGGTGCGATGCACGTTGGCCGCGATCCGTTCGGCTCAGGAAGGCAGGCCTGTTCCGGTGGCGGAGGTTGAAGAGTCGTATAAGGCGTATGAATGAGGCGGCGCCGGAGGCTGGTCAGACGAGAACCCGTTCGGTTTGTCGGAGGTGCCGGCAGCCCCACCCTAGCTGGATAGAGAACCATTTCATCGAATCTACGTAGTGCCAAACGGAGGAACCGCATGTCTCTGAAAGCTGAGCTTCTCATTGACGCCCATGCCCTCGTCGGCGAAGGCCCAATCTGGGACGGGGACGCAGACGTGCTGTGGTGGGTGGACATTATGGCCAGCGAGTTATACGCCTTTGACCCGGCAACGGGCGAGAACCGGAAATGGGACATTGGGCAACACGTGAGTACGGTGGTGCAGCGGGCGTCGGGCGGCCTGTTGCTGGCGCTGCAGGACGGTTTCGCGGCGTTCGTTCCGGACAGCGGTACGCTTGAAATGCTCGCGGAGCCGGAAGCGCATCTGCCGGGCAACCGTTTCAATGACGGCAAGTGTGATCCCGGCGGCCGGTTCTGGGCCGGCTCGATGGCCTACGAAGACCAATCGGGGCAGGGCAGCGTCTACCGACTCGACACGGACCACAGCGTCCACAAGATGATCGAAGACATTGGCATCTCGAACGGGATCATCTGGAGCCTGGACGCCAAAACGATGTACTATACCGACTCGCTCGATTTCGCGATTCGCGCCTACGACTTCGACATTGAGACGGGCGGTATCAGCAATGAACGAATCGCGATCGACATTCCCAAAGAACTGGGCTTTGCCGACGGCTTCACCATCGACGAGGAGGGCATGCTTTGGGTGGCGCACTACGGTGGCAGCCGTGTGCGACGCTGGAATCCTGACACGGCGACCGTGTTGGCTGACATTGAGTTGCCGGCGGTGGGAGTGACGGCGTGCGCGTTCGGCGGGCCTGGACTAGACCAGCTCTACATTACAACAGCCTCGTTCCGCCTGAGCGAGGCGGAGAAGGCGCAACAGCCGCAAGCAGGCGGGCTATTTGTGGCGGAGCCCGGCGTGCGCGGTGTTGCCGCGGACAAGTACGAGGGGTGAGTCGGTAGAGGCCTAGCATCATGGAGTTCGTGCGATTTGTTCGACTGAAGGGGCGTTTTCAATGCGATTTCGGCAATTGAGTTTCTATGGCATCTTGATTCTGGCTGGTGTAATCTGCTTGTCCTGTGCTGCGCCGGCGATGCCCTCAATGGAACGGTCGGCAAACTCGATGCTGTTCGATGCAGAAGCCGCAGCGCCTGAACAGATAGAGGAGGGCGCGACAGGTGAATCTGAGGGCGGCTTGGCGGACTCGCGCAAAATAGTCGCTAACGCAAACATTTCGCTGGTCGTGGCGGACACCGAGGCGGCGGTAGTGGGCATAGAAACCCTCGCGTCCGACGCCGGCGGCTACGTAGCCGATGTCGATCTCTTCAAAGACAGCTATGGGGAAGGGGATGTGCTGCGCGGCTCGATGACAGTGCGTGTGCCGACGGCTAGCCTCGACAAAACGCTAACCGGTCTACAGGCGCTGGCCACCAGTGTGAGAAATCTGAACGTCAGCCGGCAGGACGTGACCGACCAGTACAGCGATCTCGATGCTCAACTGCGAAATCTGCGCGCCACGGAAACGGAATTGCTGGCCCTGCTGACCGAGGTGCGTCAAAAGCCGAACGCCAAGGTTGAGGACATTTTGGAGGTCCACCGCAGCCTGATGGCGATCCGGCAAGAGATCGAGACGATTCAGGGGCGCAAGAATCTGCTGGACAATCAGATCAGCCTTTCGACCATATGGATTGAGGTGATTCCCGACAGCGTTAACCGACCAATTGTGGAGGAGACGTGGCGTGCGAGCGGCCCGGCGCGCAACGCGTTGCGCGCGCTCGTACAGACGCTGCAGGGGCTGATGACCGCACTGATCTGGGCGGTTCTTTACCTAGCGCCGGTGCTGCTCGTACTTCTGATTCCGGTGGCGGCGCTGATCTGGATGATTCGCTATCTGCTAGGGCGGAGAAGACGCGTGGACGGGTAGATTGGGCGTGGACTTTGCTGGCGCGGATTGATCAACCTTTGAGCGCGCCGAATGTGAGACCGCCGGTGATGTATTTTTCCAGCGCCATGCCGGCCGCGACGACGGGGATGACGCTAACCAGCGAGATGGCGCTCATGTTCCACCACTCAGTGTAACCGGTCTGGCTGACCTGCATCGTCATGAAGAGCGGAATGGTGATCGCTTCGCGGAAGGTCAACGTCAGGGCGACCAGGTACTCGTTCCAGGCGCCGATGAGAGAAAGAACGAAGACGGCGACCAGTCCGGGCGCGGCCAAGGGCATGGCGATGCGGAAGAGGACGCCAAGGCGGTTGGCGCCGTCGATCATGGCGCTCTCCTCGATCTCGACCGGCAGGCCCTCGAAGAAGTCGCGCATCACCCAGACGATGAACGGGATGGCGCCGCTACTGTAGACGATGATCAGCGACAGGCGCGTATCGAGAAGGCCCAGCTCGCGGAACATCACGAGGAAAGCAAGGATAAAGAGCGCGCCGGGGAACATGCGCTGGGACATGAAGCCGAGGACGATCGAATTGTTGCGGCCGCCGTAGTCGAAACGGGCCAGGGCATAGCCGGCGCTCGATCCGATCAGGAGGGCGATTGTCGAGGAGATGAAGGCAACGAGCACGCTGTTCATGAACGGGTCGAGGAACCAGGTGAGCCGTTCGACGAAGAGGTAGTGCCAGGCGTGCAGACCCGGCTGAAAGTCGACAAAGGGCATATAGGTCGCCTTGATCGACATGTCGATTGCATTCTTGAAGGAGGTGATCACCACCCAGTACATTGGGAAGAGGAGGATAAAGGACCAGAAGCCCAGAATCGTATAGGATATGATGGAACGAATGCGCTTTTGTGCCGCGAGACCCATCAATCTTTCCCCATCGCTCTTCTGGTCAGTACCAGGTACGCCCCGCCAAAGATCATCAGCACAATCAGCAGGAAGTAGGCCTGGCTGCTGCCGAAGGCCAGGTCCCCGCCCTTGACACCGGTGCGATAGATGGCGAGCGTGACCGACTCGGTTGCCTGGCCAGGCCCGCCGCCGGTCAGCACCATGATAATCTCCACAACCTTAAAGGCGTCGATAATCCTAATCAGGAGCGCGGTCATCGTGATCGGCATGATCAGGGGTACAGTGATCTTCCAGAATGCCTGCAACTGGTTAGCGCCGTCAACGCGTGCGGCCTCGTGCAGGTCGGGCGGTACGCCTTGGAGCGCGGCCAGGAGCATGAGGATCATGAAAGAGCTCCATTGCCACACGTCGATGGCCATCAGCGCCACCATCGCCCAGGTCGGGCTGGTAAGCCAGGGCACGCCCTCGAAGCCAAGATTTCGCAAGATGTCGTTGATCGGCCCGATGTCTTCCTGAAACAGCATACGCCCGACGATAAAGGATACGACGACCGGGCTGACCATGAGTGGCATCAGGAACCAGGTGCGGAAGAGCTTCTGGCCGCGGGTGATGTTGTTAAGCGCCAGCGCGACGGTCAGGCCGATGATCAGCTGGCTGGGGACGACCCCGAGCATAAAGACGACGGTGTTGCGCGCGGTGCGCCAGAAGGAGCGGTTGCCCAGCAGCTTTTCGAAATTGGCAAGGCCGACGAATTTGGTATCAAAGTCGCCGATGCGGTAGAGGTGCAGGTCGGTGAAGGCGGCGTAGAGCGTCCAGAGCACGGGGATCGCCAGTAGAATGACAATGATGGCGACGGCGGGAAGGAGGAAGATCCACTTCCAGAGGTTGTCCCTGATCTCGAAGCGAGAGCGTCTGCGAGGGTAAGATCGCGTTTCAGATGCCATAACAGGTGGATTCCGCCAGGGCAAGAAGAGAGACATCGTGGAGAGAGAGTGGTCCCTCTCCCCACGAGTTGCTTCTATAGCTGCTGTCCTACATTCCTACATGCCCAGAGTGCGGGCGTAGAGCTCGGCCTGGTGCTGCAGGCCGCCCATGCGCTCGCTGATCTCATTGAAGGCGGCCGCGACCTCGTCCAGAGCGTCCTGGGGCGAGGCCTCATTGGCCAGCGCCTTGGAGACACCGAGTTCGAGCGCGTCGCGATACTGGACCCAGCCGCCGAAAGCCTGGTCGGTAACGGCATTGGGGTGGTCGAGGGTCTCGCGGGCGGCGTTCAGATAGTCGACCGCGACCTCTTCGCCGAGCTGCAGTGGGCCGGTCGCGAACTCTTCGACCGCTTCCATCTGGCTGAAGCGGTAGGGGCTGGCGCCGGTCAGATCGGTCACGAAGGCCAGGCCGCTCTCCGGCTTGGTCAGATGGGTAACGAAGCCCCAGACCGCGTCGTAGGCCAGCTCGTCGACCTGAGCGGAGACGGCGATGACCCAGCCGCCGAAGGCGTGGAACGGCGCGTGGCTGGGCACGTCGAAGTAGTCCCATTCGCCGCTCTTCGAGTTGAATACCTCGTGCGAGCCGGGCAGGATGTCGTAGCCTTGCAGGCCCTGAATAACGGAGGTCTCGGGCGCGGTGGCGCTGGTAACGGCGTCCCAGTTATAGGTCTGCGCGACGCGTCCGCCGTTCATGGCGTTGAGAGAATCGCCGTAGGTGAAGTTGGTGCCGCCGGGAGGCGCCCAGTTCTGCATCTCTTCGGCCCACTCGGTCAGGGCGCGGACGAAGCCGGGGTTGTTGAGGCGGGCCTCGCCGGTGTCCAGGTCAATGAAGTAGGCGGCATCATCCGGATGCTTGGCGTAGGCGGTGGCGCGGGAGTTGAAGCCCCACCAGAGGGTGTCGCCGCGCTTGGTCATGCAGGCGGCGCCAAAGTCATCGTCCTCACCGTTGCCATTCCAGTCCCAGCCGGTGAAGAATTCACAGATATTGCGCCACTGGTCCCAGGTCTCGGCGCCGTTTTCGGGCGAGAGATCGTAGCCGTAAGCATCACTGAAGCGGCTGTTGATATCCGGGTCGGCGAAGAGGTCCTTGCGGAAGGAGTAGTAGTGGATATCGCCGTCGTAGGGCAGGGCGTAGATCTTGCCTTCCCAGGAGAGCGTGTTGACGATGCCGGGCAGCACGTCGTCGAAGTCGATCGCTTCCAGAACTTCCTGCGGGATCTCCTGCAATGCGTTGGCGTTGATGACGTCAGCGCGTGCGTTGCTGGGGAACTGGAAGATATCGGCCAGATAGGTGTCGGTTGCGACCGACTGCATAATCTTGTCGGTCAGTTCCTGCTGACCGAAGGCGCCACGTTCCAGTTTGTAGCCGTTATCCTCAACCCAGGGAATCATGAACGCCTCAACGCGAGCGCCCATCCCGTCGAGTCCGGCGTAACGGATGACGATCGGTTCCTCGGACATGCTGGTCTCACCACCGCCGGCAGGCGCTGCTGCGGGAGCGCAGGCGGCCAGGGCAACGGCGCCGGCCGCACCACCGGCAAGACGCAAGAATTGACGACGACTTACTTTTCTTTCCATTCTTTCTTCTCCTTGAGAAATGCGATTTTGATTATCAAAAACGCTCCATAGGGAGCGAACTCCGACCTTACGTAAACGGGTTGAATTGCGAATGCGGATTTGACAACAAGCAAGAAGTCTAACGGAATTGGACTGGACTGTCAAAAAATAGGCTGTCTAGTTTTCAACAGCTGTCAGTTGAATCTTCGGTAGCGAACCGGTATACTGCGGCTGTGGCCGACTGGACGGCCTTTTGGGTGAAGACCATGAACGAAAGAATTTATCTGCTTCCTGAGATGAGGAGAGGGAGATGCAATACGTGAATTTCGGCGGCGCGGGCGTGAAGGTCTCGCGCGTTGCCTTGGGGTTAGGGCTGCGGGGGCAGAGCGACGAGAAGGCTGCACGCGAACTGGTCGCGGCCACGCTTGATCAGGGCGTGAATCTGTTCGATTGCGCCAATATCTACGGCCTGGGTGATGATCGGCGCCTGCGCGGCACCTCGGAGATGCTGCTTGGGAAGGCGCTGCAGGGCCGCCGCGACGAAGTCGTGATCACGTCGAAGGTACGCGGGGCGGTCGGCGAAGGCCCGAACGACGTTGGCCTTTCCCGATACCACATTCTGCGCGAGGCGGAGCGCACTCTGAAACGTTTGAATACCGACCGTATCGACGTTTATCTGATCCACGGGCCGGACGAGGCAACGCCGCTGGAAGAGACGCTGCGGGCGCTGGACAGCCTGGTGCAGCAGGGGAAGGTACGCTATGTCGGCGTCTGCAACCACCAGGCCTGGCAGGTTGTGCAGACGATGCGCGTGCAGGAGCGGCTCAACGCGGCGCCGCTGATCACGCTACAGAACCCCTACAATCTGCTCAACCGCGACCTGGAGCGGGAGGTTTTCCCGATGGTGGCAGAAATGGGGCTGGGTTTGATGGTTTTCAGTCCGCTGGCGGTCGGGCTTCTGAGCGGCGCTTACCGGCCCGATACATTACCGGAGGAGGACAGCCTGTGGGGCGGGCGGCGCAAGCACGCCTTTCAGAACATTGTGCGCGACCGGGTTGCGGAGGTGATCGCGGAGGTGATCGCAGTGGCTGAACGCGTGGGGGCGACGCCGGGCCAGGTCTCGCAGGCTTGGATACTCTCGCACCCGGAGGTGACGTGCATCATATCCGGTGCGGACGTGCCGGCCCACATCGAGGACACGGCGGGCGCGGTCGGCCTTGAGCTGCCGGAGGAGGAGATTAGGCGCCTGGACGCGGTGTCAAAGGGCCTGCAGACTGTGCTGGATGGGTCGGTGTTCGAGCCGGACCGGTAGGGAAGGGCCGCCGGTGCAGATGACCAGCTGATGCGGGCGGGTTGCGTCCGCTCGCGGGCGTTTCAGTCGGGGTCCTGGGGCTGGAGATGCTCTATCTCGATTTCGATTCCATCCCATCTCTCCTGCAGGTATTCGGCGACGAGACGACGGTGGCAGTGGTGGGGCTTGTGCTCGCTACACAATAGGCACGCGTTATGAAAGAGTTCCGGCCGGAACTCTTTTTCGATCTCGCGGGAGACCATGAGTGCGCGAAAAGAACACTCATAGTCGGCCCACGACCCCTTCTTCTTCTTGAACGCGTCGAGGATCTCCTGGGTCGGCGCGAGCTGAGGCAAATGCAGATAAACGATATTTCCGATTTCGCGCAGGAAGTAACGGAGATCGTTCTGTTTGGCGAAGCCGGCAAGTTGAGACCGGTTGTTGAGGCGGGTATCGATCAGCGTACGGACGCCCGATGCCTTTAGCTGCGAGAAGAAGGTCTCGGCGCTCTTGCGGGTGAAACCGATGGTGAAGAGTTTCATATCAGGCTCCTTACGCCGCGTCATCGCGCCCATCCCTGCTGCTTCCAGCTGACTGCTCACGGTAGGCGATGCGCCTCCCCTGATGTTCATACGCTTCCTCGATCTGTTCCTGCACGCTCTTGAAGAGATCTCCCTGCTCCATGCGTGCGAGCCGCAATAGCCTTCTCTCGCTCTCCTCGTGCCGTTCGGTCTGACCATCTTCAAGGATGTGAAGAATCGAAAGGTCAGTTTCGTCGCGCAGGTGACGGCAGATGAGGACAGCTCGATGGCAAGTGAGAGGATCCTTTTCTGCGCACATAAGGGCGATCCGGTGGGTCTCTATGCCTTCCTTGACCCGAGTCAGACCATGTTGGAAAGCGTCGGTATCAGCAATTCGACCATACCTTACTCTGCCTTCGGCATCGTAACAGGAGGGATCTGAGGAGCGCCCTCCAAGTTCCTCCCCCAGAAAGACATAGGCGATCCTATGACGCTTGAGCTCCTCGCGGAGCGGTTCACGGTTGAAGTGCGGATGCAGCCGGCTGTACGGGGCAGAACGCACATCGCAGACCGCTGTGATCCCGTGTCGCTTGAGAAGCTCGACAAATCGCGGAAGCGAATGGATAGAGTGCCCAACTGTGTAAAGATTCCGGCCCATTCTGGATCCTCGGGAATGCCGCCTACAGGGGGATTATCGAAGCCACGAGCTTGTAACGGTAGCCATTGAACGGTTCACCGATGGAAACGCAGGCGACGGCGCGCTTCTTGTAGGTGTGAACACCTTGCGGACGAGTGAAGCAATGGGCCTCAACGACAGGATCGGTTACGCCTAGCCTGTACTTCTGACCTTCCAGCCAAAACTCTGCTCTGACTTTCAGCTTTGCCGCCTCCAACCTGATCTCGATCCGGAGCCGTTGCGGCTCCACCAGGACCAGCGAGCAAGGCAGTTTCTCTACCTGCTCTTCCGGAATCCTGTCATTGATACCGCGCGTACTGCTATATCCGTCTATCCAAAGTGGATTGGGCGACTTGCAATAGCGGAGAAGCTGCTGCCTTGGGAACTGGCCCACTCTCGCCCAGGTTGCCTTACGATCGATCAGATGATTCTCGGTCTGGCAGCCTTGAGGACGGGGTTCAAGTAAAGGGACTTCAAGAATGTCGAGTAGCTCAGGGTCGGAGCCGTCGGCCAGTTTCCGCTCGGAGAGGCCGAGCTCTCCCAGAGGGTTACTGCTGACAGGACGTACCCAATTACTCAACTGCGTTCCTTCGACTTCAAGTCCGGCGACGCAACGCTCCGAGTATTTTCGGGAGTTCGCCAGACAGACGATACGTTTCAGGTAGCTCATGGGGGATTGCTCCTGGTTTCGTCTGGTTATGGGAACGGATCAGTCGTTACTTCATCACCATCCACAACCTAGAGATTCACGGGATTTGCAGATTTGCATTTGGCAGGTTCACAGCAATCAAGGGTTCATGCAGCCTCCGCGGCATGCATTTCGAGTGCCAAGACGTGTTTTAGCGCAAGATGACCCACCAGATCCAAGGCAAGGGCTAGGTGACTGTATCCACGCACGGCTTCTTCCTGCAACGCATCCTCTTCACTCATACTGGTGACGCTGGGTATTGGGACAGTGTCCTGTCGCTTGGAAAAGGTCTACTCGCATAGAAAGCGTTATACCACCGCGGCCATGCCTTCGTTGCCGGTGTCGGCAGCGCCGGAGAGCGCGCCCGTTTGCGGATCGACGTGGAGGGCATGGACCAGGGCGAGGCCGCCGTGGCTGTAAGGGATGTGGACCGCAGGATAGCGTTTGTTCACCTCGTCGAGCACCCAGATGGGGATGCGCCGCTGGCAACTGATGGCGTCCAGCTGGCAGTCGAAGCGGGGGGCATGGACCGCTTTCTCGATATCCATGCCGAAGTCGACAACGTTGAGAATCACCTGCAGCGTGGACGTAATGATGCGGGTTGCGCCGGGTGCGCCGAGGGCGAGTAGCGGCGCCTGCGCGTGGGAGTCATCATTGCCAGACGCCTTCTGATAGACGATGGTTGGGGTCATGCCGGTTGTGCGGCCTTTGCCGGGCGCGATCGAGTTGGGGTGGCCGGGCAGCGGATTGAAGTTGACCATCGAGTTGTTGTACATGAAGCCCAGCCCCGGCGTGATGACGCCCGAAGAGGCGCCGAGCGAATGGGTCAGCGAGACGCAGTTGCCCTGCGCGTCGATGACGGAGAGGTGCGTCGTGTGGGGGGACTCGGCCGGCGGCGGCGTCGGTTCGATGGGCTGGCCGGCGTCGATGCGCTCGCGCCAGAAGGCGGCCCGCTCTTTGGACATCATCCAGTCGAGCGGAACATCCTCAAAGTCGGTATCGGCCAGATGCGGGTTGCGGTCGGCGAAGGCGGCCTTCATGGCCAGGCCGACGGTGTAGATGTATTCGGGCGAGTTGTGGCCCATACCCGACAGGTCGTACCCCTCCAGGATGTTGAGGATGGCGATCAGCGTCGGGCCGCCGTGGGGGGCAGCCGAGCTGGAAACGGCGTGGCCGCGGTAGGTGCCGCGTGCCGAGGCGTCTTCGCGCAAACGGTACTGTTCGAAGTCCTGCCGGGTGACGAAGCTGCCGTTGGCCTGCAGGTCGCCCGCCATGCGCTCCATCAGCTCGCCCTGGTAAAAGTCGTCGCTGCCGTGTTCGTTGATATGGCGCAGGGACGCGGCGTAGTCCGGATTGCGCAAGGTCTCGCCGGTATCATAGGTCTCGCCGTCGCCGCGCAGATAGATGCGGCGGGCCTCGGCATTGCTGTGGATGTAGTCACGCAGGCTCAACCCCTCCCAATACTGGTTCGATCGCTTCCAGGCGACGGCCAGGGCGTCTGACACGACGAATCCGTCGCGGGCGATGCGGACGGCAGGCTCTGCGGCCTGGCCGAAGTCGATGGTGCCCCAGCGGTCGAGGAGCGCGTCGAACAGCATGACGGCGCCGGGCGTGCAGACGGAACTGTAACCGGCCTCATTGACATTGCCCTCAAGAAAGTAGCCCCAGCCGCCCGGGTTGGGGCGGATGAGCTTGTCGACCCACATATTGTCGCGCACCAGCGCGCCGGCCAGGGCAGGCGCGTCAAGGGCCAGGGAAGCCGACTCCGCGGCCAGGTAGAGGTTGATGACCCCGTAGCCGCCGATGCCGCACATCTGCGGGCTGACGATCGACTGCACGAGCGCCGCGGTGACCGCGGCGTCAATGGCATTGCCGCCGGACATGAGGACCTTGGCGCCGGCCTCGACGGCGAGCGGCTGCGGCGCGGAGATTGCTGCGGGCATGTGGTTCAGGCTCCTATCAGGACGGATGACAACTGCATGGCGAATAAATCGTAACGGCAGCTATAGCGAGCAGACGATGCGGATATTGGTTGCGGTCAGTTCGCTCTGGTCCCGCTCCGAGGGTATGAGCCGGAACTCGAAGATGTGATCGCGGCTGGGGAGGTGGTCCTTGACCGAATCATCCTGCATCATCGAGAAATGGAAAAAGGCGCTTTCGTAGGGTGAATCGGGGCTCTTGCGCTTGTCCACCAGCCACAGATGGGGCGAAACTTTGGTCAGAAAACGCATGTAGCCGAAACCCTTCTCTTCGTTGTAGTAGTAGCACCAGCCGCGCACAGTGGAATCTGGCAGCCCCCAGTCGGCGACGTCGTTGTGGGCGGGCAGAAGGTTGGGGATGAGATAGCCGGACATGAACAGGTCAACTTCCTGTCTCAAGCTGCTGGAAACATTGTCGAAGGCGACGACTTCGACGCGGCAGCCCTTGTTCTGGAGCGCGCGCACCACCTGGACGAAATCGCCGTCACCTGTTGCGATCAACACTCTGTCGAGATTCTCGGACTGGAGCAGGGCGTCAACTGCCAGGTCCAGATCGGAGTTGGCTTTGGCGTAGCGGTTTCCGGCCTCATCATCGTACCAGCGGACGCGCTTGATGATCACCTTGTAGCCGAGGTCGCGCAGGGCAGAATGGAAACGCAGCGCACCGACGCGGTAGTCCATGTCCCATTGGGCGCGGTCGGCGTCGTGGGTTACATAGGCGTTCAGCCGCACTGGTTCACCCATATCCCGGCAGGCAAATTCGCGCAAGACATCATACTGCATTCGGGAGCCACCATTGCGATAGATGTTGGCAGCATCAACATAAACGCCGACCTTTACCAACGATTGGTGCCAATCCATAGTTAATCCTTTACAACTGTTCGTACAACACTGTGGAAGAGAAGCTGTTTGCGTTCCTGAGTAGACTCTGTACGGCCAGTACTTGCCCCCTTTCGCGAAACTGTCGTAATGACGGTCAAGTGGACTGCTGAGACATCAAGAACGGGCCTGCAGTTCTTAAAAACCGTCTCTTTGGGGTAAGATAGAACAATCCCGCTCAAAGAACAAAAACCGGCGAGAGCAAGAGAGGACCGCAAGACCGCCGCGCGCAGCCGCCTGAGAGGAACAGCTATGTTGCGTATACTCCTAAGGATTTCCAGCCTGATCGACAGCCTGTCGGAGCGGGTCGGGGGCGTGTCGGTATGGCTTGTGATCATTACGGTTCTCGTCGGGTTCTACAATGTCGTGGTCCGCTATATGGGGCAGTATATCGGCATGCAGTTGACCTCCAATCTGTTAATCGAGATGCAATGGTATCTCTATTCGCTCGTTTTCTTCCTGGGTTTCGCCTATATCCTCAAGAACGGCATCAATGTGCGGGTGGACTTCATCTACGCCAATTGGAGCAGGAGACGCAAGGCGATGCTGGACTTCTGGGGGCATCTGTTTCTGCTCGTACCCTATTGCGTAATTGGCATCTGGGTAACAGTCCATCCGGTGATGACCTCCTGGCGTCAGTGGGAGATGTCTCCCGACCCAGACGGCCTGCCGCGTGCGCCGCTCAAGACGATGATTATCGTCGCGTTTGCGCTTCTGCTCTTACAAGCGATCTCCGAGCTGATCAAGGAGTTCGCAGTTTTGCGCGGGGCCGAGGAAGAGATCGAAGATCTGGCGGAGCACCAGGAGGCTCTGCGGATCGAGTAGGCCCAGAGCGCTCAACTGAAGGGCCATTCGGAAGGCCATCGATCCGCCGCACGATGATTTGATTCGCCGCCATCCACAACACACGTAAAGGAAGAATCATGGGGTTGGAATGGCTCGCCATCGCGATGTTCATACTCTTCTTTGTCTTGATCCTGTATGGATATCCCGTTGCGTTTTCCTTTGCCGGAACTGCCTTTGTCTTCATGTTGCTCGGCTGGGCCTTGGGCATTTTCAATATGAATTGGATCAAGCTGCTGCCCAACCGCTGGTTCGGCACGATGTCGGATTTCACGCTACTGGCGATCATATTTTTTGTCTTCATGGGCGCGGTGTTTGAAAAGTCGGGACTGGCGGAGCGGCTGCTTACGACAGTTGGCATCCTGCTCGGGTCGATGCGCGGCGGTCTGGCGCTGGCGGTCGTGCTGGTGGGGACGCTGCTGGCTGCGGCGACGGGCGTGGTGGCGGCGACGGTGATCGTCATGGGGCTGCTGTCGCTGCCGATCATGGTGCGCTACGGATACAATCACAAGCTGGCGACCGGCATCATCACCGCGTCGGGGACGATGGCGCAGCTTTTGCCGCCGAGCCTCGTCCTAGTGGTGCTGAGCGATCAGATTGGCGTGGGTGTGGGCGATCTGTTCGTGGGCGCATTGATTCCGGGGCTGATTCTCTCAGGCCTGTATGCCCTGTATGTGATCGGGATCGCCATCGTTCGTCCGCAGGATGCACCTGCGCTGCCGCCCGAGGCCCGCACTGTTCAGGGCATGGCGTTGTTCCGTCAGACGCTGATTGCCGTCGTTCCGCCGGTGCTGCTGATTTTAGCCGTGCTGGGCAGCATTTTCGAGGGAATTGCGACGCCGACGGAGGCGGGCGCGGTCGGGGCTATCGGCGCTTGCGTTCTGACGGCGCTCAACCGCAACCTGAATTGGAAACTGGTCAAGGATGCGGCCCGCTCGACGGCCAACATCACCGCGTTGGTCATCATGATTCTCTTCTGTTCGACCTACTTCGGGCTGGTCTTCGACCGGCTGGGCGGCCAGAGCTATGTGCAGAGCCTGCTGACGAGCCTGCCGGGCGGATTCTGGGGATTCGTGATCGTTGCCAACATCGCCATCTTCCTGCTGGGCATCAATCTGGAGTTCATCGAGATCAGCTTCATCGCGATGCCGCTGTTCGTGCCCGCCGCCCTGGAGCTGGGTTTCACCAATGCGCAGATGGTCTGGTTCGGGGTCATGATGGCAATCAACCTGAATATGGCTTTCATTTCGCCGCCGGTGGGATTCTCGCTGTTCTACTTACAGAGCGTCGCGCCGCCGGAGGTAAAGACCGCGGATATCCACAAGGGCGCGTTGCCTTTCATGGTGCTGCAGGGCATCGCGCTCATCATCGTGATCCTCGTCCCGGAGACGGTGACTTGGCTGGTCGATGCGGCGTCATAACTGTTCGGAAACGGGAAAGAGGGCGAGAGTCTGAGACTCTCGCCCTTTTTTGTTGCGGCAAAACCTTGGGAAACCATTCCACCCCAGCGACATCAGCGGCTCTGTCCGACGTACTGCAGGTAGCCACGCTCGGCGAGACCGTGCCAGGACTGAATCGCATTGCGGAAGGCCGACCATTGCTTGTAGATTGAGGCGAAGTCGGCGTCTGCGGCAGCAGTCTCGTCGAACAGTTCGAAGGCTGCCTCCTCCGCGGCCTTCATCACATCATCCGGGAAGGGGAGCAGCGTGACACCGGCGTCGTCGACCAGGCGCTGGAGCGCTGCGGGGTTCCTGGCATCGTAGCGGGCCATGACCCTGAGATTCGCCTCCGCAGCCGCAGTCTTAAGAGCCTCCCTGAACTGCCCTGGCAGCCCGTTCCACTCGTCGAGATTGATGAAAATCTCAATGGAGGAGCCGGGATCCCACCAGCCGGGGTAGTAGTAATAGGCAGCAGCCTCATGCAGCTTCAGCTTTTCGTCTTCGAAGGGGCCGACCCACTCTGCAGCGTCGATGGCGCCGGTCTTCAAGGCCTCAAAGATTTCGCCGGCGGCCAGCAATTGAGGTATAACGCCCAGCCGCTCCAACACCCGGCCGCCGAAGCCGGGGACGCGCATCTTCAGGCCGTCCAGATCGGCGATGGAACCGATCTCTCTGTTGAACCAGCCGCCCATCTGCACGCCGGAGTTGCCGGTTGGAAACTGGATGATGTTGAACCTAGACGCGTAGGCCTCCTGCAACAGTTTCAGTCCGCCGCCTTCGTAAAGCCAGGCGTTCTGCTGGCGGGCCGTCAGGCCAAAGGGCAGGCCCGCGCCGAATGCGGTGACCGCGCCTCTGTGGGCATAGTAATGGGAAACCGTGTGGCCGATGGGGACGGCGCCCTGTTCGACCACGTTCAGCACCTCCAGGCCGGGCGCCAGCTCACCCGCTGCGCGTGGTTGGATCTTGAATCTGCCGCTCGTCAGAGCTGCGACTCGAGTGGCGACAAGCTGAGCGCTCCAGAAGGTCGAATCGGGGTCCGGCGGCCAGCTGGTGGCCATCTGCCACTCGATGGTGGGAAGGCCGGCGTCGTCCGACACTGCGCTCTCAGCCTGAACGGGGGGCATGAGGGCGGCTTGCTCGCAGCCGGCTGCGCCTAGCGCGGCAGCACCCGTCGCAGCAAGCCCCAGGAAGTGTCTCCGATCCATTTCCAGGTCCTCCTTTTCTACGCGCCAGCAAGAAACCGCAGGGGAATCGACGTCAGCGGCGGTCCGGCTGATCGAAGCGGGGGAGCGTCGCGCGACGCTCCCCCGTCTTTCCAACCAAAGCTATTTCACTTGTGCGCTGCAGGCGCCCTTTAGCGGCTCTGCCCGACATATTGCAGGTAACCGCGCTCGGCCAGACCGTGCCAGGACTGGATCGCCGCGCGGAATGCGGACCACTCCTTGAAGATCGAGGCGAAGTCGGCGTCATCGGCGGCGATTTCGTCGAAGAGGCCGAACGCGGACTCTTCGGCGGCCTTCATCACATCATCGGGGAAGGGCAGCATGGTGATGTCGGCGTCGTTGATCAGGCGGCTGAGCGCAGCGGGGTTCTTGGCGTCGTAGCGCGCCATCATTGTCACGTTGGCAGCGTAGGCCGCGGTCTTGAGGACCTCCTGGTACTGCTCGGGAAGCTTGTTCCACTCGTCCAGGTTGACCTGGATTTCAAGCGATGGGCCCGGCTCCCACCAGCCTGGGAAGTAGTAGAAGTTGGCTGCCTTGTGGAAGCTCAGCTTTTCGTCATCGTAGGGGCCAACCCATTCGGCGGCGTCGATGGCGCCGGTCTGCAGGGCCTGGAAGATCTCGCCGCCGGGCAGGACCTGGACGGTTACGCCGAGCCGGTCCATGACGCGACCGCCGAGGCCGGGGATGCGCATCTTCAGACCTTCCATGTCGGCGACGGAGTTAATCTCCTTGTTGAACCAGCCGCCCATCTGGACGCCGGTATTGCCGGCGGGGAACTGAATCGTGTTGAACTTTTCGGCATAGACCTCCTGCAGCATCTCGAGGCCGCCGCCTTCGTAGAGCCAGGCGTCCTGCTGGCGGGAGGTGAGGCCGAAGGGCAGTGCGGTGCCGAAGGCCGTGATCGGACTCTTGCCTACGTAGTAGTAGGAGGCCGTGTGGCCGATGGGGACTGCGCCCTCTTCGACGACGTTCAGCACTTCCAGGCCTGGCGCGAGCTCGCCGGCAGCGCGGGCCTCTATCTTGAACTTGCCCTGCGTCATTGATGCGACGCGTTCGGCAACCGTCTTCGCGCCGCCAAAGATGGTGTCGAGCGCGGGCGGCCAGCTTGTGGCCATCTGCCACTCGATATCGGGCAGGCTTGAGTCCTCGGCCACGGCGCCTTCAACCTGAGCTGGAGGCATGACGCCGGCCTGCTCGCAGCCGGCAACGCTCAGGGCTGCCGCGCCGACCGCTCCCGTAGCGGCAACTTTCAGGAATCGTCTTCGGTCCATTTCGGTTTTCTCCTTCCTCTGCGGTTTGTTCGTCAGTAGGTAGTCACGAATACAAAATTATTGTACTCAGCGCGGTTGGATCATACAAGATCGGGACGGGCTGCTTTGAGGCAGCGAAACACGTGTTAGGGCCTGACCGCTTGGTCCAGCTTGAAAGGTGTCGGTCCCGGCCGATTCCGTTGGGAGACGCGCCGGTGACCGGTCTAGTCTGCGGCCCGCAGCGACTGGCCTTCGAGATGCGCGACAAAGGACATTTGGGCGGTTGTGCCGCCGTCGACGTAGATGGTCTGGCCGGTGATAAACTCGGCGGCATCGGAAGCGAGAAAGGCGGCCAGCGGCCCGATGTCGCGCGGTTCGCCCAGGCGTCCCCAGGGAACGGTTGCGGCGAAGAAGGCGGGATTGTATTCGGGGATTGTCTCGCGGTAGCGGGGCACTTCGATCAGACCGGGCGCGATGGCGTTGACGCGCACCTTTTGCGGGGCCAACTCGACGGCCAGGTGGCGGGTGAGGGCGGCGACGGCGCCCTTCGTGGCTGCGTACACGGCGTAATCGGAAGCGCCGGCGTGGGCGTGTACCGAGGCCAGGTTGATCACGGTGCCGCCGGCCGACTGCATGTAGCGGAGGGCCCTCTGGATGCAGAAGATATGGCTGCGTACGTTGATAGCGAACAGTTTGTCAAAGTGTTCAGGCGTGACCTTGGCGAGGGGGAAGGTCTCGGTCAGGCCGGCGTTGTTGACCAGCACGTCGAGCCCGCCGAGGAAAGCGGCGGCGGTGTCGACGACCTCGGTGCACACGGAGGCCGACTGCGTGAAATCCCCCTGGACGGCTGAGGCAACTCCGCCCTCTGCCTGGATCCGGGCGACTGCTGCGGCCGCGCCCTCATCGCTGAAGGGATAGTGGCAGACGATTGCCGCGCCCTGGCGGGCCAATTCCAGGGCGATGGCCTGGCCGATGCCGCCGTGATCGACGCCGGTGATGAGCGCGCGCTTCCCGGCGAGGTCTGTCTGGCGGCTCATGTCACCTCTCCGGACTGTTTATACGGGGCGGCGTACTCAGACACAGGCAATGGGCCGCGTTGCCAAGCGTTTTTCCCGGGTACATAGTCGCGCGTTCCTTCTATATCCGCCGCAGGTAGGTCAGGCTGCGCTCGATGCGCCCGACCGGGTCGTTTCCGCCGCGAAACTCGAAGATGTAGAAGATGCGCTGGGGCAGCTTATCGAGCGCGCCAAGAATTTCGGCCAGCGGAAGCAGGCCGGCGCCGAGAACGGTAGGCGGATCGGACAGGTTGGCGGTCTTGTCCTTCAGGTGGGCCGCAATGATATTGGAGGCCAGGCTGTCGATGGCTGCTACGACATCCTGGCCATGATTGGGATAGTTGCCCATGTCCAGGTTGGTGCGGAGGGCGGGGGAATTGAGCCGGGTCAGCGCCTGCCGGATTTCGGCGAGGGTGCCGCCGGGCGTGCGGGCGTAGTTTTCGAGCGCGATGACGACATCGTGCGCTGCGGCGTAGTCGACGATGTGCTGGGCGCGTTTCCAGGCGGCGTTGTCTTCGGGTGGCGGGGACTGGCCGGGGAAGAAGCGCACAATAGGCGCGCCGAGCGCGGCTGCGGCGTCGATGTCCTGGCGCAGCTGGCTCTGACCGTGCGCGGCGTCGTCGAAGAGGGTGGCCTGGGTGGCGTAGGTGACCAGCAGGCCGGCGTCGGCGATGCGGCGGGCCGCGTGCGGCAGTTCGGCGTCGAGTTGCGGCCATGTCTCCCGCCGCAGCTCGATGCCGTCGGCGCCGACGCGGGCGGCGATTTCGATGACCTCCCAGACGGATCGATCGCCGCTCTTCAACTCGTCTTCAAATTGCATGGCGGAGATCAGGACCGGTCTATTGTCCGATCCTGGTCTGCGCGCAGCGGGAGCGGTAGCCATGGGACGCGGCCGACGGCGGACTCTATGCCTTCGACGTCCACTCCGGTTCCGGCTGGATCGAGGGATCCGGCGGCGGGCCGGAGTCTGGGCGCCCGCTGCCTTCGAGGCGGCTGATGATCTGCACCGACATATCCTGCTCGACGAGGCACTGGCAGGAGAGCCGTACGCCGCTGAGTCCTTTCTCGGCCAGTTTCTCCTTTTCGGCGACGGTCATCTGTGCGGGTTCGCCGTCGACGAAGACGACGCGGCAGGTCGTGCATGCGCAGTTGCCGCCGCAGGCGTGCAGCTGGTCAACGCCGGCGTCTTCGACCAGCGCGAGGACAAGCCTTTTGCCGGCATTCACTTCAAATGTGCCCACGTTTTCGACGGTCAGATTAGGCATGAGTTCACGCTCCTCAGTTCGTGTATGACTCTCAAGTGTATTTGGCCTGTTACGGCGCGTCTGCGGCTGCTCTTGACTGACGGTCTGTCCATTCTCTCACAGTTCTTGCACGAACACGAAGTGCAGGTCATTTACGTTGGTCTGGGTCGGGCCGGTCAGGAGCAGGTCGGCGGTGGCGCGCAGGTAGGGGTAGGCGTCGTGGCGGCGCAGGTTGTCGGCGGCGGCAAGGCCGGCGTTTTGGCCGCGGGCGACGGTGCCGCTGTCGGCGACGCCGCCGGCGCTGTCGGTGGGGCCGTCGGTGCCGTCGGTGGCGAGGGAGACGACGGTCAGCGCGGGAAGATCCTGCAGGGCAAGCGCGGCGGCAAGGGCGATCTCCTGGTTGCGCCCGCCCTGGCCCGGGTTCTGACCAAGCGTAACGGTGGTCTCACCGCCGAGGATGAGGCAGGCGGGTGCGGGCACGGGCTGACCGCTGGCCAGCACTTCCCGGCCCAGCCCGACGAGCAGTTTGGCTACTTCGGACGCTTCGCCTTCGACGAAGGTTGAGAGCAGGAGCGTGTTATAGCCAAGTTCCCCGGCCCTGACCATGGCTGCGTCGGCGGCGGTGCGATTGTCTGCGACCACGAGGGTGCGGCTGGCGGCGAAGGCCGGGTCGTGCGCTTTGGGCGTATCGGGGATCTCATCGGCCAGCCCGGCTTGCAAGCGGGTGCGCACCGGAGCGGGAAGCGCGCCGGCGAGGTCGTACTTTTCGACGATCGCCCAGGCGTCGGTCCAGGTGCTGTCGTCGGGAACGGTCGGGCCGCTGGCGATGACATCGAGGGGGCTGCCGATGACGTCGCTGAGGGCGAGGGTAAGGAGCGCGGCGGGCTGGGCGGCGCGGGCAAGCTGGCCGCCTTTGACGGCGCTGGTGTGTTTGCGCAGGCAGTTGATCTCGTTGATGGTGGCGCCGCAGGAGAGCAGGGCGTCGGTCATGCCCTGCAGGTCGGCCAGGGTGAGCGGCGGGCCGCCGGCGCCAGTGGACTGGCCTGCGGGCGCTACGAGGAGGGCCGAGCCACCGCCGGAGAGGAGGGCAATAACCAGATCCTCTTCGCCGGCCTGTTCGACCAGCGCCAGCATTTCATTGCCGGCGCGTACACCGGCCTCGTCGGGCATGGGATGGCCGGCCTCGACGATTCTGATGGAGGAGGGGGCCGCAGGCGGGTGACCGGCGGTCAGGGCGTGCCCGTACTTGGTCACGGCGAGCCCCTGGTTGATGCGGTCGCCGAGCAGATCTTCGACGGCGCGGGACATGGGCGAGGCGGCCTTGCCGGCGGCGATTACAAAGATACGGCGGTAGCGGCGCAGGTCGTAGGTGAGGGCTTCGTCTGGCTGGCGGCAGGAAGGATCGCTGACAGATAGGGAATCTCCGTCGCGTCGCAGGAGGTTTTGGACGGCGGCGTAAGGGTCGACCGCATCGAGCGCGGCGTCGAGCACCTCCAGGATGGGGGCCCGGCGGGCGGGGTCGTGTTGGAGGACGGAGGGGGCGAAGCGAGTCATGCGTCTGTGGCCCTGGATTGGCTTGCCCTTCCTCTCACAGGCGGCGGAACTTCTGGAGGCCGTCGTCGACCTGGACCTGGCCGACGTAGAGATCGCCGTGTGAGTCGGCCCAGATGCCGTGGGGGCAGCCGTTGAATTCGCCGGGCTTTTCGCTGCGCTCTGCGCCGCCCCAGTGGCTCAAGAGCCGGCCGTCTAGGCTCCAGACGCTGGCACGCTGGTCGAGCTCGGCGGCGTAGAAGACGTCGTCGTTGGGGTCGAAGTAGATGGTATCGGGCTTGAGCAGGCCGGTGCGTTCTTCCAGGTAGTTGCCGTCGGTATCGAAGATCTGAACGCGGTCGTTGGTGCGGTCGCAGACCCAGACGCGATCGTCCTTGTCGAGACGGACGGAGTGGGAGAGCTCGAACTGGCCGGGGCCGGTGCCCCAATCGCCCCAGGAGAGGATATGTTCGCCGGCGGCGGAATACTTGTGGACGCGGGCGTTGTCGTAGCCGTCGGAGATGAAGAGGTCGCCGTTGGAGGCGACGGCGAGGTCGGTGGGCAGGCGGAACGGTTCGCCGGGCGCGCCCTCCCGGCCGGGGACGCCGATCGTCATGGCCAGCTCGCCCTGCGGATTGAATTTGAATACGCAGTGGGTCTCGCGCTCGGTGCACCAGACATTGTCTTCGCTGTCGATGAAGATGCCGTGCGCGTCCTCGATGACGTCCTCACCCCAGGAGGCGAGGAAGTTGCCTTCGCGGTCGAAGACGACGAGCGGATGTTCGCTGCGCGAATAGATGAAGACGCGGTCCTGCGAGTCGCAGGCGACGGCGGCCACCCAGCCGAACTGCCAGCCGGCGGGAAGTGTGCCCCAGTTCTCGACCAACTCGTATTGATAGTCCCCCGTTCCGAACGGCATGTTGTTCTCCTTTGGCTGGTTATGTTTTGCCGGGCTTGTGGTGCGGGATAGGCGCGGCGGTTGGAGACGCGCCGCGGCGTGCGACCGCCATTGTCAGTCGTCCCATGCCTTAACCGCGATCTTGATGACTTCCTCGCCCCCGAGGCGGTAGGTGCCGTTGAGGGCGTGGAAGCCGTCCTCGACGCGTTCGAGGGGCAGCGTGTGGCTGACCATATCGCCGTAAGGGTATTCGTTCTTTTCGAGAATACGAAGCCCGCGCACGAAGTGGTCGTAGGTGCTGGCCCAGACCGCCTCGAATCGCAGGTTCTTGCGCATAAGCAGCTGGTTGATATTGAAGTCGATGGAGCCCATGTCGACGAAGTGGCCGACTTCGACAAAGGTGCCGCTTTGGCGGACGTAGCCGAGCCCTTCGGGCGTGGCGGCGAGGAAGCCGGAGCATTCGAAGACGACGTCGGCGCCCTGCTTCATGGGGGTATGCCAGAGCACCTGTTCGGTGCGCTCTTCGGGCGAGGTGATTTCCTCGATATTGATGGTGACGTCGGCGCCGTATCGTTTTGCCAGCTCCAGGCGAGCGGCGGGGCCGCCGACCATGATGATCTGGGCGGCGCCCATCTGCTTGGCGCATAGGAGGGTGACGAGGCCGATTGCGCCGCTGCCCTGAACGACGACGGTATCGCCGAGCTGGGCCTGGCCGCGCATGGCGGCGTGGACGCCGATGGTGAAGGGTTCGGTCAGCACGGCGGCTTCAGGCGTGCAGTCGGTCTTGAGCATCAGGGTGTTGTGGAGGCCGAGGTAGATGTAGTCGGCGAAGCCGCCGTAGAAGTGGGGCGGGACGTCGGGCGTGTCGTAGAAGCCGTAGGCGCCGTAGCCCATTGTGCCGGGGGAGAAGATGACACGGTCGCCCTCTTCGAGGGGGCGGCCGATGTAGTCGACTGCGCCGCCCGTGCCGATGGCCTCGATGATGCCGACGTTTTCGTGGCCGAGGACCATCTCGCCTTCTATGCCGTTCTGCCAGTTATGGAGGTCGGTGCCGCAGATGCCGGCGAGCTCCTGGCGCAGCAGCACTTTGCCGGGCTCCGGATCGAGAACGGGGTATTCGCGGATTTCAAAGTCCTGTCCGTGGGCGATGACAGCCCGTCCTGTTGTTGCCATTCGTTTTCTCCTGCTGCTGGCTGCGTGTGCTTTATTCGAAATGCCGGTTCTTTCGCCTGCGGTGCTTGTTTTCTACTTTGGCGTTCGTTCACGGGCGCGTTGTGTCGCAAAGTGTTATGTGGAATTGCAAGACAGTTCACTTACCGACTCTTGTCCGTTCAAGTCCTGCCAAGTCGGGCGGGTCCGATCTTTTCTGAACTTCAATGGTGGTGTGCGGTCCCCTGAGAGCCGCATTTCCTGGATAGCATGTGGAAGTCGTTCAGGCGGTCCTGGTCGTTCTTTTCGGGACGCTTCTTTGTCGGGGCGGGCAACGGCAAGCTGCGTTATTGAAATGACGCGGCGGGCGCTCTGCTCACATTCCCTCGTTCCCATTGCGCTTGTTTGTTGTCGGAAGATGTATTCGATTCGCCTGGCGTCAATGCAGCTGCGACCGGTCCGCGATGTCGAACGGGCGCATTTCCGAACTAGTGTACTAGGCACATGGGGTTTTTGCAATTGTGGAGATTTCAGATTGACGGTGCCGGCGGGCGGCGGCGCGGCGGCGCGGCGCTTGGGTCCCAGCCGGTGCGCTGGCTGCGCCCGGCGCTGGGGCGCGGAGGGCAGCGCGCATGGAAGAGGAGGGTATCGATAGGGTATCGAAGTCGACCAATGTCTTCCAATGTCCCCTCTTTCGGGGAACTTTTCTTCTTCCTCGTGACAGGATATTTTGGCGGCCGCTCGTGACAGGATGTTGCGGGTTTGGGTTTGGGTCGACATTGGGCCGACATTGGTCGCCTTTTGACCGTCTTTTGGCGACATTGGTCGCCTTCGGGTCGACTTTGGGGCGACATTTGTCGACTATTGGTGACATTGCTTTGACTGCGGGTACCATTGGGGCGACTGCAGCAAAGTTTCCGGGTCGGAAGAGGGGGCTGAGCGTGTGCCAAGTCGATCTTTCCGGGGGCCGGGGGGCAGTTTTGCGTCGTCGGTCGAGATGGCGGGTGGCGGCGGCAGGCGCCGGTTGGGCGGCGTCAAAGTGGTGTGTGTTTGGCGGGCAGGACTGACGGGCGTAAATGTCGATTCGGCGGCGTTGCGTAAGGGCTGCCATTGTATTTTCCGGTTGGTTGGATCCAGTGTAGCGCTTATCTGGATGTCTTGCAGGACTTTGGAGCAAACTGGCTGCATCAGGTGTGGGTCGACGGAAGGGCGATAGGGAGGCAGCCCACTTTTGGGGAGGGAGTCGGCCGTGTAACTGCAGTGGATAGCGGATAGTGGATGGTGGATAGTGGATGGTGGATGGTGGATGGTGTTTAGGGCTGGTTGACATTTGTCTGAAGTCCAGTTCATCTGATTCTGGTGTAGGACACGGTTGACGGCTGCGGCTCGCGCGGCGGTCTGCGCGCCAAGATTCATGCGAACCAGAGTCAGAGTTGAACGCAGGCATGCTGTAGATGCCGACTTTTGTTGACCGGTCGTTGGAAATGACAACAACTCCCAAATGCCGCGGAGAGGCTTTTTTCTCACTGGCCTTTGCAGGCGTATTTTGACGCGAATTGACGCGCTCTTTTGCCGGTTCGGCGGGCGGAATCGGGCGAATATTTCGGCAATTCTGCGGGAATGGCGGGCGGCGGGCGGCGGTGCGGTCGTACGATCTGGGACGATCCCAGACGATCCCAGACGATCTGAGACGTACGGAAAAAGGCTTTGGCGGAATTGCGGCAAGTGGACGGATGCGGCAAGGCTGGACAGGGAGCGCGGCGGTGCGCTCGGCATGGTTGGGGGACATTGGAAAGATGGGCAGACGGTGTTCATGGGTCGCAAAGTGTCGAGTTACGGCAGGGCCGCGGGCGCGAATGGCGGTTGCAAGGACCAGTGTAACGCATTTCCAGGGCTCTTGCAGGATTTTTGGAAAAAATGGTTGGTGAGGGGGTGGGCGGCGGGAGGATCGCGGGGCGAATTGGGGATGGTTTGGGCGTGAGTTTCTTTCCAGGGCTCGTTGACAGTTGTCTGAGCTCTGATTCGTCTGATTCTTATGATGGCCACAGTTTACGGCACGGACTTTTACGGCGGTCTTCGCTTCGGGAATCAGGTATACCAAAGCTGAATCCGTACGCAGGCGACGCGTAGAAGACGACTCTTGCTTACCAGTCATTGGAAATGTCAGCGACCCAGAGTGGCCAGGAACTGCCGTGATTCGTGATTCGTGATTCGTGACTCGAACTGCGGGAGCCTCGCATGTACGGTGGCGTCGGCCGGCGGCGCGTTGACACCAAGCTGGAACCGCGCACGCGCGGTGGCTGGCCCCGGCTTGCTTTGACATGGCAACCAGGGACGCGCGGGCACTGTGGCATTACCCCCCGGTCGCTGACACACCAGCTGGCAACGCGCACGCACGGTGGCATTGCTACCGGGGGGCGTTGCGGGGGGAGTTCCCGCACAAGGAACGGCCGTGATTCGTGATTCGTGATTTGTGATTCGTGATTCGAACTGCGGTAGCGACGCAGGCACGGTGGCGCTGGCACGACTGGCGTTGACGCGTCAGCTGGAATCGCGCAGGCACGGTGGCATAACATAGGGGGGCGTTGCGGGGGGTGTCCCCCCGCAGAAGGAACGGCCGTGATTCGTGATTCGTGATTTGTGATTCGTGATTCGAACTGCGGGAGCGACGCAGGCACGGTGGCGCTGGCACGACTGGCGTTGACACGTCAGCTGGAATCGCGCAGGCACGGTGGCATAACATAGGGGGGCGTTGCGGGGGGGGTCCCCCCCCACAAGGGAGGGGTGGGAAAGCCGTGGTTAGTGATTCGTGGTTCGTGATTGGTGGTTAGAACTGCAGGAGTCGCGCAGGCACGGGGATGGGCCGTGGACCGGTTATGAGTTCGTTGCTACCCGAGGTATGGAAAGCT
>JAJDTL010000011.1 GCA_022827195.1 Caldilineaceae bacterium
GTCGATCAAGCAGGGCAGCGACGTGATCGGCAACCGGACGCGCGTGACGGTGCGGAAGAACAAGGTGGCGGCGCCGTTCAAGGTGGCGGAGTTTGACATCATGTACAACGAGGGTGTCAGCACCGCGGGGGACCTGCTGGATTTGGGCGTCGAACACGACATCATCGAGAAGCGGGGCGCGTTTTATCGCTTCAGCGATGATCTGATAGGGCAGGGACGCGAAGCAGCCAAGAAGCATCTGAGCGAGAATCCCGAGACAGCTTCACAAATCGACAGCATCATCAGGGAAAGAACGGGACTACCGGCACGCACAAATGGAGAGATGGTTGACGCCTGACGTATGACCGACACAGGCCGGCGCGCCGGCCGCAAGCTGGAAGCGCCCAATTCATCATCTCATCCTTCTGACTGCACAAGAGTACAGGAGCACAGATTATTTCGAGAGGTCTCAATCGTCGCACTTGCGGCTACAATTGAAAACGCTAACCATAGCGGTCTCACATTGACGCGATTTTGTGCTGACACACTACCGCCACAGACCGGGACAGCGACCAAAACATATTCATACCAATCTTATCCAGGCTTGTCCCTGGTCGCTTATGCTCCTGAAAGGACAATTCGGTGGGCGCTCGCCTAGCTGCAGAATACAGAAGCGGGTACGAGCGTTTTGACGAGTGGAGATGCAGGTTCAGCTGTTGACACGAGGAAGACAGGCTCACAGATATCCATTTTTTGCAGTAGGCCCCCAGTTTGCGATGCGGGGCATGCCGCTTTTGGATCGGTGAGTTGCGTAGTGCAACAGCAGGTGTCCACATAAAGTCGTTCCCTTGAGGCGCGATTCTGTAGCGTCGCGCTCTCGTTGATATAGCCTGTGCCGGTACGGGGACTCAGGATATATCACATCGGGATGTACAGTTCGCTGTGGTTACTGACCACGGCGATTTTTTTTGGTAAAGGCGATGATGGATAGAACCATTACGGCGATGCGTTTTCAGAAGGGAGATAAGGAGCGGGTCAATCTCTTTCTGGACGGCGCGTACGCGTTTCCACTGCCGGCAGTGGTTGCTGCCGAGTTGAGGATTGGGCAGCAGCTCAGCGAACAGAAGATTGGGGCGCTGAAGGAGGCAGATCTAAACAGCCGGGGCTATAACCGGGCGCTGCGCTTTCTGGCAGTGCGGCCCCGCAGCCAGGCGGAAGTGCGGCGCAATCTGGAGGCCTATCGGCCGCGCGGAGGGCGACGATTGAGTAAAGCGCAGATCGAATCGATTGTTGCAAGGCTGCATGAGCAGGAGTTTCTCGACGACCGCGCGTTTGCCCGTTACTGGGTGGAGCAGCGCAACCGTTTCCGCCCGGTTGCACCCAGAGCGCTGCGCTATGAGTTGCGCATGAAAGGCGTAGATGACAGCGTTGCAGAGGAGATTATCGGCAAAATGAGCGACGCATCCTCGGCCTGCGAAGATGCCGCCCGCAGCCGTCTGTTCAGATGGCGGGAAGAGACCGACGCAAAGCAGTTCCGCAGGAAGATGGGCAGCTTTCTCCAACGCCGCGGGTTTGGCTGGGATGTGGCCGGCGAGGTGATCGACCGCATCTGGCAAGAGCTGGAACTGTCGCGCGCGCTGTCCCATCCCAGCCAGGAGCAGGGCTGGGACGAATGAGCCGGCTGGTCCCGCCATGCAACGATGAATGGCGCCACAGTGAACCGGGTGCGGGGAGGGCCAGAAGAAGAGGGTACGGCTGAAACCAAACGGCGCAAACAGATTTACGTCAGGTAGTGCGCATCCAAGCCAAGGGGTTCGGAGATGGAATTGTTAGCCGTAGTTGCCATAGTTGTCGGTGTCCTGATCGGCGCGGCCATTGTCGGATATCTGGCATATTACGCGTATCGCCGTGGGCTTACTAGCGGTGTGAGCGAAGAGCGGCGGCGACAGGAACTGGCCCTGCAGAGCGCGGAGGCGCAGGCAAGCCAGATTCTGAAGGAAGCCGAAGCAGAGGTCCAACGCAAACAGTTGATGTTGAAGGAGGAGGAAGTTCAGATTCGGAATGAGTTGGATGCCACGCGCACGCGCCAACGCAGAGATCTGGACCAGATAGAGGGCCGGTTACGCAATCGCCAGGAACAGATCGATAAGCGGATTGACCAGATCGAGAACCGTGAACGCAAACTGAATCAGAGGGAAGGCGGTCTGGACAGCCGTGCGGCGGAACTGGAGGCCGCGGAGCAGCAGCGCAATGAAGAGCTGCAGCGGGTGGCCCATATGACCCAGGATGAGGCCAGGGAGATGTTGCTGCAGGAGGTGGAGAGGCGGTCGCGGCAGGAGCTTGCACGCACGATTCGCGAGGTGGAGGCGGAGACCCAGGAGACCGCTGAACGGCGCGCCAGAGAGATCGTCACACTGGCCGTGGAACGGATCGCGAGCGAGCATGTCACCGAGTACTCCGTCAGCACGGTCAATCTGCCGTCGGATGAAATGAAAGGGCGGATCATCGGACGCCAGGGCCGCAACATTCGCGCCATTGAACAGGCGACAGGCGTCGATCTGGTGGTGGATGACACGCCGGAAGCGATTCTTATCAGCAGTTTCGATCCCGTGCGGCGGGAGGTTGCGCGCATTTCTCTCGGCAAGCTCGTATCGGATGGACGCATTCATCCGGCCCGCATCGAAAAAGAGGTGGAGAAGGCGCAGCAGGATGTCAACCAGGTCATTCAGGAGGCCGGAGAGCAGGCCCTGATTGAGACGAATACCCAGGGGTTGCACAGGGAGATCCAGCGTCTGCTGGGCCGGCTGAAGTTCCGCACCAGCTATGGCCAGAACCAGTACTACCACGCGATTGAGACTGCCCATCTGGCCGCGGTGATCGCCGAAGAGCTACACGCGGATGTAAAGACGGCCCGCGTCGGCGGGCTGCTGCATGATCTGGGCAAGGCGGTCAGCCACGAGATCGACGGCCCTCACGCCATTGTCGGCGGCGAGATCGCCAAGCGGTACGGGCTGAATGCGAGAATTGTCAACTGCATCGCCAGCCATCACGGCGAGGTCGAGCCGGAGTCGGTCGAGGCGATTATTGTGGCCGCGGCGGACGCGATCAGCGGTGCGCGTCCGGGCGCGCGGCGGGAGAGCATCGAGGCGTACATCAAACGCGTAACGGCTCTGGAGGATATCGGCAACAGCTTTGAGGGCGTCAACCAGACATTCGCGATTCAGGCCGGCCGCGAGATCCGTGTGATCGTGCAGCCTGATGAAATCGACGATCTGCAGGTCATTGAGCTGGGCAAGAACATCGCCAGCAAGATTGAGGACAATCTGGAATATCCGGGGCAGATCCGCGTGACGGTGATACGCGAGACCCGTTCTGTTGCGCATGCCACATAGCGGGGGTTGAAGGGGACCTGTGTTTGGCCTGCGCTGGCTCGTCTGCCAGATGGCTGAAACGCCGGTTGCGCCGAGGAGTCCTCCGCGAACTGTTTCGCTGCGTTTCTCTACCTGCTACTGGCCCTTCGATTTGTTCGTATCGCCCGGCCCGCTTGCGCGGCGTTTGACGGTGCAGCCGCCGCAGGTGCCGCAGCCGCCGTCCTTTTCCTTCTTCCCTGCGATCAGCTCCGACAACTGAAATTCGGCCATGACGTTGTTCTCAAGCAGAACGGTGACACTCTCCTTGAGAGGGTGCAGATGGCGGACTCTGCCCTTACCCTGGTGGGTCGTCACCTCTGCCCCGACCTTCGGCATCTTCTTGTTGGCCTTCTTGTAGATCGGGTCTTCGTAGGAAAGGCAACAGAGAAGCCGGCCGCAAACGCCGCTGATCTCATCCTGGTTGAGCGGCAGTTGTTGATTCTTCGCCTGGCGGATACTGACCGAAGCGAACTCGCGCAGCCAACTGGTGCAACAGAGCTGGCGGCCGCATTTCCCCACGCCGTCAAGCAGTTTTGCTTCATCGCGCACCCCGATCTGGCGCATTTCGATGCGCGTGTGAAAGGTGCGCGCCAGGTCGCGCACAAGCGCACGGAAGTCAACCCGCTGCTCCGAGGCGAAAAAGACGGTCAATCTGCCGCCCTCGTAATTGTACTCGCAGCGGAGCACCTTGATGTCCAGCCCGTGCGTGCGTGCCTTCTCACGGCAGACCGACACGGCTTCAGTCTGCTTCTCTTTCCATAACTCTTTCTGCAACAGGTCCCATGGTGTTGCGCGGCGCACGACCCGTTTGATGTCGCCGACGATTTCGTCATCGGGAACGTTGTGCGGGGCCTGTACGATCTGCACCAGGTCCCGGCCTTTGACGGTATCGACGATCACGTAATCGTTGGGCGCCAGGTCGAGATGTTGCTCAGGATCGAAGAAGTAGATCTTTGTAACGGGTTTGAACTGCGCTCCGATTACAGTGGGCATAACGGACTCTCCATTGTCGATTCCGCGCGGATGAGGCGCCTGGCCGCGGGCGGGGCGTGCTGCTGCGCAGGCATCAGACGAGCGGACGCGGCATCTGCAGCAGAAGCACGTCCAGCGCCAGCCCGGTATTGACCGTATGATGCAGGTAACCCTCGATCCTGCTCAGCGTGCGCAGATAGGCCTGGACCTCGGTGCGTCGGAAGTCGCGGGCGGCGGCGGCCAGCTCGTCGAGCAGGTCAACGTTGGCGCACTGATCGAGGCAGTCGGATTGGGCGAGCATCACATCGCGCCACCAGCCCGTCCACAGAGCGAGCAAAGGGAAGAGCGGCGTCTGGCTGCGTGCGGCTGCCAGTTTCTGCGCAAATGCGAGGCGTGCGACGCGACTGCTGCGGCTGAGTTCGCGTAATTCAGTCAAGCGCTGGTTTCTGTCGGCCAGCGGCTCCTCTTCCTTGAGCTGTTGAACGGCCCATCCCAGGCGGCCGTTGGACAGACGGGCCAGCAGCGCGGCCTGCTGCGGGGAGGCTTCCCAGCGCGTACGCAGCGCGTCTTCAACTGCCTGCTCTCCCAGAGGCCGCAGAGCCAGCACCTGGCATCGGCTTACGATGGTCGGCAGCAGGGCGGAACGGTCCTGGGCCGTCAGGCAGAGGACCACGTGAGCGGGCGGCTCTTCCAGCGTTTTGAGCAGTTTGTTGGCGAAGCTGGCGTTGGCCTTGTGCGCATCCTGAATCAGAAAGACCTTGTAGCGCCCTTCGACCGGATGCAGCAGCGCCTGGCGGATAATATCGCCGGCCTGTTCGGCGCGATGAATGCCATTTTCCCTGTCCGGCCGGCCGTCGCGGTCGGTTGGCGGCAGCAGGAAGAAATCGGGGTGGGTGGCGGCGCGCAGGAGACGGCAGGAACGGCAGCTGCCGCAGGCGCGCCCGTCAGCCGCTCCGGTGCAGAGGAGCGTTTGGGCAAAGCTGCGCGCCAGGGTTGACTTGCCCACCTGGGCGGCGCCGACAAACAGATAGGCATGGCGCAGCGTGTCGCATCGTATGCTGTTCTGCAACAGTTCGACGGCCCACTGATGGCCTACGACCGGACCTTCAGACAAATTCGATTCCTTCTAACGGATCGTGTTCAGGTGTCGCGACATTGTATCACAGCGCCAATGGCCGGACAAGCAGTTTCAGAATATAGGTATAGTCCAATGAGGGGTGTGCGCCCTCCGCAGGAGGCTGCCATTGGGGGGAGGCGGCGCGGAAGCAAAAGGGGGCGCATCCAAGTTCGGACGCGCCCCCTAGTCCGGTCTGACCGGAAAGCTATTTGATCTCGACGGTCGCGCCTTCGGCCTCAAGCTGGGCTTTGGCTTCTTCGGCGACATCTTTGGCCACGCCCTGTACGACCGGCGCGGGCGCGCTTTCGACCAACTCCTTGGCCTCGCGCAGGCCAAGGCTGGTCACTGCGCGAACAGCCTTGATGACATTGATCTTCTTGGCGCCGATGTCGGCGAGGACAACGTCAAATTCGGTCTGCTCCTCCGCCTCCTCTTCGGCTTCGACCGCGGCGCCGGCCACGCCGGCTACAGCCACGGAGGCCGCTGCGCTCACGCCCCAGGACTCTTCGAGCATCTTCACCAGCTCAGCCGCTTCGAGCAGGGTCAGCTGATCGAGCTGTTCCTTGATTTCATTCAGGTCTGCCATTTTGAAAGTTCTCCCAATTGTCTTTTGCGGTGAATCGACTGTGTCGCGGCGATGCGACGAACCTTGCGGAAGGGTCCGGTCCCTCCCCTTTGACGCTCAAGCGGCCTCTGCCTGCGCGTCGGCATGGGCCTTGAGAACGCGCGCCAGGCTGGCCCCGGGCTCGTTGACGACGCGAACGAGCTGGGTGGCCGGCGCGATGATTGTTGCCAGCAGTTTAGCCAGCATCTCTTCGCGTGTGGGTAGTTCGGACAGGGCCGCGGCGGCGTCGGCGTCCAGAACGTTCTGTTCCAAGAGGCCGCCTTTGATCTCAATGATTTCATCCAGGTCCTTGATGCCATCCTTGAGCGCGGTTACGCCCTTGCCGATGTCTTCGCCGACAAATGCGACCGCATTGGGCCCATCGAGCAGACCGTCCAACTCCGTGGTGTTGCCGCTGCGTTCGAGCGCAAGCCGCAGAAGACGGTTCTTGACGACCATATAGCCCGTATCCGCCTCCTTCAGTTTGGCGCGCAGGCCGTTGATCTGCGTAACGGTAGAGCCGCGAAAGTCTGTGAAGACGATGGCGGATGCCTCCTCCAACTGTTCAGCGTAGAGCGAAACAAGCTCTTCTTTCTTCTCACGACTGATTGCCAATTGAACTCCCTCCCTTCGATTGGATTCGTACCGGGCGTCTTCCTGCCGGCGCCCTTTCCAGGCGGCGCCGCAAAGAAAAACGCCCTTGCGGTGCAGACAAGGACGAGGTTCGCAGCCGCCCGGCAACTGCGGACGGATCGCTGCGTACAGTCCTAGGCCGGCGGCGCTTGGGCGCATTTCGATTCGCGAGGCGAATACCGGCTGTCAACGGTACTGAGATTCGTATGCGGTTGTTCGGTCGCCAATTGTACCGCACGGCAGCCGGCACTGGCAAACCGGGGCTATGCCGCCTTGAGCATCGAGGCGGCATTGACATCAACGCGAATGCCCGGACCCATCGTGCTGGTGAGCGTGACCCGTTTCAGATAGATGCCCTTCACCGCCGAAGGTCTGGCGGTCATGACCGCTTCCATAACGGAGGTGAAGTTGTCGAGAATCTGTCCGCCTTCAAAGCTCGCTTTACCGATGGGGACATGGATGTTGCTCGTCTTATCGACGCGAAATTCGACGCGGCCCAAGCGCGTTTCTTGGATGACGCGCGGCAGTTCGTCGGCCTGGACGATCGTGCCGGCCTTGGGGCTGGGCATCATCCCGCGCGGGCCGAGCACGCGCCCGAGGCGGCCAACCACGCGCATCATGTCCGGTGTGGCGAGCACGACGTCGAAATCGAGCCAACCATCCTGAATGCGCTTGGCCAGATCCTCGCCCCCGACGTAGTCGGCGCCGGCCTCTTCGGCCTGGCTGATGCCATCGGCGCCGGCGAAGACGAGGATGCGCACGACGCGGCCGGTGCCGTGGGGCAGGGTTACGACGCCGCGCACCTGCTGGTCGGCGTGGCGGGGGTCTACGCCTGTGCTCAGATGCACTTCTACGGTCTCATCGAACTTCGCGGTTGCGCCCTCCCGCATCAGGTCGACGGCGTCGGCAGGCAAATACTGCTTGTTGCGGTCGACCTTGCTGCGTGCGACGTTGTAACGGTTGCTATGCCTTGGCATTTTTCTCTCCTCGTGGTGCAAACGGGGCACACGGGGGCACCCCTCCCAGCGATGATTGAATAATTTCCGCGGGCCGCAAATCGGGCGGCTCCCGCTCAGTCAACGACTGTAACACCCATGCTGCGGGCGGTGCCGCGCACCATCTGCATGGCGCTGTCAATGGGGATATTGCCCAGGTCTTTCAGCTTGATTTCGGCGATCTCGCGTACCTGCTGATTGGTGATCGTCCCCACCTTTTCCGTATTGGGAATACCGCTGCCTTTCTCGATAGCAGCTGCCCTCTTGATCAGGTCGGCCGCGGGCGGTGTCTTGGTGATAAATGTGAACGACTGGTCCTGAAAAATTGTGATTTCGACGGGAACGATCTGCCCCATCTGACTCTGGGTACGGGCGTTGTACTCTTTGCAGAAACCCATGATATTGACACCGTGCGGGCCGAGCGCGGTGCCTACCGGCGGGGCAGGATTGGCCTTGCCTGCAGGAATCTGCAACTTTACAATCGCCTTGACTTTCTTCGCCATCTCGCCTGCTTCTCCTTATTACGTATCCCGTTCCAATTGGAGGAAGTCCACTTCGACCGGCGTTTCGCGATTGAAGAAACTTACCATCACGCGGGCTTTGCCTTTCTCGGGCTCAAGCGAATCAACCACGCCGGTGAACTCGGCAAAGGGGCCTTCGATAATGCGGACGCGCTCGCCCACATCGAAACTGACTTTGACCCGCGGCTCGTCCGATTCGATGCGGCTCATGATCTGGTTGACTTCGGCCTGGCTCAAGGGGCTGGGCTTGTTTCCCATGCCGACGAAACTGGTAACGCCCGGCGTATTGCGGACCACGTACCAACTGTCCTCATCCATGATCATCTCAATGAGAATATAGCCGGGGAAGACGCGGCGCTCAACCTCGCGGCGGATGCCTTCTTTGATCTCGATCTCGGTCTCGGTCGGCACCACGATCTGCAGGATCCGGTCGGTCATGTTCATTGACTCGGCCCGGTGCTCCAGGTTCTTCTTTACCTTGTTCTCCATGCCTGAGTAGCTGTGCACCACGAACCACTCGGACTTCGGGCCGGTCTCTTCTTCGCCTTCGGCTGCAGACTGGTCATCGTCCGGCAGCGCGGCAGCCGGCTCATCCTCCAGCAACTCAGGATCAAGGCCTGCATTGATTGTTTCGCCCACAGATTCCCCCTCGCGCGCCGCATTCGGTGAGCCGGCATTCCCCTGCAACGAAACGCGGCGGCGCAGTTATGCCGTCAAATTACCTGCAGAAACAGTGTTATCAGATAGCTGAAGAGTGAGTCCACTGCAAAAAGCACAAGCGCGGCGATTGTGGTAACGATCAACACGACAACCGTTAAGCGGGTGCCTTCTTCCCGCGTCGGCCAAGTCACCTTGCCAATTTCTGCGCGGGTCTCCTTGAAATAGCGCACGATGGCGTTGTCGGATCTTGGAACAGATGTTGACCGGCTCACGATTGACTCCGATTGATGCGCGAACACGGACACAGGCCCGCAGCTTCGCAGCGTCTACCCGCTCATCTTCGCTACTTGAGCGCGAATGACCACCGAGCGGGTGCTGGTGGTCACTTGCTGACAGGCGAGGCAGGACTTGAACCCGCAACCTGCGGTTTTGGAGACCGCCGCTCTGCCAATTGAGCTACTCGCCTACAATGTCCGAAGGATTCGGGTCCCCGTTCGGACACTCTCGAATTGTCCGGCCCGGCCATCCGCGTCGGCGGGGGGCACGGCCCAAAACGGTTACTCGATGATTTCGGTGATGGCGCCGGCAGCGACGGTGCGGCCGCCCTCACGGATGGCGAATCGACCGCCAGTCTCCAACGCCACTGGCGCAATCAACTCGACTTCCATCGTCACGTTGTCGCCAGGCATCACCATCTCCACTCCCGCCGGCAAATCGATCGAG
>JAJDTL010000045.1 GCA_022827195.1 Caldilineaceae bacterium
CCAGCCCAGCCAACTGTCAAACCCCCAAGCTGTTTCTTCGTGCCCCTTCGTGCTAATTCGTGGATAGCCCAAAGAGTTTAGGCGAACCAAGGCCCCCCCTCCCCAGCCCAGCCTACCGTCAATCCCCCAAGCTGTTTCTTCGTGCCCCTTCGTGCTAATTCGTTGATAGCCCAAAGAGTTTAGGCGAACCAAGGCTCCCCTTCTAAACTGCAAAGCCGTCTGGGTCCTCACAGCCGCACAATCCGAAAATCCTCAAAACGGATCCAGTGCTCCGCGTCGGACGGCCCGTTGTAACACTGGATGCTGACCTCCTCCTCCTCCCCCGGCGGCAAATCGCCCGCCCCGGCCATCTCATACTCCGTCGCGCCCGGCGCTCGAAACTGCGCCTCCCACGAGTCCTCGTCCACCACCAGCCGCAGCCGTACCCCTTCCGTCGGCACCGGATTGCCCCCCGGAATGATGCACAGCACGCCGTCCACCAGCTCCTTCACCTCCTTGAACACCGGCTCGCCCTCCTGGTACCACGTGATGCCCCCCTGCTCGTACTGCTGCTTCGGCGCCGTGTGATTGATTATCATCACCTCGATCGCATATGGCCCATCGTTCCGGTCCGGCGCCGGCCGCACCAGCGCGTTCTTGACAGTGTCCGCCAGCCCCGGCTCCACCATGATCTCCAGCCCGCCATCACACAGCCGCCAGCGGTCCGGGTCCTCACGTATCCATCGCCAGCCCGCGTCCAGTTCCCCGCCAAACTGTTCACTGAAGATCACCTGCCCCCCAACCTCGCTCATTCTGGCCGCTCCATTCGCTGTTTTCTGCTCTGTCCCTGTAAATAACCCATTCTATCACCACCCGTTCCCCCGCCGCTACAGCACTTTCCCGCCCTGGCCGCTCCCCTTCTATACGCACAACCTCCGGTTCACCGTCAGGCAGCCGCCTCACCTGGGCTGCAGGCCATCCCTCCCCCACAGGTTTGACTATCGCACGCCCCCCATCTATACTTCCTACCGGAAAAGAGTAGCGTTTTCTGCTACGGGTCGCGCCTCCGTCCTCCCGCTTGCGAAAGGATGCTCCCATGGCCCAGGAAATCCGCGAATTCCGCGTCTCCAACGACGCCATCGACGAACCCGCCGAGCTGCAGCGCCGCATCGCCGACGAAGGCTACCTCTTCTTCAGACGCATGCAGGACCCTGATAAGATGCGGGAGCTCCGCCGCCTGATGATGACCCGCATCCAGGAGGCCGGCTGGCTCCTGCCAGACACCGACCCCGTCGACGGCATCGCCGACGTCTCCAAGCAGTGCACCGAAGGCCACCAGGCCTACACCGCCGGCTACGGACACGTCTACAAGCTCGAAGCCTTCCATCGTGCCGCCCACTGGCCCGAAGTCACCACCATGATCGATAAAATCATGGGCCGACCCTCTATGCCCCATCCACAGCAGATCGCGCGCATCTGGTTTCCCCAATACACCGAACACACCACCCCAATCCACCAGGACTTCGTCCACTTCCAGGGCAACTTCGAGACCCTCACCAGCTGGGCCCCAATCGGCGACTGCCCCATCGAGCTCGGCGGCCTCGCCGTCATCCCCGGCTCCCATAAGGTCGGACGCGTCCTCGACCATCACTTCTCCCTCGGCGCCGGCGGCCTGTCCGTCAACGTCGAAGGCGCAGAGGAATTCGACCCCACCTGGTACTCGACCGACTACGAGGCCGGCGATACCCTAATCTTCCCCGCCCTCACCATCCACGGCGCCCTCCCCAACGAGACCGACGACAAGCTCCGCCTCTCCCTCGACAACCGCTACCTCGCTGTCGGCGACCTCATCGCCGACCATATGCTCGACCCCCACGGGCCCAGCGGACTCAACTGGGAACAGGTCTACGAAGACTGGGAATCCGACCAATACAAATACTACTGGAAGGATGTCGACAACCCCGTCGTCGCCTTCGACTCCACCTACCGCGATCGCGGCTTCGCCGAAGCGCTCGAGCTCGCCCGCGCCGGCCACGAACAGGCCCTCTACAGACTCCGCCGCACCATCAGTAGCGACCCCGATTCCGAGGACGCCCAGTCCGCCAGGGAGGTTCTGGCAGAAATCGGCGCACCCGCCTGAGGCGCGCCCCACCCCAATTACTTCGGCCGATGAGTCTGTCCGCAAACGAACTGGGCCTCTTCCATGCCCAGGGCTACCTCCTCAAACCCGGCCTGTTTTCTGACGAAGACCTGCAGCCTCTGCGCGCCGCCATAACCGAGATCATCGACCGCGAGGCCCGCGTCCCCTGTTCAGAAGGGGAGCTGACGCAACTCTACACTGATGAGCCCTTCGGCAAGCGGCTCGCCCGCATCCATGCCGAAAGCCCCGCCGCCGGCCGGCGCATCGCCCTCGCCGTCATGGGCAAAGGCGGCGGCGGCTTCAAAGGGCCCGCCATGCTGCAGACCATCCGCCACGCCCCCCTCCTCTCCTGCATCGAAAGCCTCGTCGGCCCCGATATCGTCGGCTCCTCCGTCTACCGCATCCGCCCCAAACTGCCCGGCTGGGACCGCGGCGAGGTCCCCTGGCACCAGGACGCCGGCTACACCCTCGCCCACTGCGACCGCCACCTCATCGTCACCTGCTGGCTCCCCCTCGTAGACGCCACCCTCGAAAACGGCTGCCTCCACGTCATCCCCAACGTCCACAAAGAAGGCATCCTCCGCCACTTCACCGGCGGCCACGCCGGCTTTCTCGAAGTCCCCCACGAAGCGCTGCCCTCCCAGGAGCCGGTCGCCGTCCCCATGAACGCCGGAGACGCCCTCCTCCTCACCAACCTCACCCCCCACGCCTCCTTCGCCAACACATCCGACGTGGTCCGCTGGAGCGTCGACCTCCGCTACCAGGGCGCCGACGTCCCCAACAACACCTCCGAAGACCCCGCCGCCTACACTCCCGAACGCGACCCCGTCACCATGGCCTGCTACCCCCCCGAAGCCGACTTCGTCATCCGCGACTCCAACAACCCCGCCGGCGAAGTCCGCTCCGCCGAACACTTCCGCCAAATCCGCGACCGCTACGAAAACAACCGCCCCGCCATGCCCGGCCGCGGCTGGACCCCCCTCCACAACCGCTGACCCCTCGCCCCCCGCGCCGCGCCTCGCTCTCGACCGGCAGGCACCAGCTCCCGCAGTCCGAATCACAAATCACGAATCACGAATCACGGCCGTTCAGGCCGTTCCGGCCCTCCCTTGTGCGGGGGGACACCCCCCGCAACGCCCCCCTGTAGCAATGCCACCGTGCCCGCGCGAAACCACCCAATCGCGCGTTCGACCAGCGCCCACCGTCCCTTCCAGTCCCTGGCCACCGACCACTATCCACTATTCACTATTCACTATCCAAAGGTTGCATAAGACCCCAAAGTGTAGTACAGTAGTTCGAATAACTGTGCCAAATCAATCGCGGCCCAGCCGCAGAGCCATACATGCCAGGATCAATAGGAGCCTCACGCCTCCCGTTACACACAGATCAACACGGCCAAACGCAGGGAACCGCCGCCCTACCGCGATCGCAGTTGCCGCAGCCCTATACCGCCGGTCGTGCCCCCAATTCGAGCCTTGCCCTGCCCAAACCCGCGTTCAATAGCCGGTATTCGCCGGCACGCGACCGGCCTACACCGCACGCCCCCGCAACCAGACGATCTCGCACAAGAAGCCATTTTCGATCGTCTGAGATCGTCTGAGATCGTCCGAATGCGTCGAGTCTAATCAAAGAAATGCCGCGATATCCTGCCCCCCCACCCCCAACCCACATCCGCCCGGCCCGACCGAACCAAAAGCATCTCAGACTAGAAGCTCTCTCAATCTACCAAAGTAGGTCCCTTATGGAACACCGACCTATTTGCAAAATTGCACATACGAAACACGGACAAATCGCCGCACCCACGTCGGGAAGAAAACTTTGGTCCATTGGGGAAATACTAAATATCCGGATACTGAAAGCCAATCAACGAAAACTCGAGACGAACAATGCATCACCACTCCCGAAAAAAATATATGGCGACATTGGAGGACATTGGGGGACATATGTCCCCCTTTAGCGGCACCACGAGAGGCTCCCGGTCCCGACAGGCTAACGCCCCGGAAATCCGCTATGTCAGGTTCACGCACTCGCAGAAGACGGGACCAACGGCCGGAAAAACCAGGACAGATCTTACAGGTCTCAAAAAAAGGAAACTCTTGCTTTCATTGGGGAAACAGTTAAGGAACGAAAAGCAATAGAAGTAAGACTCAAATCATGTCCATCAGAGAAATCAAACAAATCCTGGATCAAAAAACTGTCAACTCAATCAAAAAGGCACCCATGAGCAACCCTTCGTGCCCCTCCGTGGATAGCATAGATGTTGCCGGCTCAACCACTCAATGCGCTCAACACCAAAAAAGCACAACGAAGACTAGAGCCTCCCGCAGTGAACTAAAAACTAGAAACCAAAAACAAGAAACTAAAAACTTAACCGTCTCCCGTTCACACAAGTGCAAAATCTACCGTTTTCGACTACAATAGGACAACCGCACACACGATTTCGCGCAAGCCTGTACCCTTTCCGCCCGCTAGGACTTTCCGAAACGAATCGCCCGTTCCCGAAAGGAGACCACCCATGGCTGTGCAGACCTTTTCCAGAGATTACAGCCTCTCCGGCGGCCACAGCGACGCCGTAGAGCTCGACGGCGACCGCATCGAACAGCGCATGGAAGAAACCTGGTGGCGCCCGAAACTCACGCGCCAGCAGATGCGCGAAATCATGCAGCGCCGCGACGGACCCGCATTCTTGCACTTCGGCCTCTGGTTTCTCGTCCTCGCCGGCAGCGGCTACCTAGCCTTCCTCTCCTGGGGCACATGGTGGGCCATCCCGGCCTTCCTCATCTACGGCACCATCTACACCTCCTCCGACGCCGCCTGGCACGAATGCGGCCACGGCACACCCTTCAAGACCCACTGGCTCAACGAAGCCCTCTACCACTTCAACTCCTTCCTCACCCTGCGCGAAGCAATCATGTGGCGCTGGAGCCACTCCCGCCACCATACCCACACCTACATCGTAGGCCGCGACCCCGAAATCCAGGTCACGCGCCCAGCCGACCTGCTCAAAATCCTGATGGACTTCTTCTACCTCCGCAGCGGCCCACCCGAAGTCTGGCGCGTCATCCGCAACGCCGCCGGCCGCCCCAGTGACCACGTCCGCGATTTCATGCCCGAACGCGAGCTGCCCAAGATGTACTTGTCCAGCCGCATCTACGTCGCCATCCTCTTGGCCGTCGCCGCCTGGTCCATCGCCATCGGCAGCTTCCTGCCCATGATGTTCGTCCTCCTGCCCCGCTTCTACGGCGGCTGGCTGCACCAGCTCCTCGGCCTCACCCAGCACGCCGGCCTCGGCGAAGACACCTACGACCACCGCGAAAACACCCGCACCGTTTTCATAAACCCGGTCTTCGCCTTTCTCTACATGAACATGCAGTACCATATCGAGCATCACTCGATGCCCATGACCCCCTTCCACGCCCTGCCCAAGCTGCACGCGGCCGTAAAGGACCAGATGCCGCCGGCCTATACAAGCCTTTGGCAATGCTACAAGGAGATGATCCCCGCCCTCATCAAGCAGGCCACCGGCCAACCCGACTACGTCATCCCGCGGCCCATTCCAAAGGACCCCGAGACCGAGGATGCCGAAGTCGCCAGCGCCCCCGAGGCCGCCGGTGAGTGGATCGAGGTCTGCCCCGTCGAAGACATCGAGGAAGAGGACGTAATCCGCATCGACCACGGCAGCCGCACCTTTGCCGTATACCGCCTCAAGGACGACCGCTTCTACGCCACCGACGGCCTGTGCACACACGAGTTCGCATACCTCGCCGACGGACTCGTCATCGACGGCGTCATCGAATGCCCGCTCCACAACGGCCGCTTCGACGTCGCCACCGGCCGCGCCCTGCGCGCACCCGCCTGCGACCATCTCGAGACCTACCCGGTCGAACGCCGCGGCAACACGCTCTACCTCCGCATCGAATGAGCCAACCCGCCGCGGCGAGGACCCAAGCACCTCCGTCACGGCCTTGAACGAAAATGGATCGCATGGCAAACCACGATTCTGACAAGAAGCAGTGCCGCGAGCGCCGGGGTCCTGGCCCCTCCCATCTGCCGGCAGCGCCCTCCGGTGGCCCGGTAGCAACTCAGGATGAGCAAATCCTCAAGAGTTTTTCTTCGTGTAAATTCGTGGATCGATTAAAGAGTTTGGGAAAACTGAACTCTTCGGTCCCATTCGGCATGCTGTTTCGCTAGCGAGGAACGCCAAGAATGCGAATCGGATTCATCGGCGTAGGCGGGATCACCCGCAGCTACCTGGAAAGCCTCAACAAGCTCTGCCGCCCCGTCACGGCCGTCTGCGACATCAACCCCGAGACTGCCGCACGCGTCGCCGCCGAACAGGACTGCATCAGTTACACCGACCACCGCGAGATGCTCGCCCGCGAAGCGCTCGACGCCGTCTTCGTCGCAATCCCCCCTGCCGCCCACGACACCCAGACCCTCGACGTCGTCGAAGCCGGCGCCCACCTCTTCGCCGCCAAGCCCGTCGCCATGGACCTCGACACCGCCCGCCGTACCGAGGACGCCATCGCCCGCGCCGGATGCGTCAATCAGGTCGGCTACATGGCCCGCTACTCCGACATCACCGACCGCGCCAAAGAGCTCGTGCAGGGACGCGAGCTCGGCATGGGCCTCGGCCGCTTTATGGCCCGCATGCCCTCCTCCCATCCCTGGTGGGGCACCTTCGCCGTCAGCGCCGGCCAGATCGTCGAACAAAGCACCCATCTCTTCGACTGGCTCCGCTTTTTCCTCGGCGACATCGAGTCCGTCCACGCTCTCGGCCACGACGGCCCCGATGACGAAATCGCCGACTTCGAAGACTGCACCACAGTCAACCTGCGCTTCGCCGGCGGCGCCGTCGGCAGCGTCATCAGCACCTGCTCAGCCCGCGTCCACGATACCTTTGTCGCCGAGCTCTTCGGGCGGGAATTCTACCTGCGCCTCAAAATGGACACCGAGCTCATCGGCTACATCGGTGCCGAAGAGATCTCCTTTCAGGGCGAGGAACGCGGCTACTTCCGCCAGGTCGAGCTCTTCCTCGCCGCCGTCGATGCAAACGACCAGGGCCTCGTCCGCTCATCCTACGCCGACGCCGTCAAGTCGCTCTCCGCAACCCTGGCTGCCAACCGCTCGCTCTACTCCGGCCGCGTCGAAACCGTGGAGTAACTCGTGAAGATAGGAACGCTGCAAAACGTTATCGAACAGCCGCTCGACTCCCTCTTCACCACCGCCTCCCAGCTTGGCTTCGACGGCGTCGAGCTCGACTGGAGCGACCCGGATTGGGCCCGGCCCGGCGGCCGGCTTGCGCCCGACAACCGCCCAACCATCCGCCGCGCCGCCGCCGAAGCCGGCGTTGAAATCCCCTCCGTTGCCGCCCACTTCCTCAGCAGGGGCGGCATCACACTTGAGGAAACGGAGGCCTTCGGTCTCGAAATCGTCCGCACCGGCATCCGGATCTGCGCCGACCTCGGCGCCCGCTACCTGCTGGTGCCCTTTTTCGCCGCCGCCGAGATCAAAGGCATCTCAACCGTTTCCCGCCTCGTCAAGAACCTGCAGCAGCTCGCCCCCGACGCCGAAGTCGCCGGCATTGTCCTCGCCATCGAGCACACAATGCCCGCCGAGCTCACCGCCGAGGTGCTCGACAACGTCAGCTCCCCCAACGTCGGCAACTACTGGGACATGGGCAACAGCATGGCGCTCGGCGCCGACCCCCTCGAAGAGATCGCACACCTCGGGCCCCGCATCGCCCGCGTCCACGCCAAAGAGTACCACCAGGGCTCCGACCCGCCCGGCTCAAGGTACGCGCTCCACTTCGACGGCCTCAACCGCAGACCGTTCGGCCAGGGCGACGTGCCAGTCCCAGCCGTCCTCGACGCCCTCCTTCAGGTCGGCTACGACGACTACATCGTCCTTGAAACCGGAAAGTTCGACGATCCCGCCGGCTCAGCCCAGGCCGCGCTCAACTACCTGCGAACGCTGACCGCCGCGCAATCCTGATCGCCCGGCACTGTGGACCGCCAACCAAAGGCAGAACCGTCAGAAAGAGATGCAAGCGAGAGCCCAATGGACTACACAGTTGATGCACAGACCTCGCGCCGGCAACCGCAGATCGCCTTGGACGCCTTTACCCGCGACGGCTTCCTCGCCCTGACCGCCTTCCTCACCCCCGATGAGGTGGCCGAGACGCGTACCGAGGTCGCGCGCTTCATCCGCGATCGCGTACCGCAACTTCCCCGCGAGCAGGTCTTCTACGAGACCCTTGGCGAGCCTGATACGCTGAAGCAGATCGTGTACCTATATCAACACGAAAGCTACTTCGAGCGTCTCATGTTCGACAGCAAATTCGAGCAGCTGGCCGAACTGCTCCTGCAGGGCCCGGTTGTCGGCAAGAACATGCAGTACTTCAACAAGCCGCCCAGGATCGGCAAGGCGACCCCGCCCCACCAGGACGGCTTCTACTTCATGCTCGACCCCTGCGAAGCCCTGACGATGTGGCTGCCCCTGGAAGCGGTCGACGAGGAAAACGGCTGCGTCCGCTATGTGCGCGGCTCCCACCGCCGCGGCCTACGCCCACACGGCCGCACCCAGACACTCGGCTTCTCGCAAGGCGTAACCGACTATGGCACCCCGCAGGACAGGGCCGACGAAGTCGCCTTCCCCGCCCAGGCCGGCGACCTGCTCATCCACAACGCCATGACGATCCACCGCGCTGACGGCAATCGCAGCGAGACGCGCACGCGCCAAGCCCTCGGATTCGTCTACTATTCGGAACGCGCAAAGGTTGACGAAGAAAGGCACGCCGCATATCAGAAGCGGCTTGCCGAGGAAATGAAAGCAAAGGGGAAAATCTGACCGCTACGCCAGCGCCCGCCCAGGCGTCCACTGCACTGCGATAGGCTCGGCACCGCCCTCGAACCGGATTCTCAGCCGCTCCATCCGCAACTGCGCCGAACTCTGCGGCGGGGTCGAAGTAACGCCGTTTTTCCTTTCCAGAAACTGAATCGTCGATTGTCGCTGAGGTGTTTGGCCTTCGAGCAGGCGACACTTCGCCGGCCATCAGCCCGCCAGGTGTCAGTCCTGCACGCCGCTGGAATAGGCGCTGTCGCCCTCCGCGCGGTCTTCCTCCAGCCCGCCAGCGTCAACCCACGCTTTGATGCTCAGAATCGTCTCGCGCATCGAATAGCGCGGCTCGAAGCCGAGCAGCCGCTTTGCCTTCGACATGTCGAACTCGATCTCCCCACCCTGCGCCATACTCCAGGGAAAGCCGGTCTCAACCCGGATGCCGGGAATGATGCTTTCGAGGATAGCGGCGAACTCGGATCCGCGCGTCGGGCCAGGTCCGCAGCAGTTGAAAAACTCACCTGCTGCATTCGGATGCTCGCCCACCGCGATATGCATGCGGGCCACGTCCCGCAGGTCAACATAATGGCACAGCTCGTCGAGCGAGAAGTGGGGAATCTGGACCGATTCACCCTCCGCCAGCATCTCCGCGAACTCGCGCCAACCGCGCCCGCCGCCGCGGCCGCCCGGTCCCACCACGGCCGTCAAACGCAATGCAGAAACCGGCAGCCCGTATTGGTGGTAAAAGGTGAACGCCAGCACCTCCTGCAAAAGCTTCGTTGAGGCGTACATGTCCTTCGGCCGCGCTGGATGCTTCTCGTCGACCGGCATGTAGTCAGGCGGCGCGAACTTTGTCGCCGGATACCATTCATACGCGGAAATGCTGCTGGACAGAACGAACCGTTTCACCCCCGCATCGCGGGCGTACACCAGCAGGTGTGTCAGCCCCAGCAGGTTGACCGTTACCATCTGCAGCGGGTCGCCCGTATCACCGGGCAGAGACGCCACATGGTAGATGACATCCAATTCGAGACCGCCGAGAACGGCGCCTATCGAGTCACTAGACGTGATGTCGCCCTGCAACCACCTGCCGGGCATGCCCTCAGGCTGCCGCGAGCGCCCCAATACAAGGACTTCGTCACCGCGCGATGCAAGTTGACGAACAAGCTCGCGACCAATGTATCCTGAACCGCCGACTACGAGAGATCTGGTCATCGTCCTCTGCTCCTGTCAAACGTCTGTTCACGAATTTCGCTTGCGATTGAGACGCTCCGCCATGTGCTCGCCTATCATCACCGTCGTCAAGTGCGTATTGGCGCGCGGCACCTCAGGCATGATCGAAGCGTCGATCACGCGCAAGCCCTCGACCCCTTTGACGCGACAGTCCGGGTCAACCACCGCCAGCGGGTCGTCGGCCGCGCCCATGCGGCAGGTCCCGACAATGTGATAGCAGTCCGCACACTCCTGCAGCAGCCACGCATCGAGTTCTGCGTCATCCCCGAAACTCTCGATGCCGCGGCGATCCTCGCTGAGGGGATCTCCTACCGACATCTCTTCTGAAATCTCCTCGAAGGCGGGGTGCCTTCCGATCGCAAACAGCCGTCGCACGCCGTCACGCAATCGGACCAGGTCTCTTTCGTCCGTCAGCATGCGCTCCTCGATGACCGGATTGACTCCGGATTCGGGCGAGGTAAGGCTAAGCCTGCCCTTCGAAAACGCCTGAAACACCGAGACCACAACGATCCCCCGTTTGAGCGCCTCTCCCTCGATGCCGTAAACGTTGCAGCTGGCAATCAGCATGTCATTAAAGCCCGTCCCGGCCAGGCCCGATGTATAACGAAGGCAGCAGTTGGTGCGACGGGCATGAGCGCTGCCGGCCTGCGCCTCGGGGCGCAACGAAAGGTGAAGCCCGACGGCCGGGTGGTCGAGGACGTTTTCGCCGACGCCCGGCAGGTCAACGAGCGGACCGACGCCCAGCGATTTCAAACTCTCCGCCGGTCCGATACCGGAGCGCATCAGAACGGCCGGCGAATGGACCGCCCCGGCGCACAAAAGGACCTCCTTGCTACTGAAGATTGTCGGCGCGCTATCGCCAGAACTTTGCCCCGCTCCAACTGCCCCGCCCTGTAGGCGCACGCCCGTCGCGCGGCCTGCCTCAAGCTCAATCCGTTCGACCAGCGCATCGCCAATGATCTCCAGATTCGGGCGGCCGCGCGCCGGCTCCAGGTAGGCGTCATTGGTCGAGACGCGTACGTCATCTCTCATCGTTAGAGCAACCGGCGAAATCCCAGTGCTGCCCGGAGCGTGGCAATCTTCCGACCAGCCGTGTCCGAAGTCGAGCGCGGCCCTTTGCAGAGCTCGGTCAACCGGCCCCCACTCCTCCAGGGGGATGCGTTGAATCGGAATCGGGCCGCCGCGACCGTGATACGCAGGGTCACCATAGTTGAGATCGTCTTCCAGGCGAATAAAGGAGGGCAGGACCTCTTCCCCTGACCATCCCCTACAGCCCATCTTCACCCAGCGGTCAAAGTCGTCCGGCTCACCCCGCAGCGCGATCAGACCATTGATGGCCGAGCTGCCCCCTAAGCCGCGTCCTCTGATGAACTCTCTCGGCTCCTGCTCCTCGCTGCGCCTCGCCGCGAGGTCAGGCCACTGGTACAAAGGCTTGTACGCCTCCGATAAGAGAATCTCGCCGTGATTGTGGCTCCGCATCGCCGCCGGCGCCTCGCTAGAGCGGTAATCAGGACCGGCTTCAAGCAACAGCACCGAAACCGAAGGATTTTCCGTAAGCCGGGCCGCCAGAACAGCGCCCGCCGAACCTGCGCCAACGATTATGTAGTCGTACACTTTCTATTCCATCCGCTCTCTTGTTGTGCCCCAGTCTCCTATTGCAGAAGTACGGTCCGACTCCGCGATGCTCGCTCTGCGCGGCTAGCCGCTGCCCGACTGTTGCTGGTGTTACTCTTCAGGGACTTCCACTTCAAGACTCAACAGCACCGAACTGAGGACCTTGCCGTAACCGTCCAGCGTAAGCGTGCGCGTCGCGCCGCCATCCAATGCATCGCGCAACACAAAATTCAGCGCGCCCATTCGCGGCAGCTCGTAACGTTTCACCTCGCCCTTCACGCTGTCCTGAAACAGGCTTCTGACCCTTTCCGGCGTAACCTGTTCTCTTATCAGCTCATAGTTTTTCTTATCGTAAACGATCAGACCAATGTTGGCGTGGAAGCCCTTATCGCCCGAGCGGGCGTGGCAGATCTCACGCAACTGGACCTTCTTCATCGACTAGGCCTCCTCGACAATCACCTCTGTGTTTACCGCCTCTCTGGGGATAAACGTCGAATAGTAGCCCAGGATTTCGGTAATCGCCTCGCTCCTCAGGCCGCGGCCGATCGCAGCCGGACCATTGTTGTCGATCGTTTCCAGCTCGTGCATAATCTTCCACGCCTCGGCCCGCTCCTGCGTTCTGCCCGCAACGCGCAGCCCGACCTCCCATGGTGGGCCGTTCGCAACATTCGCCGGCCCGTACAACGCGCTGATGCCGATTAAGTCGAATCGAAGCGCGTCGGCTTTCAGATGAGTAACCTGCTCCAGCCGCTTCCGGATCACATCGGCCGCGAGCTTTGCCCTCTCGTACGCGCCCGGACCGGCGTAGAAAACCGTCCCTTCCGCTCTGAAACCCTCCCTGACGCCCAGGTTGACCTTGAGCAATTCCGGTTTTGGCTTGCCTCGGACCTTCCCCGTTATCGCCACCCGGTCCAGCCCCACCTGCTCAAATCCGATATCCGAAAAGTCGGCGACGACGTCCGCTTCGATATAGTTGGCCGGATCATCGGTCTCATACAGCATCTGTTCAGCGCACGTGGCAGGGCTGACAACGCCGCCACTGCCCGGCGTCTTAGTGACGACCATCTGGCCGTCGGCAGCGATCTCGGCGATCGGGAAGCCCAGACGATGCAGTTCAGGCACAACCTTGTGAGGCGGGTCGGCGAAATAGCCTCCAGTGACCTGCCCGGCGCATTCGAACAGATGGCCCAGCACGATCCCTTTAGCCAGCAGGTCCCAGTCATCCTCCTCCCAGCCAAACTCGTGGACCATCGGCGCCAGAAAGAGAGATGCATCCCCAACTCTGCCGGTGATGACCAGGTCCGCCCCCTGTTGTAATGCGTCAACGATCGGGTCGGCCGCGATATAGGCATGCGCGGCGATCAGCCTGTCTCCGAAAGCGCTGACCGGCTCCTGCGTTTCGTTCACGACCGGATTCAGCTCTCTGACCGAATCAAGTACATTGTCGCCCAGGACCGCCGCCACTCTCTGACCGCTTAGCCCCAGTTCCCGCGCGACCCTGATCGCAAGCTCCTGCGCCCCGCGCGGGTTGGCCGCCCCCATATTCCCGATGATGCGTGTCCCGTTGCTTGCGCATTGCGGCCAGATCCTTCGCAGCCGCCGCTCAGTATATGTGTCGTAGCCTTCACCTGGCCGGCTCATCTTGTGCCGCTCGAAAGCCAGCATTTCGCTCTCCGACAGCGAATCAAAGACGATGTAGTCGATGTTTCCCTTTTCGACCAGCTCGATCGCCGGCTCAATCCTCTCGCCCGGACAGGCCGACCCACCCCCAAGTCGTAACAGGTTTTCGGCCCGATCTTTGTCGTTTCTCATCAGAGGATGCTCTTACTCGTGAACAATTGGTTCGCGGCGGACCGTCCGGCTCCAAAGCAAACGTGGAGTAGGCAGCGGCGCCCTCCGCTTCCGAACGGACAACGTGACGTTGTCCCCAGTCCAGGGCATCTGAACGTCCGGCTCCCTCTCAGCCCTTTATCGCGCCCGCCGTCAACCCGGACACGATATAGCGTTGAATAAATAGCGTCAGCAGCACCGCCGGCAGTGTTACCATGATTGTGGCTGCCGCCAGCGGGCCCCAGTTCACCGTTTCAAAACTCAGCATGTTATAGACGGCTACCGGAAGTGTCCGTGTCTTCGGGCCCGACAGCACCACCGAGAACATGAAATCGTTCCAGGAAGTAATGAACGCCATGATTGCCGACACCACGAGGCCCGGAAGCGTCAAGGGCAAGGCAATTCGGAAGAAACTCCCGTACGGCCCGCACCCGTCAACCGACGAAGCATCCTCCAGTTCGGGATTCAGGTCTTCAAAGAAACCGATCATGATCCAGACCACGAGCGGCAATCCGGCCACCATGTGACCTAGGATTAGCGCGATGTAGCTGTTTGAAAGTCCCAAACTGCGCGTCGCGGCAAACCAGGGTATCAGGAAACTCATCGGTGGCACCAGCCTGGCGAGCAGGATCAGCAGTGCCATCTCATAGCGTCTCCACTTGACGATTCCATACGCGGCCGGTACGCCAACCAGGAGGGCGATGCCGGTCGCGCCAAATCCCGCAATCGTGCTGTTTCTGGCGTACTGCGGAAATGGATGCTTGCGGAATACCTCGGCATAGCTTTCAAGTCCAAGGCTGCTCGGCACGAAGACCGGCGGATAGGCTGTGTTCTCAACCTGGCTCTTGAACGAAAGCGAAATCATCCAGAAGAAAAAGAATAAGGCAGGCAGCATGAGCGCAAGGATGACCAGCCAGAAAGCGCCCTTTCCCGCTAAGCCGTATAGTAGAGCGAATGGCCGGCCTTCCCGACCGCCCCAGGCCGATCCCCTCACTACCATGACGGATCCCTTCTCAGTCGAGTCAGGACCAGCGCCGCCCCCACAACCAGTATGAAGAGCATCACCACCATCGAGGCGCTGTAGCCTACGTGATAAAAGTTGAATGCCTGCAGGAAAAGCAGGATGTTAATCGTCTCAGACGCGCGTCCCGGTCCTCCTTGCGTAAGAACGAAGATGGAGTCAAACGCCTTGAGCGCGTCGACAGAACGAATCAGCAGCACGACAACGATGTATGGCCAAACGAGAGGCAGCGTCAGGTACCTGAATCGCTGTATCGCACTGGCCCCATCAATTTTGGACGCCTCGTACAGTCCGGCGGGGAGGGCGGCCAGGCCGCCAAGTATGACGAGTGCAGCAAAAGGGGTTGCTTGAAACGACTCTACCAGCGCCACGCTAGGGATAACTGTCTGAGACGAGGCAACCCACAGACTGGGCGGAAGGTTGACAAGGCTCAATAGGTAGTTGAACACGCCCAAAGCGGGATGGTACATCAGCTGCCAGATCAGCGCCACCGCGACAGGCGTCGCCATCATTGGCAAAGCGAAGACCGACCGCAGCAAACCGCGGGCAAAAAAACGTTCGTTAAAAGCGAGCGCGGCCCCGAGTCCCAGAGTCGTCGGTATCAGCGTTGCCAACACTGAGTAGTACAGTGTCTTGAAAACACCCTGGTGAAACCTGGGGGCTGAAAGCGCGTTGATGTAGTTCGTGAGACCGATAAACTCCGGCGGTTGCCTGCCGAGCTCCCATTTCTGCAGGCTCATGTACAGATTCCAGACGAGGGGATAGCCGATCAGCAAGAGCACGGCGAAAACGGCAGGGGCGATGAAGACCAGACTGGCGCGTCGCTCAATCCAGTCGCCTATGCCCATTCTGCGCCAGCGGTTGGTCTCTTTCACCGCGGCCCCGTCGGCGTCACGATGAGTCTCTTGCATTTACAGCCCTCTGCCGGCCTGGACGAATCTTGAAGTCCTTCGGCCCGTGGCATTGATGGGAGCACCGCATCCTTTGACCCTGCAAAGCCCAATCCCCTGACCCCCGCCCTATGACGGAAAAGCGGGGGCCAGGGTTGTAAGCCTAACGACTATCCTCTCTGGTACTGCGAAGCGACAGGAATGACCACGCTTGCGGGCCAGTCAAAGGGTTCCGTCGTGGGCACATCTTGTCCGTCTAAGACTGGGATGCACGCATTACGGGTTCCAGCTCGTCCTGGGCATTCTGCAGCAGCTGCGCCACGTCGCCGCCCTCAATCGCCTGGGTCAAGGCGTTGCTGACCGCCTCACCGAACTCGTTGACCGGAATAATCTCCGGAATCATCGGCACTGCCACACCGTCCTTGAGCGATTCCACACAGGTATCGATCCAGTCCTGCGGAACGAGACTGTTGGCAGCGAAATCCGGGTGCTCCCATGCAGATACCCGGGCCGCCGGGGAACCGCTTATCATCGCCCGCAGCTGGTTGCTCTTGTTGGTCGCCCACTGGAGGAAGTAGAAAGCTGCCTCCTTCTTCTGGCTGAAGGGGCTGATCGCCCAGCCCACACAGGCTACCGGGCCGAACTGGCCGCCCGGTCCCTCCGGCAGCAGCGAGTATCCGATCTTGTCGGCAATGACGGAATTCTCAGGGTTCTCGGACTTCGCGATCAGGTCCGAACCGTCCACCCACATCCCTGCCTGACCCTGGCTGAACAGTGAACTGCATTCGAGCCAGTCATATCCGGTTGACCCTGGCGGGCCGTAGTTCTGGAGAAGCCGCACGTACGTCTCGGCCGCTTCGATCGCTTCAGGCGTGGCTATCGCCAGGTTGCCGTCCTCATCCTGCCAGCTCCCGCCCATGTTCCACAGGAACGCCCCCCACATGACCCAGACCGCCGCCTTGCCGCGCAGCGTAATCCCGTACATGTTGGGCGGATCGTGCAACGCAGCGGCGGCCGCCTCCATCTCCTCTAGCGTCTTCGGCGGCTCGATGCCCTTCTCCTCCAGCAGGTCCCGGCGGAAGGCGTAGATGATCTGCGGCACAAAAGAGGGCAGCGCATAGATATCCCCGTTGTCCAAGGTCACCCACTGCCAGCCGGCGGCCGCGATGTCGTCGGCGTCCCAATCGGGGTCACTGAGGTTCGGGTCTTTGAGGAGGTCGTTGATCGCGAAATACCAGCCCTCGCTCTGGAACTTCAGTTTCTCGATCGGAATGGCCGTCTCCCATACGTCGAGACCGGTGTCCTGGCCCTGCATGTAAAGGAGAGTCTTCTGTCGAGCCTGCGCCTCGGGGGCCAGCTCCCATTCAAGTGAGATGCCGGTCAACTCCAGGAACTCCTGATCAACCTCTGCTACCAGTTCCGAAATAGGGTGATTCTCACCATGGATGAAGAGACTCTCCCCGTCGAAGCGTTTGAAATCAAACCCTTCCATCGCCGGCTCAGCCGCGGGAGCCGGCGTGTCCACTGGCGCCACACAAGATACCGTTGCAAGCACGGAGGCGCCGGCCGCGCCAGCAGTCATGAGCCTCAGAATCTCCCGGCGGTTCATCTTTCGCGTTTCCATTTCTCTACCCCTCCTTGGGTTGTGGTGTGGGAGCGATCAGTCGCAACCCACACTCTGATTTGGGAAATGCACGAAAACTACCTCGAGAATCGACGCGCCACACTTAACTGATCGTGGGCAAATGCTGCCGGTTTTGTCTGTCGCCGCAGGGCCTACTGTCCGCACGACCTCGTCAGGAACCCATTAGGCCTCTGGTTAAGGGGGGCACTGGTTCAGGGACACCTTCCTTTCAGATCGGCAGAGACTGTGACGATCAGGCTGTCCAAGTCTTGCCGCCGGCCAAGTCAACTGCCAGCAACCACAGAATGCAGGCCTGTCTCCCAATGCGGAGGCGCCCCGGTCAGGGATCTCAACCAGCCGTCGGGCCTTGGCAATGGAGGGAAGCAAATGCTGTCTGCCTGTCGCTCCCGTCAATGTGGACTCTAAGCCCTCTCGAATGCGCGTGCTAGAACTTAACCTTCGATGGGCATCGGCACGTAGTGCGGCGGAATAATCTCTTCCTGCAGCGGCAGCTCCACCCACGCACCGGTCTCCATCGACTTGTACACGGCGCACATGACCTCAATCGCCCTTGCGCCGTCCTCGCCGGATACGAGCGGCTCCTCATCATGAATGATGCAGTCCATAAAGTGGCGCGTCATATTGGTGTAGTTGCTCGGTTCGCGCGGGGGGTGCAGCGCGGTCCAGCGCTTCTGGACAGGCCGGTTGACGATATCCTCGACCCAGAACAGCTGAGGCCAGCGATGGTTGCGCAGAATCTCGGGCAGTTCTTCGATCGCGTAGTCGCGATTGGTGTAAACCGCCATCGGCACGCTCTGGAAGGGATTGGTGGCATCGGTTGTCGTGTAAATGGTGCCTTCAGTCCCGTACAACTCGGTCGCTTGCGATACTGCATGCGAGAAGCGATTGCAGCTCACGCAACCCTGCGCGCCGTTCTCATAGTCGAGCAGGAGCCAGACGGTGTCATCGCACAGCGTGTAATCGGCCGGCATCGCCAGCCTCTTGGCCACGCCGACGGCCCGCTTGACGGGCGACCCGATCAGCCAGGTCAGCAGGTCAATCGCGTGCGCGCCTGTGTCCGGCAAGGCCGCGCCGCCCGCCACATCTGCGCGCAGCCGGAAGTCGGTCTTGGCGACGTGGTTCTGATAGAGGTGCCAGTGTTCGTGCAGCGACGCGCGCGCCATCAGCACCTGGCCGATGACGTCGTCCTCGATCAGCTGCTTGGCCCACTGATTCTGCGTCCAGAACCGCCGGTCGCAGCCCACCATCAACTTGACACCGGCCCCGCGGCAGGCCTCGACAATGTCCCAGGCCTCTCTGTTCGTGACCGCCAGCGGCTTCTCGACAACCACGTGCAGACCCGCCTGGGCCGCAGCGATTGCCTGGTTCCGGTGGTGGTTGTTCGGCGTGGCAATGATCACCGCCTCCAAGTCGCTGCGCTCCGCGTACATCGCCCGGTAGTCGGTGTACCACGCTTCGGCCCCGTACTTCTCAGCAGCGCCTGCCGCCGTGTCCGGGTTGATGTCGCAACATGCGATCAGTCTCGCCTCCGGCGTCTTCGCAATCGACGCGAAGTGCGCGATCTCGGCGATGCTTCCGCAGCCTACAATGCCAAATCCAACTGTCTCCGTCATCTCTCCCCCACCTGCGCTACCTGGATTTCCACCTGCTCTCCGTACTTGGCCTCAAACTCGTTCAGAATCGTCTCCGCATCCTCGGGATTGGCGCCAATCGTCGTTGCGCCCGCCCTGATCATGGCCATGCAGGTGTAAAGGTCCGTAATGTCGCCCGCAGCCTTGATGCCGATATCCACATTCTCCCGGATCAGCTGCACGTCAACCAGACGCGCGCAGTAGGTGCCGTACCCGGTCGATGTCTTGACATAGTTGGCGCCTGCCTCCTTTACGAGCCGTGCAGCCTTCACAATTTCGGCCTTGGTCAGAAAGCAGGTCTCGATGATCACCTTTGTCGTGTTTCCCCCTACGGCCTCGACCACGCCGCGAATGTCATCCTCCACATAGGTATATTCGCCCGATTTGAAGCGCTGTACGTTCATCACCATGTCGAACTCAACTGCCCCTTCCTCCAGTGCCTGCCGGGCCTCCGCAATCTTCATCTCCGGGCTCGTCGCGCCAAAGGGGAAAGCGATTGGAATGCCCAGCCTCGTCCGGCTGCCGGCGATCGCGCGACCAACCAGCGACAGGTAGCTCAAATTCGCGTAGGCCACGCCCAGACCCAACGCCCTGGCGCTTCGGCACAGCTTCAGAACCTCCTCCTTGTTGGAGTAGGGCTCGAGGCGCCCGCATTCCATCATCCCTGCCAGTTTCTGTTTCGTTAGCAGCATCGACCAATTCGTGTCCTTTGCTCGGTCCCCTTGATTCCTTATCCCAGCCCGTTCACCCTACTCGACCATCCCGAATGTGAGGCCGCGCACCAGGTGCCGGTGCAATGTCGCCGCCAACAGCAGAACCGGCGCAGCGATGATCAGATTCATGGCGAAAAGCTCGCCCCACTCGACGCGGACCCGCGTCACGTATGTAACCGCGTGGATTGGCAGCGTCGCCGTGTTGCGCCCAGTAAGGATGAGCGCCAGCATGTACTCATTCCACGCCACCATCGCCACCAGCAGCGCTGTCGCCGCCAGCCCCGGCATGACGACTGGCAAGAGTACCCGAACTACGGCCTGCAAACGGCTGCATCCGTCCACCATGGCCGACTCTTCCAGGTGCGGCGTACGCGCGAAGTAGCCGCGCATGATCCAGATAATCATGGGAATGCTGAACGAAAGATAGGTCAGCGACAGCCCGACATACGTATCATACAGCTTCATTCGATCGATGAGCACGAAGAAGGGCAGCGCCACGACCACGGGAGGAATCATGCGCAGCGAAATGATCCATCCCAACAGCTGCTGCCGGCCCTTCATACGCAGGCGCGCAAGCGAGTATGCCGCCGGCACACCCACCAGGAGCGAGACGCTGATCGAGAGGACCGTCACGATGATGCTGTTGCGTAAATTCAGCAGACCCTTCTTTGCGATCAAAACCCGCTCGAAATTGTCAGCAGTTGGCTGGAATAACCACACAGGCGGGCTGGCAATCTGGATCGGGCCTGGCTTGAACGCGGTAACGAATCCGGCCAATATTGGGATCAGAACGAACACGCAAACAAGGATCACCACCAGATAGGCAACCGCTGTGCTCCAATGGCGCCGCACAAGCCGCCCGAACGTTCGCCGACTTCGCATGGGTCCTTGTACTCGCTTGACCTCAGCTCCCATTTTCAATCAAGTTCCTTGTATAGGAATCGGAAATAGACCCCCAGTATGACGCCGGCGCCGAGCAGCATAATTTGGCCCGCGGCCGCGCCCCTGCCCATCTGGAAAAACTTGAAGCCGACACGATAGATGTAGAGACTCATCACCTCGGTCGACAGCGCCGGCCCGCCCGCCGTCATTACGTTTATCAGGTCAAACGTGCGGAAGGCGTCGACCGTTCGCAGCACGAGGACCACCAGGATAACCGGCGTCAACAGCGGCAAAGTGATGCGCCAGAACATCGCCCATGGCCCCGCCCCGTCGAGGTCGGCGGCCTCGTATGGCTCGCGTGGCAGCGTCGACACCCCTGCGTACAGGATCAGAAAGACCAGCGAGGTCCATTGCCAGATGTCGACGACGAGTATAGCCTCCATCGCCGAATCCGGACTGCCGAGCGGCGCCTGTTGCGGCAGCCCAAAAAGACCCAGAAAAGGATTGAGCAGCCCGAACAGTGGATTGTAAATCCAACGCCACGTCAAGCCCACCACCGGCGGCGCAATCGCCATCGGCGCAATCAGGATCAGGTGAAATATCGTGCGTCCCCAGTGGATCTTCTGCATCAGCAGCGCAAGACCAAGGCCGAAGACAAATGTCAGACTCACACTGACGGCAACGTAGAACAGCGTCTTGGAAATACTGTTGAGGAAGACGTCGTCCTTCAATACAAAAATGAAGTTATCGAGGCCGATGAACGGCGCCTCCTTCTGACCGAGGTTCATGTCCACAAATGAGAGGTAGATTCCGTAAATCATTGGGTAGATGATGACGGCCAGCAGCGTGAAGAGCGCCGGCGCAACCCACAGAAAGCCGGCATGCTCCCTGGCGAATCTCTGGTAACGGGCGCGCCAGGTCTGTCCCTCCCTGGCGACGGTCAGTTCCGGCTTACTTCCCATTTTGGTCGCCTTAGCTGCTGTCTTCCGCCGTCAAACTGTACAGTCTGGCCTGAATCATTCTGAACCGAATGTAGACCTTCTGGCCAACCAGATGGGCGAGGTCAGAGCCTCCACGCCATGTCAGCGGGGCCCGTTTGTGGTCGCCGACAATTGGATTGCTCTCCTCAAAGCTGTAACCCGGTAACACCTCTCCCATCGAGTCGAGCAACTCGGCCTGGATGCGGCCGCTCATCTCGGTCCTGGCGTTGATCAGAACGTGGGGGCCGTAGAGAATCAGCCCGGCGGTCACAAACTCTCCATGCGCTTCCGCCTCAAGTCCAACCAGCCGTTCCCCGTCCCATAGCGCCCAGCGCGAAAAGTGCTCCACCTCCACGGTCCTCGGCCACTTGTGCGCAACGTTGCTGCCGCCGTAAACAAGCCCCATCTGGTCCCTTCCGAAGGGTACCAGCGCCGTCATTGGTATGATGAACCCGGCGCCCGGCTCAGCTGTCGGCCCCCATTCCCACGCCTCCTGCGAGATCACCGGGCCGCCCGGCGGGAAGTTGAAGATCTCCCCGTCCAGGCTGACCGCTACGCTGATGTCGCTGCAATCATCGCCCCCGCGGCGGTACCGGGCGACAAAGCAAAGATGAACATCCTCGTGGCCGGGATAGAGGCTGTGGGCATTCGTGTAGAAGTCGGTCGAAATCGGGTCGCGCAGCTCAGGCACAAGCAGCGCCCGCGGAAAGGGCCATCTCGAAAAGTCCTTGGACACGGACTTCCCTATCGCCCGTCGCTGCGCCACGTGCCACAACCTGATGTAGGTTACGCAGGCCTCCCTCTCCACGTCGTAGTAGGCATTGTTCGACTCTGCCATGAACAACATGATCGGGTCGGGCAGAGTCCGCCAGCTCAGCCCGTCCGGCGAGACCGCGCCGAACAGCACCTGCCCACCGGCATCCGGGAGCAGCTCAGGTGAATCGGGCAGTCCACCGGACGCCAGCGCCTCGAACTGGGCTGCAAACGCCTCGCCCTGCGAATAAGCGACCTCGGGCGGAATGCCTGTCATCAGGGACATCGGGTCGACCTGCTGGCCAGTCGCTTTGGCAAACTCCATCTGCCGCCGCGGAGACATCCGGCCGGTAAACATCACCTTGTACCGCGAGTCCGCCTCGGCCGACGGGTCCACAAATACTGAGCCGCCGCCGTACCCGATCTCGGGTTCGTTCATCGAACCGTAAACGATATTCGACGGCGCACCGTCCAAGCGAACATGCTCCATCTGGGGCAGGCGCCAGTCGACGCCGTTGTCAGATTCGGCGTAGCGCAGCACATTGCCCAGGTGCCCCAGGTCGAACCCCCGTCGCGAAGACGTTTCCTTCGTTGCCGCCGAAACGAATCCCTCAGGCTCTGTCGTGGGATACCATAGCCGGTAGGTGCCGCCGTCGTGGAGCATCGTGCCGCCTACCAGCTGCGTCTCCATCCCTTCCAGACTGATCTGCGGCCCTTTCCGCGCCGGCTCAGTTGCGAACGATACCCCAAATGGCACGCGAAATTCGCGGCCGACGACGTCCTCCCTCGCCAATTTGCGCTCGCCGTAAAACTCGAGCCCTGCATGAAGAGGGTGGGCTTCCCCCGACCCGCTGTCTTCCCAGATTATCATTCCGGGAAACACGAGTCCCAGGTCCAGAAACAGGAGCGGCTTCTCGTCCAGGTCGTAGACGAGCTCAACGCTCTTTATGTCCTTGTATCGGCAGTAGACGTTGCGCGCACCCTGGTACACGGTTCCACCCTATTCCTTGTCAGATGGGCACAATCTTCATACCCACTCAAAGCCGAACAACTCCGCCGACCGTAGCTTGAAATGCAATGTCACAGGCTCGCCATCCGCGCTGCCTATGTCGCTGTTGCCTCCCCAATAGACGGGCGCCGACAGGCTGTCCCCCGTGAAGGCAGCGCAATCGCTTACCGAACGGCCGGCGACCTCCTCCCTCTGCGAATAGAGGTCGCGTAGGTGGAATCCGCCTTCCGCCCGCCCCGACCTGATAACACCCACGCGTACCTCGCCTCCACCCCGCGTGCGGGCGTTCAGACGGAGCGATCGGCCCGCCGGAACCGTGGCAAATGTGAAAAACTCACCCTCCTCGTCAGCAACCACCGCGCTCAAGCGTCCCTTCTGCCACCAGACCCATCCCACGCGATGCGATTCTAGCACATTGTCCCAGCGCGGATACTTGTGCGGGAACGGCGTCCCGTGATAGGGGACCGCGATGCGATCGCTTCCAAACGGCACCAGGTCCCGGCCCGCCGCAATAAACTCGCTGTCCCAGGCTCCAATCGCCCCGGGAGAAATGACCGGGCCTCCTGGCACTTGGAACCAGACGATGCCATCGCTCGAAGAGTACATGCGGACCTCAGATGCCTGCGTGAAGCGATCGTAGAGCATCGGGAACATGAGATGATACTGCGGCGCCCCTGGGTACACCGACCTGGCGTTCAGATAGATGTCGGTCGTCGGCGGCCACGACAGCTCCGGCCAGACCATCGGCTCAATCCCGCCCCACTCGCGAAAGTTCCCCGACTCCGCACGCCCTATCCAGCGGCGCTCCTGCCAGTACATGCGCGTGTACAGGACGTAGCGTTCCAGCCATTCGTCCCAGTAAACCGTCGTGTCGGTGTCGCTCTGGTGGACCATCAGCGGTTCGGACAGCATCTTCCAGTCGAGACCATCGGGCGAAACAGCGGCATAGAGACATTGCAGGTTGTACTCGGTCATGCGCGGCTCGTGGTAACGAGGGTGCAGCTCCTGGTACGCCGCCCACAGGGCCGCCCTCTCACTTTCCGGCGGGCGCGCGCAGAATACCATCTTGTACCGTTCCTCAGCCGGCCCGTGCGGGTCAACCAGGAAGGTCGGCCCGTCGTACCCGACAAGTCCGGGATTCTCCAGCGGCGAGTCGGCCACAATCCGCCAGTCGAAACCGTCATCCGACTCCGCATAGCGTACCGTGACCGACGAGGGCACAGTGTAGTAAAAGTCGCGTGCGTCCGCGCCGGGCGGAACTTCCCAAACGACGTTCCACGAGCGGTACATCCCGCCTTCGTAGATGACTCTGCCCGGCGGCGGCTGCTCCAGCGGCCCGGTCTTGGTCGCCGGCTGGGCCGCGAGCCGGATGCCGCGCGGTTGAAACCCGAGAGCGGCATGTGACTCCGTTTGCGGCAGCGGCGGACGCACAACCGGCAGCAGCTCTCCCTCCGGCGAGAACCATTCGAGGTCGCCGCAGCGGATGTGCCGCAAATCAGTGAAGAGTACTGTTTTTTCTGACACTGTCATCTCCTTGATGACCTCACGAACTGCTCTTGACCTTGCCCTGCCTGACAACTTCCACTGCCCACAAAGCAATCGAAGCCACTGATCAGCCAATCCTCGATGAAATCGAGAGTTTCGGCCTTCTCACCCCGTCAGACGTGTCCTGGAACTTCGGGCTTTCTGCCTCACCGATTGCATGTGTGAACCTGACATAGCGGTTGTCTGTCGCATGTGTCCAACGGGGCCAAAGTCCTCTCGAATTAACGCCAAAGGTCGACTTTTGTCGACCAGAGTCGACCAAAGTCGGTCAATGTCGACCGAAATTTTCTTTCTTCGTACGGACGGTCCGCTGCCAGGAGCGGCGGAAATGGACGCGATCCATGCCGGCTCCTTCGGTTGGACCGGCATGAAGATGACAGCGCAGCACGGTTTCCGGGATTCTGCCTCTCTTGATAAAAAAGGGGGCCGCACTGGCTGGGCAGTTTTTGCATGCCATTGGGGTCGAAGCATTGTCGGAGCGCTTTTGCGCTGTATTGCGCCCTTTATCGCCATCTTTCGTCAGTTCTCGTCTTGGGCCGGTCATTTATTCGTTTTCAGTTTTTCGTCGGCCGTCGCTTTGGCCGGTTGTTCGTGCTTATGTCAGAGTAGCACACCTGAAAGCCGTTTGCTCGGGGGTCTTTGCTGTCTTGGTCATTCTTCGTCGTTCGAAATTCCCTTTTGTGCGATTCCCTTGTCAATTCACGGCTAACCAAGAGAGGGACAGGGCGGATTCATGGCCGGTCCGACGGCGCGGCTGTTTGGCAGAACCTCTAAGTTTCAATGAGGAAGCAGTTCAGATCAGCTGAAAGGCGAACAGCTGGGTCTTGCTCATCCGAAAAGCCAGCGAAATCGGCTGTCCCGAAAACCGGCCAATGTTTGCCTCGCCGCGCCATGTCACCCGCCTGTCCACACTGTCGTCACAAATCGGGTCCGCGTCAGCAAAAGTGTATCCCGCCAGCGGCTGGCCCCCGGCATCGCGCAGTTCCACCAGGACCGAGCCCGCCTCCCGGCACTTCAAATTCAGCGACAGTTGGCTGCCTTCGATGACCATCTCAATCGTGGCGAACTCTCCCAATTCGTCGGCTTCGAGCGCAGCCAACCGTCCTTCCTTCCACGTTGCCCAGCCGGGCGCGCCAAATGGCTCGCTGCCGCGCGGGAACTTGTGCGCGTGAACATAGCCAACCACCGGCACAGCAATTCGTCCTCCCGACAGAGGAACCAGTCCCTGGCTGGTGCTGATGTCCCCACCGTTCCAACCCCCCATCTCTCCCCGGCCAACCACAGGCCCGGCGCTCGGCACCCATTGCCAGTTGATGCCGTCGACGCTGGAAGCCATATAAACCTCCCGGCTGTCGTCCAGCCTGTGGTAGATGGCTGGAAACATCAGGTGCGTATTTCCGCTGCCGGGATATATGACCTTGGCGTTGGTGTAAACGTCATCGGAGGGGTGGCGCTCCAGCGGGGCCTGCAGCACCGTATCCGGTGTCGAAGGCCAGTAGCGAAAGTCCTCCGTCTCGGCGCGCCCCACACAGCGCCGTCCGTACCTCCATGTGCGGAAATACCCAACGTACCGTCCCAGCGAAGCATCCCAATAGGCCGTATTCAGCGTGTCGCTGAAATGGACCATCAGCGGCTCGGTCAGCCCCGTCCAGTGCAGTCCGTCGGGCGAGACCGCCCCCGCCATCCAGTTCACCTGCGGCCGCCGCTCCCGGTCGAGATGGCCGGTCGCTCCCAACAGCCGGCCCGACTGCCCGCTGTTTCGCGCCGTCATCGGGTCCAGGTCTTCTCCAAAGCGCTCAGCCATCTTCGCACGCCAGGCGGCGGCGTCCGACTCTTCGGCAGAACCCATGTAGATGAGTTTATAGCGCTCGGCCGGCGGCGCGCTCGGGTCTTTGAATACGCTGCCGCCGTGCAGACCGTTCGGGCTCAGTTCGCGGCCGTAGACGATGTTCGTTCTCTCCTCACCGTGGTAAGAGGCCAGGCCGAGCGCAGGCTTTCGCCAGTTGAACCCGTCGTCGGACTCGGCATAGCACATCAGGTTGCCGTGACCCTTAGGCCAGCCGACGTCCAGACCCCTGAAGTGGTCCTCCGGTACGCACTCATACCACGCCCGGTAAACGCCCTCGTCATACAGAACGGTGTTGATATGATAGGTGTACTCCCACGGCTTGTCGCGCGCCATGTTCGGCCCAACCGTCTCCTCCGCCGGCTGAGCCTGCAAACGTATCCCGTAGGGCGCCTCGGGCCTTCCAACGGTGTTTTCCGGCGCCGGCTCCCAAACACCCACGCGATCAGCGTCCGCGTACCAGCCGACGAATCCGGCCTTCACAAAACGCCAGTCCACAAAACATTGCGGCCCCTCAGGCCGCATCGGTTCTAGTTGACCTTCGACCGGAGTGCGCATCCCTTCCCCCTACGGCATACAATAGGACATCAAACGACACATTCCGCTGACCACTGAAAGTTTTCCAACTGGCAACCGACCACTGACCACTGACCACTGACCACTGGCAACCGGCAACTGCCCTTCAGCGTTCAATCGCCATCGGATCTGCCGCGTCGCGCAGACCGTCGCCAATGAAGTTGACCGCCAGCACAGTCATGAAAATCAGAACCGCAGGCGGGATCCAGCGCCACCACATCTCTCGCAGCACGGGCAGCTGCATCGCATGCGTCAACATGCTGCCCCAACTTGGCGTCGGCTCCTGTACGCCCAGCCCCAGAAAGCTCAGCGTCGCCTCCGTCATGATCGCGCCCACCAGCCCCAGCGTCCCGCTGACGATGATCGGGGCCAGCGTGCCGGGCAGAATGTGCCTGAACACGATACCCGGCCAGCGCACGCCCACGGCCCGCGCCGCCAGCACATAGTCGGTCTCGCGCAAGGAGAGAAACATCGAGCGCACAACGCGCGACATGCCCGGCCAGCCGAAAATGCCCAGCACGATCATCACGTTGTAAATGCTTGGCTCCAGGAAGGCGGTAACCGTAATTATCAGAATGAACGAAGGGAACAGCATCACAGCCTCGGTGAAGCGCTGCAAAATCGTGTCAATCGCCCCGCCAAAGTAGCCCGAGATTCCCCCAATAATGACCGCGATCACGATCGTAATTCCAACAACAACGAATCCGACCGACAACGAGATGCGCGCGCCATAAACCAGGCGCGCCCACATATCGCGCCCGATGCCGTCAGTGCCCAGGATATGCTTGGCGCTTGGGGCGTTGTTGATCTCCCCGAAGTTCGGTTCGCTCGGGTCCACACCCAGTGCCGAGACCGGCGCGAAAATCGCCAGAACCAGCAGAATACTCACCACCACGATGCCCGCCACGGCCGGTTTGTGACGCCAGAAGCGCCGCCTCAGCCGGGCCCACGTACTCCCGCTGCGCGTCTTGCGAACGCCAAGCTCCAGGTCCAGCTCGGCACTCTTCGGATCGGGCCGAGAAGACTGACTCATGCCTGCCTCCCCGCCGTGATCCTGATGCGCGGGTCCACCCAGCCTATGGCTATATCCGCAAACAGGCTTGCCAGCAGCACCAGGCCCCCGTTCAGAATCAGACCGCCCAAAAGGACAGGATAGTTATAGTGGAGCGCCGCGTTCAGGCTATAGCTGCCAACCCCCGGCCAGCTGAAGACATACTCGACGATGAACGAGCCGCCGATCAGCTCAGGCAGCCCCAGCACCACGCCCGTAACAAGCGGCAAGGACGCATTGCGTAGCACGTGACGAAACCGCACCACTCTCTCTCGCAGACCTTTCGCGCGCGATGTTCGTACATAGTCCGAGTTAAGGACCTCAAGAATCGTAGCACGCATCAGACGCTGGGTCGCCGCGATTCCGGCCAGGCTCAAAACAGCCACCGGCAACACCATGTGATGGATCGATTGCAATATGGTGGGGTTCTCTACGCCTATCGGCTTTTCATGCCCGACCGGGAAGATCGGAAGAGCCAGCGCAAACAGATAGAGCAGAAAGATCGCAAAGACAAAGAGCGGCGTCGATATCCAGATCAGCCCGAACGCTGTGAGCACGTGGTCGAGTGCCGAATACTGTCTGAAGGCGCTCGCCATCCCCAGCATTACGCCCACCGCGACATAGATGAGCAGGGCCGTTCCCTGCAGCTTCAGGCTCATCGGCCATCGCTGCGTCAACTCCGTCAGTACGGGTGCCCCAGTGACCAGGTCTGTGCCCAGGTTTTGAAAGACCACCAGCTCCTTTACCCAGATGAAGTATCTCACGTAGGGCGGCTTGTCAAAGCCGTAGCGCGCTCTCAGCCGTTCCCGCTCTTCCGGCTCGAGCCGGATCCCGAACGCCGTATCAGGCGGCACCAGCGCATCCACAAACTCACCCGGCGCCAGCTCGATCATCGTAAAGGTGATCGCGGTCATCAAGAGCAAGAGCGGAATGATGTAAATGAGCCGTCGGAAAATGTACCCAATCATGGTGAACCCTTTCACCAATGGCTCGCAGGGAGCAGAAAGCGGGGGCTGCTTTCCGCTGCCTGCTATCCACTTTCCATACTACCCACTTCCCTCTGCCGTCTATGCCTTTGACCAGGTCCAGGCATTCGACTTCGTGCAGAACACGTCGAAGTTCCACAACACCGTATCGGGATTGTCCACCCCAACGATGTCGTCCTTGTGCGAGATCCAGCGGTTGTAGCGCGCCAGCGTCATCCACGAGGTCCCCTCATTCGCCGTGCGCTCCTGGATCAGCTTCAGCAGCTCCGACTTGCGCTCCGGTGTTGCGGCCCGGTACTCCTCCAGCGCCTCTTGCGCCCAATCGGGATGGAATCCCATCAGATTGCCGGCTTTTGGCGAGCGCCCCTCGGCATACTCGCCGTACTCGTTGCCGTCCGCGTCCACCCAAACAGGGTCGTCATACTGGCCGGGCCACACAGTAACCGAAGGAATGCCCCATGAGCCGTCATACCAGATGTCGACGTTGCCTGTGTAGTAATACTCGGTCAACGCCGGCCCCTGTAACACCTTGGGCGTCGCCTTGATGCCGACCTGCCCCAGCATCGCCGCGATCGCAGGCAGCAGCTCCGCCGTCAGCGGGTCGGTGTAGTCGGTCAGCAGGTCGATTTCCTGGTTCGGGTCCCAGCCGGCCTCCTCCAACAGCCGCTTCGCCTCCTCCGGATTGTAGGGGTTGTGGTCAAAGCCTTCGGTGCCCGGTCCCATCTGCCGCCACGCGATGCAGGCCTCGTCCAGCACCTGGGCGCACAGCACCGAACGGTCCAGCGCCATGTCGATCGCCTTGAATACGCGCACGTCATTCAGATAGGGCTGGTTCCAATTGTACCGCAGCATACGCACGTAGTAGTCGGGCGTGTCGTACGTCTGCGTTCCCGCCACCGCCGCCATGCTCGGCACGTATGCCGCATCGTTGGTCGCCATCACGTCAACCTCACCGCGCTCAAACGCCACCAGACAGGCGTCGGCGCTGCCGTAGGTGATGAACTCGACCGCGTCTAGTTGCGGTTCCGGCCCGTGGTACAAAGGATTCTTCACGTACCGCATGAAGACTTCCTTCTCACCCTTCTCGTAGATGTAAGGGCCCGTCCCTACCTGCAGCTCCGGATCGAGCATGATCGGCGTCTCGAAGTCACGCAAGGCGGTGCGCGCTTCCTTGTCCTCGAAGATCTTGCCGTAGATGTGCCAAGGCAGTGTCTGCTGACCACCGACAATGTTCCAGATTGCATCGCTCCACGGCTCGAGCATCTCTACGCGGAACGTGTAGTCGTCCTCGAGAATAAGCCCTTCCGGCAACTCCTCCGTCGACCCGATCCAGTAGTCCTTCACGCCTTTGACCAGCTGCAGCGCCGACTCGACACCCTTGGCCGCGCTCGTGTCCGGCGTAATCGCCATCAACGTCGTGCCCCACACATCCTGCGCCGTGACAGGCTCGCCGTCACTCCACTGCAGGCCCTCCCGGATCTTGACCGTAAACCCCGTGAAGTCGTCATTGTACTCCGCCGACTCCGCCAGGTTCAGTTCAAGCTCCAGGTTGGCGTTGCGGAAAAACGGCCCTTCGTGGCTCATCTTGACAAGAGGTGTGTGGTTAACGCCGCCGGCCATCGTCCATGGGAACTGTTTACCGATGTAGCCCGTATCCCAGTGTCCCCAGCGCAACACATTTTCTTCCATCGCCGGTTCCGCTGCGGTCTCCGACTCGCTTGCCGCCGGCGCTTCTGCTGCCGGCGCCTCGGCCTCTGGCCCAGTCCCGCAGGCCGCCAAAAGAAGTCCCCCCGTAGTTACACCGGTGAACCTCAAGAAATCACGACGGGAAAATCTGCGACGTTCCATGGTTCAGTCTCTCCTTCCTCCTTCTGGAGGCAAATTGGGCATCTGGCGATTCCCAAGAAGACGAAGCAACCACGAGCTTAAACCGCAAAACTCGGGGCGCCCCGGCATTTGCCCGTAAAGGGAAATGCCGGGACAGCCCTGTCCTGTTAGCAGTCGGGATGCTGCACGCCCAGACTTGCCAGCTCAGCGCAAGCCTGTCCCTCCTTTTCCGTCGGTGTGTAGTTCTTGAATACCCCGGCATAGCCGGCGTCGGCCACGATCTGCTCGGCCTCGGCCTGCGCAGCTGCCAGCGCCTCTTCAATCGTCATCTCACCGGCCATGTACTTGCCCACATTCGAGGCAAAAGCAAACTCGGCCTCCGGCCACCAGGCCTCGCTCGGCCGCGGCACCATGATCTCCATCTGACCCAGGTTGATCGGGAAATATGGATACATGGCAGCGTAATCCGAGTCGGAGCAGTCCGAGATGCGATAGCACCACTGCTGCTCTTCGGCCAGGATCTTGGCGTTCGACTTTCCCTGCATGAACTGGATGTATGCCCAGGCCGCGTCCTTGTTCTGGCTATGGGCGTTGATCGCCCAGCCGCCCGCGCCGGCCATCGTGCCGCGATGAATCTCGCCCGTCTCAGGGTCTTCCCAGCCGGGAATCAGCGCCCAGCCCAGGTTTTCCGCCATCGGCGAACGCGAAGGATCCATCAGGTTGGAAATGGCCCAGTTCTCGGTGATGTACATCGCCACCTTGCCCTGCATGGCGTTGAGCATCACATCGTCGGTGAAATATCCTTCCTTGCCGGGAGGCTGCGCAGCGAGGAACTCCTCGCTGGTGAAGAAGCCGAGCGCATCCTGCATTTCAGGCGTATTGAAGGTCGGGTTCCAGTCGCCGTCAAAGAGTGACGCGCCGCGCGAGAACGCGAAGCCGATCAACAGGTCGCCCATCAGTGATGAGGGGTTGCCGTAACGGTGGTTGAATCCCCACAACCCTTCATCGGGACGGGTGAAGAATGTGCCGATGTCGAGGTACTGACCCCACGTCTCCGGCACCTGCAGGTCGTATCCGTACTCCTCCTTGAACGCGGCCTGCTCATCCGGATCGTTGAACAGGTCCATGCGGTAGGCCAGCATGCCGACCGCCGCAAACTGCGGAATCACGTAGAACGTCTCGTTGTATGTGCCCAGCACGGCCAGCGAACGCAGCGGGTAATCGTCTAGCGCAATCTCGCCCGAGTCGTTGGCAATGTAGTCCGACAGATCCTCCAGGCAGCCCTGCGACACGAACAGGCCATACCACGGACCGTCAAGCCACATGACGTCGTAGAGATCGCTGCCCGACTGACACATGGTTGTCACCTTAGCAACATAGTCGGTGAACGGTGGGAAATCCGCCTGCAGGTCAACCCCCGTTGCCGCGGCAAAGTCCGGATCCAGGCGTTCATGCTGCGTTCCCAGGGCAGGCAGAGCATCGCCGATGCTGCCGACGCGCAGCGTAGTTCCCGCCAGCGGCATATCATCATCGCCCATCATGTCGTCCCCGGAATCTGCCGGCGCGACAGGCGCAGCACAGCCGACCACTATGAGGCTCAGGCAGGCGATGAAAACAACAAGCGACTGAATACGAGTTCGTTTCATCGGAGTTCTCCTTGTACGAAGAGTGTGGTTCCTACGACCGCTTACGACCGACAGTATGGAATCGCCGTACTATCCCGGAGTGCCGGTCAAACATGCGCGACTGTGTGTCTTTCCCACCTCCTTTCCCAAGCCCAACGCGTGGTGAACTGTGGACTAAGGCACGCGTAATCTGCCTGGCCGTCCGGCCGACATAGCAAAATCAGGGGATCTTGTAGCGGCGCCAGAGATCACCGTACTTCTCCAGGCCGACGATGTCGAAGAACTCCTCGTCGTTGATCATCTTGTCCTGCACCGCGTTCCAGTCCCCCGTGTCCTTGAGCGCCTTCAGCCCGTCGACGAGCCCCCGCCCTGCCATGTATAGCGACACCAGCGACCCGATCACCATCTGACACCCGGCCTTCTCGAACTCCTTGATCGCGATCGGCTCGACCGTGGCGAAAATGCCAACGAGCGGGGCCTTGATTCTGTCAGCAAAATAGTCCAGCTCCTCGACGGTCAGCGCCATAACAAAGATGGCATCGGCTCCGGCCTCAGCATAGGCGTTGCTTCGGTCCACAACCTGGTCGATCATATTCTCGCGGTAATAGGTGTCGAGATCAGTCGTCGCAATAACATCCGAACGCACGATGATCTTGAAGTTCGGATCGTAGCGGGCGTCGAGCGCGGCGCGTATCTTGCCGCACATCTCCTCTTCGCTGATCAGTTCGCTGCGCGGGATGCCGGCCAGAAAGGGGCACTTCGACGGCAGCGCCTGGTCGTCTATGTGCACGCCGGCCAGGCCGATCGCTTCGAAATCGCGCACCGCATCCATCATGCTGATCGCGTTGCCGTATCCCTCCTCCATGTCGGCAATGACCGGCACATCGACCGCCTTCACAATATTGCGCGCGATCATCAACCGCTCGGTCTTGGGCATCAAGGCCAGGTCCGGCTGACCGAGAAAGGTCGCCTCGGTGGCGAAACTGCCGATGTAGACTGCATTAAAACCGGCCCGCTCCACCAGCACCGCCGACAGCGCGTCGTGCGCCCCGATGGCAACCACCATCTCTCCGTTGTCGATGAGCGTCTGTAATCGATCAGGCCCTCGGATTTTGGGTCCCTCCTTTCAACGACCGCGGGCTGTCAGTAGCCTGTTCGCCGCGGATTCAGTTTTTATGCAGCCGCTGCGGCATTGCAGAAGTTGCTCTTGATCTCATACTCCCGGTCCAGCTCGGCCTGCGTCGTGATTTCATCCAGGTAGACGTCCCGCTCTTCCTGCGCCGAAAGGTAGGCCGCGATGATATATCGCGTTATCTCCCTGCCCTCCTCGCCGCTGAAAACAGGCCTGGAATCGTCTCTGACGGCCTCGACAAAGTGGCGCGTCGCCCCGACAAACGACGAAGACCAGCTGCGCTCTTCCGGCGGGACCTCCTCCATGTAAGTTGTGACCTCGCCGTCGACAAAAACCGCGATCGGGGGAAAGGCCGGGCTGCCCGACATATTGCAGGCTTGGAAATAAGCGCGGTCCTTCCCGCCCGTACACTGGTTGATCCACATAACGCCCTTTTCGCCGAAGATCTCGACGAAATCCTCCAGCCAGAAGCTGCAGGGCAGCGCCATGCGCGGCGAGAACGAAAAATCCAGCTGCGCATACTTCGGCTTTCCGGCGGAGTCTCTGAAGCGCGCGCGAATCATCGCCGGCGCATCCAGGGGCGTGTCCCCGTCGATCCAGGCGCCAATCTTCTCAAAGTCCCGCTCCATGAACCAGCGCGCCAACGAAAACTTGTGGAAGCCGTCGTCGCCCACCAACGGTCCCGTGCCAGAACGGCTGAAGTCCATCCGCCAGCTGGTCGGGTCCCAGAATATGGGCCACGGCGCGCCCTCCTTTACTCCGCCCATCGTGTTCACGCGGACCGAAATCGGCTCGCCGATTACGCCTTCCTCGATCAGCGCTTTGGCTCGCTCGAAGGCCGGATAGAACAGGAAGTTCTCGTATACCCGCAACTTCACTCCGTTCCGCCTGCAGGCCTCAATGATTCTGTCGCACTCCGCCAACCCATGCGCCATCGGCTTCTGCAGGCTCAATCCTCTGACGCCGGCCTGCGCGCAATCGACCGCCAGCGCGCAATGAAGATGGTGCGGCGTCAGGACCTCAACGATGTCGAGCGACTCCTTCTCCAACATCTCCTCGTGATTATCGTAGAGCGTCGCCTGCCCCTGTTCCCACCGCTCCAGCCACCGTCGTCCGGCCTCGCGATCAAGGTCGCAAACCGCCGCGATCTCGGCATCAGGATTGTCCAGATATCCCAGCACATGTTCGTTGCTGACGATGCCGAGGCCGATGAAGCCTACTCTGAGCACGTTGGTCTCCTCCGGGAGACTACCCTTTGATGCCGGTCTGCGCGGCGCTTTCTATGATACGCTGCTGGGCAAAAAGAAAGATCAAGAGCAGCGGCGTGGCCATTACCACCGAGACCGCCAGCAGCCAGTGCGCCGGCGCCTGGTAAAGCGACTTGAGATAGGAGATGCCCAACGGCAGCGTGGCCAAATCCTGGTCGCTGATAACGATCAGCGGCCACAGAAACTCGTCCCAGCTCGCCAGCGCCGCCAGCAGCGCAAGCGTAACCAGCGCAGGTTTCACCATCGGTACCACAATCTGAAAGAAAATGTTCAGCTCGCCCGAACCGTCGACCCGCGCCGCGTCGATGTACTCGGTTGGGATCGAAGTGATGAACTGCCTCATAAAAAAGACGGCGAACGCGTTCACCGATATCGGCAGGATGAGCCCAGGATAGGTGTTGATCCAGCCCAGCTGCTTGACGATCACGAAGAGCGGGATCATGATAATCTGGAGCGGCAGCAGCGACATGCCCAAAATGATGACGAACATGATCTCTTTGCCGGGAAAGTTGTGCTTGGCAAAACCGTAACCGGCCAACGACGGAAAAAACACCTGGATCCCCACCTGCGCAAACAGCACGATCAGGCTGTTCATCAGATTGCGAGTGAAGTTCTCAGATGTCCACGCCTCGGGATAGTTGCGCCACTGAATCGGGTCCGGAATCCATTTCACCGGAATGAGAAATACCTGCTCAAGCGGTTTGAGCGAACCCGAAACAATCCAGACCATCGGGAACAGCATGACCGCGGCGAAGATACAGAGCAGCCCGAATCGCACGACCTGCATAATGTTGCTGCGGCCACTCATTCTTCAATCCCTTCGTGCACGCGAAAAAGGCGCAGCTGTACAATCGTGAGGACCAGGATCAAGACGAAGCCGACCATCGACACGGCGCTGGCACGGCCCATGCGCAGGTCGCGCAGCCCCTCGTGGTAGATGAGCATCGCCATCGATCGTGTGGCGTTGTTCGGGCCCCCGCCCGTCATGATGAACATCGGCGTAAACACCTTCATACCCGCGATGATCGTGTGAATCACGACAAAGGCGAAAATCGGCCGCAGCATCGGCAGCGTGATGTGCCGCATTAGTCGCCACCGATTCGCGCCGTCGATGGCCGCCGCCTCGTAAAAGGTCTGCGGGATCGATTGGAGCCCGGCCAGGAATACGACCATGAACCAGCCGACGCCCTGCCAGGCCGACATGATGACAATGCCCCACAGCGCACTGTTCTGCTTGGTCAGCCAGGATACGGAAAGTCCCAGCATCGCGTTGAGAGGGCCGTTCTGGCGCAGCAGCAGGGACCATGCCGTGGCCATCGCTACCGCCGAGAGAATGGTGGGCGCGAAAAAGACCGAACGGAAGAAGAAGCGCCCTATCAGCTTTTCCCTGATCAACGATGCGAAGACAAAGCCAATCACCCAGGCCGGCGGTCCGAAAAACAGGGTAAAACTGAGCGTCACCCGCATTGCCGACCAGAAGTTCTTGTTGCCGGCCAGGTTCTGGTAGTTCTCCAGGCCCACCCAGGTCATCGGGCCGAAGAGGTCGAACTCATGAAAACTGATGACGATCGCGCTTACAATCGGATATATGTTAAAGACTAGAAAGAAGGCAAGCACGGGGAGCGTGAAGAGGAATCCGACCACCTTCATGCGTGTATGGTAACGCCAGTTTTCGGGCCAGAGCCGACCCAACCGCAGCGATTCCATCTTTTCCACTACACGACCCCTGTGCCTGGCGGCTGGCGGACAGCCGATGGCGCAATCACCATCGGCTGTCTACGAACCACTACGTTCTTTTTCTATCGCCCGTCGACAATCGAATTGATCTCTTCCACTGCTTCGTCCAGGCTCGCCTGGACATCGGCGCCCTCAAAGGCCATCGCCTCAATCTTGCCGCGCAGGATGCGCGCCACTTCGGCGTAGTGCTCGGTTACGAAGATCGCCTGGCCTCCCTCCGCCGCGGCCGCGACGAGGTCAGCATAGGGAACTCGCCCTGCGCCCCAACCCTTCTCGATGTCCGGCAAGGGCTGCCAGATCCCCGAAGCCGTCGCCTGTCCCTGCGGGTCGGCTTCCAGGAAGCGGAGGAACTCCCACGCGGCCTGCTTGTTCTCCGACGCCGCGTTGACCACCCAAGCCCAGCCCCAGAAGACGTTACCAGGCGTGCCGGCCTCGATCGCAGGCATGCCGTAAGCATGATAGCCGCTCTCTACCACAGGGCTCCCGGTTGCCACGAGGAAGGCCTCATACATCCACGGACCGGCCAGGTCGCAGGTCATCTCGCCCGAACCGAACGCCGCATGGACCTCGCCGGGAATCACCGGACCGATGTTGGGATCGCCCAGCTCCCTGCTTACCCGCATCATCCACTCGACGGCCTCTGCGCCTGCAGCGTCGTTGATCGTCGCCGACGTACGGTCGTCGCTCAAGACGCTGCCGCCGGCCTGCGCAAGGAAGGTCGTCAGCACCTGCATCGACCACGTATCGTCGAAATACATCGGCAGCTTGATGAAGTTGCGCTTGAAGTTGCCGTCATCGTCAAGATAGAAGTCGGGGTTGCCTTCGATCACCTGCTTTCCAACCGCAATGAGGTCGTCCCAGGTCTCAAGCGTGACCGCATCGGGATCGACACCTGCGTCGCGGAAGTGCTGGTCATTGCAGTAGAGAACGAGCCAGCTCAACTCCCAGTGGTAGCCGTAAGGTGTACCGTCGGCGGACGACCAGGAATCGAACGCGCCCGGCAAGCGGCTGGCCTTGAGCGCCTCAACCGAGTCAAAGCCAAGCGCCCCCACCGCCGCATCGTCGATCGGCGCCAGCTGCCCCTTGTTGATCAGCTTGATCGCCTGTGGGTTGATGACAGCGAAGATGTCTGGCGCAGTGCCGGTCGCGAGCGCGCTCGTCACCTTGTCTTCGAATCCGCCTTCACCCACGGGGGGAATGCTATGGTCGAAGTCGATTGTGACGTGCGGATTGTCGTTCATATAGATGCGGACTCGTTCGGCCTGGTACTCATAACCGGGCGGCCAGTTGAAATACCACATCGACAGTTCGACAGGCTGGTCCTCGGCTGCCATGTCCGACGCCATCGGGGCCGGCGCGACACATGCCGCCAACAGTAGCGTCAGCAGAGCAAGAATGATAGCGCTGCGTTTCCGGGTCTTCATCACACTCCTCCTGTATGAAAATTGAGTATCCTACGCCCATTTTTTGAGCGCATTCTGATTGTCCCGTGACTATGGGCTGGCAACCAGCATCCTTTTCTCGACCTCATCTCTGGTGGGCATCCGTGTTTTGTGCACCCCTCCTGACCGTTCGATGACATGAATTACTGCTGCGGCGCCAAGTCTGGCCGCCCATCGCGCGTCGCCGCTGCGCCGGTACCCGCTCAGAAAGACGGTCGAAAATGAGTCGCCTGCCCCGGTTGTGTCTATTACCTCGCCGCTCTGGGCCGGCACCCGCTCCACGCCTTCTGCCGTCGCCAACACGCAGCCGCGCTCACCCAGCGTCAGCAATCCGATGGTGGCCCCCCAGTCCACGAACTGGTTCACGACCTTCTCCTCGCCGGCGGGAGTCGCCACCGACTCCGCTCCCAATAGGTGGCCGCAGTCTTCCACGCTGGCGCGCACGATGTCGCAAAGGGAGACCAGTTCCCGCAGCTCTGTGGGATCGCGCCGTTCCTCTGCGTTTGGATGCTGCCGCGAATGCGCGCCGCCGTAGCCGCCCAGGTCGATCGCCAGCGTCCCGTCCAACGCGGCCAGGTCGCGGATCGTGCCCACGGGCACATCGTGGTCCATTGTCGCGATATAGAAAACGGAGGCAGTGTGGTAGTCGGGAGGGATGTCGTCAAATGAAATCGGCGGGGCCTTCTGAGGGTACTGAATCTCCTTCTCACCCGACGCCGCGTAAATCAACTTTGTCGTCGTCGTACGGTCGCCCGGCCTGACAGAGACCCCGCGCATGTCTACCTGCGCGTCGCGAAAAGGCTGCAGCAACCCGTCCGGCATGTCCTCACCGATGATCGTGACGATGCCAACTCGCTCCCCCAGCCTTCCGGCCGCGACCGACCCATAGGCGACTGGACTTCCCAGGACCGGGCCGATCGTCCGATCCGGGAAATGGATCATCTCCTTGACGATGTGGCCGATCAGGACGATATCAGGCTGGCAACTCTCTGAACCTCCGCAAGGCTCCATTCGCGCCGCCCTTCGAGTTTGGAAGAGAACAGCTCCTGCTACAGCGTGCTATCTATCGCGCTTTCCCTGGATAAACTCCTCCAGCATCTTCAAGGCTTGCTCGTCGACAATCTGCTGCGGAGGATGTTTGCAGAAGAAGGCGGAAGCGCTTGTCAGCACCCCGCCCGTCCCGCGGTCGAGCGCAAGGCGGCAGCATCGGATCGCGTCAACCGCGACACCGGCGAAATTCGCACTGTCCTCTACCTCTAGCTTGGCGTCCAGAATGATCGGCGCATTGCTGAAGTTGGCCAGCTCAAAATAGAAGCGGGCTGTCTTGCGGTCCTCCATGTTGGGCACATGCGCGAAACCGGCCGAGACATCCGCTTCGTAGGGGATGAGCGTCTCCACAGCCCCCCGCTTCGTCTTCTCCTTGCTCTCCCCGCGGTGAATGAGATTGTAAAAGTCTGTGTTGCCGGCGTAGTTGAGCTGGTACGTCTTCTTGATCTGTATGCCGCGTGCCAGCATCGTCTCCACCATCGCCCGGTGCAGAATCGTGCCCCCCAGCTGGCTCTTGACGTCATCTCCCACCAGAGGGACTTTGCGCATCTCCGCTTCCCGCGCAAAGGACTCGTCGCATACGATCAGTTCCGGCATGCCGTTGACAAATGCAACGCCCGCTTCGAGTGCGGCCTCGGCATAGATGCGGGCCGCCTCCGCCGACCCGGTCGGCAGCATGTTCAGCATTACCTCCGCGCCCGCTTCTCTGAGGGCGGCGACAACATCCACCGGCTGCCCCACTGCTCGCTCCATCTGACTTTGAAGGTGCGGGGGCGCCCCATCGGCGACGGGCCCCATGAGGACCTCTACCCCGCTCTCCGTCAGCTCAATGTCGGGCACTCGGTAGGCGTTGTTGGGGGGCGCGAAGATGGCATCAGACAGGTCCAACCCAACTTTGCACGCATTGACGTCAAATGCGACAGCCGGCTTGATGTCGGTTACGTCGTAGCCGCCCATTTCGCGGTGCATCAACCCGACTGATTCACCACCCTGCGCGTAGTAATGAAGACCCTGTACCAAGGCGCTTGTGCAGTTGCCGACGCCGACGATGGCAAGCCTGATTTCCCTGGACATGTGCGATCTTCTCTGTTTCCTTTAGCCCTTCGCAGTGCACGACCCCGGTAGCCGGCGCGTGCCCCAATCTCGACGTTCTAGCGCCGGCTTACTCTCAGCGCATCCATTTTTTGCCCGGCCGGGAAGCGGCAACAGCACGTTGGGCTCCCTCGAATTGGCACTCGGGTTGAGTCGGCTGCTGCCGGGAGCCAGTACCATAACGTATGAGATCTGGTGGAGTTGCGTCGACGAATAGGATATTTTCTGGCAGACTTTGGGAGTATAATGAGTACAATTCCGTTTGTCAACCACGTCAAATCCGGCCCCCAAAGACTCCTGTGCCCGCTGTCGCGACCCTCTTTCACGTCCGGTTCGTTGACTGTACCTGTTACAAAATAGGAGGCAAGAAACATGCGAAAGAACGTGAATGTCCAAACTGCAGCGCCAATGGACGGGTTAGGCGATGACCATCAGTTGGATATCCAGATCCTGAATCTTAAAAACCTTGGCTATACAGTGGTTCGCGGCGCGATTCCTGAAGACCGGTTAGACCAGATCCGGGCAGCCTTCGACGCCAAAATGAACGAACAGATCGCAAAAAAGGGCCGCCAGCATCGCAATGCATCCAATCGTTTCGACCTGATTCCCCTTTGGCAAGACCCGGTATTTCGTCAGCTCGTGAATCTTTCAAAAATCATGCCGATCGTGCGTGGCTACATGCAGCGATATTGGCAAGACGAGCCAGTTGTCTTCGGGGCCGGCCATGGCCACTGCCTGTTTGAGCGCAGCCCCGCCCATCAGGCCTGGCACAACGATGCGCGTGTAAACAAAAAAGCCTCCGACATGACCCCTCCGATCTATATTCGGCTCACCTTTCTGATCGAAGACGTAGATGCAGAGATGGGACCGACCGGGCTTCTCCCCGGCACCCACGGCACCCATGTCAATTCACCGCCCTGGTTCAACGCGCCCGATGGACAACCCCGCAGCGTGCCGGAAATGGTGCTTGCCACCGGCAAGGCCGGCGACTGCATGATCAACGACACCTCCATCTACCACACCAACACGCCCAACCTGAGCGATCGCGTTCGCAAGGTAATCTGGGCGCTCTACGCTGGGTCCCGGACCCCGATCTGGGTACGTAAGGACCTGCCGCAGGACTACAAAGACCAAGCCCGTCTGACGAAAACCGATGTGGGCCCCCTCGAAGACCCGGCAATGGCCGCGCTTTTTCGCAACTTTCCCGAGGAGTGACGCGACGGACCAACCTCGCCTGCACCTGAGAACATAAAATCACAGTCCTGAGCAACGGAGCCATGAACAGTCCCCCGTTCGTCCTCCGGCAGATAGGGGGAATACGTCTCTTTGGACCCTTTTGGGCGGACGGGCCTGCAGCCCTTCCTTGTGCGGGGGGACTGCCCCCGCAACGCCCCCCTGAGCTACGCCTACCGCCGCGTTCAATATCAAGCGGTCCAGTGCAGCCTGCGGCCCATCGCACCTTCTCCAATTCAGCCAGTGCCGCGGTCTCGGTAGGAGCAGGCCTTGTGCCCGCCCTTTGCCTCTCCCCAAGCCGGCGGAAAATTCTACCCGCCGCCGGCATGGGTTTCTCGCTAGACGATTCCCGCCATGAGAGAGTCGCACACGATTTCCGAAACCGAATTGACAACAAAACAGGCAGGCAATATAGTTGAATGTGGCTGCCTTCATTGCAGCAAAGACGCATCATGTATTACAGTGTCAGTAACACCCTGAAGCAGCCGGGGTTCCCTCCAATTTACCCTTCAAGTTGGGCCAGGCCCTCGCCTCCGGCGCTTTCAAACGCTTGAAACGGGTTTTCACGCAACAGCGAGAAAAGCATCATGGAGTTGACGCGCGAGCAGAAACAGTTTTTTGAGACCTTTGGATTCCTCTCCCTGCCCGGTCTGCTCAAAGAGGAAGTCGGCTGGATCATCGACGAATTCGAAGCGGTCTTTCGCGGGCGAAACGTCGTCCATGACGGCAGCGAGCGCTCCTGTATCGTACCTTTCATTGACCAGAGCGCACGGCTTAGCACACTCCTCGACGACCCCAGGCTTGTTGGACTGATATCCGGCATCCTGGGAGAGGAATTCAACTACCTTGGCGGCGACGGAAACTACTACACCGGCGACACCAGCTGGCACAGCGACGGCTTCCACACGGTGGGCAAGTACCTAAAAGTGGCACTCTATCTGGATGGCGTCGGCCGCGATAGCGGCTGCCTGCGCGTCATACCCGGCACACACCGGTTGGACATGTTCAAAGGCTGGGAGGCCCGCCAGGCCGGCGAGTCCCCAGAGCGCTGGGGCATCGAACAGAAAGATGTTCCCGCTGTGGCCCTGGAAACACGGCCAGGAGACGTCGTCGCCTTTAACCATAATCTGATGCACGCCTCCTTTGGCGGAAGCAAGCGGCGGCGCATGTTTACCTTGAACTCTTGCGCACGCTGCGAGACCGAGCCGGAGCTTGACGAGTTGAAGAAGTACATCGCCAACCATCATCGCTACTGGATCGATCAGATGCACTCTGACATTATGAGAGGGACCGCATCTCCGGCCCGCATGTGCCACCTCCAGCAGGTTATCGAAAACGAGGGCCACCTTCCCGCCCTTTCGGCAAGGGCGCGCAAGGAGATGTCCGAGCCGGCGCGAGGTTAGGCCGCACTCGCGAGTTCGATTCCGCCAGAGTTCTTGAGCACTTGGAATCGCCCACCAGAGTTGCCCAGACCAACAACCGACAGCAGTTACCCGGCGGCGAACTGCTCACCGTCTCAAGCCTGAACCGCACAATTGACCGGGGAATAGAAATGAAAAAGCTGTTGCTCATCGTCTTGATCGTGGTGTTTCTCGCTGGCATTGCTGTGCCGCTCTATGCCCAGGACGACTTGACCCTCGAAGGGCTGGCGCAAAAAGTTGAGGCCCTTGTGGAGCTACTGACTTCAATGTCCGACCGGCTGACCGCCTACGAAGAGAGGTTGGCCATTCTGGAGGCGACCGATACGCCGACGCCTACACCGACAGCATCGCCGACTGCCACTCCGACACCGACAGCACCGCCAACGCCGACGGCCACGCCAACGCCCGATTCGGCCACGGTGACCATCACGAGACGGATGAATGTGCGCGCCGGTCCGGGTACCAACTATCCAATCGTAGGCCAGGCCGTAGCCGGCAGCCAGTACCCCATCTCCGGCAAGAATCCCGCCGGAACCTGGTGGCAAATCATCTATGGCGGGCAATTTGCCTGGGTCTACAGCCCGCTGGTGACCGCAACTAATCCCCACATCGTGCAGGCGGCCTCCTTCATCCCGACACCGCCGCCGCCTCCTACGCCCGTACCCCCGACCCCGATCCCACCGACTCCTGTACCCCAGGCGGCGGCGCCGTCTCCATCGGATCCCTGCGCGGGCATCGGCGGCGACGGCTGCAAATTCAGGTTACGCAATACCGATCTGAGGCACAACAGCGGAAGCGAGCTCAAGCTCTTCGTCGGCTTCGTCCATGAAGGACGCGGCGATGAGGTTCAGGGCATCGGGGGCAGCTACTACGTCGAGCTACACAAGGACGGGGTCCATGTCTCGGCCGTGGACCACACAACCCGTGGTCAGAACCATACACATCATGGACCTCAGGGCAACAAGTACAACTACCTGAAGGCCGTACCACTCAGCCAGGTTCCAGGCGGAAATGTGGACGGAAACTATCGAGTTTTCGTCAGAGATGGCAACGGTGAACGGGACAGCCATGACTTCTCCTTTACTGTGACTGGAGGGCATGGAGAAGTCTGGCTGATATTTGCCCAGAACAATTGAGATGGGATTACCGGCGGGAGGTCAAAGGCGATACAACACCGTTGAGAAACGAAGAGACGGCTGAAATAACAATCAGCTCTCAACGGTCTGACCTCTCCGACTACATCCTGTTTGCATGGCCTTTCTTCTGTACTTTGAACCGGGCCAGCGTGAGTCCAATCCGAGAAACGCAGCAAGAATCGGGGCAACAACATGAAAAAGTCAATTCTGTTACTGCTGATCACAGTATGTCTCATTGGCGTCGCAGCTCCACTCTACGCCCAGGACGAGCTGACGCTCGAAGCCTTGGCCGCTAAGGTGGAGGCTATGGTAGAGCTCGTGACCACAATGTCGGACCGCGTCAACTCTTTCGAGCAGCGGCTGGCCATCCTGGAGGCGACCGACACGCCCACGCCAACGGCGACCGCGACGCCCACTGCCACACCGACGCCGACCGTGTCGCCTACGCCCACAGCCTCACCAACGCCCGATTCGCCCACCGTCACGATGACGAGGCAGATGAACGTGCGCGCAGGCCCGGGAACGAACTATCCAATCGTGGGCCAGGCTGCGCCCGGCTCCCAGTACCCCATCTCCGGCAAGAACCCCGCCGGCGGTTGGTGGCAAATCATCTACAATGGCCAGTACGCCTGGGTTTACAGTCCGCTGGTGACGGCTACGAACCCGGGGCTTGTGCAGGTCGCATCCTTTATCCCGACGCCCCCACCGACTCCGATTCCGCCGACAGCAACACCGGTCCCGCCCGCGCCGACCCAACCCCCGTCAACGGGACACGCGTACTCGCTCATCGGCACCGGGACCTGCAACCGAAACGACCAGCAGACCTACTTCGAAGGCAAGATGTATGACAGGAACAACAACCTGATGAACGGCGTCTGTCTGCACGTTTCCTTCAGCGGACCCCGCAACACCAAGTGCACCGGCTGTGGCAAACCGACCGGCCACTGGGGCTTCTCCCCCTTTGGCGGCCGTGCCCCTTCAGGCACACATGTTGAAATCTGGGTCGTGCACTGCCCTGGCGGCGGCTGGGACGAATCGAGAACTGCGTCGAAGGAATTCTCCAATCTGACCCGCTTGTCGCCAACCTGGGGCAGGACCATTACCGATAGCGTCGCCTGCACAGAAATCACCTTCAAGCAGAACTAAGCAGGGTTCCGCCGAAGAACAGGCTCAGTTTGCCGTCGAACGCCGGGGAGCAGTTCAAACGCTCCTCGGCGTTCTGCCTTGAGTCTTGCCGACCAGTCTATCAACTGACTTTCGCAAGCATCCGGAGCCCCCCCCTTGTACAGCAGAAATGCCCAGCCTTTCTCCTCGACCGACCCCCGTAGCCCGCCGGATTTTCAGCGCTTGCCATACCAGCCCGAAACAAATATAATTCCTGCCAATTCCTCTCCCCTTCAGGTGCAAGAGGTTCGGAAATGGCGACTACCGTGACAGGCGGCGTTTCGAGTACAACCGACGCTCGTAGCCTTCGCCGCAAGGCCGAAAGAACGCGCGCCTTGGAACGTTCGGTCATTCACGTCATTCTACTGGTCGGCTCCATTACCATGCTCTTCCCCCTATACTGGATGATTTCCACCTCTCTCAAGCCCCAGCACGAGGTATTTCTCCTTCCCCCTACGTGGTTCCCTAGCGACTTCCAGTGGATCCACTACCGCCAGGCCTTTGTCGACTACTTCAGCTTTGCCCAATACGGCACCAATACGATGATCATCACCCTCGGCGTCCTGGTGGGCCGGCTGTTGAGCGCGTCGCTCGTAGCCTTCGGTTTCGCCCGCATCCGTTTTATTGGGCGCGATGTCATCTTCATCCTCGTGCTGAGCACCATGATGGTCCCCGGGCAGGTCACCATCATTCCGCTCTACATCCTCTTCAAAGATCTTGGATGGCTGAATACATTTTACCCGCTCATCGTCCCGTCCTGGTTCGGCGGCGGCGCCTTCTTCATCTTCCTCCTGCGCCAGTTCATTCTCACCATCAACCCGGAGCTCGACGATGCCGCCCGCATAGACGGCTGCGGATGGCTGGGCATCTACGGCCGCATCACAATGCCCCTCATCAAGCCCGCCCTGGCCGCTGTTGCCATTTTTTCCTTTCTGGGGACCTGGAACGACTTCTTCGGCCCTCTTATCTTCCTCCGCAGCCGTGACATGCTCACCCTCGCGGTGGGCCTCCACTTCATGGCCACTGCGGCATCGTCCTCGGTTCGCCCCAACCTCCCCCACCTGATGGCCGGCTCGACGATGATTCTGATACCGCCGCTGCTCGTCTTCTTCTTTGCGCAACGCTACTTTATACAAGGGGTTACTTTTTCCGGCATTAAGGGCTAACGCCCACATCCTATCTGAATTTCTGTCTACAAGCCTTCTTTCGTAGTTCATAGATGTTTCACAGTTCATTCTTCACAACGGAGGAGACAACAATGTCGAACAAGCGATTTAGCCGCAGACAACTCCTGCGCGGAGCGGCAGTGGTTGGCGCCAGCGTTCCCTTCCTGCAGGCCTGCGGCGGCGGACCGGAACCAGCAGCAGAAGCTGATTCTGGCTCTGAAGCCGCCGAACCCAGCATGGAGAAGACCACCGTTCGCTACGCCCAGGTAATCGGCCCTCTGGACAAGCAAGTCGACATGTTCAACGAGCAGAGCGACACTGTCCACGTCGAATTCGAGTTGGTTCCCTGGGGCGAACACGCCGACAAGCTCCTGATCGATGTCGCCGCCGGCACCGCCCCCGACCTCTGGTTCATCGGCGGCCCCTGGTGGATTCAGATCAAGCGCAAGAAAGTTGCCCTCTCCATCAGCGAGTTCCTGGCCAACGATCCGGACGTGGTCATGGACGATTTCGAATTCCCCGCCGACAGCGACTGGGGTATGCTCGACGGCGATATTTACGGCCTGCCCACAAACTCTGTCATCCTGCGCGGACTCGCCTACAGCGAGGACCGCTTCGCAGAGGCCGGACTTGACCTGCCTAACGACGAGTGGACTTTCGCCGACGTGGCCGCGGCCGGACCGCAGCTCAACCGCGGCGAAGAGTCTTATGCAATGACCGCCCCCCTTCTGGCCGGCGACCTCTATCTCACCACCATCTGGCAGAACGGCGGCCAGATTATCAGCGAAGACGAGACCAAGTGTCTGCTCGACCAGCCCGAAGCCGTCGAAGCCGTCGAACAGCTCGTGGCTTGGACTGAATTCTCCATGAAACCCGGCCAGCATGCGGCTCTCGGCGACTTCCCCACTGCCAGCGGTAAGATCGCCATGTGGCCGATGGTCCTGGCCGACTGGGACACCTGGCTGAAGGTCACCGCCAACGACGAAACCAACCAGTGGATGACCTGGTGGCCAAGCCTCACCAATCCGCCCGTGAGAAATGTCTACGCCGGCAGCGTCCACATGGAGGCCATCTGGTCACAGTCCGAAAACATTGACGCCGCCTGGGAATTCTTCATTTGGAGAGCCATCAACCAGGACTCCCTCGACTACCAGATCACCCTCTTCCCAATCAACTATCGCATGGACGCGACGGTCAGGAGCGCCATCACCAACGAACGCCAGGCCGCCTTCCTGACACTTCACCTGCCGATCACCGATCTCTCCACCGGCGAATACTGGGGCCCCAGTACCACAGAGATCCTGAACGCCTTCCGCTCTGAGTATGAGCTTGCCGTCCTGGGCGAGAAGACCGGCAAGGAAGCGATGGAATCCGCCACTGCTGCGATCGACGTGATTCTGGAAGACGCCTAATTCCCGGCGATGATTGCACACGAGATTGGCGGTGGTATTTTTAGCCGCCAATCTCGCAAACACTAAACTACCCACGACAGTCCGAGGTTCCGTCATGGCAGCAACGGTCAGCGCAGCAGCACCGATCGGCCGCAAACGGCGCATGAGCCGCACCGAACTCTTCGAAAACATAGCCGGCTTTCTCTTCATCAGCCCCTGGATTTTTGGATTCCTCGCATTCGAGTTCGGCCCTTTGATCGCGGCCGGCTATCTGAGCCTGACCAAGTATGACATCCTTACACCGCCCAGATTTGCCGGCCTGGCAAACTTCGACAAAATGTTCACCCGCGACCCGCTCTTCTGGAAAAGCTTGTGGGTGACCGCCATCTACTCATTGAGCGTCGTCTTCCTCGGTGTCATCCTCGGTGTCATGCTGGCCGTGCTCCTTAACCAGAGAATCCGCGGCATGTCCCTTTATCGGACGGTCTACTATCTGCCCGCTGTCGTTTCCGGCGTGGCCGTCGCCTACATGTGGTCCTGGGTCTTTCGCCCCGAAGCCGGCATTATCAACTACGGCTTGAGCCTCATCGGCATCACCGGGCCCAATTGGCTCTTCAGTACCACCTGGACGCTGCCGGCCTTTGTCATCATGAGCCTGTGGGCCGTTGGCGGCGGCATGGTGCTCTATCTTGCCGGCCTTCAGGGTGTTCCGACACAGCTCTACGAAGCCGCATCCCTCGATGGCGCCACACGCTGGGCCTCGTTCTGGAACGTCACCCTGCCCATGATCTCGCCGGTAATCTTCTTCAACTTCATCATCGGAATCATCGGCTCCTTCCAGGTTTTTACCAGCGCTTTCGTCATTACCAAGGGCGGCCCGGCCAACTCCACCCTCTTCTTCGTCCTCTATCTCTACCGCCACGCCTTCGAAAACTTCAAGATGGGCTACGCCGCCGCGCTGGGCATGATTCTCTTTCTCGTCATCATGACGCTGACCATTATTTCATTCCGCCTCTCCAACCGGCTCGTCTACTACGAGGGGCGGGTTACTTGAACCGGATGCACCAGTAAGAATTCACTGATTCCCTGCAATGCCATCAGCAAGTAACTAACTATGGAAGGAATAGAAGAATGCTGACCGAAGAACAAATGGCACACTTTCACGCCCTGGGCTTTGTAAGAGTGGAAGGCGCGCTTACCCCTGAGGAAGTCGACGAATTCTCCTGGCGCTTCGACGCCATCATAAATCGCGGCGAAACGCAAGGAGACGAATCCGAGCCTGGCGCGCGCATCTTCCCTGACGGTCACCGCGTAATCCTCCCCTTGATCGAAGCAGACCCCCACTTCTACCAGTTGTTGGACCACCCAAACCTCGCAGCCATCGCTGAAGACCTGCTCGGCGAAGACTGCATCTACTTCGGCAGTTCAGATGGTCAGATCCATGACGGCGACACTGCTTGGCACCGTGACGGCGGCTCGCCCGGCCCGGCCGTAGAGGCAAAGTTGACCTTCTATCTGGATGAAGTAGCACCCGGCGAGGGCTGCCTTAGCTTCATCCCCGGCAGTCATCTCTGGCCCCTCCACTACAACGATCTCGAAAAGTATATCGACCAAAAGGTCCTGGGCTACTCCATGCAGGACTTTCCCGGTCGCTACGACCTTCCCGCAGAAAAAGGCGACGTGATCGTCTTCCAGACCCGTATCTGGCACTCGTCCTGGGGCGGCGGCGCCAATCGCCGCCAAATGGCCTGGATGATGCGCACCGCGCCCCGTATGCAATGGGAGACCGATCGAATCGCCGAATTCCTGAAGTGGTATTCTGCGAAGTGGTCCAGAAAGACCGGCCGGCTCGTTACGGACCGCCTCTTCGAAACAGCAGACGAGCGGCGAATGAAGAAGATTCAGCTGCTCAAAGATCTCGGCGCCTAGTGCACAGCGGTCACTTCACCTAGGAGCAACCGAAATGGACTTAGAGAAGCACCTGACCGACCTAGATCAGGACGGATTCACGGTCATTCCCGACGCGCTTTCACAGCAGGAAGTGAGCGTCACGCTCCAGGCCGTCAAGGACCTGCTAGAGGAGGAGCGCGAGGTCGCTCTTGGCACCGGCACCCAGTCGGACAACCTTCTCACCTCGCACACAATCACCGGCAAGCATCCTGTCTTCTACGAATTCTTCCTCAACCCGCCCACGATGAACGTCGTCCGCAAAATGATCGGCGACGACGCCCTCCTCTATGATGCCAACATCCGTATCCCGATGCCGACCGGCGCGGCAAACCCCCGCCAGGGCTTCCAACTCCACGTCGATCGAGAGGACTACACCGTTGTCCCCTTTGTCGGCGGCAAACATTTCCCCATGGCGATGAACGTCACCTGGTGCCTGGTCGATTTCACCATCAATAACGGTGCGACGCTGCTTTGGCCCGGCTCGCATAACTCTTGCATCGTGCCCGAACCCGAAAGCAGACCGCCAGGTTACATCTGCGCCGAAGCCCCCGCCGGCTCGGCCGTCATCTGGGACGCCGCCATCTGGCACGCCAGCGGCATCAACTGCAGCGACAGCCCACGCTACGCCGTGCTGGCCTACTACATCCGCTATTGGATGCGAGGCAAGACCGACAGCCTGCGCTTTATCCCGCCCGACGTGCGACCGATTCTGTCGGAAGAAGCAAAGCACCTGCTCGGCTTTCGCCCTGCGCCGCCCGACTACTCAGACGTCAAAGCGCTCAGTCCCGAGCGGCTTGCCTCTCTTTCTGTCCAGGAGAAAAAAGTTCTCGGTTTTGCTGTTTACTAGAGCTTGACGCGCATACAGCCGCCTTCCGAACTGCGCTGGAATCGGGTTATCCTGCAGAAGGCCGGGAACAGCCATTTCAGTCCCATTGGCGCGGTTCAAAAGCGCCGTCGATCACCTCCTTTCGCCGCGTGCGCAGACGTCAAGCGCGGAACATCCAGAGCGTTCCTTACCAAGAAGGGAGCGAGTCCGACACGCTTCCGAATAGAGTCAAGTCAGCTTTCCGTTCCCGTGTACCAGCAGGCGTTCGGACGGGCTCCGCGCGGAGCCCCGAAAAATAGGCCGGTTTTCGCCCCTGAATGGTTCCCATAAGGAGGGAAACTCATGAACGAACGAAGACAGGCAGGTGTCAGCCAACTGAGTCGACGCGGTTTCTTACAGGTTTCGGCAGCCGGCGTTGCCGGCGTGACCGCAGGGTCACTGCTCTCCGGATGTGCGCCCGTAGCCCCCGGCGCCGCACCGGCGGTTGTCAGCAGCGAACCGGTAACGATCAAGGTGATGTCCTGGTGGTGGGTGGAGAAAGGCTCCGACGTGGCCCTGCGCAACCTCGTCGAGAAGTTCGAGGCCGCCTACCCGGAGATCAAGGTCGAGGAAGTCAGCTTCCCCAGCAACATCTACGAGGACGCACAGTACAGCCAGATGGCCGCCGGCAAACTCGACGCCGACGTGATGCACACGCTCGAGGGCACAGGCATCAAGTTGATCGAGGGCGGCTTCCTCGAACCTCTGAACGACGTTGGCAGAAGCGCCGGCATCTGGGAATACGATGCCATCACCAAGATTCCCCCCTGGTTCTGGAGCGACCGGGCGACCTTCGATGACCCTCCCGACGACTCCGGCGATCTCTATGTCCTCATGTTCAACACGGCCCAGGACGGCCTCATCTACAACATGGACATCGTCGAAGCGGCCGGCGCCTCGCTTCCCGAGACCCAGGATGAAGCCTACGAGCTGGCCAAGCAGCTTACCGACCGGCCCAATCAGTTCGGTTGGGCCAACCGGCACACGGTGCCTGAGAAAGTCGGCTTCTTCCGCGACATGATCCCCTGGCTGCTCGGCTATGGCGGCGTTTACGCCGAAGGCCAGATGCCGACCGTCAACACCGACGCAATGATCAATACCCTGGCCCACTGGCGCCGGATGTACCTCGACTGCTTCCCGCAAGGCTCGGACGCCGCCACCTTCCGCCGCATGATCGCCGAGGGCAAGGTCGCACTCTACACCGACAACAACGCCCTGCCCCCGAACTTCTTCAACATGAATCCGGATTCCGAAAACTTCATCCGTTCCGCGCCGCTGCCCTGGCCCAACCGGAAGGGCGCCTCATTCCCCTCCTACTGGACATGGCCGGCAGACTCACCCCCGGAGAAAAAAGAGGCCGCACGCACCTTCCTCGAATTCTGGGCGACACCGGACAACTTCAAGGAAATGACCTGGGCGCGCAAAGATCCCCCCATGATCCCCCAGGCCAACACGCCCGAGTATCTTGACTCTCTGCCCTGGATGTCGGGATTCGCCACCACCGACGCCGTTCCCTGGCTCTTCGTCATGGGCGACTACCAGGGTCACGTTGAGGAGTTCAGGACAATCGTTGTCGAGCACGCCTCCGAAGTCGTGGTCGGCACCATCAGCCCCGAAGAGGGCGCGCAAAGGGCCCAGCAAGGCCTGGAAGTCCTGGCCGATCAGCTGTTCGGCTAATTCGGACCCAAAAGGGCGGCGCGGGCACAGCGCCCGCGCCGCCGCCTTCAACAGCGCCTGCTGCGCCCAGAACTGAATCTGCCCCGGCGCAGCGGACGAGAGGTCGCAACCTTGCTCGCACGGAAGCGTCTGTCCTTCGCCGCTCGACGCCGGCTCTTTTCGCTCGCCATGGCTCTGCCCGTGGCCGTCTACCTTCTCCTCGTCTTCGCCTACCCCATCGCCCAGGAAATCTACTTGAGCTTCACCAGGGCCCGCCTGCTCGAGCGCACGCCGCCAGTTTGGGTCGGGCTCGATAACTACCTGTCCCTGGCGGAGAGTGCGAAATTCTGGCTTGTGATCGGCAACACGCTCTTCTATGCCGTCGCCGCCAACGCAATCATCATCATTCTCGCATTGGGGCTCGCGCTGCTGCTGAACCAAGCCTTCCATGGCCGCAAGCTGGCCCGCGTCATCACCTCCCTGCCGTGGGCCTTCCCCGAGGTGGCCGCCGTTCTGGTCTGGAGCTGGATGTACAACAAAGACTTCGGCGTGATGAACGTCTTTGCCGGCTGGGTGCCGGGCATCTCCGGGAACCCCAACTGGTTGCTGGATCCCTGGACGGCCTGGTTCTCCATCGTCCTCATGACGGTCTGGAAGATCTTCCCCTTCTTCAGCCTGATCATCTTGACCGCCCTCCAGTTGATCGATAAGGAACTCTACGCCGCCGCCAAGATAGATGGAGCCGGGTCGCTGCAGCTGTTCCGTCACATCACCCTGCCGGGAATTGCTCCGACACTGGGGATCATGATCCTTCTGATCACCATCTGGGGCTTCCGTCGCTTTCCCATCATCTATCTGCTGACCGGGGGCGGCCCCGGCGTGAGGACCGCAACACTGGTTGTCCTCACTTATATAACCGCCATCCGGTCCCTGAATATAGGGCTGGGAGCCGCCATGGCCATCGTCGGCCTGATAATGTCATTGCTCATCACAGTTCTCTACGTGTTCGTTACGCGCCGTCTGGGCCAGGCACAAATCTGAGGATCCGGGAGCCGCTGAGCGTGACAGGAATTCGGAGCTACACTCCACCGACTGTTCAAAGATGGATGACCGCCCGGCGCCGAGCCGAGCGCATCGCCCTCTACGTCACGATCGTCTTTGTCTGCCTGGTCATCGTCTTCCCGCTCTACTGGCTGGTCATAAACGCCCTCATCCCTGGACGCGAAGTCTTCCGCTATCCGCCCGCATTCTTTCCAACGTCCTTTCGGCTGGACGCCTACCGCGAGATCATCGAGCTTCATCCCATCCTGACCTGGCTCAAGAATTCGATAGTCGTCTCGGCGGGCACCGTGGCCTTGGCTCTGGTTCTCGAAATCATGGGCGCCTACTCCCTCAGCCGCCACGGCTGGCCCGGGCGCAGCCTGCTGGCAATGGGACTGCTGAGCACCCAGATGATTCCCTCCGCTGTTCTCGTCATCCCGATCTTCGTCATCTTTCGACAGGCGGGCCTGGTCGACTCCCACCTGGGACTCATCACTGTCGACACCGCACTGACCGTACCCGTAGGGATCTGGATTCTAAAGGGCGCCTTCGATACGATTCCCGAAGAGATCGCCGACGCTGCCTTTGCCGACGGCTGCTCCGAAATGGGCGTTCTTGTCCGCATGTTGCTGCCCCTTTCACTGCCGGCGCTTGTCGCAGTAGCCGTAATCGCCTTCTTTACCGCCTGGGACGAATTTGTCTTTGCATCCGTCTTCATTATCTCCCAGTCCTTACGCGTTTTCTCGGTCGGCATCTCGACCTTCATAGGCGAGATGGCGACACCGGTCGACCTGATATTTGCCGCCGCCAGCATCTTCGTGATCGCGCCGCTCATCTTTTACGCCATTGTCGAACGCTATCTGCTCTCTGGCCTCAGCGCCGGCGCCGTCAAAGGGTAGTCCGCTTGCACGAGTCCAACTGCCCTCGCGAAAGGCCGCTTGCTGGTCATCCAGATATGTCCTCGCCTGGCTGTGGCTTCTCTTTTGCAGGCAGGCCGTATTCCGGCGTCTGTCAAGCACCGAGCCTCACATCGAGACAGAACTGTAGCTTGCTCGACAAGCGAGTGGAAGGACCCCTCCATGCACAGCGACGGTGATTCCGCCTACCCTCCGCCCAACTTTTCGGCCCCGAAGGTGCCGGGCGACAGGTACGAAGCCGAAGTGCCCGATACGCTCGACCTCGCCGAGCGCGCCGCCCTTGCCATCAACGGCATCGCCGGCGGCATCGACCGCGACCTCGACCACCAGATGTGGTTCCTCGTCAACTACGCCTGCAACCCCGCAACCATGCGCCACCACGCCGCCGACGCGACTTGCGACGCCCTGCTCGCCCCTACTTTTGCCCTCCTCCGCACCATGAGCGGCAGCACCGCCCACGTCGATACTGAAGTGGGCCTGATCGAACACCTCCTACGCGACACCTCGCCAGACGACGGCCTCTACTACAACGTCTACAGCCCGGTCAAGCCCTGGCACTCGGAATACGGCCACGCCCACAGGGGCCTGATCCCCGAAGACTTTGCCGTTACCGTCGCCCAGGCCCACTGGCTGGAGGCAATGATCTTTTGGCGCGAGCTGACCGGAGAACCCGCCTGGGAGACGCGCATTCGCAAAATGGTGGACGGCCTGATCGACATTGCAGTCTACAAAGACGACTACGCCTACTACCCCGACGGCGGATTCGCCGAGGTCTGCGGCTACCCCCGCTCCGGCTGGCGTCATACCGAAGAACCCGAAGATGACTACAACAACGCCGAAGGCTCCGTCACCAGCTACTACGGCGATATCCTCCGCGTGCTGCCGCTTTGGTATCAGGCCAGCGGCGACGAACGCGCCCTCGATCTGGCCGGCCGTCTCTCACGCTTCTGCATGCAGCCCCGTTTCTGGGGCGGCAACCCCCAGACCGTGATGGTAGCAGGCAACGAACTGGGCCACTTCAACTTTCACGCCCACAACCGCCTCCTGATCCTCGCCGGCATGGTCGAATACGCCCACGTGGCCAACGACGCGCGCGTCCTCGAGTTTGCCCAGCGCGGCTTCGAGTACGCCATGACAATCGGCGTCGCCAAGCTCGGCTGGGTTACCGCACCATTCTGGGGCGGCAATCACGTCGGCATGAACGAGGCCTGCACCTTCTTTGACCTTCTCAGGCTCGGTGTCCGGCTCAGTGACGCCGGCGCCGGCGACTATTGGGACTTCGTCGACGCCGCCGTGCGAAACCATCTCGCGGAGCAGCAGCTCCTCGACGCCGAAGTACTCCGCAACATCGTGGAGGCAAGCCCGCCATTGCCCGAACCTACGATACCGCACGGTCAGAGCAATCAAGGCGTATCCATCGACAACGTGGTCGAGCGCACACTCGGAATGTTCGGCTCCTGCGCCACCCCCGTCGGGATTCCACAACCCTGGGTCATGCAATGTTGCAGCGCAAACGCGCCCAGGGCGCTCTACTACGCCTGGGAGGGGGCCTTGCGCCACGACAAAGGGACCGTCACGGTCAACCTGCTACTGAACCGAGCTTCAACCTGGCTGGATGTCGACAGCTACCTACCCTACGAGGGCAAGGTGTTGATGCACGTCAAAGACGCCGCGCGGGTCGCCGTTCGCCTCGCCTCCTGGATTCCCCGCAGCGAGTTGCAAACACGCGTGAACGGGACTGCACGTGAAGGGGTAAGGCTTGGGAACTACATGCTTATCGACGAACTGAAGCCGGGCGATACCATCGCACTGTCCTTCCCGGTCCAGGAATCCGTAGCCACCTACACCGGCAACGCACACCGCCCCGGCGGCAGCAGCAGCAAAGTGCGCGAAACCCAGTACCGCTGCACTTTCCGCGGCAGTACCATCGTCGACGTCTCACCGCGCGACGAGGATCCGACCACCTACCCCTTCTATCGACGCGATCACATGCGACAGGATGCCGCGCCGATGAAGCGCGTGACCCGCTTTGTGCCAGAACGGACCATCGTCAACTGGTAGAATTGAATCGGGAATCGAATCGCCGCGCCTGCACCCGTCTGCACCGACAACAACAGGCAACTGGTTGGTCTTCTCTACCCGCCAAGATCCATCTTAGCGTGATGAAGGACGCGCCTGCGTTTCCAAACCTTCGATTTTGGGCCAGACCCGCAGGTACACATGAGATCGTTGAGAATCTGTTTTCCACGACGCCACCAGGGGAACGATCTCACCGGGCAATCGCTTAGCAAGGTTGAGAACGGCTCTGTACGTTGCTCTGCGAACGACGGTCCGGTCGTCCGCAGCCAGCCCCCACAGCAGCTTCGACAGCAGTTCAAAGTGATTGGCGGCCTCGGCTGACGACAATGCCATCGCCACATTCCACTGTGATCGTTCGTTTTCGCTCGCCATCCCCAGCCACGCCGCGACCAGCTTGGGCTGGGCCTTCAGAAAGCTGTCGCCGATGGCATACGCCCCCATATTCTTTCTGACATACGGGTCGTCGTCCTCCATGAGCGGCCCCAGAACTTCCAGCATTAGGCGGCATCTCTCTTCCGTCAGGTCCTTCGCGGCCCATGCGCCTGCAACCGCGACCGCCCGCCTCAAATTGGGCGATTCATGGCCCGCCCACGCCTGAAGCGTAGCAAAAATAGCGTCGAATTCGCCGGCGATGATCCGTCTCAAAGCACTGGCCGCCCACTCCCGAACCTCCCAATTCTCGCTGTCGGCCAACTCCAATACGATCTCAGTTACCTCGGCCGGGTTGCGGTCGAATTGTGGTGCAAGGACCACCAAACCAATCTCCTGCGCCCCCTCGTTTCTGGACCGTGCAAAAGCAACGCTTGTTTTGTAAAGCGAAGCAAGTGAACCCCCGTAATGCCTCTCGATCAGCTTTACCGCCTTCAGCTTGACTGCCTGACGCGGCGTTCCCGCGTGTGCCGTCTTCTGTGAGTCCAGCACGGAGAAAAGCCCTTCCAGATCATCCTCTTCGAGCGCGGCTACGAATGCCTCTTCCCAGGAGCCGGTCTCGCTCGCGTTGCGTCTGACGGTCTGACGGGCATCTTTGCCCCCTTCGTTTGGACGTGGCATGCTCTGCACCTTTTGAATTATGATAGTGGCATTCAACTTTCGCCCGTTGTTATAGTCAACTTCCCTGCAATTGGCAATACTGTCAAGACCAGATCGAGCCCAGGCAGACCATTTCCATTTCTAACGCAAATGCGGTCATGAAAACTCCCCTCATCAGACTGACACCGCGCGCCGCCGCGCCTTCCGTCAGCCCCTTTCTCTACAGCAGCTTTGCCGAGCACTTCGGCCGCTGCATCTACGACGGCATCTGGGTGGGTCCGGACTCCGACATCCCCAACGAGGACGGCCTGCGCCGCGATACTCTAGAAGCCCTCGCGGAACTGTCGCTGCCCGCGGTCCGCTGGCCCGGCGGCAACTGGGCCGAGTATTACCACTGGCGAGACGGAATCGGACCGCCGCAAGAACGCCCCCTCCGCTACAACATCGAGTGGGGCATCCCCGAAAGCAACGCCTTCGGTACCCACGAATACATGCGTTTCTGCCAAGCCATCGGGTCCGAACCCTACCTCGTGCTGAACGTCGCCAGCGGCACAGTCCAGGAGGCGCGCGACTGGGTCGAATACTGCAACTCCGATCATGACAGCGAAACTGTGCGCTTGCGTCGCGCCAACGGACAGGAGCGGCCTTGGCGCGTCCGCTTCTGGGACGTCGGCAACGAGAGCTGGCACTCGGGCGGCCAGTTCCGTGCCCAGGATTACGTCGCCGCCTACCGCCGCTACTCCAACAAACTCCGCATGCTTGGTACCGGCGACCGCGACAAGGCCTCCGCCATCAGGCTGATCGCCTGCGGTTCATGCCTTCTCTACCGCGACTGGGACGCCGAATTCCTCGCCGGCATGAAGCAGACGCCGGAAATGCTCCATACGGTCGACTATATCTCCGACCATATATACCAGGGCCGCGATCTCACCGACCGTGAATTTCCCGACGACGATCACTACCGCCTCCTCAGTGAGTTGGACATCCTAGAAGCCGAGCTGCGCCGCGCCTCCGCTCTGGTCGACGCCTATAGCACCGCGCGCCACCCCATTGGCCTGGCCCTGGGCGAGTGGGGCACCTGGTACAAAGGCGTCTGGATCACCAACCGGTTCCACCAGGCCAACACACTGCGCGACGCCCTCTTCACCGCCTGCGGCTTTCATCTGCTTCACACCTTCGCCGGCACGCTCCACATGGCAAACATGTCGATGACCGTAAACGCGCTCCAGTGTCTGCTCCAGACCTGCGGGCCGGCGGCGATCAAAACACCGACTTACCATATCTTTCGTATGTACATGCCCCACCGTAACGGCATTCTCCTGGAGAGCGACCTGGTTGACGCGCCCACCCTGCCGGACCCCGAAGCGCCCGCCCGGCCCGCGCTCTCTGTCTCCGCCACCGCATCGGACGACGGGCTGTTCGTTACAGTCGTAAACGCCGACCTCTCCGCCGGCGTCGAAACGGTTCTCCTCCTGCCCGACGCGTTCACGCCGTCCTCCGTCACTTCCGAACGCTTGACCGCGCACGACATTCGCGCCGAAAATACACCTGCGGACCCCGACGCGGTCAGCCCCGGCCCGGCGGACGTTGAGATGCCCGTACGGCGACGCTGCCGCCTGCATCTTCCTGCCAGTTCCGTGACCGCAGTCCACTTTAAAGGACAATGGGCCTATCCGCTCGCAGACATTGCTGCACAGCAAGCGCAGGCCGAACTGGACCGGCGGGCGCGCGAGCGCAGCGAGACCGAAGTCAAGATCTGATTACGCTACATAGCCTTCAGGAAATTCCACCGGGAGCGAGTCTGGCACAGATGGATAACGAATTCAATCTTCAGCAGATCGTCTTTTCAGATGTAGATCGCGTGGTGCTGGAGTCTACTCGGACGCAGTTCGATCTGGGTCGCAACGATGTACTGCTCCGCAATCAGTTCACCCTGGTCAGCGCCGGCACCGAATTGGCCAAGCTGACAGGGCTGCAGCAGGTCGACTATCCCTTCACCCCCGGCAACAGAGCAATCGGCACAGTCATTGCTGCCGGTGACGATGTGACCGACGTAACTGTCGGTGACCTGGCCTTCAGCCACGCGCCCCACGCGAGCCACGCCCCGGCCAGCGCTTTTCGCATCCGTGTTCCCGAAGGCGTGGACCCCAAAGAGGCCGCTCTCGTCGGTCTGGCAATGGTGGGAATGACAGCCGCGCGCGTCGGTCAGGTCGAGCTGGGAGATCGCGCCGCCGTCATCGGCATGGGACTGGTCGGCAACCTGGCCGCTCAACTCTTGCAGCTGGCCGGAGCAGAGGTGATCGCCATCGACCTCAACGCCGCGCGCCTGGCCACAGCCCGCGCCTGCGGCCTTTCGCAAACGATTGACGCGACCCAGGAAGACGTCTGCGACGCTGTGATGATCTTGACGCGTGAACGCGGCGTAGATGTCGTAGTCGAAGCGTCGGGTGCAGCCCAGGCAGCCGAACTCGCCGTCTCGCTCACAGGCCGCGAAGGCGAAGGCATCGTCGTCCTCCTCGGCTCGCCGCGCAAAGGCCATGAGACCGATCTGACCCCTTTTCTCAACCATGTTCACCTCTGGCGCGGCGGCTCCGTGATGTTGCGCGGCGCCCACGAATGGCGCTATCCTCGCAACCACAGCCCCTACCAGAAGCATTCGATGGCCCGCAATGCAGAGATCATCTTCCGCCTCATGGCACAGGACAAACTCTGCACCGCCCCCCTTCTCACCCACGTCTACAGACCTGCTGCCGCGCCCGAGGCCTACGCCGGTCTCCAGCAGCGTCCCGACTCCCACCTGGGCGTCCTCTTCGACTGGACGGACCAACTGTGAAGACTGCTTACGGCAACTACGGCATGCCCCATACGCCTTACCCGGCCATGCTCCGCGACGTCGCTGCAATTGGCTACGACGGCCTTGAGCTCTGCGTCACGCCTGGCTACCCTACCGCCCCCGGCCGGCTCGACACCGCTCAGCGCAAAGACCTTCGCCTGCGCGCCCTCGATCTGGATCTGGAATTCGACACGCTCATGCTCTCCGGAGTCTCCGTGCACGAGCCCGATGCCGCCAGGCATCGGGCGAATCTTGAACTGCTGCGCCGAATCTTCGCACTGGGTGCAGAGTTAGGCCTCGACAAACCGGTTCTGACCAGCACCCTGGGAGGCCGTACCGGCGACTGGGAGCGCGAGCGGACCGCGCTCGCAGATTGCGTCGCCGACTGGACGGCGGTGTCCGCCCAATGCGGCGGCGTCTTCGCCGCCGAGGCCCATGTTGGCGGCCTCGTTCATGCGCCGGAACGGATGCTCTGGCTTCTGGACGCGGTGAATCTGCCCGCGCTCAAGCTCAACTTCGACTACAGCCACTTCGAGCTGCTCGACATCCCGCTGACGAACGCCATCGAGCAACTGGTCCCCCACGCGGCGGGCGTCCACGTCAAGGATGTGCGCGGCCGCCCGCCTGACTTTGCTTTCCTCCTGCCCGGCGAAGGAACCCTGGACTACGCCGACTATGTACGGCAGTTAAATGCCGCCGGTTATGATGGCTACATCACCGTTGAGATCAGCGGGCAGGTCTTTGGCGCACCGGGATACGACCCGACCGCGGCCGCCGGTTTTTCCTTCCGCACTCTCTCTGAGGCGGTCAGTGCCGCAGGCCCGGGTTGCGGCCTGAGTCCATAAGGTCCTCACCGGCAATCGTACAAAGGAGGCAACGTTTCGTGAGAGCGCTCATCGTCCGGCGAAGAGACGAGCAGACCAGGGAGAAAGTCTTCGTCAGCGACTGGCCCCATCCGCCCGCGCCGCTTGGAAACCAGGTTAGGATTCAGACCCTTTACTCCGGCATCACCAACGGCACCGAACGCAACCAGCTGCTCGAGGGCAACTACGCGCCGCCCGACGACAAACTACCAATGCCATACGGCTACCAGACCGTCGGACGTGTCCTCGACGCTGGGCCGGAAGTCTCCCATCTGGCAGTTGGCGACCTGGTCTTCGTCGGAGCCCAAACCGGCGGCCACCTCGAGTGCATCGCCGTGGCCGAAGATGACCTTCTCGTCAAGCTCCCTGACTCGGTTGACCTGAAGCAGGCTGCCCTCTTCGGCATGGCCGCGGTGGCGCTCAATACCTGTCGCAATGCCGCGCTCAAAATGGGCGAGCGCACGCTGGTCGTTGGCGCCGGCTGCGTGGGTCAGATTGCCGCGCAGTTGGCCTCCTCAGCGGGCGCAAGAGTCTCAATGTGCGACGTCGATGAAAGAAGACTTGCCATCGCCCTCGCCGTCGGCGCCGCGGAAAAAGCCATTTGCGTGGCCGGAAACGGCTGGGCCGATTACATCGACGACGAAAGCTACGACACCGTCCTCGACTTTGCCGGCGTCCCGGGAATGGAGGACCAACTGATCAGGGCCGTTCGCGAGGGCGGTCAAGTCCTCTTCATTGCCGGGCGCGACACGGTGAGCTATACTTTCAACCTGGGTCAGCACCGGCTCATTACGATCAAGCAAAACAGCCACTTCTACCGCCATGACCTCGACGACATCTCACGCCTTGTCGCGCGAGGCCTGGTCAAACTTTCACTCCTGCTGCAGGACGTGGTACCCGCCGAGGACGCAAAACGGATCTACGACACGCTGCGCGATCGGCCCAATGAACTGCTGGGCACCGTCTTCACCTGGCAATAAATAGGAGACCAAAGAAATGAGCACGAGATTCTCCGACAACGACAAGATCACCGTTGCCGTCATCACCGGCGGACATGACTTCGACGTGCCCGGATTTCACGAAATCTTTCGCGCCATGCCGGAAGTGGACAGCTACATCCAGCATCAGGACAACTTCATCGAAGACGTGGCAAACGTGCGTGACGAATACGATGTGCTCCTCTTCTACAATATGCCGCGCGGCGAACCCGACAGCCGGGCACAGGCCGCATTCGAGAATCTGGGCGAAAGCGGGCAGGGCATCTTGCTGCTGCACCACGCCATACTCGCCTATCTGCCCTGGTCACTTTGGAGCGAAATGGTCGGCATCCCCGACCGCAGCTTCGGTTTCTCGATGATGCAGGACATCCCCATAGATGTCGCCGACTCCGACCACCCGATCACCAACGGCATCGCCTCCTGGCAGATGGTCGACGAGACCTACTCCATGGCAAGCGCAGGTGACGACAGCCGCATCCTCCTCACCACCGACCATCCCGACAGCATGAACGTTCTGGGTTGGACCCGCCAGTTCAGGAATTCGCGCGTCTTCTGTCTGCAGTCGGGCCACGACAACATTACCTACGTCGACCCGAACTTCCGCAAAATCATACGCCGTGGCATCCAGTGGTGCGCAGGACGGATCTGACGGTTGGAGGCAAGTAGCCCTCATCTGCCTGCCGCGGATTTCGGCGCCTACCAATCGTCATTGCCGCAACTTCAGGTGTGTACAGACGAACGATCGAGCAAACGGACTACCCGATCAACTGCTCGACCGCCGCCCAGTCGACCGCCGCCTCCACCGCGTCGGCAAGACGGTCGTACGCCTGTTCCCGCATGGTGGACGTAGAGACCACCGGTCCCGTCCAACCCAATTGACGCATCCATCGGTGGCGAAATCGGTCATTCCCGAATAGTCCGTGAAGATAGGTGCCCCAGACACGGCCGCCTTCGGCCACCGCTCCGTCGAGCACCGACACCGTTAGACCATTGCGCTCGACGATTTCGCCAAAGCGCGCCGCGCCCTCTCGCGTCTCTGTAGCCCCCGTGTGAATCTCATAGCCCGAAACGACCTCACCCGTCGGCAGACGCAGGAGAGATTGATGCGTCTCTTTCTGCCTCATGAACTGCGTGGAAGCCGGCAGCAGACCCAAACCCCGGGTATGCCTGCCGCGTGGCCCTTCGACGCCCGTGGGGTCCCACAGCGCTTCCCCCAATATCTGGTAGCCGCCGCAAAGCCCGATCAACTGCGCGCCCCGCCGGTGGGCGGCCAGAATGGCGCTGTCCAGCCCGGTCGCCCGCACCCAGTCGAGATCGTCTAGAGTGACCTTAGTGCCGGGGATGATGACCGCGGCAGGGCTGCCCAGCGACGCCCCCTCTTGCACGTAGCGCAGGCAGATTCCCGGCTCGGCCTCCAGCGCGTCGAACTCGTCGAAATTCGCAACGTGCGGCAGGTGGATCACGGCAATGTCAAGTTGCCCGCCTGCGGGCCGCCTGTCCGAACGCCCCCTCTTTCCCAAAGGCACCGCATCCTCCTCGGCAATCCCGACCTCCTCCATGTAGGGGATGACACCCAGCGTCGGGACCCCGAACGCCCTCTTCCGCAACTGTTCAAGGCCGTCACCGAGCAAGGCAGGGTCCCCGCGGAACTTGTTGATCAAGAACCCGCCCACCTGTTCTCGCTCCTCCGGCTCCAACAGGAGCATCGTCCCTGCCAGCGCCGCGAAGACGCCCCCCCGGTCGATGTCCCCAACCAGCAGGCACGGCGCGCCGGCATGACGCGCCATCCGCAGGTTGACGATATCGCCCGCCTTCAGATTTATCTCCGCCGGGCTGCCCGCCCCTTCCAACACGATCATCCCGTAGCGCGCAGCCAGGCGGTCATAGGCCTGCTTCACCTCCCCCCACAACCGCTCCTTCGTCGTCATCCAGTTCTTTGCCCCAATCCGCCCCGCAACTTCGCCGTTCAAAACCACTTGGCTCCGCCGGTTGCCCTCCGGTTTGAGCAGCACCGGGTTCATGTCGGTGTGCGCATAAATGCCCGCGGCCTCCGCCTGCACGATCTGGGCCCGACCCATTTCGCCGCCCTCCGGCGTCACGCCGGCGTTGTTGCTCATGTTCTGCGCCTTGAACGGGGCCACCCGCACGCCCTTGCGCGCCAGAATCCGGCAGAACGCTGCAGTCAGCAGGCTCTTGCCCGCGTCGGAATGGGTGCCAAGGATCATCAGCGACTTGGCCACCGGTTCGCCTCCCTACTGGAGTTGATGGAACCAGATCAGTTCATGTTCAGGCAAGAGATCGGGGTGCAGAATCTTGATCAGATCGGCTAATACCAGGTGAGGGCTGGCGACGCCCGTTTCCCAATAGTCGTTGCCGCCCCACTCATTCAACTTGGCGTTGTTTGAATAAACGGACCCGTGCTGCACCGCAGCCAGGCTCGAGTAACGCTCATCCGCTGCCAGAATATCCGCCGCCTTAAACCAGGTACCAGTATTCGCCAACCAGATGTCGACGTCGACCGCCTGTTCAAAGACTGACTCCATCGAAAGAGGAATCGAGCCGGTCGAAACGTCGTCCCGCCAAAGATAGTTCCCGCCCGCATCCGCAATGTACCGTGCGAAGTAGCTGTTTCCGCCCGGCACGCGCCAGGAGTCCCGCCTCGGGATCCCCACCAGAACAGTCGGCCTCTCTTCGACCCTTGAGGCAAGTTCTGCCATTTCAGAGTAGCGCGCCGCCATCTCGCCAAAGATCCGGTCCGCCGCCGCTTCACGATTGAAAAAGAGTGCGGTCGCCTTCAGCCACTCCGACCGGCCCAGTGGCGTCGTCTCCATGTATCCTGCAGTGAGCGCCACGGGCAAGCCGGCCTCGAGCAGTTTTGGATGGGTGTCATACTCAGGATTGCCGTAGGCGAAGGTGATGATTAGCCGCGGATCCAGGTCAATGAGCGTCTCCGAGTTGACACTGGTCCCCGATCCCACTTCCTGCAACACCCCGCCCTCGATCATCAGTCGTACCTCAGACGTGTTGACTAGGTCGAACTTCTCAACTGCCACGAGTCGATCGAGCAACGCCAACTGGTGCAGATGAGGCAGCACAGTCGTCGTTAGGGCGGCGACATTGGCAACCGGCACTTCGATAACCGGAACATCAGCATACCCATCCGGGGCAGGCGTCCCGCACTGCAACAGGAGGTATTGAAACTCCTGCTCCGATCCCCGCCATGGGTTCAGCAGCGTCAGCAGTTTGAAGTTGCCGTGATACTCCACCGTCCAACCTTTCGCAAATTCCGGCTGAATCTTTTGGGGAAAATAGTCTGTCCCGGGCTTGAAGCTGTCTACGCAACCATCGAGAATATTCGAATCCCGGGCTGCCGAAGTCCCGACCGGTCCGCCCTCCTTACCGATTTGCAACTCCATACCGACTTCCGTCGTGGCGACGGCGCAACTGGATAGCAGCATGAGAAAAGAGCTGATTAAAGGGAGAAGAGTCTTTTTCATTATTGGTCCTTTCCGGGTCCATGCCCTGTTGAATCGGTTTTGCCGGAAGGTGCCCCAAGCGCTGCCTTGCCGGTTGCCCTCTGCGCCTATAAGCGTCCGCGTTCCTAACGATTGCCTGGAGGTTTCCTGGACCTGTCCAGCTCATTCAAACCCTGCTCCCGAGCCGCTTCAAGCAAGGCGATGTCAAACGGATCCGGATCCTTCCACATTCCCCTTTCGACAGCCTCGAGCAATCTCTCGGCGATCGCCTGCCACGCCCACGGGTTGCTCTCAGCAAAGAACTCCTGCATCGATTCGCTCCGCAAAAATTCCTCGGCCACCCGGTGGTACATCCAGTCTTCGAGGATTTCAGCCGTCGCGTCGTATCCGAACAGGTAGTCGACCGTCGCCGCAACTTCAAGCGCCCCCTTGTATCCATGCCGGCGCATGCTTTCCAGCCACTTTGGATTGACCACGCGACTGCGAAAGACGCGGCGCGCCTCCTCCCGCAGGTCCCGCGTGCGTACACGCGACGGATCGCTGCTGTCGCCGAAATATCGGCTGGGATTCCTACCTGTAAGCGCCCGCACTGTTGCAATCATCCCGCCGTGAAACTGCAAATAGTCGTCGCTGTCAAAAATGTCGTGCTCCCGGTTGTCCTGGTTCTTGGTCGCGACCTGGACCGTGCGTAACGCCTGCGCAAACTCCCGTTCCGCCGGTACGCCAGCCTGTTTGCCCCCGTAGGCATATCCCCCCCATAAGAGATACGCCCGCGCAAAGTCGTCGTCGGTCTGCCAGTTCTTGGCGTCAATTAACGGCAGGATGCCTGCGCCATAGCTGCCCGGTTTGCATCCAAAAAGTCGGTACCTGGCCCTTTCGCTGGCTACGTCTCCTTGGCCGGCAAGCCGCAACTCCGCCTCGAGCGCCAGGACATGCTTGCGCGGAAAGTTCATGTCGGGCGGCTCGTTTGCATCAACGGCTGCTTGCACCGCGCTATCGATCAGTTCGATGAGGTGAGGAAAGGCGTCGCGGAAGAATCCGCTGATGCGGCAGACAACGTCTACTCTAGGTCGAGCAAGTTCCTCCAGCGGGATCAACTCGACTCCGATTACACGTCGATTTTCCCCCTGCCAAACGGGTTGTACGCCGAGCAGCGCCAGCACCTGTGCGATGTCATCCCCGGAAGTGCGCATCGCGCTTGTCCCCCAAATGCTCAGCCCCACGCTCTCCGGGCAGCTCCCGTGTTCCTGCCGGTAGCGGGCAATGACCGTCTCCGCCAATCCCTGTCCGACCTCCCACGAAGCCAGCGTCGGCAACGCCCGCGGATCAACAGTGTGGAAGTTCCGGCCCGTGGGCAGGATATGCGCCATTCCGCGTGTGGGCGAGCCGCTCGGCCCGGGCGGAACAAAGCCGCCGTCCAGCGCATGGAGCAGATTGTCTATCTCCGCCTCACCGCTTTCGAGCAACTTGGGCACGAGAAAGTCGCACGCAAAGTGAAGCACAGAGGCCAATTCAGAACTGCAATCGTCTCCGCGAAAGCCGTTTCCGACACGTCGATTCCCCCCGTCCGTAAGGGCGGCCATTCGTTTCGCAGCTCTCTGGCCAATGGCCGTCACCTCCTCGGCGCGCCAGCCGCATTCCCCCGCCTCCCTGAGAGCAACCTTGCATTCTGCTTCCAATGCCTGTACCAGGTCCGCATTGGTCTGTATCGATGACGACCCATCCGCGCGCCTCGCCCCAGGCCGGTCCTGCAGCGCCTGCCAGCTTTCTCCCGCAATGCCGGCGGCTACCGCCGGCAGAGCCGGCGCTTCCATGTTCGGCAGCTTAAGGAGATGATAGAGCAGCTCCACGAGTCGTTCTCCCTCGGCCGCGTCTCCCAAAATATGCAGACCGTCCCGTATCTGCGCGCCTGTCAATTCGCATAGATAACCCTCAATATCCTCCAGAAGATGAGCAACCTGCGCACCCCTCAACTCGGCAAAGGCCGAAGGTGTACCGTCTTCCAGATAAGTCCCGTCCCAATCGTGGCTGTGGTCGCCGTGGTCCGCCTTCAAGATGTATCGAAGATCATCTTCGAGATTGTCCCGCTGCATCACGTCCCAGATCTGCCTCTGTAGAAGCGGAAGTTTGGCCGGGTCAAGCTGTTCAGCCGCATAATACTCGTCTACCAGGTGTGCCAGCTCCGCCAGCACACCGTAGGCCCCCGCGCTCGTCATGGGAGGCGTCATGTGGTCGACAATGGTTGCGTGAACCCGCCGCTTTGCCTGGCTCCCTTCGCCAGGATCGTTGACGATGAAGGGGTAGACCAGCGGCAGGTCGCCGAGGAAGAGGTCGGGAAAACATGAACTGCTCAGACCTACGCTCTTGCCCGGCAGCCATTCGAGCGTCCCGTGCTTACCCATGTGCACGATTGCATCGGCCCGCCACTCGTCGCGCAGCCAGCGGTAGAGTGCATGATAGTTGTGCGGTGGCGGCAAGTCTGGCCGGTGGTAGATCAGGTCGGGGTCCATGTCGTAGCCGCGTGGCGGTTGCAACGCGACAAAAACATTGCCAAACTCCAGCCCGGCCAGCGCAAAGCCCCCGTCATGGACAAACGCCTTGCCCGGCGGCTCTCCCCACTGGCGCACCATGTCGCCCGCAATCTCTTCAGGGACCTTTTGAAACCAGTCCGCGTACCGATCGACCGGCAATTTGTGCGCACGCGCCAGCTGATTCTCGTCCAGCCACGTCAGGTCATAGGAGCAACGCGCAATCAGGTCATGAATCAGTTGGTCGCTGTTCGCGGGCAGCCCATCCACTGTGTACCCGGCCGCCTTCATCCGCTGCAGTAGCTTCAAGAGCGATGCCGGCGCGTCCAACCCGACCGCGTTTCCCACCTTCGACGCCTTTACCGCGCTATTTGTCAATACCACGGCAATTTGCTTCTTCTCATTCGCCTTTCGCCGCAGAACGGTCAGTCGATCAACAATGCCAACCAGCCTCGAGACGCGCTCGCTGTCCGGCACATAGCCGGTGCCGCCCTCCCCCACATTTTCTTTGAATGATATGGGCACGCCCACGATACGTCCGTCAAACTCCGGGATAGCGACATTCATCGCCGTGTCCAGCGGGCCTAGTCCGCGACCGTTCCGTTGCCACGCCTCCCGGTCGCTGCTACAGGTAATCGCCTGCACGACTGGCACGTCGAGTCCAGTGAGGACCTCGTCGCCATCTCCCAGCGCGAAACTGAGTGTGCTTACGATGGCGTCTAACGGTCCGCTCCTCTTCATCTCTTTCAGCGCCAGCGGAATGCCGTCTGCGTCGCACTCCTTGAGGGATTGCGTGTATACCGCACACACTGAAATGCCGCGCCTGCCACACTCAGCCGCGAGCGCATCGACAAACGCCGTGTTGCCGCTCAAAAGGTGCGCGCGGTAGAACAGAATGCCGACGTGCCCCCTCTTGGTTGAGACCTCTTCTCCCACATCTTTGCCTGTGGGGACCCTTGCCGGCGTTTGATTGCAAACCTGCCTATCCGCTTCTCCCCCGTGCGGTCCGCCAAGATATCGCCCTTCCACCCTTTCCGTATTCTGTGGTTCGTAGCGCCCGTGAAGCGGGATCTCCCTGGGCTGGTCAAGGCCCCAACCGGTGACGAGCAAATGATCGCTCAGGCATCGGAGTCCGTTTGCCAGGTTTTCAGCGCCCCCGCACTGCAGATAGGCGTTTACGGCCTGTGCCAAGGGCACGCCGACGTTCGACTGTCGCATCAGGTCATGGTCGAAGGCTTCTACCGCGGGTAGGCAAAATAGGAAGCCTCCGGTTCGCTCAGCCCACTGCTTTAGGCGTTCCAAACCGTACTCGTACGAGCGGGCCGAGAGCAGCCTGGCCACAACTACCTGGGCCGATGGCAACAGCCGCCGCAGAATGGCGTCGACCGACTCGCGGTCCTCGGCCCGGCCGATGTGAGCGGCCTGAAGATCGGCAAAACCGGGGGGCAACAACCCACGCGCCCTTTCCAATGTCAACAGCTCCGTATCCGATTGGCTGAGGAATAGCAAGCCTTCCCCGGAACTCTCGGCCGCAAACTCGTCTGGCCGCTCCGTACCTGCTTCCGTCACGCCATTCCATGCAAATCCGTTGAAGATATGCGGACGCAATATCAGGGGCGGCCGCGCGTCGACCTCGTCCAGAAGAGACTCGATGTAGTCAAAAACCGCCAGCACACTCGCTCTGTCGTTTATAGAGTGGAACCAGACCGGACGGCCGTCAATGACGAGCATGACCACATTCGCCAGGACGCATGGACCCAGGCACCCTCCCTGGTTGAGATGGATCCTGTTCCGCAGGCGGCGGCGCTCCCATTCGGCATGATAGAAGTCCTGCTCGACCTCCGCGAAGCCGCGCTCCGTCCGACCGCAGCAGCAACCTGTCGCGCACACAATTAGCATGCCCCGCAGTCGGCCCGCGTTGACTAGGTGGCCGTCGAGGCGCTCAACCATGTTCCGCTTTCGAAATTCAGCCATCACGGCATCTCCCGTTTCGATCTTCGCCAATGAGGCCCGTCACCTCTCCAGGCTTCGACTCCCTGCTGTCTGCCTCGCCTTCAGTACTCAATGCCAACCTGCGCCCGGATGCCCTGCTCGCTCAGAGGATGCTTCACCTCGCGCATCTCGGTCACCAGGTCCGCGAAATCAATCAGATTGCGAGGGGCATACCGCCCCGTGATGACCAGGTGTAGCATGGGCGGCTTATTCGCCTCCAGCCACGCCAGCACATCGTTGCCGTCCAACCACCCGTAATGAAGCGGATAGGTGAACTCGTCAAGAATCAGGAGATCGTAGCCGCCGTCGACTATGCGTTCCTGGGCAACCCTCCAAGCATGGCACGCTCTGGCGGCTGTTTCGTCGATGTCGCCGCTGGTCCACGTCCAGCCGTCTCCCGTGCTGATCCAGTCGATCTCCCCCATCCGCTCGGCAGCCCTTATCTCGCCGAAACGGGCATTCTCATGCTTGAGAAACTGGATCACACCGATCTTCATCCGTCGTCCCCAGGCACGGGTCATGATCCCCAGCGCAGCCGTGGTCTTGCCCTTGCCTTCACCCGTGTTGACGATGACCAGCCCTTTCTTTCTACGACTGCGTCTTGCCGCCAGCCGCCGGTCCTGCTGGTCAGCCGCTTCCTCCTCTTCATTTGCGTCCGAACCTTCGGGCCCGCATTCGATTGCCTCCGCTCTCACAGCCGGCGCGCCGTCGAACGGGCCGTCACCGCGTACGTCAGGCGCGTAAGGCGGTTCCCCGCCGGCTGGGTAGAGGCGGTGAAAGATCAATTCGTCGACGGGATGGCCGCCGACAATGTGCTCACGGTAAATCCGTTCCAGCGCCGGCAGGTCCACGTTGTGGTACCAGACTCCTTCTGGGTAGACTGCGAGCACCGGCCCCCTCTGGCAAACGCCAAGGCAGTCTGCCAGCGTGCACTTGACGCGATGCGGGTTCTGCAGCTTGTTGAGCCCATGCAGCCGGTTCAGCTCCAGGACCCTGCCGCGGATCTCTTCCGCCGCTTTGACCGGCGCGCAGTCCCCGTGATTGCAAATGAAGATCTGGCGCCCGTACTTTCGCATTGAGGGGCTGCCGATTTCACCCATTTTCTGTCTCCCTGGCCGCTTGTGACGCACGCACCGCATAGTGCGACGCGCAACACTCTCTCACGATTGACGTCAAAAAAAGTGCACTAACCGCTGTCAGAACTCCGAGAACAATGCTCGCGCTGAGAAGCTTCTGGCTGCGCCGAATGTCATGCGGCCGCGGCTGGGGCAGACCTTCCCCCAATCTGTATTGGCCCCTCTTTTCCAGCTCGATGCCCAGCGCGCCCGCGGCCGCGCTCATCGGATGCCCGGCATTCGGGCTGGCTGTCCTGCGCGCGTCGAGCCGCCGCGTCCGCCGTGCCGTTCCCCGGCTGCCGCCGGCAATGGGGGCGGCAGCCACAATCAGAAGCGCCGTCAATCGAGAAGGGATCCAATTCGCGAGGTCGTCCAGCCGCGCCGCGCACTTGCCCAGCCACTCCCGCGCCGGGTCCCGGTAACCCATCTGGGCGTCAGCCGTATTGAGGAAACGGTAAACGAGCGCGGCGGGCAGACCGCCGAGGCCATACCAGAACAGCGGCGCAAGAACACTGTCCGACGTGTTTTCCGCCAGCGATTCTATCGCCGCCGCCGCAACCAGTCCTTCGTCAAGCCGGCTAACATCGCGGCTCACGAGGTGCCGGCCCAATTGGCGCCGCGCCGCCCGCAGGTCGCCATCCTCCAGCTCCTGCGCCACCGCCCCGCCCGCGCGCATCAGCCCCCGCCAAGCCAGCACCAGCGACAGAACTGCCGCTTCCACCAACCAGCCGTAAGGCCAGGCGCGCAGTTTTTGCCCCAGCCACCTGCCCCCCAGCCACGCCAGTGCTGCACCGGCAGCCGTGGTCCCGGCGCCATACAAGAGAGAGACTGCGTCGCTCCCTTGCGGAGCCCGCCCCAGGAAGAAGCCGTTCCAGGCTCCCATCCAGGCAACCGGATGAAAGCGGGAAGGAGGGTCCCCCAGGACGGCATCGAAGAGCAGCGCAGCTACGACAACGAATGTCCGCCGCCGCAGTCGGCTTCCTCCTACGCTGTCCTGCCGTATGAAGCGGTCCAGAATGTGATCGAAAAACAAAACGGCGACCCTCCTCTTCGGTGGATCGCCGGGAAAAAGAAAATCCGCCATTTGGCGGAAGATGGGCAAAAAGCCTTTGCCGCTCATCCCCCTTTGTCCACGAAGGTGGTCCGACGAACCGACGCATGCTGCGCCAATTCGTTCGTACGAGCATCTGCAAAGGCGGGTTATCGGGCTTGGCGTACTCTGGCTCGCCTTACCGTTGCGGGACAGCGCCGGACTGGTTCACAGGAACGTCACCGGTCTTCCCCCATTGTGCGCCGCGCATCCGGGCGTTGGGCGCACCTCAGCAGAGTGGAATTCAATTGTTCCGGCCAGTATATTCTAAGGCGTCTAATTCTGTCAACCCGAGAACGATTGGCGGGCCAACCCCAGAATTGGGGTACAATTCCCAATTCCCCAGAGACAAAGGAGCCATCCCTGCCCTCGCAGCAACCGGCGACTGACCACAATCCACAGTCCACTATCCGCTATCCACAGACCACTATCCACTATCCACTGACCACAATCCACTGACCACTATCCACTGACCACTATCCACTATCCACTGACCACTATCCACTATCCACTATCCACTTTCCACTTTCCACTGCCCACTGCCCACTGCCCACTGCCCACTTTCCACTCAGGGCAAATGCATCTAAACTGGGTTGAGAAAAGGCTGGATGACGTTGGAGAGACGATTTGATACGACAGAGAGTCCTTTCAACAGACAAGGGGGGGCTCATGGCGGACGTAAAGGGCATATCTTTGGTCGAACATTTCGAGGATTTGGAAGCTCCGCGCGTTGAACGCAAAGAGTTTCATCAGTTGATGGTCGAAGCCAAACGACAACTGCCAGAGCGGACTTCGCATGAAACGCGATACTTCATCTCCAGCTTGCCTCCCGATGCCGAATTGCTCCTGACTTCCACACGCAGCCATTGGAGCATTGAGAACTCAGTCCACTGGGTCCTGGATGTCGCCTTTCGCGAGGAC
>JAJDTL010000003.1 GCA_022827195.1 Caldilineaceae bacterium
TGGTAAATGGTGTCGAGCAGGTCCGGGCTTGGACGCTTGGGGGGGCCGTCGCCACGCGTGCGGAAATCGCGAATGGGCAGCAGCTCGTCGGGCGGCACCGAGAGGTAGAGATAGCCGAGAGGTGTATAGGTTTTGGCGGCCAGCTTGTCCGCCTGGGCGATGCTGATTTTGCCGGTTTCTTCCCATTCTGTGACGCGGTCTACATTGATGGGGAACTTTTTCGCCAGCTCCTCTTGAGACAGGCCGGCCCGCTCGCGCGCCCAGCGGAGCACTTCAGGCTGTAGGGTGATCTGCTGGCGTCGGCTGGTCATGGCTGGCATGGCACTTAATCTGGAGCGGCGCACACTTGCCGCCTGCGTCTCTTGAAATCGGTGTGAATTGTAGTTCCTTGCAAAGTAGACGTCAATGTGGACACCGCATTCTTTTTGAGCAAAGGAATCGCGATCTTGCCCATTTCGTCGGCTAGTGTTTCGAGGTTCCCTTTCTTGAAGCGCTCTGATAGCTGACCAATGATTGAAAGCAGAGGGTCATCGCAGAGGTCGTCTTCCCACGCGTTATAGTAGATGGCGCGGAATTGGTCCTTTATGGTGAGCCCCAATCTTTGGACCACGAAACGGGAAAAATAAGGTGTATTCAGACGTAGGTTGTCTGCCGTCATCAGAGCACGAAGTGCTCTTCTGCGGGTGTGCGATAGTTGAGACTTTGATGTGGCCTTTCATGGTTGTAGAAGTCGAAATAGTTGGTCAATCCAGTATGCAGCTGGCGCACCGTGTCGTACTGGTTGAGATAGATGTCCTCATATTTGACGCTGCGCCACAGGCGTTCGCAGAAGACGTTGTCGAGGGCGCGGCCGCGGCCATCCATGCTGACCTGAATGTTGGCTGCGAGCAGGCAGGCGGTGAAGGCATCGGCCGTGAACTGTGCGCCCTGGTCGGTATTGAAGATCTTGGGACGCCCCTTGTTGAGCGCCAGACGCAGAGCATCAAGGCAGAAGATGCCGTCCAGGGTGTTGGAGAGCTGCCAGGCGAGCACATAGCGGCTGTGCCAGTCGATGACTGCGACCAGGTACATGAAACCTCGCAGCATCGGCATATAGGTGATGTCTGCGCTCCAAACCTGGTTGACATGCGTAATCGGCAGATTGCGCAACAGATAGGGATAGCGCTTATGCCCCTGGCCCGCAGAACTGCTGTTTCTCCTGGGGTAGATCGCTTGAATGCCCATCAGACGCATCAACCGTCTGACCCGTTTGCCATTGACGGCATAGCCCAGTCGGCGCAGATAAGCGCCCATCTTGCGCCAGCCATAGAAGGGTGTGCGCATAACCTGCTCGTCAATGTCGGCAGACCGACCGCTTTGCGAACAGGCGCATCAGATGCAGGTTCAGCGCTGACTCGGGAACCGCCTGATAGTAGATGGAGGAACGGCTGATCTCAAGCAGTTTGCCCTGGCGCCGTACACTCAGCGTCGGGTCTGGCTACATCGACCATGCGCCGTCTCTCACGAACCGAAGTGGGCAACTTTTTTTTCAGCCACTCAAGTTCCATCTTGAGCCGCCCGATCTGTTCATAAAGTTCTGCTTCCTGCGCCTCCTGCTCCCGTTGCTTGCGCTCGCCGTTGCTGGCGAAGACCTTGGGCCCGTCTTCCAGCAACTGCCGTTTCCAGGCTCCTATCTGATTGGCATGAATCCCGTGCTCACTCGATAACTGGCTAATCGTCTTACTGCCTTCAAGCGCTTCCAGCGCAACCCGGAACTTGAAGGCCGCCGTGTGTCGCCGCCGTTTCCTGACCATCGTGATGCCCCTCCACAGGCTGGGTGAATTGCTCCATTATACACCTTAGCTTGTGGTCCAGTTTTTGGGGCCAAGCTCAGGGTCGGGTTCTCTGCAATGAGGGCATTTGCGTAACCTGTGGGATACTTTGCGCCCGCACGCTTTGCAGTTGGAGAAGGGGTCAGTTCCGATAAGAGGATAGGGCATAAGTTTGAAAAAGAGCTATATATTTTCACTACACAGGGCGGCACGGTTTGGAGTGTACTACATTACAGTTTGGCAATCCAGAGCGTGTTGAGTCGTTGTTTTTTAAGGTGGAGTGATTCGATCAAGTTGAATCGTTGGTGGTCGGGGAGGCTCTGTGGGAGGCCCTGGCGGTTGTTGTGGCGTTTAGGTGTGGGGGTGCAGAGACGGTAATGTGCGCCCGTGGGGGGGACGTAGGGCGAGGACTGGTCGTCAGATGGTGCGGTCGCTATGGCGTTTTTTACTTCAACGTGCCTCCCTGTATTACCCAGCTGAGTTATGGGGAAGGCAGGCTTCTCAGTACAGCGTCAAGCGTGGGGTAGGTGTTCCAGTTTTGGGAGTCGAGGTGGCACTTCATGCAATAGAAAGAGCTTCCAAATGCGGATCGGTGTTGTCGCAGTTGCTCGGCGTCAAACAGCTCGTCGATTGCATATCCGTTTTGGTCCGTCGTTTCGCACTCTCGACCGGCGGCGCATTAAAACGCCACGACTTCACGGTTGTCGTTCACGTGGGAGATTTGGCGTGTTGCGGCGTCCTGCGTGGCGGCCGTAATGGCAGGTGTGGTAGAGTTGTCCATCATGTTCCTCAGCTGGTCAGGGATGCGGTGGAGTTTTGATGCGATGACGCATCCCTTCTGATACGGCTACGATTCGCCGACGCCAGGCGCGCCGGCAGCCTGAATCTCGGACGCGAATTGCCGCATCGGGGCCCATTTACCAAGAGCAACCCCGCAGGGGCAACTTTCTGCAATCGGTCCAGCCCGCAGCATCAACCGCAGTCTTGACGTAAGAAACGCGCCGCCAGCTCCCGAATTGCCGGCTGCGGCCCCTCGCTGCAACTGAACCAGTGGATGCCGGCCATACGCCGGAACCAGGTGTACTGGTGCCGCACAAATCTGTGAGTCTCGATCTGAACGCGCTCGACCGCCGCCGCCAGCGTGGCCCCGCCTGCCAGGTAGGCCGCGATCTCGCGGTAACCCAGGCTGGAAAAGGCCGGCAGATCGGGCGAGAAACCGGCAGAAAGCAGGGCGGACATCTCCTCCACCAGCCCGTGCGCCACCATCTCCTCTACGCGCCGGTCGATCCGCTCGTGCAGCAGCGCGCGCGGCAGGTCCAGCCCGATCTTCAGAATGCGGTACGGCGGCGGGCTAGCCGCCTCCAGCTCACTCTTTCTGCGTCCCGTCGTCTGCACGATTTCCAGCGCGCGCACCACCCGCCGCAGGTTATTCGGATGGATCCCCAAGGCCGCATCCGGGTCCGCCTCCTGCAGGCGCGCGTGCAGCGCGGCGCGGCCGTTTTCCTGGGCGTAGGCCTCCAGTTCTGCCCGCAACGCCGGGTCCGGCGCAACCGATGGGATCCGCAGCCCCTCCGTCACTGCCCGTAGGTAGAGCGCCGAACCTCCCACCAGAAAAGGTACCCGACCCCTCTGCTGAATGTCGTCAATCGCGGCGTACGCCATCTCCTGGTAGGTCGCCAGCGCCATCTGGCCGTCCGGCGGCCGCACGTCGATCAGGTGGTGGGGGACGCGCGCCTGTTCCTGCGCGCTCGGCTTGGCCGTCCCGATATCCATGCCCCGGTAGATCTGGCGGCTGTCCGCTCCCACAATCTCGCCGTCGAACTCTTCCGCCAGTTCCAGGCTCAGCGCGGTCTTGCCAACAGCCGTTGCGCCAAGGATAACGATCAAAGGGGGCTTCCCCCTCTCTTTCGCCGGCTCAGCCCGGGACGGCATGGCGGATGTGCTCCACGTCGACGACTCTTCCCGAACCATCCATCTGTACCGCCACCGCGTCAATACGCCAGGGACCTTTCCACTCTTTTTCCTGTACGTACAGGGCGGCCAGATGCCGTAACTTTGCCTGCTTTCTACCGGGAAACGCCTGTCGCGCCGTTCCGTAGGCGAAACCCCGCCGCGTGCGAACTTCCACCAACACAAGCCAGCGGGCGTCGGACTTTCCCTGCACGTAGTCCGGCGCCCGCTCCTCGGCCACGATGTCCAGTTCGCCGGAACTGCAACGCCAGTTGCGCTCAACGATGCGAAGACCGGCCTCGCGCAGAGCGCGCGCGGCGATCAGCTCGCCCCGCTCACCCAGCGCCCGCCGGTTGTCGCGCCCACTGCCAGGCACCATTCCGCTCTTCTTACTGCGACGTCGTTTCCACTGTCGGCACGATGCCCGGTCCGGGCAGCACCAGCGTCGGCGTCACGCCTTCTGGCGTAAAGATCACCTTATCGGTGCTTTTCAGGGCGCTCGCATTCGCCTGCGCGATCAGGAGCTGCACGTAGTCAGGCCGCCCTGCGTACAGCTCGGCCAGCGCCGACACGTACGCGATCTGTGCTTTCGCCTGTTCCTCTGCCGCGACCGCCTGCGCCTGCGCAATCTCGATGTCCCGTTGCGCCGCGATCAGATCGTTGTTCTTCTGCGCCTCGATGACGGCGCGCTCTGCTTCGACTCGCGCCAGCTCATTGGCCCGTTCTGCTTCGATCACTGCGCGCTGGGCTGCCACCTTCTGCTCCTCCAGCTGCGCCAGGGCCGTCTGCTGCCGCGCCTGCTCCTGGATCCGGCTCTGCTCGATACGGATTTCACCTTCCTGCCGCGCCTGTTCGGCGTCGGCCTGCGCATCCGCCCGCAGCTTGTCCTGCGCCGCCTTTTCCGTCTCCAACCGGCTCTGCACGATCGCGTCGAGCGCGGATTGCACGGCCGGTGACAGAATCACGTCGGGAACGACCAGGTTCTCGATCCTGAGGCCGAAGTTCGCCGCCCGTACGTTCAGCTCATCGTCAATGCACTGCCGCAGCACATCCCTGGCCGTGCCGACAACATTGTCGTCGAATGTGCGGTCGCCGATGCAGACCTTCATCGCCTGCCGCGCCTGGTCCTGCATCCGGCTACGCGCCAGCTCGTCCTCCAGGTAGATGCTCCTGTATTGCGCCCACAGGCCCTGAATCGTGTCCTTCTGCGTAATGTTCGGGCGGAAAATGTCGCCGCTCACCACCAGGCCGATGCGCTGTTTGTCCTTGGTGATGATCTCATCGTCCGTCACGCTGAAAGGAATTGCCTGGCTCGAAACGCGCACGATATCAACGAACAGACCTACGTCCGTATAGATGCCGGGCCCAACCACATTCTTGATCTTCCCGCCCTGGAACTGGACGGCCACCTCCTGTTCATCCACGCGTTCAAACGCGTAGAAGAAGTTCCTGGCAAAGTTCAGCAGGAAGAGGACGACGATTACGCCGAGGATAACCAACACGATCGGCAACCCGCCCGGCATCCGCCTGGGCACTCTTGGTACATTGCTCAGATTATTCATCTGTCGCTCCTTGATGAGTCAACTCCGGGCGCGCCTTCAACCGCGTCCCGACATTCACGAGAACTCTGACACTCGATACACCTTATCATACTATACCGGGCGTCTCCTTCTCTTATCTGACATCTGGCGACTGCGACCCTGACGGCCGGGCCGATATGCCTGACAGATTGGCCGGCCGGCCCTGCTGACCTGCCCCGTTCCGTGTGTTGCATAGAGCTCGCGCAACTCGAGTCTTGACGACTCATCACTTTGCGCGTCGCGGTCTTGGACCGCCTCCGCCCAGCATCTGCCTGGCACCTTCAAACCCAACAACCAGATGCCCAAGACTTCCGAAGGCTCATCAATGCCGGTGGAAGACTGTAATCTCATCATTCCATGATTCTATATATTACTAGCTCATTTCCTTGCGCCTGATGATCTTCAACTGCGGCGGTTTGATGAATGTCCCTGATCAGACATGACCGCGACGCTCGTCGGCAACCAAACTCGGCCAGACATTCGCAAACACTTAAAAACACTCATAAACGCTCGTAGACACTCGTTGATACTCGCATGAGTTCTTGCCTTCGGACCCAAGGGTCTGGCGCTTCTCACAGTTCCTCGGCGGCGTCGTCACACCGGCGAATTCGACTGTCGCCCTAATCAGGGTCCGCACCATAAGGGGCTTCAGATTTGACAGCCGGCCCGACCATGAATTAACATGAGCGCCAACAACCGAATTACGTCGTCTTATCAAGAGAGGTGGAGGGGCCGGCCCGATGAAGCCTCGGCAACCGGCGCTGACGAGCCAAGCTCGCCCAGCGTGGCAGGTGCCAATTCCGGCGGTGTGGATGCACCGGCAGATGAGATGCTCAGATCAGGTTTCTGAAGCCCTCTTCCCTGTATCCGCCGGAAGAGGGTTTTGATTATTACAGACCGGCCCGCCCCCGTCCAGTTCGCGAATCTGCCGACGTGCGACGCGAAGGAGCAACCATGGCCGCTTCCACGAAAACCCCAACACAGACCCCCGCCGCCGACGGCGCCGACCCCGATACCGGCGCGGCGTCAGCACGGGCCGGCGCCAATGGCAAGAGCCCGCAGGCCGGCCCGCGCCCGCTCTCTCCGCTGACGCAAGCCGTCCACGCCGGCGAAAAGCGCTTTCTCTCCCACGACAGCCTCACCGTGCCCATCGTCCAGACCAGCACCTATACATTCGAGGATACGGCCAAGCTGATCGAGTACATGGAAGAGCACATGTTTTGGGATGTACCTGAACGGGAGGAATACGGCCGCTACGGCAACCCGACCGTACGCGCGGCCGAGGCAAAGCTGGCCGCGCTCGACCGCGCCGAGGACGCGCTCGTCCTTTCCAGCGGGATGGCCGCCATCACCACCACCCTCTTTATCCTGCTCAGTCAGGGCGACCATTTCGTCATGACGGAAGACTGCTACCGCCGCACACGCGGCTTCTGCAATACATTTCTCACCCGCTTCGGCGTTTCATGTACCGTCGTCGCGCCCGGCGACTACGACGCGATCGAAGAGGCCATCCAGCCTGAGACAAAGCTGATCTTCTCCGAGTCGCCTACCAATCCCTTCCTGCGCTGCCTCGACTACCCCCGCCTCGTCGACATCGCCCAGCGCCACGGCCTGCGCACTGTCGTCGACACCACCTTTGCCACTCCCTGTAACGCCCGCCCGCTCGAGCACGGCGTCGACCTCGTCATCCACAGCGTTACCAAGTACCTGGCCGGCCACAACGACCTGCTGGCCGGCTGCGTCACCGGCAGTTTCAACATCACCACTGCCCTGCGCCAGTCACAGGGCATCCTCGGCGCGGTCCTCGACCCCCACTGCGCCTATCTCATCCTGCGCGGCCTCAAGACGCTCGGTCTGCGCATGCGCCAGCACAATGAAAGCGGACTGCGCATCGCCCGCTTCCTCGAAGACCACCCCAAGATCCGCTGCGTCTGGTATCCCGGCCTCGAGAGCCACCCCGATTACGAGGTCGCAAAGCGTACAATGGCCGGATTCGGCGGAGTCATCAGCTTCGAGGTAGATGCCGACGGACCGACCACCAGCCGTTTCATCGACGCCTGCAGGATCCCCCGCATCGGGCCCAGCCTCGGAGGCGTCGAAAGCCTGATCGAGCAGCCCGCTATCGTCAGCTACTTCGATACCGATGAGGAGGTCCGGCTGGCCCTCGGCATCAAGGACGAGCTCGTGCGCCTGAGCGTCGGCATCGAGGATACCGACGACCTGCTGTTTGACTTCGACCAGGCCCTGGCGAGCATCTAGCCGACCTGAGAAACTGGGACCGTCCACGTCATGAAACGGTCACGCCTTCGTGACGCGCTCCGGCTTGCGCCGGTCCTGCTGATCGGCTCTATCCTTTTCTCCGCATGCCGATCGCCCCAGCCGACGTTGGCGAACGCAGACGTCGTAGGCGTCCTCAGCCGGCCTGTCGACGACCGCTTTGCCCGCGCGCTCGGGCCGGTCGAGTTCCGCTTTCCGCTCGATCACGGCCCGCACAAGGAATACGCCACAGAGTGGTGGTACTACACCGGCAACCTGACCGGCGAGGACGGCGGCGAATACGGCTATCAGCTCACCTTCTTCCGCAGCGCCCTCGCGCCCGGTGAGTCGGACCGGCCGTCCGATTTTGCCGCGCAACAGCTCTATATGGCCCACTTCGCAGTAACCTCCGGCCCCGCGCGCCGGCATCTGAGTTTCGACCGCTTCAGCCGCGGCGCCGCGGGCGTGGCCGGCGCGACCGGCTCACCCGAATTCAGCGTCTGGCTCGACGACTGGCGCGCCCAGCAGACCGGGCCGGGCCGGATGCGCCTGCTCGCCGCCGCCGAGGGCGAAGACGGCCCCGTCTCAATCGACCTCACCCTCACCGAGACGCGACCGCTCCTGCTCCACGGCGAAGACGGTTACAGCCGCAAGGGCCCCGAAGCCGGCAACGCCAACCACTACTACAGCCTCGCTCGCATGGACACCACCGGTCATGTCGTCTTCGGCGGATCGCAGGACTCCGTCTCCGGATTCAGCTGGATGGACCACGAGTTCGGCACCTCCGCGCTCAGCGAGGACGCCGTGGGCTGGGACTGGTTCGCCGTCACTCTCGACAACGGCGTCGTCCTCATGTTCGCCGAGATCCGCACCAGCTCCGGCACAACGCAGGACATCTTCGAAGGCACGCTCAGTTTCCCCGACGGACGCCAGCTTCCAATCGCTTCCAGCGAGCTCGAACTGACAGCTACCGGCAGCTGGACCAGCCCCGATACCGGCATCGTCTATCCCAGCGGCTGGCGCGCCGTATTTCACCAGCACCAAATCGACTTGACGATTGAACCGCTGATCGAAGACCAGGAGATGGATGTGGCCTTCACCTACTACGAGGGTGCCACCACTGTACGCGGCCTCATGAAAGGCCAGCCCGTCACTGGTCGCGGCTACGTCGAACTGACCGGTTACGGCGCGGTCGGTTTTCAGAGATAGGTCAACTTTTGCCAATCGCGCCGAAGCAGTCCAGAATTGGCCTGTTGCGCCAATGCTTCCGACGCGCTCCGAACGCCTGGAAGCGACGTTGACCTGAGAACCCTGAGAGGAGACCCTTCTTCATGTTGACCCAGCCGTTTACGAGCAACGCCGCAGACAACGCAGTTCGGCGGCGTCCCACCGCGTCGATCCTGCTCCGTAGGCTGGGACCGGTGCTCTGCCTGCTCATCTGCCTGCTTCTGCTCGCGGCCTGCGAAGGCCCCGGCCCGTCGGAGCCCGCAGCCGGATCTGAGCCCGTCGCCGCAGATACCCCCACGCCTCAGCCAGAGCCTGAGCCGACCGATACGCCCGTTCCCGAACCCGAACCGGCGCCCACAGCCACGGCCGTCCCGCAGGAGGAATCGGAGGCGGAGAGCGTCGAGTCGCCTGTCGTCGGCCGGACCTTTGTCATCGCGCCGGAAGAGTCCGAGGCCCGATTCATCATCGATGAGGAGCTCTTCGGCCAGCCCAAGACCGTTGTCGGCACGACCAGCGCCCTGTCAGGCGAACTGACTGTTGTCGCGGCAAACCCTTCGGCCAGCCAAATCGGCGTGATCCAGATCGACGCCGACACATTCATTACCGATCACGACCGCCGCAACGGCGCCATCCGCCGCTTCATTCTGCAGTCCAATCGCCATCGCTACATCACCTTCAACGCGACCGCGCTCACCGGTCTGCCCGCTGAAGTTGCCGTCGGCGAAGAGGTCCAGTTCAAAATCAGCGGTGATCTGACCGTGCGCGAACTCACCAAACCGGTGCTATTCGACGTGACATTGCAGGTCCTTTCCGAAACCGAGATTCAAGGGACCGCTTCAACCGTCGTGGCCCTTGAGACCTTCGAACTCACCATCCCCCAGGTGCCCAGCGTCGCCAACGTCGGCGAGGAGTTCATCGTCGAATTTGACTTTGTCGCACGCGCGCAGTAGATACGCGTGCGTCTGTCCGGCGTCAAAGGGCTTTTCTTTGTTGAAGCCAGCGCTCAAGCTCAGCACCCAGGGGTCTATCCGACTTGTCTGACCAGAAACAGCCGGTGATCGCAGTCGGCAACGCCGTCGATGTCGAACTCCTGCGGGAAGGGTTCAACCGCGGCTTCGCCGACTACCGCTACAATATGCAGATGGACCCGGCTGCCGCGCGCGCGTACATGGGCTATGCCGGCATCGCCGCCGAGGACTGCGCCGTCCTCATCGCAGAGGAATGCGGGCGGACGCACGGCGTCGGCGCCGCGCTGCTGGCCGTGCGCGGTGAGGACGGCTGGTGCGGCGGGCTCAGCGTTGCGCCCGAATATCGCGGGCACGGCTGGGGTCGGCGGCTGATGGAGGCGCAGAAGCGGCGCGGGCAGGAGCGGGGTCTGCGCCGAATCCGTCTTGAGGTGCGCACCGAAAACGACCCTGCCGGCGCCGTCTATCGCCAGGTCGGTTTTGAACCTGTCCGCGAACTGCTGCTGTGGGAAAGGGACCCTCGCCAGGGCCCTCTGCCCCTTCCCTTCGAACCGCTTGAAGAAGGCGACCCCGCCAGGGTTCTGCAGCAGTTCTACGGCTGGCACAACCTGCGTTTGGCTTGGCAGCGCAGAAAGACCAACCTGCTCAATTACGTGGCGCAGCGCAACTGCGTCGGCCTGACAATTCCGGCCAGAGACGGGGCGCCGGTCGCCTACGCCATCGCCGAGCTGATGCCGCGTTCGCGGCCGCAGCCCCCCGGTCAGGCCGAAATGCGCCTGCAGATTATCGACATCGCCGTCGATCCGGCAGCCGAACTCCACGACGCGGCGCGGCCCCTGGTTCAGGCACTCCAACTTCGCTACGTTGACGCGCTACTCACACTCTACAATGAACCCGCCGACAGCCGCCTCAATCCGATTTTCGCCTCATTCGGCTTTCGCGTCTATGATCGGCAGTATGAAATGGTATTGGACCTGTAACTCAGGCGGCATGGTTTTGCCCGATTTGGTTGGCCCGAATACCGTATGAAAGTGTCGCCAACGACTCACCTGGAGAGACGAGAGTAATGAATGACCCGATTCGTGTAGCAGTTACCGGCGCGGCCGGCAACATCGGCTATGCCCTCATTTTTCGCATCGCAAATGGCGATCTGTTCGGCCCCGATCAACCCGTCATTCTCCAACTGCTGGAGATTCCCCCGGCCATGGGGGCGCTAGAGGGTGTGGCAATGGAGCTGGACGACTGCGCCTTCCCCCTGCTCACGCAGACAGTGCTGACCGATCAGCCCGATGTCGCCTTTGATCGCGCCAACTGGTCCTTGCTAATCGGCGCCCGCCCCCGCACCGCCGGTATGGAGCGCAAAGACCTGCTCAGCGCCAACGGCCCCATCTTCGTTACCCAGGGCCGGGCCATCAACAAGAACGCCGCTCCCGACGCGCGCATCGTCGTCGTCGGCAACCCAGCCAATACCAACTGCCTCATCGCCATGACAAACGCACCCGATGTGCCCCCCGAGCGCTTCACAGCCATGACCCGCCTCGATCACAACCGCGCCAGGACAATGCTCGCGCATAAGGCGGGGCGTCCCCTTACCTCTGTGACGGACGTCACCATCTGGGGCAATCACAGCGCCACCCAATACCCCGATGCCTTCCACGCCCGGATCGACGGCAGGCCGGCCGCGCAGGTTATCGGCGATGACAACTGGATCAAAGAGACCTTCGTCCCCACCGTCCAGCAGCGCGGCGCGGCTGTAATCGCCGCCAGGGGCGCCAGCAGCGCGGCCAGCGCGGCCAACGCCTGCAGCAATCATGTGCAAACCTGGTACGCCGGAACGTCGGCCGGGGATTGGGCGAGCATGGGCATCCCCAGTACCGGCGCTTACGACTCGCCCGCCGGCGTCATCTTCAGCTACCCTCTTACAATCAAGGATGGGGATTACAGCGTTGTGGGCGGTCTGGAGCTGAGCCAGTTCGACCGGTCGGCGATCGCCGCCACCGCCCAGGAGCTCCTCGAGGAGCGCGACGCGGTCTCCGACTGGCTGGGTCGATAACCGGCCTTGACAGGCCCGTGGCACATCATAACTCGCCGTTGCCCGACTCCTCCGGCAGCGGCTCGACCCAACCCTCGCGCACAATCTGTCGGTAGTGAACGTCAACCGACTTCGTCAGCTCCGGCTGCAGGTCGTAGTGAATCGCCAGCTGCAGCACAGCGCGCATCACGTCCTGCAGCTCCTTGGCAAACGCGTCCCGGTCCGGCGGGCCCAGCTTCTCGGCCTTCACGCCCTTGTGCTCGAAATGGCTTACCTGGCTCGCCACCTCTCCGCACTCCTCGGCCAGCCGCGTAGCGATATAGAATGGATCGTCGCCGTCCTGAAAGCGGCTGTTCAGCCCCTCGGCGATCCTGTATAGCTTCTCGATCATTCCTCGTATTCTCCCAGGCGGTCGAGCACCCGCCGCAGGTCCGCCGGCAGCGGCGCCTCGAACAACCGCTGCTCCTCCGTTCCCGGCAGGTGGATCCCCAGCCTGATGGCGTGAAGAAACGGCCGCTCCAGCGCCAGCCGCGCCCGCGTGAAGCCGTACATCGTATCTCCGACAACCGGGTTTCTGCGCCAGGCGAAATGCACGCGAATCTGGTGCGTTCTCCCCGTATGCAGAGCGGCGCGCACCAGCGAAAAGCGTACCGTCTGCCCGCCCATCCGCGTATCATACACGCGCAAGCTCTCGTAGTCGGTCACGGCCGCGCGCCCGCTCCCGCCCGCCGCACCGCTTGCAGTTGGCAGCACCGTCATCCGCTGCCGCTCGGTCGGATGGCGGCCAACAGGCGCATCGATCCGGCCCCGCGGCGGCTCGATCCTGCCCTCCAACAGCGCAACGTACTCCTTGCGTACCGTCCGCGCCGCGAACTGCCCCTGCAAAAAATGCATCGCCGCATCGTGCTTGGCCACCACGATCACGCCCGACGTCCCCTTGTCCAGCCGGTGGACGATGCCGGGCCGCCTTTCGCCGCCGATCCCCTCCAGTTCCGGGCAATGGTGCAGCACGGCATTAACGAGCGTATCGGCCGCGTGCCCCGGTCCCGGATGCACAACAAGGCCGGCCTGCTTGTCGATGACCAGCAGGTCGTTATCTTCATAGATGATGTCAAGGGGAATCTCTTGCGGCTGTAGTGTCGTATCCTGCGGCGGCAGCTGCACGACCTCGACCTGCGCCGCCGCCACCAGCGCCAGGCCGGCCTTCGCCGGACGCTCGCCGTTGACCTGCACCAACCCGTCGGCGATCCAGCGCTTCACCGCGCTGCGGCTGGAGTCCTGAAACTGCTCGGTCAGCCACCGGTCCAGGCGTTGGCCGGCTGCGGACGCGGGAACTATGAAATGGCGCACCGCGCGTCTTTCCTCGTCCACGCGCCGCACCCTGTCCCCGGCTACGCTTCCGACGACTCCGCCGCGCCTATTTCGAGGGCCTCAGCCTTGGCCCGCCTGGAAAGTTGTATGTCCTGGTAGAGGATGACGACAGCGAGGGCGATCACACTGCAAACGATCGAAGAATCCGCGATGTTGAAATTCGGCCAGTAGTAGACTCCGGGCACGCCTACCTTGACGAAGTCGGTTACGTAACCTTGGTGGAGGCGGTCAATCACGTTCCCCAGTGCGCCGCCTACCTGGAAGCCGAGCAGGACGCGGATCAATCGCTGGTTTTCCGGCAAGTGCCACAAGGCATAGTAGAAGACGGCCACTGTAACCGCTGCCGCGATGACGATGAAGACCGGGCCCGCCCCCTGCAAAATACCAAATGCCGCGCCGTAATTGTAGACATGCTCAAAGACGAAATACTCGCCCAACGCCGGAAACGGAATGATGTAATCATACTTTTCGATGTTCCGACGCACCAGGATCTTCGTCCATTGGTCCAGCGGGATTACAATGGCCGCCACCAGCAGGATGAGCCACGTACGCCTTACAATTGAACTGAGCACCGGACGCCTCTCAGTCATTCCCTCTCTCCTTTCGGCTACATTTCCGAATTCTAACACAGCCACCAAAAGATGAAGAATGGCGGCGCCCGTGCTATACTTGCCTAATTTGCGCCGTTACTTTCAAGTAGCAGAGATTGTGGGAAGGTTGGATGGCTCGCGAAATTACCGTTGCCCTCGTGCAGATGGCGCCCGGCCTGAACAGCGCCGAAGACAATCTGCGCAAGATGGGGGAGTTCATCGAGACGATCTGCAATTCGCAGCCGACCGACCTCATCGTCTTCCCCGAGCTCAGCTACACCGGCACTGAGTTGGGGCTGCGTGCCACCGCGCTGGCAGAACGCGTGCCCGGCCACGCCACCAACTACCTCGCCAAGCGCGCCGACGACTACAACACCCACGTCGTCTTTGGCCTTGTCATCAAAGAGAAGGTCGAGAGCATCCTGTACAACGGTGTCGCCTGCCTCGGCCCCGATGGCGAATTCACCTCGGCCTATCACAAGGTGCATTTGCTCGGCGAGGAGCGCCAAGTCTACCGGCCCGGCTTCCGATTCATCAATGTCGACGCCGAATGGGGCCGTTTCGGGCTGATGATCGGCTCCGATGTCGTCTTCCCCGAGGCCGCCCGCAGCCTCACCCTGGACGGCGCCGAACTGCTCGTCCTCGCCGCCAACTGGGAGGCCGGCCGCCGCGAACAGTGGCGCGCCCACATCGTCAGCCGCGCAACCGAGAACGCCGCCTTTGTGGCCGCCGCCAACCGCGTCGGCGCAGAACCCACCATCCAGTTTGCCGGCGACTCCATCATTGCAGGGCCGGAAGGCGAACACTACACCGTTCTCGAAGAGCCGATGGAGGGCTATGCTATCGCAAGGATCGATCTCGATCGCGTTCGCGTGGTCCGCGAAGAACGTCAACTGATCCAGTTCCGCGAGCCGAACGCCTACCGCGCCATCGTCAGAAAATACTGAACCGGGCTGACATACTGATGGCGCAAGGAGCTTTCTCTCAGTTGGCGTCGCCTGCGAGACGCCCATGAGTCCAGTCTGCAGCCCTTCGATGAAGGCATGATTTCAAGAGAGGTCTGGACCGGGAACCGGTTTTGGCCCAGGCCCGGCAAGTGACTTCTCTCCGTGGTATGCACTGATCAACATGCACTTTCAGCCGCAGCCATGCAGTACAAAAAACAGATGACGATGGGCCGAAGCGACCGGCCGGTGACGAAGTCTGACGATGAAAAGCGAAAAAAGGATTTGGAGACGGATTCCCGGGCAAAAGGCTGTCAATTGTGCTAAGCTGGCATCAACATCAACAGCCGGCCATTGTAGCGAGAAACGAGAAACTGAAGACCGGGGACAAAGAACGCAAAAGCCCTTACTCGAGCCATCCGGTCGCCGCACATCTGCCGCCGGGAGACGGCCGCTCCTGCCGTCTCCTATCGCCACAAAAAAAAGGCCCCGACCCGACTTGGCCGGACTTCATCGGACTTCCCTCGGCTATACCGGACGTGACGAGTCCCTTCGTGTGAGTTCGTGTTCTTCGTGGATCGCCAATATGTTTCAGACGCCATCTGCCAGGGCACCGGGATATCGAGCAACGCCAATGCGAACAAGAGACTTAGCGGGTACAACAGAAACTCAAGACTGAATGCTCGAAACTAAGGAGACATCCCCCCCCAGAAAAATTTTTTTGGGGGTGACATTGGACGACATTGGGTGACATTGGGGGACCTATGTCCCCCTTTTACCCCAAAACGAGAGGGCCTCGGCCCCTCTGTCCAAAGGACCCGGACGACCGCTATGTCGGATTCACACACACGCAATCGATGGGACCGACAGCCAGAAGAACCAGGACGGATCTGACTGGCAGAGAAGATCGAAACGTCCGGTTTCTGAAGGGAATCTGCTTAGAGACACTGTAACAACACTGTGGGACCGAACAACGACGTCAGAAGATCCTCTTGTGACGATTACATGGCCCTTTTTGGCCGCTCTTGGATGATTTTCGTGGAAGCAGGAGGACTTCGGTCCATCTCGACGTGGAAACTGGAACACCACCATGACAGACTTGCAGCAGCCTAACTTTTTGGATCCGATGAATATAGAACCAACCGAATCGCGCCGCCACTTCCCGCTATACACTCGCCAGGGATGGACGAGCCGACACACCCTCGCCTGTCATCGGCGGACAGGCGGCAGCAGCCTTCCCTACAGGGTCGGCGAAGAATGGGCTGTCGCAGCAAACTGGAAAGTACACGCTACCGGCAGCGACCATGCCAAACGCGCAGAGAAGGCAGTCCTCGATCAACCCATTCGCCGGCGGTCAGTCGAAACCAGTCCCAATGAGAGATTCGCATTGAACTATCATGCTGTCGCTTACTCTGACCGGCCGCCGCTGACATTTGCAATCAGGTTCACATCCTATGGCTGAAACGGCAGAGTCATCTCCGCGAATGTTTCAAAGATTCAACAGCGGCGACTGGCGCGCAGACGCCGCCATGACAGACTACCGCGCCGAGTGGTTCAACGCCCTGCTCGTCGAGCGCGCCGCTTGGACGACGGACGCACCTGAAGTCGAGTTGATGGATACCGTCATCGGAGGGCCAGGCTTCGTTTGGTTCCGCTTCTGGCTCCCCGAACTGGACCAGCTCGTCGAAAAGTATTTCACCGCCGCCGGCGACGCAATCGGCTTCTACCTCCCGGTCTGTAGACCGCTGCAGCGCGACGACGAAGCCTACCGCACCTCCGATCTGATCCTTGCCATCTGGTATAATGCAGACAAACGCGTATCCGTGCTGCGCGAGGCCGAGTTTGACGAGGCCCACCGCAGACAGCTTCTCAGCACCGAGGAGGCCGAACGCGCCGAAACCCGAATTCGCGAACTGACAGCCGCTATCTTTCGCGATGAGTTTCCCCCGCCGCTCGTGCGTAACTTTGCCATTAATACCGATAACAGTACTCCCGCTTCGCCATGATCGCGATCGTTGACTATGGCGTCGGCAACCTGCGAAGCGTCTATAAGTCCTTCGAAGCGGTGGCCGGCCCCCTCGGTATCCAGGTCGATATCGTCGACCATCCGGTCGACTTTACGCAATGGAGCGCCCTCGTTTTGCCCGGACAGGGCGCCTTTGGCGACAGCATAAACAATCTGCGCCGCCAGGGATTCGAAACGCCCCTGTTGGAAAGCGTCGCCGCCGGCCTTCCCCTCCTGGGCATCTGTGTCGGCATGCAGATGCTCTTTGACGAGAGCGAGGAAATGGGTGTCCACGAAGGTCTGCACCTGATCCCGGGACGCGTGCGCCGCTTCCCTGCCGCAATGCCCGATCCAATTCGCTCCGGCCGCAGCCTGCGAGTCCCCCAGATCGGTTGGAACCAGCTCCATTGCCAGCGGCCAGACCCAATACTCGACGGCGTGCCCGACGGCGCGTTCGGCTACTTCGCCCACAGCTATTACTGCGACGCCGCCCGTCCCGAAGCCGTCCTCACCCTTACTGACTACGGCATCGACTACCCCTCGATTGTCCGTCACCGCAATGCTTGGGGCATCCAGTGCCACCCGGAGAAGAGCCATACCGTCGGCCTTCATATCCTGCGCAACTTCATCGAGACCGTCGAGCGCCGGCCTCCGAACGGCGAGCTGTGAGCCGAGATGACCTCCACTGCACCAACGCCAATGGCCGATACAAATAGCCCGCAACTGTCGGTGCACACGACCGGCAGGCAAGGAACGCTCTATCTCATTACCCATGCCCTCACGCGGCAGATTCCCGACGTTGACGCCGCCCGCTGGCAGCTCAGCGACGTCGGCCGCCTTCAGGCCGAAAAGCTCGCCCGCCAGCCCTTCTGGCAGACCGTCGATCGCCTGCTTCTCAGCAGCGAACCCAAGACCCGATTGACCGTCGCCCCGTTCCTGCAGGGCGCAACCATCCCGGTCGAAGTGGATGCCCGCTTCGATGAGTTGAAGCGCACGCCCGAGTGGATAGGCGACTACACCGCCCGCGTCGCCGTGGCGTTCCGCCGCCCCCGCGAGTCGGTCGCCGGGTGGGAACCGGCGGCGGACGCCCTGGCGCGCTTCCGCGCCGGTATCTCCGACTGGAAAGCCCGCCACCCCCAGGAGACCCTTGCGCTTGTCGGCCACGGGCTGACATTCAGCCTCTATCGCGCCCATCTGCTGGGCCGGTCAACCGTTGCGCTCCGCGATTGGCAGAGGTTGCCCTTCGCCGCTGTCGCCTGTGTCGAAAACAATCGCATCATTCAGGATTTCACCGTGCCGCCCGGCGTCCCGAATCTGCCCAGGGGCGAGGCTTCAGGTTCCGCCGAGACCGGTGGTTCGCACGTACATCGGCACGAGAGCAGCACAAAACCATCTCCTGCTTGATACCTACCGGAGCAGTTCGTGGAAGCATTTCTTGAATTGGAATTCGAGATTGTCCAGGTTCTGGCCGTTGTGCTGCTTGTCGCCCTGGCCGTTCGCCACGTGCGCTTGCCCTATACCGTGGCGCTGGTCATTGCCGGCCTGGTTTTGGCCGTGCAAGGCAGCCTCCACCTGGAGCTGACGCCCGGCCTCGTTCTCGGCCTCTTCGTACCGCCGTTGATCTTCGAGGCGGCATTCCATCTGCATCTGAAGGACCTGAAAGCCGACTTGGCGCCGATCGCCGCCATGGCAGTGCCCGGTGTGCTCCTGAGCACCGGCCTCATTGCTCTCGTCCTCGTTGCCACCAATGTGTTGCCGCTGCCGGCCGCGCTCATCTTCGGTGCGCTGATCTCCGCAACCGACCCCGTGGCAGTCGTCGCCACCTTCCGCTCCGTTGGCGCCCCCAAGCGCCTGTTGACGCTCGTCGAAGGTGAGAGTCTCTTCAACGACGGCACCGCCGTCGTCCTCTTTCACATCATGCTTGCCCTCGGCCTGGAGGGCACGATCGATCCCATCGAGGGTCTCGTCGACTTCCTGCGCGTGTCGGTCGGCGGCCTGCTTGTCGGCGGCATTCTCGGTTACGCCGTCGCCAAGATGATCGAGCAGATCGACGATTATCTGATCGAAGTCACCCTCACAACAGTTCTCGCCTACGGCAGCTACCTCCTCGCCGAGCAGTTCCACTTTAGTGGCGTGCTCGCCGTGGTTGTTGCAGGCCTAGTCAACGGAAACATCGGCCCTCGCGGCATGACGCCGTCAACCAAAATCGTCCTTTTCACCGTCTGGGAATACATCGCCTTTCTGGCCAACTCCTTTCTCTTCATCCTGCTCGGCATCAGCGTCAAATGGGAAGAACTGGTCGCCCATCTCGTTCCCTCATTGATAGCTGTCGTCGCCGTGTTGGGCGGCCGCTTCATCGTCGTCTATCTGTTGGGCGGCGCCGTTCGACTCTTTCGCCGCAAGGTCCCGCCTCCCTACCTGCTGGTAATGTCGTGGGGCGGACTGCGCGGGGCGATCAGCCTCGCACTGGCGCTGAGCCTGCCCGCTGCCATCGGCAGCCGCCCGCAGCTGCTGGCCATGACCTTCGCCGTCGTCCTCTTTACAATTCTGGTGCAGGCCGTTTCAATCTCCGGCCTGCTTGCGCGGCTCGGCCTGACCCAGCGTTCGCAACAACCCGACGACTATCATCGTATCAAGGGGAAACTGCTGGCCATCCGCTCCGCAAGCCGTTACCTGGACAGGCTTCACCGCGAAGACGCCCTCCTGCCGACTACGTACGCAACCGTCAAGGGGGAGCTTGCCGCGCGTGAGGAACAGTCAAGCGCTCAGATGGAGGAGCTCCTGGCCGAGCATCCGGAGTATCACGAGCAGATCACCTCCCTGGCGCGTGCCGAGGCTCTGCGCGCCGAACGGTCGGCCCTGGAGGATCTGACCCGCAGCGGCCTGCTAAACGAGGAGACACTGATCGAACTGCAGGCGGAACTCGATCAGGCCATCGAAAATGTCGAAGACTCGCTCGTCACCTGAGCCTATGAGCCAGTAAATCGAACAGTACAATGCGAATCTATCCTGCCATCGACCTAAAGAAAGGACGTTGCGTACGTCTGCAACAGGGGGACCCGAACAAGGAGACCGTCTTCGGCGATGACCCCGCGCAGATGGCCCGACACTGGGTCGGGCTCGGCGCCGAGTGGTTGCACGTCGTCAATCTGGACGGCGCCTTTTCCGGCTCGGCCAACTTTCATCCCAAGGTTAAGCGCCTCTCAAGCGACGCGCAGCTGGACTTTGAAAAGCTGCCGACCAACCTGCACCGTCTCCAACAGATTCGCCAGGCGGTTGATGTCCCGATCCAGTTCGCCGGCGGCCTTCGCAGTTTGGACGACATCAAGCTGGCCTTCTCCCTCGGTGCCGATCGCATCATCCTGGGGACTGCAGCCGTGCGCGATCCGGAACTTGTGCGGGCGGCCATAGAGCGATGGGGCGGACCGCAGGTGCTGGTCAGCCTCGACGCCAAAGAGGGCAAGGTCGCCACGCACGGCTGGCAAAACGTCAGCCAGGTGAGCGCTGTCGAGTTGGGCCACCGCATGGCCGCCGTTGGCGTCGAGCGTGTCCTGTACACCGACATAAGCCGCGACGGGATGCTCAGCGGCGTCAATGTGCAGGCCACCTCCGCCCTCGCCGACATGACCGGCCTGCAGGTGATCGCCAGCGGCGGCGTCGCCGGCCTCGACGACATTCACGCCCTCAAAAGACATGAACATTACGGCATTGACGGCGTGATCACCGGTCAGGCTCTTTATACCGGATCACTCGACCTGCCAGCCGCCATCGCGATCGGCAAGGGCCCGCGCGTCCGCCGCAGCGCCGGTATCATTCCCTACCGTTGCGGCGCAGGCCAAGGCGCCATCGACGCCGGGCCGCAGCTCTTGCTGCTCTACAACCACTTTTTCGAAGAGTGGCAGTTTCCGCGCGGAGGCGTGAAACCGGGCGAGAGCGACCTCGACCGCGCGCGCCGCGAGTTCTCAACCGAGACTGGGCTGCCGCTGCGCAGGATTTTGCAGGACCATCCCACCGTCCTGAGCTTCACGGTCAACATTCGCGGTTACGACGTCGAGCGCACGATCGTCTACTTCCCGGCGGAGGTTGAGGACGGAGAGGTCCGGCTCGGGCACGACAACCACAGCGAATGCCGCTGGTGCAGCCTGGAAGAGGCGCGCGATCTGCTGCAGGAGACCTCGCCCGAACAGCTTCCTGCATGGCAGGCCGCGGCCCGTCTGCTCAAATTTCGCTCGGACTAGGCGCATCCGGCGCACATCATTTCACGAGGCCTACGGAGGCTGAATTGCTGGCTAAACGGGTCATCCCTTGTCTCGACGTAATGGACGGTCGCGTCGTCAAAGGCATCAACTTTGTCGATCTGGTAGACGCCGGCGACCCGGTCGAACAGGCCAAGGTGTACGACAATGAGGGCGCAGACGAGCTTGTGTTCCTTGACATTACCGCCACCCACGAGGCGCGCGACATCGTCGCCGAAATGGTGCGCCGGGTCGCTGATACCGTCTTCATCCCCTTCACCGTCGGCGGTGGCATTCGCACGGTCGACGACATGCGCGCGATCCTCTTGGCCGGCGCCGACAAGGTGAGCGTCAACAGTGCGGCCGTCCGCAATCCTGAAATCGTGCGCGAAGGCGCACAGCGCTTCGGCAGCCAGTGCATCGTCGTCGCCATCGACGCCCGCAGACGCGACAGCGCCGACGGCTGGGACGTCTTCATCAGCGGCGGACGCATCAACACCGGCCTCGACGCGGTCGAGTGGGCGCAAAAGGTCGAAGCGCTCGGCGCCGGAGAGATTCTCCTGACCTCCATGGATGGCGACGGCACGCAGGAAGGCTACGACATCGCCCTGACGCGCGCGATCTCCGACGCCGTCAATATTCCGGTCATCGCCAGCGGCGGCGCCGGCCGTCCCGAAGACTTCGCCGCCGCGCTCACCGAAGGCGGCGCCGAAGCGGCACTGGCCGCCAGTCTCTTCCATTTCCGCCAGCTCCAGGTGATGGACGTAAAGCAGCACCTGCTCGAACGCGGCGTACCCGTACGCCTGCCCGAAGACGCCATCACCTGACCGGGCCGGATTCTGCGAAGGCATCGCTTGTCCTGGCTGAGAACTGTACGAAAACTGGCTTGCAATAATGGAATACTGACGCGACCAGTATGTCGCCGCTCTTGGGGAGACTAGGGTTTGCAAATGGCTAGCGTAGCCCTGTCAATGACCCGATCCTTCAGTCGGCAAGTTGGCTACACCAGGCGTCTGACCCCGCAGGATCAGGCGCGTTTCTTAACCGCCGTGTCCCAGTTCGCACAAGACCCGTCAACCCCGGGGCTCAATTTTGAAAAGCTCGGCGGCGGTCACAAGAGCAACCTCTGGTCATTGAGGGCTTCACAGGAACTACGCATTCTCTTGGCAGTAGATGACGGCCAGTTCGTCTTCGTCAATGCGGGCCACCATGATGTCATGTACGACTGGGCCAAGAGACGTGACCACTATGTCGATCTGGCTTCGGAAGACCTTGCTGACCTTCAGGTAACAGTTCCTGACATACCGATTTCCTTGAAGCGCGCTTCCGCAGGAGCGCCGCATCAATCCTCGCTGCGTGACCTGTCCGAGCAGGAACTTGATGGTCCTTCACAACCGCCGTCGAAAGCCGGGTCCACTCCGACCGACCCCCTGCTGATCCGGGAGTTGATCCGGCGCGTCGTCCGAGGCGACTTTGAGGAGTGGCAACTCTTTCTCCACCCTGACCAGGAACCCCTCGTCAGCCGACACTGGTCAGGAGCCGCACGGATTCACGGCGCAGCCGGCACAGGCAAGACCGTAATAGGGCTGCATCGACTGGCGGAACTGGCCCGCCGCTATCCCGATGATAAAGTGCTCTTTACCGCGAATAGCAGATCGCTGGCCGAACTGCTCGAAACGCGCTTTCGCAACCTCCCAATGGCCCCCTCGAATGTCGAATTCGCGAACATCGACAGAATTGTCTACCAATACGACAGCTGGACGCCGGCACATTTTTCTCTGGTTGACCAGACTTTCGAAGCCGCTTGCAAGCAACTCATTGCCGGTTCCCCTTTGGAGAGGATTAGCCGGGATTACCTGAAAGAAGAGATTGAGAGAGTGATCAAGGGGAACGATCTGCAGAGCCTTGAGGACTATCTTGCCGTCGAACGCATTGGACGCAAGCGATCTTTCTCCCAAAACCTGCGCAAGCTGATATGGGAGTTGTGTGAGCTCTGGGCAGGAATGCTGAGTGAACGCAACGCAGTTACGTTCGCCGACAAGAGGATTCGGGTCAGAGATGCTGTCCAAGGACTCGCACAAGCCCCCTACCGTTGCGTCGTCGTGGATGAAGCGCAAGACGTGACTCTGGTGGAGTTGCAGCTTGTGCGCGCCCTCGTGGCCGGAGACCCCAAGAATCCCGTGCCCAAAGATGGTGTTCTCATCTTGGATGACCCTGCACAGCGTATTTATGCCGGAGGCTACCGGCTCGGCTGGGCAGGTCTTGACATTGCCGGCCGGGCACAAGTGCTCAAAAGGAACTACCGAAATGCGCCCGCAGTCTATCGCGCCGCCCGGCGCGTTCGGGGCAACGAAATGGTTGCGTTGGATCATGAAGACGACAAATACCTCCTTGACGCCGAACTGGGCTTTCACGAACGTAAGGAGGAGAAACCGAATTTTGCGATTGTAGATGGCAATTGCGAAATCACCTATCTGTGTGAGAAGATTCGCGAATTCTCTACGGCCGAGGAACTCAGCGCAGATGAGATTGCTGTCTTCCTGAAACACAACAGGCAAGTCGGAGATACCATCAGATTTCTGCAAAGTGCTGGCATCTCATGCGCCCAACTCACCCGTGATGGCTTTAGAGGCGATGGAATCAGGGTGGGCACCTACGACCGGGCGAGAGGACTGGAGTTTCGGGCTGTATTCCTTCCTCGCTTAGGCGTAACTCAGTTTCCCGAAAGTAGTAGTGACACCGACGGCGAGAGAAAGAAACTCGACCCCGATCAAGACTCGGAATCGCGCCAATTGGAACTGGATAGATTGTACGTAGCCATGACACGCGCCCGAGAAATTCTGTTCCTGATCGCTGACGAAGAACCTTGCGAAGAGATCCGGCAAGCCCTGGGTGAAGAGATCATCCTGAGAGATCTGCGGGGGCAGTCAAAAGCGGATCTCCTGCCAACACAATAGTACCGCCCTCGGATGTTCCAATCCTCGCCCAGCCCGGCTCTGAAGACGCCAGAAAAGAACGAAACGGATCACTATATGTCCCAACTGATCAACTCCCTCTCCGCCACCATCGCTGACCGCAAGGCCAACCCCACGCCGGAATCCTATACGGCGCGTCTAATTGCAGCCGGCACAGGAAAAATCGCCCAGAAGGTCGGCGAAGAAGCAGTCGAACTCATCGTCGCCGCCCTTCAGGAGAGCGATGAACGCCTCGTCTCCGAGATGGCCGACCTGTTCTACCACAGCCTCGTCCTCCTGGCGCAGCGCGATCTCTCCTGGGCCGAAGTGGAGGCCGAATTGGCGCGCCGCTTCAAGTAATCGAACAGTCTGAAGGCCGGCCGCAGCGCCAATCTGACCAACGCCCCTTGCGTACTGTCGCTCCGCAATCCTTCTTCCCAACCTCTGCCGATTCGCGCCCGTATTCCCTGCGGTGGTAGAATAGCCTATGGTGATTTCAACTGACTCCGGGAGGAAAAAGATGACTGTTCCCGTGATTGAAAGCACACGCAACGGTTCTCCCATCGCCCAGACCTCCGATTCGGATGAGGCGCCACCCTCAGAGACTGCAAGCTCTCCAGCGACCCTCCTTCCTCTTGTCGACGACCTTTTCGGCCAGGACGCCATGACCTTCGACGACGTTCTGCTCGTGCCCGGCTACGCCGAGCTGCTGCCCGCCGACGTCGACGTCAGCATTGGCCTGCACCCAAAACTCGCGCTGAACATCCCCATCGTCAGCGCGGCCATGGACACCGTAACCGAAGCCGAGTTGGCAATCGCCCTCGCCCGCCAGGGCGGCCTGGGCGTCATCCACCGCAACCTGTCGGTCGACCAGCAGGCGGAAGAGGTCGATAAGGTCAAGCGCAGCGAGAGCGGAATGATCGTCGATCCGATCACGCTCCGTCCCGACAACACGCTGGCCGACGCCGAAGCGGTAATGAGCCACTACCACATAAGCGGTGTACCGATTACCGATGACGATAAGCAGCTTCAGGGAATCCTGACCAACCGCGACGTCCGTTTTGCAAGGGACCACCAGCGCCCGATCTCCGAGTACATGGTGTCCGAGAATCTCATCACCGCCCAGTTGGGCACGACGCTCGAAGAAGCCCAGGAGATCCTTCACCGTTATCGAATCGAAAAGTTGCCGCTTGTCGACCAGGGCGGTTACCTCAAGGGACTGATAACCTATAAAGATATTCTGAAGCGGCAGGACTTCCCCCACTCGGCCAAAGACGAGCGCGGACGCCTCCTCGTGGCCGGCGCAATTGGCGTCGGCGCTGACGCAATGCGCCGCGCCGAAAGCCTCGTAAACGCCGGAGCAGACGCGCTTGCCGTCGACACTGCCCACGGCCATACGCAGGGCGTTCTCGAAACCGTCGCTTCTGCGCGCGCTCGCTTCCCCGAGCTTCCAATTATTGCCGGAAATGTAGTAACAGCCGAGGGCGTCCACATGCTGGCAGAGGCCGGCGCCAACGTGGTCAAAGTAGGTGTGGGCGCCGGATCGATCTGTACAACCCGTATCGTCTCTGGCGCGGGCATGCCCCAGCTCACCGCGATAGCCACCTGCGCCAGGGCCGCGGCATCCACCAGCGTGACCCTGATCGCCGACGGCGGAATCCGCTACAGCGGCGACATCACCAAGGCGCTTGCCTGCGGCGCGTCCGCGGTTATGCTCGGCGGCCTGCTCGCCGGCCTGCATGAGTCACCCGGCGAGATAGTAATCCGCGAAGGCCGTTCGTTCAAGGAGTATCGCGGCATGGGAAGCATCGGCGCAATGAAGGGTCGCGCCGCCGACCGCTACGCCAGCGGCCAGTCGCGCAACGGCGCCTCACCCGACATCGGCGGCAAGACCGTTCCCGAAGGAATCGAAGGGCAGGTCCCTTACAAGGGCCTTCTCAATGAGTTCGTCTTCCAACTCTTGGGCGGCCTCCGCTCCGGTATGGGTTACGTCGGCGCCGAGAGTATTCCCGACCTTTGGCGCAAAGCGCGCTTTGTCCGCATCAGCCCGGCAGGCTATCAGGAAAGCCATCCGCACAGCGTCGTCATTACAAAAGAGGCGCCCAACTATCAAGTGAAACCAGGGAACTGACATGACTGTTACTGCCGTCGTGGGCGCACAGTGGGGCGATGAAGGAAAGGGCCGCATCGTCGACTACCTTGCCAAACGGGCCAACCTTGTCATTCGCTTTCAGGGTGGAGACAACGCCGGCCACACTGTCGTCAACGACTTCGGCAAGACGGTGCTCCACATTGTTCCCTGCGGCATCTTCTATCCCAACGTCCACAACATCATCGGTACCGGCTGTGTGGTGAACCCCCAGTCTCTGCTGGAAGAGATCGCCAACCTGAAGTCAATCGGCGTCAGCTGCGACCGGCTGTGGATCAGCAGCCGCGCCCAGATGATACTGCCGTACCATCGCAAGCTCGATGAGCTGGAAGAGAAGGCAAGGGGCACAGACACGATCGGCACCACAATGAGAGGCGTCGGGCCCGCCTACAGCGACAAGGCCACCCGCTCCGGCCTGCGTATGGGCGACCTGCTGCATCCTGAGTGGCTCGAAAGCCGCCTGGACAGCGCCCTGCGCACCGTCAACCGCAAACTGACGATCCTCGGAGGTCAAGCGGTCGATGGGCGCGAGATATACGACCTTCTGATGGAGTTCCGGCTGCAGCTGGCCCCCCGTATCGTCGACACCGTGCCTATGCTGCGAATGGCGCTGGAAGCCGGCAACGACATTCTGCTCGAGGGTCAGCTCGGTGTCATGCGCGATCTCGATTGGGGCATCTATCCCTATGTCACCAGCAGCCACCCCACTGCCGCGTTTGCCCCGTCCGGCGCCGGACTTCCTGCGGGCTCTCTCGACGAGGTCTACGGGGTCTGCAAGGCCTACAGCACTTGCGTTGGCGACGGACCTTTTCCGGTCGAGCTTCACGACGAGATCGGCAGGCAGATGCAGGATGTGGGCCAGGAGTTCGGCGCCACAACCGGCCGCCCCCGCCGTTGCGGCTGGTTCGACGGCGTCGCCATTCGCTACGCCGCCTGGCTCAACGGCATGACCGGGCTGGCCATCACCAAGCTCGACGTTCTGGACGGCATCGATCCGCTCAAAATCTGCACCGGCTATCGCCTGGCCGACGGTTCGGTCGTTACCGATGCCGTCCCCGACACCTCCCAACTGATCGAGGCGCAGCCGCTTTGGGAGGAGATGCCCGGCTGGGAAAGGCCAACGACCGGTTGCCGCAGCTGGGCAGACCTGCCCAAAGCCGCGCGCAACTACATCAACCGCATTGCCGATCTGGCATCTGTCCCTGTCGCCTATGTCTCGGTCGGACCCGAGCGAGACAACATGTTCGGGCGCGGCGGCCTCGCCGAAGCAGTTGGCGAGTGAAGAGCGAGAGGCGACCGGAGAGCAAGAACGTTCTGACAGCCAAGCCCGGACCGACTGCATCAAGCCATTGCGGCCCGACCAATGCCATTTGACACCAGCGTGCGGGACAAGGCGATAGCGCGGCGGTCCGAACATCTTGAAGGCGAGCGTCAACGCCTCCTCGCACAGACCTGCGCGCTGCTGGAATCGCACTGCAGCCGGTTCGGCATTCGCTCTGCCTACATTTTCGGTACGCTGGCGCGACCCCGCCGCTTCCACGAACGGTCTGACGTGGACATAGCCGTCGAGACCAGCCGCCCCAAACTCTTGACCGAAGCAATCGGCCGCTTTTCGTTGCTGTTGGACAGGGATGTGGACCTGGTCGATCTTGCAACCGTGCCGTTTGCCGACCGCATCCGGCGAGAGGGCATTCAGTGGACGCCCAAGAGTTCCTGATCTTCGAGACCGATGTTGCCGCTCAGCTGGCTATGATCGGTTACATCTTTGCCAACCTTGAGGACCGAGCGGGGGACTTCGATGCCGGCGATGCCCGCCAGGTCGAAAGCGTGGCCTACCAGATTCACAACGCCTATAGTGCCTGTGATGAACTGCTGCGTCTCATCGCTGCGAGTTTTGAGAACCAATTAGGCGACGCCGCTCGCTGGCATTCCGCTCTCCTGCTCCGCATGACCCAGCCCGTCCCCGGCGTGCGTCCGGCGCCGCTGACGAAAGAGACTTTTCTCCTCTTGGATGCCTTGCGCGGCTTTCGCCACATTTTCCGCCATGCCTATGCCGCCGCAGTCGACCCGGAGCAGGTCCAGTCCAATCTGGGCAGGGCGCGGCGGGCGCACGACTGTCTTCGGCGCGATCTCTCGGCCTTCCTGGAGCAACTGAAACCTAGGTGAGCAGTTTTCGCTGCGTAAGGAACGAAGTCGAGCCCCAGAAGGCCGACATCGACCGCCCATGACGACATTTTCGCATGACACCTACCTGTCCCCGCTGACCTGGCGCTACGGCAGCGACGTGATGCGCCGCATCTGGAGCGAGGACGAGAAACGCAGGCTGATGCGCCGCGTGTGGGTGGCGCTGGCTGAGGCCCAATTTGAAGCCGGGCTGGTGACGGCCGCACAGGTCGCCGATTTGCGCGGACAGCAGGACCAGATCGACATCGAGCGCGCCCAGCAGATCGAACGCGAGATCGGCCACGACCTGATGGCTGAAATCCGTACCTTTGCCGAACAATGTCCGTTGGGCGGCCCCATCATCCACCTTGGCGCAACCTCGATGGACGTTCTCGACAACGTGGACGCCCTGCGCCTCCGCAGCGCTCTCGACCAGATCATCAAACGCCTGAAGCGCACGCTCTCAACATTGGCGACCCGCATTGAGACCGAAGCCGACACGCCCGCCATCGCCTTCACCCACATTCAGCCCGCCGAACCTACCACTGTCGGTTACCGCCTGGCCCAGTATGGCCAGGATCTGCTCGAAGACCTCGTCGAACTGCAACGCGTACACCAAAACATTCGCGGCAAAGGGATCAAGGGCGCGGTCGGCACGGCCGCCAGCTACGGCCAGCTGCTGTCCAACAGCGACTACAGCCCTCGGCAGCTTGAAGAGCGCGTCATGCTCAAGCTGGACTTGCCTGCATACGAGGCGGCCACGCAGACCTATCCCCGCAAACAGGACTGGCTGGTCGTCAACGCGCTGGCAGGGTTGTGCGCCAGCCTGCACAAGTTTGCCTTCGACCTTCGCATCCTCCAATCGCCCCCGTTTGGCGAATGGAGCGAGCCGTTTGGCGCCAGGCAGGTCGGTTCCAGCGCCATGCCATTCAAGCGCAACCCCGTCGCCGCCGAGAATATCGACAGCCTCACCCGGCAGGTTGCGGCCCTGCCCCGTATCGCCTGGGACAACAGTGCCCTCAACCTGCTCGAACGCACGCTCGATGACTCCGCCAACCGCCGTATCTTCCTGCCCGAAGCCTTCCTGCTGACCGACGAGGCGCTCATCCGTAGCCAGCGGCTGTTCGAAGGCATCTCCATCTGGCCCGGACCGACCGCTCGCAATCTGCGCGACTACGGCGTTTTCGCCGCGACCGAACGCCTGCTGATGGAGGCCGTCAAGGCCGGCGGGGACCGTCAGCATCTGCACGAACTGATTCGCGAACAGTCGCTACTTGCCTGGCAGGCCCTGCAAAAAGGGGAACCGAATCCCTTGGTGGACAATCTGCTGGGCGACCCTCGCATTACCGCGCTCGTTCCCGCAGAGTTGGCGAACAGCCTGCTCGACGCCTCCGCCTATGTCGGTGACGCACCGCAGCGCGCAAGAAACATCGCGGCGGCAATCCACGCAGCGACCGCCTGAGATGGCCCAGCTCATTCTGACAGCAGACCCCGGGTTCGCGCACCTTGCCCTGGAAGAGTTCCGCCGCGACAGCATCGGCGGGCAGCCGCTGGCCGAACTGGCATCCGGCGTCTGGCTTGCCGACTGCGACGAAGGCTTTTGGGGGCTGGCCGAAACCTGGATCGATAGCCCGCCAATCTTCGTGCGCCACATCTGTCCGGTCGACGTCGCTTTTCCGCTCATCGCCACGCCAAGGGACCTGGCCCGCCTTTCCCGCGACGCCGTAGCCGAATATGCCGAACTGCTCGATTCGGAAGTCAGCTTCTCTGTCCAGAGTCGCATCTTTGTCGACCTACCATACAAGCCGTTCGATATCAATCGGGCCATTGCCGCGGCCCTAGCAGAAACGACAAGTGCGCCTCTCGACGTACGTCAGCCTTTTCAGATCCTGTCATTGCTCTGCACCGAGGTAGAACAGCGGCTGCCTTCGCTGGCAAAGACTGAAAGCGGCTTCCAAGCTCTGCTGGGTCTTTCGCTTGCCTCCCACAACATTTCGGACTGGGCGGGCGGTGTGCGTCGATTCCGTCGTGAGAAGGACCAGATAAGCCGGGCAGAGTTCAAGCTGCTGGAGGCAATCGAAGCCTTTCACATTGAACTGCCCAGCGGGGGCGTAGCGCTGGATCTCGGTGCGGCGCCGGGCGGTTGGACGCGCGTACTGAGGCAGAAGGGCCAGTACGTAACCGCAGTCGACCCGGCCATGCTTCATCCCCGGCTGTCCGCCGATCGCGGCGTGCGCCATAAACGCATGTCGGCCGAAGCCTACCTGCGTGAGGGACCGGACACCTACGATCTCCTCGTAAACGATATGCGCATGGATGCCGTCCCATCAGCTCGCCTGACGAACGCTTTCGCCGACTTTCTCTACCCCCACGCCGAGGCCCTGCTGACCCTTAAGATGGGCCAGTCCGCGCGGCAACTCGATCCAGCCTGCGCCCTACTGCGGGAACGTTACGACATTCTTCACATGCGTCAGCTGTTCCACAACCGCAACGAGGTGACCGTTCATCTCAAAGCGAATTAGGCGCGTCGGCGGAGCCGGCCGATCGGTGGCTCTTGCTTTTCGTCAGGGATCAGGCCCGACAGGCAACACATATAGGTACCAATACTCCGAGTCCGGGTAGACGTGCGCCACTGATGCCTCCCAGACGAACTCGCCGCCTCTTGTCAATCTGCGCAAACGCAGGTCGATTCCTTCGAGCTGCGGCGCAAGCGCTCTTGCGCCTGCCGCGTCCATCGCCTTACCGATCTCACCAATCCGCTGGCGGTTTCGTATTTCGAACGGGTATTGCACACGACATTCGCGGCGGTTCTCTTGGCAATCGTCCAGGTACCATTGCAGGCTGTTCAAGCGCGCCCTGGCCTCTCGCAGCAGCAGAGCCTGGTAATGGGAAGGAAGGCGCGCAGTCACCTCGTCGATGCGGGCCTTAGCATCCGCCATCGTCTGTTTCTGCTCGGAGGACAGTTCGTCCAACTGCGCCGTCAGCTTGTGCAGCCTCCCCAGTATGTCGCCGCTGCTGCTTTGCACACGTTCTTCAACCTGAGACGCCGCCTTCACTGCGACTGTCCTGTAGACCTCGCCGCGCATAATGTAGCTCTCGAACTGGGAGGCCATCGCTACGACCACAGCCAGGTCGGTCTCTGGCGCGGCCGCAATAACAGTGCTCAGTTTTGCAGCCATTCTTTCCCCTCCGATTCCATATCCGGTCGCCCCCAGTCTGGCCGCAACCGGCAGGTCGGTCTACGCGGTCCCTTCACTCTCCAGCCACAGTGTCACCGGACCGTCGTTGACCAGCGATACCTCCATGTGCGCCTGGAAGACTCCCTTCTCCACCGGTACCCCTTCCGCCATCAGCAGCCGGCAGAAACTGTCGTAGAGTTCCTTTGCCTCTTCAGGCGGCGCGGCGCGCGTGAAGCTTGGCCGCCTCCCCTTACGAGCGTCGCCGTACAACGTGAACTGGCTGACCGCCAGCACCGAGCCCTCGATATCCGCCAGGGCCAGGTTCATCTTGCCGGCGTCGTCCTCAAACAGGCGCAGCCCAGCGATTTTGCGCGCCAGCCACGCGGCCTGCGTTTCGCAGTCATCTCGGGCCACCCCCAGCAGCACAAGGTAGCCGCGTCCAATGCAGGCAGCCTCATTGCCCTCAACATGTACGCTGGCCCTGCTGACCCGCTGAACGAGTGCGCGCATTTCACGCCCTCCCCAAATTGACACTTGACAAATAGAACATAAGTTCGTATACTTGACCTATGAAGTTCTCAATTGCACTCGAGCCGCTCGAAAAAATCGCACGAGTCGGCATCGAGAACGGCTTCGAGGCCGCCGGGGACGCGCCCCATGCCGAACCGACTCCTCCCAGTTGCTATACGCCGGCCGCGACGAGGCCGACGCGGCAGGAGCGCAACGCTGCCTCCCTGGACCGCTCGATCTACAGGGTGATGACCCCGCGCGGGCCCAAGCCGCTGTTGCGCACGATGATGACGACCGCCTGCGAACGCAACTGCTTTTACTGCGCCTTCCGCGCCGGCCGCAGCAGCACCGAGCGTCTCACCTTTCAGCCGGACGAGCTGGCCGAAGGCTTCTTGCGTATGAACAAGGCCCGTTTGGTCGACGGCCTGTTTCTCTCCTCCGGCATTATCGGCGGCGGCGTCAGAGCCCAGGACAAGATTATCGACACAGCGGAGATTCTGCGCAAGAAGAAACAGTATGATGGCTTCATCCACCTAAAGATCATGCCCGGCGCCGAGTATGAGCAGGTACGCAGGGCGATGCAACTGGCCGACCGCGTGTCGGTGAATCTGGAGGGCCCGACGCAAGGCAGGCTGGCGAAGTTGGCTCCGCAAAAGGAGTTCTGGGACGAGCTGATGCAGCGTCTCCTCTGGATGCACCAGATTCGCAGCGAGGAACGGGTACGCTCGTCGTCGGTAACCCAGTTTGTTGTCGGCGCGGTCGGCGATACCGATCTGGAGCTGGTCTCGCTGAGCGAGAAGCTCTACCGGCAGGCAGGGCTGAGCCGCGTCTACTTCTCTTCATTCTTCCCCATACCCGATACACCCTTTGACAACCTCGCACCCGCCTCCGGCGAACGCCAGCACAGACTTTACCAGGCGAGCTTCCTGCTGCGCGATTACAACTGGGAGACCGAGGACATTGCCTTTGGAGCCGACCAGAATCTCCGCCTCGACGTGGACCCAAAGCAAGCTTGGGCAGACATCCACCTGCGCGGCTCCCCCGTGGAGGTGAACCGTGCAGATAGGCATACGCTGCTGCGCGTGCCGGGCATAGGGCCCAAGAGCGTCGAGCGCATCCTGCGTGCCCGCCGCCGGGGCACTCTGACCGAGCTCAAGGACCTGCGCGCGTTGGGCATTCCATCGCCGAAGAAGGCAGCGCCCTACGTTCTGCTCAATGGCCGGCAGCCCGTTCACCAGTTGCCGCTGTTTCCTATAGACATTTAGCTGGATGACGTGCGCTCGGCGGCGTCCTGCGTTCTAGCTGCGATGGGCATCGACGCCGCCTATCCACGCGACCGCAGCGAACCCGCGTTTCAACGAGGCCGGGTCTCCAGCCTTCAGTAGCATTCGCACCCCGTCAAGTCCATATTGCGCTTCTCCGCCTGGAAGTCTGCCCCGAGCGACCATAGAAAAGGGAGCATTTTAGCCATGTTAGCCGATAGGGCCCGCTGTGTTAGCATTACCGAAAAGCGGGTCGGACACGCTGCCCTTCGGACTTTGCTCCAGGCACCGGGTACTTTGGGGGATGGAAGAGCCAGTTCTCCTGCCCGCTGCCCCCAAGTTGCAAGTTGCCTTCAACCCTTGGATCTCGACAGGAAAGTTGAGAGGAGTCACCATGACTATTTATGACATCGAGAGACATGCCGGCGAGCTGGAACGGGACGGGTACACGATCATTGAAAGCGTTCTCCCGTCATCGGAAATCGCAGCTACGAGGAAGGCCATCGAAGAGACCCTTGCATCGGAAGAGACTGTGGGTCGCAAGTACGGCTTGCAGAGTGAAAACCTGCGCATGGCATTCAACGCCCAGGCCAAGCACCCGCACTTCCGCAGCATGCCTGTGCGCTACCCGGCCATGGCCGATGTGGCCCGCCGTGTCCTTGGCGAAGACATGTTTTGTCACAATGTGACGATTCGCACACCTTTGCCTTCCGGAGCCAAGGATCACCAGAAGTACGGCGGCAATCTCCATGCCGATTGGGCCGATTTCACGGTCAAGCCGTTCATCGGCGGGCAGCACTTTCCCATGGCGATCCAGTCGGTCTGGGCGATCGAGGAATTCACGATCGAGACAGGCGGTCCCTACCTCTGGCCTGGCACGCACCTGTCGCTGGAGGTCCCACCCGAAGAGCCGGACGAACTGCCGCCAGGCTGGCTGATCGCCGAAGCCCCCGCCGGTTCGGTTGTCATGTGGGACAGTGCGCTCTGGCATTCCGGCGGCATCAACCGCAGCGACAGACCGCGTTATTCGTTAATCTTCTACTTCCAGCGCTGGTGGATCAAGGGGTTCAACGACGCCTACCGCTTCATCTCCCCGGAAGCGCGGGCAACGATGACGCAGGAGGAGCTGCGCATGTGGGGCCTCGAGGCCGGCATCCCGCCCAATACGCACTTTCGAGGCATGAGCGACGCCCAGATCACCGCCCTGACGCCGGAAGAACGGGCCGTTCTCAACATCGCCACGTTCTGAATAGGGCACGAAGGGTCCTTTGCCCGATCGGCCCTCTCAAAACTCCACAGTCATTGGGGCGTCTGGGTAGTTAGTTCCTTTGTCCATACCACAGCCCGGTTCCCAGCACAGCCGCAGCGAGCCAGCTACCCGGGCCGAACAGCCCTGTCGCACCCAGCAACGCGCCGATTGCAGTCGCGGCGATCGCAACGGGCGCCCGCGCAGAGCGACCAACCCATCCACGCGTCCCAATCCCCCAGGCCGCGCCAATCCCAGCCCACAATATTACCCCGATTGGCGCCTCCTCGGGAAAGAAACCGAGTGCGACCAGCGCCAGAATTGCCACGACCGGCGCCCGCCTTTGCTCCCGCTCCTGCCAATCGTTTCCCAACCGCCGGGTCAGCCACTCTGCGCCAAACGTCGCGGCGAAACCTGATAGCGCTGTCAACCAGGGCAGACCGTGCCCGGTATGAGTGAGAACGCTGGCCGGTATGTAAACGAGGCGGAATGAGAGAAAGAACAGAAGGAGGGCACCGGCAAACGGACCACGATTCATCCGTCTTCACCGGCTTGTGCGTGTCTGACGCCTGCGAACGCCGCGGCCACAGCACTCGCCGCAGCCGGTTCCACCCACGCGAGGCTGTCGAGTTGCAGCGCGTCGGCGCCGGCGGCCAGGCAGTGTAGGGCTTGATCACGCGTGTGGATGCCTCCGCAGGCGATCAGCGAGCCGGTCAGGCCAAGCCCCTTCACCTCCATCAATGCCGCCAGCATCAGCGGATAGACGCCCGGCCCAAACGTCTCGCCGGTAACTGTCCCTCCGTCTCCATGCGCCGCCGCGCCAATCGGTGGACTGCCAGCCACGATACCGGCCGCGCCGCCCGCGATCAGTGCCGGCGCCAGCGCCGCCGCACGCGGCAGCGGTAGCTTGACCAGAACAGGCAGGTCCGACTCAAACAGGAGCGCCTCCAGCAGCCTGCCCAACTCCAGCTCGCCCGCCTCCAAGCTGCAGACAAGCTCAAACCCGTCGATTCCTTCCACGCCGGAGAGTCGGCGCGCCGTGGACGCGGCATCCTCCTTTGCGCTGTCTGCGATCTGAGCAATGACCGGACAGCCGAGCCGGGGCCAGAGGCGGCCAAACTTCCTCAGCGCCGCGGAGACGCCCCGGTTCTGCAAGTCAACGCGGCGCACAAAGCCGCCGACGGTTTCCGCCATGCGCGGCGGCTGGCTGCCCGCCCGGCTGCGGTTGGTAAATGGACCGATGACGACCGCGCCGAACCGGTCAAGCGTCAACTCGCGGTGTCGGGACTCGCCGTACCCTATGCTGCCGGCCGCCAGCATAACCGGGCAGGCCACGGGCAGTCCCAGCTTGTGGTCGGGCGCCAGTTCAATCATCCCCCCCGTCCTGGCCCATCAGCTCGATGAACGTGTCCACGCCGATATTCGAGCCGCACAATATCAGCCCCACCCGCTTGCCGGCCGCCTGCGCGCGCAGCGGGCCGAACAGCGCCGCGGTCGATGCCGCGCAGGCCGGTTCGCAAGCCAGTTTCATCTCGTGGAAGAGAAGCCGGACCGCGCAGATCATCTCCTCATCGCTGACGAGTGCAATATCCTTCAGGAACTGCCGGCAGAGGGCGTAGCTGTAAGGCAGTGCCGCCGGCGCGCCCAGGCTTGTGGCAATGGTCTGAACGCTCTCGATCGATTCGAGCCTGCCGCTTGCAAAGCTGCGGTGCATTGTATCTGCACCCTCCGGCTCCACGCCGTAGATGGCGCAATCGGGCTGCAGCTGCTTCACAGCTGAGGCGATCCCTGCGGCCAGACCGCCGCCGCCCACCGGCACAATGAGCATGTTCAGCGGCGGCGCGTCCTCGCACAACTCCAGTCCCACGGTTGCCTGTCCGGCGACGATTGCCCGGCCCTCAAAGGGGTGCACGAGCGCCCGTCCCTCTTCCGCCTGGATTCGTTCGACCTCCGCAAACCCCTCATATACATCTTCGACCAGTACTACTTCGGCGCCATAGCTGCGGGCCTTCTCCACGCGGAAGTGGGGCGCAGAAGCCGGCATTACCACCTTGGCGCTCACCCCGAATATCTGTGCGGCGTAGGCTACTGCTATTGCATGATTTCCCGCACTAACCGCGGTGACGCCTCTCTTCCTGTCCGCCGCGTCCAGTTGCAGCAGGTCATTGACCGCGCCGCGCGGCTTGAAGGTGCCTGTCTTCTGAAAAAGTTCAAGTTTCAGCCACACCTCAGTGTCCGGCCCCAGCGTTTTTCTCACCGTATCGCTCTGCCAGCGCCATACCGGCGTCCGCACAATGTAGGGATCGATGCGGCCGCGCGTGGCGCGGATCTCGTCGAGCGTTGGGACTTCGACGTCCGTCAAAATGTTTGCTTTCATGGAATGCGCCTTTGCATTGGTGAGTTTTCAGGGTAAGGGAATGGGGCGGGGCTGGAGAACACGCGTTACGCTCTCTGTGCTCTGACGGCGCTTGACCGAGTCTACGCAGTCAGCGTACCCTTTGTGCTGGGAACGCCCGTCCTCCTGTCCTCGAGGCGTGTGGCCGCGTCCAGTGCGCGAGCCAGGGCCTTGAACAGTCCTTCGGCCTTGTGATGGTCGTTGCGACCGTACAGGACCGCGGCGTGCAGGTTCATCCGCCCGTGGATGGCGATGCTTTCGAACAGATGGAATAGGAGATCTGTGCTCAGTTGCCCCAGCTGCGGTGTATTGAACTCTGCGTCGAAAACGCAGTACGGCCGGCCGCCAAGATCAACCACAACGCGCGCCAGCGTCTCGTCCATAGGGACGTAAGCGTGCGCGGTCCGCACGATGCCCCCCCGATCTCCCAATGCCTGATCGAAGGCTCGCCCCAGGCAGATGCATACGTCTTCGGCGGTGTGATGCTCGTCGATGTGGAGATCGCCGCGCGCCTGTACGCTGAGATCGAACAGCCCATGCCCGGCCAGGAGCGTCAGCATATGGTCGAGGAAGCCGATGCCGGTGTCGACCTCAGACGCGCCGCGGCCGTCCAGCGCCAACTCGAGGTCGATCTGCGTCTCTTTTGTCTTTCGTTCAATTCTAGCCTGTCGCATTAGCAAACCGGAGTCCCTTCCTCAGGCTTATGCCCATCTAGAAGAGGCCGCTGCCTTTCGCCTCGCTGACCGGACTGCAACCGTCTTTTCGCCAAGCGAAAACCGTCACTCATGATCCGCGTCCCAATTCGGCAGATGGCCCTGTTTACTGCAATTGTCCCACCGAATCCAAAGGCGGGCAAGATCCACCCTCCCTTCGTAAGTTTGGCTACCCAACGCTTGACATCTGCGGCTTTCGGGCTACAATCCATATGTGGTTTACTTTCTTGGAATCGACGGCGGCGCGACCAAGACACACGTCGTGCTGTCGGACCGGACCGGGGACTTGGTCGCCGAAGGGAAGGACGGTCCCTCCAACTATCATCTCGTCGACGTCGGAGAGGCCAGCAACAACATCGCAGCGGCGATTACACGTGCGCTGGCCGATTCAAATATTGACCCGGTCGAAGTGCAGTCCACTTGCGCTGGCATGGCTGGCTTTGATGGGCTGTCCGACATGGAAAATGTGCGTCAGTCTCTTGAATCCGCTCTGGTCGGCTGTGGACTCATGTGCCCGTGGTATTCGGTGAATGACTCCGTCGTCGCCTGGGCGGGCGCTTTCCTTGGCGGTCCGGGCGCTCTGATCGCAGCCGGCAGCGGCGCTGTTGGCTTTGCGGTCGGCCGCAATCGGAACTCCGCGCGCACGGACGGCCTCGGCCACTGGCTGGGCGACGCCGGCAGCGGGTTCAATATCGGACGCGCCGGACTGCGGGCCGCGGTGGCCGCCCTGGACGGTCGCGGTCCCGCCACCTGCCTGGCGGACAGTTTCCTCGCCGTAGCCGGGCATTCGGCCCAGGATTGGGTCGATTGGATCGCCGACCTCGACACAAGTATCGCACATGCCCACTTCCAGCTGCGGTCCTTCGCGCCCTTTGTCACGCGGGCGGCAGACGCCGGAGACAGCGTGGCGCTTTCGATTCTCGAAAATGCAGGGGCTGAACTGGCGGCAACAGCCGTGTCCGTACTTCGTAAGGTCAAGCACCTTACCGCCCCGAGGGTCGCCACTGCCGGAACTGTTCTGGAGGAATCAAGGCAGTTGAGGCGGGCGTTTCAATCCGAGCTCTCTGCGCTGCTGCCCGGCTGCCAATTCGTGCCCGCGCGCGCGGCCCCTGCTTATGGGGCATCTTTGCTGGCTCGCAAGCCGGCGCTCCTGCCCAATGACACACTGCAAGCGCATGGACAGCCGTCTCCTGGCTGAACGAAAGGGGGCAATGGACTCAGCCGTATTCGCGGCCGTGCCATCCTCCGCAAGGAGTGAAAATGTATCAGGGCTTTGAGATCATTGATTTTCACGTTCACTTCCCCACGCAAAAGCCGTGGTTCCCAAATATGGGAAATACAATGCAGAGATACGTCGAGAAAGTGGGTGAGGAGCGGGCGCGCAAAGTGCAGGAGTTGAGCCGCCCTTACGGCGAACACTGGCGACGCATGTGGGGATTCCCGCAGGCTGAATCGGCGAACGACCACCCTGGCGATAGGGAGCAGGCCCGTCGCTGGGCAGCAGAACTGGACGAGCACGGCGTGCGTGCAGTAGGCTTCGTAACCGGTGGCGGCAATGAGCATCTGGCCGAAATCGTCAGCTGGTACCCCGACAAATTCATCGGGTTCGCACATCACAACCCTTTCGACAGGGACGCCGTAGCCCAACTGGAGCATGCGGTTAGCGAGCTGGGGCTTCGGGGGTACAAGCTGCTGGCGCCAATGATCGAGCAGCCTATCGAGGACGAATCGATCTGGCCTGTCTGGGAGAAATGCGCCGAGCTGGACATCCCTGTGCTCATCCATTTCGGCATTCAAGGGAGCGCCGGCGGCATAGCCTGGCATGAGAATATCAGCCCTTTCAAGCTGCATAACATTGCCAAAGCCTTCCCCGACGTGACATTTGTCATTCCCCATTTCGGCTGCGCCTGGGAACGGGAGACCTTGCAGCTCTGCTGGGCTTGCCCCAACGTCTCTGTGGACACCAGCGGCAGCCTCCAGTGGATCCGCTGGGTGCCCGGTGAGGTAACCGTCAAGTACCTATTCCGAAAGTACTACGAGACGATCGGCCCCGGCCGCATCATTTTTGGGACCGACAGCAGCTGGTTCCCGCGCGGCTTTACGCTCGAGTACCTGCAAGACCAGATGCGCAACTGCCTGGACCTGAACCTGCCCGAACAGGACATCCAGATGATTTTCGCGGGCAACGCCGCACGCCTGCTAAAGATTTCCATTTGACTTTGCCCTTCTCACAGCCTTTCGAGGCACTGTACGGACGAAGGAGCCACTGTTTTTTCACTCTAAGGAGGAATCGAACGATGAAACGGTCCAATTTGCCCATCCTGATCAGCGTTCTTCTTGTGAGCGCGCTGCTGCTGGCCGCCTGCCCCGCGCCCGCCGCGCCCGCCCCAGAAGCTGCGCCCGAAGAGTCCGCGCCGGCTGAAGAGGTGATCGAGATCGAATACTGGCAGTACAATTTTGGCGCCAGGGTCGATGCCATGAATCAGCTGATCGCCAATTTTGAGGAAGCCAATCCGAATATCAAGGTCATCCACAACGCCGACATCCCCTACGCCGAGTTTCGCGACAAGATCGCTGCCAGCGTCCCGGCCGGCGTAGGCCCGGACGTGGCCACGCTCTTTTACGGCTGGCAGTCGGTATGGATCGACGCCGGCTATCTCGTGCCCCTGCCGGAGGATGCCTTCCCGCCTTCGATGGTCGGCGAGAAGTTCAGCCCGATGGTGCAGGCCAGCTTCGTCGAAGGCACGCTCTACACGCTGCCCACCGCCGTACGCGCCCTCGCGCTCTTCTATAACAAAGACCTGATGGCAGAGGCCGGGCTTGATCCCGAAAGCCCGCCGGCAACGCTGGATGAGCTTGTCGATCAGGCTGTGGCGTGCACCCAGCGAGACGACGAAGGCAATTTCGTTGTCGAGGGCTTCGTTGCCGACCCGTCCGCCCAGGACCACCACTGGTTCCGCGAGGTGCTGGTACGTCAGTTCGGCGGAGTGCCTTACAGCGACGAAACTACCGAGGTTCTCTACAACGACGAGGCCGGTCTCCAGGCCTGGAACTATCTGCTCGCCTTCCACACCGAGCTGGCGACCGGCGACCGCGACCTGTTTGACGGCAGTACCAACGCCTTCGTCGGCGGCCACGTCTGCTTCCACGTGGACGGCTCCTTCCGTCTCGGTACCATCGCCAACAACAATCCGGAGATGAACTTCGGTGTCACCGAGTTGCCCGAGCACAACGGCATCAAGAGCACCTTTGGTTCCTACTGGACTCACGGGCTGACCAAGAAGGCCGCCGCCGACCAGGACCGATTCGACGCCTCGGTCAAGTTCCTGCAGTACATCACCAGCTCGGAGGCCGGCGCCATCTGGGTCGACATTGTCGGTGAACTGCCTGCCCAACTCGAAGCAGGTAGCAATCCCGAGCTGCTTGCCGATGAGAAACTGGGGGCGTTCGCCGCCGGACTGGCATATTCTTACGCCACATTCTTCGTCGATGAGAGCAATCAGCGTCAGGCCATTATCGATTCTTTCGACATGGTGATCCTGGCCGACGAGGACCCGGAAACGGCCCTGCAGATCGCTGCAGAAGCCGACCAGGAGCTTCTGGACGAATTCTGGTCCAGCCGCTAATCGAGGTCTGAAAAACGGGAGGAGAGGGGATGCCCGACCGCTTGGACGCTCCTCTCTCCTCCTTTCCACGTGGTTCTCAGGACATTAGCGCCTGCAGCGATCTGCGCCAACAGGACTGACAGACTACCAAAGCCACGGAACTGTTCCATGCGTTTGACCCTCCACCAGCGGCAGATCGTTTGGGCCTACGTCTTCATGAGCGCGGCCCTCGTCTTCTTCATTGTCATCCGCTGGTATCCGACCATACTGGCCTTCAACGTCAGCTTTCGCGACTGGAATGTGTTTGAGGGCTCAGGCCCTTGGGTCGGATTCGAGAACTATCAGGAGATCTGGGAGGACGCCGGCAAACCGCGCAGCTCGGTGACAGCGGCTTTTTCCAATACCGTTCGTTACGTACTGTTCGGGGTGCCTTCCGAACTCATTCTGGCGTTGTCAATTGCCCTGCTTCTGGCGCAGATTCGCCGCCTCTCGGCGGTCTTCCGAGTCGCCTATTTCGCGCCCTATGTCACATCTGCCGTGGCTGTCGCCTTTGTCTGGAACTGGCTCTATCAGCCGGAATCCGGCCTGCTGAATCAGACACTCGACCTGGTCGGGCTGCCCGATCAGCCCTTCACCAAGAGTCCCAAACAGGCGCTGCCGTCGATAACGGCGGTCGCCGTATGGCAGAATCTCGGCTTTGCCGTCATCATCTTTCTCGCCGGCATCCAACAGATTCCCGGCCAGTACTACGAAGCAGCCCGCATCGACGGCGCCAATTCCTGGCAACTTTTCTGGCGCATCACCTTGCCACTCCTCAATCCGATCATCGTCTATCTGACCGTTCTTGGCACGATATCCTACCTGCGGCTGTTCGCCCTCGTGCAGAACATGAGTCCGCAAGGAACGGGCGGCCCTCTGAAGAGTACGACGACCGTCGTCCTAGAGGTCTACCGAGAGGGATTCTCCAGTTACAAAATGGGCTATGCCGGCGCGCTCACCGTGCTGCTGTTCCTGCTTATCCTGCTGATTACCATCATCCAGCTGCGATTTCTGTCGCGGCGCGTTGAGTATTAGGGAAAGGCGCGAAGGAAAGGCTGCCCATGTCTTCTTCAGCTGAAATTGGCAACGAAAGCGCACTGCCGCTCGCTGAAGACATCGCTTCAACTCAGGGGAAAGGACGTCGCCACTTTAGCTGGACAGCTGGAATCGCCTACTTCCTTCTCATCATCGGCGGCATCTGCATGGTCACGCCCTTCTTCTGGATGGTCTTGACGAGCGTGAAACCGGCCCCGGAACTGGTCAACTTTTCCTTCTTTCCCGAAAACCCTACCCTGCAAAACTACGTAGAGGTACTCAACACATCCAGCTTCGAACGCTGGTACTTGAATAGCATTATCGTCGCCGTCATCAGCACGACGAGTGTTGTCTTTTTCGATACGCTGGTCGGCTATACGCTCAATAAGTTCGACTTTCCAGGCAAAAACATCATCTTTGTCGGGATGCTCGGCACGCTTATGGTCCCGACTGAAATGCTGATCATCCCCTGGTACACGATGAGCGTAGATTGGAATTGGCACATCGGTTACGCCCAGTATTGGGGCATCGCCTTTCCGGGCGTCATCACCGCGGCCGGCATCTTTCTCATGCGGCAGTTCTTCGACGGTGTTCCAAATGAACTGCTCGACGCCGCCCGTATTGACGGTATGAACGAATTCGGCATATGGTGGCGCATCGCCGCGCCCCTGGTCAAACCGGCCATCGCCGCCCTCGCGATTTTCAACTTCATCGGCAACTGGAACGCCTACCTGTGGCCGCTGATTCTCGCCAACAGTCGCGAGTTTTATACGCTGCCCGTCGGCTTGAGTTTCTTTCGCGGCGAGTCCACCACCCATTGGGAGCGCATCATGACCGCGGCCAGCCTGGCCAGTATCCCGCTCCTGATTGTCTTTCTAATTTTTCAGCGTCAAATCATAGAGGGCATCGCTCTGACCGGACTGAAAGGCTGAATCAGACAACGGTTCGCGGTCTCCGGCAACTCAAGCGCCCGCTTGTTGCCGGTTATTTCGCTGGAAATTCATCCCGCTTTCAATTCCCTTTCTTTACAGTTTGCCGAGGAGTCATCTCTTGAAACTACACGAGTATCAGTCGAAACGCATCTTCGCCGACTATGGCGTGCCAATCCCGGATGGCGACATCGCCACCACACCCGCTGAGGCAAGGGCTATCGCCGAACGGATTGGCAAGCCGGTTGTCATTAAGAGCCAGGTTTTGGTCGGCGGGCGCGGCAAGGCCGGCGGCATCAAACTGGCGCAGACGCCCGATGAAGCACAGGGGGTGGCCGCTGGCATCCTCGGCATGGAGATCAAGGGTCTCACAGTGCAAAAGGTGCTGGTTGACGAAGCAGCCGACATTCGCGCCGAAATCTATCTGGGAGCCGTCCTTGACCGCAGCGCGCGCAAGGTCGCGATTATGGCCAGCAGCGAAGGCGGCGTCGAAATCGAAGAGGTCGCCGCGCAATCGCCCGAAAAGATTGTTACCGTTCATGTCCATCCCCTCCTGGGCATGCAGGGATTTCAGGCCCGGCAGCTTGCCTTCGGCATAGGTCTGCCAAGGGAGCACATTCCGGCCTTCACCAGGATTGCCCAAAACCTCTATCAGGCTTTTGTCGAGAGCGACGCCAGCTTGGCGGAGATCAACCCACTTATCGTTAATGGCGACAATCAATTGGAGGCCGTGGACGGCAAGATCCTGCTCGACGACAGCGCTCTTCCCCGGCAGAAGGAACTGGCCTCCATGCGCGACCCGAACGAGGACAGCCCTACCGAGACCGAAGCGCGCGAGGCCGGGCTGAGTTACATAGACCTGGACGGCGAGATCGGCTGCATGGTGAACGGCGCGGGCTTGGCCATGGCTACGATGGACATCATTAAACTGTACGGTGGCAACCCTGCAAATTTTCTTGACATCGGCGGCGGGGCCGGCGCTGACAAAGTACTTGCCGCCCTCCGCATCATCCTGCGCGATACGCGCGTCAAGGCTGTTCTCATCAATATCTTTGGCGGCATTACCCGTTGCGATGAGGTTGCCAACGGGATCGTAGAGGCCATCAACAGCCTCAACGTGAAAGTGCCAATTGTCGTCCGTATGGTCGGCGTGAACGAGGAAGAAGGACGGCAGATTCTGGCGGATTCCAAACTTCCCTCCGCCAATCGGCTCTCCGAAGCCGTACAGATGGCCGTTGCCGCCGCCAAAGGAGAGGGCAAATGAGTATCCTCGTCGACAATGGCACCCGCCTGCTTGTGCAAGGAATAACTGGAAGCCAGGGGGCCTTTCACGCCCAGCAGATGATTCAATACGGTACAAACGTCGTCGCCGGAGCCGTGCCCGGTCGCGGTGGGCAATGGGCCGTCGGCAATACGCCCGTCTTCGATACCGTACATGAAGCAGTCGAAACAACCGACGCCAACACCAGCATCATTTTCGTTCCTGCCGCTTTTGCAGTCGACGCACTTCTGGAGGCGGCCGACGCCGGCATCAAGCTCATCGTCTGTATCACTGAAAACATCCCCGCCCTCGACATGGCCCGCGCCCGCGCTTACCTGGACTCGACCGACTCCATCCTCATCGGGCCGAACTGTCCGGGGCTGATCTCCCCTGGATCGGCTAAAGTCGGAATCATGGCCGGTCATATACATACGCCGGGCAATGTCGGCATCGTCAGCCGGTCCGGCACTCTCACTTATGAGGTGATCTACGCCCTGACAGCGCGTGGTATTGGTCAGAGCACGGCTGTTGGCATCGGAGGCGACCCTATCAAAGGGCTGAATTTCCTCGAAGTACTGCAAATGTTTGAACAGGACTCGGGAACAGAGCAGGTTGTGCTGATCGGCGAAATCGGAGGCGCCGACGAGCAGGTGGCCGCCCAGTTCATCGGCACTGAAATGAGGAAACCGGTTATCGCCTTCATCGCCGGTCAAACCGCCCCGCCAGGCAGACGCATGGGCCACGCAGGCGCCATCATCTCCGGCGGAGAAGGGACTGCAGCCGAAAAAATTGAGGCCCTCCAAGCCGCCGGCGTTGCTATCGCCCGTCACCCGGAGGAAATCGCCGAATTGGCCGCGCGCAATGTCTGAGCGAGGGCCTGATTGTGTGCTAAGATAGGGGTATTTGAGGCAGCGAAATAGCTGACACCGCACGAAGGAGAGAGCAATGTCAGATCAGAGTTCTAACGGTCAGGCGATTGAAGTCCCGGCCGCTGACAGCGAACTGTATCAGCCGCCGCAGTCGGCAATCGATAATGCAAATGTCGCCAACTATCTCGATCTCCGCAATGATGCGCTCACCGACATCGAAGCCTACTGGGACGCCCGCGCCCGCGAGTTAATAGACTGGTTCGAGCCGTACGAAAAGGTGCTCGACAGTAGCGGGGCGCCGTTCTACAAGTGGTTTGTCGGTGGGAAAACCAACATCGCCCACAACGCATTGGACCGACACATCAGTGGCTGGCGCAAACACAAGTTGGCATTGATCTGGGAAGCGGAGGATGGCGAAAGACTGACCTATAGCTACTATCAGCTCTGGCAGGAGGTCAACAGGTTCGCCAATATTCTCAAAGCCCAGGGCGTTCGCAAGGGCGACACTGTAACCATCTACATGGGACGAACGCCGGAACTCATGATGGCGATGTTGGCCGTCACCAAGATCGGCGCTGTTCACTCCGTCGTCTACGGCGGTTTCAGCGAACAGGCCCTCGCCAGCCGCATCGATGACGCCCAATCAAGGGTGCTCATAACTTCCGACGGGGCCTGGCTGCGCGGCAAAACCGTCAATCTCAAGGACATTTCCGACGCTGCCGTAAAGCGAAGCCCGATCGTCGAAACGGTGATCGTTCACCGCCGCACACAACAGGAAGTGCAGATGACGCCGGGCCGCGATGTCTGGTGGCATGAGTTGATGGCTCTTCCAATCGCCCAGAGCGTCTGCGAGTCCGAAGCAATGGACGCCGAAGACCCCCTTTTCATCCTCTACACTTCCGGCACGACAGGAAGACCAAAGGGTGTCCTCCACACCTGCGGGGGCTATCAGGTCTACACCGCCACTACGCTTAAATATGTCTTCGACCTGAAGGAGGACGACCTGTGGTGGTGCGCAGCCGACCCAGGCTGGATCACAGGCCATAGTTACATCGTCTACGCGCCCCTGATCCTCGGCTCAACCGGATTCATGTACGAGGGAGCCCCTGACTACCCGCAACCGAATCGCTATTGGAAGCTGGTCGAAGATTACGGCATCAACATTCTGTACACCGCACCCACCGCCATTCGCGGGCTGATGCGCTTTGGCGACGCCTGGGCAGACCAGCACGATCTTTCCAGCTTACGTCTGCTGGGCAGCGTCGGGGAGCCGATCAATCCCGAAGCCTGGCGCTGGTATCATCGCGTCATCGGCCGCGAAAACTGCCCCATAATGGATACCTGGTGGCAGACCGAGACCGGCGGGTTTATGATCACGCCGACACCTGTCGTCCCGCTCAAGCCCGGCAGCGCCACGCTCCCCTTCACCGGAATCGACGCGCAGGTCGTGCGCGAAGACGGCTCCACCTGTGAGGCCAACGAGGACGGCTACCTCGTCATCAAGCGTCCCTGGCCCGGCATGGCCCGGACCGTTTGGGGTGATCCCGACCGTTACGTCGAACAGTATTGGTCCGAGTTCGCCGAGCAAGGATGGTACTTCACCGGCGACAGCGCCCGCCGTGACGCCGACGGCTACTTCTGGATCATTGGTCGCATGGACGATGTCATCAAAGTCAGCGGCTACCGGCTCGGCACGGCCGAAATAGAGAGCGCGCTGGTCAGTCACCCCGATGTGGCCGAGGCGGCCTGCGTTGGCATCCCCGACGAACTGCGCGGCAATGTGATCCACGCCTTCTGCATCCTCAACGAAGGCGTCAGCGGCAGCTCCGACCTCAACGACGCTCTGAAACTGCACGTGCGCCACGAGGTCGGCCCAATTGCCGTGCCCTCGGAACTGAGTTTTGTCGACGGCCTGCCCAAGACGCGCTCTGGCAAAATCATGCGCCGCCTTCTCAAAGCGCAGGTCCAGGGCCTCCCCATCGGCGACGTAAGTACACTGGCCGACTAAGATTTGAGGGGCTGGGCGGCGCGCCATCGCGTTGCCCAGCCCCTCCCGGCCACTGCTCGAAGAGCGTCCTCCCGTTCGACAGTCTGCTTCAAGCCACACTTCTCAGCACAATCTCCCCGAATGTCTCCTGCTGTTCGGCCGCAATCTCACGTCGCTTGATCAGTTCCAGAACTGCCAGGAAAGTAACGACAATTTCAAGGCGGCTGCGGCTCTGCATAAGAAACGCGGCAAAGGGCAATACTTTGTCCGATGCGCCATTTGCGCGTTTGAATCCATCAAACCGCGCTCGAATATCGGCGATCTTCTCAGCAACCGTGATTGGGTGAACGCGGACGGTGGGTGTAGCCGGACTGCTGGGCAAATCGTGCAGCGCACGGTTTGCAGCCTCAGCCAGTCTGGCTATCGTCAAGGTGGAAAAGTCCAACCGGCGCTCCATCTGCGGCGGTGGCGCGAGGCGCGCAGTCGTTCGCAGTCCTATCTCTGCGCGAAGCCGCAACTCTTCCACCGCGGCCTGGAAGCGGCGATAGTCCAGCAACTGTTGGATCAGCGCCTCGCTCGGCTTCTCCTCCGTCTCATCCTCGGCCGCCCGGGGCAAGAGGCCGCGGCTCTTTATGTAGAGCAGACGCGCCGCCACCGCAAGAAAATCGGCCAACGCCTCAGGCTCTATCTCCTGAATCTGTTCGATGGCGCGCAGGTATTGATCGGTAATCGCCACCAGCGAGACTTCGGTTATGTCCAACTCTTGGCGTTCGATCAGGTGGAGGAGAAGGGCGATCGGTCCGTCGTAGATCGGCAGATGGACCGCGTAGCCGGAACCGAGGGGATTGGGAGCAGCCTCCATGCCGCTAGGACTCAAGCAGCGAACGGAAGCGGCGTCCGTCGTGGACCAGCTGCATCAACCTGTGGGCAGCTGTGAACTCTTCGCTGTCATTGAGACGGTCGATTGCCACACCTGTGTCCGCCAGGCGCTGCAACTCTTCCGGTGTCACGCTCGCGCCCGTCCCAACGAGCGTCACATAACGCGCAAGCAGGGCATCATTCAGGCGAGTGCCGGCGGTTGGCGAAAACTTTTCAAAGTAGTCTCCCGCCTCTGCCATCGCCCTTTCCATCGCCTCTTCCGTTGGAAAGAGAATATAGTGATATGGGGGAACCTCGCTCTGTACCTTATCGATCTCGTCCAGAAGCATGTCCCGCCAGCGCGATCCTTCCAGCCATTCGCTCCCGGGACAGGCCGTGTGATTGTTAGAAAACTCCCGGTGGCCCAAAATTTTGGAGGGCGAAATCTCCAACTCCTGCAACAGCCATGCCATGAGAAAAGCGCCCGATCGGATCTGGTCGGGCGTGGGTACGTAACCGTTCATAAAACTGCCGGCAAACACGACACCAACCGAATAATAATTGTGTCTGCCTACGTGGTATGCCCTCGACTCCACAGGCTGGGTCTGCAGGATTTCGCCGTCCGCAGGGATGAAGTAATGGTAGCCAATTCCAGGCCAGGCCCTCTTACCGCGCGTAAGGTCTTCGTCTATGTGCGCCTGCGCAATCCGCTCGGGACCAATGGTGGTCGGCAGGGCTGTATGATGGACCGCCAGGTAGTCGATGGCCGACAGCGGGCGTGTACGGTAGCGCAGCGAAGGATGGCTGGGAAGGTCAAGCGTAACGTCCTGAATCTGAGGTCTTTCGATTTGCTGCCTTTTCCCCTGCTGTCCACTTTCTAGCCGTCCCTCCAGCCGGGCCGCCACCGGGCTTTCCGATGTCTCGCCTTCACCTAACTGGCGCAGATCTGGCGGGCCAAGTCTGTCCTCGCGCGCGGCTGCCTTCGCAATCGTCTCCGCGCCATCGTTGCCCGTCCGCACCGCCGTGATGAGAATGTCTTTCCAGCGCCTCCCTTGCAGCCACTGCTCGCCGGGAGAAGAATGACTGATGAATTCATTCACCCCGCGGATGCTTGCCAGCGTCAACTGGGGGATCTCCTCCAGCAACCACGCAATTAAATCTCTGCCGGACCTGATTTGCGCGGGCGTCGGAATGTCATCATCGAACTTGCCGGCGAAGCCTATGTTAATGGCGCGGGCGATATACGGGAGCCTGCCATCCACCACCTCAGTCAGTGGCTGCGTCTGATAAACTGCGCCATTCGAAGAGATGAAGTACTGGTAAAGGATTCCCGGAAGCCGGCGGTGGAATGCCGTCGCGATCGTCTGCAGAGGCGTGATCGGCGGCGCAGCGGTGTGGTTGATGACGATGAACTCGACGTCTTCCAACCGTCGTTTAACCATGCGCTGCGGGTCGCGCGAAAGTCGACCGATCACATCGTCCATCGCCGGTTTCGCCGCAGTTACCTTGTCCAAATCTGAAGCCGGTAGCACGTCATCCGGCACATTCGGCGCATCGCCCACCATTTCCGCCGCCTCTGCCAGCGGTGCATCGGTGAGGGATTCGAAGACCCGTTCGTGAAGAATGTGCTTCCAGGCCGGACCGGCGTCAAATGTCCTGCCGGGACTGGACGTGTCCAACAGATCGCACAGACCGACGACGCTTTGAGCGTTCAATTGAAACTGAGGCAGAAGCAGCGCGCACAGTTTCGCTGCCGCCGTCAACTGCACTGAAGGCGGGGCCGCATCGTCAAAGTTACCTTCCAGGCAGATGTTTACGCCGGTCAGGCTCCACTCCGCTTCGTCATTGACAACCGCCTCCAGCTCGGACACCTGCAGAATCTCGCCGCTAGCCAGCACAAAATAATGGTATGCAATGCCAGGATAACCCTGCGAGATGTGCGCCTCGGCAATCGATACAAGCGGTACGCCTGGCGGCGCGGCGGTGTGACAGATTACAAGCCTTCGAATCTGGTCGGGCGTCCGACGAGCAAATGGATGGTCTCCTCGCGGCAGTGTATCCGCAATATCTACCACGGCCGTTTCGCGCGTCCCCGGTGAAGCACCCGCTCTCTCGACAAGGGACAGATTCGTCGTCGTTACAGGTCTTGTCGGCGGTTCCACGCGCTGCCAGTCCTGCGCCGCGGGGAGTTCAGCGACAGGGATGGAGGACGAGCTTTCGACCGCCTCGGATTCCGCTTCGCCCACACTCAGCCAGCGTGTCAGAATATCGGACTGCATATCCTCAAACCAGCTTTCACCGCCGCGAATCAGGTCCAGCACCAACGTATAATTGCCGGGCTGGTCGGGAAGGACCAACTGCGCGTCAAATGTGACCTCCTCTCCCGGCGCGACGTCGTGCGGAAGCGGCGTCAGCTTCGGACGCCCATCAGGGTAGGGCAGCCGTTCCCGCTTTTGCGAAAAGTGATAGCTGAGCGCAACCTGCTGGGACCCACCGGCAGGCCATGCTATCGTGCCAGAGTTGCGGACAGTGACCGGAAAATTGACCTGCTGACCGGCGAGCAGAGGGTTGGGGGGTCTCCCCTTAAGCCACTGTACGCGATAGACCATCCCGCGACCCAGATCCATCTCCTCCGCGTCTTCGACTTCGGGCGGCTCGGGCGCGTCTTCCACCGGCTGAATCTCCGGGAGGGGCGCCGTCCTGCTGACTGCCTTGAGGTGTTCAGTCTCCTTCTGCCAGCGGTATTCGTTTCGCAGCGCGTTACGAAAGTCCTCAATGACCCCTTCTTTACCCTTGATATGCCAGCGGTCCAGTTGCGGCCACCGGTATAGCACCAGCGCATGAATCTGTTGCCCGTTCTGCCGGTTCCAGCGGTCAACTTCGGCAAAGGCTGCCTGTATCCAGCCTCGGTTCACGTTTTCCCACGGGCGGCCCTGATCCGTCTCGGTTATGTAGACCGGAAGATGGCGCATATTCACCGGAATCGCCTGCATGAAGTCCCGGTAAGCTTGAAAGTGACAAAAATAGTTGGGAAAGCTGGGCAACTTGCTGTTGTCCAGGATCAAGGTCGGATTTGTGCCGTGTGTATAGGTATGCAGCGTGATCCCGTCGCAGCCGGTCGCGCCGCATTGCAGCAGGATATCCTGAAAGTACTTGATCCAATCTCCGCTGGCGTTGCCCGGATAGACCGTCTGGCTGTTCCAAGGCGCGACCGCCCCGATCAGCACACGATCCTTCTCGTGTCCCTCAAGCCTATGAATCGACTGCCTGCACATCCCATAGCAACTGGCGTAAAGCTGGGGTGTGATAAGCTCTCCACCCTCTGCCGCTTCCGTCGCACCTTCTCGATCCGAGGCGGGAAACAGGGCGCTGAAGCGTTCCGGCAAGCTGCGAAGCGTGGGGTCGTCGGCGAGCGAGTCGTCAATATGTGGGCGCGCAACTGTCGGCTCTGCAGTTGGCCGCTCGGCCGCATAGTTCATCTCGTTGCCGATTACCCAGTGGCTGCAACCTTGGCTTGCGGCAACAAAATTGGCACAGCGGCGCGCAAAATTGGCGTATTCGCTGCTCGGCGGAAGTGTCCCCTGGGGATAGTAGCCGTTGTTGAGGCGTACAATCACACCCAGGCCCTGGAGACTGTACGAAGAATAATCTCTGCCGCTGAGATCTTGCGGGTCGTGCCCCAAGACCTCGCTGAATACTATCCAGCCCGTCCTTTCGGCCGCGCGCAGATACTCTTCCCCGCCAACATCATGGATGCCAAAGATGTAGTCGCTGATCACCGGTCGCTAATGTCGTCTGCCGCAATTGGATTGGTAACCGCCACTGCCGATTTTGCGTGGAAACAGTCGTTAAACGTGGACACGTTTTTCGTGGAAATCGCGATAATCTCCGGCCCGCGCGCACGCAAAAAGCGAAGTTCGGAGAACAAATAAACCCTGATACAAATGGTGCAAACAGGGTAGAAGTGCGTATGCTAAACCATTGTAATACAGGGGAAAATGAAGGGCAAATGCGCCAAAAAAATCTTCCTCTACGCTACGCTGCCCAATCTCCTGTTTCAGCCTGCACGCGGTTGAGCAGATGCAGGAGCGGCCCCCTCTGCTCCGCACCCCTCTCGCCGTAGTCGCTCAGCCCCAGGAAGATACTGCTGCGGGCGCGTCGCAAGAGGCCTGCCAACAGGCGGAACAGGCTGTCCTGACTGTACTCCACTTCGTCAATGTCTGTCCACAGCCGAGCCGGCTCCCAATTGCGCGAAAGGACATGGGGATGGGTCAGTGGCTGGTATATTCGCCTTCCCCACCCCTGGGCGCCTATGTCAAGCCAGAACTGGATATCCACACTGCGGTTTCGCATCAGAAAAGTATAGGCAGGCGCGATGAACACGGCATTCTCTTCCTCCGTCCAGGATGGCACATGGAGGGCGCCCAGCGCGCCGCTCTCCACCAATTGCACGTATTCGCGGCCCGTGGCGATGTGCAGTGAGTTCGACGGGTCGGCTGGGGCCTCGGTTGGCTCGCCTACAGCCAAACGGAAATTGCGGGCAGATCGGGCGAGTTGATCGGCAATCAGGGCCGCGTCGTGGCGTTGGTGAAACCCGTAGCCAGGCTGGCTGAGCAGTTCACCGAAGATGCGAGCAAAGAACTGGTCGAGAGGAGTAAAGCCGGCCTCGGCTCGGTAGTCGGTCAACCAGGACCTCAGCCGGTTGTAGATTTCCCCACAAGCAAAGGACACCCTTTCCTGCACATCTCCCCGAAGCTCCTCAAAATCAGGCAGCGTCCCTTCCGAGGCGCCTCGTCCTCTATGGGCCGCGTGGGCCAGTACACTGGCGCGAACCGTGTCCAACCGATCGATGGCGTTGCCGAGAGCCAGCGTTAAGTCCGAGGGCTGCGGAACCCGCCGCCAACTTGGATGCGCCAGGTCGGCAAACGTAAGAAGCGTACGTACCACCGGCTCCGCATTCAGGGGACGGCTCGGGCGGTGGCTGGCGGAAGGAACTCCCCTCTCTTTGAGCCGCGAATAAAGGCTGAAGCGCAACGCATCGCTCATGAACGGGGCCAGTACCGCGATCTGGCCCGGCGCGACAGCTCTATACTTTACCAGACGCTCGATCTCCTCGACGACCCACTCGATCATCTGGGGATAGAAGCGATGAGACTGTTTCGGAAACACAATCGGGAGATCAGACTCCAGGCCTTCACGCCCGGAGGTAGAGTTTGCCTCTGAGATGCGCTGACCGTCTGGTCGCTGGAGGGTTAGGCGAAGTCTGTCAATCACTCTTTCTATCCCAGGCGCCGTCACGCGACTGGAGGTCAACCGGGCCCGGTGAGCGACGCTACCGGCCAGATGCTCCGCGTTGATGGGGTCGGCGCCAAGAAAGGCCCGATATCCCCCGTCCTCATCAAGTAAAATAAGCGCACTTTCCAAGTGGGGCAGCCACCGGCCGACCAAAGCCTGCCCGGCATAGGTTTCCTCTTCCGCGTTTTCGAAGACCAGATGGCGATACGTGCGGAAGAGGTGGGTCTCGCACCACTTGCTTTCGAGAATCTCATCAATGAAGATCTGCATCTGCAAGCTGTAATCGATCAAAGATTTCTGTTTGCAGTGCGCCCGGAACTCGTGACTGATTCGTCGTGCCGCCTTCATGACATTCAGCCTTGCGATCATCTGTTCACCCGGTGGGACCGTGTTTTCCAAGCGATCATACGCCTTGTCAATCGTGAGGCCGAGAAGCGCCGCCTTGTTGAGATTGTCCAGCACCTGGCTTATGATGCGGCTTCTTTGAACGCGGATGGAGTCGAACTCGGCCTGCTGAATGGCTGCGTCCACAAAACGAGTCATGTGATACTGGGTCGTTTCCAGATTGAGGAAGGTTGGCTCTACGCGCGGATCGGCAAAGCAGACCGCTTCAGCCACGAGCGGCCAGTACAGCGCGACGCTCGAACGTGCAAGCGACGCCAGCGTCTTTATCTGAACCTGCGCGCCGGCCGGCAAATCCGAGCGGCGCAACGCTTCTGTGTATGGATGCCCAAGCGTCCGCTGCGGGACCAATACGAGAATCTGGTCTCCCCGAATGCGTTCCTGCCCAAGCAGATGCTTTATCCGCTCTATGGCGATGGTCGTCTTGCCCGCGCCGAACGGACCGCTCAGAAAGAGTGTATTGGGTTGGAGAAAGAGTTCGTCAGTCAAGACCGTGTATTCAGGCCCAGTAGGAGCAGACAACCCCAATCAAATGCAGGTGGGGTCCGAGGACTGCGCCAAGAATCGCCTGCCTATGTTGCGCGAGAACGCCGCGCACATTCACGCGGCGCTTGCCTGGCGAAGGTCAGACGCAGGAACGCAGAGGCTATGCATTCCTCCGATCGCAATGGCTATTGAAATTCGTCAATTGGCCGTGGACTGTTCGGCGAGGAGCGCCTGAATCACCGACTCGGAGTAGTCGTACTGGCCTTCGCCGATCTTCAGATATCGGATCTGGCCGCCCTTGTCGATGAAGTACATCGCCGGCCAGTAGCGGTTGTGGTAAGAGCGCCAGGTCGCCCAATCGTTATCGATCGCGACGGCAAACTCTATCTGCAACCGCTCCAGCGCCTTTTCCACGTTGTCCACATCCCGTTCATGGGTGAACTCAGGCGTGTGAACACCGATGATGACAAAACCGTCGTCCGCATACTTTTCGTGCCATTCCCTCAACGAGGGAATTACGTTGACGCAGTTGTATCACCCATAGGTCCAAAATTCGACCAACACGACCTTGCCCCGCAGGTCCGCCAGCTTGAGCGGCTCGGAGTTCAGCCATATCTCATTTAAGAGTTCCGGCGCATCCCCTTGCGGCCGCAACTTGGCCAGAAGCTCCAGCTGCTCCGCGCTTGGGCCTACGACCAGCACGGAATCGCCATCGTCCGACATTTCAGTCTCTTCAACCGCACCTTGGTTGCCGTCCGTCTCGGCAGCCGTTGCATCGTCCTTGGCCGCCTGCTCAGCCCGAGTCTCCGCCACGCGCGTCTGGATCGCTTCGACCTTTGCGCTCGGATCGGCTTCAAGCTGCGTCGTCGTATCCGGCATTTCGCAGCCGACCAACGTCAACCCGCATAGCAAAATCAGGAAAAAGACTCGGTGGAGTCGCACGCTCCGGTGCAACGTCCTGGACAATCGAATGGCCCTACCAAGCCCGACGCCCGGGGGGTGGCGCCGTCCAACCGAGATGTCGGTGGGTCCCATCGTTCGAGTTTTCACTGTATTGTGGCCTAAATGGATGTAAAGGGAGGCGCGCACTGCGCGCCTCCGAACCTCACTCGCCTACCGCCTCCTACTCATCCGACTTTTCTTCCATCGCGTCGTCGGGTCCCATGGCATTCGCTTCTTCCATAAAGAGTTCGGCATCGGCTTTCGTCGGCAGCATCAACTCATCGCCGATATGGATGAGATTGCAGTCCTCTGTTACTTCGCTGTTGTTGACACAGATCGCGGGCCAGTAACTGCTGTCGCCGTAGGCCCGCTCGGCGATCGAGCCCAAGGTGTCGCCAGACTTGACGGTATAGAGCGTGGGGCCGTCATCCATCAGCTCGATCGACTCCATCATGGCGTCGTCCGCCATCATGTCGTCTTTTTCCGCCATCATACCGTCTTTGTCGGACTCCATGTCGTCCTTATCCGCCATCATCTCGTCCTTGTCGGACTCCATCTCGTCCTCGTCCGCCATCATCTCGTCTTTCTCACCCATCATGCCATCCTTCTCAGCCATCATCATCTTATCGTCCATCATGGACATGGCTTCGGCATGGGTGGGAAGCATCAACTCGTCGCCAACACTGATTCGATTGCAGTCTTCAAGCGAGTTGGCGCTGCAGATGACCGACCAGTACTTGGATGCGCCATAGGCGCGCTTGGAGATGGATCCCAGGGTGTCCCCGGACACGACGGTGTAAGGCGTGGGGCCGTCATCCATCAATTCTATCGACCCCATCATGGCGTCGTCCGCCATCATGTCATCCTTATCCGCCATCATCTCGTCTTTGTCGGACTCCAAGTCGTCCTTGTCGGCCATCATCTCGTCTTTGTCGGACTCCATGTCGTCCTTGTCGGCCATCATCTCGTCTTTCTCACCCATCATGCCATCCTTCTCAGCCATCATCATCTTATCGTCCATCATGGACATGGCTTCGGCATGGGTGGGAAGCATCAACTCGTCGCCAACGTGGATCAGGTTGCAGTTTTCAAGCGAGTTGGCGCTGCAGATGACCGACCAGTACTTGGATGCGCCATAGGCGCGCTTGGAGATGGATCCCAGGGTGTCCCCGGACACGACAGTGTAGGGCGTGGGGCCGTCTTCCATCAGCGCGATAGAGTCCATCATAGCGTCGCCCGCCATCATGTCGTCCTTGTCCGACATCATCTCATCCTTCTCGCCCATCATCTTGTCATCGTCGGCCATCATGACTACATCGATGGTGACCTTCAACAAGGCGGTGACTTCGGGATAGGTGAAATCGTCATCCACGACATGGACGGTAGCCATCCCGTCGGCAGGACCCGTGTTGGCCCCGGACTGGCGCGGCGCTTGGTTGGGTCCGGTGCCCGGCTCCTCATTGGCCTCCGTGCCCGCGTCCCACAGGAGCAGGTCCGCGGTCACGTCGTGCATCATCATATCCATCGCCATCCCGTCCATGTCGAAAAGGGCGATGCCCATCTCGTCCGGAGCGACGAAAAGGTCGTTGGATTGTACAAGCATCGTGGCGAAGGAGAGGTACGGTGTGTGAGGTGTGGCCTTTACTTCGAACTCGTAGGCGCCGCCCGGCAGCAACACGCCGGGTGCATCCGAGCCCGCGGGAGTATTGAATACGCCTGCATGGAGCTCCATGTCGCTCAAAGCAGCTGCCAGTTGGGACGGATCGCCGTCTTCGGCCAACGCCTCAAGCCCATACCCGCGATCAGCTTCACCGGTTGTGAAAAGGGGGCCGGCGTCGCTATGAAGCACCCAGACCCCGGGTGCGAAAGGCGTTGCCAGGGCGGAGTCGCCGGAAATGTTTTCGATGCGGACCAGAAAGGTGACCGCATCCTCCATGGCCTTCTCCTCATCTCCACCATGGCTCGATTCGAATGTAGGTACTTCACTCGCCCAGGCAGTGCCCGCGGGCCCAAACACGATAGCAGTCGAAAGCATCAACGCGGCAGTGAGAATCACGGAGAGCGTCTTTCTTTGTTGCATAGGGTAAATTCCTCCCTCCAGGTTGGTCTAATGCGGATGATATGCAACAATGTGAGCGAGCAGGGGAACCCCTCCACCCATTGTATCAGACAAAATGGACTGTGTCAGGTAATAAACATTACTGATTAATTAACCGGATGCCGCAATCGTCATACCCACGGCAAACTGTGAGGAGATTCCGCTCCCGTGGCCGGCACAAAGATTCTTGTTGTCGACGATGAACCCAGCATTCGGGAGGTCGTCAGTCTTTACCTCGAACGAAGTGGCTTTGAGCCAACCGTAGTCGGAGACGGGCAAGCCGCTCTGGATTTGATACGGACCGACCCGCCGGAACTGCTGATCCTCGATGTAATGCTTCCCGGTGTCGACGGCTATGAGGTCACCCGCCAGGTGCGCGCGACCAGTTCGATTCCGGTTATCCTGCTGACCGCACGCAAGGATGAAATCGATCGCATTCTCGGCTTGGAACTGGGCGCCGATGACTACGTTGTCAAACCCTTCAGCCCGCGCGAGCTGGTCAGCCGCGTGAAGGCAGTGCTGCGCCGAACCCAGCAGACCCCGGCGCAGCCCGGTGGAGAGAGTCCGGTCTCTGTCGGCACCATGCGAATCGACCCACGTACACGCCAGGTAACTATCGAAGGAAAAGAGGTCGCGCTGACGATCAAGGAGTACGATCTGCTGTGGATGTTCGTCAGCAACCCTCACCAGGTCTTCAATCGCACCCAATTGCTCGATAGGGTCTGGGGTGTGGCCGAATATATCGACGCCAGCACCGTCACCGTCCATGTGCGGCGTCTGCGCGAAAAGATCGAAAAAGACCCTTCGAACCCGCAGCATATTCTAACGGTTTGGGGTGTAGGCTACCGCTTCGAGCCAGGAGAGCGATAAGCGCGCCGGACATCGCACCCGCCTGTCTCCCCCACTAAGGAGCGCTACATGAATACGACTACCTCGATGCATTCGCCGGTAACGCTGCCACTCCGCTTTCTTATCGGTGTCATCATTGCAGTCGTTGGCGGCCTCCTGCTCTTCCTCGCGTTTCTTGATCCACCGCTGAACGACCTGGGGGCGATGGCGCTGTTCCTGACCGCAACCGCCCTACTGTCCGTGGCCGCAGTCTATTTGGTATATCGACTCGGCTGGCTGCACTACTCCCCTCGCCTCAGTTGGACCCTCCTGGGCGGATACGGCTTCGCTAGCCTCCTGACATTCCTGAATGTCTTCGTCACAGCCCGGCTCATGTTCGCCAGCGACCACGACCTTCGTCTGGCCGCGGTGCTGCTCATCTTCGCAGGCGGCATCGCAACCGCGCTTGGCTACTTTCTGTCAACTGCCCTGTCGGAGAAAATTCGATGGGTGGGTCGAGCCGCCGCAGCTATCGCCGAAGGAAAACGAAGCGTGCGTGTCGAGGTCGTCGGCAGAGATGAGCTGGCGCAGTTGGGCCATACGTTCAACCGAATGGTTGCACGGCTCGAAGAGGCCGAACGGCATCAACTGGAGACCGAGCAGCTCCGCCGCAATCTCCTTGCCTGGATCGGACATGACCTTCGAACGCCTCTTGCCTCAATCCAGGCTCTAGTCGAGGCCCTGACCGACGGTATTGTGACCGAACCGTCAAAGGCCCAACACTATCTGCGAACTGTACAGCGCGATGCAGCATCCCTATCCTCCCTGATCGACGAACTTTTCGAAATGGCCCAGATTGAGGCCGGTGGGCTCCACTTGAATCGGCAGCCGATCTCGCTTTCCGACCTGATCTCGGATACGCTGGAGAGTTTCGCCGTACGCTGCGAAGAGCTGGAAATCGCCCTTTCCGGCAGTGCAGACCCCCGCGTCGATCCCGTCTGGGTCGACCCCGGCCTCATCGGCCGCGTTCTCACCAACCTGGTCGGCAACGCCGTCCGGCACACTCCTCAAGGCGGCTCGGTCTCCGTCACCGCCCAGCGAGTCGTCGGCGGTGTGCGCGTCGATGTCTACGACTCCGGGCCGGGAATACCCGCAGAGAGCCTGTCCAAGGTTTTCGAGCAGTTCTATCGCGGCGAACAGTCTCGCAGCCGAGCCAAGGGCGGCGGCTCCGGCCTCGGCCTGGCCATCGCCAAAGCAGTCGTCGAAGCCCACGGCGGCGCAATCGGCGCCGAGAACCGCTTCGAAGGCGGCGCCCGTTTCTATTTTGTGCTCCCGGGCAGTTAATTTCCGGTTGCCGGTAAGCGTGGCCGCCAAAAGGCTTGTTCTGAAGCTCGCTGCCTCTTGTAGCCGCTGGCGGTGAAGCGGCTCAGGACGATGCGCCTTGAATTGACGTTTTGAAAACCCTGTTACCGGAAATCAGGCTTGGCCTACCTGCGACTGGGGCAAGTGCAGGAACTACCGGGTCTGACGTAGACGCCAACCGGCGGTTTCAAGTCTGATGCAGGAGTTACCTGGGATTCTTTCTTCAGACATCCCAGATTGCCCTTTGGAGGGACAGTTGCCTGACAGTTCTACATTGAACTCACCGGTACAAAATCACCAAATAGAGGCCCTTCACAGCAATTTCTTCGCCAGAGTTCAGGCACCCCGTGCGTTAATCGGAATCTCATTAAAGAAGCTACAGCAAAGCCCTGCACCCAGGAGCATTGTTCCTGGGTGGTCTTGTTACCTATTCCATGCACTGGCTGACGGCGCCGACTGGCATTGGCGAGGATGCAAGCAGGTTGGGGATATACGCATTAGACTTCGTAATCGTGACTGGCTCAGGTGGAGCGGCCACTTGGGCCTGGCTGGAAGGCTCTCGTCATCTACCCCGATGGTCCGGCGGCATTGTCCTGTTGATGGTTGTTTCGTCGGGCTTCTTGAGGCAGTGGGACTACGCAACCCGAGTCAAGCCAGACGTCCTCGCCTCAGATAGACTGGAGTGGCACAACAGTCTGATAGGAATCGCCCTGGCTGACTTCATCAGCGATCATCCTGAATCGCGCATCATCGTGCCCAACGGGCAATACCAGTTTGAGCCACTCGCTTTTCTGCTGTCCGACCGGTTCCCGAAACGCAGGAGCGGCATGGATGCTCCGCTGATGGAGGGCGAAACTGTTACAGTCCTTGAACCCAGGTTTGTCCGCTTGGCAACAACCGAAGAGAACCTTGACGAATGGGTTCTTCTCAAAAATAGGACAGCCTACCTCCTCCCTCCCCTGGACGACAGCATCGAAGCTCTTGACGGTGAGGAGTCAGCAATCGTAGCCGGTAACGGCGTCGTGGTAGCCAAAGCCTTCACCGCGCGCTGGCAATGCGCTTCTCCCCAGTTCGTCCCCCACCAGGCCTCCTTTGCCAATGGTATGGATCTGGTCGGTTACCAGAGCAGCATTCTGAGGCCGGGGAATCCCATCTGGTTGACCTACTACTGGCAACCCGCTTACGAGATTGAACGGGATGTCGAGTTGCTCGTCCAGCTCTTCGACCAAAACCGTGAAGCTGTCGTCGCGAACACGCACATCTGGCCGCTGAGGGGTGTATTCAGAATGCGCGCCTGGCAACCTGGACAGATCATGCCGCTGAGCCACAGCCTACCCATTCCGGACAACCTTGGTTTCGGTCCTTATCAGCTGCACGTAGGTCTACTGGACCTGCTTTCGCGCGAACGAATACACTTGGCGTCAGGAAGGGATCTGCTACATTTGCAGACTTTCAAGATCCCATTCCCTCCAGAAAGTCGCGTACCGGAAACACGCGCGGATATCAGCTTTGGCGAATTCATCAGGCTTGAGGGATTCACGCTGTCGGCTGAATCCGACCGGCTGACAATCGTCTTCTTTTGGAAGGCCGTCAACACACCTCCAGAGGACTTCACCTCTTTTGTCCACATCGTTGACTCGGACGACAACATTATCGCCCAAGCGGACATTGAACCGCTCGGCGGCCAGTATCCGACGTCGATCTGGTCTCCGGACGAAACGATAGTTGATGAGCGGATTATCCCAGGATTACCAAAGGGAGTATTTCAGGTTCTTGTCGGCTGGTACCGGCATGTGGGAGATGGATGGGAGCGGCTGCCCATTGTTACCGGTGGGCTGTTGCAACCGGATGACCGGGCCTTGTTGGACACGTTCACCTTGCCCTGAGCCGACACGCGGTCATGCGACGATTGAGGGCAAAAGGGCGGCGTCGCAGTTCCGGAATATGGCAGCTTTCGTAGAACACAGGCAGACCGAGAGGAGAATTGGAGGAGCCTGCAACGGGCGATTCTCGGGGTTAGCAGGATGTGAAGGGGCTGGAAGGAAACTGCGTACCCCAAAACACGGAATGGCAGCGGTTATCCCAACTGCGACGGCACACAGGCGACAAGACACCTCTTCCGCTCTCATTACTTCCGCAAAGCTGGGGCGAGACATTCTCAGCAGAACAGAACCGGATGAAAGTGCCTATGCGCTCCTGAATTCGCGGCAGAGAACTGGTCTTTTGGCTCTGTCTCCGTTGTGACCGGTCACCCCTGTTTCGATCCCGCAATTCGCGGTATTCCCGCCCGCTCGACAATCTCAGGCACGGCCTCCTCCTGACGGTAGGCCATGATATGGACGCCGTGCACACCTTCTATCTGACGCACCTGCTCGATAATCTCCACACAGATGCGAATGCCCTCCTCGCGTTTCTGCTTTCGCGGCGTCTTCGCCAATCTCTCTACCACCGCATCCGGAATGTGCACGCCAGGCACACGGCTGCGCATGAACTCCGCGGCCCGTTCCGAGCGCAGCGGTCCGACCCCCACCAGAATGTAGACTCGCTCGTGCAGCCCCATGTCGCGCACGCGGCGCATAAACGCCTCAAAAACTGGCAGGTCGTAGCAGTACTGCGTCTGGATGAACTCCGCACCGGCCTCGATCTTCTTCGCAAGGCGCAGGTGGCGCAGGTCCTGCGGCGGCACAAAAGGGTTGGCCGCCGCGCCAAGGAAATAGCGGGGCGGCGTGGTCAGTTTGCGCCCGCTTAGGAAAACGCCTTGATCCCGCATGATCGCGGCCGTTCGCAACAGGTGCAGAGCGTCGAAGTCAAAAACACGCCGTGACTCGGGCTGGTCGCCTGCGCTCACATCGTCACCCGTGAGACAGAGCACATTGTGGACGCCCAGCGCGGCCGCGCCCAGCAGATCGCCCTGAATCGCGATGCGATTGCGGTCCCGGCAACTCACCTGCAAGACCGGCTCATAGCCCGCCCTTGCCATCAGCGCGCAACAGGCGACGCTGCTCATGTGGCAGTTTGCACCCGAGCCATCCGTGGCGTTGATCGCGTCGCATACATCCCCCAACGCCTGCGCGTTTGCGTACACATCCTTCGGGTCGGCCGAATCCGGCGCGTTCAACTCCGCAGTAACGGCAAAGTGCCCGCCGAGCAGCACCTGCTGCAGACGGGACTCGGAACTGCCCTGCTCGCTTTCGCTATCGGTTGGAACTGGGTCTGAATGAACCATGTGCAGGTATAGAGTGGAAGAAGCCCCGCGTGGGACCAGGAAACGACATGCCCCTGCCGGACCTCAGTTTACGTCGACTCGGTCTCGTCCAGCTCTATCGTCGACCAACCGGGCGGCTGCTCAACGTCGACTCCATCCAGCAGATTCAGCCATGCACTGCTGTTCTGCAATCCTCGGTTCACAGGCGGCTGCAATTCCATGACCTCGCCCCCGTAACGGCCCATCAACGCGTCGCGCCGCCACGCCTGTACCCACACACACGGCATCTCCGGGATTACCTCGCAATGGCCGTTCTGACGCACACCGCCGCAAGGTCCGTTGCGCAAGTTCTTCGGACAGTTCATCGGGCAAGTCATGCCCGTGCTGTGGAGAATGCACTGGCCGCACATCTGGCAGTTGAAGAGATATCCCTTGGATACCTCTTCGCTCCAGACGAAAATGCGCTTCCTCCACCCTGCAGGAGTGACTCGCCTCAGCAGCGGGTAGAGAAACTGCAGAGTCGATTTTGAGGTCGCATAGACCGCCTCCAAAAGGCGCGGACGGTTTTTCAGCCATTCGCTGCCAGGCAACCGTTTGGATTCGGCAAAAGTAGACACAGCTACGACACCTTGAGTTTTCTGGATCTGCAGACGTTCTCAGATCATACCATGAATTGACCGGTTTTCTCCAGCTCCATAGGCTGACAACTAGGAGAATGGTCCAGCCCGGCCTACTGTTGCTGCTGTTTGGCCCGCCAAGCCTCGTATTCGGCCTGTGCGTCCTCCCGCAAAGGATAGTATTTGCGCAGGTCGCCGCCCTCGGCCAGCCTCATGCGCGAAAACTCCTCCCATTCGGCGTGTTCGCCCGCATTCGCCAGCAACTCTTCCGCCAGGCCGACCGGCACCACCACTGCGCCATCGTCGTCGGCGATAACAATATCTCCAGGCATCACCATCGTTCCCCCGCACGCAACCGGCACATTCACCGCAAACGGGAAAATGTTAGTCTGCGTGTGGAAGTTCGGCGTAACGCCTCGCAGCCACAGACCCAGTTCCAGTTCGCTCGCCTTAGGGAAGTCGCGGATGCAGCCATCGATCACAACCCCGGCGCCACCCCGTCCCTGAAAGTATGTGAGCATCATCTCGCCGAACACACCGCTGGACATCTCTCCCCTGGCATCGACGACGACAACGTCACCCGGCTGGGTGTGGTACAGGACATGGCGATGAAGCTGCTGTTCCGGGTCGTTGTACTCGTCCGCGCCGTAAAGGTCCTCCCGTTTCGGCATGAACTGAAGCGTCAGCGCCGGACCTGCCACGGCCTTGCCGGGCGTCCAAGGCCGCGGCCCTCGAATCTGCGCGTCACTGATGCCGAGCCTGTACAGCTCCCCGCTGGCAGTAGCCGCCCCTATCTCCGCCAAGCCCTCGACCAGCGCACGCGGCGGACGTCGAATGTCTTGAGTTTGTATCGTCATTTTTACCTCCGGGAAACGCCATAGTCCGAGCCACCGCCTCCATTATAGTCCCGCCCGCACCCTTACAGGAATCCTCGCAATCTCCTTCGCGATTTGCACCCTACCCATGCGCCTCTTCCCTTTCGAGTCGCTCTCACATTGGATGCAGGGTTGCTTTTCTGCCCCCGATCCGTATGGTACAATTTCCCAGCAAGTCCATATGTTCGAAAGTCTCCGTCTATCGGATCGACTTTTTCCCGCGCAGCCGCCGGCAGTTGCATAGCAGCAGTTCATCCCTATGCTTTCGTCTGAGGTACCACTGAATGGGTAGAAATGTCTCGCGTAACGCGCTGACCAAGTTTAATATCGAAGGCCAGGCTCCGCCGCGGCAGCGGCTTAAGATGACCGGATGCATTGCCCTCCTGGTGGCCGCGCTGATGTTTTCGATTGGCTCCAGCTTCGGCTTTCTGGTCGGCCGCATGAGTACGTCCGACCTGGCCCCAAGTGCCGTCGCCGCCGCTGAGGAGTCTGAGCGTGCGCTGGTGCCCGCAGACCTGGACGTTTTCTGGGAGGCGATGGAGTTAATCGAGGAGGACTTCTACGGTGAGCTGCCATCGTCCACCGAACGCAGCTACGGCGCGATTCGCGGTGTGTTGGAGACACTCGACGATGACAACACCGGCTTTCTTACGCCGCAGGAAGCCACCAGCTTCTTGGAGAGCATCCAGGGCAGTTTCGAAGGCATTGGCGCTTTCGTAGAGTGGGCAGAAGATGAGGGAGCGGTCCGCATCGTCGAGCCCTTCGAAGATCAGCCGGCCTGGAACGCCGGCATTCGCCGCGGCGACCTGATCATCGCTGTCAACGGCGAAGACGTGGCCGACCTGTCCAATTTGACCGAGGCCATCAACCGAATCAAGGGGCCGAGCGGCACTGATGTACTCCTTACAGTCCGACGCGAAGGTCTGGATGACCCATTCGATGTCTCGGTGACCCGCGACCGGATCGAGGTCCCAGTCGTCGAAAGCGAGATCTATGGCGACGACGATGAGTTCGCCTATGTCCATCTGCAGCGCTTTTCCGATGATGCCGGTGCAAAGCTGCGCGACGAGCTCGCAGTGCTGCTGACCGACAACATAAAGGGTCTGATCTTCGATCTGCGCGGGAATCCAGGCGGCCTGTTACGCGAGGCAATCCAGGTTACCAGCGTCTTTCTTGAAGAGGAGCGCGTTCTGATCGAACGCTTCAGCGACGGCACGGAAGAGATTTACGATTCCGAGAGCGACGCTCTTGTTCCCGAGGCCCTGCCCCTCGTCGTTTTGGTCGATAAAGGCAGCGCCAGCGCCAGCGAAATCGTCGCCGGCGCCCTGCAGGACGCCGGACGAGCGCGTCTCGTCGGCGAAACTACCTTCGGCAAAGGCAGCGTCCAACTGCCGCATACCCTCAGCGACGAGAGCCTCTTGCGTGTGACAATCGCTCGTTGGTACACGCCCGACGATCGCTCTATCAACGGCACAGGATTGGAACCGGACATCTTTGTCGAGCGCACAAACGAGCAGCGCGAAAACGACGAAGATCCTCAACTTGATCGAGCCATCCAACTGCTCGATTCCGGGGATTGAGCTGTCCTTTGAGATGGACCGACCGCCCTTGTCGCGGCGATGATGGAGAATAAGGCAACTACCGCAAGTGGCTAGGAAAAAGCAGCAGGCAACGGCGACCGGCCCCCGCACAATCGCCACCAATCGAAAAGCCCGCCATGACTATTTCATCGAGGAGACCTTTGAAGCCGGCATCGCTTTGACCGGCACGGAGATAAAGTCTGCGCGCGCAGGCTCCGTCAACTTGCGCGAGGGATTCGTTCTCGTACGCGATGGTGAAGCATGGCTGATGGGCGTCCATATCGGCCACTACAGGCAGGGAAATCGCGCCAATCACCAGGAAACGCGCACGCGCAAGCTACTCCTCCACCGGCGGCAGATCGATCATCTCCACGAATGCGCCACCCAGCGCAACTGGACGATAGTGCCGCTGCGCATGTACATCAATGGTGCCGGACTGGCCAAGGTTGAGATCGCGCTCGTGCGCGGTAAGAGACAGTACGACAAACGCCAGGCCATTGCCAGGCGAGACGCCGAACGCGACGTCAGCCGCGCCCTGAAACAGGAGCAACGCGATTTCCGCGCGAGGGGATAGCCCTAAGCGGCCGGGAGACCGCCACCCGGCGCCGTTCACTTCGGGGTCTTGCCCGCTATTCGCCTATGGACTCTGCCCCGCTGCACCCCGCTGATCAACTGGACCGGGTGCTGAAATCGCTCCAGGAAACACGCAAATACCGCTTCGTCAGCCCCAGCCTGGTCCAGGCCATTGCCTCGGATGAACTGGCCAAAGGGCGCACCCTGAAAGAGACCATCAAGGAGACGAAGAGTAAGCTGCACCAAAGCGCGGCAGTCTATATCCGCCAGAATCTTGACTACGATCACGCGCTTCAGCGGCTGCGGGAGGCGGTCAGTACAAATCAGTCTGAGGATGGTGCCTGCGCGCACGAGTACCGACACTCTGCCCGTCCCCTATTGCGCCGCTTCATGGCGGCCCACACCTCTACTTTCGAGCGGTTGACATGCCTTGATAGGTTCTACCAGGAGATATTCGGAAGGCTTCCGCCCATCTGTTCTGTCCTCGATATTGCCTGCGGCCTGCACCCCCTGGCCCGCCCCTGGATGCCCTTGCCGCCGGACCGGCCATACTTCGCATTCGACATATTTGCCGACCAGATCGACTTCCTCAATCGGTACTTTCGCGTGATGGGCTACGAAGGAGAAGCGGTCCAATGCAACGTGCTGGAAGAGATGCACGCGCCCGCGGCAGACCTTGCCTTCCTCCTAAAAACGCTGCCATGTCTCGAACAGATCGAGGCCGGAGCCGGCCGTCGGCTGCTGCACGCAATTGACGCTCCGCTCCTCGTCGTCTCTTTCCCCAACCACTCACTGGGTGGCCGAAAAAAGGGCATGGCACAGCATTATGCGGCCTTCTTTGACGACATCACCGCGGGCAGCGGATGGCAGGTGGAGTCGCTCACCTATCCTTCCGAGGAAGTCTACATCGTACGCAAATAGGCCGCCGCGTCGAGATGGGCCGCAAGCGCGCCGGTCGACCATCGACGCGCAATAACCACCCATCGCACCCTATTCGTCCGCTTTCCAATAGAGATAGCGCGCAGTAGCCGAGGTTATAATGAAGCCGGCCTTCTGCAAGACACGCATCGACGCCACGTTGGTATTGGCCGTCTCAGCGGTCACCGCTTCCACTCCGTCCTGGCACAGCGCCCACCGGACCATGGCTCCTACCGCCTCCGTCGCCAAGCCGCGATTGTGGTAGCAGGGATCCAGTCCGTAGCCGATTTCGACTTCTCTCGTCTCGCCGGGCGGGCCCTTGAACGCCAGGCTGCCGATGATGCGCCCCTCCCCTTTGAGGATGGCGACCCATTGGCAGTGCCAGTGGGCATGGTGAGGCCTGCGCTGCATCTGAGCAATCGCCCGCGAAACGACGGGCCGCAACTCGTCATCCAGTCGCTGTCCGCCTTCGACCAGGCCCATAGCCCGCTCGAGCCGGGGAAAGTCGTCCCGCTGCCAGCGCATCTGCTGTACGGTCAGTGTAACAAGTGTCAGTCGTTCAGTGTCGAGGCGCATCATGGGCGGCGCGGACTGCCTTGTCTGTGATCGGCGAATTCTCTGGATTGCCGCCTTGAGCAAATGCGGCCAGCCTGGCCTGTCGCGCGCCGTCCCTCTAGCCATCTTTCCGCAAAGGCGGCCGCGCCGGCCGCGGGCCGTGCCCGCGGCGATAAACGAGCAGAGTTCGCTTGAACTCGATCACGACAACGCCATCCTGGTTGAATCCGACAGTCCGCACGCTGACGATCCCCTGATGGGGACGGCTCTTCGACCGGCGCAGATTCAACACCTCACTCTGCGCGTAGATGGTATCGCCCTCAAAGACCGGCGCCGGCAGACGTACCTCGTCCCAGCCCAGGTTGACCGCGTTCTGCGAGATGTCCGCCACCGACAGCCCGGTCACCAGCGCCAGCGTGAAGGTGGAATCCACCAGCGGGCGCCCCCACTCGGTCCGGCTGGCGTAATGGGCGTCAAAGTGGATCGGGTTCGGGTTTACCGTGAGCAGAGTGAACCACACGTTGTCCGCTGCCAGCACCGTGCGGCCAAGCCTGTGCTCAAACAGATCGCCCACCGCGAAATCCTCAAAATAGCGTCCCTCATTGCTCGCTTGCGAGCCCATTTCGGTTGCCCCTCAGCACTTGGTACGCTCGTCTGAGCCGCGATTGAAGCGGTCCGCCGCCAACGCAAGCCCAATATTCCACCCTGTCGGTCTAGACCACGCCGTCCCTTTCAATTCCAGCGATCTCCTCCGAACTGTAGCCCAGTTCAGCCAGCAGAGGCCTTGTATGGGCGCCAAGCGCAGGAATCGCGTCGAAACGCGGCGGCCACGCATCACTCGTCGTCGCCGGCTGCAGCGCCGGCAGCGGACCCACCGGCGACGCCACCTCCGCAACACGACCCCGCGCCGCCAGCTGCGGATGCTGCCAAAACTCCGAGACATCGCGCAGTTCGGCGCTGGCAATCTGCGCGCGCTCCATGCGCGCCGCCGCTTCCTCAACCGTAAAAGCCTCGAAAACCGACTCGATCTCATGCCGCAAGGCTGCGCCATTCTGCACGCGCCGGCTGTTGTCGCTGAAGCGATCATCCGACGCAATCTCCGGCCTTTCCAACACCTCGGCGCAGAAGCGCTCCCACTCGCGCTGGTTCTGAATCGCAAACAGGATCGAGCCCCCGTCGCCAGCGGCATAAGGGCCGTAGGGCGCGATCGATGCGTGGCTGGCGCCGCTGCGCGGCGGCGGCCTCCCGCCCAGCGAGAAATATGCAGGGAAGCCCATCCACTCGCACAGTCCATCGAACAGCGAGACGTGCAGCACGCAACCTTTTTGTGTCCGCGCCCGCTGCAACAGCGCCGCCAGGATGCTGCTGTAGGCGTACATGCCGCCCGCGAGATCGGCGACCGGGATGCCGGACTTGGCCGCTTCATCCTCGCTGCCGGTGACCGACACCACGCCAGTCTCCGCCTGAATCAAGAGGTCGTACGCCTTCTTGTCTCGATAGGGCCCGTCCGCGCCGTAGCCGCTGACATGGCACACGATCAGCTCCGGATATTCGCTCTCCAGCCGCTTATCGTCGAAGCCAAGCCGCTCGACCGCGCCCGGCGCCAGGTTCTGAATGAAAACATCGGCCCGCTTCAGAAGCTGAGACAGGATTACCTTGCCGGCCGGCGTCTTCAGGTCCAGCGTCATCGACTCCTTCGAGCGGTTGGCCCAGGCGAAATGGCTGCACAGCCCGCGCGCGGCTGTATCATAGTAGCGTGCGAAGTCGCCGCCGCCCGGCCGCTCTATCTTGATAACGCGCGCGCCCAGGTCTGCTAGGTGGCGCGTGGCCAGAGGCGCCGCGATCGCCTGCTCCAGCGAAACGACCGTGACGTCTGACAGTGGCAATGGCATCTCTACTGCGCTCTCATCCGCGAATTCAAATGGCGCCTTGCTCAGTACGACCTCGGCAGCCCCAGCACGTGCTGCGCCAGGTAGGACAGGACGAGGTTATTTGAGACCGGCGCGATCTGGTACAGCTTCGCCTCGCGGAACTTCCGCTCGACATCATGTTCGCGCGCAAAGCCGAATCCGCCGTGCGTTTGCAGACAGACGTTCGCCGCCTCCCACGCCGCATCCGCCGCCAGCATCTTCGCCATGTTCGCCTCCGCGCCGCACGGCCGCTTGCCGTCAAAGAGACGCGCCGCCTGCCAGCGCATCAGGTCGGCCGCGCGAAGATTGGCGTAGGCCTGCGCGATCGGGAACTGGACGCCCTGGTTCTGCCCGATCGGTCGGTCGAAAACGATCCGCTGGTTGGCGTAGTCAACGGCCCGCTCGACGAACCAGCCGCCGTCACCGATCGACTCGGCCGCGATCAGGATCCGCTCCGCGTTCATGCCGTCCAGAATGTAGCGGAAGCCCTTGCCCTCTTCGCCGATCCGGTTTTCCGCCGGCACGCGCAGCCCTTCGAAGAAGACCTCGGTCGTGTGATGGTTGATCATCGTCTCCAGCGGACGGATCGTCAATTCCTGCCCGCTCGCGTTACGCAGGTCGACCAGGAAGAGCGACAGCCCTGCCGTCCGTTTTTTCACCTTTTCCAGCGGCGTCGTGCGCGCCAGCAGCAGCATCAGGTCCGAATGTTGCGCCCGGCTGGTCCAGATTTTCTGGCCGCTGATCACATACTCGTCGCCGTCTCTCTCGGCGCGCGTCTGGATGCGCGTCGTATCCGAGCCGGCGTTCGGCTCGGTGACCCCGAATGCCTGGAGGCGCAGCCGTCCCTCTGCCAGCGGCGGCAGCCACCGTTCCTTCTGCTCCGCCGACCCGTGCCGCACCAGCGCACCCATGATGTACATCTGCGCGTGGCAGACGCCCGCATTGCCCCCGCTGCGGTTCACCTCCTCCAGAATGACCGACGCCTCCGCAATCGACGCGCCCCCGCCGCCGTACTCTTCCGGGATCAACGCCGCCAGAAAACCGGACTCGGTCATCGCCGTTACAAACTCGACCGGGTAGCCCCGTTCCGCGTCCAGCCGCTGCCAGTACGTCCCCGGAAAGTGGTCGCACAACTGCCGCACACCGCGGCGAAGTTCCGGAAACTTTCCGCTTGTGTCAATCTCCAGCTGGGGCGGGGCCATAGTAGGATGCTGCTTCCCTGTACGTTGTCAAAAGTTCGTGTACTGCCTGGACATTCGTTGGCGAACTCACTGCTCGAACAGCGCCCTGGAAAGCCGCGATTGTCTGATGATTGACCCTAGAGTTCCCGTCCGCAGCTCTCTATGGTCCGGTTCCGGAACAGCTATCGTTGATTCCGGTTCGACCCTCTGCATGATGACATGGCTGCCCCTGCTCCTGGCCCCTGCGAATCCGTGACGAGCGAGAATCCTACTGTCTTCCCGGCCCGACAACACGCGCAGTCTAGGCAAACGCGACCTCCACCTGCGTTACGTAAACTTCGCTATGCAGCCTGTGCTGAATCTCGCTTGCTGAGGCCGTCCCGCAGAACAGTTCCAGCGCCTCCTGCAGATTCGACCGCGCTTCTGCCACGGTTGCCCCTTGGCTGGCGATGTCCAGCTCAGGGCAAAGAGCGACGTAGCCATCCCCTTCTCGTTCAATTATTGCTGTCAACCTTCAGGTCACCGTTGCCACCTCTCTGTTGTGCCGTTCTGCGTCCACTCGAACGCATCCGAAGGTCTGTTCTCACACCATCCGTGCGCTCCGAAGCGGGCAATGCGCAAGATGAAGCACGCAACCGTCCCAGCCCGCAGTCCGACGCCAACCAGCCCTACCCCCCAACCCCCAGCAAATGCTTCTGAATCTTCCCCATCGCATTGCGCGGCAGCGCCTCTACGAACCGTAGCCGCCGCGGCCGCTTGAACGACGCCAGCTGACTGCGGCAGTACCTCTCCAGCTCGACCTCGTCGATCGCACAGCTACACACCAAATAAGCCACCGGCGCCTCGCCCCATACATCGTCCGGCTCGCCCACCACCGCCGCCTCCTCGATTCCGGGAAAAGTCGTCAGCATCTCCTCGACCTCCCGCGGGTAGATGTTCAAGCCGCCTGAGATGATCAGCTCATGGCTCCGCCCCAACAGCGTCATGTAGCCCGTTTCCGGATCGACGCGCGCCAGGTCTCCCGTGAGGAACCAGCGAATCCCCAGCTCATCCTGCACAAAACTTTCGGTGGTCTTCTCCGGCGCCCGCCAGTAGTGATCAAAAACATTGCTCCCGCGCAGCAGCAGCTCACCCTCCTCGCCCGCGGGCACGTCCTGCCCCTCTGCGTCGACGATGCGGGAAAAGACGCCCGGCAGCGGCGTCCCCACCGTACCCGCAATGCGCGGCCCCGCGTACGGATTGCTGAAATTCATGCCCGTCTCAGTCATCCCGTAACGTTCAAGTATGCGCTTGCCGCTCAACTGCTCAAACTCATTGTGGACCTCCGCCGGCAGCGGCGCACTGCCCGAACAGAACAGCCGCACCGCCGTAAAGTCCGGCGTCGTCTCCAACTGCCCCAGCAGGTCGACCAGCCGCGTGTAGATCGTGGGCACCGCGAAGAATAGTGAGGCCCCCCCGCCCGCTAGGATGTCGACCGTTTCGCTCTCGTCGAATCCGGTCCGCAGCCGCACCGTCGCGCCCATCGCCAGCGCACAGTGCAGCCCCACCACCAGCCCATGCGTGTGGAAAAGCGGCAGCGGCAGCAGCAACACGTCACTCTGCTCCCACGCCCACGCGCTCAGCAGACCGGTCACCGTCGCCAGCACGTTGTTGTGGCTGAGCACCGCACCCTTGCTCGTCCCCGTAGTCCCGCTTGTGTACATCAGCAGGGCCGGCTCCTCTGCGCGCGCAGGCGAAGTCACCGCCCCGTCAGCCGGTCGGCCTGCGTCCGCGCCCTCCAGCCAGGCGTCGGTCCGGTCGACCGACAGCACCCTCGTGCCAGGCCCCAGGTCCGCGACCGAAAGTTCATCAAGAACCGGCATCTGCGCGTCTTCCGTCACCAACAACGCCGGTTCAGCGTCGCCCAGGATATGGCTGAGTTCGCGGCGGCGGTAGCGCAAATTGATCGGGACCATGACCGCGCCCGCCTCCAGCGCCGCCAGGTAGGCAATGACGAACTCAGGCCGGTTACACAGATAAAGCGCGACGCGGTCCCCCTTTCCCACGCCCATGCGCGCGAACGCGCCCGCCCAACTCTGCGCCTGCTCGTGCAGGCCAGCAAAGGTCAACTCTTGCGCTGCCAGCGAGCCGTGAAGGTCCCTGAATTCGATCGCAGTTTTGTCCGGCTGGCGCTCGCGTCCAATCGCAAAAAGAGTCAGGAGATTCATCGTGTCCTGCCTGAAGTCTGCTGTCGTTTCCGCCCCGCTATTATAGGGTCTAGCCAAAGATATGCAAGATCGCAGGCGAAACCACAGCCCGGACGACGTGTGGCGCGTCAAACCCGCGCCTGCAATTATGAGGCGCGAAATAACGACTCTGATCTGACAGGAATCGGCTCAGGGTTGGAGGTTGGCGGGTTTGGACGCGGGCGCGCCGGTCGCGGGTCTGCCCGGCACATCGTGACAGGTGCGGCAGCGGGCCTCGTAGCTTTCGCTGCCGCCGACAAAAATGACGGGGTCGTCAAAGCGCGCCGGCTCACCGTCGATCAGACGCTGGGTTCGCGTGGCCGGCGCCCCGCAACGCACACAGATCGCGTGCAGCTTGTCCACCTGTTCAGCCAGGGCCATCAACAATGGCATCGCCCCAAACGGCTCGCCGCGGAAATCCTGGTCCAGACCGGCTGCGATGACCTGAACGCCCCGGTCCGCCAGCTCTCGGCATACCTCGGCGATCGCGTGGTCGAAGAACTGGACCTCGTCGATCGCCACCACATCCGTCCCGGCCGGAACCTGCGCCAGCAGGGCAGCCGCGCTTTCCGCGGCGACGGCATCGCTGCGCGCCATGCCATTGTGGGAAGTCACCCGTTTGTGGCCGTACCGGTGGTCAATGCGGGGTTTGAAAAGCAGAATCCGGCGACGGGCTATCTCCGACCGGCGCACCCGACGCAGCAACTCCTCGGTCTTGCCGCTGAACATCGAGCCGCAGATCAGTTCGATCCACCCACCGCCGGACTGAGAATACATTCCGTGGTTTGACAAGGGTTCCGGCTAGGCTTCCGCAGCCGTTTCCTCTACCTCTTCCCCTTCCAGGTCGTAGCGGGCCATAACCTCGGCAGCCGCCTCATCCGGATCATCGCCGCGCGCCCTGGCCCGTCGCGCCGCGGCTTCCGCCTCTTCGCGTGCCTGCGCCTCGATCTGCTGTCTCGCAGCCGCGCTCTGCCTTGACTCCAGCCGCCTCACGAAACGCTCAACGCGGCCGACCGAGTCGACGATGCGCTGTTCCCCGGTATAGAACGGGTGGCACTGGCTGCAAATGTTTACGTTAATCTCTGCCTTGGTGCTGCCCGTCACCCAGCTATTCCCGCACGAGCAGTTGACCGTGGCGAAGGCATGGTAGTCGGGATGTATTTCGGGCTTCATATCTCTACACCTTCTCCATCGCCTGCATCTCTTCAGCCGAATAGACGCTTACCTTGCGGCGGTTCTTCTTGGCCCATTCGAAGGTCACGAATCCATCCTGCTTGGCGTAAAGCGTATCGTCTTTGCCCTGGCCCACGTTCGCGCCGGGAAAGATCGGCGTACCCCGCTGGCGGATCAGAATGCTGCCTGACGTTACGTATTCGCCCCCGAACCGCTTGACGCCCAGCCGCTGGCCGTTCGAATCCCGGTTGTTGCGGCTGGAACCACCACCCTTTTTGTGCGCCATAGTCGCTACTCCTCTTTCTTGTCGTCCGTGTCAGCCTCGTCCTCATCTGCATCGTCGCCGGACTTCCTTCCCCTGCCTACGAAGGGAATCGACTTGAGGCTGTCAGCCACGTCGTCCAATACCTCGCCGGCCTTGGCAACGGTATCCTCAACTACGTCGCCGGCCATTTCTACCGTGTCGTCCAACACGTCGCCGGCCTTGGCAATTGTGTCATCCACAACGTCGCCGACCTTTTCGACAGCGTCTTCCACAACGTCGCCGGCCTTGGCAATTGTGTCATCCACAACGTTGCCGGCCTCTTCGACCGTGTCATCCACAACGTCGCCGGCCTTGGCAATTGTGTCTTCCACAACGTCGCCGGCCTTTTCAACAGCGTCTTCCACTACGTTGCCAGCCTCTTCAGCAGCGTCGTCCAACACGTCGCCCGCCTCGGAAACTGTCTCCTCTACAGCCTTATCTGCCGCGGAAACGGTCTCGTCCACGACGAGGCCAGCTTTGGCAACGGTCTCCTTGAGCATGGCGAATGCAGCGTCGGCCTCGTCATCCGTCACACTTTCCGGCTCAGCTGTTTCCGTTCCATCCTCCGCATCAACGCCATCTTCGACCGCGGCGACCACTTCAACCACCGCCGCCTCTTCTGCTTCCTCGACGAATTCAAAGCCCTCGCCGCTGATCTTGTGGATCTGCAGGCGCGTCAAGTATTGGCGGTGACCGCGGCGAACCCGTACTCTCTTCTTCGGGCGGTAGCGAAAGACCAGGATCTTTTCGCCCCGGTGCTGCCCTGTAATCCGGGCGGTCACCGACGCGCCTTCGACTCTCGGCTGGCCGATCATGACGCCGTCGTCGCTGGACACCATCAGTACATCGTCCAGCACTACGCTCTCGCCGACCTCTCCGGTCAGCTTTTCAACTTCCAGAATATCTCCGGGCGCAACCCGATACTGTTTGCCTCCGGTGCGAACGACTGCGTACATCTCTATCTCTCCTGTAACCGCGTCCGGGAACTCTACTCTCGATATTCTCCGGATCTTCGGATGGCGGCTTGCGGGCAACTGTTCCTCGCGCCCCAAGTTGAAGAGGGACGCACCTGGCACCGCAATTCGGACGATTGCTTTGCGGGCATCTGTCTCAGCGATCCGATCCCACAAAAATAGGGCAGCGAAGCCAATGGCTGGCCGCCCACACAAAGAGAGAGTATAGGTTAGATCGGTCTAACCGGCAAATCTGGCGCATCCTCTGAGCGATCGATGTCAATTGGACGGCCCATTCCATTTTCGCACGAACGAATCCTGTATAATAATTAAACAAAATGATTATGAACACCGATATTGTCCATGTTTTGAATACCTGAACGGAACCACTTCCGCACTCTTCTTGCTACAGTGCGGCAACCAGCGCCGGGAGTGCTCTTTTGTCTAGAATAATTGTAATCGGTTCCGGGTTTGGCGGTCTGAGCGCCGCCGCGCGTCTGGCAGCCCGCGGTCACCAGGTCGAGTTGTTCGAAAAGAGGGACAAGCTGGGCGGCCGCGCCTATGTCTACGAAATCGACGGCTTCACTTTCGATGCCGGTCCCACGGTGATAACCGCGCCCTGGATCTTCGACGAAATCTGGGATGCGGCCGGACGCCGCCGCCAGGACTACTTTCAGTTGGTTCCCTGCGACCCCTTCTACCGTATCTTCGATCACAGCCACCGGCCCTTCGATTTCAGTGCAGATGTTGAACTGATGCTGCGCCAGATCGAGCAACGCAGCCCTTCCGATGTCGAGGGGTTCAAAGCGTTTATGGCCGGCACGAAGGAGATTTTCGACAAAGGCATGGCCCTGATCGACCAACCCTTCCTCAACCTGTCGGATATGGTCGGCGTCGTGCCCGACCTGGTTCGCCTGCAAAGCTATCGCAGCGTCTACGGTTTCGTTTCAAAATTTTTCACAGACGACTTTCTGCGCTCCTGCTTTTCGTTTCAGCCTCTCCTGATCGGCGGCAATCCACTCAGCGCGGCCAGTCTCTATGTCCTTATTCATCACCTGGAGCGCAAGTGGGGCATCCATTACGCGTTGGGAGGCACCGGCGCCATTGTCGCCTCATTCGCCCGGCTACTGAAAGAGTTGGGTGTGAGAATCCACCTGAATGCGGAGGTTGACCGCATCAATGTCGAGCAAGGCCGGGCCGTCGGCATCCGTCTACAGGACGGCTCCGTCAAGCGGGCCGACGCCGTTGTCTCAAATGCCGACGTCGCTTGGACCTATCTCAACCTGGTCCCGGAAAGACTTCGGCCCCACAACAGCGACAAGCGAATCAAGAGCAGGAGCTACTCGATGTCCCTGTTCGTCATCTACTTTGGTACAAGTCGACAGTACCGCGAGCAGGGCTTGGCCCACCATAACATCATGATGAACCGCAACTACAAGGGTCTCTTGCGCCAGATCTTCGCCAATAAGGGCCTGCCACAGGATTTTTCTCTCTATCTCCATATGCCGACCTTGACCGACCCCAGGCTGGCGCCGGAGGGCTGCGAAGCCTTTTACGTTCTCTCGCCTGTCCCCCATCTCGGCGCATCGATCGATTGGGACGTCCAGGCCGGCCCTTACCGCGACGCCATCATCGAATTTCTTGAACAGAACTATCTGCCGGACCTGCGCGCCAACATCGTCGCCGAGCACAGCATCGATCCCCGCCACTTCTCCAACTCGCTCAACAGCTATCTCGGCTCTGCCTTTTCCACCCAGCCGACCCTCACGCAAAGCGCCTGGTTCCGACCCCACAACCGCTCCGAAGATATCGAAAATCTCTACTTCGTTGGCGCCGGCACACATCCTGGAGCAGGTGTGCCCGGCGTGGTCTCTTCCGCCAAAATCGTCGACAGTCTGATTGGCGACCCAGCTCCCGCGACCGTGCAGGTCCTTTCACCTACCGTGCCTGCCGTGTCCACTCGTACAGCCCCCGCCGTGCCCGCTGATACGCCTCCGGCGGGCGGCTGATCGATGTCGCACCCGCAGTGTCAACCTCGATGATGCGGGCGGAGACCGGCCCGTACGCCGCGCGCGGCGCAACCGCGCCCTTGGCAACGAATATGCGCTGCTGTTCCGGCAGTATGCCCGCCGACCGCAGCTGGTTCAGACTCATCGGCGGTGTGCGCACACTGGCCAGCAGCAGCAGGCCCTCGCACGTCGCCAGCACCGCGGTCAACCCCTGGTCCCATTCACGTTTGCCCCCATGACGCCGCTCCGTCTCAATGAACATGCCGTCGTGGAGCGCGCGCACCTTCCCTGTCACTGTCAGAGTCGGCCCGTGTTGATCATCCACCTTGCCGCCAACGGGCAGCGTCAGCTGCGCGCCGATGCCGGCAACCGCACAGGCCGCCGCCGCTTCCGGGTCATACAGGGCCGCCACCCACCCGTCCGCGCCCTGGCGCAGCAACTCCTCCAAAACAAAGGTCGAGTCCCCTGCACTGCCCCCGCCGATGTTGTCCCCCATCTCGAACAGAGAGACCGGCGTCTCCGCGCTCGCCATCGCCATACGCACCGCCTCGGCCGGCCCCGGAATGCGCGGCAGCAGTTCATCCCGTGTTGACCACATCAGCTCGGCCAGCCGCCCGGCCTCCCGTTGTGCCAGGGCCGGCTCCCCATCGGCCACCACCACGACCGACGGCCCCATCCACGGCACATCCGCATACTGATAGCCGGCCGCAACGCTGGCAGCAAGGATGCCCGCTTTCCGTTCCAGTTCGATCGCCGCATCCATCACCTGCTTCATCGGACCGCTGCCGGTATTGTGGAAGGCGATGTTATAGAGCAGTTCCGGCTTGACGATGGCCGCCTCCGGCCTGGCTTCGGCCCGCACCGTGCGCGCCAGCAGCTCCGCCGCCTGCAGACCCCGTTCCCGCTGGTCGACGTGGGGACACGTCTTGTAAATCACGAGCGCCGTCGCGTCCTCGACCAGCTGCGGGGGCACATTGCCGTGGTAGTCGTGGGTCACGACCAGCGGGATTTCCGGCCCAAGCAGCGCCCGCACCCGCCGGACCGTCTCTCCGTCGGCATGAGTGAAGCCGTCCGCCGCCATCGCGCCGTGAAGTGCCAGCAGCAGGCCGTCAAGAGGCAGCGCTGCCCGGATACTGTCCAACAGTTCGCCAACAAGCGCGCCGTACGCCTCCGCCTCGACCGTACCCGAAGGGGTTGCGTCCGCTCCAAAGAGCGGCACAATCTCGACCCCGAACGCCTCCGCGCTCGCAATGAACCCGCCCACCTCGTGGTAGGTCGCCGCGTGCTTCTCCAAGATCTCCTGGCCGCGCACGATCTCGAAGTCCCCCAACGCCGTTGTGAACGAGGCAAATGTGTTCGATTCGTGGCTTAGAAATGCAATTCCGACGCGCATGGCCGCGCTCCTTTCTTCCAATGCAGTCCTGCCTGGGACCCAAAATGCCTATATCTCGGCTGGCAACCGAGTCAAGGCCATCCTAAGCCCAATGCAGTTCCTGGCAACTGCCGTTGAACGGTCGGGCCGTTCCGGCCCTCCCCTGTGCGGGGAAACTCCCCCCGCAACGCCCCCCTGTGTTATACCACCGTGCGTGCGCGATTCCAGCTTGCCGCCGACGCGCCAGTCATGTCGACGCGCCCCTGCGTGCGCGGCTCCCGCAGTTCGAATCACGAATCACGAGTCACGAATCACGCCTGTGTTATACCACCGTACGTGCGCGTCGCCTACCCGTTCCCAGTTCGACCCCCGCCCACCGCTCCCACCCGGTACCGGCCACTGCCCACTGACCACCGGCCACTGACCACTGACCACTGACCACTGCAGTACGGTCAGCACCCTTTTCACGCCGTTCATTTGCCCAGTATCAGATCCTCAGTATAATCAATCGCGCAGTTGAATCTCAATATGGGCGGATGCAATCTGCCCCGACCATCTGTTTCGCAACTCGAACCGGTCCCGCGTTCGGCTTGGGGCCGCGGGGAAGCCGATTGGCGAATCGACAACATCCACAAAACCTATCAGGAGGACAACATGGCTTTTACTCTCGAACTCGGCGATAAGGCGCTAGACTTCAAGCTGATCGCCACCGACGGCAACGTCTACTCGCTCAGCAACTTCGACGACGCCGAAACGCTTGTCATCTTCTTCACCTGCAACCACTGCCCCTACGTTATCGGCTCCGATGAGGCCACGCGGGCGACCGCCGACAAATTTGCCTCGAAGGGCGTGAAGTTCGTCGGCATCAACTCCAACAGCGTCCACGTCAACGCCGAGGACGATTTCCGCCACATGGTCGAGCGCATGGCCGAGCACAACTTCCCCTGGGTCTATCTGCGCGACGAAACACAGGAGATCGCCCAGGCATACGGCGCTCTGCGGACGCCCCACTTCTACGTTTTCAATAAGGATCGTGAGCTCGTCTACACCGGACGCGGCGTCGACAATCCCCGCGATGCCACCCTTGCCACCGTCTTCGACCTGGACCGAGCCCTGGAGGAGCATACCTCCGGCCAGCAGGTCAGCGTTGACCTGACAAATCCGATAGGTTGCAACGTCAAGTGGGCCGGCCAGGACGCCCACTGGATGCCCGCCGACGCCTGCGATCTGGTACTGCCACAAGCGGCGTAGATCCGACCGAAATGTCCTGAACGCGCGGCGCGAGCCGGTTCGAGCGACTCGCGCCGCGCGCACCACGCCACCAGTTGCCTCCCATGACAAGGGAATAGGCGGTACCCTCATGCCCACTTACGCAGAGCTCGACGTAACCCCGATCATCAATGCCAACGCCACCCTGACACGGCTGGGCGGCTCCCTCATGCCCCCGGAGGTGCTGAAGGCAATGATGGAGGCCGCCAAAGTCTTTGTCGAACTGCCCGAGCTGCAGCGCCGTGTCGGCAATCGTATCGCCCTCCTCACGCAGAACGAGGCCTGCTACGTCAGCTCGGGCGCGGCCGGAGGCATTGTCGTCGCCATCGCCGCCTGCGTCACCGGAAACGACATGGCCGCCATCGAAAGATTGCCGGACCTGACCGGTCTCAAGGACGAGGTTATCGTCCATAAGTCCCAGCGCAACGGGTACGATCACGCTGTTAGGCAGGTCGGTGTCAAACTGGTGGAAATCGGCTACCCTGCAGTCACCGAGGTCTGGCAACTGGAGGGTGCGATCAACGAGAAGACCGCTGCGGTCATCTGGTTTCACGGCGCCCTCGGCGGCCCTGGCGACATCTCCCTGGAGAAAGTGATCGATATCTCTCACGCCCATGGAGTACCGGTCCTCGTGGACGCGGCCGCGCAGCTCCCGCCGGTCGAAAACCTGTGGAAATTCACCCAGATGGGCGCCGACGCCGCCATCTTCAGCGGCGGCAAGGACCTGCGCGGCCCCCAGTCCTCCGGGCTGGTGCTGGGCAAGCAGTGGCTGATCGACGCCTGCGCCCGCAACGGGCCGCCCAATCACAGCATCGGCCGGCCCATGAAGGTCGGCAAGGAAGAGATGCTCGGACTCCTCGCCGCGGTCGAGCGCTACCTCGCGCTCGATCACGAAGGGCGGGCCTCGCAGATGGACGAGATCGTTACCGGCTGGTGCAACGAACTGAGCAAGTTGGACGGCGTGCGCGCCGAACGCTCCTTCCCAAACGAGGCCGGACAGCCGCTGCCGCGCGCGCAGGTCCACTTCGACGCAGCCGTGGTCGGCCGCTCGCGCGGCGAGATCGTCCAGGGCCTCCTCGATGGCCGCCCCGCCGTCTCTGTCGCGCCCGGCCCCGACGACTCCATCTTCCTCAACCCGACGACCCTCGAAGAGGGTGAGGAAGAGGTCGTGCTCGCAAGGCTGGTCGAGGAGGTCCGCGGCTGATTCCGACTGAGCCTGCTTTCCAGATGGAACCTGGAGGTTCTGCCCAGCGGCCGCGCCGCCGGAACGCCTATGGATCCAAGCCGCCCCTTTTGCCAAAATCCGCCTCTTTAAGAAAGACCCCCATGGGAAACCAGAGACGACCATCGAACCGCGCAACCCAATTTCGCACTTTTCCCGGCAAGAGAGCCGAAACCGTGCTACACTGTCACTGTCAGGCCCATTTAACCGCGAGATTCCAGCCAGGATCGCAGCAAATAGTTGGAACAGTCCCGACTTTACCCGACTTCACTGGACTTCGCTCGACTTGGGCCGCACAATATGATTGCTTGAGATACCTTATATTCTGGACTGACATCACGTCACCAAGACCCAGGCGCCGCCAGCCCGGCAGCACACACTGATGTAACGCAAAAACGACCGGGCCATGACGAAAAAGACAATTGACGACGGAAAGTGGCGAACTACAGTGCAAAAGCGCTCCGACCGTGCTACGCTGTCTACATCATGCAAGACCGGTGCCACCGAATCGGCCCGGATCCCGCCAAAAAGCAAATGCTCGGAACATCTGCTACTCTGTAACTGACATGCGATTTCAACCGCCAAATTCTGCCCGGAAAACGCCCGAAAAACCGCCAATAGCGGCGCGGTACAACCCCTTCCAAGAAAAAAATAAAGTGCGACATTTAGGGACATTTGGGGACATTTGGGGACATATGTCCCCCTCTAGCGCCAAAACGAGAGGATTTCGGGCCCATTAGACAAAGGAGCCCGACAACCGCCATGTCAGTACGACAAACATGCAGATTGTGGGACCAACGGCCGGAGAAGCCAGGGAATTTCTTAGGGATTGGGAAGAAGGCCCATCGGCTTGACGGCACTCTACAGAAATGCCGGAGCATTGTCGCCGGCGACCGAAGCGGGTAGGAATGGAATCCGGATGAACTCCACAGGAAAATACTGGCAGAGCGTGTTAGAATCCATTCAAAATAACTTGCAAACCTTTCGCAGCCCATCGCCTATGCATAGGAACACATGATGACCGCCGCCTCCAGGATCACAAACGTCGAACGCATCCTGCTCGTCGTCCCCTTCGTCGAGCGCGTCCGCCGCGAGATGGAACGCGCCAACATCCATCGCTGGTCGGAGTGCGAAGTCATCCGCGTAACCACCGACGACGGCACCGTCGGCTACGGCGAAACCATCCAGAACTACACCTGGAGCCGCGTGCCCGACACCGACCGCGTGCTCGGCTGCTCACCCTTCGACTGCATGTGGGATGACTCCCTCGGCGCCGGACTGCAGATGGCGCTCTTCGACGCCGCCGGAAAACTGGCCGGCGTCCCCGTCCACCGCTTGCTGGGTACCAAAGTGCGAGACTGGTGCCCCGTCTCCTTCTGGGACCACGACATGGGGCCCGAGGCCTACGCACGCGAGGCCAAGGTCGCCGTCGAACTGGGCTTCACCTCGATCAAGATCAAGACCCGTCCCTGGCATGACGTCTACGAGACCGTCCGGCGCATCAGCAACGCCACGCCCGACTGGTTCCACATCGACTGCGATTGGAACGATTTCCTCCTCGACGTCTCCACAGCCGTGCCCGTCCTGCGCGAGCTCGAGGCCGACTTCCCCAAGATCTCGATCTGGGAGGGTCCCATAAAGTCCGACGACGTCGCCGGCAACCGGCTCCTGCGCGAAAAAGTCCGCACGCCCATCGCCCATCACTACGGCGGCGTACCCGGTGCGGTCGCCATCCAGCAGGGCTACTGCGACGGCTTCGTCGTCGCCGGGGGCGTCACAAACGTCATGCGCTCCGGCATCTCAGCCGCCACCGCCAACATGCCCTTCTTCATCCAGATGGTCGGCACCAGTCTCACAACAACGATGGCGCTGCACCTGGGCGCCGTACTCAGCCACGCCCAATGGCCCGCCATCAACTGTCACGAGCTCTATGAACACAACCTGCTGAGTGAGCGCATCCCCGTGGTCGGCGGTTTCGCCCAAACACCCGAGGCGCCTGGCCTGGGCATTACGCTGGACGAGGAAGCCCTGAGCGCGTATCGCGTCGACGAAGCCGATTTCAGCCTCCCCCGCCGACTGATTCGCTACAGCCGTCTCAATGGTGTCCGCATCTATTTCCCGGACTCCAGCTGGAGCCAGGACTCAAGCATGTGGAACTACTGGCGCACCGCCAACCAGCCGGTCTACGAACGGGGCGTCCGGACCGAATATTTGGACGATGACGGCAGCCCCGAGTTCGCCGACCTGTACCTGCGCGCCAGCCAGGCCCCGCTGCTGACAAGGGAAACATAAGAGAGTCAATAATCCACAGTTCCTAACGACCCGTCACCCAGCCGCGCCCAATCCCGGCGCGCGCAGATCATTCACAGGAGAAGAGCGTGTCCTATCTGGCAAAACTGAAGGAAATGGGCTACGAACTGGAAGTCGTCGACCTCGACGGCGGCCGGCTGATGCAGGCCGTCCGCTCCGGCGACCATGTCTACGTCTCCGGGCAGGTCTCCCGCTTCGGCGATGAGGAGATCCAGGGCAAGGTCGGACAGGACCTGACCACCGAGGAGGGCTATCGCGCCGCGCAGCTGTGCGCGCTGAGCATTCTGCAGGCGGTCCACTCCATCGCCGGTCTCGACAACGTTCGGCAGGTCGTTAAGGTCTTCGGCATGGTCAACGTCGCGCCCGGTTTCGACGACACGCCCTCGGTCATTCACGGCTGCAGCGAGCTGTTCATCGAGCTCTTCGGCGACGCCGGCCGCCACGCCCGCAGCGCCATTGGCCTGACCGTCCCCCTCAACTGGGCAGTCGAAATCGAAGCCATCATCGCCGTCGACTGAGACCGCGCCCGTCGCTGTAAGGAGCAAGTCGCTGTAAGGAGTAAACAGAATGTCCTCCACCATCTACCGCGCCGCCGTTATCGGCTTGGGGCGCATGGGCAGCACATTCGACGATGAGATAAGGCAGGGCGGCCAGTTCTTCATGCCCTACTGCCACGCGCCCAGCTACGTGGCTTCCCCCCATACGGAACTGATCGCCGGCGTCGACCCGCACGCCGAACAAGGGAAAATCTTCGCCGACCGCTGGGGGCTTTCCCAACGGCAGATCTACGCAGATTACAAGGAGATGCTGGAGAAAGAGCGCCCCGATTTCGTCAGCGTCTGCACCACTGCCCGCCACCGCGCTGTCATCATGCAGGACGCAATCAACGCCGGAGTCAAGGCGATCTGGGCCGAAAAGCCCTTTACAATCAGCCTGGCCGAAGCCGACGACGTGATCGACCTCGCCAACCGCAAGGGCGTGGCCGTCGCCGTTAACTGCTCCCGCCGCTACAATGCCTTCTTCACCGAAGCACGGCGCATGGTGGACCAAGGCGAACTGGGCGAGATTCTGCAGATCACCGCCTACGCACAGTGCGCTCTCTCCCACAGCGGCAGCCACGCCATCGATGCCATGCGCTTCCTTGTCAACGGCGATGTCGAATGGGTCTTCGGCGAGATGGAGTCGGACGCGAAAGCGGCCGGCGATGAAGACCTGATGGGCAGCGGCTATCTGGCCTTCGAAAATGGTGTCCGCGGTTTTCTGCGAACCACACCGACCGGCGCGGCCCCGTGGGAATTCGACCTGATCGGCACCGAGGGCCGCGTCCGCTCTCTGGCCCAGGGCATGGAGACCCACTATTACCGCTGGGTCCCAGGCGGCCTTCGCGATCAGGGCGTGCCCGCGCAGGCCCCTTTCCCACTGCCCATCAGCGTTCCCAGCATGGGCCTCGCTGCAATCGATGACCTCATCCATTGCATCGAGACCGGAACGCAGCCGCGCTGCTCAGCAGATGACGGGCGCAAGGCGCTGGAGATCGCCATCGCCATGCGCGAGTCGCACCGCCAGGGCGGTCGCCGCGTCGACCTGCCCCTCGCCGACCGTTCACTCCGCATTCTTTCATCCGGAATCACCCACGACGCCGTCCCCGCCCGCATTCGCAAGGCGCAGGCCGTTCGGGCCTGAGACTGGCATCCGGTATGGGCGAAAAACACTTCGAGGAGGTGCATGCACCGTGACCGATAAAATCTACCGCGTCGCCATCATCGGCCTTGGACGCATGGGCAGCACCATCGATGACGAATTTCCCGAAAGAGCGCCTCCCTATTCGGTTGCAGCCTCCTGCCTCGCCAGCGACCGCCTGCAGGTCGTGGCCGGCGCAGATATCGACGCCGCTAAGCGGGCCGACTTCGCCGAACGCTGGGGTGTCGATGCGCTTTACGACGACTATGTCGAGATGATCCGCAAGGAGGCCCCGGACATGGTCGCGGTCTGTACGCGCGGCCACCTGCACGCCGAAATGGCGACCAAGTCCGCCCAGGAGGGTGCCCCGCTGATCTTCTGCGAGAAGGCGATTGCCTGTTCCATGCTGGAAGCAGATGCGCTGCGCAACGCAGTCGAAGAAAACGGCACGCTTTTCAACTCCGCTGTGCTGCGCCGCTTCGACGTCCGCTACCACCAGGCTCGCGACATGATCCGCAACGGCGACATCGGCGAACCCCAGGCAGTTGTCCACTATGCCGGCACCAACCTGCTGCACGGCCACATCCATTCAATCGACACGCTCAGCTTCCTGCTCGACGACCCGCGTGTCGAGAGTATCTGGGGCGAGTTGAACTCCATCGACCACCGCATTCCCGATAACCGGCTGGGGGAAGACCCCTACGGCATCTTTCAACTGACCTTCGCCAACGGCGTTGCCGCCTCCAGCGTGCCCTCTGGCAACTGGGAGTTTGAAGTGCTCGGCGACCGCGGCAGTTTGCGCATGTTCAACAATGGTACAGGGCTGCAGCTGCGCCAATTCCAGGGCAACAGAAGCCGCATCGCAGCCGACGTCCCCGTCGAGCAAGTGCCCGAATACAGCGCCACCCAATTCTGCCTCGAAGACCTGGTCCTGGCGCACGAAGAGGGTCGGCCGACCCTCGGCCCCATCGGTATCGCCCATCACCTGACCGAGGTCTGCCTCGCGCTCGCCGAAAGCCATCGCCAGGGACGGCGTATCAGCCTTCCGCTTGAGAATCGATCGCTCTACATCTTCCATCGTTAATTGGAATAGGGCGGGAGGCAAAGATCGGGGCCTGATGTGCATCTTTGACCTTCCCTTGGAGATTGGAGGACTTCCATGACGCATGTCAAAATCGACAACCGCGACTGGTCGAAGTTGAGCTTTGGCCAGCATGTCTATCAGATCGAAGTCGAAGGCTATACTGTCATTCCCGAACTGCTCTCCCAGCAGCATCTGGAAGAGCTGCGATCCGCCACCGCCCGCCTGGACACATTCGCCGTCGATTACAGCGTGAAACAGCAGGTGAGCCCGCGCACCCAGTTTGTCGGCGGCGCCATCACCGAGCTCATCGCCCATACGCCAACCGTGCAGTTTCTCGAAAGGCTGTTTGGCGATGAAATCGTCTTCATGTCCTACGCCTATGCCCGCTCCGAACCCGGTCACCCCGGCATCAGCATCCACACCGACGGCCAGCCCTACGGCTCCGAAATCTTCGGTTACGAGGGAAGCTGTCCTTGCACGGTGCGCGTGCTCTACTATCTCCAGGACTTGACGGAGGAGGTCTCGCCCTTCCGGGTGGTCCCCCGCTCCCACCTGGCGATGCACGCCCACGCCAACCCCTACCTGCGCTACGAGTCCCACCCCGAAGAGGTCATGGTAACTGCTGAAGCCGGCTCAGCCGTGATGATCAATCACCGCGTCTTTCACGGCAACTTTCCCAACGCAGGCAACTACGCGCGCGAGCTGTTGGCAATCGCCTACCGCCCCGCCTGGGCCGGGCCTGTCGCGCAGGAGGTCGAGCAGTGGCCCCAAGACGAGTTGGAAAAACTTCCCGACGAGGTCAAGCCTTTCTTCATCGACCGCAATATCCGGCGCTGGAACTACGGCGGCGGAAATAAGCCCGACAATATGGCCAGCGAAGCACCGGGCATCAACCCCAGCCGTTGGGAACTGGCTTAGCAGCCGGGAGCCTGCGGTGCACTGATCTGTGGCTGGACTGCCGGTGACCTCTGAGGATGCTTTGCGCATTTCACCGGCCAGTGAAGAAGGAGGGCAGGATGGAGATTCCCGGCCAGACTGTCGAGGTCCCCGATATCCCCTGGAAGACACGCGTCGCACTGCCCGCGCAGAATAGCGCGGTTATCGTCGTTGATATGCAGAACGACTTTGTCAAGGAGGGCGGCTCGCTGGTCGTGCCGGCCGCCGCCGCCACGCTCGAGAACGTGCAGACCCTACTGGCGAGCGCCCGCAGCGCCGGTGTGCACATCGCCTACACCCAGGACAGCCACGTAGAAGGCGATCCCGAGTGGGACATCTGGCCGCGCCACTGTGAGGTCAACAGCTGGGGCTGGGAAATCGTCGCCGAGCTGGCCCCGCAGAAGGAGGACCTGGTCTGCCAGAAGAGCCGCTACGACGGATTCTACGGTACGCAGCTCGAGCATTTCCTGACCAATGTCTGGCAGGTCCGCAACCTCGTGATCGTCGGGACCGTTTCGAGCATCTGCGTACTACACACGGCAGCTTCTGCCGGCCTGCGCTGGTTTACCGTAGTCCTCCCCAGCGATTGCATCTCCGCATTGACCGAGTTCGACCAGGCCCTCACCCTCCGGCAGGTTTCCTGGCTCTACACCGGCAGCGTTACCAGGAATGCCGCCGACATCTCCTTCGTTGAAGGAAACGTCGAGCAGACGTGAGACGCAGATAGATGTCCTCGCGCACGTTCGTCGCCTTTGACCTTGAGACAACCGGGCTTAGTCCCAAGAGGGACCGGATCATCGAGTTCGGCGCGGTCCGATTTCAAACAGGCCGTGCGCGTGAGCGATTCGCCACCTTTGTCAACCCCGGCCGCCCCATTCCGCCGCGCATTCAAAAGCTTACCGGCATCCGTCCTACCGACGTGGCCGATGCACCCCCAATCCAGGCGTTGGCTCCCGAAATCCTGGCCTTCATCGGCGGGCGCGCCGACGCCGTCGTCGCCCACAGCGCCGGATTTGATGTCTCCTTCCTGCGCGCTGCCGGCGTCAAGATCAATACACCCGTGATCGACACCCACGAGCTGGCGACAATTCTGCTGCCAGGGCAGTTCAGTTACAGCCTCGGCGAGCTGTGTCGGGCACTGCAAATCTCTTTGCCAAACGCCCACCGCGCCGGCCACGACGCCGAAGCCACCGCCGACCTTCTGCTCCACCTGGTTGACCGCATTGAGACTCTGCCCAGAGCCACCTTGGAGGTTCTGTGCGCGGCGGGACTCGAAAGCGATTGGGACCCTCTGCTCCTCTTCCAGGACGCGCTCTCCAGCCGAGTGCAAAAGGGCGCAAGAAGGGAGGAACCTGTAGGGCTCCGGCCGGGCGAAGTTCGTCTTCCTCCCCCCCTTCTCTCTCGCGCAGCCCCGCAGGAAGTCGAGGATGGCTTTCTCACTTTTGCCTTCGCTCCAGCCGGTCCGCTTGCCGAAGCGTTCGACGGCAAGGAAGAGCCGCGCTTCGAGCGCCGCGATGGCCAGTTGGACATGGCGAGACTAGTGCTGGACGCGCTGAACCGCGGCGATCACAAGATCATCGAGGCAGGTACCGGTATCGGCAAAAGTCTGTCCTACCTCCTGCCAGCTGCCGCATGGGCCAGGGCTAATGACAGCCGCGTCGTGATCGCCACCAATACGATTCCCCTCCAGCACCAGCTTCTTGACCAGGAGCTCCCCCGCGTGTCTCGAGTTCTGAAGGCGTCCGGCCTGGCCCCCAGCGACGAAGAACAACCGCCCGTGCGGGCGATGGTGCTGAAGGGCCGTTCACACTATCTCTGCACGCGGCGGCTGGCCCGCTGGCTGGAGAGACCTCGCCCGCGCAAAGGCCTTTTGGCAACGGGACTCTCGCCCTTGGAAATGCGCTTCCTGGCCAAGATTCTGGTCTGGCTGCCCACCACCCAAACAGGAGACCTCAGCGAGCTTCCCGTGCACGACCGGCAGGAGAGGGCGCTGGTCCCTCAGGTCTCCTCACGTGCCGACGAATGCAGCCCCGAACACTGTCTGGTGAGCGCAGTTCCTGGCAAGCATGACTACCTGGGAGCGCGTTTCCGCGACTTTTGTCTCGAAGCCCATCGCCGCGCCGTCTCAGCACATCTTCTCGTGATCAACCACGCTCTGCTGGTGGCCGATGTCGAGGCCGGCGGCCAGATCCTGCCCGAATACGACAATCTCATCATCGACGAAGCCCATCACCTGGAGAACGCCGCCACCGATCAGTTTACGCGGCAGGTCGACCTCCGCAGCCTGGCCTCCCTGCTCGACAGCGTGGCCGAGGCAGTCTCCAACCTCCCGCCGCGCTTCTCACATGAGATTGCACGCTCCCTAGTCAGCAAGCTCGAGGCCGGCCGCCGCTCGCTGCAAGCGACTACCCCCGGATTCTTTGACCTCCTGCTCGACTTTGCACTGCGCCACCGCGACGAGAGACCCGACGCTCGCAGGTTGTCCGTGTCGGCAAACGGCTATCCCCACCTCCTCGCCCTTGACAATCGAATGCGCGCCCAACCCGAGTGGAGCGAAATCGAAATCCAGTGGGATGAGGTCAGCGCTCAACTCAATCAAATCCTGGAACGGCTGACCGCGCTTGCCGCGCTCCTGGAGGGCCCTTCCCCCGGACAGGACGATGGACCATCCGGCAGTTTAGGCGCCACTCCACCACTCGAAACGCAGCACGTTTCCTGGAGCCACGCCGCGGAACTGCTCTATCTTGCCCAGACGGGTCTGGCTGACCTGAAGCAGGTGGCCGACGACGTAATTCTGCGTCCCATTCACCTGGAGAAAACGTCGGTCGCCTGGCTCGAGCTGGCGGAAAGCGGGCCCTCAGCTGCTTCCACCTCCGCCCGCTCTCGCCGCGGCTCCCCTTCGGTAACGTTGCGAAGCGCGCCCATTCAGGTCGGCGAGAAACTGGCCGCCGACCTGTTCGGCCCCCGGCGCACGGTCGTGCTGACCGGCGCTACCCTTCAGGCCGGCGATGGATTCAACTTCCTGCGCGATCGCTTGGGCTGCTGGGACGCCGGCGGCGCCGTGATCGGCAGCCCCTTCGACTACAGGCAGAACGCCTTGCTCTACACACCCAGCGACATGCCGACGCCCGATCATAACGGCTACCAACGCTCGCTTGAGCAGGCCGTCCAGCAGGCTGCTCTGGCCGCCGAAGGCAGGACTCTCGTCCTCTTCACAAGCCACAGCCGCCTGCGTACGACCGCGGAAGCAATCCGCGCGCCCCTCGCTGCAGCCGGTCTAACCGTTCTCCAACAGGGCGAGGGCAGCCGGCGCCGCAACCTGAGCGACTTTCGTGCCAACCCGCGCTCGCTTCTCCTCGGCACCAGCAGCTACTGGGAAGGGATCGATCTCCCCGGCGAGCAGCTCGTCTGCCTCCTCATCGCACGCCTCCCCTTCGCCGTTCCAACCGACCCGCTCTACGCTGCTCGCAGCCGCCTCTACGAGGACCCCTTCCACGAATACGCAGTGCCGGAGGCGGTCCTCCGGCTGCGCCAGGGCTTTGGGCGCTTGATTCGAACGGCAACCGATCGCGGCATCGTCGTACTGCTCGACAGCCGCCTGTGGCAACGCAGTTACGGCGACTTCTTTCTCGACGCTTTGCCCGATTGCGCCACGCGCCACAGCCCCCTCTCCCACCTGGGTGAAGCCGTGCGGGAGTGGCTGCACAGCCGCACCGTAGCACCGCCGGCGGCCCCCCCTCGCCGCTTGATGTCCAGTGCCTAGCCGCAGCGCCGGCCGCGGCCAATCGCCGCTGCCTGTCGTCCTCGACGCTGGACCTGCCGTCCACCAGCGCGCCGGCCTGGCCCGCTATACCGAGCGCCTTGCCTCCGCACTGTGGCAGAATTGCCGCCGCGACGTCGACCTGAACCTCTTTTACAACAGCCACAGCGGCCACCGACTTCCCGCCCCCATCGCGTCTATTCCCGCCCGTACGGTTCGGTTGCGTCAATACCCTTGGCGGCTCGGCGCGCTAGCCTGTCAGCTCCTGCGCGCGCCTGTCGTCGAACGCCGGCTTCCCGCCAGCGGTGTCTTCCATGCCACCGAACACCTGCTCCCATGGATGACCCGCCCCGCTGTCATGACCGTGCACGATCTCATTTTCGAGCGGTTTCCCCAACATCACACGCTCGCAAATCGCGCCTTCCTGCGCGTCGCAATGCCCTTGTTCGTGCGCAGAGCCGATGCGATTATTGCCGTCAGTCAACATACCAGGCGCGACTTGCTGGACCTCTACGCCACGCCGTCGCAAAAAGTGCACGTTGTTGATGAAGGCATCGACGAGCACTTTCGGCAAGCAGACGCAGGCGAGGTCCGGCGCGCAAGAGAGAACCATTCCATTCGACGACCTTACCTCCTGATGGTGGGTACGCTCGAGCCCCGTAAGAATCACGCCCTCGCCTTTCAAGCCCTGGCGCGTCTTAAAGCGGAAGGATGGCCCCACTCTCTCGTGGTCGTGGGCGGCCGCGGCTGGCTCTTCGAAGCTGTACAACGCCAGGTTGAAGCGCTTGAGCTGACCGGCGACGTCATCTTCGCCGGCGCTGTTCCCGATGCTGACCTGCCCGCCCTCTATAGCGGAGCCGACTGTTTTCTGATGCCCAGCCTATATGAAGGATTCGGTATACCGGTGCTCGAAGCCATGGCCTGCGGCGCGCCCGTCGTCTCAAGCAAGGCGAGCAGTCTCCCCTATGTGGCGGGTGACGCCGCCCTATTCATAGATCCATTGACGGCACAAGCCCTGGCCGAAGCTGTGCGGCAGGTGCTCACGAACCCGGAGCTGGCGGCCGCAATGCGCGCCAATGGTGTGCGCCGGGCTTCCCGATTCTGCTGGCAGCGTACCGCACAAGAGACCGCTGACGTTTACAGGGTCGCCGCAGCACGAGGTTCGTGACATACATGCGTATCTGCCTGGTCAGCGAACAGTATCCCCCGATTGGAACGGGCGGAATCGCCTCATACGTATATCGCCTCGCTCACGGCCTGGCAACAGCCGGACATGATGTTACAGTCATTTCCGGTACTTCGCATCAGAGAGAGGTCGTCAGCAGTGACCATTCGAGGTCGGCCCAGCCGGCCGGCGAAGTCAAAAGTTACGCCGTGCAAAACGCCAGACTTCGACTTCCCTCTCCGCTTCGGCGCAAGGGACTCGGAATATGGAGAACGATTGAGAGAAGCATTGCCGTGGACCGCGAAATAGCCCGCCTGGAACGGGTGCAAGGGCCATTTGACGTCGTCGAGATGCCCAACTGGGGTTCGGAATCCCTCGTCTACTCCGTTCATCCCCGCGCCCCGCTCGTGGTCCGCCTCTCCACCCCGCTCGCGCAGGTCAATCACCTCAGGGGGAACCTACCGCTCCGGCCGGGCATGCGTCTTCTATGCTATCTGGAAGCGCTGTGCGCCCGCCGCGCGGCCTGCCTCATTGCCAACAGCGTATTTATCGCTAATGCCTGTTCCAAACTCTATCGCATCCCGACATCAAGGTGTTCCCTGGTTCCGCTCGGGCTTCCGATCCCGCTCTCCCGACCGGCTCTACGTGTTGCAGAAAACGAAGGAGTTACCGTTCTCTATGTCGGCCGTCTTGAGAGACGAAAAGGGATCGACCTGCTGCTCCATGCCATACCCGAAGTGATTCGTTGTGCGCCCCGAACCAGGTTCGTGATCGCCGGCGCCGACACCGGAGACGCGCCGCATTCGGGGAGCTACCGCGACTATTTTGCCACCTTTGCCTCCCCCCAAGCCCGCGCCGGCGCGACATTCCTTGGTCATGTCGATGCAAACGCCCTTTGCAATCTCTATGCCGGCTGCGATCTCTTCGTTGCGCCGTCGCTGACCGAGTCGTTTGGTCTCATCTTTCTCGAAGCCATGGCCCACGCCAAGCCAATCGTCGCTTTCTACACAGGTGCCGTGCCCGAGATTGTGGCGCAAGGCGAAACCGGCATACTGGCCGAGCCGGGAAACGCAAGCGATCTGGCAAGTGCCCTGGTCCGTATGGCAAACGACGCCCAGCTACGACATGAAATGGGTACGCGCGGCTACGTGCGCGCCCTTTCGAACTTCACGCTTGACCGCATGGTCGAAAAGACGGTCGCCTGCTATGACAGTGTGGCAGTCGGCCGTTCGCGGCCCGCAGCTTCCTCGGCTACCGGCAGCGGAGAGATGTAATGAGCGTCGATTCCAAGGTAATCAGCAACACCTGGTGGAACGCCCTGAACACGCTTGGGGGCCTCCTCTTCGGCCTGATTACAAGCATCGCCCTCGCCCGTATGCTTGGCCCCACTCTGATCGGCCAGTTCCACTACTGGATCTGGTTGTCCGGCCTGCTGATCCTGGTCTCCTCTCCTGGGCTGGGCCAGGCCATGACCAAGTTTGGCGCGGAACTGCTGGGAAAGCAGGACAGACAGACAGCCTCCGCACTTTTCGCGTGGCTCCTTTTCGCCGAGCTCGCGCTCGGGGGCCTGGTAGGCGGCGCAACTCTGCTATTCGCCTGGGCGCCGTGGGCATCGGCACCGCCCTCAGACCCAGTCGCCCTGATTCTGATCGCGATCACGGTTGTGCCAGGCGTCCTGGAGCGGCTCTTCCTCGCCGCCGCCAAGGGGACGCAGGAGTTCCGCTCGCTCAGCCAGTCCAGCCTCATTGGCAACCTCTTCTACGCCTTCTGCGCCATCACTGTCGCCTCGCTGGGTCTTGGCGTTCACGCGCTTCTCCTTTCTATCCTCGCCAGGAGGATCGTGACGCTCGCCCTGATCGGCAGGAAACTGCCTTCCCACTACACAATGCAGCGCGCGCCGGCAATATCGCTCCCGCCTGAACTGAGCCGCCGACTTCTCCTTTACTGCCGCGACGTATCGTTGATTCTTGTCATCGACACAATCCTATACGAACGTTCAGAACTCTTCTTCCTCAGTCGGTATGCCGACGATGCCCAAATCGCCTACTACAGCCAGTCCTTTGACCTGGCTATGAAGGCAATGTCGATTCCCGCAATATTTTCCGGTGTGCTTCTCCCCGCCTTCTCTTCCCTGGCAGGCCAGGGCTACGGTGGAGGGTTGTCCGAACGTTTCAATTCGCTGCACACGTCTTCGTATAGAGTCCTCGCTCTGATCGCTATGCCAATCGGCCTCGGAGCTGCCGCCATAACCCCGGCCTTCGTTCTCCTGTATGGGCCCGACTTCCTGCCCATGGCGCCCGTACTCTCGATTCTTCTCGTCGGCAACATTGTAGGCGCCCTGGCCTCGGTGAGCGCTACAGTCCTGCACAGCGCGGACAAACAGAGCTTTATCGTGCGCCTCGGGTTCGTCGCAGCCGTCCTAAATATAGGCTTGGACTTAGTTTTGATCCCAAGATATGGGGCAGTCGGCGCTGCAGTCGCAAATTCCGCCAGCCAGCTTGTCTCCGGGGTCGTCGGCATCTCCTATTCGGTTCGGCGGCTCAACCTCACCTTTCCCCTGCGATCCGTTGCCCGCATCGCGCTCGCAGCCCTTTCTGCTTCCGCCGTCGCAGGACTGATCAGCTCATGGCTCGGAGGACTGGTTCTTGCCATCGCTGCCGGCATTCTCGTTTACCCGGTTATGCTGCGGGCGTTTGCAGCCCTGGACACAGGCGACCGTGCCCTGCTGCGTCAGATGCACGCCTACCTGCCCAAGCAACTAGAGCCCGCCTACCAAAGCCTGGTTGACTTTCTCGTGCCTCGTCCGTAACCTTATTCTCTACCAATACCGTTACATCGCGCTGCCTCGAAGTATTCGATTCGGCGTGGCAAGTCGAACTTTGGGATGTCTAACTCTCCCTTTTGGTCGGTTATCCTTCCCACCTATCAGCGCGAAAGGGTGCTGTGTGAAACGATCGAGCACCTGCTCGCTCTTTCCTATCCGAACTACGAGTTGCTTGTCATCGACCAGACGCCGAAGCACGAATTTGAGACCGAACAGTTCCTGCGCGTTCACGCGGAGAAGGAGTCTGGCCGATTCCGTTGGCACACCATCGCGAGGCCCAACCTGCCGCACGCCAGAAACATAGGCGCGCAACTAGCTACCGGAGACTTCCTGCTCTACTGCGATGACGACATCATCCCGCCTGTGGACCTGATTGATCTGCATCTCCATAATCTGGAACAACCCGGCATCGGCGCTGCGACCGGGGGCAACTTTGTGGAACAGAGAAAGATGCCCGCGCGACCGCGACCATGCGAGATCCTGCCAAGTGGACGAGTGTTCGACTACTGGGACTATGAAGTGCCAAAAGGCACGACCGACAGTCTCAGGGGCGGGAACATGTCCATGCCGCGCAAGATCGTTTTCGAGGCAGGGCTGTTCGATGAAGCCTACATCGGCAATGCCTATCGCGAAGAGACAGACTTTTCGCTGCGCGTCCTCCAAATGGGTTACCAGATCGCTTACGACCCGGTCGCTGCAGTCGTCCATTTGGGCCACCCGACCGGCGGCAGTAGGGCCGGCAAAGTATCAGACGAGAGCAGATACCTGTTTGAGTTTCACCACAACATCGCTTACTTCTTCGCCAAGAACTTCAGGCAACGCTATCTGCCCAGTTTCCTGCGACGCGAAGCGGCCTGGTTTGTCAAAGAGAGAACCGACTTTCGCGGCCGGCCGAAGCTGGTTTTCTCCGCTCTGCAAGGACTCTGGCGGGGATACCTGGCGGGCCTGCGCAAGCGAAAGAGTCTGTCATCTTGAGGATTGCTGAGCTGTCCCCTCATCTGCCCTCTGCCAGCCGCGCCAAGTGTGGTGGAGTGGCCTACGTTGCGCATCGACTGGCCAACGCCCTGTGCCGGCGTGGTCACGCGGTAACCGTCTTTACCACCGACGAGCGTCCGGCGGAAGCGCGTTACGATGTGCGCACCGTTCTCTCCCACAGACCCTCTGGTCCGCTGCACGCCTGGCTGCAAAACTGGCACCTTGCTCACCGCTTCGCCGCACAAGACTTCAGCGGCTTTGACATAATCCACGCCCACGGTGACGACGCCCTGCTTTGGAAACCCGGCCCCCCAATCGTTCGAACCTTCCACGGCGCTGCCCTGGCCGAAGCAATCCACGCCCCGACCTGGAAAAGAAGGTTTTGGTATCTGTCCTTCGTCCCTCGCGAACTCTGGGAGGCGGCGAAGGCGGATGTCGTCGTCGCAGACATCGCCGCAACCAGCCGCCATGTGCCGGGCATTGACCACGTGATTCCCAATTCGGTGGATACTCAAATCTTCTATGCCGACGAGACCCCCAAGTCTGCCCAACCGTCCATACTCTTTGTCGGTACGATGGGCGGTCGCAAGCGCGGTCAAAAGTTACTGGAAGTCTTTCAAGCGCAGATACGTCCCGCCCTGCCCGAAGCCGAACTATGGTTGGTCGCCGACCAGAGTGTGAGCGCGCCCGGCGTCGTCTCCATTCCCAAACCGGATGACGCCTCCTTGGCCGACCTCTACCGAACGGCCTGGGTTCATTGTCTGCCCAGCACTTATGAAGGCTTTGGTATCCCCTACATCGAGGCGATGGCCTGTGGCACGCCGGTCGTTGCAACACCGAACGATGGCGCCCGTGCGTTGCTTGCAGACGGCAAGTGGGGTCGCCTGGCCCCCCTGGAAGACCTGGGTTCGGCCCTGCTTTCGCTGCTTCAAGACGCGCCCGCACGACAGAGCATTGCGAATCTGGGCCTGCAGCGGGCCGGCGCATTCACCCAGGACAGGGTCGTAGATGCATATGAGTCACTCTTCATGTCCCTGGTCTCCGCCTCTGCCCGACCGGCGCGAGCACGAAATCTGGAGCCGTAGTGTCTCTGAGTCTTGAAGGCGCACAACGCCAAATGCACCGCATCGCCCTGCTCACGCTGGACTTTCCACCGTCCATCGGTGGGGTGCAGCAGTACCTCTTCGAACTGAGCCGCCGCATCGGCACACGCTATGACCTGACAGTTGTTCGCCCACGCGCCGGACCTTCGCAGTTCCGAACGGAGCCCTTCCGCGTCCTCCCTGTGTCCTCGGCGATGCCTTGGCACTTCGCCCGCGCCTTGGCGACCATACGCCCGCACCTCACCATCGTGGGACATGCCCATCCCCGGCTACTGCTGCCAGTGGCCCTGCTGCGCACGGGGCGCTACATCGCGCTCGCGTACGGCAATGACTTTGAAGCCGCGCAAGGGAAATGGCATAGCCGCATCTTCAACCGGCTGCTGGCAGGCGCGAGTCCACTCGTGACAATCTCAGGCGCCAATGCACGCCGTCTGCAGGAACTGGGTCTGCCCACCCCTGAAATCGTCCTGCCCGCAGCCGACCCCAAGCGCTTTGCGCCGGCACCGGCAGGCCGACCCGGCCCACCTGTCCTCCTAACCGTTGCCCGGCTCATTTCGCGCAAAGGAATCGACACCGTTTTGCGCGCGTTGCCGCCTCTGCTGGAACTGGCGCCTCGCCTTGAATACTGGATTGTCGGCAACGGTCCGGCGCGCCCGGCACTGGAGAAACTCGCCCGTAATCTCCGAATCGTCAGTGCCGTTCGTTTCCTGAGTCAGGAAGGGGCCCCTACCTCCGATTCCGAACTGCCGGACATTTACCGCCGCGCCTCCATCTTTGTACTGCCCACGCGCGCAGAGTTCAATACCGCGGAGGGCTCGCCCAGCGTCGAGGGCTTCGGCATTGTCTACCTCGAGGCAAGTGCAAGTGGGCTTCCCGTCGTGGCCGCGCGCAGCCGCGGCGCATCCGAAGCTGTGCGCGACGGCGAAACGGGGCTCCTCGTCCCGCCGGATGACCCCGCCGCGCTGACTCAGGCTCTGGCGCGCCTGCTCTGCGATGACGACCTCTGCCGGCGCCTGGGCCGCGCCGGACGTCGTTGGGTCGAACACGAAATGAACTGGGATCGAGTTGGCCGGCAGTTCATCTCTATCATTGAACGCTCACGATGACACCGCGTCCCATTCTCTTCGTCGATCACGCTGACGCCCTCGGAGGCGCGGAGCGCAGCCTTCTCCTGCTCATGGCATTTCTCAACCACGCCCGCTGGCAGCCCCACCTGGTCGCGCCCCCCGGTCAACTGGCCGACAAAGCCGATCGCGCCGGCATTCCCGTCCATACCCTGGAACTGCCCCGCCTGCGCGGCTCCGTCCGCTCACCGGCCGACTGGTGGAAGGGGGCTGGAAACATTTCGGCGATTGCCAGGAGAGTCGGCGCTGCCTCCATCCACAGCAATACTGTGCGCGCGTCGGCTTACGCGGCTCCGGCGGCACGGCTGGCCAGGTTGCCCTTCTTCTGGCATATGCGCGATTTCTGGCTCTTGGAGGCGGAGCCGGCCAGCAAATTGGCAGACCGAATCGGAAAACTCCTCTTTTGCCGCGCGGCGGCTGCCGTCATTACCAATTCCCACGCGGTCGCCGCACACCTTCCATCTTCCGCAAACGCTTTTGTCCTCCACAATGGCATCGACCTTTCAAGTTTCGACGCAAACAACAGTTCCCCTGGAAACAGGGAAGCAATGTGCCAGGAGGCAGGCTTTCACCCCGCCGCGCCGATCGTCGGCATGGTCGGCAGACTGCGCCCAACCAAGGGCCAGCACTCTTTCCTCCACATGGCGGGCAAGCTAGCTGAAACCGTTCCCGACTGCCGCTTCCTGGTTGTTGGAGGCGACCCTTTTCGCGTCGGTGACGACTACGAGGCACGCTTGGCAACGCTCTGCTCGCAGCTCGGTCTCGACGACCGCGTTCATTGGACCGGTCAGCTGTCAGATGTGCGGCCCGCGCTGGAAGCCATGGACGTTTTCGTGCATCCCGGTACACCAGAGCCTTTTGGCCTGGTCAACATCGAAGCGATGGCCATGGGAAAGCCGGTCGTCGCCTTTGGCCACGGCGCCCTGCCGGAGATAGTCGCGCACGGCGAAACCGGCATTCTGGTTCCACCGGACGACATCGGCGCGCTCACCGAGGCCGTCTCTCGACTTCTGGGAGACGCTCCTCTATCCCAGAGGATGGGACTGGCCGGCAGGCGACGCGTTGAGCAATATTTTGGCATCGAACGTACCGTTGCCGAACTGGAAGCCTTCTACGAACGCACGCTTGCGCGCAATTGAATGAGCCGGGGAATTACGTTCGCCGTCTGTATGTTGTCGCTTCTACTATATGAAAGTGCTCTTCCTCTATAAGGACTATCACCCGGTCCTCGGCGGAATCGAAAACCACATCCGCCTGCTCGCCCAAGGCCTGCGGGCAGAGGGCGTTGACGCGAGGGTCCTCGTCACCAACACGGGGCCGACCACGGTCCGTCAGACCATTGGCGGAGTCCCCGTGACCAAGGCCGGGCGGCAGGCGCATATACTTTCCACGCCCATCAGCTTTCCCTACTTCACAGAGCTGCCGCGCGCGGTCGCGGAGGCAGATCTCGTCCACCTACACGCACCTTATCCGCCGGCCGAGTTGGCTCAGCTCCTGCTCGGGCGGAAGAAGCCGTTCGTCATCACCTACCACAGCGACATCGTTCGCCAGAAACTGTCTGGCAAGCTTTACGCCCCGCTGTTGCGCCTGGTTCTCCGGCGCGCGACCCTTGTCGCCGTCTCCAGCCCGGCCTACGTCGAATCGTCCCCCTTCCTTCAACGCATTCGCCGCAAGTGCCGCCTGGTCCACTTTGGTATCGACCTGGGACGGTTCGCAAAGACCGGCCAGATTCAGGTAAGTGCCGATCGCCTGCACAGACGCTTTGGCGGCCGCCCGCTGCTGCTCTTCATTGGCCGCCTGCGCCACTACAAGGGCGTCGACGTGCTCATCCGCGCCATGCTCAGCGTCGACGATGCCCACCTCCTGATCGTCGGCGACGGCCCAATGCGGCGCGACCTGCAGCAACTGGCGGGCGCGCATCAACTGGCAGACAGAATAACCTTTCTCGGTGAGTGCTCTGAGCCGGAGGCCCTGGCAGCTCGCCACGCTGCCCAGCTATTCTTGCTGCCCTCTACCAACCGTGCCGAAGCCCTCGGCACGGTTCAGCTTGAAGCCATGGCTTGCCGTCTACCCGTCATTTGTACCGAACTGGGAACAGGCACTTCCTACGTCAATCGCCACGAAGAAACCGGCCTGGTCGTTCCGCCCAACGACCCCACGGCGCTGTCTGCAGCGATCAACCGGCTGCTGGCAGACGCCAACCTGCGTACGCAAATGGGGGCCGCAGGCCGCAAGCGTGTGCAGGAGGAGTTTGCGCTGCCGATGATGATCCGGAAGACGGTCTCCTTTTACAATGAGGCCCTTTCGGCCCTACCTCAGTGACAGTGTGCAAGCTCTCGAATTGTTGCCGACTGCCGCCTACGACCTGGCAAACAGGAACTGCTCTCCGGAAACCCGATGAGTCAATACATTCTTGATGTCCGAACCGCCACAGCGCACTTCCCAGGCATCGGACGCTACGTGACCAACCTGGCATTGTCTCTCAATGCATCGCTCGCTCCCGGTGAGCAGTTGACCCTCCTCGGCGACTTGGCCAAGACGGCAACCTGCGATGAATCCCCTTCCGCTGCTGAGGTTCACACCATCCCTGTCTCCGTTTCTCCTTTCGGTGCCGGCCAGCAGTGGCGTATCCCCAATCTTCTGAGACGCCTGTCATTGTCTGGGCCGGCACTCTACCACTGCCCCTACTACTTCTTTCCCTACCGTACCGGAATGCCCACAGTCCTGACCTTCTACGACGTCATCCCGCTCCTGTATCCGCAAACTGTGTCGCTGCAGGCCAGGGTTTTCTTCCGAATCGTTGCGACAGTCGCCCTGCGTGCGGCCAGTCACATCCTCACCGTTTCCGAAGCCGCACGCGCCGATCTGATTCGCTACTTTTCGGTCCCACCTGAGAAAATCAGCATGACGCCTCTCGCCGCTGACTCTCGCTTTCAGCCCCAGCCCACTGCTGAAATCGATCGCGTTCGCGCCAAGTACGACCTGCCCACCCGGTTTGTCCTCTACTTCGGAGCAAACAAGCCTCACAAAAACCTGCCGGCCCTGATCGACGCCTTTTCCCAGCTGAGCGCCCGGCATACTCCGCCGCTCATCATCGGCGGCTTCTGGGACCGCCGTTACCCGCAACCGCGACACAGGGCGGCGCAACTTCGAATGTGTGAATCGGTCCGCTTCCTCGGTCCGTTCGATGATGCCGACCTGCCGGCGCTCTACAGCGCGGCTACTGTCTTCGTTTTCCCTAGCCTGTACGAAGGATTCGGCCTGCCAGTGTTGGAAGCGATGTCGTGCGGGACGCCGGTGGCTTGCGCCAACACCTCCAGCCTGCCGGAAATTGTCGGCCAGGCCGCCCGGCAATTCGATCCCCGCTCAGTGGCCGAAATCAAGGAGGCAGTAGGAGCACTGCTGGAGGATGATCCCTTGCGCGCCGACCTCGCCGCTCGGGGGCTGGTGCGGGCGAACCAATTCTCCTGGCAGAGAACGGCCGCCTCGACGCTGCGTTGCTACAGGGACCTGCTGGGAGGATGAAGCAATGAGCGAGGGGGCTTAACCTCTACTCATCTGCTTTCGTGGCGTTGCGGCAATACAGCGCCCGAATGCCGGCAAGGGTCAGCCAGGGGTCATAGGCGTCAATGGAGCTGGTCAGTGGTGATATGATGTGGCCCAGGCCGCCAGTGGCGATGACAGTGACCGGCGCGTCGATTTCGTTACCGATACGCGCAAGCAGCCCCTCCACAAGCCCGGTAAAGCCCAAGACGATTCCGGACTTTAGGGCCTCTTCCGTGTCTTCACCGATAGCCGAAACAGGTGGTCTCAGTTCCACATTTGGAAGTGAGGGCGTCCCCTCCATAAGCGAGCCTGCCATCGTGCCCAGCCCCGGCGCGATTGCACCCCCGCGGAATCTACCATGGGCATCGACAACATTGAACGTCGTCGCCGTACCAAAATCCACCACCACTGCCGCGCCCGCGCTGCGCCCTCGCACGGCCACGGCGTCTGCCAGCCTGTCCATGCCAACCCTCTCCGGCTGGGCCACAGCTAGCGGCATCCCCGTGTCGATCCCATGACGTAGAACGAACGGCTCCCGGCCCAGCATCTCCGTCAGGAGATTTCGCCACAGACTCGTCAGAGTCTCAACAACGCTGCAAAGGGCCGCGCCCTGAAAACTGGTCCTGCTAAACTCGCTCTCTTCCCAAAGTAGGTCCAATTCATGGCGATACGACTCAAGCCGCCGATGTCGATCTGTCGGCAGCCGCCAGCTGGCGAGCGGCGCATCGTAATCACGCGTTCCGTCAACAACAGCAGCGGAGTCAGGGCAACGTGCGGGATACGCACCCAGTTTTATGTAGCTGTTGCCAATGTCAACTGTCAGGAGCATCTGCCAGCGGAGAGATCTATGTAAAGGGGGGCCGGAGTCCAGCGCCGTCTTCGGTCAGCCGTCGGCCAGGCTCATTCGTCCTGCGTTTCTTCAGAGTCTTCTCGCTCTTGAGCCGCTGCGGTTTCCTCATCCTTGTCGGTCACGCCGGGGATCACCGTACCTGGCCCGTAGAGGAACATCGCATTCCAGGGCCGGTAGACCGATACAATCCTATTCTCCCTGCTCTCGCCGTTCTCGGTTACCGTGCGAATCACGGTCGCGGTCATCCCCTTTTTCGCCCACTCCACCTGCCTGATCTGTCCGGCTTCCAGCGACGCATCTTCCCGATAGACGGGGTCGCCCGGCTCCTTGATATCCTTGTACTCGGCCTCGCTAATCTCCACTTCCCGGTCCGGCCTGGTGCCGTAAAAGCGGAAGGAAAGAATACCTTCCCCGCTGTCTACAACCGGCTGGACCAGAAGATGGGCGTCGGTGTCATTAAGAAATCTGAAATCGACGTATGGCGTGTAAATAGTAGCGTCGAAGCCGGGTTCGCCGTACCAGCTCACCACGTAGCCGTGGTTATGGCGCTCCAGCAGCGGGAACCCTGCCGCCAGCGCGGCCCGAAATACCGTAGTGCTCACCTGACACACGCCGCCACCGATACCGATCGCCGTCCGGTCTCCCCAGATAATCGCCGAATCCTCAAAGCCGTTCGCCCCGCTCACCGCCTCAATCGTCGAATTGAAGCTGAAAATGCCGCCGGGAGGAATTACCTCGCCAACAAACTTTTCGGAGGCTACCTCGATGTTGTGGACGCGTGTCGCGCTGCTGCCCTTGAAATAGGTGGTGCCGCTGGCGATCAGTTCCTTGATGCCCAGCTCGTCCAAACGCGCCGAATCTACCGCCGGCTGCACGGCTATGATCGGCAGGTTCGCTGTCCTCTCGTCAGTGGCCAGCGCCCGCCGCACCGCCTCCACCGTCAGGTCGACGTTCAACCGCTGGCCCGCTTGGCTCGGTTGTAGGACTGTGAGCTGCCCGCTGGCGTCGTCGAAGCGCAGGCGGGCATCCTGCGCCGGGAAGGAAACCTGCCTCGCCCAGCCCGCAACGACGATTCGCAGAGCCTCTTCATTCAGGGATTGAAGGTCGCCGCTGGGCATGATTCTCTCCAACAGCGCTGCATCCAGGGCGAAACCGATGCCCGAAGCCTCGTGGCGCAGAACGATGGGTTGGGGCAACGAAAGCGCACCGCCGTCCGACTTATCTGCGGCTTCAGCGCGTTCGCTTTGCGGGGGAGATGTGCTGAAAGTCTGCAGCGGAACAGTTCCGGATTGGCCGCTGGCTGCCTGCGCCAGTACCAATTGCGCTGTGGCCGCGATGTCAACATCCAGTCCTTGCCGCGGTGGTAGCGAGTATTCGCCTACTTCAAGGCTCGGTCGACCTGGCCGCCGCACCTCCGCGGCCGCACTACCCACAACTTGGCGGACCGTCCCCTCGCTTATCACCAATTCCGGCCAAATCGTTGCCTTGCCTGTGACCGCTTGCCACTGGCTCAAGGCGCGTTCGACTAGTCCACCTTCGCGCCCAACCGCATAAGCGCGCTTAACCGCGTCTTCCAAATCGGCCTGGGGAGTCAGCAGATCCGTGCCCAGCGCCCACTGCCGGCCTTCATATTCCAGAAAAATCGGCGCGAGCGGATACGGTGCAAGCTCCCTATCCAAGCGAAGCAGGGCCGCCGCGCGCGTCTCCCCTCCGACCGGGACGCCGGCAACGTGCACGCCACTGAAAATGCGGTCGGCGTGCCAGAACTGCAAGCCCGCGAATGCACCAATTGTCGCCACGACAGCAACGCAGAACCAGATAAACAGATATTCGCCGCCGCTGGGCGGTCGGGCTGCTTGTCGTGTTGGGCCAATTGGGCTGATTGCGTTCATGAGTATTTGTTTGAACGAGCGTTGCGGCGGCCTACACCACGCATGGACGCCTTCGGCAAGCCGCCGACCCTCCGACTAAGCGTCCAACTGAGGAACAATATACAGGAATGGGATTGCGATGTCCAGACCAACCATTGCCGCAAACAGGCCGACGAATAGGACAGGCCGTACCAGCTCCAGCGCCGCCCTGCGCAGGCCGCACTTCTCGGCCAAGAGACCCGCTGAACGTGTCGACAACAGCCCGTTTACGAGCAGGCCGATCCCTGCCGCACAGTACAATAGGAATGTCCATCGGTCGAAGCCGCCTGCGATTATGCCGGCCAGTAGACGAGTCGCCGCGACTGCCAGCAGCACCCCCCCGGCAAAAACACTTGCGTTCCTGCCCAGAACGCTCCACCAACCTAGCGCGAAGAGCAGACTCCAGGCGGGAAGAGCAGGAAATAGATAACGTCCCTGATGCTGCACGAAGTCGAGGTTGTACCAAGCATATGCCGCAAACGTTCCCAGCCATATCAGAAGTAGCGGCGTCCAGGGAGTCGATAAGAGGAAGTCCATCTGGACTTTTTCGGTGTCTAGTCGCCGCCAGCACCAGAACACCGCGCCTACCACTGCCATTATCGACACCACTTGGAGCGCCGTATAGACACGCGCATCCATGAAGACGCCCAGCCACCCAAACACACCCCAGAAACTCTTGCTCGTGAACGTCCACGCCCGCTCCCAGTAGGCACTCAATCCGTGCTCTGCGATCCAGCCCTTCGCAGTCGGCTGCCCGGTTACCACGATATCGTGCCAGGCAAGCCCAAGTATGTCCCAGGCGCCATAGACCCGGATATTTCGTATCCACCAAGGCAATCCGAGAGCAAATGCAGGCACGGCAAGCAACGCAAACCGCGCCAAAAGCCCTTTCATTGACAGCTCCTGTCTTTGCCACTGCAAAAGGCCTATGCCGAGAACCACAATCAGCGCGACCGGTAGGAGAATATAGGCAGTAGCCTTGGTGAGAAAGCCGGCACCCACAAGAATGCCAGTTGCCAGCAGCAGACGGTAGCCTCTGATCCGCGATTCTTCCCCCTTTTCCCCAAGGTCAGATGCCTTCTGCCAGCGCAAAATCACCAGAATTGTCGCGGCGATTACCAGTTCAGCCAGCGCATCATTGTTGACCGACGCCATCAACGCGATGTGCATCGGCAGAAACGCGGCAAACGCGGCCGCGCCCAGTCCGATGTGAGGATACCCAGGCAGCGCCGCGCGTGCACACAGAAACACCACAAGCACGACTCCTGCACCCAGTACGACTCCGAACAGCCGCAGCGCCAGCAAGCTACCCCCGCTCACCCAGTAGACTGGCGCGGCCAGTACGTAGTAGAGTAGCGGTTGATGGGACTCGTAGCGGACCGGTTCGATCGACAAGCCAGGCGAAAATCTCTCCGCTTTCAGCCGTTCGAGGTAGGCCCCGTCATAGTCGCCCTTTGCCAGCAGGGGCAGCCTGCGTTCGGACGCCACATAAGCTATGTAGTTGTAGTGGGCTGGTTCGTCTGGATTCTGCCAGGGAGGGGTCTTAACAGCGAATAGCGTTCCCAGTGCCAGGTAAACGAATAATATGAGGATCAGAATATAGGAGGTCGTGCGGCCGGACAAAGACTCTCCCACGCCTCACCCATCCCGTTCTTCACCCAGTACTTCGGCAGGATCCAACTTGGCAAACAACGGCGCCGGTTTTTGCAACACCTGGCCGGCGGGCAGACTCGACGCCTGCCAGACGCCGCTGGCATCCGCGTGGTCGTAGCGGAGTACCAGATGAGCGCCGCGCGCGTCCTCTACCGATGACGTATTCAGCCGGCCGAAAAGGGGCTGAGCATAGCCCAGGTAGGTATGCAGCTTTTCGCTGCTGTGCGGGAGGATCGGCGCCCACATTAGCTTCAACCAGTCAATGGCCTGCAACGCGACATACACGGCAGTGGCCGCCGCCTCAGGCTCGGACTGAATTGTGCGCCACGGCTCCTTTTCGTTCAAATACTGGTTTACTCGTTGACTGAGTCGCCGCACCTCCTGCAACGCAGCCTTCAGCCTGACCGCCTCATACAGCGCTGCCACGCTTTCGAATCCCGCGCGTACCTCCGCCAGAACGGCTTCGTCGGCCGGGTCTAACGGTCCGGGTTGCGGCACTGCCCCGTCTAGACGCCGGTAGGCGAAGCCCAGCACCCTGTTCACCAGGTTGCCCCAATTCGCCACCAGTTCGTTGTTGACCAATTCGACGAAATCAGGCCATGTGAACTCGGTGTCCGCGCTCTCTGGCGCCATCGCCGTCAATACATAGCGCCACGCGTCCGGCTGGTACGCCTCCAACACCGTATTCCAGCCGATGACGTTGCCGCGGCTCGTGCTGAACTGGGCGCCGCCGAAGTTGAGATACTCATTCGCCGGTACGTCGTATGGCAGATTGAGACCTGCCGTCGCCAGCCCTTTCGCCGTCTTGGTCAGCCCCGGCAGCGCCGGCTCCCTTTCTCCCGACTCGTCGTTGTAGGCCATGATCATGCCCGGCCAGATCTGTGTGTGAAACGGGATATTGTCCTTGCCGATGAAGTAGTAGTGGCGGGCATCCGGCGCCAGGTCGCGATCCCACCACGCCTGCCACTCTCCTCCGCTCAGTTCTGCCCACTCTATTGCCGCGCTTAAGTATCCCTGAACCGCATCGTACCAGACGTATATGCGCTTGTCTTCGTAACCTTCCAGCGGAATGTCGATTCCCCAGTCTATATCACGTGTGATCGCGCGTCCGCGCAGCTCCTTCAGGTTCAACTGGCCCTGCGTAAAGTTCAGCACGTTGTTGCGCCAGTGCTCCTTTCCACTGCCAATCCACGCCAACAACGGTTCATTGAGAGCGCCCAGGTCGAGGAAGAAGTGTTCGGTTTCCCGCACTTCCAGCTTGGTGCTACCGCTCAGTTTTGAGCGGGTATCGGTCAATTCGAGGGCATCGTATAGGCGGCCGCATTCATCGCACTGGTCACCGCGCGCGCCGGCATAACCGCAGAAAGGACATGTCCCTTCCACATACCGATCGGCCAGGAACCGCCCCGCCTCAGGGTCGTACCACTGCTTCTGCACTTCCGTGTAGATGAATTCATTTGCCAGGTGTCGCCGGAATACCTGCTGCGTAATGTCCCAATGGTTCTGCGTATCAGTGTGCGTGTAAAGGTCAAATGTCAAGCCCATCGCCAGGCAGCCGTCTACGAACAACTCGTGGTACTTGTCCACAACCGCGGCCGGATCAATTCCCTCATTCTCCGCCTGCAGCGTTATCGGCGTGCCGTGTGTGTCCGAACCGCTGACCATCAAGACATCGTTTCCGGACATTCGCTGGTAGCGGGCAAAGATGTCCGGCGGCAAGTAGGCGCCCGCGATTTGTCCGATGTGCTTTTCGCCGTTGGCATAGGGCCAGGCAACACACACAAGGATCTTTCTGGCTTGATCTGACATCGGTTATCCTCATCCGCCTTCCGTACGGCCTACAAGTCCGACTCCGTCTCCACATTATAGCAGCAGCCGATTCAAAAGTACCAGCACCTCGCGATTGGAGACGCTAGCACGCGGACCCAGCCTTTTGAAATTCTCTCTCTCTTTTCGGCACAGTGCCCACTCTTGCCATTTCAGATCTCGGGCGGATATAATGGTGCAGAGTCAGACGTCGGTCGCGTTTCTACGTGGGGTACTGTGATACCGGAATGAAGGCATTTACAGTAATGTGGCGCACGATCAAGGCGCTTTACGAGGACCTGTTGCTGTGGGTCTGGCTCAGTGTGCTATGGTGGGTCGGTGTCTTTCTCGTCCTGCCTGCTGCGCCGGTTACCGCCGGCATCCACAATGCTGCCAACCGGGTTGCCAACTACCGCCGCGTGGACAGCGGTTTCTTCTGGGACGGCGCACGCGAGACGATTGGAAAGAGCTGGTTGCTGCTCGGCGTTAACATTTTGCTCGTCGCCGGCGTGGCAATGAACATTCGATTCTACGGAAGCAGCCCGGCCGACTGGGCGCGAATCATCAGCATTGTCTGGGTCTGGATCCTGTTGATCATTCTCATGGCTGGACAGTACTTCTTCCCGCTCCTCTGGCAGCAGGACGAAATGAGCCTGAAAATGGTGCTGCGTAATGCCTTCATTCTTGCGCTGCGCCACCCTCTATACACCTTCCTGATGTTCCTGTTCCAGGTCCTCTTAATCGTTGTAAGCATTGCCACCGTCCTACCCATCTTTTTGCTTACGCCGGCGGCAGTCGTCCTAGCAATGAATTTCAGCCTCGTCGGTCTGCTTCAGGAGTTGGACCTCGCGCCGGACCCGCCTCCGGGTGCGTGAACGAGGGAGCAGTGGGCGAATGCAAATCGCTGCGCCGCGAGGCGCAACTTCACCGCGCAAATAGGGAATTCTAACCTCTCGATATGGCGATTCTACCAGAGTATCACAGAGCAGAGACGCTTTCGCAGGCATTGGATCTTCTGGCAGACCCCCGTTTGCGGCGCCTCCCTCTAGCCGGGGGCACACACCTGGTCCCTGCGCTCGAGACGCGGCAGCGCCGCGATGTGGATGGCGTCGTCGACCTTGCCGGCCTAGACCTCTCCTTTATCGAGAGGGATGGGCATTACTTGCGAGTCGGCGCGATGACGACACTCACAGACCTGGTCCAACATCCTGTCTGCGCTTCTTTCGCTGGCGGGATTCTGCCGCGAACGGCTCGCTTTGAAGGTCCTCAGAATCTCTGCAACGCCGCCACCGTGGGCGGCCTCATCGCTCTGGCCGAGCCCGATAGCGAACTATTCGCCGCACTGCTGGCGCTAGACGCCGCGATCGTCTCCCTCACCCGCGATGAAGTCGAAACGGTCCAATCGTTTGAGGATTACATCTCAGGACAATCGCAACCGACGTGCAGGGCTGATCTCATTACCGAGATGCGATTGTCTTTGGTGCAGTTCGAAAGCGGGCACGCGCGCATCGCCCGCACACCCATGGATCGCTGCATCGTCGCAGCCATTGCAATTGAATTCCCAAATGGAGGCTCCACTCAAGCGCCATCTGTTTCCCGGGGAGCGGTCCGTATCGGACTCTGTGGAGTCGGCACGCGGCCACTCTTGTCGGGAAGCGAGCTCAATCCTCCAGACGACTTCAAGGGCAGCGCCGAGTACAGGCTGACGATGTCCGAGATCGTGCGCAAACGGGCGCTCGCCTGTATGTCCGGCGACCAATTGTAATTGGCCGCACTTCCCTGCCCATTCCAGACCAAGGACTATGCAAAAACCAGTTTCCCTTACCATCAATGGAACCCTCCACCGCTTCGACAGCCAGCCGGGCGAACTGCTGCGTACGGCCCTCCGTCGTCTTCGCTTCTTCAGCCTTAAACACGGCGACGAGACCGGCGAGAGCGGCTCGGACGCACTCCTCTTCACCAGAACACCCGACAGCCCGACCAGCTACCGTCTCGTCAACAGCGGAGTCCTCCTTGCCTCCCAAGCTGACGGCGCATCCATAGTCACCCTTGAAGGGCTGGAGATAGACGATGCGGACCGTTTCAACTCACCGGTCTCCGCGTTGCAACAACAGTTCATCGAATGTGGCGCAATCCAATGCGGCTACTGCACACCCGCACAGATCCTGGCCGCCCAGGACCTTCTCGACACCGACCCGCATCCCTGCGAAGCCGCCGTCCGTACCGCTATTGCCGGCGTTCTTTGCCGCTGTACAGGGTACGTGAAACCGGTCCAGGCGATTCTGCGAGCCGCGGCCCAGCTGAGAGGAGAGTCGACGCACCCGCCCCAAATTGACGTGCGCGACGCGCCGACCACCCGCGAATGGCCCGCGGACGGCGCCGAAAACGAGCCTCCGTCCAATGGGTGGCGCGATGGCGGGCAGGATACGCTTACCCAGACCCAAAGCGTAACCGTCACGCTTGCTCCGCCCCAAACTCAGGTCGTCAACAAGCCCGAGCCAAAGGTCGATGCTTTCAAATTGGCCAAGGGGCGCCCCGTCTTTACAGACGATGTCGAGATGCCCGGTATGCTCTACGCCGGCCTCCTCACCAGCCCGGTCGCCCACGCCCGCATCCGCTCGATCGATGCCTCCGAAGCGTTGGCTATCCCTGGCGTCCATGCCGTACAGACCTACGCCGACCTGCCGCGTGTCATCTATGCCAGCGGCGGACAAAGTTATCCTCAGCCGCCTCCCTACGACCAAGTAAGCCTCGATTCAAAGGTCCGATACGTGGGCGACCGCGTGGCGACCGTCGCAGCCGAGACGCCCGAACTCGTGCAGGAGGCATTGGAACGAGTCCGCGTCGAATACGAGGAATTGCCCGCCGTCTTTTCCCCTGAAGATGCGATGCAACCCGGCGCGCCCGTGATTCACGACGAAGACGACGCCCAGATGGTCCACGATCCCGCCCGCAACATCGCCGTGAAGTTGCGCGTGGACCACAACGACGTGGATGAAGCCCTGGCCTCCGCCGCTTTTGTCTTTGAAAGCGAATACCGGGTGCATCAGGTGCAGCAGGCCAGCATCGAACCCCATGTTGTCATCACCTATTGGGACGAAGACGACCGACTCGTCATTCGCACGAGTACACAAGTGCCTTTCCACGTACGTCGAATGGTTGCCCCCCTGCTTGGCCTGCCGGTTCGACGCATTCGAGTTGTTAAGCCGCGTATCGGCGGCGGATTCGGCGGCAAGCAGGAAATGCTGATCGAGGACCTGTGCGCCCACCTGACAATCGCCACCGGCAGACCTGTCAAATTCGAATACACGCGTCAACTGGAGTTTAGCTCCGCGCGCACCCGTCACCCGCAGTGGTTGCGCTTCCGCAGCGGCATCGACGCGAACGGAAAACTGGTCGGAATGGAAGTTCGGGTCGTGGCCGACACTGGCGCTTACGGAACCCACGGTCTCACAGTGCAAATGGTCACAGGCTTTCGCGCGCTCAGCACCTACTGGCTCCCCGCGGCACGCTTCGATTGCGATGTAATCTACACCAACAAACCCGTGCCCGGCGCCTTTCGCGGCTACGGCGCACCCCAGGCCCTCTTCGGGTTGGAACAACACATGGAGGAAATGGCGCTGGCTTTTGGCATCGATCCGGTGGAGTTCAAGCGCTTGAACTGGGTCAAAGAAGGACAGGCGTTGCCGATGGCCGTTGCAATGGGCGAAGGCCGCGAGGGTTTCCCTCAGACGGTGCAGAGCAATGGGCTGGCCGAGTGTGTCGAAGCCGGAGCAACCTCAATCGAATGGACTCGACGCAACGACCCAGAGTGGAAGGCACCGCCGGACCGACCCAATATCCGACGCGGCATCGGTCTTGCCATATGTATGCACGGCACCGGCATCGCCGGGCTGGACATGGGCGCCGCCAGCATCAAACTCAACGACGACGGCTCATTCAATCTGCTCGTCGGAGCAACCGACCTCGGGACCGGCTCTGATACCGTCCTCGCACAGATTGCGGCTGAAGCTCTCGGCGTCCCCCTCCAGCAAGTCCTAATCTACAGCAGCGATACCGACTTTACGCCCTTCGATACGGGCGCCTACGCCAGCAGTACCACTTACATCTCCGGTGGCGCCGTGCTGAAGGCAGCCGAAGACGTAAGCCTCCAGATTCGCAGCCACGCCGCCGCGCATCTGCTCGTTGGCGCAAGCGCCGAGCAACTCTGGCTGGAGAACAAGCACATTCACGCCCCCGATGGCCGTTCTGTCGCCCTCGAAAAGCTTGCTCTTCACAGCATCCATCAGGAAGAACAGCACCAGATCATGGCCACCGCCAGCCACATGAGTTACGTCAGCCCTCCTCCTTTTGCCGCCCAGTACGCCGCGCTGGAGGTGGACACCGAAACCGGTCAAGTGACGGTCGAAAAGGCGGTGATGGCGGTCGACTGCGGCGTAGCCATCAACCCAGTGACCGCCAGCGGCCAGGTCGAAGGCGGCATGACCCAAGCGCTCGGCTACGCCCTGTGCGAGGAGATGCCCTATGACGAGAAGGGACGCCTGCAAGTCGGCAGATTCGGCGACTACAGGATCCTGGCCGCCGACGAGATGCCCTTGCTGGATACGATCCTGATACAGACCTACGAGCCGACCGGCCCATTTGGCGCCAAGGCCGTCGCCGAGATTCCGATGGATGGTATGGCCCCCGCCATTGCCAGCGCAATTTTCGACGCCACCGGGGTACGAATCCGTGAGATTCCTTTTACCCCCGAACGCGTGTGGCGGGCTCTGCGGGACTCCTGAGGCGTCGGCTAAAGTAGCGAAGGCTCAGACATTCTGCCTACTGCTGCATTCAAACAGAAGGCGATGATGATAGGACAAATGGTTGGCGCCTATCAGAAACTGTCTCGTGAGAAAAGTTGGGGTGATTTGTACGAAAAGAAGGTCGAGGAATCGTATTGCAGTGGTGTTCCTAGGGGCTGTACCAGTCGTCCGTGCTGAAGCGCGTCTTCATTCCGGACGGCGTTTGGTTTCTGAAGCCAAAGGCGACTTTGGCAGACGCAGGCCATGCTCGCAGACGTGAGGAGATCCCCAGTCTACGAATGTTTGGGCAGCTTGCTCAAATTGCTATCTGGCAATTGGCAGTGTGAGCCAGCGCCGGCGAACACCAGCTTCTCCTACTGCGCCGTGTATCCGCCGTCCACCGGCCAAACGCTCGCTGTTACAAACGATGCATCTTCGGAGGCCAGAAACGCAACCACCGCCGCGATCTCCTCCGCCCGGCCCATCCGCCCCATAGGGTGCAGCCGTCGCATCTCCGCGTGTACTTCCGGGTCGCCAGTCACGTTCGCCGTCAGCGGCGTATAGACAAAGGCCGGCGCAATGGCATTGATCCGGACCCCTTCACTGGCAAAGCGAACGCCCATCTCCTTGGTCATCTGAACCACCGCCCCTTTGCTGTGAGGGTAGGCGGTGTAGCCGTCCGAAAAGGGCAGCGATGTCGGGTAGGCGACAATCCCCATGATCGAAACCAGGTTCACGATCGATCCGCGGCCGGCGGGGCGCATCACAGCAAGTGCCGCGTGCGACATCAGGAAGACCCCCTTGGCATTCACCTCCATTACAGCATCCCAGCGGGCTTCAAAGTCGGCAGTGGGAGGCAATGTTCGCGGTGTAATGCCCGCCGAGTTGACCAGGCAGTCCAGCCCGCCGCATTGCGTAACCGCGTAATCCACGCTTGCCTCCGCGTCCGTACGCAGCGTCACGTCGCAAACGACGCAATGTAGCCTCTCCTGCTCGTGTTCGGCGGCCAACGAAGCCAACCCGTCTTCATCGATGTCGCAAGCCAGCACGGTTGCCCCTTCGGCCAGGAAGCGATGCGCGCTGGCCCGTCCGATACCGGATGCAGCCCCTGTGATTAGTGCTACTTTGTCAACCAGATCCATCGTCAAGGAATAGTGGTCGTCTTCGTGCGAACTTTCAACGAAATGGCCGGGGAGGAGTCGCGAAGGATGAGTCCTTGCGCCTTCTCTCTGTTGTGCTCTCCGAATCTGTACAAATCTCCTGCCCGTTCTGAGCTCGGTGGCCAGAGATTCCTTCAATGTTGCCGTGGCCTGCCCCAATCAACCTCTATCAGCCCAGCGCGGCCTCTACATTCTGAATCACCGTCTCCAATACCTTGATGCGCGCGAATCGTTTCGACTCGGCGGCAACAATCGTCCATGGCGCCAGCACCGTGTCGGTCTTTTGCACCATCTCCTCTATCGCCTCTTCGTACGCATCACGCTTCTTCCGGTTTCGCCAGTCCTCGTCGGTCAGCTTCCACTGGCGCAACGGATCGACGGCGCGGCTTTCGAAGCGCTGTTTCTGCTCCTTAGAGGAGATATGCAGGAAGAACTTGATCAGGATCGTCCCGTCAGAAACGAGCAGAGACTCCCAGTGCCGAATCTCCTCGTAGGCTCGCCGCCAGTCCGGCACGTTGGCAAAGCCCTCCACCCTCTCCACCAGGACGCGCCCATACCAGGTCCGGTCAAAGATGCACATGCCGCCTCTACCGGGAACGGCCGGCCAGAACCGCCAGAGAAAGTGATGCCGCTTTTCACGGTCGGTCGGTGCCTGGTACTGATGTACAGAAAAGTGACGGGGATCAAGGGGGGCAGTAAGCCGCCGGATACAGCCGCCCTTTCCGGCCGCATCCCAACCTTCGAACAGAATCAACAGCGGCGGGCCGATCTTCCCTCCGATCTGGCCGCCCAGCCGCAGGCGCAAAGCCAGAAACTTCTGCTGGCGCGCCTCCAGGAGTTCTTCGTAGTCCTTCCGCTTCAGCCTCTGGCTCAGGTCGACATGATTCAGAATTGACAGTTCCATTACGCAGCGCCCAACCTTTCTCGGTTCCTTTCACACAATGAGAAAACAGACCATCGCTTTCTTGCGGAAGCGGGTCTGCCAATTTGCATCAGAACTGCGGGGTCGATACGCCTGCACCACCGTTATCCGCCCGCCGTATCCTCAGACTGGCAGGGACCTCGGCAACTCTCCCCATTATGTCCATTGTACCACTTACTTTTCCACCAAAAATCCCTGGCGCAGGGGATGGCACACGTCCAGGAACTTGCAGTCGGTTACGGCTCGCCCGGCATGCTCGCGGGTTCCCGCAATGACTGCAATTTCGCCCGGCCCCAGCACACGAGTCTCGCCGCCGCTGAAGCTCAATTCAAATCTTCCTTCCAACACGGTCACTACCTGCTCGTGGGGATGATCGTGGGCGGGCAGGTGCGAACCGGCTTTCACCCTCCAGTATACGAGCGTCATGTTCTAGCTATGGATCACCTTGCCAAAATAGCCGGGATACAGCTCCCGCTCGCGCACAGTCTCCAGACTGTATCTGCCCCTTCCCATCGCCCCAAGTTCCGGAGTGACCTGGCATTACTGTTTCGTTAGCTTTGCCATCAACGCAGTCGTGGACGGCTCGGTAATTACGTCGCCGTCGGGGAAGACAATCGTCGGAACCGACATGAATCCGTTGTTGAGCCGCTGCACCAACTCCCTGGCATCTTCGTCGCCTTCAATATCAATCTCCACGAAGTCAACGCCTTGACTCTCCATCACCGACTTCGCCCGCCAGCAATCCGGGCACCATGTCGTCGTGTACATTTTGATCCGGGCGCCGTTTCCGGTTACGCTATGGGTCATTCCGTTCTCCTGTATTGCGAATATGGACGACGGACCGGTACACAAGGTCTACAAAATATTTGTCCCAGTCTTCGTCGGTGAACGCCAACCTAGCCTATTCAAGTAGCGAGTATACCGTATCTGCGGAATCTGATAAAGCGCGTTGGCCTGGTTGTCCGTCGCTTGAATGGACCGCCATTGCCGTTCGCTGATCTCAGGTACAACTCTGAATCCCGAAACGATTCGCGAAAGCCTCGGAATGACGCCAAGATGATTCAGCATGCTTCGAAACCAGACGCCGCCACGTTGGCCGCGCCTGACTTCTCTAATTCACTCCAGGAAACAAGCGAGCTTGTTCACCAACTGGAGCAGGTCATTGAAGGCGAAGTACGGTTCGACGGCTACAGCCGCATGCTCTATAGCACTGACGCCAGCCAATATCAGATCCAACCGTTGGGCGTCGTGATCCCCCGCCACTCCGATGACGTTCAAGCCGCTGTTGAGCTTGCCGCTCGCCATCGCGTGCCGCTCCTGCCCCGCGGTGGCGGCAGTTCGCTGGCGGGGCAGTGTGTCGGCCCCGGCCTCGTCATCGACACGAGCAAGTACATGGACAAGATTCTGGCTGTGGACGTGGAAGCCCGTACTGCCACGGTCCAGGCCGGCGTCTCAATCGGCGTCTTCAACCGCACGCTGGCTCCTCTGGGACTGATGCTGGGCCCGGACCCAGCCAGTGCTGACCGCGCCTCCATCGGCGGCTCGATCGGCAACAACGCCACCGGCAGCCACAGCATCCTCTACGGTATGATGGCTGACAATCTGCTCGAGACCGAAGTCGTGCTAAGCGACGGCTCGACCGCATGCTTCGGGCCGGTGACTTCAGCGGCAATGGAAAGCCGCCAGCGCGGTGACTCGCTCGAAGCGCAGATCTACCGTGAAGTCCCAGCTATCGTGAAAGCCCAATTTGAACAGATTCTTGAGCGCTGGCCGCGCCACTGGCGCCGTGTCTCCGGGTACAATCTCGACCGGCTCCTGGCCGCGCTGCTCCACCAGGACGGATTCGCTCCAGAGGAAAATCATTCGACAGCAAGCGCCGCCCTCCTGCAGGCGCGGCTTGGGTTCGACAGCCTCTTTCAGTCCGAATACTGCGATTCGTCCCAGTTCGAACAGTTCAATCTGAGCCAGCTCATCGCGGGAAGTGAAGGCACGCTCGCAACCGTTACCAGCGCAACCCTGCAACTGGTCCCCAAACCAGAGATGACCGCGCTCGCAGTCGTCCATTTCGATCGCTTGATTGACGCCTGCGCCTCCATACCCGATATCCTCGAAAAGCAGCCCAGCGCCTCCGAGCTTCTCGATAAGCACTTGATGGACCTTGCCCGTGCCCAACCCGAATGGGCCAAACGCCTCCACTTTGTCGAAGGGGACCCGGAGGCCGTCCTCCTGACCGAGTTTTACGGTGCAAGTGAGTCTGAATTGACATCGAAAATGGACGGGTTGGAGCGTCACCTCCGCAGCCTCGGCCGGAAGAGCACGGTCATCAAGCTGCTGAATCCGGCTCGCCAAAAGGATGTGTGGGACGTACGCAAGGCCGGGCTGAACATTCTTATGGGTCGCCGCGGCGACTACAAGCCTGTGCCCGGTATCGAAGATGTATCCGTTCCGCAGGAAAAACTGGCCGACTACCTGGAGAAGATTCTCGATTTTTGCGGACAGCAGGAGGACGTTTCAGGCATCGCCGTCTACGCCCATGCCTCGGCCGGTTGCCTGCACGTGCGCCCACTGTTGAATCTCAAGAAACAGACCGGCATCGATGCACTCCGGATAGTGGGAAAACACGCATGCGACCTCGCCGTCTCTTTCGGCGGCGCTATGAGCGGTGAACATGGCGACGGCCTCGCCCGCAGTTACCTCCATCCCCGTCTATTCGGCGCCGACCTCTACGGCGCGTTGCGGCAGGTTAAGCAGGTGTTTGACCCCGAGAATAGAATGAATCCGGGCAAGATTATCGATGCGCCAGCCTCAACCGAGAACCTGCGCTTCGGTCAGGAATACGACACCATCGAACTGCGCACCGTCTTCGACTGGAGCAGCGATTTCGGATACGCCGAAGCCATCGAAATGTGCAACGGCGCCGGCGTCTGCCGCAAGCTGGGCACGGGAACGATGTGCCCCAGTTACATCGCTACCCGCGATGAGCAGGATACGACGCGCGGTCGCGCCAACGCGCTGCGCAACGCGCTCGCCGGACGCATTCCCCGTGAGGAGCTGTTCTCGCCTCAGATGTACGAAGTAATGGACCTTTGCGTCGGCTGCAAGGCCTGCAAAAGCGAATGCCCCTCTGCGGTCGACATGGCGCGCATCAAGGCCGAGTTTCTGGTCCATTACTATGCCGAGAATGGTCTGCCCCTCTTTAACCGCCTGATGGGCCTGCTGCCCACGCTCAACCGTCTACTCTATCGCTTCGGACGTCCCCTAATACCTCTTGTCAATTGGAGTTTGAAGACGCCACCGGCTAAGTCACTGCTCCTCCGTGCCGGCATCGACCCGCGTCGCAACCTGCCAGCTTATGCCCCCAGCACCTTTTCTTCCTTGTTTGCCCGGAGGGAAGAGGCGGGCCTGCCTCGCGCGGACAGCAGCGAAGGTTCTCCGGATGTAATCCTCTTTCACGACACCTGGGCCGAGTACAACCATCCGGAGGTTGGTCAGGCCGCCGTTGAGGTATTGGAGGCCGTCGGTTACCGCGTGCACCTGGCAGAAGGGAGAGCCTGCTGTGGGCGACCGCTCATCACCGGGGGACAGGCCGACAAAGTTCGCAGCTGGGTCGATCAAAACGTAGCACTGCTCGCCCCGTATGCTCGCCAGGGCGTGCCAATCGTCGGAATAGAGCCCAGCTGCATCCTCACGCTGCGGGATGAATACCCCGACTTGGCCTCCGATCGCGAAGAGGCGCTCCTGTTGGCAGAAAGTGCCTTCACCTTTGACGAGTTCATCGTTCTTGCAACTGCTGCTGCAGATGAGGTCGCAGAGCCCTCTCGACCTTCGCTGCTTCCAATCTGGCGCAACGACGCGGGCACGGCCTATTTGCACGGACATTGTCACCAAAAAGCTCTGATAGGCAACGAGGCCAGCATCGACGCGCTGCGCGCGGCCGGCTACACCGTGGAGCTAATCGACAGCGGTTGCTGCGGCATGGCTGGAGATTTCGGCTACGGGTTGGATCACTACGAAGTTAGCCGTGCCATCGGCGAGGAGCGGCTCTTTCCCGCCGTCCGCGACCTGCCCGCCGACGCAGTCCTCGTGGCCAGCGGCACCAGCTGCCGCGACCAGATCGTTCAGTTCGCCGGGAAAGCGCCTGTCCACATGGCACAGGCGCTGGCCGCAGCGTTGAAGATTTCCGCCAGTGATTCTGGGGTAAAAGGGACGCCATGAGCGGCTGCTATCTCAGGCCGCTACCTTCCGCATTTCGAAGAAACCCTCACCAATACTTCATCGCATCGCGGAATAGCCCGGCCAGGTCGTCCCCGTGCGCCGGTCTTGGCGACAGTTTCGTCACCCGGTGTTGCGGCAGCGTGCCCTCCACTAGGGTCGGAATGTCCTCTTCCGTGAAGCCAATCGCGCTCAGTCCGTTGGGCACACCGGTCTCTTTCATCAGGTCGATGATCGCCTGTGAAAGCAGTTCGCCCGCGTCCTCTTCACTCGCGTCGCTCGTGTCCACACCCATCAGCCCGGCCGCGTGCAGATGCTTCGCCGGATTCGTCGGAGCAGTGAAACGAAAGACCGCCGGCGCGTTGAGAATGACCGACATGCCGTGCGGAATAATTGGATGACCAGGAGGGTATCCCGGTGGACTGTAACTGCGGACCATGCCGCTGACCGGATAGCTCATGCCGTGCGGGAGATGCACACCCGCGTTGCCGAACCCAATGCCCGCATAGGCTGCGGCCAGCAGCATCGCGCTGCGGGCCTCGTCATCCTCCGTATCCCGGATCGCCCGCACAATGTTGGCCGAAACCATCTCGATCGCCTTGGTCGCCCAAATGTCGCTGATCGGGTTCGCTCCCTGGTAGGCCGGCCGCGTCTCCGGGGACTCCGGCGCGTCTCGACAATCGTATGGCATGGCCGTCAGCGATTCCAATGCATGGCTCAGCACGTCCAGCCCTGTGCTGGCCGCTGCCATTTGCGGTAGAGTGCGGGTGTTGTGGGGATCTAAAATCCCCAGCTGAGGGCGCAAGGCCCTGTGCGCGATCCCTGTTTTCGCGTGCAACTCCGTCAGGTCACAGATGGCGACGCCGGTCGTTTCGCTCCCTGTGCCCGCGGTCGTGGGCACGGCAATATGGGGGCGCAGTTCGCCAGGCACAGGAACGCCCCGGCCGATCGGCGCGTTCACATAGTCCAAAAACGGAGCAGGATAGGTAGCATACAGATTGGCAGCTTTGGCCGTATCGATTGTCGAGCCGCCTCCGACAGAGAGGTATCCATCGAAATCTCCACCGAGGGCGAAGTTGATCGCGTCCTGAAAAGACCTATCGGTCGGCTCCACGCGCACTTGATCGTAGAGCGCCGAGTCGATACCCTCCACCTGCAGCGCGTCCAGCGCAACTTCCACCGGCTCGCTTCTTGCCAGTCGCGGGTCGGTGACCACCATCACTCGCCCGGCGCCCAGCTTCTTCATGTCGTGGCCTACTTCTCGTGTTACTCCTGGACCGTACTTGATGCTTGACGTGTCCATCGTGAAGGCGCTTTCTTTCACCGTACGTTTCCTCTCCTCTCCTCTTCAATTCTGTTCCAGACCTGTCCGCATACGTTGAAATGGCCTACTGCATCAGGCCTACTTTTTTGGCAGAACTGGGCGGTTGCCTGATGAATGACTGTGCAGATCTCTTAGCCTGAAAAGCGAATCACTACAGCCGGCAGGGAGAGAGCAGGATTCACTCAAGGTTCAGGCCGCATCTTGTTCCGCCTCATTTGCATCAGTATACTGTCAGAAATGTTGCTGCGTATACAGACTTCCCTGTGGGTCTTCCTCTTCATTGCATTGGCGGCGCTGCTCCTTGCGGGGCCTCTTTGGGAACTGCCGGGGCTGCCTGGCGGTGACGCCGATTCGCTCGTTCATATCCACCGCAGCGGAGCCGTCTACCGGTCCTTCGACGAGGGCGTATTTTGGCCCCGCTGGTTCGCAGACGTTTACCGCGGGCTTGGCTCGCCCGCATTCCACCATTATAGCCCAGGTCTGTATTGGCTGGTAGCCGCGGTCCATTGGACTGGCCTCGGTCTGGCACAGGCCCTGAAACTGGTTTTGACGGCAGGGTTTATCCTTGCCGGTCTAGGCGCTTTCGCTTGGCTTCGCCACGTCTTCAGCACGGAAGCGAGTCTGGTAGGGGCTGCTCTCTATCTCTTTTTCCCTTTTGCCTGGGCTCGGGAGTTCTTTTCTCCGGATCCATTCGGCGGGGCCTACCCCAAGCTCTTGGCCCTTCTGCTTCTGCCGGTCTGTCTCTGGGCCTTCACGTCGCTACATCGACACGGTATCCTACGCAATTGGCTCGCGGCATGTGTCTCACTGACTGCACTGGTCTACATCCACAACCTGACCGCCATGATGGGAGCGAGCATCCTCTTCCTCTTCTGGTTGCTCCTGGCTATCGGCTATCGCAGGCCGGAAGGCGTTCTGCGCTGCGCTGTTGCCGCGCTTGTGGCGGCCCTGATGTCCGCAGCCTTTTGGCTGCCGGCGATCGCCGACCTGCCCTTCGTGCAAAGCGAAAATGTGCGGACAGGTTATTTCGAATTCGACAGACATTTCCTGGACTTTAGGCAACTTTACAGCTTTCAATCTCCCGTCTTGGACAGCCGGAACGGCAACCCGCTATCGCCGATCCTGACTTTTGGGGCCGCATCTTGGTTGGCTCTGGTCGCCGGAATGGCCGGCCTCCTCTTCACGGGCCGAAGGGAAACACGTGTGTGGGGCATGGCCGGGATCATCTTTATCCTGGCAATGCTGGCGCTCACGCAGAAACAGACTGAGCCTCTCTGGGAAAACGTCTCAGCGCTAAGCTTTTTTCAATTTCCCAATCGTTTTCTGGCGGTCGCGCCACTCGGCGCGTTACCCGCTGCCGCGCTGGCCATTGAGGCATGGCCGGTTCGCATGCGCTGGTTGCCGTGTGCAATATTTGTCATGGCACTTTCACTGACCCTATTCCCGTATCTTTTCCCCTCCCACACAATGACTGTGCATCTCCCTAACCTTGCGGGATCACTTACCGCCGAGGATACTCGCTCGCTTGAACAGGCGCAGGAGCTATGGGGAATGACGACGAGTAACGAGTTTCTGGTTCGAGATGCGGACTTGAGCGTCGCCACCGGACAAGCGCCGGAGCCGAACGCGACGCAGCCGACATGGTCTACCCCCCACGGGTTTGTCGTCGAACTCTCTGATCAAAAGGAGCCGATGCTGCTTAGGGCTCACTTCCACCCAGGTTGGAGCGCCGGCGACCGGGCCACCCTCTCACAGGGGCCGGCGGGCTGGATGCAGGTATCTTCGCTGAGCAACCCCGGCCTGCCCTTGGAAATACGATGGGAAGGCACTGCCGCACAACGTTGGGGGGAACGATTGAGCCTTGCCGGTCTCATCGCTCTGGTTGCGGGCTTAGCCTATTTGGTCGTCCGTAACCGCTCCAAGGGCAGAAGTCGCAGGCCGGACAACAGCGAACTGAGTAGCGAAGAACGCAATTTCACTTCTCAAACTTCAGCGCTTGCGGTGGGCGCTATGGCAGGCTGTCTATTCGCTTTCATTGTGGCTCGCATCGCGCTCGATCGGTCCGACAGAGGGCCCTTCTTGCTGAACTCCCCGCCCGGTCAGCTGGCGTTTCCCATCGAGGGAGATCCTTCAGAAATAGGAGACGCCTCCTCCTCCCAATTGACCCTACTGGGCTGGGAGCAGCTGGGCAGCGACACGCCCAGAGCAGGTGGGCGAGTCAGAGTACGGCTATTCTGGCAGCCGCACGGACCAATCAAGGAGGAGCTACTCAGTTTCCTGCAGCTGTATGTACCCGCAATGCAACGGTCATGGGCAGTCGAAAACCGGGGTGTGGCCAGGCCCGACTCCCAGTGGTGGGATCCCACCAAATACTACGTAGACGACCTGCTCCTCCACTTGCCGGAAGACCTGCCGCCTGCGAACTACTCGCTTGTGGCAGGTATGGTCTCCTCCTCTGGAGAGAGATTGACTGTTCCCGGGACGGAGGACAACCTCCTACATCTGAGAATTCTTGATGTAGCGCCGATTCGTCCCGGGTTCATGCAGCGAACGAGGCCTGCTGTCGAAGCGACGGCAGCGACCGATGACGGCCTGCAATTGCAAGGCTACGATCTGTTGCCCGCGGCCGACTCTCCCACGCTGCGCCTCTTCTGGGAAACTGGCGAGGGCATAGTCAACGACTGGATCACCTACGTCCACATGCACGACGACGGGGGAGAACGCGTTGCACAGTTTGACGGACCGGCAATAGCCGGCCTGCAGACGACCAGCCAGTGGCACAGCAACGCACTGTATGTCGACCGTCGCCGTTTGGTTCTGCCAGAAGCGATCGAGCCTGGGGAATACCTGTTGCGCATCGGGCTTTATGATCGCGTAAGCGGCGTGAGGCTGCCGTTCCTGCCAAGCGACAACTCGCAGGGAAATTTCGAAAACGGCCAGTTGCTGGTCCCCCTCACCATCGAGCTCTCTGGCCAGGGATCCAACTGACGCTGGCCCCAGTGGAAGGTGAACTTTGCCGCATAGACTTCCGGTAAACCTGAGCGCGATCCTCTTCATCGCGCTCCTAGCCCTGCTCATTTCTGGTCCTTTCTGGCAGCAGAGCGGGTTGCCAGCGAACGCAATAGACCAGTTACAGCATGTGCACCGCATGGCAGCCATGGAGCGATCGTTTGAGCAGGGCGTCTACTGGCCCCGCTGGTTCCCCGCCGTCTACAACGGACTTGGGGCTCCCGTTTTCCATCACTATGCTCCCGGTCTCTATTGGTTGGTCGCCGCCGTCCATCGGACTGGTATCGGTCTGGACCAGGCACTTAAGCTAGTAGTTACAGTCGCGCTGCTCCTCGCCGGGTTCGGCGCCTACGGCTGGTTACGCTACGCGTTCAGCCCAGTGGCGAGCCTTGTGGGCGCAGGTCTTTTTCTACTACACCCCCATATTCTGACCCGATCTTACTATTATGTGGGCGCCTACCCCCGTCTACTGGCTCTCCTGCTCCTGCCTGTTTGCCTCTGGGCCTTTACGTCGCTCCACGCGCGCTCGCGCATTCGAAACTGGCTGGCTGCAGTCCTCTCCTTGACCGCGCTGGTCCTCAGCCACACATTGCTGACGATGATAGGGGCGGCTGTGCTTGCCTTCTACTGGTTGTTGCTAGCGATCGGTTACCGCCGGCCGTCGGGTCTCTTGCGCTGCGCCCTTGCCGCGATGCTGGCGGCCTTGTTGTCAGCAGGCTTCTGGCTGCCTGCCTTGGCCGACCTCAACCTGGTGAGTATTGAAGGCGCCCGCATCGGCCCATTTCACTACAGCATCCATTTTCTCGACCTGTGGCAACTGTTCAGTTTTCCGCCTATCGTGTTGGATAGCCGTGCAGGCAACCCCTTGATGCCGTTAAACACTTTGGGTTTCGGCGCAGTATCATGGGCGGTCCTGCTGGGGGGTCTGGTCAGTCTATTCTTCGTTTCACGTCGGGAACGCCGATACTGGGGCCTAGCCGGTGTGCTCTTTGCAATCTCCATGATCATGTTGACCATGCAGATCTCGGAACCCTTGTGGGAGAGAATATCTGGACTTAGCATGGTGCAGTTTCCCTTTCGTTTTCTCTCGATCGCGCCCCTCGGCATTCTGCCCGCTGCCGCTGTTACGGTCGACGCATTTCCGAATCTCCGGCGTTGGCTGCCGGCTCTCGCTCTTGTGATCGCCTCATTTCTAGTTCTCTTCCCCTTCTTGTTTCCTGCACATACGTCACTCTCGCCGAACGTGGAAGTAAGGTCATTGAGCGCTGAGGACACGCGCTCATTTGAGCAGACTACCTTCGCCTGGGGTACCACTGTGAGTGGCGAATTCCTGCCACGCGGCGCAGATATGAACGTCATTAACGGACAGACGCCGGAGCCGAGCGCGGCACAGCCACAGTGGCGTTCACCTCACGAGGCAGCAGTTGACCTCTCGAATCAGCATGAGCCGATCCTTATACGTCTCCATTTTCATCCCGGTTGGGACACCGGAGAAAGGGCAACCCTAGCCGCCGGACCTGCCGGCTGGGTTCAAGTGAACGAGCTAAGAGATCTCGGACAGCCGCTTGTGATTCTCTGGAAGGGAACCGACACCCAGCGCTGGGGGGAACGAGCAAGCCTTTTCGGCCTGACTGCTTCCGCTGCTGGCCTCTTGTTTCTTGTGCTGCGACGGCGCGGGCGGAAAGAGTTCGCGAGCGAGAGCCGGAGACCTGAAGGTAAGTCTTCATTTCAGGTCAATGCACTGGCTGGCTGCGCGCTCTGCCTGGTGCTTGTACGACTTGCATTTGATCAAAGCGATTCAGGTCCTTACCTGCGGCACTCGCCTCCCGGGCAATTAGCCTTTGCCGTAGAGGGACAGCCGGCGACGATTGGTGATTCTCCATCCAACCAGGTTACCCTCCTCGGCTGGCAGTTGGTAAGCGGAGGAGATCCAAAACCGGGTGGGACGATCAGAGCTCGCCTTTACTGGCAAGCGAACGGCAAAGCTGCTGAGGAACTACATAGCTTTCTGCATCTGTACACTCCTTCTATGCAGCGTTCCTGGGCGGTCGAGAATGTCGGGATCGGCGGCCGTCCCGACTCGCAGTTCTGGGACCCGGCCAAGTATTACGTCGACGATCTACGACTCAGCTTGCCGGCCGACCTGCCGCCGGTCACCTATTCGTTGGTCGCCGGAATGTTCACCTCCCACGGTGAGAGAATCATCGTTCCCGGTTCAAACGACAATACAATCCATTTGAGGACGGTTGAAGTCGTCCCTTTGCGTCCTGGCATCTTCCAAAGGGAAAAACCTGGAATCATAACCCCCGCAACCACCGACGACGGCCTGCGTCTGCAAGGCTACGATCTGTTTTCACAACCCGGCGTCCCGTCGCTGCGCCTGTTCTGGGAGACGGGCGACGGCATTCGCAGCGACTGGATTACCTATGTCCACATGCACGATGAGCATGGGGAACGCGTTGCGCAGTTTGACGGGCCCGCAATTGCCGGCCTTCAGCCAACCAGCCAGTGGCGCGCAAAGGCTCTGTACATCGACCGGCGCGAACTACCTCTGCCTGCCGAACTCTTGCCTGGAAAGTATCTCTTGCGCATCGGGCTGTACGACCGTTCATCAGGAGAGAGACTGGCACTCCAATCAGAAAAAGAGTCTTCCAGCACTTTTGAAGGAGGCCAACTGCTTGTCCCTCTCTCAATTCAGCCTCGAATCAGTGGCTCCGAGTGATATGACCAGCGGGCCGACTGATGTCCCGATCCAGCCTTTGTGCGTAGACCGTTTGAATCTTTTGTCCCTGCGGGGTATACTCTTCCTTGCATGATCGACACCCTGAAGACAAGGAAATCCACTCGTTTTCTACCGTCGATTCCACGGGTATCTCACAGGAAGCCTCACAAATGCCAACGATCTCCCACGAACGGTTGAGAAAGTACGGCGCAGCCATCTTTGCCGCCGCCGGCTTCCCAACCGACCAGGGCCGCGATGTCACAGATCATCTCGTCGACTCCAACCTCGTCGGGCACGACTCCCATGGAATCATTCGCTTGCCCAACTATATCAACGCTGTCCAAGAGGGCAATATGAATCCTGTGGGAGCCCTCAAAATAGTTCGCGAATCGCCGGCAGCGCTTGTCATTGACGCGCAGCAAATGCAGGGAATCGTTCTGGCCAAGAAAGCGATGGAAATGGCGGTCCAGCGCGCAAAGGAGCACACTTTCGGCGCAGTAGCCGTCCATCGCTCTACTCACATCGGGCGGCTGGGAGCATTTCCCCCCATCGCCGCCGAGCAGGACTGTATCGGCCTCCTCCTGCTCAACGGCGGCGGACCCTTTACCGCGCCCTTCGGCGGTACTGGACGCAGGCTTCCCCCGAATCCGATCGCCTTCAGCGCGCCGCGTGCAGATGGCCCGCCCCTTATGCTAGATCTGACGACCAGCATGGTCGCAGGCGGCAAAGTCGAAGTGCAACGCGCCCGGGGTCTGCCCGCGCCCGACGACTGGCTCATCGATGCCGCTGGCAACCCCGTGATCGACCCTAACCTCTTTCTGAACGGTGATGTCGCAATGCTTCCCATGGGTGGATCGGTCGGTCATAAGGGCTACGGCCTCGGTATGATGGTCGATGCAATCGCCGGCGGGCTCTCCTGGGCCGGTTGCAGCGCCGAAAAGCCCTCGCGCGGCGCTTCCGGCTGGATCGCTATCGCCATTCGCATCGAAAGCTTTATCGACGTGGATGAGTACAAGCAAGAGATTGAACGGCTCGTAAACTGGGTCCAATCCTCGCCGAAGTTGCCGGGCGTAGAGCGAATCTATTACCCCGGCGAAATCGAGGAGGAACGCCGGCAGCAGCGTCTGGCCGGCGGCATCCCAATCGAGGAGAGCACCTGGAACCGCATCGTCGAGACTGGGGATGAAGTCGGTGTCCCCGCCCCGCCGGCAGAATCCAGCGACCCGACTCCAAAGGCAATATGATGACATCCTTCACAAAACTTTTCCGGGCGCCCTATGCAGTGCCCAATGGTTTGCAGGCGACCGATGACGGCCTTTGGATCGTCGATCAGATCACCGACCGCCTGATGCTGGTGGAACGCACCGGCGAATTGGACTACTATGGTGTGCCCATGATGATTCGCGATATCCCCAGCGACTCCTCCAACACCAGTGGGATGGCCTGGGGCGAGGGCAGCCTTTGGCTGGCCGCCAACGGCTGTGCAGACAAGTGGCGCCCGCGGCGTAAAAAGGATGCGAGTAAGTCTATGGGCGAAGTCCTGCGAGTGGACCCCGAGAGCGGTGAGACCATCTCCCGCTATCCGATTCCCGATGGCGGCGGCACACACGGCATCGAATACGACAACGTCGAGCCAGGCCACCTCTGGTTGACCACGCTCAAAAGCCAGACACTGAGCAAGGTCCGCATAAGCGATTGGTCGGTGCAGCACGTCATTCCTTTGCCCTACCTACGCGCACATGGCGTCGTGCGAGTGAAAGACGGCGTCTGGGTCGTGCATACAGGCGATCGCGTCATCGTGAAACTGAACGTAGACAATGGGGCGGAACTGGACCGCATTACCGTACCCGCGTCAGAACCGGAGCCCCACGGCCTGAGCGCCGATTCCGACAACCGCTTCCTATTCTGCGATGCCTCGTCAGGTTGGGTCGTTGCGATAGGGGAATCATAGCGCCATGCCGTTTTCCTGCCTCCCCGCGTCCCTTTACCCCGAAATCAGCAGAGGGGAGCGAACGCTGGCCGACTGGTTCAACTTGGCAGCCGATCTCGACCTTGACGGAGCCGACATCAGTGTCGCGCACCTGGACTCTCTCGACGACGCTTATTTGGACGAATTGCGGCAGCAGGCCCACGATGCAGGGGTCGTTATCGCCGGCATGGTCACCTACACCGATTTCACCCATCCGGACCCGGCCGAACGCAGGCGCCATAGGCATGAACTGCGCCAATATATCGACGCGGCTGCCCGGCTCGAGGTCGACTTCCTGCGCGTTACCGCCGGACAGAATCACCCCGGCGTGGCACTCGCTGACGGAATCGCCTGGGCTGCCGACGGGCTGTCCGCATGGGTGGACGAGGCCAGCGCTGCAGGCGTCACCCTCGCTTACGAGAATCACGCCATTGGCTACGTTTGGTCCTACTTCGACTTTTCGCAGAAGGCATCTGTGTTTCTCGATATCTGCGCACGCACCGCCCACAGCGGCCTCAAGCTCCTTTTCGATACGGCAAACCTGATCGCCGTCAACGATGATCCGCTGGCCGTTCTGGATCAAGTGCTGCCCCGAGTCGCTGCGCTCCATGTAAGTGACATCCGACGGGTTGGTGCGTTCGAGCCGGTTCTCATCGGCAGCGGTGTCACGCCGTTGCACCAAATCTTCGAGCGTTTCCGTTCTGCCGGTTTCGACGGCTGGGTCTCCGTCGAAGAGGCCAGCAAGACCGGCGACGACGGCTTCCGCCGAGCGATCGATTTCACCCGGGAGTTATGGCTCAACTGAATCTGTCCACCTGAAACCAAATCCCATGTCAAACGATCTACCCAGCGTCCTGTTGGCCTTCGACGCCAACGTCCGCCATAACCACCTGGATCCGCAGGACCTGCTGCGTCTTGAAACATTTGCCGAATGGGACTGGTTCCCCTGCGAGGGGGGCAGCATCTACGACACCAATACAGACCCCGAAGCCGCCGCCCAACTGGCTGACAGGCTGCCCGGTCACGACGCGCTCATCGTCTGCTGGGGCGCGCCGACGTTGACCGCGGACCTCCTCGACATGGCTCCCACGCTCAAGTTCATCGGAGAAATGGAGGGCGATCGCTTCGCCAGCCGCATCGATCTCGATGCCGCTTGGGCGCGCGGCATCCGTACCGTCGACACGACCAACGCCTCCTCCTATCCTGTTTCCGAGTGGGCGCTGGCGATGATTCTCGTCAGCCTGCGCAACGGCGGAGGCCACTTCCGCCGCATGATCGCTCGACAGACCCCTGTCGACCGCTCACTCATGGAAGGGCTGCCCGGTTCGCTGATGGGCCGCCGCGTCGGCCTGGTCGGCTGCGGTCACATGGGCCGGCGACTGATAAAATTCCTGCGCGCCTTCGAGACCGACATCTGGGTCTACGATCCCTATCTGCCCCAGGAGCTGCCCGAGGCCCTCGGCTTCTTGCAGACAAGCCTACAAAACGTCTTCACCTGCGATGTTGTAGTTTGCCTCGTTCCACACACACCCAGGACCGAAGGCATGATCGGAAAAAAGGAGCTGGCGCTTCTGCGCCCCGGCTCCGCATTTGTCAGCGTATCGCGCGGCAAAGTGACCGACTCCGCCGCGCTCATCGAACGGCTCAAGCAGGGCGATGTCGTCGCCGGGCTGGACGTCTTCGACCCGGAGCCTGTTCCGCCTGACAGCGAAATCCTGCAACTTCCAAACGTCTTTCTTAGCCCGCATATCGGCTCGTACGGCGGGCCCACCGCGCAGCAGGAATTCTTTGCGCTCATGGTGGATGAGTTGGAGCGCTTCTTCAGCGGCCATGAGACCCAGTTCGACCTTACGCCCCGCGCCCAGGCCAACCGCACTGGGACCGATCCCTGACTTTTCTTGATCGGCGTTCACAGACGAGTGTCACGAATTGGCATCAAAAGCTTCAAGGTAAAGGACAGAAATGAATCTGGAACTTACGGGACAGGTCGCCGTCATCGTCGGTGGGGCCAACGGCATGGGCAGAATGATCTCCAAGACCTTTGCGGAAGAGGGAGCGCACGTCGCCGTGATCGATCGCGACGCCTCCGTCGAAGACGTTGCCCGCGAGGTCGCCGCGCACGGAGTCAGGACGCTCGCGGAACAGGTCGACGTGACCGATTTTGAAGCCCTCAAGGAAACTGCAGCCCGAGTCGAAGATGAACTGGGTCCCGTGCGCCACGTCGTCTTTACGGTCGGCATCGATTCCGGTAAAGGTGGCTTCCCGTTCTGGAATCTCGAGCCATCTGACTGGCCGCTCGTCCACAATGTCAATGTGCTCGGCGCCGTCAACACGGCACATGCCTTCTACGCGCCCATGATCGCCCGCCGCCAGGGCACGTTCTGCTTCTTCTCCTCCGTAGCCGGCCAAATCGGCTCACAGACTGACCCACCCTACAGCGTCTCCAAGGCCGCAGTCCTCAGTTTCATGCAGATTGCAGCCAAAGACTTTGCCCCCTACAATATACGCGCCAATGCCATCTGTCCCGGCATGGTCGATACGCCCCTCCAGCGGCGTATCCATAAGTTTTCGACCGCAAACCTGCCGGAAGACGAGAGACCGACCTACGAAGAATGGTATACCGAGAAGATTGGGCGGCTGGCCGTCTTGGGAGAGTTGACCTCGCCGGAGGAGATCGCTGCTACGGTTGTCTTTCTCGCCTCCGACCTCGCCCGTACTGTTACCGGCCAGGCTGTCAACGTCGACAGTGGCTGGGTCATGCACTGGTAGCTTCTTTCTATATTCACATGGGGTGACGCTATGACAGAGACCAACGGAACCAAGCGGAACGGGGCCGAGATGGACGCCGAACACTGGCTACAGGCCTACGAGCAGATGGTCAGAATTCGATCGTTCGAAGAGGCAGCCAACGAACTCTACACCAGCGCGCGGATGCCGGGCATCGCCCACCTCTACATCGGTGAGGAGGCAATCGCCGTAGGGATGTGCGAAGCCTTGCGTCAGGACGACTACATCACAAGCACCCACCGAGGACATGGTCACTGCCTCGCCAAAGGCGCTGCACTGGACCGCATGTTCGCCGAACTACTGGGCAAGGAGGCCGGCTACTGCCGAGGCAAGGGCGGCTCCATGCACATCGCCGATCAGGAAACCGGCAACCTGGGGGCGAATGGTATCGTCGGCGGCAGCGCAGGAATCGCCACAGGGGCAGGCATGTCGATTAAGTTGCGCGGAACCGATCAGGTGGCCGTCTGTTTCTTCGGCGATGGCGCGCTCGGACAGGGCCTCCTGTACGAGTCGATGAACATGGCCCAACTTTGGAAGCTGCCGGTCATCTACGTGTGCGAAAATAACCAATACGGCGAGTATACGCACAACTCCAAGACTGCTGCCGGTTCCATGATCGGGCGCGCGACCGGCTTTGGTGTCCACGCGCAGGGCATTGACGGCCAGGACATCCGCACAGTTTACTCCACCGCCCGCCTTTTGGTCGACAGGGCGCGTAAGGGTGGCGGCCCCGCTTTCCTCGTCTGTGACACCTATCGCTTCCGCGGCCACCACGTCGGTGATATCGACCGGCCATACCGCACGCGCGAAGAGGAGGAGGAGTGGGCCAAGCGGGATCCGTTGAAGATCCTTGAGGACTGGCTGACGAAAACCCAGCAAGCTGATGCGTCCGTATTTGAGCGCATCCAACAGGACGTCCAGACCGCCGTCGACGAAGCGGTTAACTTTGCCCTTGAAGCGCCTTTCCCAGATGAAAGCGAGGTGGAGCGGCATGTCTACGCTTAAGAACGGAGTAGTATGCAGTCCGGCCATTCACGCACCCGGTGAGCGTGAAATTACCTTCAGCCAGGCAATTCGCGAGGCCGTCGCCGAAGAGATGGCCCGCGACGATCGCATATTCGTTATCGGCGAAGATGTCGCCGAAGCCGGGTCGGTCTTTAAGGTGCTCGTCGGCCTGCTCGACGAATTCGGCTACGAACGGGTCATCGACTCGCCCATTTCCGAAGCAGGCATCGCCGGGATCGGTGTCGGCGCCGCCATCACCGGCATGCGCCCAATTGTAGACATCATGTTCGGCGACTTCACCACCCTGGTTATGGACCAAATGATCAATCAGGCGGCCAAGACCCATTACATGTCCGGCGGCAAGCTGACCGTACCCATGGTACTGCGCACCACCCTCGGCGCCAGCCGACGCTCCGCCGCACAGCACAGTCAATCGCTCCACGCGCTCTTCAGCCACATTCCCGGCCTCAAAGTGGCTGTCCCAGCCACGCCTTACGATGCCAAGGGTCTGATGAAGAGCGCCATCCGCGACGACAATCCGGTCGTAATCTTCGAAGACAAGATGCTCTACCAACAGAAGGGGCCCGTTCCCGAAGAGGAGTACCTTCTCCCCTTGGGCCAGGCAGACGTGAAGCGCACAGGCGAGGACATTACAATCGTCGCAACCAGCTCGATGGTCTACGCGGCGCTCGAGGCAGTCGACAAGCTCGCCGAGGCCGGCATTAGCGCTGAACTGATTGACCCGCGCACTACCACCCCACTTGACACCGAAACACTTGTCCAATCAGCCCGCAAGACCAGCCGTGCACTCGTAGTCGACGAGGGCTACCAGCAGTATGGCGTTACAGGCGAGCTGGCTTCAGTCATAGCCGACGGTGCATTCTACTACCTCGACGCGCCTGTCAAACGCATCGGCGCAATGAATGTGCCTGTGCCCTTCTCGCCCGCAATGGAGGACATGACGATCCCAAGTGCCGAATATGTCTTCGAAACCGCAAAGGCCATGTGCGGTTGACACCTACCAGATCCGCGCGAGTTGACCTCCGAAAGGGGAAAAACATGCCCAAAGAAGTAATTATGCCGGCATTGGGAATGGCGCAAGACGAAGGTGTCCTGCTGCGCTGGTTGAAACGAGAAGGCGAGATGGTTGAGGCCGGCGAACCTCTCATGGAGGTGGCCACTGACAAGGTGGATGTACAGGTCGAGGCGCCCGCCTCTGGCGTCCTGACGGCCGTGACCGCCCAGGAAGGCGACGAGATTCCGGTCGGACAGGTAATCGGATTCATCGCTGCAGAAGGGGAAGAGTTACCCCCTTCCGTTTCCCCCAACCGGACCAGCGATAAGCCGGCCGAATCGGCTGAGACTCCGCCCCCGGAAACTCGTGCGTCCAGTCCCGTTGCCGCGCGCATGGCCGCCGAACATGGCATCGACCTGTCTGAAGTCTCCACCTCCGGCGAACGCATCTCCAAGGAGGATGTCGAGGCCCACCTGCGTTCTGCAGTCCCCGTTGGCCGCGTGTTGGCCTCTCCCAAAGCGCGCCGGCTGGCACGAGAGCGTGGCGTCGACCTGGCGGCGCTGAATGGCAGTGGTCCAGAGGGCGCTGTGTTGGCCGCCGACGTGCCGCTCGAGGCGCCAACCGTTCCCTCCGCGCCCCAACCCGTGCCCGCAATCGGACAACCGGAGCAGCAACCAGTCTCGCGTATGTGGCAGATCATGGCCCAGCGACTGACCGAAAGTTGGAACAGCGTTCCCCACTTCTACCTGGTTCGCGAAGTGGACGCAGGCCAGCTGATGAACTGGCGTGATCTTATTTCCCCTGACGGGGAAGGCGCGGTCAAGATTACCTTTACCGACCTGCTCACAAAGCTGGCCGCCCTTTCGCTGGCCGCCTACCCCCGCGTCAACTCCTTCTGGCAGGATGGCGCGATCATGACCAACCCGGATGTAAACATTGGCCTCGCCGTAGCCGTCGAAGAGGGGCTGCTCGTTCCCGTTGTGCGTAACGCCGACCGATTGCGCGTCGAAGAGATCGCAACTTGCAGGGCAGACTTGGTTTCGCGAGCCAGCACTGGAGCTCTCCAGCCCAACGACTTCGCCGGCGGGACCTTTACTATCAGCAATCTGGGCATGTACGGCGTTGACGCTTTCAATGCAATCGTCAACCCGCCCCAGGCTGCAATCCTGGCGGTTGGACGCATCGCCGAACGCGTAGTTGCACTGAATGGACAACCGGCCGTGAGGCCGATGATGACTCTGACCCTCTCCTGCGACCATCGCGCCGTTGACGGCGTCCGCGCCGCACAGTTCCTGGAGGCCCTGGTCGGCATGATCGAGGAGCCCCTGCGAGCGCTCTAGCCGGCATCGTACCGGGACGCAAACGCAAACACCTTGCCGGGGAAACCGAATGCCACGCATAAACCGAGCAATCGAACTGCTGGAGGCTGAACAACCGATCTACTACAGCGGCGTTCGCGGCAGCCTCAACTACAGAAACGGTACTGTCCATCGGGACACCTGGGCCGATTACCTTATTGTGGAGTTCGAGCACGGCGCCTTCGACCCAGTCGGCCTGGGAGAGTTTATGCGCGGTCTCGTCGATGCAGGCCCGACCCGCAGTGGACACCGCACGCCGGCGGTCATCTGCACCCTGCCCACAGACGGCACCGACGAAAACGTGATGCGGGCCAACGCCTGGATGGTCAAACAGGTCCTGGCTCGAGGCGTTCACGGGATCCTCCTCTGCCATGTCGAATCACCCGCCGCCGTAAAAGTCTTCGTCGAGTCCGCCCGTTACCCCTTCCAAACGATCGGCGTTTCCGATAGCGCCTATGGTGCGAATGAGTCCGGCAAAGGCGAAACTGCGTTGGGCCAGGGACGTAGGGGTGCCGGCGGCCAGTCCATGGCGGCGACCATCTGGGGCCTCACGCCCCAGGAATACGTCCATAGGGCCGATGTCTGGCCTTTGAACCCGGATGGCGAGCTTCTGCTCGGTCTGAAAATCGAAAACCGCCGCGCGCTTGCGAACGCCGAAGCCAGCACTTCCGTTCCAGGCATCGCTTTTGCCGAATGGGGGCCGGGCGACATGGGCATGAGCCTCGGCCACGCCGACGCTCACGATCCACCATACCCTCCAGACATGGCCGCGGCCCGCGCCCGCGTGAAGGGCGCATGCGACGCCGCCGGGATATTCTTCCTCAATAGCGTGCGTCCTCACGACGTTCGGGAGCTCATCGACGAAGGCGTCATGATCGGCTCGGCAACTGAAGAGGCCGCGCGTGTCGGGCGCAAATATACGAAGCGCACGATGCCGTGGTAGCGGCGGAAGGCGCAATCCAAAAGCCTTCGCACGACATTAGAGTCTTACCTACCCCAGTTAGAGGAATAGAGACAAATGCACGAACAACAGAGAGCCCGCGCCGCGCAGCTTTTGGAAGAGAATGGAGTGGATTGCGCGCTCTTTTCGGACATTTACAGTGTACGCTGGCTGACAGGACTTAATCTACCTGCGCCCGCGCTGGTCTGGTTTGACAGAGGCGGATTCACTTTGCTGGCCGATGAGGGCTTTGCCCCAGCCTCCTCTTTCAGCGACAATCCGGACTGCAGCCACGAGACCTTTGTTAACTATACGATTCAGCAGCCCATCGATCCGCCCGGCCGCCTTGCTGAAATCTTCGGTCATCTTGTTGCCGAGAGTGGAGCGCCCGCCGGCCGCGTCGGAATCGAGGAAAAGAGTCTGTTTCTTTCACTGTGGCAGACGCTTAACAGCGCGCTGGCTGGCTGCGAGCCGATCTCGCTTGAGGGCAAGCTGTTGCCGCTGCGGGCCGTCAAAACCGAGGAGGAGCTGGCCCGTATCCGTGAAGGTTTCCGCCTTGTCACAATTGGCCACGATGCCGGACGCAAAGCAGTACGCAAGGGGCAGCGCGAGATTGACGTCTGGACGGAAGTGCAGACGGCGGTCGAGCGCGAGGCGGGAATGTGGATGGAGATGGGCAACGACTGTATTGTCGGCCATCGGCCATCCAATATGGGCGCCGCGCCCCTGGACTACGAAATCTACGCTGACGATTCGCTCATCCTTGACTTGAGCGTCGTCGTCGACGGATACTGGACCGACAGCTGCGCTACCTACTTTGCCAATCAACCCACTGCCTTGCAGCTTGAACTGCACAAATTCGTAGAAGAGGCCCTCGAGTTTGCAGTCACTCTGCTCCGGCCCGGCGTCGTGGCCCAGGAAGTGGATCGTCAGGTGCGCCGCTACATGGCCGACGGCGGCTACGAAGTCTATCCTCACCACAGCGGCCATGGCATCGGTCTGACCAGCCACGAAGCGCCCCGCATCGTTCCCTACAGCCAGGAACTGATCGAAGAGGGCAACGTGATCATGTTGGAGCCCGGCATCTACATCCCAGGCGTAACCGGCGTCCGCCTGGAGGATGCCTTTCTGGTCACAGCGGACGGCGCAGAGCCACTCAGCCATCACGACAAGAGTTTGCCGCAAGGGCCCTCTGGTTGACTGAATGCTCGATCTTCAGCGCGGGGCGCACCCCGAAACCCGCCAGATCGCTACTCAGCTCGACGCAAGAGGCATCTCCGATTTGGGCCCCCTTCTGCTAATCCGCGTCGCAACTTCCCGCTTCCCATCGACAAGTCTCAACTGTAACGAATTTGGCCTCGACACGTCTACCTCTCTTTGGCGATCCTGGGTCCGTAGACTCGCGACATCCGCTGTGAGGGAAAGCAACTGAATCTCATGCATGATCGAAACTGAAACTTCTGAGGTGCCTGGTGAATGCGCGTCTCCTACGAGACGATCTGATTCAATACGCCTGGCACAGTTGGTCTGGGGAACCGTTTTCATATTGACTATGGCGATCGTAATTTTGCGCTTCTACCGCCTGGGCGATATTCCCCCTGGAGCACTGCATGACGAAGGAATTCATGGCGTGAATGCCATGCAAGTGCTGAGGGGTGAATACGCTGTATTCTTTCCCAAAAAAGATGCCGGCCATGAGGGGCTCATGGCCTACGCCGTCGCGCTGGCCACAAAGCTTCTTGGACGCAACGTCTTGGCTCTTCGGCTCCCTGCCGCTGTAGCTAGTTCAGGATGCATCTTTGCAGTATTTGGGCTGGGATGGCTTCTCTTCCGAGAAACTGAGCCGGGTGGGCGGCCCACCCCGTGGCGCGGCGCCTTTGTTGCCGGAGTCGGGGCGAGCCTACTTGCGTTCTCTCTTGGTTACATGATTATTGGCCGGACGGCGTTCAGGGCGAATCTCCTCCCGCTCTTCCTTTCTGTCGTTTTGGCCCTCCTGTGGTGGGGCTGGAGAAAAAGAAGCATGTGGTCGATTGCGCTGGCGGCGGCATGCGCGGGCCTCCTTCATTACACCTATCTGGCCGCGCATTTCGTTCCCATTCTCCTTCTGCTCTTTGGCCTGAGTTTCCTGCCCGTGTTTCGTTCGGAAGTCACTAAACAGGCCGGAGAGCGCTTCCTTAGTGGCCAAATTGTTCGAATCTGCCTATTCGTGGGCGTGGCCTCGTTGGTAGCTGCGCCGATCCTAACATACATGGCATTGAATCCGGACGAATTCTTCTCCCGGACGAGCAAGGTCTTTGTGTTTCACTCCAGCCGCAGTCTGGGGGAAGCAATTGGAATACTATTCCTAAATATTGGAGGGCATCTGCTGGCTTTTGGCTTTCTCGGCGACAGCTACTGGTGGCAAAACCTTCCCGGCCGTCCCTTGCTGAACGCGGCAGAGGCGATCATTTTCTGGCTGGGGGTCGTTACTGCCATCTTGCGCTGGCGTCATCCAGTCTATCGACTGCTCCTGCTCTGGCTTGTCGTCCTGCTTTTGCCGGCCATGCTGTCGAGAGACAACGTACCACATACTTTGCGGATGATAGGCGCGGCGCCTGCAGTCTATCTTCTGGCTGCATCTGGTGCCTGGGAAACACTTGACTTCCTGAAAGCCCAACTGAAACGGCGTGGCGCCTCTTGGGCGGCAGGGAGCGTCGTCGCAATGGTTCCTCTCTTGCTGCTGATCAAAGGTTGGAGCACACATCGCCTCTACTTTCAGGAGTGGGCCCCTGCACGCCAAATCTACGAAGCATATGAAGCGGAGTGGACTGACCTGACGCAGGCGCTTAACGAGTTGCCACATGAGGCCGGCACCATCTATCTGATTCCGGACGGCCAGCGACAGCAGCCGCTGACAAGAGATTTTCGTACCCACACTTTCGACTACCTATTTGAGGGCGAGACGGCAACCTTTCTATTCCACACCGCAATGCCCAATTTTGAGCAGGTGATCGAGACTAGGCTGGCCTCGGTACAGAACCTTTCCATGGTCAAAGTGGTAGAGTGGGACCTGGAAGCAGTCTGGACTGGCGACGAACAGGAACGCATTGACTTTCTTCTGGGCAAGTACGGACGTTACGTGAAGACCGCGGATTTCGGGAGTTTTTTGGTTCATTGGTACACTGACATCTCGCTGGACAGTCCTTGGATTCCATATGACAAGTTGGAGCCGCTCACCGTCGTCTACGATGGCGGCATAGAGCTGCTAGGGGTCGCACTAGGCCAAGGCCACAATCAGCTTTCGTTGGACGCCCCGATCCGACTGGGGAAGGAAAAAAAACTCTGGACAGTTCTCCGCTGGCAGACCGCGACTGAGCTAAGTGTTGACTACTCGGTTTCCCTGCGCTTGAAGGATGCCAACGGATCGGATGTCTACAGCAAAGACCTGATTCTGTGGAAACCGGACCATACGGTCACGGGCCACGGGGGGCCCGCCGAACAGTTCGAGACCTGGATGAATTTGGATTTGCCAAGTGATCTGCTTCCGGGTGAGTACGATCTTATTCTTGTCGTCTATGACAGCAATACGCTAAAGCCGACTGTTGAAATGAGTGTTTGGAAGCCCGAGCGGTCCTTGGCGCGCTTGCAAGTGGGCGCTGGTCAGTAGGATAGACCCTGCCCTCATAGCGCAGCGATTGGACTCACTTCTCCGATACGGTCAACGAACGCAGCAACTGCACTCAATATAGAGATTGGCTTAGGGATACCCATGCCCGTTGACACTGATTCCGGTGATTCGAAGTCAGGCGATTCGAGAATGTCTTACTGGGTCATTGCGACATCGGCAATTGTGCTTTTCTTGCTCCTAACCGTGCAGGTGCTGCGTTTCTACCGCCTCAGCGAACTGCCGCCGGGAATCCAAAGCGATGAAGGACCTGATGGAGTCTACGCTCTCCAAGTGTTGGACGGCGTGCACTCGGTTTTCTTTCCCGAAAAAGGTAGCGGTCGCGAAGCAATCGGTGTATACGCGATCGCGTTAGCCACCTACTTCTTGGGAAGCACTCTACTTGCGTTTCACGTCCCCACTGCCTTGGCCAGCTCCGGAACAGTCTTCGTCGTATTCTGGTTGGGACAACTGCTCTTCGGGCGAGATGAAGAAACCGGCCAGCCTCTTCCTTGGCGGGGACTGTTGGTTGGCTCTGTTGGTGCTGGTCTGATGGCAGTTTCTATCGGTCAGACGTTCCTTGCGCGCGCTGGGCTGAGAGCGAACTATTTGCCGCTGTTTCTTTCCTTGAGTCTGGCGTTGCTTTGGTGGGCTTGGCCGCTGAAAGGCCACCCGGGAGCATTCTGGTGGAGACTTTCCCTGGCCGGTGCCTGCGCTGGCCTGCTCCAATATACCTATCTTGCAGCGCGCATAACTCCTGTTCTCTATATTTTGTTTGGACTAAGTTTTCTGCTGCCGTTTCGCGCGACTCTCCGGACGTCGGACCGGTCTGTTCTAGTCAAACGGTACCTGCCGCGGGTAGGCATGTTCGCGGGCATGGCCGGGCTCGTCGCGGCGCCGCTGCTCATCTATTTCGCTCAGATTCCAGAAGATTTCTCAATTCGAAGTCGTCAACTTTGGCTTCTTACCGAGGGTCAGGGAAATCCAATTGGCGCGTTCTTGAGGAACGCTTGGGAACACATCCTGGTCCTTGGCTTTCGAGGCGACCAGCATCTTCGCTACAATTTCGCCGGGCAGCCCATGCTGAATCCGTGGCAGACCATCTTCTTCTGGATTGGCGTAGTAATGGCCGTTTACCACTGGCAACGGAGCCCTGCAAGCCGTTTGCTGCTCCTATGGCTTGGCGTGCTCATTCTCCCCGCCATGCTGGCCGATACCAGAGGGGAAGGTCCAAATTCGCTGCGTATGATTGGAGCTGCCCCAGCCATTTGCTTGCTCATTGGTAGCGGAATGTGGGAGACGTATCGGTTTCTGTGGGCGAGGCGATCGGCATCGAAGTTGCGCGAATCCCCCGTCCTACCCTCAAGTGAAGCCTCATTTGCTGCAATTGGGGCGGCCTTGGTCGTAGTCCTCATTCTGGTTCAAGGTGTGGTCACCTATCGTTCATTTTTCTTGGAGTGGGCGGGCAACCCTGCATTTGACCGTGCTTATCATGCCGAGTGGGCAGAAGCGGCCACAGTCCTCAATGAACGGCAGTCAGAAGAGGAAGCAGTTTATTTGATTCCCTACCCGCTGCATAGTGAGCACTTCAGCGGTGAACACTTTGGTTTTGAATATCTATATCAGGGCGCGGCGCCGGCTTACATTCTCGCAGCGACTACGCCTCACCATCTTGCCAAAAAAGTCGAGACAATACTGTCCACGGACACGAACTTTTCTTCGGTCACGATTCTGGACTGGAACAACGAGCTAGTTGGTGGAGACGCGAGGGCAGAGGAACACACTGTTGCTCTGCTGGAGAAAATAGGCCGGTTATCCAACAGCCAGAAGTACGGCAGTTTTGAGCTACACACTTTCACGGATATCACAGTAGATCGGCCCTGGAGTTACTATGAGCGTCTCCATCCCCTGACAATTCACTATGATAAGGGCATTTCTCTTCTTGGGTTTGCCCTGGGACAAGGCAGGGCCCAGCTGCCGTCCCAGCGAAGTGTCTACGTGGGGAGCGTACAACCCATTTGGGTGGCGCTGCAGTGGCAAGCAGCCCCTGGGCTGGATATCGACTTTTCAGCGTCTTTGCGTCTGTACGACTCTCAAGGAGGTCCGGTCTTGCAAAAGGACTTTGTACTAAAAGATGCAAGTCCTTCGCCTACAAGCCAGTGGAAAGAGGACGAAACGGTCGACACGCTCAACTACCTGGATTTGCCAACTGACCTCCTCTCTGGTGACTTCGAACTCAGACTGGTTGTCTATGACTTCAAGACCTTTCAACCGACCGTCGAATTGGGTGTCTGGGAGCCAGAAACTGTTCTAGCCAGTCTGCGGCTGGAGGCGGCCGATTAGAAGGGGCCATCCCGACGACATTGCAGTTAGGTGAGGATTCTGTCCATATTGGGACTATCGTTGGGTACCGCTTGCAGGCGTGGAAGAATTCGGGGAATCCTTTCGAGGAGAAAAGAGAGTGCCCGAAAGGTCATATACTGCACATATGTCGCTCAAGGGAAGTAATGAGCGAAAATCCTTCACAATTGCAACCGCAACAATCCTATGCGCCCTTGTCCTGGCCGTTACTTTGCTGCGCTTCTATCGCTTGAGCGCATTGCCCCAAGGGATCAACTCTGGTGAAGCAGCGAATGCAATGGATGCGCTTGACGTGCTGCAGGGAGATCATGCGGTCTTCTTTTCGGAAAAGGTTGAAGGCCGCGAAGGCATGGTCGTTTACGCAATGGCCGTGTCCATCGCTCTATTGGGGCGAACCGAGTTGGCCCTCCATCTGCCCTTGTCGCTGGCCAGCTCCGCGACTGTTTTCCTCGTCTTCTGGCTTGGGCTGGTCCTCTTCGGAAAAGACGCCGCGGGTAGGTGGACCACCCCTTGGCGGGGCCTGCTGATCGGGGGCGTCGCTGCCGGTCTCCTAGCAGTTTCCCTCGGCCAAACGATAATCGGTCGCACGGCCTATAGACCTCCCTTGTTTCCACTCTTTCTCGTGCCCTGTTTGCTCTTCCTTTGGGAAGGCTGGACGTTGCGAAGTAGATGGCGCGTGGCGATGGCAGGAGTCTGCGCGGGGCTGCTGCCGTACACCTACATTCCGGCACGCTTCACACCGTTCCTTCTTGCTCTGTTCGGTTTGAGCTTCGTCCTGTCCCTCAGGCGGAGCGAAGGCGGAGTCAAAGGACTGATCCCCTCCATCGCCACCCCGCGTGTGCGGACGGAGCTGAGTTTGGCAAGTACCTTTGTCGTCGTGGCCTTGCTTGTTGCAGCACCGATTCTCCTCTATTTCGCGCTGAATCCTGAAAACTTTGTTTCGCGTAGCGGCCGTCTCTCGGTCTTCGATCCGGCTTTTAGCCCAAGCGGCCCTCTACATGCCTTCCTGAGCAATGCGTGGTATCACCTGCTCGCCTTTGGCTTTCGTGGGGACCCATTCTGGCGGCACAACTTCGCCGAGCAACCAATGCTCAACTTATGGGAGGCCTTCTTTTTCTGGCTGGGTGTCGGCATCGCCGCCCGGCACTGGCAACGGCCTGCCTATAGGCTCCTGCTTCTCTGGCTCGTGGTGCTGATGGCTCCGGCCTTGCTGTCTACAGACAGAAGTGTAGGCTACGAGGGTCCCAATACACTGCGCATAATCGGCGCGGCGCCGGCCGTATATCTCATTATCGGCCTTTCCATTTGGGAGACGTTTTGCTTCCTCAAAGAGCGGTTTCCTGGTCTGGGGCTGCGTAGAGGCTTCAGTCTCCTGGGAAATCGCATCGAACCTGCAGTTCTCGTGCCCGCTTTCGTCGTAGGCCTGGTTGTGACGCAAGGCATATTCACCTTCCTCACCTACTTCCAGGATTGGGCCGGCTCGCCGGAAGTCTTTGCCGCGTATCATCAGGAATGGACTGATTTGGCCCGCGTATTGAATGCAGAAGCCCGCGCTTCCGATGAAGTGTACCTGCTCCCCTACAACGACGCGGATCGACCCTTTGGACTCGACTACCTGTACCAGGGCGCGGCGCCGGCGCATGTCGTTGTCGCCACCACACCCCATAACCTGGCCCAGAAAATCAAATCCACGCTTGCGAATGAAGAAGCCTTCTCGGCCATACATTATGTGGACTGGAACGACGACTATATCTTGATAGAGAACGGAGACGAACACCTTTCCGCGGTATTGAGTAAGTATGCCCGTTATCTCGGCAATGTTCAGTACCCAAGTTTTCGGATTCACTCCTACGCGGATGTTGACTTGACTCATCTCTGGACACTCTATGACTCGCTAGAGCCGCTTACAGTCCATTACGACGGCGGAATCTCCCTCATGGGGATCGCTCTGGGACAGGGAACAGATCAGCTGTCAACTCTTCAGATTCCGAAACTGGAGGAAAGCCATTCACTTTGGCTGGCTCTTCAGTGGCAAGTGTCTCCCGAGCTGGATAACGATTATTCGGCTTCCTTGCGACTGCACGATGATTCTGGTGCGCCGGTATTCCAGAAGGACATAGTCCTGAAAGACGCACATCCGGCGCCTACAAGTCGTTGGACTGCCGAGGAGCCGGTAGACACACTTTTCTACCTGAGCCCTCCAGCCAATCTCGCTCCTGGCGAATACGAGTTGCGCCTTCTCGTCTACGATTTCGAGACACTGAAACCAACCGTCGAATTGGGAGTGTGGGAGCCTGAAAAGGTCCTTGCGCGCTTGCGATTGGACGGAGCCGAGTAAAGGTGCCCTTCATTGAGCAATAGCATATGCCCAAAGGTTTGCCAGTTTTCAGACCGGCTAGCGCGAAGCGGAAGAGAACATAAGTGACCGAATCTTCTTCTTCTGCAGGCCCCCCGGAAGACTGTGCCGCGCCGAAACATCGCGAACTCCTCCTTCTTAACCTTGTTACAGGCGCAACCCTACTCGCGCTTGCCTTGGCCGTATTCCTGTTGCGACTTCATCGATTAGGCGAAATCCCTGAGGGAATCGACGCGGGCGAAGGGGCAAATGGTGTGGACGCCCTGCGCGTTCTGCAGGGAGAGCACGCGGTATTCTTCCCTGATAAGTTTCGAGGCCGTGAGGGGATGGTCGTCTATGCGATGGCGCTTGCCATCTACCTCTTGGGGCGGACTGAACAGGCCCTCCACCTGCCCACGGCACTGGCAGGCGCCGGTACTGTCTTTGTCGTTTTCTGGCTGGGCCGGGTCCTCTTTGGCACAGACGAATCGGGCAGTGGGGCTGCACGGTGGCGAGGTCTGTTTATCGGCGCCGCCGGGGCCGGTTTGCTGGCCGTTTCACTCGGCCAGACGATAATCGCACGCACGGCGTACAGAACTACACTTCTCCCCCTTCTTCTTGCTCTTTGCATGGTCCTACTGTGGGAAGGGTGGAAGCGGCGCAGCAAATGGCACGTGGTCCTGGCGGGCATAAGCGCCGGGTTGTTGCCATACACCTACATTCCGGCGCGTTTTACGCCCTTTCTGTTTCTGTTGTTCGGCCTGAGCTTTGTCATAACTTTCAACCGACGGCAAAACGGGCTCAAACGGGCAATCCGTTTCATCGATACTTCCCCTATAAGGGCGGAACTCACGTTGGCTGCACCATTTGCAGTCGCGGCAATGATTGTAGCGGCGCCAATTCTCCTCCATTTTGCGTTAAACCCCGAGCATTTTGTCTCGCGAGCCAGCCTGCTCTTTGTCCTTGATCCAACTCTTAGTCAGGGAGACCCTATAGGGGCATTTCTGATCAATATTTGGCATCACCTGCAGGCGTTCGGTTTTCGCGGGGACCCTTTCTGGCGAAACAATTTCGCGGGGCAGCCGATGCTGAACCCTTGGGAAACCTTTTCTTTCTGGCTCGGTGTAGGCATCGCAGCACGCCGCTGGCAGCACCCCGCCTATCGACTCCTGCTGCTTTGGCTGGCCGTCCTCCTTTTGCCTGCCTTTTTGTCTTCAGATCCAGACGGCCTCGTACCCAATACGGTCCGCATGATCGGCACTGTGCCGGCAGTCTATCTCCTCATTGGCGTCGGCATTTGGGAGACGTATCAATTCCTGCGAAGCAAGTGCCTGACCATTCCCAAACTCGGTATTCCCGCCTACTTGACGAGCGGGACCTTGCCCGGAGCGGCATTGGGCGCTGTCGTTGGCTGCCTAATCCTGGTTCAAGGAAGCGTCGCATTTCGTACCTATTTTGGTGCGTGGGCATCCGCACCCCAAACCTACAGGGCCTATGATCAGGAGTGGACTGACCTGGCCCGCGCGCTGAACGCCCGGCCTACCGCAGCCGACACAGTCTACCTGATTCCCTATCCCTGGCCTGAAGAGCCCTATGGCTTCCACTACCTGTACCAGGGCGCTTCGCCTGTCCACATTTTCCCAGAGGCCGCAGCACGCGAATTGACACAGATGATTCGGTCAAAATTGGAAGGGTCGGAGAGTATCGCCACGGTCAAAGTTGTGGAGTGGAAGGAGGATCCCACTGGCGAACACATTAACGTCGACGACCGAATCATTGCCGTTCTGTCCATGTTTGCACGTCATCAAGGCAGCGAGGATGGCGACAGCTTCCGAGTGCACAACTTCGCAAATATAGACCAGGACCGCCCATGGACACTCTCTGAACATCCCGTGCCGATCGCAGTACATTTTGACGGCGGCATCTCTCTCCTCGGGCTTGACATTGGTCAGGGTCCGGAAACCATCCCGACCTCACTCTTGTTCGACATGGGCAGCGGCCAACCTATGTGGATGGTTCTGCAATGGCAGACCGCCCCTGGATTAGATCTCATCTATTCAATCTCAATACGCTTGCACGACCATGAGGGCGGCGTGGTCTATCAGAAGGACGCGGTCCTTACAAGAGACGGTATTGCGTCCACCAGGCACTGGAAACCGGACGAATTGGTCGAAACTTTGCACCTTATAGACCTTCCACACAACCTCACGTCCGGCGAATACGAGTTGAGGCTCGTTGTGTACGACTTTGAGTCACTTAAGCCAACTGTCGAATTGGGCGTCTGGCAGGCGGAGACAGTCCTGGCACGCCTGCGGCTGACCGAATCTGAGTGACGAAAGCGGTTTTTCTTTGACCCCAGCCACTTTACGCTTTCCCGGTTCAACGGAAACATCTATGTATGCGCATGCCCAACAGCGCCAAGACATTTCCAATGGCTGCAAGGTAGGATAAACTTAGTCGCAGACCCTCAGGCTCTTGCCTAAGCATGGGTCCGCGACCATTTTCGGCCTCATAAAGAACTGATTTCCTCCACAACCCATACTCTCTAACCAAACGGACGCTTTCGGCCGCTCGGGAATCCGCCAAGTTACAAGGAGGCTCCAAGTGAGACTGGTTTTCTGGGTATACCTGAGAGTACTGGCAGTCGTCGTTTACGTGCAATACATCGGGTCTCAGTTCTACGACCCGACCTCTGAGGGCTTAGCCGAGGCCGTCTATCGCATCATCGACCCACTGATGGTGCTGGCAATGCTCATTGCCGTATATTTCGCCTATCAGCGCAAACGCGCCGTCGACTCAGGCCCGGAAGGTGGTGTGACTAGGGAATACCTTGAAGCCAACGGCACCTTTTACCTCGGCATTGCTCTGCTTGCCGGCCTGCTATGGAACTGGGTTGGCTTCCAGTTCGCCGATCCCGCGACAACGCACAGCTGGCTCTGGGCCCTGATCGACATAACTGCTCCCCTTCTCTTCTTTGCAACAAGCACGCAACTCATCAAGAGCGAAGAATGACCGCCTCTACCCGCTTACACTTTTCGACCTCCGATAGCATGGAAAGGAGCACCAATGGATAAGATCCCTCTTGCAATCGTTGGCTGCGGTGGAATGGGCCATCGCCACCTCTACGGGCTGGCGGAGTTGAACGATTCCGGCCTCTCCCCCTTCGAGCTTGTGGCCGCCTGCGACCCTGTTAGAGCCAATGCAGAGTCCCTCGCCGACGACGCCGAAGAACGCCTGGGTAAGCGCCCCGCGGTCGTCGAGCGGATGGAGCAGTTGGAGCCCCTGGGGATCGTCGCCGTCGACATCACCACCACGCCCCGCCACCACCACACAGTCGCCGTCGAAGCTGTCGAACGAGGCTGGCACGCGATGATCGAGAAGCCCGTCGGGCTCACCGTGCGCGCCAGCAATCGAATCCGCGAAGCGGCCGAACGCACCGGCAAGATCGTCAGCGTGGCCGAGAACTACCGCCGCGACCCGATGAATCGCCTCGGGAAGGCGCTACTGGATGCCGGAGCAATCGGTTCGCCCCGTCTGATGATTCACAACACGATGGGCGGAAGCGACCTGATGTTGATCACGGTCTGGCGACACCAGAAGAATCAAAGCGGAGTTTTGCTGGATGTAGGTGTCCACTTCACCGACATAATCGAGTACTACCTCGGCCCGGCCACCACAGTCTACGCCCAGACTCGCCTGCACGAACAGATCCGGCGCAATATAGCCGCCGAGCCCGGCGGGAGCTCACCAAGAAACCCTTCCGTAGTCTACGAGAGGTGGCAGAAGCAGATGCCGGCGGAGTTCGAAGCCACAGCCGACGACGCCTCCTATGCAACGCTTCTTTTTGAGAGCGGCGCCGTCTGCCAGTACATCGAGGACCATGCCGGCCGAGGGCAAGGAGTTTTCACGAGGCAGATTCACGGCTCCGAGGGCTCTCTTGAACTGCCGCAAGACCGTTCCGGCCAACTGCTCACGCTACACAAAGATGGTGAGGCAATCTGCGATGAAAGCCTGCTCGACCTCGTCCCGGACTTCCACCTGGAGCCGATCATCGCCGCGCTCTTTGGCGGTGACCGTCTGTGGGGCTACGACTTTCCTTTTCCGGTTACCGACCGCAAATTGATCGCCGCCGAATATGGTGAACTGGGCTTGGCCATCGAGAACGGCGGTACGATTGAGGTCGATGCTGCCCAGGGCGCCCGCTCGGTGGCCCTCTCCTACGCCATGCTGGAGTCGAGCGTGGCCGGCCGCGCCCTGTCAATGGACGAAGTACTGTCAGAGGAGGTTGACGCTTACCAGCACGAGATAGACGAGGAGATTGGACTGGTGTAACGGGAATGTTTGTGTCGCTCGCGCGGAGTTGCTCGGGCTTGGCATCCTCCGCCATTCCCGAACTCTTGACCATCTACTATTGGAGGACTAAGCCTTAGCGCGCGCAGTCTTCCCGGCGTTGACTACGTTCTTCCTGCGCTCAATCCTGACGACGTATGTCCTCTTGTGCGGGCCTGGTGAGAACGTGCCCGTGATGGCCGGCCGTAAATCGAGCCTTCCAGAGCTTCTCGAATCGGCCTCGATTCGGATTCATCGGGCATCTGGCTTCAAATCAGGGCGCTTGCGATCAATTCTTCCATCAGACCGGCATCATTCGTCGGCCAGTGCAGGCGCTACCTCCTCTTTGAGCAGTTCCATCGAGCGCAGCCAGCTCGCTTTGTCGTCCCAGTCATGCGCGATAGCCAAAAGTGTCCCGAATCCGCCCGTAAGCTCCTGTACCTCCCTTAAGCGGCGGATGCACTCCTCTACATCGCCGACGATCGCGAGATGCCGCACAAGGTACTCGGCGGTCAGCTCCTCGTCCGGCATCTCCGGGTCTTCCTTCAAACTGTTCACGCGACCCGGACCGATCAACTTGATCAGATAGTCAAAAGAGCGGGCAAAGGCGCTGTTGAGCGCAAAGTCCAGCGCCGCCTCCGTTGTTTCGCCCACAAACACGTTGCGCGCCACCCGCCATTTCTTTCGGTCCGGCTCGTCGCGTCCTGCCTCGCGCGCACCCGCGCAATAGGTTTCCCAATGAAGCGGCAGCGTCGCTGCCGGCACCAGGTTGCTGCTGATCGGTAGAAAGCCGCGCTGCCCGGCCATGCGCGCTGCCATCGACTCACCCTTTACGATCGCCATCGCCAGAGGGGGATGGGGCTGCTGATAGGGACGCAGTAGCTGGCCCATCGCGATCTCCGGGCGCGTCTGGTCGATGCAAATGTGCCAGTAGTCACCCTTCAGGTCGAACGGGGCGTCCGTCGTCCACAGCTTCAGCACCATGTCAATCCCTTCAACCGTCATCAGCCCCAGGGTGCCTGGATCACGCGGCAGACCAAGAAGGCTGATATCGGTGGGAATGGCAGTCTGGCCGAAGCCGCACATCAACCTGCCGCGCGAGAGATGGTCCAGCAGCGCCAGGCGGACGGCTACATTGGCCGGATGATGCAATGGAGCAATCGTTACGCCTGTGCCGAACCTGATCGTGCTCGTGCGGGCCATCGCATGGGAGAAAAAAACATCGTTGGCCGGAATCGGCTCCCACGCGACCGTGTGATGCTGGCCGACCCAGGCTTCGGTATAGCCCAGCGCCTCCGCCCGTTCGATCAACTCCAGGTCCTCTTCAAAGCAAAGCGTCCGGTCTTTCTCCGGTGGGTGAAGAGGCATGAGAAAATAGCCTAGTTGCATGGATAGGTCTCCATATTCGTTGGCCTTGACAGCACCAACCGACGGCTGGCGGCCACCCCACTTCGAAGTGACGCTGGCAAAGTGGCCCGTCTCCGGCGGACGTTTTCGGACTCCCTGTCTCCGCCTGCAACGAACTACGCCGCGGCTCGCTCGAGCCAGGCTTCGTCTATCTCGAGGCCAAATCCCGGCGCGTCGCTGGGCCGCACATATCCGTCCTCGATCACAGCCGTGCCAGGCAGTTTGACCATCTCAGCAAGCGGGACGCCCGGCGCGGACACGTCCTCCGACCGTTCTCCCCAGGTAACGGCGGGCATTGCCATCGACAGATGCTGGCCGAATGGGTAGTTCATGCCGCCGTGGAATATCACCGAAATGTGATTCGCCTGGGCCAGGTGACAGATTTTGGCCGCTGCTGTAATGCCGCCGCACCAGAGCACGTCGGGCTGGAAGATATCCACCAGCCGCTTGCCCGCGGCCGCGGCGAATGGGGCCAGATTGTACCAATGCTCGCCGGTCGCCAGCGTCTGCCAGGGCAACCGTTGCCGGATCGACTCGTACCCCAGCAGGTCTTCCGGCTGGATATAGTCCTCCAGCCACTTGAGATTGTACGGCCGCATCCGCTCGGCCACCCGCACCGTAAACTCGCTATCGTAGCCCGTCCAGGCGTCCAACATCAGCTCCACGTTGTCGCCGATCGTCTCGCGCGTGCCGGCCACAAGCTCCTCCAGCTTGTTGAGTCCCTCCAGCCCGTCCTCCGGGCCCCAGGGGCTGAAAAGCTTGGTCGCTTTGAAGCCCAACTCCATATACCATGCCTGGTCAAACCCTGAGGCATAGCAGAAGATCTTCTCCTTCTGCGGCCCGCCCAGCAGCTCGTAGACCGGCCGCCCCAACAGCTTCCCCTTGAGGTCCCACAATGCAACGTCGAGCGCGCTGATGGCGTAGCTGGTCATGCCCGTGGGACTGAAAGCCGTGCTCAGCCGCACCATCATGTCCCACAGCTTCTCAGTGGCCATCGCACTTTCGCCGATCAGATTGGGGCCGAGATGCTCGTTGATGATGCGCGTGACCGGCGGCCCGTAGAGCGAGAGACCAAAGCCCTGCGTGCCGTCTTCCGCCGTGACAAGCACGGCAGGACGCTTCCAAGGTGCAAACGAAACGTGCCCCACTCCATTGGGGAACCGTTCGTAGCGCGCCGTCGGGCGGTTCATATGGATCGTCTGCGCCCGGCTCGGCTCGCGCGGCACCGTCTTTGGCTGAGGCTCGGTCGCAATCTCAAACGCGCGAATTTCCTTGATTTTCATATTTTCCCCCGTTCTTATGCAGAAACCCCTGTGCAACGGCACAGGGTAACAGGTGACGCGCTCGTGCCGATAGCGTGAATGGGAAACGGCTCAATGGTCGTCGATACACCTGCCAGAATCGATAGCGTTCACGTTTGAACCTGAAACCTCACACACACAATTCAGCAGGTTTTGCAGGCAAAGTCCTCTCAGCCCTGCATGCTGGAATGCCCTTTCTCTCTTGCCAACCCCCTACATTTCCGTCGAAGTCGCTCCCAGCCGATTACCCTTTGAGATCGGTCACTGTGATGCCCTTCAGAAACGCGTTCTGCGAAAAGAAGAAGAGAATCAGGCAGGGCAGGATGATGATGAGCGCCGCGGCCATATAGAGGTGCCACGGCGTGCCGCGATAGGCCACGCTGAAATTCGCCAGGAACAGTGTCAATGTGAAGTTCTCAGGCGTGGAAAGGATGATCAACGGGCCAAGAAAGTCGTTCCAGAAAAAGACGAAGGCGAATACCGCGACCGCGGCCAGCGCCGGCTTGGACAGAGGAAGGATTATCCGAACAAAGATCAGCCAGCGAGAGGCGCCGTCAAGATAGGCCGCCTCATCGTACTCTCTGGGAATCGTCATGAAGAACTGGCGCAGCAAGAAGATGTTCCAGGCCGACCCGAACCAGTGGGGTACCATCAACGGCCACAGTGTGTCCAGCCACCCAAGCTCCTTCCAGATGATGAACTGCGGCACCATGACCACCGCAAAAGGGATCATCAACGTGCTGAGGATGCCCAGGAAAATGACATTCTTGCCCGGAAACTCAAGACGGGCGAAGGCATAAGCGACAAGCGAACTGGAAAACAGCGTGGAGAATACGCCGTTTAAGGTTACGATCACCGTGTTGAGCGCGTAGTTGTAGACAGGGGGATCGGTCTCGTATTGAATCGTGAATGCCGTCAAAAAGTTCGACCACATCACCGGCTTCGGGAACCACACCGGCGGCAGCGCAAAAACCTGGTTGGATACCTTGAGCGCCGTGTTCAACATCCAATAGAATGGCAAGAGAAAGAGGAATGCGGCCGCCAGTAGCAGCGCGTAGATGAGGAACAGTCTCAACAGACCGGTCTGGAAGCGATTGCCCAATAGCGCATAGCGCAGTCTGCTGGGCTGCGCAAACTGCCTCGCGGCCAGACGATCTGTTGATGGAGCCGCATTGTCGCTGATAGCCACTCTGCTTCTTATCCCCGTGCCCTATCTTGCTCCGCCTTCGTAGTACACCCAGCGCCCTGCAAGGCCGAACTGGATGACGGTCAGTGCGAAGATGAGAAGGAACATGATCCAGGCCATCGCCGAGGCATAGCCCATTTTCAGGTAGTGAAACGCGTTCTGGTATAGATGGAGACCCAGGAAGAGCGTTGCGTTGTCGGGGCCGCCGCCGGTCATCACGTATGGTTCAGCGAAAGTCTGTATCGCAGCGATAATGCCCATGACGACGTTGAAAAAGATGGCCGGCGACAGCATCGGCAGCGTGACCGAGAAAAACTTCGATACCTCGCCCGCTCCGTCGATATCGGCCGCCTCGTACAACTGCTGCGGCATGCCCTGCAAGGCAGCCAGGTAGATCACCATGGGAATGCCCACGTTCCAAAGGCTCTTTACGATCAGTGAACCCAGGACCACCTCTTTGTCGAAGAGCCAGTTCCGCCCTTCGATGCCCACCAATAGCAGGCCGTTGTTCACAATGCCCAACTCTGTGTGATACATCCACACCCAGATGACAGAACCGGCCACGCCGCTCACAACCGCCGGCAAGTAGAAGGCCGAACGCCAGAATCCAAGCATCCGGATCCGCTGATTCAGGAGCAGCGCCAACCCAAGTGCAAGCACCTGTCCAATTGGCACCGAAATCAGCACAAACTTGAACGTCACCCAGATCGAGGTGCGAAACAGCTCGTCTGTGGTCAGCATGCTGATATAGTGGGTCAGCCCGTAAAACCTGGGCGGCGCGATCATCTTCCAGCGGAAGAAGCTGAGCACGAACGAGGCCACAATCGGCCCGCCCGTGAACACGATAAAGCCAATCACCCATGGCAGGATAAACATGTACGCAACCAAGGCGTCGTGAAAGCGCCGGCTGCGCCAAAAGCTATTCTGATCTGCAATGCCGGTTGTGGACACAGATTCCCGCCACGGAATGTGACTCGTTGGCCGCGCGAGCCCTTTCGAGCGGCCAGGAATAACCCGTCAAGTGAAGGGCACGAAGGAATCTTGGACAATCAGACACCTTCGCGCCCCTCTCGAACGTTTGCAATGCTGCGGTCCAGATTAGACGTCGGAGATTACAGCCGTCACCTTCGGTGCAACCTCGGGGAAGATGTCCGCGGCCTGCACATCGCCCGAGTAGACCTTTTCCAGCGCGTCGCCGATCAGCTTCAGCGACTCACCCTCGTTGGCCGGACCAGGCAGGATATGCCCGTAGATCAGCGCATCGGGAATTACGTCCCAGTCCACGTCGAAGTCGACGTCTGCGACCCAGGGGAAGGGTTCAATCGCATTGGACGAGCGCCGCGTGCCGGGGAAATTCGCCTCCGACGCGTAGTTGTAGATCCCTTGCGTGCTGGTGTTGTAATTCAGCCAAATCCAGGCCGTGTCCTTCTCTTCAGAGGTGGTGGAAATATTGTTGAAAGCACCGTGCGTGATCGTGTCGCGTCGCGCCTGGCTCGGCTCGGCCACAACGTTGAAGCGGAATCCGGCCTCGACCAGACTGCCGGTAATCCACGAACCCATCCGTTGCATCCCGATCTTGCCTGCTGCGAGCAGCTCGGCCGCGGCGCCTGCGCCGCCGATGCCGATGATCTGAGAGGGTGTCGGCATCACATTCCCGTCCAGCAGCATGTCGGCCCAGAACTGGATCGCCTGGATCGTCTCCTCTTTGTCCAGGTAGCACTCGCGGAAATCGGGGCTGTAGAAGCTGCCGCCATTCTGCCATGCCTGTTTCACACTATACATGTGCCAGCCGACCGGAATCGTCTCGGAGCCCCAGATCTTGTTGTCCGGGTCGCTGATGGCGCGGGCCTTCTCCTCAAAGTCTGTCCAGGTGAAGCTGTCCTTGTCGGGATAGTCCACACCGGCAGCGTCGAAGAGGTCGGCGTTGTAGAAGGTCACATGGGGCGCGGCTGCGTCGGGAATGCCGAAACGCTTCCCTTCCACAACAGGGTAGTTCCACCAGTTCTCGTAAAAGTCGGCCGCGTCGTAGCCGGGTTCCCCGTCCACATATGGCTGGATGTCGATGAACTGGTTGTTTCGCCCGAGGTCGAGCGCCATCGCCTCCCAGCTGCGCACAACGTCCGGCAGCGTGCCTGCCGCGGCCAGCGCCGGGATCTTGGCGTGAAACTCGCCAATCTGCTCTACGCTTACTTCAATGTTGGGATACTCTTCGTGAAACGACTCCAGCGTGGTGGCGACGCCGGCGGCCGGGTCGTGGCGTCCATAGCGGATCGTGACGGGCTCTGCTGCCGGCCCTTCGGCCATCGCACCGTCGTCCGCGGGGGCGGCGACGGGCGCGCAAGCGGCCAAGACCGCGGCGCCGGCCATCGTTCCGCCTACTTTGAGAAAGGTACGTCTCGACAAGGTCTCACTGTGCTTCATTTTTGGATCTCCCCTCCGTGAAATCGAGAGTGAAAACATTTGGATTTGGCCTGAAAAAGGCTCCCAATAATCCTATGGAAATCAGTACTATTGTCAATTCTTGGGTTCGCTAAATTCTCCTTGGACGTTCACGACGTCTTCCATCATATTGCGCGGTCGGCTCGAACGAGGGTAACCGCTCGGAGCCGATCTATTTGGGGCGTCATCCGTCGCCACCGACAATCAGGCGCGAATGGCAGTGGCCAAGACGATTCAGAAGGGTATCAGGAGAGCGTGCGCAACCCAACCAACGGCCGCGTAGGAGTCCTTCAGCCAGTGAGCCAGAGGACCGGCTCGGTGACGTATTCGCGCACAGAGTTGAGGAAACGCGCGGCCGGGCCGCCGTCTACGATGCGATGATCAAATGTCAGGCTGAGCGCGACCATCTGGCGGGCGGCGACCTCGCCGTTGTGGACGGCAGGTTTGCAGACGACGCGTCCGATCCCCAGGATGGCGGCCTGCGGCAGGTTTATGATCGGCGTAAAGGCGTCGATGCCATACATGCCAAGATTGGTGATGGTAAAAGTTCCGCCCTGCATCGCTTCATGCCCGAGGCGCTGCTGACGCGCGCCCTCAATCAGTTCCTTAGACTCCGCTGCAATCTGCCGCAGCGACTTTCCTGCCGCGTCGCGCAGCACCGGCGCAAACAGTCCCTCCTCCGTGTCGACCGCGAAGGCGATATGGACATCGCGGTGCAGCAGAAGCCCTTCGTCGCTCCAACTGGCGTTGAGCGCGGGATGTTCCAGCAGCGCCGCGGCCGTCAGCTTCAGATAGATGTCATTGAGACTGGGAACGGCCAGCCCGCGGCGCGCGTAGCTTTCCTTCAGTTGCTGCCGAAGCGCCATCAGCTCGGTGGCGTCCGCCTCGGTCGTGAGCGTGACCGGCGCGGTCGTGCGGGCGCTTTCGGCCATTCTCTGGGCTGTGATTTGGCGGATTCGGGTGTGCGGCGCGAGTTCTGTCGCCGCTGCGCCGGCCTCCTGGACAGGCTGCAGCCCTGCCGCAATCGCTCCCTCTACGTCCTCTCGCTGAATTCGCCTACCCGGCCTGCCCGCCGCCAGCGTTTCCAAGTCAATCCCCGCCTCCGCGGCCATCCTTCGCGCTACCGGCGAGGCATCAATGACAGTCTCCTTCTCTCGGATCTCGGCGGCCGCGCGCACGTCCCGCTCGATGATCCTTCCGGTGCTCCCGCTGCCCGTCAATACCGTCCAATCCACGCCAAATTCACCGGCGACGCGGCGTGCGCGCGGGCTGATCCGCGGCCTTTCGCGCGGTTCCGATTCAGGGAGGCCGGTCGAAGCTGCCTGTGTGACCGCCGGCTGACCCGCGGCTGCCGGCGGGTGGTCGCCGCGCGCGAGCGGTTCGGCGGGCTGCGCGATCTGCTCCGGCATCGATTCCCCTGCCTGGACGATGTAAGCAAGCAGGGCGCCAACGGGAATCACGTCCCCGGACGCGGGCGCGTTGGGCGGCAGCCGCAGTATGCCGCCCTCGAAGACCTCGACCTCCTGCGTGGCCTTGTCGCCCTCCACGGTGAAGAGCAGATCACCCGGCTGGATGTCGTCTCCATCCTGTTTCAGCCACTCGCCAAAGATGCCCTCCTCCATCGTCCATCCCAGGCGCGGCATGGTCACTTCATAGGCCATCTGACTTCCCTTCGGTCATTCTGCGAGCAGATCGCGAATGCTCTGTTCGATCTCGTTTGGCTGCGGCGTGATGGAGTGCTCCAGGGGCGGGCTGTACGGTGTCGGCACGTGCGCGCCGTTGAGACGCCGGATCGGCGCGTCCAGGTCGTCAAATCCGGCGTCAATGACCTGGGCCGCGATCTCCGCGCCAACGCCGCACGGCTGAAACGTCTCGTCCACAATCAACAGGCGGCCGGTCTTCCGGACGGACTCGGAAATCGTCTCCATGTCCAACGGCGCGATCGTGCGAGGATCGATAACCTCGACGGATATACCCTCCTCGGTCAGCTTTTCGCACTCGGCAAGGGTCCTGTCCACCATCGAACCGATAGCAACGGCCGTGCAGTCGGCGCCTTCGCGCGCGATGCGGGCCTTTCCAAACGGGATTTCGTAATCGCCCTCGGGCACTTCACCCCGGTTGAAGAGCAGCGACTTGTGTTCGAGAAAGAGTACCGGGTCATCGCCCTTAAGCGCGGTTGCGAACAGCCCTTTGGCGTCGCTCGGTATCGCGGGTACCACGACGCGGAATCCGGGAATATGGGCAAAGATGGGATAGTAGCTGCCCGAGTGGTGGGTCGCGGCCGAATGGCCAATCCCAATCGAGCCGCGCAGGACGATCGGCATCTTGATCCGGCCGCTGCTCATGTACTGCATCTTGGCGATCTGGTTGACCAGCTCGCCGAAGGCGTCGAGGATAAAGTCAATGAACATGAAGTCGACGATCGGTCGCGTGCCGGTCATCGCCGCGCCGGCGCACATGCCGACGAAGCCGCGTTCACTGATCGGCGTATCGCACAGCCGCTCCGGCCCGTACTTGGCAAAGAGTCCTGTCGTCGTATTAAAGTTCCCGCCCCGTTCACCGATCCCTTCGCCGACGACAAATATCGACGGGTCACGGGCCATGGCGCTGTCCAAGGCCTCCAAAGTGGCTTCGACGTAGGTCAATTGGCGCATTGCCATCACCCCTGATTGAAGATGTGTTCGCTGACCGTTTCCGGCTCGGGCCATGGGCTGTTGCGAGCGAACTCCGCCGCCTCCGCCACAACCTCCTTGATCTCGGCCTCGATGGCCGAGAGCGTCTCGGGGCCGGCCTCCTCGTTGTCGAGCAGCCACTTCCGGTAGTGCGTGATCGGGTCGCGCGCCTTCCACGCGTCCACTTCTTCCTGCGTGCGGTAGCCGGCGTCGCGCATGCCCTCGGAGTGGGCGCGCGTGCGGTAAGTCTTACACTCGATCAAGGTCGGCCCCTCTCCGGACCGGGCCCGCTCTACAGCCGCGCCCGCCGCGTCGAAGACCGCCAGAACATCGTTGCCGTCGACAGTAACGCTCTCCATGCCATAGGCCGGGCCGCGGTTGCCGACGTGGGGATTTCCGGCAGCGTATGCAAAGGGCACCTCAGTGGCATAGAGGTTGTTTTCACAGACGAAGAGGACCGGCAGCTTCCAGATGCTGGCCAGGTTCAGCCCCTCGTGGAACGCGCCGTTGTTGACCGCGCCGTCGCCAAAAAATGCGACCCCGACGTTGTCTTTCTTGAGCAGTTTGAATGAGTAGCCGGCGCCGGTCGCCTGCAGTATGCAAGGGCCGACGATGCCGCTCGTGCCCATCATGCCGACCTCCGGCTTGAAGAGGTGCATGCTGCCTCCGCGCCCCTGCGAACAGCCGGTGGCGCGCCCGAAGAGCTCGGCCACAACCTCGCGCGGGCTGACGCCCTTGGCCAGCGCGTGTCCGTGGCCCCGGTGCGTGCTGAAAACAGCATCCTCGGGTCGAAGGTGGGCACATACACCCGCGGCGATCGCCTCCTCCCCCACGTAGGTATGGCAAGCGCCGTGGACCAACCCCATCTGATGCGAGCGGGCCAGCTGTTCCTCGGTGTAGCGAATCGTGATCAACTGCCGGTAGAGCGCGAGAAGCTGCTCCGGCTCGGGCAGTTCAGCCATCTCCTGCGCGGCTTGATAGTCGGTCATGGGTCTATGACTCCTCTTGCAATCGACATTATGCGGCCAGGTCTCAATTCGGCACCGCGACCGGCATGCCGGGATGCGTGCCGCTGGCGTTTTTGGCCAGGTTGCCGCCGTCCAGCGGAATCAGTGCCCCGGTCATCCACCCCGAGGCGTCGGACGCGAGGAAGATCGCCGGCCCCTTGATGTCGTCGGGATGCCCCATGCGGCCGATTGGCAGCCCGCGCAGGTAGGAGGCACCCAGATTGGGGTCCGCTGCGATGCGCACCTCCAGGTCCTGGTTCATGATCTGGGCGCAGACGATCGCATTGACGCGCACGCCCAGACTGCTCAACTCGGTGCTGAGTTCACGCGTCATCGCCGCAACCGCGCCCATCGCCATGCTATAGGCGATGTGGCCGCGCCCGAGCGCGGTGATTCCGGCAATCGAGACGATGCTGAAAATGCTGCCGCGGCCGCGCGTCATCATGCGTTTGGCGGCCTCCTGCGTGCAGATGTAGCGGCCCACGACCAGGTTCTGCATGACCTGCTGGATCTGGTCCTCGGTCAGCTCTATCGGATCGGTGCGAAGGCCTTCGCCGGCGATGTTGGCGAGCACGTCGACGCGTCCCATTTCGCTGTCGACCTGTCCGTACATCGCTCGAATCTGCTCCGCGTCGGAAATGTCACAGTTGATTGGCAGGGCGCGGCGGCCCATCTCTTCGATCTCTTGCGCAGTCGCCTGCGCGCCCGATTCGTTGATGTCGAGCAGTACGATGTCGGCGCCGGCCTCGGCCAGGGCGAGCGACGTCACACGCCCCATCCCGCTGGCCGCGCCCGAGACGATGGCAACACGTCCTGTCAGATCAAAAAGCGGATGCGTCATCGCGTGCTAGCTCCTTGGGTGAAGGTTGACCTCAGGCTGTATCGTTTGGGAAGGTCCCGAATCTTGCTATGGAGAATCGTAAGCCTATCGACAGTCCGGTTTCTGCTTTTCTGTTCTCGTTGCGAAACCGAACGGTTCGGTCTTTTCGGCCTCTCAGATTGATCCTAGTCCAGGTCGCCATTGGTCCCATAATCTGCACGTCTGCAATACTTACCAAGCGCTTGTCAGCCACCTTTGCCGAAAGAGGCCGAAGCCCCTCCGTTTTGGCGAAAAAGGGGGACATATGTCCCCCAATGTCCCCCTATGTCCCCCAATGTCGCCCTATATTTTTTTTCTGAATGGGGGTGTTCGACTCCGAGATTGGCGGTATTTCGGGCGTATTTCGGGCGGAATCTGGCGGTTGGATTCGCATGACAGTTATAGAGTAGCACAGTTTCCGGGCATTTGCTTTCTGGCGCCAACCGGAGCGACCAAATTGGGTAGTTTGGCTTGTTGTTGACTGCGTATCATGGTCGGAGCGACTTTACACTGTATCTCGCCGTTTTCCTTCATCTTTCGTCTTCACTAATCGATATCCGTCATCTGTCGTCATGGGCCGGTCGTCTTGCCCCTTGGCGCCGTGGCGCGGCCGGGCTGCTGTTGCCGAGTACTGGAAGATGTGTTGCCGTTCTGGCTGTTTTCCCATCGGTGATGGCGACTGTCGCGCAGATCATGGTCCTACTATAGCTCGTGCCACCTCCATTTGCACGCGATTCAGCCTTATTTTCAGTTTTGGTAGTTCGTCTCAGGGTTCTGGTCGGGGTAGTTCTTCAAACCGCGGATTGTCAGAAGAGGGGCAGCCTGGATTCACGGGCGTTTCGCCTGCGCGCCCGACTCGTTGATGTCGAGCAGAACGCTGTCGGCGCCGGCCTTGGCCAGGGCGTGCGTCGCTACGCGCCCCACCCCGCTCGCCGCGCAGGAAACGATGGTCGCAGGTCCTGAAAGATCAAAGATTGGGTATGTCATTGCCCGCGGTCTTCTTTGCTGAAGCTCTTACTCTATTTCATTCACCGGCGCGCGCGGCCGTTCGCCGCGCAGGACGCGCACCACCTCCTCGGCCCCCTGCACGCGCACGTCAACCATCGATTCCTCAGAGTACCATCCCGCGTGAGGCGTCAGCAAGATCCGCTCCTCCAGCAAGAAGGGGTGGTCGGTCGCTACCGGTTCTTCCGCGAGGACATCCAAGGCTGCGCCCGCGATCTGCCCTTCTTGCACTGCAGCCAGCAACGCCTCTTCGTCTACCAGCCCACCGCGCGCCGCATTCACCAGATACGCGGTCGGTTTCATCAGCGCCAGCGTTTCGGCGTTTATCAGGCGGCTCGTCTCACTCGTCAGCGGCGAGTGCAGCGAAATGTAGTCCGAGTCGCGCAACAAAATCTCCAGGTCAACGAGCCGCACACCCAACTCCGCAATAACCGCCGCGTCTGCATAGGGATCGAATACCAGCACATTCAGCCCCACGCCGCGACCCTTGCTCGCAGTCGCCTGGCCGATGCGGCCGCAACCGATCACACCCAGCGTCTGCTCGCTCAGCCGTCGGAGCACGCCCCCGGCCTGCGCGTCCCAGATCCCCCGACGCGTCGTCCTGAAGAAGCCTGGCAGACCGCGCGCCTGGGCCAGCACCAGCGCGATCGCGTGGGTCGAGACCTCATCGATCGAATAGTCGGGTGCGTACGTCACCCAGATGCCGTGCGCGGTGGCCGCGGGGATGTCGATCGCGTCCAGCCCCGTGCCGACGCGGCAAATGAGACGGCAGCGCTCCATGCGCTCGATCAGCTCCGCCGGCACTGTTTGGATTGTCACCATCAGTACATCAGCCCGACTCGCGGCCTCCCACGCCTCCTCCGTATCCAGGGCGCCTACATGCTCAACGTTGACATCTGTCCTGCCGAGGATCTCCTTCTCGACTTCAATGTCCCCGAAACCGGGGTAGGCAATCACGACGGTCGGCTTCATAGAGTGTTCTCTCAAAGAATGCTTTGTTTACCAGGTCCAAAATGAAAGAGTCGCCTTGTAGCGCCGGCTTTCTCCTTGCCGCGAACGCCGCGACCGCCATCTATCCGGTCGAGACATCTTTGCGGGTGGTCGGGTCGCTGACTTCGACGTGGACATCGTGACGCGACAGCACCTCGGGACGCAGCGCCGTACCCAGCCCGGGCCGCTCGGGGAACTCGATTTGACCGTCGCGGATCACCAGCCGTTCGGTCATCACGTCGTTGTACCAGCCCTCGGTGTAGGCTCGCACCGTCTCCATGATCATGGCGTTGGGCGCGTGCGCGGCGAGATGCGCGGCGGACCACAGCGCGACCGGTCCGATCGTATCATGGGTGGTGAAGGGCAGATAGTAGGTATCGGCCAGCGAAACGATCTTGCGCGTTTCGGTCAGCCCGCCGGTCCATGCCATATCGGGCATAACAATGTGCGCCGCATTCTTTTCCACAACCTGCCGGAAGCCGAAGCGGGTGAAGAGACGCTCGCTAACGCACAACGGCACCTTTGTCGCCGCGGCCAGGCGCGCATAGGAATCGACATTGTCGGGCGGTATGATCTCCTCCAGCCACATGATGTCGTATGGTTCCAGCGCACGGGCGATATCGATTGCAATCGGCAGGTTCCAGCGCGCGTGCCCTTCGATCGCTATCTGGATTTTGTCGCCCACCGCCGCCCGGATCTGCTGGACCGGCTCCAGGCCCCGCTTGAGATCGTCCGGGTCCAGGTAGTGGCCGACCGGCCCGACCGCGCCCACGCCGGCGCGACGCCCGATCGGGCCGCCCAGCGAGACGCCGAACTGGTCCCAGGGCCAGATCTTCATCCCGCGCACGCCGGTTGAGAGCAGTTCCTGTGCCAGTTCGCCGGCGCGGCCTCCCATCCAGGCGTCGTAGTCCTGATGGGGGCCATGGCTCACACAAGTGTTGTAAATTGGGATGCGGTCGCGGTTGCGCCCGCCCAGCAAATTGTAGATCGGCTGGCCCGTGTATTGTCCCAGCAGGTCCCAGAGGGCCACGTCAACCGTCGAAATTGCCCGAGTCTCCGCGCCGGCGTAACCGAAAAAGTTTACCGTCGCGAACATGTTGTTCCAGTGGTTTTCGATGTCGAAGACTGAGCGTCCCAGCAGGAGGTTGGCGAAGACATCGTGGATCACCGCAGCCACTGCCCGCGGCACGTAGTAGGTCTCCCCCAAGCCGACCAGCCCTTCGTCGGTGTGAATCCGCAGCCACAGCGTATTGAACTGCTCCTCGAACCAGATCGTTTCCAGCTTCTCGATCTTCAACGCATCCTCCTATGCCTTCAGACCCGTCATGGTTATGCCGCGAATAAACTGTTTCTGCGCCACCGCGTAGAGCAGCATGACCGGCGCAACGGTCAACATCGAGCCGGCCGCCCACATGTCGTAGCGTTCCCAGTAGAGGCTGCGCAGCCCGGCCAGGACGAGCGGCAATGTCTGTGACTTGGGGCTGGAAAGGACCACCAGCGGCCAAAGGTAGTTGTCCCAGTTGAAGAGAAAGGTAAAAACGGCCAGGGCCGCCATCGGTGCGGTCGAAAGCGGGATGACGATGCGGCTGAAAATCCACCACTCCGACGCGCCGTCAATCCGCCCTGCATCGATCAGATCATTCGGGATCCCCTCCAGGAACTGCCGCATCAGAAAGATGCCAAAGGTCGAGAATAGCACGGGCACGATCACGCCGTTCAGCTTGTTGTTCAGCCCGAGATCGGCGATCGTCACGTAGAGCGGCACCAGAACCACTGCAAACGGGACCATCATTGTCATCAAAATTACGATAAAGAGCTGGTCCTTGCCCCAGAAGCGGTACTTGGCGAAAACGTAGGCCGCTGCCGACGAAGTCAGCACGACGCAGGCCGTAACGACCACGGCAACGAGCGTGCTGTTCCAGAATGCTTGCGGGAAATTGGCGCGAAAGATAATGGCGCGGTAGTTCTCGACCGTCCAAACCTGCGGCCAAAGGCTCTCCCCGCTGGTGAGCTCGACATACGACTTGAAAGACCCGAAGAGCATCCACACGAACGGCATCACCGATGAGACAGTGATGGTCAGCAGAACAGCATGGACCACGGCCACGCGCAACTGCTCGAGCCGTGCGGCCGCGTCGTTCCTGGTGGTCTGTACTGCCTCGTCTCTGGTCATAATCTACAAAGCGTTTCTACATTGCCGTGAGTGAGCTGAAGCCGGCCGCCTGATTTCAGTAGCTCCAACTCGGCCGCAGCAGCCTCAATTGAATGACGGTGACGATGAAGACGAACACGAAGAGGGTAAAGGCGGTCGCGGTGGCAAATCCGAAACGGAGATTGGCAAACGCCTCGGTGTACACGAGCAGGTTGAGGACGTATGTGGCGTCGCCCGGCCCGCCCGGCTGCGAAGGCATGATGACAACCTGAGCAAAGACCTGCAGGCCATGCATCACGATCAACACGCTGACGAGCGCGAGCGTATGGCCCAACAGCGGAAGCGTTATGCGCCAGAAGCGCGCCAGGACCCCGGCCCCATCCACCTTGGCCGCGTCGTACATCTCTTCTGGGATGTTCAACATGCCCGCGGTGAGGATCACCACGTAGAAACCGAGTGCCTTCCAGATATCGACCCCGATTACGGAGAAGAGCGCACTCTTGTGGCTGGTCAGAAACTGGCTTGGGGGCAGTCCGACGGCCCGCAGTATCTCGTTAAGCTGGCCGAGCTGCGGGTTCATCAGCATCTTGAACAGAAGAGAGATGGCGACCAGCGAGACGACGACGGGAAGGAAAATGACGAATTGGTAGAAGTTGCGCCCGCGCGTTACCGAGGTCAGGCAGGCCGAGATAAAGAGGGCCAGCGGCACCATACAGGCATAGAATACTGCGGCATAGACGAGCGTGTTGCGAATCGAGGTCCAGAAGAGGCTGTATTCGAACAACATTCTGAAGTGCTGCAGGCCGACGAATTCGCTCTCTTCCGGTCGCAAGATCTGGTACTCGACAACGGCCATCCAGAAGGCGCGCGCGATTGGCGAGAAGGAGAACCAGAGGTACCAGATGACCAGCGGCGCGAGTACGGCCAGCCCAAACCAGAACTGCGGCTTGCGCAAGGTCCGGATCACAGCTGTACGCCCGTCGGCGGGCTGTCTATCCGTCACTTTGGCTTCTCCTGGGGTGCCGGCCTGGAACAGGTCCAGTCGCTTCCAGCTTCCAATGGGAAGAGCAGGTTCCCATGCCTGCGCGGAAACCTGCTCGTTGGTGTTGTTCGTCCAGAACGCGGCTAGGCCTGCGCTTCAAGCCACTGTGCGTGATGCTGTATCATCTCAGCCTGCATCTGGTCACAAGCTGTCGCGATGTCCAGTTCGCCCGTGCGTACCTGAGTGATCGCCGTGGATGTAATGCGCTCCATTTCCGACGGGATGCCGAAGCCCCAGCCGTAATAGACCGTGTTGGGCAGCACCAGAACGTCGCGGCGGACGCTGCTCTTGACCGGGTCGTCGCCCTCATAGATGTCGGAGTACATGACCTCGACCGCGGCCGGCATCGTGCCGCCGTAGATGCCTGCGAAAATGTACTGCGCGTCATAGGTGCACATGAACTGCAGAAATGCGGTGCCGACATCCTGATTCTCGGCCTGCCTGGGCACTTCGAAGCCCCACCCGCCTTCACCGACAAACTGCGGGTCCTGGCCTGGCGTGGTCGGCGGTCTCGCCACCGATTCGACCGGCACGTCGATCTTGGCCGCCTCCCCGGCCATGGCGTTGTTGCCCACGCCGATAGCGACCCTGCCTGCCAGGAGCGCGTTCATATGGTGCATATCCAGGTGCGTCTCGATGCCGCGCTCGAAGATGGGAACGTCGACGTAGATCCGCAATGCCTCCATCGCCTCTTCACTGTTGAGGAAGAACTCCTGGTTGTCGGGGTCCCACCAGTGCTGGCCGAGGTCGCGCATGATCCCCATCCACGTGCGGTTGTCCCAGCCTTGGCCGTTCATGCCCCACACAGTAACGTTGCCGGCATCGTCGGTCTGTTGCAGCATCTCGGCCAGGTTCCACAAGGAGTCAAAACTGTCGAACCAGCCGAGCTCCTCCCCTTTGGCAAAGATGGCCTCGGCCTCGCCGCCGGCCTCCGCCAGCCAATCGGTGCGCACGCCGACAGCCTGCCCAACGTTATTGTCCTCGACAGGGATGCCCCAATGCTGTCCGTCGTAGAAAAATGCGCCGATCGCGCCCGGGTTGAAGAACTCGTCGGGGTCGACACCGGCCGGCTCGAAGACCGCTTCGGCCATGGGAATCAGCGCTTCCTGCTCAAGCAGGGGCACAAGCTGCTTGCCCATGATACAGGTCACGTCCGGCACTGTGCCCGCGGCCATCGCCGCGATGACCTTCGTCTCCAGCGGCCAGCCCTGCGGCTCCACGACCGCCACTGCGCCCGTCGCCTCTTCAAATGCATCGGCCAACATGTGGTACCGCTCTACGTGCGGGTCATATTGAAGACCCCACATAAGGTACTCTCGGCCTTCGATCCCGCCCGGCTTCTCCGCCATCGCGGTATCTTCGCCCCCGCCCTGCTGGGCCGGTGCGGCCGGCGCGCATGCTGCCAGTGCCCCTCCCACGACCGCAAGTCCACTGAGCCGCAGGAACGATCGTCTGCTCAAACTTCTGGCCTTCATCGCTTTCCCTCCTTCCAGAGTGGTGAAGAATCTATCAGTCTTTGCTTATGAATTGTAGAGCCGGGAGTTCGATTCACTCTATTGTGGATCGAGAGTGAAGTGCGCCGGCCGACCCGACGCTTTCGGCGGAATAGCCTGCATACTGCAATCTATCCAGACCGCCTCCTGAAGGCGGCGAAGACCAAACATGCGCCAAGCGAATTGACCAAACAGTGAGGCCTAATGGGGTTGCGTCGCAGTCCACGGGCAACCGAGGAATTGTCGCGCATTCGATTGACAAGCAAAAACCGTTGAAAGTATACTGCAACTGGTCGACATTATAGTCCAGCCCAATAGCCCGCGCAAGCGGCTTTCCCCAGCCTGACATTCTACAAAACGCGCGCGGCCGCCAATGAGATTTAAGCCCATGTCCGACTGGAGCCATCTTCAGGAATTCCGAGCCGTCCGTCTGAATGCCAAGCTGTCCCCGATGAGTCAGTACGAAAGAGATCTCTTCGAACAGCACTGCCTCCATCCACTTGAAACGGAGGCCAACTCTCCTGCGACCATCATCCCTCGTGTCGCCGATTGCGACGCTATCTTCGTCGTATCCACCGCCCTCCCGGAGAGCGTTATCGAGAGCCTGAGCCGCTGCCGCGTCATTTCACGCCTCGGCACAGGCACTGACAAGATCGACGTCGCCGCCGCCACCCGCAAGGGCATTCTCGTCACCAACATCCCCACCTTCTGCGTCGAGGAGCAGGCCGACCACACGATGGCGCTGCTGCTGGCATTGCTGCGTAAGCTGCCGCAGATGTCGAAGGCGATGGCCGCGGGGGCCTGGAGCAGCGGCCGCAGCCAGGCCTCGACCAATATTCGACTTGCCGGTCGCGTCCTTGGGCTGATCGGCTTCGGCAATTCTGCCCGCGCGGTGGCTCAGAGAGCTCGCGGCTTTGGCCTGCGCGTCGTCGCCACCCGTCGCAACATGGATGCGCCCGGAAGCGTCGCCGACGAACTGGGCGTTGAAATGATGGCCCTTGAAGAGGTCATCGAACAGTCGGACTATCTCTCGCTGCACCTGCCGCTTACCACCGAGACGTACCATCTCCTCGACGAGGCAACGATGCGCAGGATGAAGCCCGGCGCCTACCTGGTCAACACATCGCGCGGGGCGATCGTCGACGAAATGGCGCTGGTCGAACTCCTGCGCGAGGGGCATTTGGCCGGCGCCGGCGTCGACACTTTTGAGGCCATCGACGTCTTTGTCGAAGAGGAGAGACCGCCCGACCACCCCCTGCTTTCGCTCGACAACGTGATCCTGACGCCCCATGTCGGTGCGATCTCGGTGCAGGCGATGGAGGACGTGTCGGACGGGGGCATCGCCAACGCGGCTGCGGTGCTGAGCGGTTACTGGCCCCCGCCAGAAAACCTCGTCAATCCCGGCGTCGAACCTAAATTTCCACTGGAAGAACGCAACGTCTGATTCTCCCGCCGCCCGCGCCCGAAATCAACCGACAAACGGGACTGGCTGGTGGCGCTGCTGGGCCTACCGAACGGAATCCCATCACATGACACCTTTGGCCGGGTCTTTGCCAGGCTGGATTCAGAGAAATTCGAAGCCTGTTTTGTGAAATGGGTGCAGCAATTACATGAATTGACGCAGGGGCAGTTGCTGGCCATAGATGGGAAGACGGTTCGTCGTTCGCATGATCGGAGGCAGCAAAAGGGACCGCTGCACTTAGTCAGTGCCTGGGCAACGGAGAGTCGGCTCGTGCTGGGACAGACCGAAGTGGCGGCAGACGCGAACGAGATCACGGCAATTCCTGAACTTCTGGATATGTTGCAGCTGTCTGGTTGCATCGTGTCAATCGATGCGACCGGCTGTCAGAAAGCGATTGCGCACCAGATCACAGAGAGCGGCGCTGACTACGTTCTGGCGCTCAAACAGAATCAGCCACAGTTGCATGAAGCTGTTGAGACGATGTTCACGCTGGAGAAAGAAAACGGATTTGCTGATGT